>NZ_JASHKO010000001.1:0-1536206 GCF_030056745.1 Rhodococcus sp. IEGM 1406 | reverse complement strand
TGGGGATGGGGCGTTTGGTTTTTGGCGGTGGCTTTTTTTTCCCGGGGGTTTTTTATTAACGCCCCACGGCAAGGCAGGCCCTAGACTGATTCCCGTGACTGTCTCCACTGCTTACGAAGACCTCCTCCGGCTCGTCATGGAGACGGGTACCGCCAAATCCGATCGAACCGGAACCGGCACCCGCAGCATCTTCGGTCACCAGATGCGTTTCGATCTTGCCGACGGCTTTCCGCTCGTCACCACCAAGAAGGTCCACCTCAAGTCGATCGTCAACGAGCTCCTGTGGTTCCTGCGCGGCGACTCCAATGTGGCGTGGCTGCACGAGCACGGCGTCTCCATCTGGGACGAGTGGGCCGACGAGAACGGCGAACTCGGCCCCGTCTACGGCGTCCAGTGGCGTAGCTGGCCCACCCCTTCGGGCGAGCACATCGACCAGATCACGCAGACCGTCGAGACCCTGCGCTCCAACCCCGATTCGCGGCGAATCATCGTCTCGGCGTGGAACGTCGCCGACATTCCGCAGATGGCGCTGGCTCCATGCCACGCGTTCTTCCAGTTCTACGTCGCCGACGGAAAGCTCTCCTGCCAGTTGTACCAGCGCAGCGCCGACATGTTCCTCGGCGTTCCGTTCAACATCGCCAGCTACGCGCTGCTCACCCACATGATGGCCCAGCAGGCCGGACTCGACGTCGGCGAGTTCGTCTGGACCGGCGGTGACTGCCACATCTACGACAACCACGTCGACCAGGTCACCGAGCAGCTCGGTCGCGAGCCCCTTCCGTTGCCGACCCTGAAGCTGAACAAACGCGACTCCATTTTCGACTACACCTTCGAGGACGTCGAGATCGTCGATTATCAGCACCACCCCGCGATCAAAGCGCCGGTAGCGGTCTGACGATGACCGATCGCACAGTCACCCTCATCTGGGCGCAGGCCCACGACGGCGTCATCGGCGTCGACAACACGATCCCGTGGCGCGTGTCCGAGGACATGGCTTACTTCAAACGCGTCACCATGGGACATCCGGTGATCATGGGACGGCGCACCTGGGACTCCATTCCGCTGAAGTTCCGGCCGTTCAGCGGGCGTCGGAACATCGTCGTCACGCGCGATCCGCAATGGCAAGCCGAAGGCGCCGAGGTAGTCCACAGGCTGGACGACGCCTTGGCGTTGCCGGACGGTGACGTATTTGTCGTCGGCGGCGGGCAAATTTATTCGGCTGCACTGCCATTCGCGACGCATCTCCTGGTGACCGAGGTCGACCTCGACATCGCCGGTGATGCCTTTGCTCCCGAGATCGGCCCCGAATGGAACCTGAAGTCCGACGAGCCCTGGCAGACCTCGGAGAAGAGCGGGCTGCGCTTCCGCTGGCTGGAATACACGCGCTGACCGACTTCCGCCGATAACGAGGCACCTCGCGAGTGAGTCGGTCATACTCCAAGAACGACATTCACCGCTTCCGAGAGGTCTTCGATGGACAAGAAGTCACTGACCGCTCTCGCTCGCCAACAGTTGAAACTGGCGGGCTCGGCGACCAGCGGTCGCAGTTCACAAACCGTCTACGGCGGCCACCAGCGCAGCCTGCGACAGACGGTGATCGCGCTGAGCGCCGGCAAGAGTCTCGCCGAACACGACAGTCCGGGCGAAGCCACACTGTTGGTCCTGAGCGGGAAGCTGAATCTTGTGTGTGGGAGCGACCAGTGGAAAGGATCCACCGGTGATTTCCTCACCGTGCCGGCCGACCGCCACAGCGTCGAAGCGCTCGAAGACGTTGCATTTCTGCTCACCGTCGCTATGAAGGGTTGAAGTCGGTACCGTCTTCCGGGTGAGCGAAACCGTGATCGAAGTGTCCATCGTCGCAGCCCCGTCCGTTCTGTGGCCCGCCCTGCGCGACCCGTCGCTGATTCGTCGTTGGTTCGGCTGGGAGTACGACGGTCTCGACGACGAAATCACCCAGATCTACTCCACCGCTGAGGCCGATCCCGAAGCACTGACGCTGAAACTCGGAAACGGTGACCGCTTCTCACTTCTCGAACAAGACGGCAAGACGGTCGTCCGCATCGATCGGCCGGCCAAATCTGCCGCCGACGACTGGTACGACGACATCACCGAGGGATGGACGACGTTCCTCCCGTTGCTCAGATTCGCAGTGGAGCACCACGGACTCGCTGAGCGAAGAACCATCTATCTCGACGGCCTGCTGCTCCCTGGCGAGAATGCGGCAACCGTCCTCGGGCTCACCGAAATCGGTTTGGAAGCGGGAAGTCGGTACGCGGCGACAATCGCTCCCGGCGACTATTTCGAAGGCGTCGTCGACTACGTCACCGATCACCAATTCGGGTTGACAGTCGAAGATCTCGGTCCTGGTCTACTCTCTGTCGCGACCCAGTCGGTGACTCCGCAGCGGCCAGACGGAGGCATGTCCATCCTGCTGACCACCTACGACCTGAGCGATGACGAGTTCGACGAAATCAAGCATCACTGGTCGTCGTGGTGGGAAGGTCGCAGTCAGGAGGGCTGACGTTCCGCGAGGCGATATGCTTCGACCATGGTCGAAGCATCGGGTCACAGTCCGGCACGCACGTTCGGCGAGTTGCTCGACCGCCTGGGCGATTCTAATGCAGACATACCGACACTCCACCGTCTGCTCGAGGCGGTCCTGGTGGTCGGTTCAGGTCTGGATCTCGACCTGACTCTCCAACGGATCATCACCTCTGCGACAACGGTTCTGGATTGCCGCTACGGCGCCCTGGGGGTTGCGGCGCCAGGGGGCGGGCTCTCGGAATTCGTGTACGAGGGAATCTCCGGGTCCCAACGCGCGACCATGGGGCATTTCCCCGAAGGTCATGGCGTTCTGGGTGTTCTGATGAATCACCCGCAGACTTTGCGTGTGGCGCATCTCGGCGACCATCCCGAATCGGTGGGATTCCCCGCGAATCATCCACCGATGGAGAGTTTCCTCGGGGCGCCGATCATGATGCGAGGAAAGGTGTTCGGGAGCATCTACCTGACCGAGAAACGAGGAAAAGCCGAGTTCACCCAAGAAGACGAGGTCATTCTCGAGGCCCTCGCCATCGCAGCCGGCATCGCTGTGGAAAACGCCCGGCTGTTCGAGCAGTCACGAACTCGTGAAAGATGGCTCACCGCAACATCTGCCATTCGCTCGCGGTTGCTGGCCGGTGACTCGCTCGAGGACGGCCTGCAACTTCTTGCCAGTCGCGTTCGGGACCTGACCGGCGTCGACGACGTGATCGTGGTGATCTGCGAGAACGGATACGCACAGGTTCACGCTGCGGCCAGCGCCCGAACCACGTCACGTGGAGTCAGAATTCCAGCGACGACCTATCCGTTCGACGTGGTGCGGAGCACTCGAAAGCTACAGGTACTCACCACTTTAGGTGCACTCACCGAACTGGTGCCGTCGGCCGGAAGTGCGGTCGTGGCACCGATGTGCGTCGCCTCGGGTGTAGTCGGCGCGGTCATCGTGGCGTCGAACTCGTCCAACACGCACTGGGATCACGACGAACTGACCCGAATCGAGTCGATGGCCGAACTCGGCTCCGTTGCAATCGAGTTCGACGAGAAACAAAAGGCGCAACGCCTGTTGTCGGTTCTCGCGGACCGCGACCGCATCGCACGAGATCTGCACGACAACGTCATCCAGCGACTGTTCGCGAGCGGAATGAGCCTGCAGAGCACGCTTCCGGACGAGACCCTCCCGGAGTCGGCGCGCGCGATTGTCAAACGATCCCTCGAACAGCTCGACAAGACAGTCCGCGAGATTCGGACAACCATCTTCGATCTGCAGACTCCCACAGCCACCGATTCGTCGAGCCTGCGCCGACGCCTCCTCGATGTCATCGGCGACGCCACCGCACAGTCCTCCGTGACCCCCAGCGTCCAATTCTCCGGCGCCATCGACACTCTGGTGAATCCCGGGATCCACCAGCACGCCGAAGCTGTGCTGCGTGAGGGGCTGAGCAACGTCCTTCGGCATGCACACGCACACCACATCACCATCGCAGTCACCGCGGACGTCGAATTTGCGATCACGATCGAAGACGACGGCGTCGGACTCCCCTCCGACTTCCACAAGAGTGGACTTCACAATCTCGAGCGCCGTGCCGAACATTGCGGCGGTACGTGCACGATCGTCAACCACGATCCGAGCGGTGCACGCCTGCTCTGGCGAGTACCGCTCGGGCGCACCAACTCGAATCGACCGAAGTCCGGTCGGTAGACCTATCGACTGCCGCTGCGGATTTCGGTGGCCAGCACCGCAGCCTGAGTACGACGCTGCATGCCCAGCTTCGAGAGCAGACGCGTCACGTAGTTCTTGACTGTCTTCTCCGCGAGGAACAATCGCGCGCCGATCTCCCGGTTGGTGAGTCCCTCTCCGATGAGGTCGAAGACTGCTCGCTCCTGATCGGAAAGTTCGGCCAACGGATCAGCTGTGCGGTCGCTACGGATCCGCTGCATCAGCGCCTCCGTCGCCCGACTGTCGAGCAGTGAACCGCCGCGCCCGACTGTGCGGACCGCAGCGACCAGATCGGTTCCGAGAATCTGTTTGAGGACAAATCCCGAAGCGCCCGCCATGATCGCGTCGAGTAGTGCCTCGTCGTCCGCGTACGACGTGAGCATCAGGCAGCGCAGGTTGGGCAGCATCGAGCGCAGTTCGCGGCACAGTTCGACGCCGTTGCCGTCCGGCAGCCGTACGTCCAGAACCGCGACGTCGGCATTGCTCTGCGGTACCGCAGCCAATGCTTCTCCCACGGATGCGGCCTCACCCACCACCACGAAGTCTTCGACCCCACCGAGTAGGTCGAACAATCCGCGTCTGACGATCTCGTGATCGTCGACCAGGAATATCCGCGTTGTCATCGAACCCCTCCAAAAGACATCTCACGTCGAACGGTACCGGAGACGGTGGACTCAAAAGTCATTGAATGCATTCTCTTCACTTGTTGACGTGCCGGACGATGAGAACCGGGCAATCCGCAGTATGGAGCAGTGCCCGACTGGTCGATCCGAGGAGCATTCCCGCGAATCCGCCGCGCCCACGACTGCCGACGACGATCAATTGCGCCGTCTCCGCGTATTCGCTCAGCACTCGGACCGGACGGTCACGCGCGACGACTCTCTCGACGACGACGTCCGGGTAGCGCTCGGTGAAACCAGCCAATTGCTCGGCAAGGACAACTTCCTCACCTGTCTGGATGCTGCTCCACAGTGGATCGTCAGGAGTGGCGCCCAGAGAGGGCTGCACGCTCACATCGCTCCACACGTTGACCGCGATCAACGTTGCACCACGAGCGGATGCCTGTTCGAAAGCATGCTCGACTGCCTCGATGCTGCTTTCGGATCCATCGACACCGACGACGACAGGACCTTCGGTCGGCGGTCGACCATCAAGCGTCCGGCCCCGGACTACCGCCACCGGAGATTCGCCGTGCGAGACCACCGACACCGTCGCGGAACCGACGACCAATCCGGTGAATTCACCATGCCCGCGGGGGCCGAGCGCAATGATGTACGCGCCCTTGGACAATTCGATCAGGCGATCGGAGACGCTGCCGTCGAGTAGTTCGGTGACGATCTCGAGGTCGTCGTCGATGCTTTGCCGCGCGAGGATCTGCGCGCTGTCCAGACGGGCGGTGGCAGTGCGGCGAAGTTCGTCCTTGAAGCTCTCGGCGAGGTACGGCTCGGAGTAGTAGAAAGCGGGGATGTGCACCACCGTCGCGATGTGCAGCGGACGACCGAGCGCCACCGCCGTTCGAGCGGCCCAGACGACAGCCGACGACGCCGATTCCGAGCCGTCCACTGCTACGACTACGGGTTTGGTTGCACTCATGTTCGTCCCTCCACGATCGACCAGAGAATCTCTTCGCCCTCACACTATTGCCCAATGACGGCAAAAAGGATTCATCAGCCGACGCGAGTCCCGAATCGGACATTCCGAGTTCGGGTGGACTGCGGCAACGGCCCCGCCAACATCCCTTTCGGGCGTCAACGAGGCCACCGGTGCCGGATTCGCACGCAAACCCTGGCTACTCGATCCACGTTAGGCGAAGAACCCGACCGGTCAGAAGTGAAAAAAGTCCCATATGAAAGCGCCAAAAATCGGGTTTCGTGCGCAAGAGATCCCGAATCACCCGCTCTGCTGTGCGCCTTTATTAACCGCCGGCGGTTAATAAAGGCGCACAGCAGGGTCAGTCACAAATCTTGCGGAACTTCTCGATCAGCTGAACACGGCCGTTGCGATCGGCCGCCAACGGCGTGACGTTGAGCGTCGTGACGCCAGCTTCGGCGAAGGCTGCGACGCGTTCCTTGACGTAGCTCTCGGGACCGATCAACGACACGGCGCGAACCAGCTCGTCCGGGACCGCTGCTGCGGCCTCGTCCTTCTTGCCCGCGAGGTAGAGATCCTGAATCTTCTCGGCGGCCTCTTCGTAGCCGTATCGCACCGCGAGGTCGTTGTAGAAGTTCTTGCCCTTGGCGCCCATACCGCCGATGTAGAGCGCAAGGCTCGGGCGTACCCAGTCGAGCATGTGGTCGACGTCGTCACCGATGGCCAGGGCCGGCGACGCGTACACCTGAAGCTCGCCGAGGCTCGGATCGCGCTTGGCCTTGCCCTTCGCAATCGGCTCGCCCCATACGCTTGCTGCCTTTTCCGGATGGAAGAAGATGGGTTCCCAGCCTTCGGCGATCTCAGCCGTCAGCTCGACGTTCTTGGGTCCGAGCGAAGCGATCAGGATCGGGATGCGCTCACGCACAGGATGATTGATCAGCTTGAGCGGCTTGCCCAGTCCGGTGCCCTTCTCGGCGGGGAGCGGAACCTGGTAGTACTTGCCCTGGTATTCGACCTTCTCGCGGCGCCACACCTGACGGCAGATCTCTACGACCTCACGCGTGCGTCCCAACGGAGCGTCGTACTTGACGCCGTGGAATCCCTCGATCACCTGCGGTCCGGAAGCACCCAGGCCCATAACGAAGCGACCGTTGGAGACGAAGTCCAGGCCCGCTGCCGTCATGGCGGTCAACGAGGGCGTACGGGTGTAGATCTGGAAGATTCCCGAAGCGAGTTCGATGGTCGACGTCTTGGCCGCCAGGTAACCGAGCTGGCTGACCGCGTCGAAGGAATACGCTTCCGGAACGAAGGCGATGTCCAGGCCCGCCTTCTCCAGGTCACCGACCTCTTCGACGGTTTCGGCGAACCCGCCGCTGTAGTTCAAACCCATACCGATACGCACGTTGTAACCCCAATCCAGACGATTGCCGCCGTGTGCGACGCGCACACAGCCTTGGTACTCCCATCGAACACCTAACTCACATCGAACACTACGGAACATGAGTCCGCATTCATGTGACTACCCCGTTCGTATTCGATGACCGAAACGAACGGGGTAGCGGGAGAACTTGGAGAGGTCAGGATTCTTCGGGGCGAACCACCATGACGGGGCACTTGGCCGAAGCGATCAGAGTATTGCTGGTCGAGCCGAGGAGCATGCCACGGAATCCACCACGGCCACGGCTGCCGACTACAACAAGCTGCGCTTTTGCCGACCAGTCGAGCAGCCGTCCTCGTGGGTTGTCGAGGTATACCTCGCGCCGGACCTTCACGTCCGGGTACTGCTCGGACCAACCGGCCAAGCTCTCGCTGAGTACTGCGTGCTCTTCCTCTTCAAGAGACTGCGGGGCAAGCGCAGCTGCCCTCGGGTCTTCGAATGCCGCGCTGCCGAGGTCACTCCAAACGTGCAGCGCCACCAACTCGGCGCCGCGGAACGCTGCTTCCTCGAATGCCGCGCCCACTGCTTGCGCGCTGAGCGCACTGCCGTCGACGCCGACCACGACGGGTCCCTCCGAAGGCACTGCGCCGTCGCGGTCCCGCACGACGATGACCGGGCACTTGCCGTGACTGGCAACACCGACCGCTGTATTGCCGAGAACTGCCGTCGCCGCCTTGCCTGAAGCGGACGCTCCGACAACGACCCGCCTGGCCTGCGCCGAACTCTCGATCAACCACTGAGTTGCGCTGCCGATGGCGATTTCGGTGTGAACTTCGAGTTTCGGATCGATCTCATGGGCGAATTGTTCCGCCTCTGCCAAGATCGCTTTTCCCGCCTCTTCGACCCATTCGTACACCCCACCCGCGTCGACGTACGGTCCGCCGAAACCGTAAGGCGCGAAGTCGAGAGCGTGGATGATGTCGAGTCGCAATTCGCGCTGGGCGGCGATTTTCGCGGCCTCGCGGAGCGCAGTGGACGCAGTGTCCGAACCCTCGACTCCGACAACAACACTGTTATGTTCGCGTGAACTCATGTGCCCACCTTCCTGAAGAAGTAACCGAGCCACTTTCACTCTAACCATCCCACTTGTCCGGCTTTTTTGGGGTCGCCCCCTCTTCATTTCGGGGACTTAGGTCCCCGAAACTGTTGACGGATAGGAGAATTAGCAGAGCAATCAGGACCAGGTGTGAACGGGATCTCCCGCCCGCATGTTCTCGACGTAACCGCGGAGCATTCCGGTGAGCGCAGTCGAGCGATCCGCGCCCGAGGCCTCCGCGCGCGCCACATGCTCTCGTTGCCAGGCGGCACCGGTCTGCCGATTCAGGCACCGCCCCTCGATGACGCCGAGATAACGATCGCGGGCCGCGGCGGACAATCCGAAGTCCGCCAAACCCTCGTCCGCCAATGGCAGCAGCCTTCGCAGGACCAACTCGTCGGCACCGACCCAACCGATCTCCGGCCAGTACAAAGTTGCGTCGAGTCCGTACTTGGCGCCGATGTGCAGGTTCTCTTCTGCCGCATGGAACGACATGTGCGACCACAGTGGCCGCTCCGCGTTCACCAGCGCCCGAACTGTGCCGTAGTAGAAGGCCGCATTGGCCATGATGTCGACGACAGTCGGTCCGGCCGGCAGCACTCGATTCTCGATACGCAAGTGCGGCTTGCCATCCGAGCAGTCGTACACCGGACGATTCCAGCGATAGACCGTGCCGTTGTGCATCTGAAGCTCGCTCAACTCCGGAACCCCGCCCGCCGCGAGCACTTCCAGTGGATCGATGTCCGACACGTCAGGCAGCAGGGCCGGGAAGTACCGTGAATTCTCTTCGAACAAGTCGAGCACTGAGTGGATCCACCGCTCACCGAACCACACCCGCGGCCGTACACCTTGGTTCTTCAGCTCGAAAGTTCTTGTGTCCGTGGCCTGCTCGAAGATCGGGATGCGCGATTCGTGCCAGAGTGCCTTGCCTGCCAGGAAAGGAGAATTAGCCGCCAACGCCACCTGTACGCCGGCCAGACACTGCGCGGCATTCCAATGCGCGGCAAACTCTTCCGGCGCAACGCGGAGATGCAACTGCATGGACGTACATGCCGCCTCCGGGACTACCGAATTGGTATCGGCCCGAAGAATTTCCACGTCGCTGCCAGGTAGCGCGACGCCTTCGACGTCGAGTTCGATGTCCTCGCCTCGAGCGGTGAAAATTTGCTCGTTGAGCAATTCGTAGCGCGGGTTCGCGGTGATCCACTCTCGATCGAGATGCTCGAGTTGCAGGGTCGGCAGCATCCCGATCATCACCATCTCGGCGTCGTGCGCATGGATTCGCGCGTCTGCGACGCCGAGGGAGGCGCGCAGTTTCTTTTCCAATTCGAAAGTTGCATCACCGGTGAGTGGGCCGGGTTCGACGTTCATCTCGACGTTGAACTGTCCGAGCTCGGTTTGGAAAACCGCAGCGTCGTCGATGGATTCGAGCACTTCACGGTTGGACATCGCAGGAGCCATGTCCCCGTTCACCAGGTTGAATTCGATCTCCATGCCCAGCAGCGGCGCCGGCTTGTCGACGGCGTCTCGGAAGTCACCACCATCGAGCATCTGCTTCATGGCGTCGACGCATGACCGCACTTTCTTGCGAAAGAGCCTACGGTCCGCCCGCGTGAATTCTCGCGCCGTGACTTCTGCACCCATCGCGCATTCCCCCTTCGACGATCAACGTCACTGAAGGCTATCCGGCCGGTGTCACCGACAAACGAGAACTGCGGTGGCACCGGGAAGAATTTCCCGACGCCACCGCAGTTCTCCGAAAGTTTCTCTTACGAGTTGTCTACCCAGGTGACAGCCACGCCGCGAGCCTGCAGCCACGCTGCGGGATCGACCTTTGCGCCGTTCTCGGCAACCTCGAAGTGCAGGTGCGGGCCGGTGGACTGGCCACGGTTACCCACTGTGGCGATCTGCTGGCCAGCATTGACGCGCTGGCCGACGTTGACCTGGTAGTCGTTGACGTGGCCGTACGTGGTGACCGTGCCGTCGTCGTGCTGGACGCGAACCCAGAGGCCGAAACCTGACGCCGGGCCGGCGTCGATGACCTGGCCGTCTGCTGCAGCCAGAATCGGCGTACCGATCGGAGCCGCGATGTCGAGACCGCCGTGGTGTGCTCCCCAGCGCGAACCGAAGGTGGAGGTCAGCGTTCCGGACACCGGCTGCACGGTGCGAGCAGAGGTGCCGGGGTTGATCCCCGCGAGGAACTGCTGTGCCTGCGTGTTGAGATCGGCAGCAAAATCGGGAAGCTCGGGAATGTCGAGAGCGGGAAGTGCCGCCAATTCAGCCGGAACGACAACGCCCTCGGGAAGCAGACCCTGCGGGATTTCGATGCCGGCGATGGTCTGTGTTGCCGGTGCCGCAGCAGCGGTTCCTGCACCCATCTGGCCTGCACCGACGAGGAGTGCACCGGTAGCCGCAGCTACGACACCCGCCTTGACACCGGCACCAGGGCCAGCCGACGGGGTGCGGTGGCGGCCGCTTGCTGCCTCGGGATCGATCTCGAAGACAACATCGTCATTGCCCGTGCGGTGGTGGTTTCCCACAGTGTGTACTCCGTCAGTCGTCGGCGTGCAGCGTCCTTCTGATGAAGCCCGCTCCTCTGTCTGCCGAAGAATGTAACAGTTTGATCAAGGCGGCCGCCACCGTTACCCGATCTTGACCAAAACTATTTCTCGCCGTTCTGTCGGCTGGCGTCCAGTTCTGACTTGAATGCGTCGTATCGTGCCCGGTGAGCGGGTCGGCGACGAATGATCGCCCACGCGATTCCCAGAACCACGAACCAGATCGGTGTGACGACAAGTGCCTGCAGGGTGTCGTCCTTGGTTGTCAGCGCCCAGAGGATGAAGACGAAGAACGCGAGCACGACCCAGCACATCACGATGCCGCCGGGCATCTTGAACTTCGACGCCTCGTGCAGGTGCGGACGACGCTTCCGGTACACCATGTAGCTCGCCAGAATGATCGTCCACACGAACATGAACAGCAGCGCCGAGATGGTCGTGACGACGGTGAAGGCCTCGATCACGGAATCGCCCGAGAACAGCAGGATCAGCGACGCCAGCAAGAAGATGCAGGAGAACATCAGGGCGTTCGCGGGGACCTTGCGCGAGTTCAGCTTGCCGAGTGCCCGCGGTGCGTCGCCCTCCTGTGCAAGGCCGAACACCATGCGCGAGGTGGAGTAGATACCCGAGTTGGCCGAAGACGCAGCGGAGGTCAGCACGACGAAGTTGATGACAGATGCAGCGATGCCGAGGCCGGCGAGTGTGAACATGGCGACGAACGGACTCTTGTCTGCGCTGATTTCGCGCCACGGAGTGACCGCGATGATCACGGTCAGTGCAACGACGTAGAACAGCAGGACACGAATGGGGATGGAGTTGATGGCCTTCGGCAGGTTCTTCTCCGGGTCCTTCGCCTCGGCGGCGGTGGTGCCGACGAGCTCGATTCCCACGAAGGCGAACACGGCGATCTGGAAGCCGGCCACGAAGCCCATGAATCCGGTCGGGAACATGCCGCCGTCGTTCCAGAGGTTGTCGATACCCGAGGTGGCACCGTTCGGCGCCGTGAACCCGGAGACGACCATGACGATGCCGACGATGATAAGGCTGACGATGGCGACGATCTTGATCAGCGCGAACCAGAACTCGGTTTCACCGAAGGCGCGAACGGTCGGGAGATTGAGGAGCAGCAGCGCCGCGATCGTCAGCAATGCAGGTATCCATGCCGCGAGACCTGGCCACCAGTATTTGAAGTATCCGGAAATCGCGATGACGTCCGCGATGCCGGTGACGATCCAGCAGAACCAGTAGGTCCAGCCGGTGAAGAATCCCGCCCAGGGGCCCAGCAGATCCGCGGCGAAGTCGGAGAACGACTTGTACGCCATGTTCGAGAGCAGCAACTCCCCCATCGCCCGCATGACGAAGAAGAGCATGAAGCCGATGATCATGTACACGAAGATCACGGAGGGCCCGGCAAGCGAGATCGTCTTGCCCGATCCCATGAACAGTCCGGTGCCGATGGCACCACCAATGGCGATCAGCTGGATATGCCGGTTGGACAGCTGACGTGAGAGGTGGGGGTCTTCGCCGGACGGCTTCGTCAGGTCTGGTGTATTCGCGTGGTCGGACACGGAGGATCCCCCTCGTCATACGGTTCATCCGGGGCATCGAAATCGTGCCCGTCGGGGGAACCTCGGAAAATGTGCTCTCTCAAAGTACGCGTGCACTGGCTCACATCAAGCA
This sequence comes from Rhodococcus sp. IEGM 1406, assembly GCF_030056745.1. NCBI lineage: Bacteria > Bacillati > Actinomycetota > Actinomycetes > Mycobacteriales > Nocardiaceae > Rhodococcus > Rhodococcus sp. IEGM 1406. The sequence continues at coordinate 1,523,646 of NZ_JASHKO010000001.1, read as the reverse complement.
TCGGAAAGCGGACGCCGATAACCTGTCGAGGTGAACACTGACAGCACGGCCCATCAAGACGGACATATCGCCGCGACGCTGTTCGATTTCTCCGGAACCCTCTTCCGTTTGGAGGAGAGCGACGATTGGACCGAGCACCTCGTCGATCATCAAGGCGATCCGCTCGACGTGCACGCTCAAGCCGAGTTGATGCGTCGGATGACCGCGCCGGTGGGCAGAACCGTCGAGATGGACGAAGCCGGGATCTACGCGTGGGAGAACCGCGACCGGGATCCGAAGTTGCATCGTCAGGCTTACCTCGACGTGTTGAGTAAGTCCGGGGTGCCCGATCCCGTTCGAGCCGAAGCTTTCTACGCGCTGCTGGTCGATCCGGACCAGTGGTCGCCGTACCCGGATACCGGTGAGGTCCTGAAGTCATTGTCGGAGAAGGGCGTACGCACTGCCGTCTTGAGCAACATCGCCTTCGACATCCGTCCGGCGTTCGTCGACCGCGGCTGGGACGTCTGGGTCGACGAGTTCGTCCTGTCGTTCGAGGTGGGTGCAGTCAAACCGGAACCCGCGATCTTCGAATACGCCCTGGCACAGCTGGATGTGGATGCGGCGCAGACCCTGATGATCGGTGACAGCGACGTCGCCGACGGCGCGGCCCGAGACATCGGTTGCCAGTTCGCACTCGTCGATCCCCTGCCGACGACCGAACGTCCGCACGCGCTACTCGACGCAGTGCGGAAGTTCGGGCTTCTGTAGGGAGCGCTCAGACGCCTTCGGTGAGTTCGCGCAACGACGCGTAGCGATCGCGCACGTGGGGAGCTGGTTCGGCGTCGAATCGTCGCTCTTCCGGTTTCGGCCACACCGGAGGCTGCGTGTCCCCGGACAGTGCCCATGCTGCTTGTCTGCATGCCCCTTCGGCGACGTACTCACCCGGAGCAGGGATTACGACCGGCACTCCGAGAATTTCCGGCGCGATCTCACAGAGAGCGCGAGACTTCGCTCCGCCTCCGACGAGGAGAACTCGCTTCACCTCGACGCCCTGACGAACCAGATCGTCGACGCCGTCGGCCAAGCCGCACAGGAGCCCTTCGACTGCGGCGCGCGCGAAATGCGCCGGCGTCGAGTTCTGCAGCCGGAAGCCGTGCATTGCTCCCGTGGCGTCAGGACGGTTGGGCGTCCGCTCGCCCTCGAAGTACGGAATCATGACCAGCCCGTCGTTTCCGAGGGGCGCGGTCAACGCCAACCGGGACAGTTCGGCGTGATCGACACCGAGAATGGACGCCGTCGCATCAAGAATGCGCGCGCCATTGAGAGTGCACACGAGCGGCAGGTGCAGGCCGGTTGCGTCCGCGAATCCTGCCACGCTTCCACTGGGATCGTGCGTGGGGGTGGCCGATACAGCCGACACGACACCGGATGTTCCGATCGAGATGATCACGTCACCGGGAACTGCTCCCAAACCCAGTGCGGCTGCGGCATTGTCACCCGTACCCGGTCCGATGATTCCCCCGGAGCCAGTGTTTCCGATCTTTTCGTTCGGCGATGCAACTCGGGGAACATGGGGGGTGCGATCGCGAAATGCCAACGCCAGCAAGTCGGTACGGTATTCGCGCGTCGAGGCAGCGTAATAGCCGGTTCCACTTGCGTCGCCCGCGTCTGTGGCGAGCTCCTCGATTGAACCGGACCCGCCCAATTTCCAGGACAGCCAGTCATGCGGAAGACACACCGCGGCAGTGCGATCGGCGTTGCCTGGCTCGTGATCTGCGAGCCATCGAAGCTTGCTTGCCGTGACCGCGGCGACCGGAACTACGCCAACCGCGTCGGCCCACGCCTTCGATCCGCCGAGTTCTTCGACCAGATCCGTCGCAGCCTTCGCCGAACGAGTGTCGTTCCACAGCAGCGCCGGCCTGACGACCTCGCCGCCGCTGTCCAGACACACCATGCCGTGCTGTTGAGCTCCGACGGATACCGCTGCGACGTCGCCGAGCCCACCCGCCGCGGCGATTGCATTGTCCATCGCCTCGAGCCAGCATGTCGGATCTATCTCGGTACCGACGGGATGGGCCGCCCGTCCTTCTCGTACCAGTTCTCCCGAATCGGCATCACGGACAATGACTTTGCACGACTGGGTAGACGAATCGATACCGGCTACGAGGGTCACACTGGCGTCCTTTCCGAAGGACCGTCAGCTCGCGTTGGCGACCGCGGGCATCCGGTTGCTGCGCTTACGCAGCGATCGCACATATTCTGCGCGCTCGGTCTCCGTCATTCCACCCCAGATGCCGTACGGCTCGTGGACGGAGAGTGCGTGTTCGCGGCACTGCTGGAGCACGGGGCACGTCGCGCAGACCTTCTTGGCGTTGCGTTCACGGTTCTCGCGAGCGTGTCCACGCTCGCCGTCCGGGTGGAAGTACACCGCGGAATCGTGCCCACGGCACGCTCCCTGCAGCTGCCAGTCCCACACTTCGGCGGTCGGGTACGGCATCGGAAGGTGCTTGTGCATGATGGCGACCTCAATTCCTTACTCGGGTGAAACGGATTCGGGTGACTCTGGGCTGACGCCGGGTCGGGCTTATCGACGCCTGGCCGATTGGCCGAGTCGATGTGCACAGACCGTTGCGAGTTCGCCGGTGACCGGCGGAGTCAGCGCTACGACGCCGTCGTCGAGAATTGCCTGCAGCCTGCGGAAATACTCGTCCGGGGCGAGGCCGAAGGTTACAAAGATCTCTTCGTCAGGTCCACCGTCGAACTGCTGCCACTTACGTGCGAACTCGACGATCTCTTGTGTATCGGTGCGGCTCATCAGGTTCTCCCCTGTTTGTGCGCCCTGCTTCACAGAAACTGCGACTCGTCTCCTCGGACGCCCGTGGCAGTGAGTCAAGACACAGACTATGCCTACTTCTGCTTTTTCACAAGACCTACTTACGTCTTTTTGTGGACAAAGTATGCAAACTTTCGCACGCTGAAGTTACCGACGAGGAATGCTTGAATAGGACAATGACCCGACCGTCCACGACTCCGGCTACCGCGGGAGAGGTATTCACGCTGATACGCAGCGGTTCCGCGACCACGCGCAGCGAGATCGGGAAGCTCACCGGCCTGTCCAGGACGGCGGTATCGGCCAGGGTTGCAGCACTTCAATCGCTTGGTTTGATCGCCGATGACGACGAGGGCCCGTCGACGGGCGGCCGGCCGCCGTCCACTCTCACCTTCGCGAACTCGTCCGGCGTGGTTCTCGTCGTGGCAATCGGTCGATCGCGGGCACAACTTGCCGTCACCGACCTGGCGGGCACGATCCTCGCCGCAGAAGACATCGACAAGTCGGTCGGGGTCGGCCCCGACGAACTGATGCCCGAAATTGCCGAGCATCTTTCGTCACTACTGGCCCAGGTCCAACGCGCGTCTACCGAGGTCATCGGAATCGGACTGAGCATTCCCGGAACGGTCGACGTCGCCGCGGGAGCGAGCCTCGACTCTCCGATGATGGCGGGATGGGACGGCGTCGCTCTTGCCCCCTATCTGGCATCGGTGACCACGGCGCCACTGTTCGCCGACAACGATGCCAACGTGATGGCCCTGGCCGAATTGAGCGAACGACGCGAGAGCGCGCCCAACCTCCTGATGATCAAGGCGTCAACCGGCCTCGGCGCAGGAATCGTCATGGGCGGAATCCTCCAACGCGGTTCACTCGGAGCGTCCGGCGAGATCGGGCATACCAAAACCGCTGCAGCGCGGGGCATGAAGTGTCGCTGCGGCGATGTCGGCTGCGTCGAAACCGTCGCCAGCGGTTGGGCTCTCGTGCACGCCCTCCGAGATCAGGGCCGAAGCGTCGGGCACGTGCGTGACGTCGTCCGCCTCGCCCTGGACGGCGACAGCGAAGCCCGCCGGCTCATCAGAAGCAGCGGCCGACTTATCGGCGACGTCATTTCCGGCGCGGTAAACCTCCTCAATCCCGAGGTCCTGATCATCGGCGGCGACATGGCCGAGGCAGACGAGCTCTTCCTCGCCGGACTTCGGGAGTCCGTCTACGGCAACGCAACGGCGCTTGCCACCCGAAAGCTTCAGATCGCTTCGGTCAGCCACGGCGCACAATCCGGGATCCTCGGTTGTGCGGTTCTCGTCCTCGACCATCTGCTCAGCGCCAGGGAAATCGATCTGCGGATCGCCGCGTCGCTCCACACCTGAGCAACTGATTTCCCGCATGCTCTGCACCAGATAATCAGACCTTTCCGGCACCCCTTGTGTTGACGCTCACACTTCTGCATAATTCATTACCTACCGATCATTCGGTTGCCAATATCGACAATGAGATCGCGCAGGAACGCTCCGAGTCAGCCACAAGCATGCACCGAGCACACCGGCAACGTCGCAGATCGAACAGCGTTTCTCCCCTGTTCCGACTTCGCAGTTCACCGCGCCGGTGAACCACGTGACTGGCAGAAAGTAGCTCGATGACCACAACCAGAACTGGCACCAAGCCCGCCGCGAAGGAGTACGACCGCGCCGCGATGGCGTCGATGGTCGGCACCACCGTCGAGTGGTACGACTTCTTCATCTACGCCCAAGCCGCAGCCCTGATCTTTGCCGACCTGTTCTTCAAGCCGATGGGCTCGGCAGGCCAGATCGTCTCCTACGTCACGGTCGGCATCAGCTTTGTCTTCCGTCCTCTCGGCGCCATCGTGGCCGGATATCTCGGCGACAGACTCGGCCGTAAACGTGTCCTGGTCGCGACGTTGGCGATGATGGGGGCCGCGACGGTTCTCATCGGCGCGCTGCCGACGTATGCCTCGATCGGGATCTGGGCGCCGATCCTGTTGATCCTTCTCAGAATCGTGCAGGGATTCTCGACGGGCGGCGAATGGGGTGGAGCTGCTCTTCTTGCCGTCGAACACGCACCCACCAAGCGTCGAGGATTCTTCGGAGCGTTCGTCCAGATGGGCGTACCGCTCGGAATGTTGCTCGCCACCGGCGTTTTGGCACTGTGCACGTTCACCCTCACGGACGAACAGTTCACCACCTGGGGATGGCGAGTGCCGTTCCTGCTCAGCGTCGTGCTGATCGGCGTCGGCTTCTACATTCGAAGCAAGGTCAGCGAGTCACCCGTGTTCGCCGAACTCAAGGAACGCCGCACCGAGAGCAACACGCCTATCCGAACTCTGTTCAAGAAACACCCGAAGCAAGTCGTACTCGCGGCCCTCTCCTTCATCGGCACAAACGGCAACGGCTACATGGTGATCGGCGGATTCATCGTCGCGTACGCAACCAAGACCTACGGCCTGGGTAAGACCGAACTACTGATTGCCACGCTCGCAAGTGCAGTCACGTGGGGCGTTTTCACCATGATCGGCGCTTACTGGTCGGATCGGCGCGGCCGCACCACGGTGATGAACGTCGGCAACCTCGCAATGATCCTCTTCGCGGTGCCGTTCTTCCTCCTCATCGACACCGGCAATCTCGGCTGGATCTACGTGGCGATGATCCTGTTCTCGGTCGGACTCGGACTGTCGTACGGACCTCAACCGGCATTGTTCGCCGAACTGTTCCCAGCTTCGATCCGTTACAGCGGCGCGTCGATCTCCTACGCCGTCGGCACCATTTTCGGCGGCGCCTTTGCTCCCACCGTCGCCCAATGGCTCCTCGGCAAGACCGGTGGCACTCTTGCCATCTCGATCTATCTCGCCCTGTTGGCCGCAGTGTCGTTCGTCGCCACGATGCTCATCAAGGACCGATCTGGACGAGATCTGATGGTGTAATCGGCCTGAATGAGAACGCCCCACGGCGACGCGATGCCGGAGTTTGTCAGCCGAACTTTCGAATGGCGAACTCCGGCAGCGTCTTTGCAGTATTCGCGGAGCGTACGATCTTGTGGTTCTTGCCTCTCATCAGCGCCAGTTGGATCCGCGATTCGATCCAGAACGCACCGCGTGGCGATCGGTTCCAGGTCTTGTGCAGCAACGTCTTCGTCGCTGCGACGGCGTCCGGCGAGCGAGTCGTGATCTGCGACAACAGTTCCTGCGCCGGTTTGATCGGATTGTCACTTACTCCGCTCACGAACCCCCACTCGAGAGCCTGATTTCCATCGAACAGTTCAGCAGTCATGGCGAGGCGTTTCACGACGTCCATCGCCGCGAGTTCGCGCATCGTGACCGTTCCGGTCATGTCGGGGATCAATCCCCACTTCGCCTCCATCACCGAGAACGTGCAATCAGGGGTGGTGAATCGAAAGTCTGCGGCGAGCGCCAATTGCAGTCCCCCGCCGAAGCAGTGGCCGTGAACGACCGCGATGACCGGCACGGGCAATTCGCGCCACACCCAGCACGCACGTTGAAAGAGGTTGGTCTTCTGACCGGGAAATTTCGCAAAGGCCTTGGCCATCCGGCTCGGCTGCTTGCCGGCAGAAGCGAAGTCCAATCCGGCCGAGAATGCGTCGCCCGCGCCTTGCAGAACCACGCCCCGGATCGAACGATCAGTTCTGATCGTTCGGGCCGCGTCCACCAGCGCGTCGAGCATGTCCAGATCGAGACCGTTGAGTTTCTCCGGCCGGTTCAGCGTCACGTACGCCACCGACTGCACTACCTCGACACGAACACGATCACTCACGGCAACTCCTTCGATTCGACATATCCCCGACGAACTTACCTGAGAGTAAGTTCGTCGGGGATTCGTCATACCATCTCGGCAAGAAGTTCCATCGTCACTTGCCCGGCCGGATCCGAATCAGTGGATGAAGGCACGGCCACGACGGTGTCCACGCCCACCGCTCGATACGCCTCGAGTTGCTCGCGCGCATCGGCCGCGGTTCCCACGATTCCCACCGTCGCGACCATCGCGTCCGAGACCTGACTCAAGATCTCTCGAGGCGCGGTCCCGGCCCTGGCTTCCTCGATCACGGATGCAAACCCTGCTCGCACGAACATGTCCGAGTACCCGGGGGCAGCGAGATACGGCACAAGCCCACGTCTGAGCTGATCGATCGACATCTGAGTTGGGCCTTCGGTTGCCACGGCCGCCGGCGCCCAAACCGACACCTGGGGCATTGGCGTTTCCATTTCAGCCGCGATTTCCTTGCACCGTGCGATCAGGCGCCCCGCTTGCTCCGGGCTGACCAGATTGAGCACCAGTTCGTCGCCCAACTCCACCGCGGCGCGAAGGGCCTTGTCTCCGAAAGCTGCAACGATCAGCCGCCCACCCGGCGGCTGAAGTCGCAGCCGATATCCGCTGGTCCGCATCACCGTTCCGGCGACTTCGCCCCGCTCGCCGTTCATGAGCGCTCGCACACCGCGGGCGGACTCCGCGAGTGCACGTGCTGCCCCGGATCTGCTTCGCCCATGCCATTTTTCGACCACGACAGCGCTGGACGTGCCCAACGCTATCGACACGTGACGCCCGGTCAGGTCGGCTACCGACGCCGCCCCGATCGCGATCATCGCCGGATCACGAACCGTCACCGCAAGCGGGCCGACCACCAACTCGGAGTGCTCGAAGCCGGCGCCGACTGACGTCGCCAGAGCAAAGGCGTCGTACGTCGCCATCTCCCCCACCCACACTCGGCCGAACCCCAGTTTGTCGGCGAGGCGTGCAGTAGTGGTCACCTCCCGCGGCGGACGGTCCTGCCACAAACCCAAGGAGATGTCGATCGTCGGCAGTCGGCTCCTCGAAATCCCGCTTTTCGAAATCCCGCTATTCGAAATCGGAGACAAGACCCATTCCCTTCAAGAGTGTCGGACGGTCGTAGTACTCGAGCCACTCTGTGACCAGCCCGTCTGCCATGCTGAGGATTCCGACAACAGGAACGACGCCGTGGGTCCCGTCGAAGTGGAAATCGTCCACTCGCTGTACAAAAACCCTGCCGTCGATCACGCCGAGCGACTCGATCTTCAGAGTGATCCGTTCACACTTGCTTGCCAGCAATGCAATTCGGCCCGCTACAGCCTCCTTGCCGACAAGAGGTTCCTGCATCACGCTGTGGAGCACACCGTCTTCGGCGAACAGATCGACGACGCGTGCCCAGTCCATGACGTCCCACGCCTGGAACATCTCACGCGCCAACGCAAGCTTGTCACTGTCGTTCATCACACTCATGCCACACTCTTCTGTCGAAGCTCACGCTTGAGGATCTTTCCGGTCGAATTGCGCGGCAGTTCTTTCCGAATCTCCAGCCGCTCGGGAAGTTTGTACGACGCGATGCGCTTGTCCTTCAGGAACGCAACCAGAGCATCGAGTTCGAGTTCCGTCTCGGGTCGAAGTGTCACCACTGCTGCGACGCGCTCACCGAGCACTTCGTCGGGGTCGCCGATGACGGCCACGTCCGCGACGGCCGGATGCTCGGCGATCAACCCCTCCAATTCGGCCGGAGCGATGTTCATTCCACCGCGGATCACCAGGTCCTTGCCGCGATCCAGGTAGCGGAGGAATTGTCCGTGATCACCGGCAATCTCGAAGATATCTCCGGTGCACAGGAATCCGCGCTCGTCGAACGGTGACGGTCGATCGCCGAGATAGCCGGCAAAGACCGTCGGTCCGCTGATTCGCAACTCACCCGGGTGCCCGACTTCGGTGATGTCCTCGCCGGTGACCACGTCGACCAGGCGAACGTCCATCCAGTCCGAGATCCTGGTGCTCCAGCGAAAGTTCTCGACACCGAAACGAGGGAAGTACCGTGCGCGGTCGTCCGGATCCGGCATGTCCGCAGGCGAGGAGAGCAGACTGATGCCTTCGTTGGATCCGAAGAAGTTGATGACTCCGATTCCATATCGCTCCTGCCATCCCCGCACCATCGGAGGTTGCAGTGGCACAGAACCCGAACCGATCCGCGTCAAGCTCGACAGATCGACCGCCGCGAGCATCGACTCGTCGGCAAGCAGCATCCACAACAGAGCAGGCGGCGCTACCGTGTATGTCACTCGCTCGGCCTCGATCTGCCCGAGGAACACTCGAAGGTCGAACGGGTGGTGCTGTACCAGTACACATCCCGTGCGGAGCCAGGGCAGGAACATTCCGTTGATTCCGGCCATGTTGACCATCGGGAACGGGTTAAGCAGGACGTCGTCGACGACGATGTCGGGAGCATCGATCGTGGCCCAGCAGATGGCCAGCCACTCGTAGTGCGAACGTGGGACCCCCTTCGGCTCGCTTTCGGTTCCGGAGGTCCAACAGATCGTCATCGCGTCGTTGGGGTCGTTCGGATCTTCGGTGTTTCGTCTGTCCAGAGCACTTCGCTGCGATTCGGTGGCTGCGCGAGGACTCAGCCCCACGACGCCGGTGGGAAGCTCAGCCGGAAGCTCTGATTCGGGAGCGTAGACGAATACCGATCTCAGAGAGGCAATCCGGGATCTGATTGCAGCGATCTCCGTAGCCGGGAATCTGTCGCCGAAGCTGGGCACGGTGACAAATGCTGCAAACGCCGCCTGGTTGGCCATTCCTTCCACTTCACGTTCGCGGTACTGCATGGGCAAGGGTGAGACCACGATCCCCAGCGACCACGCTGCAAGGTAGACCTCGACCAGTTCGACGGTGTTAGGCATCTGAACGCCCAGAACGTCTCCCCGGCCCAAGCCTGCCTCGGTGAAGCGCGCAGCGAGCGAGATGACTTCGCTCTCCAGTTCGTTCCAACTGAGGCGTCGTGGATCTCCGCCGGACAACTCGCTGCGGTTCGCCGGATCAACTACGGCAAGCTCGTCCCCTCGGGTCCGCACCTGCACCCGGAACACGTGATCGATCGTCTCGTCGGACCACCACCCTTTCGAGGTGTATTCGTCCACCTTGACGCGAGGATGCAATCCCCTGTGTGTCTTGTTCATTCGCGCACTCGATTCAGTTCTCGTAACGGCCGGAAATGTCGATCACGTCGCCCTGCTTCTCGAACGCCTGAGTAGCGGCATTCCACTCGAACGGCTGAAAGGCCAGGATTCCCAACGCATGGTCCGCGGTCATCGTGAACTTGATTCCGTCGATGAACATCGGCGGGTGGTAGTCCTGCGTTCGCGCGGCACTCATGATGGTGGCACGTGAGAGTCCGTCGGATGACTGAGAGGCCCGAGTGAAGTTGTCCACCAACAGGTCACCGATGGCCCAGCCGTTCACGGTGTAGCTGTTGGTCGGGGAATCTGCACCGTGAGCCGCTGCACCGGCGAGATAGTCGCGCACCGCCGCGTCGTCCTTGTAGAGAGCGTTGTTGGGATCCTTGAGCCACACCATCACCTGCTGCCCGTCGGCAGCATCACCGGCGGGTGCATACAGGGTCGCACCGTCGACGCAGTTCGACGGCTGAATCACGGTGTCGGGCTTCCATCCGACACGTCCGATCGCCTGAGTGATCGCGAGGCAGTCGGTAGTGACACCGGCGACCACCAAAACCTCGGCGCCGCTGGCCTTGAGAGTCGAAGCCGCCGTCTTGGGGTCGGTCAGCGCCTCCTCCGCCGCGATCTCGAAGTTGGTTCCTTCGATCGCGGACTTGAAGCCGTTGGCGATTCCCTGTCCGGACTCGGTCTGGTTCGTGGCCAGTGCGACCTTGGCGCCGTTCGGATACTTCTTCTTCAAGCTCTCGACCACTACCTCCATCTCGACGCCCGGATCCGGTAGATACTCCGTGGTCCACGGGAAGTCTTCGATGACCCGGAACTCGGGCATGCCTGCCTGCGCGAAGAGCAACGGCACGCAGGCAGTGGTCTGATCGTCCGCGATGGCGTTCAACTGCCCGGCCCCGAAGGTGCCCAGAACGTCGACCTTGTCCTTCTGAATGAACTCTCCGACGTTGGCTTTGGCGCGCTCCGGGGAGAATGCATCGTCCTTGACCACGACGTCGAGCTTGACGCCGCCGACGCCGCCGGCCGCGTTCTCCACCTCGAACCGTGCTCGCATTCCTTCGATCACGTTGCCGACGGCATCGGCGAGCGGGCCTGACGTCGGCCCACTCCATCCCACCGTAAGTTTGTCGGTGATCGGCGCTGCGGCACCGCTGGGATCACTGCAGTCGTCGACCGATACTGCGCCGGCCGATGTCGACGTGTTGCTCTCTGCGTCGGAGCTACCTCCGCAGGCCGAAAGGAGTAGTGCCGCAGCGGCGATGACTGCGGGAATCGTGGTCTGCCTTTTCATATCGTCCAGTTCCTTGCTGTGAGTTGAGGGAAACGAGAGTGGGCGAGGGAGACGGCGCTCAGGTGCGAGGTTCACCCTCGCGATACTTGGGATGATCTGCGGGAACCACGAGGACGAACCGTCGGAGCACGCTGTTGATCCGTCCGACGATTCCGTCCGGCATCAAGAACACGATCGCGATCAGCACCGCGCCGAACACCACTCCCGACACGGGGCCGTCGGTGACGCTTCCGGTGTAGTACGGCAAGAACACCACTGCCGTTGCCCCAACGATCGGGCCGAATTGGGTTGCGATTCCGCCCAACACCAGTCCGGTGATGAACTCGATCGACTTCATCAGCGAGAAGGATTCGGGTGAGAGCGCGCCGATGTACATCGTGAACAGTGAACCTGCCAGGCCCGTGATCGCGCCGGAAAGCCCGAAAGCGAGAATCTTGACCCGCGCGACGTTGATGCCATTTGCGCTCGCCGCGATCTCGTTGTCACGCACCGCGACCATAGCCAGACCGAATCGACTCTTGACGAGATTGCGAATCAGGAGCATGACGATCGCCAGAGTCACCACCGACACCCAAAAGATCCAGAGGTAGGTGTCGGCTCGGGTCAGACCCGTCCATTTCGGCGGAACGAGCAGATTTGCGCGAACCACCATTCCGGCGGCACCACCGGTCAGATCCCCGGTCTTGCGGATCACCTCGGGAAATGCAACAGCGACGGCGAGTGTCACGAGAGCGAGATACAGCCCCTTGATCCGCAACGAGGGAAGACCGACGAGAAGCCCTAGTACAAAACACAATACGACCGCCATCGGGATCGTGGTCAACGGCGAGTATCCGCGATCGACGATCAGAACGCCGGTCGTGTACGCGCCCAGGCCGAAGAAGGCAGAATGGCCGATCGACAGAAGTCCGGTGTATCCGCTGACGATATTGAGTCCCGCAATGGCAATCGCGATGATGAAGACGCTCGTGAACTGCCCCACGCGAAACGGCGCGCTCTGTGACGCGAGAAGCAACGCACACACGGCAGCCACCAGCAGAACCAACTGGAGTATCCGGTACGACGTCGATCCGGCGACCACTACCCGCGGTCGCCTGACTGCCTTTTCGGCGACGGTGGGTTCATTTCTCTCGGCAAGCGTCGTCATACCCGCTCCAGTTTCTTGGTACCGAACAGTCCATTGGGTCTGACGAAGAGGATCACCACGATGATCAACAGGGCGGATGTCTGCTGCAGCGAGCCGCCGATGACCGAAATGTAGCCGCTGAGCATCGATTCCAGGACACCGATCGTCAACCCGCCGACCACGGCGCCGACGAGACTGTCCAGGCCGCCGAACAGCGCTGCGGCGGATGCTGCGATGAAGATCGGGAACATGGTCGTGAGACCGAGTTGTTGCGGCGAGAGCGGAGTGACCAGGACACCGGCCAGGGCACCGATGGCAGCTGCTACTCCCCAACCGATTGCGAGTATCCGGCTGGTCGGAACTCCGGCGAGAGTGGCAGATTCGGCATTGTCCGCGACGGCACGCATGTGCAGACCGACTCTCGTCTTGCGAAAGAGCAAGGACATCAACACAAGTAGGACAACGAGCGCCACCAGTACGCCCAGTGCGTCGCCGTACACGCGCGCACCGCCCACCGAGATGTAGTCGGTCGGACCGTTGGGGAACGGGCTCGGCATGATCTTCGTATCGCTCCCCCACAGCATTCCGGCCAACGAGTTGAGCCCGGTGAACAATCCCAGTGCCACGATCAGCACCGCCATGTCGCTTCGACGCTGAACCGGACGGATGAGCAGACGCTCCATCAATGCTCCGAGCAGGAACCCCAAAGCCAGGGCCGCTCCGATCGCCGACCAGATCGGCCAGGACATCGTCGTCAGCCACCAGGCGACAAAGGTTGTGAACAGGGCCAACTCGCCCTGAGCGAAGTTGATCGTGCCGGTGGCGCGAAACACCACCACTAGTGCCAGCGCGAGAATTGCGTAGATCGACCCATTGGTCAATCCGGAGATGAGTCGTTCGAGAAAGAGTGTCACCGTTTACTCCTGGTACCCGAGGTAAGCGCTGCGCACGACGTCGTCGGAACGAAATTCCTCGGGCGTTCCGGCAGCGACGATGGTGCCTACGTCGAGCAGGAAGACCTTCGACGCGAGTTTCATCGCGAGATCGGCGTTCTGTTCCACGATCAGCAGTGCAGTTCCGTCGCTGCGGTTGATCGCACCGAGCGTGTCGAACAATTCGGCGATGACGATGGGCGCCAGCCCCAGGCTCGGTTCGTCGCACAAAAGAAGGGTGGGACGGCTCATCAATGCCCGTGCGACCGCGAGCATCTGCTGTTCACCGCCTGACAGCGAACCGGCCAACTGTGTGGACCTCCCCGCGAGCACGGGGAATGTCTCACACCACCGCTCGATGTCGGCTTCGATCTCCGCCTTGTCCTTACGAAGGGCAGCGCCGACGAGCAGGTTGTCACGCACCGACAGTTGACCGAGAGTTCCGCGGCCCTGTGGGACAAGGCTGACGCCGGCGGCCACGGCGCGTTCAGGTTTGGATCCCAACGGCGAACCGTTGAAGGTGATCGTTCCCTGATGCGGGATCAATCCGGCAAGCGCGCGCATCATGGTGGTCTTGCCTGCACCGTTCGCGCCGAGAACGACAGCGACCCCGCCGGGTTCCACGTCGAGCGAAATCCCGTGCAGTACATTGCCTCGCCCGTAACCGGCATGCAGATCGTCGACGCTCAGCAGGGTCATGCCGCACGCCCCAGATATGCGTTGATCACGGCGTCGTCCTGCTGGATCTCCGCCGGGGTTCCCTGGGCAATTTTGTGGCCGAAGTTCAGGGCGACAACGTGATCGGAGATCCCGAGCACCAATCCCATGTGGTGTTCGACCAGAAGCGCGCCGAAGCCGAAGTCGTCGCGGAGCGAGACGATCAGTTCTCCCAGTTCTTTGACTTCACTGTGCGTGAGCCCGCCGGCAGGTTCGTCCAGCAGAAGCAGCGAGGGCTCGGACATCAATGCCCGTGCCAGTTCGACACGCTTGAGAGTTCCGAACGGTAGACCGGACGCGGGTGCATTCGCGACGTCGACGAGTTCGAGACGTTCGAGCAGGTACCAGGCCTTCTCTCGAAGTTCTCGGACTCGGGCACGCGCCGGAGGCAGGCCGAGAAGCCCACTCGCGAGCCCGAAGCGACCTCGCGACGATCCACCGACCATGGTGTTGTCGAAGACACTCATGCCGCCGAACAGCGCGAGATTCTGAAAAGTTCGAGCGATTCCTGCAGATGCCAACGCATAGGGACGCAATCCCAACAGGTCGGTTCCTTGCCAGGTGATGACACCGCGACTCGGTTCGTAAATCCTTGTGATGCAGTTGAACAGCGTGGTCTTACCAGCGCCGTTCGGCCCGATGAGTCCGCAGATCTGTCCCGCGCGGACGTCGAAGCCGACGGCGTCGAGAGCCGTGACTCCGCCGAATTCGATCGACACATCGGAAAGCGTGAGTACGACCGGTGCATTCCCAGGTTGTGCGGGTGGTGTGTTTCCAAGCATTGGTTTCACCTCCTCGTGACACTTCAATTAACAGTGTGATAGAGATTACTACAGTAAGCAGAGGCACTCCGTCAACGTGCGGCCCCCGATCCGGAGCCGAGAAGGGACATCATCGTGAGGTCCAACAACATTCACGCAGTCGACAGCGGCGGGGGCCCAGACGTCAGGGACTACAGCCCGGTCGACGCTCTCGTCGCCAAGCAGAAAATCTACGAGGTTCTGGCTCGTTTCCTCCGAGCCGCAGACCGCGGCGACGTCGAGGACGCCAGGCGGTGTTATCTGCCCGGCGCAACCGAAGACCACGGGGGTGTCTTCACCGGCACCGCCGACGACTACATCGACCACATCGCCGGGGCCATCACCCACCCACGGTCGCTGACCACCCACGCAATGACCAACGTCTTGGTCGAACTCGACGGGGATACAGCACTCGTCGAGTCGTACGTGCTTGCCTTCGCACGAATCAAGACCTCGGACGGCATAGCCGACACACTCACCGCGGCGCGCCTGATCGACCGCTTCGGTTTCGAGGACGGCAGGTGGGGAATCCGCCACCGCGCACTGCGGTGGGACTGGAACCACGACATGGCCACAGCCGAAGGCTGGATCTTCGGGATGCTCGCGCCTGAAACGTCATTGAAGAAGAGCAAGAAATTCCCCGACGACCTCATCTACACCCGACAGACACAGGAGAACTCATGACAACCTTTCGCGGAACTCCGGTCGAGGGTGCGACCGTCCTCGTCACCGGCGCCAATCGAGGCCTCGGGTTGGCCTTCGTCCAACAGGCGAAGTTGATGGGCGCAGCCAAAATCTATGCGGGGGTGAGAAATCCCGACGAGGTGCCGGCCGAGCTCCGAGCCACCGGTGCGCACATCGTCGAACTCGACGTCACCGATCCAGGACTCGTCGACACTGCCGCCGGGGCGTGCGGTGACACCTCGGTCGTCGTCAACAACGCCGGGCTGTTCACCGGGAATCGGCTGATCGAGGCCGACGACCGAGAGGCCGCTCGCGCCGAGATGGAGGTCAACTACTTCGGACCGCTGACGATGATCCGAGCCTTCGCGCCGGTCCTCGCCGCCCGCGGCGGTGGATCGATAGTCAACGTCTTGTCAGTCGCCGCAATCGCACCAACCGCCTTCATGGGCGGCTATTCACCGGCCAAGGCGGCTGCTCTGTCGCTCGGCGGCATCGCCCGTGCCGAACTCGAACCGCACGGCATCACCGTCACCTCGTTGATCGTCGGCAGTGTCGACACCCGCATGGCTTCACACGTGCAGGGCCACAAGGAAAATCCCCTCGACATCGCCGCGACCGGACTCGCCGCCATGCAACGCGGCGAGTGGACGTGCGACACCGATTTCATGGCAATCGACGCCCGTGCGCGTCTGGCTCGAGACCCGATTCGGTACGAACGCGGACTGGGCAAGCTCCTCTTCGCCGGCGAACTGACCACTCGATCATGAGCGATCCGATTCGTGTTGCCCAGTGGGCGACCGGCGCCATCGGCAAGACCGCGCTTCGCGGAATCATCGATCGTCCCGACCTCGAGTTGGTCGGCCTGTACGTCTACAGCGACGCCAAGGCCGGGCGCGATGCCGGCGACATAGCCAGACGCGCACCGACGGGCGTGATCGCCACACGAGACGTGGACGAGATCATCCGCTCGCGCCCCCAGGTTCTCATCCACAGTCCGCGTTTGCAGATTCCGTACGAACGCCACGACGACGATTTGTGCCGTCTGCTTCGCGCCGGGATCAACGTGATCACGACGGCCGGGCAGCACTTCCCCCGCGCACACGGCACCGAGCGCGAGCACATGTTCGCCCAAGCATGTAAGGAAGGCGATTCGACGCTCTTCGGTGTCGGAGTGAGCCCGGGCGTCATCGGTGAGCGATTGGCATTGGCTCTGACGGGAACATCGATCGAACTGGACCGCATCACGATCTACGAGGTGCTCGACGCTCGCGGCATGCCTGACCCCGACTTCGCGTTCACCGTCATGGGAATGGGTTCGCCCCCGGAGGAACTCGACGGAACCGGGCCGTTGCCCTCGCTGTACGCGTCGCTGTATCTGGAGACCATCGCGTTCATGTGCGAACGTCTGGGGATCACCTACGACGAGGTCGTATCCGATCACAGGGTCGTTGCGGCGCGAACGGATCTCGACGTGGCCGCCGGACGCATCGCCGCCGGAACCGTCGGAACCACCGAATGGCGCTGGCACGCAATGGTCGACGGAATGCAGTTCCTCACTCTGGCCATCATCTGGACCATGGAACCCGATCGTGAGGAATACGCGGGGCGCGATCAGTGGGAAGTCCACCTGTACGGCAAACCCGAGATCGTGATGACCGTCAACCTCGTCGAACCACAAGATCCGAACAGCCGGACAACCGCCGGTCAGTTCATCACTGCGGGCCCGGCACTGCGCGCCGTCGAGCATGTACTCGCCGCTCCCACCGGCATTTTCGAACCCCCTGTCTTTGCCCCCTTCAGATTGGAGCATTCAGCATGACCACTCAGCCGACGGCCGTAGGTTCGACTGCCACCCGTGAACCCGCCACCCGCGAACCTTCTGTGAACGCGCTCCTACCCGATGGTCGCCCCGTGCAGAATCTCGAAGACTTGCTGCGCAGCCGGGCGATTGCCAGTCCGGAGAGCACCGCCGTCATCTCCGATGACGGCCGTACCAGTTTCCGCAAGCTGGACATCGAAGCAAATCGTGTCGCGAATGCACTTCTACGCGATGGTGTTCGAACAGGTGACCGGGTGGCGTACATCGGCGCCAATGCACCGTCTTTCCTCTCCGTCCTGTACGGATCTTCGAAGATGGGCTCGATTCTGACGGCCGTCAACAATCGGCTGGCACCGGGCGAGGTCGACTACATCCTGAGCAACAGCGAGCCGACCGTCGTCGTACTCGGAGCAGGCGATGAGGGCCTCTCCGACGTCGCCGCGGCGGTCGGTAGCGTCCGGACCGTCGTCACGGTGGACGGTTCCGCAAACTCGGTCTCGTGGAACGACTGGCTCTCCGGTGCAGGGGACGACGACCCAGGAGTGTCACGCCTTCCCGACGATACCGCGCTGATCTTCTACTCGTCGGGAACCACCGGCCACCCCAAGGGAATCGAACTCACCGGCGCGAACCTCGGCCGCGCCCTCGCGACCATGTATCACCTGCTCGATCTCGACACCGATTCCGTGGCCATGTGCCCGGTCCCGTTCTTCCATGTGGCGGGGCTGGGTCTCGCTCTCGTCACGACGCTCGGCGGTGGCGCTCTACTTCTCAAGACCATCGCCGGTCCGCTGGAGCTGGTGGCGCTGATGCAGGAGTACCGGGTGACTCATGCGGTCGCTGTTCCCGCGGTGATCAGCGTCCTCACCTCCCTTCCTGCTGTACGCGAGGCGGATTGGAGTGCCCTGCAGTTCCTGGTCTACGGAGCGGCGCCCATGCCGCTACCCCTGTTACAGGACGCCACCAAGGTTTTCGGATGCAGTTTCCTGCAGGCCTACGGACTCACCGAGTCGACTGGCGGCGTCACCATGCTGACCCCCGAAGATCATCGGGCGACCGACGAGTCGACCGCGCATCGGTTGAAGTCCGTCGGGCAACCGATGTTCGGCGTATCCATCCGCATCGTCGATCCCGTGACGCTCGACGACGTCCCGGTCGGTACCCGCGGCGAGGTGGTCATCGGCGGCGCTCACGTCATGAGGCGCTACTGGCGCAACGAGGCAGCCACTGCGGCCACCATGTTGGACGGCGACTGGCTCCGAACAGGAGACGGCGGATCGTTCGACGAGGACGGGTATCTCTACCTCCACGACCGCCTCAAGGACATGATCGTCTCCGGCGGTGAGAACGTCTATCCCGCCGAGGTGGAGAGCGTTCTCTCCGGCCACCCCGACATCCGGGAGGTCGCGGTAGTCGGCGTTCACTCCGATCGGTGGGGTGAGACTCCCATTGCGGTGGTCGTTCGTTCCGGCGATTCGGCTGTCACCGAAGCGGAGATCATCGAGTGGTCACGCGAGCGACTGGCGCACTTCAAGTGCCCCAGTGCAGTTCAGTTCATCGAGGAACTGCCACGCAACGCGAGTGGGAAGCTTCTCAAGACTCGTCTGCGACAGGACTTCGCTTGAGTCCATGACAAGAATTCGGGGCCGGTCGCGTTGAGCGATCGGCCCCGATTTCTGTCGTTCGATGTGAAGCTCGCTCAGCCTGGGTGAATCCGGAATTCGACGCCGCCGACGATCAGGCCGGGCTCGACGGTGTTCGCTCCGATCGACGCCGCCAGATCGACCGCACTGAGCATCGACCGCTCGCCCGGAACGAACGACACGGCGCGCGACCCCAGCGCAATCGAGAGTGATCGCGCCGAATCCAGTTTCTTGCCGAACACTTCGGCCCACAGCGCCGCCGTCTTGGCCGGATCGGGAGAGGACACGTCGACGCCGAGAATGTCGTCGACCCGTGGATCGAGTGAAACCTCCTTCTCCGTCTGGTCCCAGAACCACTCGTCGGCGTCGGGAATCTCGTCGAGTTCTACGAGCAGTCCGAGATCACCGGGATGAAGTTGGACGATCCGGTGACCGTAGGCCTCGAGATCGGCCACCGTCCGAACATCGGCCGCAGCTGCACGTTCCAGATAGGGCTCGATGTTCGAAACCTGGATCGAGAGTGCATAGCCGCCCTCCCCTCCGCCCTTGCGGATCCATCTCGCCAGCGAGACCGTCTCGTCGAGCGGTGCGACGATCTCGAGAAATGCCTGCGGCCCGACGGCCAAGGTCTCGTCGGCCAAACCGATGTCTTCGAGCAGCGGATCTGCGAATCCTGGTGCCAGATTCAACGCTTCACGTAATTGTTGACCGGTCTTGTCCAGGTCTCGTGCACCGATCACCACCTGCCGCAGGATCTCCCACGTGCCCGCGTCGTGCGTGCCCGTCACAGTCCGACCGCTTCGGCTGCGGTGTCGGCACTCTGCCAGCGTCGGAGCTCGGCACCCGGCGCCCACGTCGAGTGGGTGCCACTCGAAATCCGTTCGGGAAGGCGAAGTTTGCACAATGGCCCGTCTCCGACGCGGGCAGCGTCGAAGATCAGGCAGAAGGACGCGTCCTCGTTCATGTCGGTGGTCAACGTGATGAGATAGCCGTCGTCTTCGGCGGTACCACCCACGCGTGGTGCCATCGAGGTCTCGCTTCCATACACGCCGTCACCGAAGGAGAATCGTTCCTCGTTCCCCGTCAGCAGGTCGTGCTTGACCAAGCCGTCGAACAGGAACCACGACGGCTTACCAGAAGCCGCATAGGCGTATCGGTACTTCTCACCCGCGAAATTGCCGTTCATCATGCCGAATTCGGTGATCGAGTCACTGAGTTGCTCTTCACGCGTGGCTCCGGTGACCAGGTTCAGACGCCAGCGGTGAAGCCGGGTCTGCATGCGATCGAGAGCGAGGAAACGGAAGGCGCGCTCCCACTGATTGCCCATACCGTTGTCCGACGGCTCCGGATCACCCTGGTAGAAACCGTCCAGAACAATCTCGTCCCCCTCTTCGTAGGCGTTCACGAAGTGCAGGACGTAGGTCGGATCGGCCTCGAACCACTTGATGTCAGCGGTGTTTCCGCGGCGTGGGATGACTCCGAGACGGAGCGGGATATCGGGATGGAAATTCGCGACGTGCGCGCCCTTCTCCAGTAGAACCGGATCCCAGAACAAGGGGCAGTCGTTGAGGATCGCGTAGTTCTCCGTGAAGGCCATGTCGTGTGGCAACCGTGGACCGGGAAGCGGGACGTCGACGTAGTGGACCAACTCGTTGGCCGAGTCCACGACGCCGTAGTGCATGTACGGCGCTTCCTTGCTGTAGTTGAAGAACAGCATTTCTCCGGTCTTGTCGTCCACCTTCGGATGCGCGGACACACCCCATTCGAAGGGGAACTTGCCGTTCCAGCTTTCCTTTCCGAGTGTCTCCGCCGACATCGGATCGAGACGATACAGATCTCCGCACTGGTAGAAGCTGGTGAGAGCAGTCCCCCGGTGAACGACGACGTCGGTGCTGGACGCGTCCTTCATCCGGGTGCGCGCACCCTTGCCGCCCTCGGGGCGACTGAGTTTGGGAGACTCGGCGAGTCCGGCCCACAAGGCGCCGCCGGCATCCTGCTCGGCCGCCAACCCGTCAGTCCGTACGAATCGATTGCGGTAGAACGACTCTCCGTCACGAAAGCCCACGATGTGAATCATTCCGTCGCCGTCGAAGGGATGATAAGCCTTCATCGAGGGATGGAGCGGATTCTCGGTGTTGCGCAGGTAGACACCGTCGAGGTCTTTCGGAACCTCACCGAATACGACTTCGAGGTTGTCCGCTTTGAACTCGGTGGTCTGGGGTTGCCACGGGCCGGTGCGATACGGGTGATCGTCATCGGCGGGAAGGGTGGACAACAACTTGCCTACGATTTCGACGTCCATGGAATTCTCTTTTCGACTGATGGGGAAAGGCTGGGCTGCACTTTCAGGAAACTGCGTCGACGACAAAACTGACGGTGGTGGCCGTACTTCCACCGAAGTTGAGCGTCGCAAAGCGGCTCGCACCCTCGACTTGGAAACCGCCGGCCGTTCCCGTCACCTGATGGGCCGCGTCGAGAAGCATTCGAACACCACTGGCACCCACCGGATGACCACCGCCGATCAGACCGCCGCTGGGGTTGATCGGTAGCTTGCCGCCCATGGCGATGTCACCACTCTCGATGGCTTTCCACGACTCGCCGGGCGCGGTCAGACCGATGTGGTCGATCGCGAGATACTCACTCGCCGTGAAACAATCATGTGTTTCGATCCCGTCTATCCCGGCCAGGTCGACTCCGGCCCGGGAGAAGGCACCCATCACCGCATCCCGAACGTGTGGCATCACGTAGGGATTATCGGCGTCGCGGGCCAGCTTCTGCTCGAGACCTAAACCAACAGTCCGGTGACCCCAGCCCGCGATCTGGGCCAGCGGAGTCGCCGCGGCATCAGGATGCTCACGGAGGTACTTGTCCGTCACCAGCACAACCCCGGCGCCACCGTCGGTCACCTGGCTGCAATCGAATCGTCGAACACCGCCTTCCACAACAGGATTGGTGGCGTCGTCGCCGCCTGCATTCCCGAGCAGATCGGGTACCGCCCAACCGCGTGTCTGTGCATTGGGGTTGTTCTTCGCGTTCGCGAAATTGATCTGCGAGATCGCGCGAAGGTGAGATTCGTCGATCCCGTAGCGCCGCCCGTACTCCTTCGACACACGATCGAACATGTACGGCCACATGAATTTTGCTTCCTGACCTTCGTGTCCGACCCAGGCTGCAGCGCCCAGATGTCCGGCCGCGTCATCACCCGGAACCGTCTTCTCCAGTTCGATACCCATCACCAGAGCCGCGTCGTAGTTGCCGGCGCGCAGGTCTGCCATCGCGGCGAGTACGGCGATACTGCCCGATGCGCACGCCGCCTCGTGCCGGGACGAGGGCACACCCCATAGATCTGGATGCACGGTGGCGGGCATCGCACCCAGCTGACCTTGGCCGGCAAACAATTGACCGAAGGCATTACCGACGTGGATCACCTCGATGTCGGCGGCAGGAACCTTCGCCGCGGCCAGGGTGTGGTTCACCACCTCTTCGGCAAGGTTCGCGAAATCGAGTTCCTCACGGGTGAAGTTCCGTGCGAAGTCGGATTGGTACCCGCCGAGAATCCAAATGTTCGAAACAGTCATGACCTCTCCCCTTGCCGATCCGGCATCGGTGGCGTCACCGAGATACCCGTGCATCGGCGGTTGTAATTTCATCGCAACCGTACTACAACTAGCAGAGTAACTCTACTAATTGAAGGGTTGAAAATGACTGATGCTTTTGTCCTCGACTACGTGCGCACACCGCGCGGCCGAGCATCGACGCGAGGTGCCCTCCACGAACACAGCCCAGTCGATCTTGTCGTCCACCTGGCCAAGGCTTTGCAGGGTCGAACGAACCTCGCCGCAGAGCAGATCGACGACGTCGTTCTCGGTTGCGCATCGCAGGTGGACGAGCAGGGCGCGAACATCGCGAGAACTGCCGCACTCCTTGCTGGTTGGGGCGATTCCGTTCCCGGCGCGACCCTCAATCGTTTCTGCGCATCCGGCGTCGACGCAGTCGGCCAGAGCGCAGCCCGCATTCGCAGCGACGACGTCTCCCTCGTCGTGGCCGGTGGCGTCGAAAGCGTCTCCCGCACTCCGATGTTCAGTGATCGCGGACCGCTGTGGATCGACCCGGCAACCATCGCGCAGATCGGCTCCATCCATATGGGTGTTGCCGCCGACTTGAATGCCACGATCGAGGGGTACTCCCGCGACGAGTTGGATGCGTACGGCGTCGAAACCCAGCACAAGGCTGCCGAGGCCTGGCGCAACGGCGCATTCGAGCGGTCCGTTGTGCCCGTTCCCGGCAGAAATGGTGAAGCCGGAATCGCGCACGACGAACTGGTCAGGGCAGAGACGACGGCAGAGGGACTCGCCGCGCTGCCTCCGGCCTTCGAAGGGCTCGGCGCCGCCGGTCAGGATGCACTCGCGCTCGCCGCCTACCCTGAGGTCGGCAAGATCGAACACCTGCACACCGTCGGATCCTCTCCCGCCATGGCCGACGGCGCAGCACTACTACTCCTCGGATCCGAGAAAGCCGCGGCCAGAGCCGGCCTGACCCCTCGCGCACGGATCATCGGATCCGCCTCGACTTCGGTGAATCCGGTTCTCATGCTCACGGCGGGCCAGAGCGCCGTGGAGGCAGTCATCGCTCGAGCCGGGCTTCGTCCACAGGACATCGACGTGTTCGAGTTCGCAGAGGCCTTCTCCGCGCTCTGCCTACGGTTCCGCCGCGATCTTGACGCCGGGCCGGACCGCATGAACCCCAACGGAGGCACGATGGCGATGGGCCATGCATTCGGCGCCACCGGAGCAATTCTCGTCGGCGCGTGTGTCGACGAACTGGTACGGAGCGACGGACGCTACGGTGTGGCCGCGGTCAGCGGCGCCGCCGGTGTCGGAGTCGCGGTGCTCGTCGAACGGATCGCCTCGTGACCGCCAGTTCACTCTCGGGCCGCGTTGCCGTCGTCACGGGAGGGGGTAAGGGCCTCGGCCGTGCCGTCGCACTGCATCTCGCGAGCCGAGGGGTCACGGTGATCGTCAACAATCGAAATCGCACACTCGACGGGAGCGGCCGGGGCCCTGCAGATCAGGTTGTCGACGAAATCCTCGAAGCCGGTGGCCACGCCGTCGCCAACCACGACGACGTCACCGATCCCGAGGTCGGTCGAAAGTTGGTGGACGACGCTCTCACTCGGTTCGGACGACTCGATTTCTGCATCACCAGTGCCGCGGTCAGCGGTCCACAGATGCTCCATCGCACCACCGCCGAGAACCTCAGCACCGTCATCACGACAAACGTCGTCGGGACCGCGCTGGTTGCCGCTGAAGCCTCCCGAGTCATGCGCGAAGCCGGATTCGGGCGCATCGTGATGATTGCCTCGACCGCAGGACTGCACGGCGAACCCACCGTATCCGCCTACGCCGCCAGTAAGGGTGCCGTCATCGCACTGGGCCGCACCGCGGCCGGCGAAGGCGCGAGTCGCAATGTGTTCACCAATGTCGTACTGCCCTATGCCACTACGCAGATGACCGAGTCCGGAATGGACCCACGATTCATCGACATCATGGGTGCCGACCTGGTAGCCCCGGTGGTCACTGCCCTCGTCGATCCCGAGTCCACGACCAACGGGCAGGTGATCGTCACGGCAGGTAACGGAGTGCGTTCGGCCGACGCCGTCGAGGGCTCGACCGAATTCTTGCCCACCACCACAGAACTCGATGCCAAAGCGCTCGACGCACTGCTCGTGACCAGCCGGCTCGGCACTCCTCACACCTATCCGAGCGCACAGGAAGCCTTCGCGGACTTCGCTTCCGAACTGCTCGACCACCACAATCAGAAAGCGCGCGCATGACCGACATCCCATTGGGCGACCTTGCACTGAACTTCGGTGTGAGCGCACTCGCCGTGCTCGTCTTCATCGCAGTCGTGATGGCCGTAGCCATCCGGATGAACAATCACTCGATCATCGACATCTGTTGGGGGCCTGGCTTCGCCGTCGTCGCCGTCGTCTCGTACCTGACGTCCATCGGGTCGGACGGCAACGATCTGCGTCGCCTCGTGGTGCTGGCACTGACCGTGGTGTGGGGAATGCGACTCGGCCTCTACATCGGTTTCCGAAACCGTGGGCACGGGCAGGACAAGCGCTACACTGCCCTGCTCAAACATCAACAGGGACCGCTGGTTCCGTTCCTGATTCGCAAAATCTACGGCCTCCAGGGCGTCCTCATTCTCGTGGTGTCGCTGCCCGTCCAGTTCGCGATGTACGAGTTTCGCGCCCTCGGAGTCATCGGCGCGATCGGCATCGCAGTCTGGACCGTCGGCTTCGTCTTCGAATCGGTTGGTGACTACCAACTTTCCCGATTCAAGGCAGATCCGGCCAATTCGGGAATGGTGATGGATCGTGGACTCTGGGCCTGGACCCGGCATCCCAACTACTTCGGCGACGCATGTGTCTGGGTCGGACTGTTCATCCTCGCGCTTGGTGATCCATTGGCGCTGATCACGATCGTCTCGCCGATCGTCATGATCAAACTACTGGTGAGCTACAGCGGTAAGGCCTTGCTCGAACGAGGCATGCGCAAGAGCAAAGGCCAGGCCTACGACGACTACGTCGCCCGGACCAGTGGCTTCTTTCCCCGTCCACCCCGTCCGGCACGAAACCACGCGTCGTGAGCGCCCCCACGAGTGGTCTCGCCGACGTCTTCGATCTGGAATCGACCGGCCAGGACCGGTGGCAAGGGTCGAACGACGGTGTTCGGCTACCTCAGTTGTTCGGCGGCCAACTGGTCGCCCAGTCGATTCTCGCAGCCGGGCACACGGTTACCGACGGCAAAGCGATCAGTTCCGTCCACACGCACTTCCTTCGCCCGGGGTCGACGAATCGCGCAACCGAGTTCTCGGTAGATCGCCTTCGGGACGGAAAACGCCTGTCCACCAGAGGCGTCGACGTCCACCAGGACGGACGACTCGTCTGCCGTTCGACGGTCTCTGCCTCCTCGATCGACGAGGGCATCACTCACAGTCGAGCCGTACCCGCCGCGCTCCCGCCCGCTGAGTGCGTGACGTTGCAGGAGTTGGCCGAGGCAGACGGCGGGCTGGGCGAGGTGTGGGAGGAGTTCTCCGCCATCGAGATTCGTGTGTCCCCCCTCGATTCGCAGTCCCCCACGACGCATTCGGCGGCGCCTCCGCGCAACATCTGGATGCGTTCGGCTCAGCGACTGAGCGACGATCCGCTGATTCACGTCGCTGCTCTCGCCTATGCCAGTGATCTGATGCTGATGGCAACCGCGCTGACTCCGCACGGCTACGACATCGGGCAGGAGCACTCGCTCGATACGGATTGGACGGGCGTGTCCCTCGATCACACGATGTGGTTTCAGCGTCCCGTGCGAGCGGACGAGTGGCTCCTCTTCGAGCATTCGACACCCACTGCTCATGCCGGCAGAGCAGTCGTGAATGCCGCGGTCTTCGATCAGTCCGGACTCCAGATCTGCCAAATCACCCAGGAAGCGTTACTCATTGCCCGTATCGAGTGATTCCCGACTCTTTCTGCAGACCACTCGGTACGGTCTCGCGGTGCCGCAGGGTTCGCGGCCTATGATTTCGGGGTGGTACGAGTGAATGCAACCGGATCTTCGGCGTCGGCCGGATCTCCGACACCCACGCCGTCGGTGGGCGTCACCGAGTTGCCTGCGGGCGGACCCAACGCACTGGCGGTCACGCTCGGGCTACTGGGAGACGAGTGGAACCTCTGGATTCTGCGGTTCGCCCTTTTGGGGTCGCGTCGATACAACGACTGGCTGGCTCTCGGGGGAATCTCCAACTCGGTGCTGTCCTCACGGTTGGCAGTCCTGACGGCCGGCGGAATGCTCGAGCGCCGGGAGTACCAGCAGAACCCGCCGAGGCACGAATACTCGGTCACTCGCAAAGGCCAGTCGATCTGGCCGGTCCTCATCACCATGTGGTCGTGGGAGAAGCAGTGGGCACCGAATGAAATCACGCCACTACCGCCGCTGCGGCACAGCACCTGCGGAAACGACTTCACTCCGATCCTGCGTTGCAAGGAGTGCGGCGAGGACGTGGACGTGCGATCCCTGGACTCCCAAATGGGGCCGAGTGGGGACTTCTCACGCAGTGTGCCCGAAGCAACGTCGAGGCGCCGCTCCACCAAGTCCGAACGCCGACCGGAAATCCTGGCTCACACGATGGAACTCGTCGGCAATCGCTGGTCGGCAGCGATCATCGGGGCAGCTTTCCGAGGTGCCCGTCGCTACGGAGAGTTCGCCGAGATCACCGGTGCGCCGCCGGCAATCGTCGCCGATCGGTTGAAGCACCTCACCGAGATCGGTGTGATGGAAACGCGGCCGCTTCCGGATCGCCCACAGTGGTCGGAGTATCGACTCACCGACAAGGGAACCGCGTACTTCCCCGTCGTGATGTGCATGATCTCGTGGGGTCAGCGCTGGTTCAGATCCGCGGACGGTCCGGACATCGTTCTCCATCACAAGGCGTGTGGAAAGCGGTTCGAAGCAAGGCTGGGTTGTAGTGCGTGTGGTGAGGAACTGAGGTCTTCGGACATCGAGGCGATCGACCTCACCACCTCGGTGCACGTGCCTGGGTCCGGTTGGTCCTGAGATCCCCACTCAGCCGGCAGTGCGGATCCTGTCGAAGCTCCGGCCTCGGTGTTCGAGCGGCAGCCTGTCCCCTCGCCCGAACAATTTGTTGCGCAGCGTCCCCGCTTCGTAGTCGCTCTGGTAGGCGCCCCTTCTCGTCAGTTCCGGAATCACATGCTCCACAATGTCTTCGAAGGTTCCAGGAGTCACCGCGTAAGCGAGATTGAAGCCGTCGACGTCGGTCTCGGCAACCCACTTCTGCAACTCGTCGGCGACCTCCGCGCCGGAACCGACAACGATCGGGCCGAGCCCGCCGATACCCGCCCACTCCGCGATGTCTCCCACCGTCCATTCGCCGCCCTTCTCGTCGGCCTGACGAAACGATGCGACCGCGGATTGAATGGCGTTGCTCTCGACGTTCCCGATCGGCTCGTCCGCTCGGTATCCGGAGAGATCAATTCCCATCCACCCCGAGGTGAAAACGAGTGCGCCTTCACTACTCGCGTAGCTGCGGTAGTCCTCGAGCTTCGCCTGGGCCAACTCGGGGGTTCGGTCGGTGACGATCGTCAACAGTGTGTAGATGCGGGCCGAGTACGGATCGCGCCCGACCTTCGTCAGTTCGTTTCGGATTCGGGCAACGGCGTCTTTGAGAATCGCCTTTGTCGGTGCACCCACAAAGATCGCCTCGGCATTCTCGGCGGCGAACCGAACCCCGCGTGGCGACGCGCCGGCCTGGAAGATGACCGGCGTCCGCTGCGGAGAAGGTTCGGAGATGTGGATGCCCGGAACCGTGAAATGCTTGCCCTCGTGCTCGATCGGATGAACCTTGGAGGGGTCCGTGTAGACCCCGGTAGTTCTGTCACGCACCACCGCGTCGTCTTCCCACGACGTTTCCCACAACTTGTAGAGAACTTCGAGGTACTCGTCCGCGTGGTCGTAGCGATCGTCGTGCTGGAGTTGGTCGTCCTCGCCCATGTTCCGTGCGGCCGACGGGAGGTATCCGGTGACCACGTTCCACCCGATTCGCCCGTTCGTCAGGTGGTCGAGGGTGCTCAAGCGCCGAGCGAACGGGTACGGATGCTCGAAAGCTGTACCTGCGGTGATACCGAAGCCCAAGTGCTCGGTCACGGCAGCCATCGCCGACGCCAGCAGTAGCGGGTCCGAGACCGGTACCTGCGCGCCCTGCCGCAGCGCTGCGTCGTGATTGCCGCCGTACACGTCGTAGGTTCCCAACACATCGGCCAGGAACAGCCCGTCGAATCGTCCACGCTCGAGGAGCTTCGCCAATTCCGTCCAGTACCTCAGATCCGTATACCTGGACGACTGGTCCTCCGGGTGACGCCACAGACCTGGCGATTGGTGGGCGACGCAGTTCATGGCAAAGGCGTTGAAGCGGATTCTGCGGGTCATTCCCGCACCATGCCGTGCCTGCTCCGCGGTGAACACCATTGCGATCAGTGCGATCGGTTCGGCTCCTGCTTGCACCCGGCGATACCGTCGACTTCGCGACCTCGTCGGCGGGCCGCTACACTGACTAGCGCAGCTGTGACGCCCGAGGCTTCGTGCCGACAGGTCGAGCGGATGCAACAGTAGTATCGGGAAGCGAAAACCCCGGCAGCACAGGGTTTTCAGCACTTGTCGGTACGCTCCCCGCCCTCGTAGCTCAGGGGATAGAGCATTCCTCTCCTAAAGGAAGGGTCGCAGGTTCGAATCCTGCCGAGGGCACCAGGTGGGACTCTCCCCACATCGGCGTGACCAACGTGCCATTCTTGAATTCATGACGACGCCTCACTCCACGGCAACTCCCCCGAAGAACATGTCTTTGATCCCGGGTGGGACGTACTGGATGGGCTCCGAAGACTTCTATCCGGAAGAACGCCCAGTTCACCAGGTCACCGTCGACGGATTCTGGATGGACACGACGGCGGTGACAGTCGCCGAGTTCCGACGCTTCGTGAAGGCAACCGGCCACGTCACCACTGCTGAAATCGCCCCGGATGCCGCCGACTATCCCGACGCCGATCCAGCCCTCCTCGTCCCGGGATCGTTGGTCTTCAATTCGCCACCCGGCCCGGTTTCACTCGACGACTACACCCGGTGGTGGTCGTTCACTCCCGGCGCCGATTGGCGCCATCCCGAGGGCTCCGACAGCAACATCGGGGGACGCGAACGGCACCCCGTCACCCACGTGTCGTACTTCGACGCCCAGGCCTACGCCGCGTGGGCCGGCAAGGAACTCCCGACCGAGGCCGAGTGGGAGTTTGCCGCCCGCGGCGGACTCGATCGCCAGGCCTACGTGTGGGGCGATCACGACTCTCCGGGCGGGCGGCCCGGTGGCAACGTATGGCAGGGCCAGTTCCCCTGGGAGAACCTGCTCGAGGACGGGTACGAGCGCACCGCTCCGGTCGGAAAGTTCCGGCCCAACGGCTACGGACTGTTCGACATGGCCGGGAACGTGTGGGAATGGACGGCCGATCACTACACGTCCGACCACGCCCACAGTTCCAAGAACGTCGCGCCGGCCTCGTCGTGCTGCATTCCTCGCAATCCCCGCGCGGAGTTCGCCACCGAGGCCTTGGCCGGCGAACCCTACGCACGACGGGTGATCAAGGGCGGCTCACATCTGTGTGCACCGAACTACTGCTTGCGATACCGCCCTGCCGCGCGGCAGGGCGAATCCGAGGAGTCCTCGACCTGCCACGTCGGCTTCCGGTGCATCATCCGCATTCCGCAGGAGTAGATCAGAAGGGCACGTCCCCCAGGATGGCCACCCGCTCCATGACGCGGCGATGCGGGAAGTAGTCGCTCGCAGCGTAGTGCTGGGTGGCCCGGTTGTCCCAGAAGGCAATGGAATTCGGCGCCCACTTGAAGCGGCACTGAAAGTCCGGGACCTTGACCTGCGCGAACAGCAGGTTGAGCAGATCGTTGCCTTCGACAGGATCCATATCCGGAATGTGGGTGGTGAAGAGGCTGTTGACGAACAGCGTCTTCCGCCCGGTCTCCGGATGCTTACGCACCATCGGATGCAGAACCGGCGGGTACTGCTCCTTCATCTGCTCCAACTTCTCCGGGCTCATGCCGCGTCCGAAGGACGGCACAAAATCGTGGATGGCGTCCTTGCCGTCGATCAAGTCCTTGATCTCGTCGGGGAGGCAGTCGAAGGCGTTACCCATATCGGCCCAGAGCGTGTCACCACCGGCAGGCGGTACGTCGATCGCCCGAAGTACTGAACCGAGTGGCGGCGTCTTCGTCCAGGTGACGTCGACGTGCCAGATGTTCTCCGTTCCTGGACTGTCCTCTCCGCGTTCGAATCTGACGACTGCCGGGACCTCTCCCTGCGGGAGAAGTGGATGGACCTCGAGTTCACCCCAATGGGCCGCGAAGTCACGATGATTCAAGCTCGAAATCGGCTGGTCCCGAAAGAACACGACCTTCCATTCGAGGAGGGCCCGGCGCACGTCCTCGATCTGCTCCTCCGACGGATCACGCAAGTCGATATCGCTGATCTCGGCACCGATGAACGGTGTGACGGGTGTCAGAGTGAACCGCTCGTACGGCCTCGATTCAACGCCTTCCGGATTGCGCCTCATTCCGCGTGGTCCGAATTCGATTGTGTGATTGCCGATTTGGACTGTTCGTGATGATGTAAGGGTAGCCATCGAATGACTCCGTCCTGTCGTGTCGTGTCGCGGGGTCACACGTCAGTCGACGCGTGCACCCCGCTTTGCTCGTGTGCGTTTGTGTGCGCTTTGGGGCGCGGTCAGTGCTCCTACCGCGAGATCGACCAGATGATCCACCGTCGTATCGAAATCTGCCTGCACAACGGGGTTTTCGTCTTCGCGGCGCTGCTCGAAGATGGCCAGAGCAGAGACGCTCATGTTGAACGTCAGATCGATCCGTTCAACCGCGACGCGGCGGGGCAGATGCGGCAACGCCCGCGTCAACCTGCCGACTACCTCGTTGATTCCTTCACTGACCTCGCGAAACTCAGCACTCTGTGTATCTACTGACTGTGAAATTCTCGCGATGAACCGCGCATAGTTGGACCCGTCGACCGTCGCCATGAAATCGGCCAGCGGGTACAGGAAGGCTTCGACCAAAGCACGGACCAGATCGGTCCGCCCACTGGCGTCGACGTCGTCGAGATACGTCAGTCGCGCTGCATTGATCTGATCCATCCGATGCCGGAATACGGCCAGCACCAGACCGTCTCGCCCGCCGAAGTGATACTGAACTGCAGAGTTGTTGCGCTGCCCGGCCGCAGTCGCCACGTCCCGCATGGACACTTCGTGAATACCGTGCTCGGCGAACATCCGCTCGGCGACGGCGATCATGGCGTTCTTGGCATCCAACGAGGCGGGCATATACCGACCATATAAGTCACTGTCTTAATTCCGCAAGACCCACCCCCTGTGCGCGGTTAGGGAGTGCAGGGACTCCTTAACCACTCACAGGGGTGATTATCCCAGTCAGCGAGACCTACGCCGCCAACTGAATTCCGATCGATACGCTCCAGATTAAGACGACTGCTTAATCGACCCGGTTTTGCATACGCCAAGGAGCCTGCTGGTGAATCGCCATTCCATCCCGATCATTCCCGAGACGCCGAACGTCGCGGCCGCCGTGTACTACCCCGATCAGAATCCCCCGTACACCCGCCCGGAACCGCTTCGCCCGCCGGCCGGGGCCCCGAACGTGCTGCTGATCATGATCGACGACGTCGGATTCGGCGCACCCTCCGCGTTCGGTGGCCCGTGCCGCACGCCCACCGCCGAGCGTTTGGCCGAAACCGGCGTGAAATACAGCCGATTCCACACCACGGCTCTGTGCTCGCCGACGCGTGCCGCCACACTGACGGGGCGCAACCACCACAGTGTCGGTATGGGTGTCATCTCCGAAATGGCCAACGCGGCACCGGGATACAACGGTACCCGCCCTGCCTCTGCCGCCACGGTCGCACGCGTCCTGCAGGGAAACGGCTATGCGACGGGCGCTTTCGGCAAGATGCACCAGACCCCGACGTGGGAGACCACCGCTGCCGGGCCGTTCGATCGGTGGCCGGTCCGTGAGGGTTTCGACAAGTTCTACGGTTTTCTCGGTGCCGAGTCCGATCAGTTCACCCCGGTTCTCTACGAGGACTTCACGATGGTCGACTTACCCAAGACGCCACAGGAGGGTTACCACCTGTCCGAAGATCTCGTCGACCACGCGATCGAATGGGTCGAGGGCGTCAACACGATGGACCCGGACAAGCCGTGGTTCTGCTACCTCCCCTTCGGCGCGTGCCACGCTCCACTTCAGGTCCCGGACCGCTACCTGGACAAGTACGTCGGCGAATTCGATCACGGGTGGGATCGCCAACGTGAGATCACCCTCCACAAGCAGAAGGAACTGGGCGTCGTCGCTCCTGACACCGAGTTGGCCCCGTGGGCTCCGGGGCTCCCACACTGGGACGAACTCGACGACGACCAGAAGAAGGTCTCGGCCCGTTTGATGGAGTTGTACGCGGCATTTCTCGAGCACACCGACGACGAGGTAGGCAGGCTCGTCGACCGGTTGCAGGAAATGGGTGTACTCGACAACACTCTGGTGCTCTACATGATGGGTGACAACGGCGCCTCCGCCGAGGGCGGCATGGAGGGCTCGTTCAACTACCTCGCCGGCCTCAACGGTTACAAGAGTGCGACATCCGACGTACTGGCACGCTACGACGAATTGGGGACCGAAACCAGCTACCCGCACTATCCGGCGTCGTGGGCTCTGGCTCTCGACACCCCGTACCAGTGGGCCAAGCAGGTTGCGTCCCACTACGGCGGTACCCGAAACGGTCTGATCGCCCACTGGCCCAAGGGGATCGACAAGCCAGGCATCAGGGAGCAATGGCATCACTGCGTCGACATCACGCCGACAATCCTGGAAGCTGCCGGCATTCCGGCACCGACCAGCGTCGACGGGGTCACCCAGAAACCGATGGAAGGCGTGGCGATGAACTACACCTTCGCCGAGCCCGACGCCGAAGAGCGCCACACCACACAGTATTTCGAGATCTTCGGCAACCGCGGAATCTACGATCACGGTTGGACCGCAGTCACGGCCCACCGCGCACCCTGGCTGATGGCCACTCACGGCCTCGAGCTCACACCGATGAGCGAAGACCGCTGGGAGCTGTACGACACCTCGGTCGACTGGTCGCAGGCCCGCGATCTCGCGGACGAGCATCCCGAGATCCTGGCCCGGCTCAAGGAAAAGTTCCTCGTCGAGGCGGCCAAATATCAGGTGTTGCCGCTGGACGACAGAACGGTCGGTCGCCACGCCACCGCGGAATCACGACCCCCGCATCCGATGATGGGCCGCAAGACCCTCACGCTGTACCCACACATGAACGGTCTGGTCGAGAAAGCCGCGCCGACGTTCTTCAACCGCTCGTACACGCTGACCGCGAGTCTGGGTAGCGTCGCCGACGGCATGCTGGTCAGCCTCGGTGGCCGGTTCGGCGGATTCGCTTTGTACATACTCGATTCCGTCCCCGTCTACTGCTACAACTTCAGCGGCGGTGGTCGGACCTTCGTGCGTGGGCGCAACCCGCTGGCACCCGATGCGCGCGAGGTGTCCGTCCACTTCGAGTACGACGGCGGCGGAATCGGCAAGGGTGGAACCGCAACCCTGAGCGTCGACGACGAGGTGGTCTCCGAGGGTCGGATCGAGAAGACCACTCGGGCGATCTTCAGCATGAACGAACAGCTCGACGTCGGCATCAACCGGGGAAGCCCGGTCGCGGAAGAGTTCGCGGACAAGGGCGCGTTCCGCTACGGCGGCAAACTCAACAGCGTGACGATCGACTTACGCTCCACCCGCGACGTGGTGTCCGCGGAGGAACGGGAGAAAATCTCACTCGCCGTGCACTGATCGAACAGGCGACGCTCGCCGATTGTGCAGCCGCGCGCGATATCTGCCGTGCGGCTGCACAATCGCCCTGCGTCTATCCGGCCGTGTACATCTGCAGGCACGGCCCGACCGGGCGAGCTTCCAGGATGTCGCGCGCCTTCTCACGCGCTGCGTTGAACTCCCAGGGCGCAGTGGTACCCGGCACTCCGAATCGATATCTGCTCAAGGCACATGAACGCTGCGGTTCCGGTAGACGATCCAAGGCAGGTACCGCGTCGACGGAGAGCCCGCGTAAGTAGGAAACGTCGATGCTCTTGCCGCCCTCGAACCGCTCCACGTTCTTTTGCGCGATGTACGCATCGGGGTTGAACACCGCGAAGGCCAGCAGCGCGACGGCCGAAGTGGCGAGAACGGCTGTGGGCAGCCACTTCCCGGACATCCGAATACCTGCGACGAGCAACAACACGAACACGAAGCCCAGAAGCAGCTCTGTCGCGAAGACGCTGACCCGGAGCACCGTGAAACCGTACTGATTCTCGTACAACCACATCCGGTGCACAGCGGATGCCACGATCACCAGACTGAAGAGGCACAGTGCACCCAACAGTCCGCGGGCAAGACGCCTCGATCCAGCGTCGCGGCGGTCGATGTACCGCACTGCGACGGCGATGACGAGCAGCGTCAGCACGGTAACCGCCATGAGCTGCCAGAAACCCTCACGCGCGTAGTCCGCGTAGGTCAGTCCGTCGGTCACCTGTACGTGCTCGTCTCCCCCGAACAGCGTCTTCGTCTGTACTGCAACAAAACCGAGGAACAGCACGTTGAGCACTCCGAGCGGGACCGCCCACTCCCACATCGGCAACGGCGTCGCCGGCGCAGGTGCAAACGCGTCCACCGTCGGCGTTCTGCGACGCAGGTACACCGCAACCAGCGTGCCGAACGCCATCACGACGCCGGCAAAGATCCGTGCTCCCGGGTTCGACACCGAGATGGCAGGAGCGAAGCCGCCGAAGATCTTCGCGAACTCCGGATCCGCACTCACGAACAAAGATCCGAAAATCAGCAGGAGAAGAATCGACACTGCGCTCACGACGACAACTCGCGCCGCCGGCACCCGCGGAGCGGAGCGGGTAGCAAGTTTTCGACGACGAACGAAGTTGACCGTACGGTGGGGTGCCCGCCAGGGAGCGACCGTTCCCAGAAGTATTCCGGTCCACGTCCGCCCGCCGATCAGAGTCCACGTGAACAGAACCCACGCAGCTACGACGCAGAGGAACACCAACCACTCCGCACCGCGAACGGCGGCAACGCCCAGAAGTGCGAGCATCCCCATCGCGGCGGCCCACTGCGTCGTAGACATCCGCGGCGGCGTCAGAATCCCGAACACGATCACCACGCCGACACCGACGATCACGTACGCGATACTCACGAACCCTGGATCGAGGATCAGGGCCGCCAGCGCCCCAACGCCGCTCGCGCCGACGAGCATCGAGCGGGTGGCCATCGACGTGCGATCGGGACGCCAGAACCGGCTGGGTCGCTTGGGTTTTGCAACCGGTATCGGCGCTTTCGGCGGAATGACTATTGGAGCGCTCATGTGATCTCCCATGTTTCGGGTTCAAATTTCGGGTTCGGAACTACGGGCGAATGCCTGATGAAGGCATGCGCCATCGCGAGATCTCTCGATCTCGTTGGAAACTTTGATTCAGCTCTGCGGCAGCACTACTCGAATGCAGCAGCCCGACGGGGCATCGACGACGGCGATCCTGCCGTCATGTAATTCGACCGCCCACTTCGCGATCGCGAGGCCGAGCCCGGTACCCCCGTCGGTCGATCCGCCGCGGATGAAGCGGTCGAACACTCGCTCACGGGCTTGTGGCTCGATGCCGGGGCCGTCGTCGTGGACATCGAGCACCAACTCCCCTGCACTGCCGGTACGCACTCGGATGACAACTTTCGTGTCGACGTTCCCGTGCTGAACCGCGTTGTCCACCAGGTTGGTCACCACCTGATGGAGGCGATCCGGATCTGCTACCACGGACAATTTCGGAGGCTTGACGTCTATCTCGATGTCGCCCGCACTCACACTCGACAGCTCACGTAGGAACGGCTCGACCTCGAAACGGCGGCGCTTCAACGGCATGGCGCCACCCTCGAGTTTCGAGAGGTCGAGAAGGTCGGCCACCAGCGCTCCCAGTCGTTCCGTCTGCCGCAACGCCGATTTCATCATCGCCGGATCCGGTTCTTCGACACCGTCGACGACGTTTTCGAGCATGGCTTGCAAAGCGGTGATGGGCGTCCGTAATTCGTGGGAGACGTTGCCGATCAACTCGCGGCGGTACCGGTCGTCGGCCCCGAGGTCCTCGGCCATCCGATTGAACGCATGGGCGAGTTCGCCTACTTCGTCGCGGGAAGTCGCTCGTACCCGCCGCGAATAATCGCCGCGCGCCATCGCCTTCGCCGCGGCTGTCATCTCGCGAAGCGGTGACGTCATTCCGTGTGCGAGCACTTGTGTAACTCCGAGAGCGACAACCAACGCCGTCAGGAGAGCAAAACGAAATGGTTGTTGCGACGTCAGCCAGAAACCGCCCGCGGCGAACAACAACGCTGCGACAACCAGGAGGCCGACCTTCACTTTGAACGATCGCATCGGGTCCAGCGGCCGCGGCCACCGTGCAAAGAGTCGGTCGACGCCGCTCATCGCGGCACGTCCCAGGCGTACCCGACGCCGTGAACGGTCCGGATCACGGAAGGTCCGAGCTTGCGTCGTAGAGCCTTGACGTGGCTGTCGACGGTCCGACTACCCGCTCCCTCACCCCAGCCCCAGATCTCCTCGAGCAGCGACTCCCGCGGGATCGCCGCTCGCGGCCGCTCCGCCAGGTAGGCGATGAGATCGAATTCGGTGCGAGTCAGGTGGACTTCCTGCGTATCACGACGCACTCGACGTTCGGTCAGGTCGATCACGACGTCGCCGAACTCGAGCAAGTCGGCCACCGGGCGAGCAGCGTGCTCCGCACGATCAGCGCGCCGAAGCAATGCCTGAACACGGGCGACGAGGACACGCATGCTGAACGGCTTGCTCAGATAATCGTCGGCCCCGACGCCGAGACCGATCAGCATGTCGGTTTCATCGGCACGAGCGGTCAACATCAGCACGGGCACCGGGCGCACGGCCTGGATGCGGCGGCAGACTTCGAGGCCGTCGAATCCCGGCATCATCACGTCGAGCACCACTAGGTCGGCGTCCATCTGCTCGCAGCGGGTCACAGCACTGGGACCGTCGAATGCCAACTCGACGTCGTAGCCCTCGGCACGCAGCCTCGCTGCGATGGACTCGCAGATACTGACCTCGTCGTCGACCACGAGCACTCTTCGCTGACTCATGGAACTGACTGTATTCGGCCCTCGTGGATGAACCTGGGAGGACTTGTGAAGGTTCTGTGCAGGTTCTAGAACCTGCGGATGTTGTTGATCGGCAGATCCGCCAGCGGCGTCAGTCCGGTCGGAACACCAACTCCGTAGGCGTTGAACACCATTCCGAATCCGGCGTAGATGCCGACGTGCGTCGCACCGGGGTAGAAGGTGATGACATCGCCGGGCGCGAGGGCCCACCGAGGAACCGGCTGTCCGACGTTGGCCTGCTGTTGGCTGGTCCTTGGCAGATTCACTCCCGCCTGCCGAAACGCCCATTGCACCAGCCCGGAGCAGTCCCACGAGTTCGGCCCGACTCCGCCCCATTGGTAGGGCTTTCCGGTCTGAGTGCTCGCTGCTGCCAGCGCGATCAGGCCTGCCGGACTCGGAATGGGGAGGGCGGCTGATCCGCTGCTGATGCTTCCTGCGCTTCCCAGGCTGCCGGAGCTCCCGCTACTGCCGCCGCTACCGAGGCTCCCCGGGTCGGCCGAGGCGGGGGCAGCGGAGAGCAACAGGACGCTTCCGGTCAGCAGAGCAGCGACCGTTCCCGTGCGGAGTGTCGACTTCTTCATGCATCCGTCCTTCGTGGGAGTCGTTTCGGCGCGCGGCAGCGCACCTCGATAGCCGTGAACTGGTAAGACACGTGAAAACAAACACTTCGTTCGGATGTTAACGGCGTAGACGTGGTGTTCGGACAGGAATCATTGATCCCATTTGTCGGTTTTCGACAAACAGGCCTTACGTCCCGGCCTGGCAAAGATCAGGGAATGATCGGGGATTTCCTGGATCCGTCGGAGCCGGCGGATCCCTAGATTCGAAATCATGCGCTCATACGTCCTTGTCGCCGCGGTCATCATCGGAGCCACCACGGCGCTGATCGGTTGCTCGACGCTCCAGCGCGCAGTGGAGATTCAATCGGATCTCGACGGACTCACCAGGTCGGGTGTCGTCGGGTCGATCGCAACACTCGACGACGGCACCACGACGGCTGTCATGACCAGCGGCGTACCCAATCGGACCAACGGCGATTCGATCGGCAAGAATGATCGGGTCCGGATCGGAAGTGTGACAAAGACATTCACCGCTTCACTCGTCCTGCAGTTGGTGGCCGAAGGCAAGGTCGACCTCGACGCACCGATCGAGCAGTACCTCCCGGGCCTACTGCACGGCAGTGACATGGACGGCAGTGACATGGACGGCAGTGGCACAGACGGTAGCGCAATCACCGTGCGGCAACTGTTGCAACATCGCAGCGGCCTACCCGAGTTCGCCGGAGAACCCGGCGCCGACGAATGGATTGCCGCAAACGAGGACCGAACGCTGACGCCGTCCGCCGCGGTCGCCATCGCCCTCGGCAAACCGGCGCAATTCGTCCCCGGAACGTCGTTCGTCTACACCAACACCAACTACATCGTTCTCGGAATGCTCGTCGAATCGGTGACCGGCCGCAGCTACGCCGACGAACTTCAGTCTCGGATACTCGACCCGCTGGACCTGGAAGACACGTACCTCCCGGCAGCCGGTGAGCGCGACATCAGGGGCGATCACCTGACGGGCTATCAGGATCTCGATGGTGGCCTGACCGATGTTTCCCGCACGGAACCGTCGATCCCCTGGTCTGCCGGAGCGATGGTCTCGACAGGCACAGACCTGAACGCCTTCTGGCGTGCGCTACTCGACGGGCAGGTGGTGCCGGCCGAGCAGCTTGCCGAGATGACCACCCTTCAGGTCGGCGCCACCGAAGCCGAGGGGCTCGGGTACGGGATGGGCGTCGGCGCCACCGAACTTCCCTGCGGCGTCACCTATACCGGCCACAGTGGCGGGATCTACGGGTACTACACGCTGTCCGGTGCGACGCCGGATCGTGCGTTCACCGTGACGCTGACGTCGACGCCGAAGGACCAGCCGGACACCGTCGCGATACTCTCGCACGCGCTCTGCCCCTGACGCTGTTACCAGTACTGATGACGCTGCCCGTCGGTATCCGCGACGAAGATGACCGCGTCGGCGCCGTCCAACTCCGAAGGTTTCAGCGGCAGATGCCCTGGCAGGATCGCTTCTCCCGCGGTGATCGACGGGCCGAGCGCGGCTCGCAGGGCCGGAGTCGAGAACAGGGCACGCCGACCGGTCGCATCGGCCAACGCTCCCTGAAGCGTGCCCGGATCACTGTCGGGGTTGGCGTCGGTTGCCAAAAATACGTAACGCTCCCCGAGGAGAAGTCCGACAAGTGAGCCGGCGCTCCCCCAACTGACCACGTTGCCGTTGACCGGCATGTCGGACGGCATTCGCAAGAGATGGGCATTGTGTGCGAACAGCAGGCTAGGCCCGCGTCGCTGCTCCTGGGCGATGACCGCCAGCAGGTTCTCGGCCATCATCTCGGCACGCAGACTGAGCAGTGTTCCAATGCGATCAGGAGCGGAACTCGCCATCGCGGAGTGATACCGCAAGAGCCCCAGAGCGGTGCGTGAATGTGCAAGGGCCAGGTCGTACCCGGCAGGGTCGGCGGGTCGCAGCACTGGTGCGGCGCGCCGAAGGACGCTGCCGAGGTCGTCCGCAATGATGCGCAGGGCGCGAGCATGATCGGAGTTGCCGACGGACGCAGCCGGATCGAACATCGCCGCCGGGTTGGTCCAGTCGGCGTCCTGCCCCAGGAAGAGGTCGGCGTCGTCGAGAGATTGTGGCCGCAACGCGGCGGGCAGGAAGTCACCTGCCGCAGACAGTGCGCGGCGCGGGCTCGGTGCACCGGAGTACTCCACCGGAGCGTCGAAGCCGTAGAAGCGAACTCGGTCAGCCGGAGCGCGACCGTCGTTGTACTCGCGTAGCCATTCGACGAGTTCGCGGTTACCCGGTACCGCACCGAATCCGTGGCTGAAGCCTGTGGCGAGCACCTTCTCGATGTCCGCCTCTCCCCCGTTCACGTAGCCGTCGACAAGCAATGCCGCAAAGGCATCTGTTTCGAGCACGATCGACCGATATCCTCGTTCGACCAGTTGGCCGAGAAGTTCGTTGCGCAGCAACGGAAAAGCCTTGATCCCATGAGTCGGCTCGCCGAGAGCGAGCAGAGCCGGCACCTCGGTTCGTGCTGCGAGCACTTCGTCGACGGCACGACCAAGACTTGCCGCGTCTTCGAGTTGGCGGCCGAACTCACTCAGCGCTGGGGCAGTGGACATGATCATCCCTTTCGAAGGTGGACTGCCTTCGAAAGTATCGTTGAAGATTCGAGTGAAACTTTTACAACAATTACCTGGGGTATACCGTGAAAAGCCTCAATCGGAGGTGATCAGTGCGGCCCATCGACCTTGCCCGTGAACACGGGTTGTCCGCACAGGCGATCCGCAATTACGACGACGCCGGCGTCCTTCCTCCGACCGATCGCAGCAACGCCGGCTACCGGCGATACACCCCAGTGCACGCGCAGGCCCTGCGAACTTTCCTCGCATTGCGCGGCGGTCACGGCCACCAGCGGGCCACGGAAATCATGCGTGCGACCAACCAGGGCGACACCGAGTCCGCCTACCGCCTGATCGACAGTGCACACGTGACACTGCTCGCCGAGCGAGGAACTCGCACCGAGGTAGCCGCAACGCTGGGGACTCTGTCCACCATGGCACCGGCACTGGTCCACGGTCCAGCGCTGACGGTCGGTGAGCTCGCGCGCCGTCTCGGCGTTCATCCGGCGACACTGCGCACGTGGGAAGAGCACGGCATCCTGCACCCCGAGCGCGAACGAGCAACGGGTTATCGCGAATACGGTCCGGAGTGTGTGCGCGACGCCGAGATCGCGCGGCAGCTGCGGCGCGGCGGCTACCGACTGTCGCAAGTCGCCCAGTTTCTCGATTCGCTGCGCGAGGCCGGCGGAGCGGACTCATTGGCAGCGTTCCTCGAATCCTGGCAAGACCGGCTGACCACACGCAGTCGCAACCTTCTCGCCGGCGCGGCTCAGCTCGATGCCTATCTCACGATGCTGGATCAGACCTCGCCTGGTTGCCGATCAGCAAACGGTTGAGGCGTCAGTTCACAAGCCGCGCAAGGCTCCTCACCATCTCACCGACGGTGTCGGTCGACGGCCACGGGAATTCCGGGAGATCGGCCCGCAACATCACCCGTCCGTGCAGCGAAGTCCAGATCGATACCGCATCGACAAAAGTGTCTGTGCTGGCGGACCTCCCAGCGGCGACGCACGCGTCGAGGTTGGTCACCAGCGTGTTGAAGGCGGCCAGTCCTCGCGTATCCGATTGTGGTGACTGACCTTTCGGCCTGGACCACCCGAACAAGACCCGATACCGAGCGGGCTCGGAAATGCCGAACTCGACGTATGCCGAGCACCCGGCATACAGACCCTCGACCGGGTCGGGGTGTGCGGAAACGGCGTCGGCCACGGCGAGATGCAACTGCTCCAGCGATTCGGAGACCACCGCTTCGACAATGGCATCGCGATCGGAAAAGTGTCCGTAGATAGATGGTGCGGATATCCCGACTTCGCGAGCGACTGATCGGAGCGTCACCGCCTGATCCGATCCGGTGCGGGCGATGAGCGTCGCCGCTGCGGCGACGATCTCTCCGCGGAGCCGTGCGCCGCTTCCTCTCGGATTTCGGGCGCGAGTACTCCGAGAACCACTCGTCCCAGTTTCATCGGCATCTTCGGAAACATCACTCACCCGACAAACTTTACACATGTAAGGCGAGGGGGTACGTTCTCATCACTAAACATTCGTAAGGTTACATTCGTAAGGACATGATGAATTCCCTCGAACCCACTGACCGGCGACGATGGGCAGCACTGGGCGCCCTCTGCACATCCCTCGTCGTAGTCACGATCGACAACACCATCCTCAACACCGCTATCCCGACCCTTGCCCGCGAACTGCGGGCGACCACCGTCGACCTGCAATGGATCACCAACGCATACACATTGGCGTTCGCCGCCCTGCTCATCACGGCAGGTGGACTCGGCGCGAGATTCGGTCACCGTCGGATACTTCTGACCGGCCTCACCTTGTTCGCTCTCGGGTCAGCCTTCGCTGCCCTCTCTCACACGTCGTTGCAGCTGATCGGCTGGAGAACAGTGATGGGGGCAGCCGCCGCACTGGTCATGCCGGCGACGCTGTCACTTGTCGTCTCGATGTTCGCCCCGCACGAGAGAGGCCGGGCAATAGGAATCTGGTCTGCAACCGCCGGACTGGGAATCGCGATCGGCCCCGTGGCCGGTGGCGTACTTCTCGAACATTTCAGTTGGGGAAGCGTCTTCTGGATAAACGTCCCACTGGTCGCCGTTGTGATAGCCGCGACGGTTTCTCTTGTGCCCTCAGCAGGAGGAATGGTCAAGGGTTCCTTCGACACCCCCGGACTCCTGTTGTCCGCCGGCGGACTGGCTTTGATCGTGGATGCCCTCACCCAAGCAAGCCTTCGCGGATGGTCGTCGCCCATCACGGTGCTGGAGATCGTCAGCGCAACAGCACTTCTCGCCGGGTTCGTCTGGTGGGAGCTGCGGGCCCCGGCGCCGATGACAGACGTGCGCATCTTCACCAGCCGAGTGTTCAGCATCTCCAATGCCATCTTGGCCGCAACGTTCTTCGCCTTGTTCGGTGTTCTCTTCACGTACACGCAATACCTCCAATTCGTTCGCGGTTACGGTCCATTGGTTGCCGGCGTCGGTGCAGTTCCGTTTGCACTGGTGATGGCGGCTGTCGCCTCCAGCAGCGATCGTGTGGTGGGCCGACTCGGGGTGCGCAGTTCGATCGCGGGCGGCCTCGCGGTCATGTCCGTGGGACTGTTGGTCTTGTCGATCGCCGCGGGTAGGTACGCACCGTTCGGGGTCCTGGCTGCGATCATGGCACTGGTTGGCGCCGGGATGGGGTCGGTCATGGCTCCGGCAACAACTGCGTCGATGTCGTCGGTTGCGCCCCAGCAGGCTTCGATGGCGAGTTCGATAAACAGTGTCGTACGGGAATTGGGTGGAGTTCTGGGCGTCGCCGTCGTCGGGACAGTCGTAGCAACGGTTTTCCGGTCCCGCTTCGAACCCGGAGTCGGCACTTCCACAGTCGATCTGGCGCAGATCCACGCCGACGCTACCCCGGTGAGCATTGTGGCCGAGGCAGCGAATCAGGCTTACACTTCGGCGATGTGCATGGGGATCCAGATCTGTGCCGCAGCAGCGTTCCTCGGTGCGTTAGCCGTTATTGCCTTGTTTCCCGCACCACGTCGCCCGGCTTCTTGTCCTCCCGCAGACCCCGCCAACTCGGATGGCGAAGGCGTCCGGTCGCCGTCCAATCCATGAACCGCGCCTCACCGACGAGTTCAGGCCTCACCCACACCGCACCCTTGCGGTCATCTGCTGGAAGTTCCGCCTCGAACGGACTTTCCTTCTGACGCAACGGTTCCAGCAACGCAAGCAGTGACTCCAAATCACGATCACTGAAGCCGGTACCGACGCGTCCCACGTAGGTCAATCCATCCTCACCCGGAATTCCCATGAGCAGCGCCCCGATCCCTTGCGCTCGATTGCCCTGCCCGGTGCGCCACCCACCGATCACCGCCTCTTGGGTGCGCCAGTTCTTCACCTTGATCCAACTCGACCCCCGCCGCCCTGGAAGGTAGACCGATGCACGACGTTTGGCGACAATCCCTTCCCACCCGGCATCGGTGCTCACCTCCAAGGCGTTCTCCGCCGTGCCCTCGATCTGCGGTGGTACCTCGAGCTCACCGACCTTGCCCGCCAACGCATTCAACACGGTGCGGCGATCCGAATAGGACTTCCGCAGCAAAGACACTCCGTCGAGGTACAGAAGATCGAAGGCCAGGA
Source organism: Rhodococcus sp. IEGM 1406 (assembly GCF_030056745.1). Classification (NCBI taxonomy): domain Bacteria; kingdom Bacillati; phylum Actinomycetota; class Actinomycetes; order Mycobacteriales; family Nocardiaceae; genus Rhodococcus; species Rhodococcus sp. IEGM 1406. The sequence continues at coordinate 1,479,145 of NZ_JASHKO010000001.1, read as the reverse complement.
ACACCGGTTCCCCACCTCGCTGGAGGAGGCCGAAATCTGTAACTCCCGCGTCGTTGTATGCCACCACCTCACCGTCGAGAACCACGTCATGACCGTCCAGCACCGCGGCCAACCCGGCAAGGGCTGGATAGTCCCGGGTCTTGTCGTTACCCGCGCGACTGCGAAGCGACATTGTGCCCGAATGATATTCGAGAATCACTCGAATCCCGTCCCACTTTCCTTCGAAGGCCCACTCCTGCGGGTCGAGACCTTCGAGCTTTCCAGCGGTGGCAAGCATCGGCTCGAGATTCTTGGGAAACTCCGTTCCGAAACTCGCGTTCTGATCCTTCATCAGATGCATCAACCACTGATCACCCTTTGTCCGGATCAGCGCGAAGCGTCCCTGCACCCGCTCCCCACTCAAGCGCACGATCACCTCGTCTTCACGCCACTTCTCGGTCTCGTATGTCCCGGAATCCCAGATCGTCATCGAACCGCCGCCGTACTCCCCTTTCGGAATCGTGCCCGAGAATGTGGCGTATTCGAGCGGATGATCCTCGGTGTGCACGGCCAACCGATTTTCTCCGGCACTGGTCGGCACACCCTTCGGGACTGCCCAGGACACGAGCACACCATCCCGCTCGAGACGAACGTCGTAATGCAATCGTCTGGCGTGATGTTCTTGAATCACAAAGGTATTGCCCGCTGTCTCCTTGTCCACTGCAGCAGGGATCGGCTCCGGAGTCCGGTCGGCCGACCTCTTGTTGCGGTAGTGCGTCAACGTATCGGCTACAGACGCCGAGACCGGCGGATCCAGATCGCCCAGCAGATCACCGTCGGATTCGACGCGCTCCAGAACCTCGTCGAACAGCAGGTGGCGCAGTTTCGGATCGTCGAGTTCGTCCCAACTGCGCGGCGCGGCAACATAGGGTTGATCGCGACCACGCATCGAATACGGCGCAATGGTGGTCTTGGCTGCGTTGTTCTGACTCCAGTCCACGAAGATCTTGCCTGCCCGGACATTTCGCGCCATCGTCGCGGTGACGAGATCCGGGTGAAGCTTCTCGAGCCCGGTGGCGATCTGCTTGGCGACAGTCGACGCACCACTGCCGTCCAACGCTCGATCCAATGGAACGTAGAGGTGGATTCCCTTGCTACCACTGGTTACCGGATAGGCCGTCCACCCCAGAGTTGCGACCAGATCTCGAATCGACCTCGCCACCTCGGCGCACTCGGTCAATCCGACACCCTCACCCGGGTCGAGATCGAATACCAGTCGTGTCGCCGGACCACGCTCGGAACCGTCGAATCGCCATTGGGGAACGTGTAATTCGAGTGCCGCCTGTTGCCCCAGCCACGCCAGGGATGCAACGGAATCGAAAATCGGGTAAGTGACGACGCGATCAGAATGTTGCAGCGACGCACGCGTGAGCCACTGAGGGGCAGACGACGCCAGGTTCTTCTCGAAGAAGGACTGACCGTCCACACCGTTGGGCCAACGCTTACGAGTACCAGGTCTACCGACGACATGTGGAAGCATGACTGCGGCGATACGGGTGTAGTAGTCGATGACTTCGGCCTTCGTGGTGCCGCTCTCGGGGTAGAGGATCTTGCCCAGATTGGTCACGGACACGGTTGTGCCGTCGAGAGTGATCTGACCCCGATCCGTCGTTGCCATTTCCTCATTGTGCTGGATAGCGCTGTGTCTGGATAGCGCTGCGTCTGGCAGTAGAAATCTGATGGATCGGAAACCTGCCGCTGCGCCAGGCCACGGGCAAGACTGGATTCTCGATGGGAGAGGAGACCACGATGACAGTTCGCAGTTCCGTGGAGCCGTTGGTGGACAACAACTGGCGGATGTTCGCCACCTGTAAAACAGTGGACCCGGCGGTGTTCTATTCGCCGGGTGAAGAGCGCGGACGCAATCGGGCTGCACGGGAGAGTTCCGCGAAGCAGGTGTGCTTCCGCTGCCCGGTCATTCGGGACTGCCTGACCTTTGCACTCGAGACCGCTGAACCGCACGGAGTCTGGGGTGGGACGACACCGTCGGAGCGCCTTGCACTGCGACGCTCAGCTGCGTGAACTCCGCTCACACGAGACCCCCGTCACGTCCAGACCGGACAAACAGGCAAGATGGCCTAGTGCCTATGACACGACGCGCAGTTGCCGTGACCGCGATCTTCGCTTCCTCGATCTTGTTGGGCTCGTGTTCGTCGCAGCCGGAGGCACCTGCGGCAGCAGACACCACCACCACGGTTCCCGAGGCGTTCACCAAACTTCCCTCGACCACCGCAGTGGACAAGTGCGGACCCCAGAGCGGGACCACCCTCGAAGACGGTGTCCTGACCATCGCCACTGACTCACCGGCGTACGCGCCGTGGTTCGTCGACAACGATCCGTCGAACGGCAAAGGCCTCGAGGGTGCGGTGGCCCGGGCGGTCGTCGACAAGCTCGGGTACAACACCGACCAGGTTCGCTTCACTACTGTCGCCTTCAACGACGCATTGAAACCAGGCCCCAAGGATTTCGACTTCGACGTCAATCAGTTCACGATTTCCGGGGATCGCCGCGCGAACGTCGACTTCAGCTCGCCGTATTACGCAGTGGCGCAGTCGGTGATCGCCTCACGCGGAAGCAAGGCCGCCGGTGCAAAGAATCTTGCGGATCTGGCCGGCTACCGTTTGGGCGCTCAGACCGGTTCCACCAGCCTCGCGGCGATCACCGACACGATTGTTCCGACCACTGCGCCACGCGAGTTCGCGACCACGGACGACGCGAAAGCTGCGCTGGCCGAGGGCGAGATCGACGCATTGGTCGTCGACATCCCGACCGGATTCCACATCACCGAGAACGAACTGCCCGGGTCGGTCATCGTGGGTCAGTTTCCGCGGCCCAACGCAGTCACCGAATTCTTCGGTTTGGTGCTCGAGAAGAACAGTCCGCTGACCGAGTGCGTCTCCGCGGCAGTCGATGCGCTCTACGCCGACGGAACCCTCGAGAAGCTCGCAACCGAATGGATTACCGACAGCGCCGACGCACCCGTTCTCGAGTAGTTCAGCCGGCGCGCCCACTGATCGCGCCGACGAAGACCTTCGGGATGTCTGCCGGTGTCGGAGCGAAGTGACTGTTACCGCCGGTGAGAGTCGAAATCTGCTCGAGCACATCGGTATCGGCATCATCGGTGACACCGATGGTGATGATCGGTACCGGCCGCGTCGGGTCCTGCTCGCGAGTCAGGGTGTCGAGAAGTTCCTGCAGGGCGATACCCGACGGATCGTCGTTGGCACCGTCGGTAAGCAGAATCACCGAATTGATCGAGGCCGGATCGTAGGACTGTTGCATGGACCGATACGCGGCGAGAACGCTGTCGTACAAACCTGTTCCGCCGCCGACGATCGAAGAGAGGTTGTCGATCCGAGACAGCAGTTTGCTCCGATGATCCGTGCCACCTTCAGTTGCATCCATACGGGCGACAGGTTCGAGTTCGCGGTAGTCCGTCCCGTCACCGAGGTCTACGGAGAACGCCCAGAGACCCAATTGTGCGTTGGCAGGAAACATTCGGATCGCGATGTCACCGGCCTGCGCCGTCGCGGCCATTCGAGTGACCCCGTCCTGCATGTAGTCCATGGGCCCCGAGACGTCGACAACTGCCAGCGCGCGGGAAGGCCTGGACAGAATCTCGTACCGCGCAAGCGCTTTGGTGACCACAGACGGATCGGACGGCACCAGCGAGCCAACCTGTCCCACTCCACCGGCGACCGGTGGGGCCTGATCCGCGCCGCGGAACCCGAGGCCGGCAAGTACGGAACGCCCGGTGTCCGATGCCAGCGCTGCCGCCAGCAGTTTGCCGGCGTCGTCCGCCGCCGACGAGTCTGCACCCACACTTGCCATCGGGTAGTCCATGAAGACCGAACCGGACGACGGTACCGACGCGGTGAGTCGACTGTCCGCATGTGCGGCGAGATAAGCCTCGAAGGTCTGCTCGGTAGTCACCGCGGTTCCACCGGACGCGTCCACGGTTTGGATGCGCCCGGTCGAACCGGTTTCCTTCAGATTTCCGTACTGCGCTTGTGCCACCGGCACCAGGGCTGCCGAAATGGATGTGAGGTCCCCGCCCCGCGACTGGGTCTCGGCAAAGGCCGCCACGATCGGCGCGCTGGAGACGGCACTGGTCAGGGGATCGCCGATGTGCAGCGATGGAGCGCCGAGGACATCCGTCCATGCGCCGGGTGCCTCGGTACCCGGCGCAGAGACGGCGACAACCGGGGTGGAGGCGACCGAGTTACTGATCCGGCGAATCTCCTGCCCGCTCGCCGAAACCTTGTCCAGCCATTCGCTCGAATCAGGGATCCACAGTGCGGGCGCCGTACCGTCGGCGATCGCCGCGACGGTGAGCACGGGATCTTGCGGCGTCACGCTGAGCGAGCTGCATCCGAGATCCGCGGCGGGGATGGCAGCGGCGACAGCTTCGAGTCCCGAGGCGATCGACGGATCGGCCGCCACGGTCACGGTTTCCGGGTTGTCACAGTTGGTTGCCGTCGCAGCTGCAGCGGCGCCCGCACCGAGTTCTCCCTTGTCGCTGACGCTTTTGAACGTCACGGCGAATGCTGCCGTTCCACCGACTGCAACTACCGCCAAGAGTCCGATCAGAACCTGCACGGATCGAGGCATGGACGCAGGTGGTGCGCCGTACCCATGACGAGACGACATTGATCGAATCCTTTCCGGCGGGACCCGCATCAATAACCAACTGATGCCCGGTTTATCCCGCCGAAAAGAATCCTAACTCATGTTAGCGGTGAAGTAGCTCTATGTGGAAATCTCCACAAACTAGGTGTAGATCTGGACAAACTGGGCCAGTGACTTCTCCACATCGCCTTTGAGCGCCCGCGCCACACTCGAACCGATCGGGCCGAACAACGGCGCGCCGCCCAACTCGACTGTCAGCGCGAGTTCCGACCCGTCGCCCTTTGCCTTCACGTCGAGTTCGAGACCGAGCTTGACCCCGCCCTTGCCGTCTCCCTTGAGTGAGATCGCCTTCGGGACGTCGTACTTCTTGATGGTCCACCGAACACGGTTGCGCAGGCCTTTCACCGTCACGACCGAGCTGATCTCGGTGCCGACACCCAATTGCTCGGGAAGTTCACTGCGCCATCCGTCGTGAACCACGAGCCAGTTTTCGTAGCCGCTGAGATCGGAGGCCTTGTCCCACACTTCTTGAGGAGGAAGCGGGACGTCGATTTTCACTGTGAGCTTTGCCATGGCAGAACAATAAGCCCCGTGCGCTTTTTCCGTAACCAGAGGTACCAGAAAGACGCACGGGGCTTTGCCCCTCTTAGTGGCTGACAGCCTTTTCGACGCCGACGCCGGTGAGGGAGCGAACTTCCATCTCCGCCTGCTTTGCCGGATCTTCGATCTTGTTGCGTCCGATGTACGTACCGACGATGCCGAGGACGAATGCCAGCGGGATCGAGACGATGCCGGGGTTCGAGAGCGGGAACCAGGCGAAGTCGGAGTTCGGGAACATCGACGACGGCTTGCCCGACACTGCCGGGGAGAACACGATCAGCGTCAAGCAGCTGACCAAACCGCCGTAGATGCTGAAGAGCGCACCGGTGGTGTTGAACTTCTTCCAGAACAGCGAGTACAGCAGGGTGGGCAGGTTCGCCGAGGCCGCCACTGCGAAGGCGAGGGCCACCAGGAAGGCGATGTTCTGCCCCATCGCCATGATGCCGAGAACGATGGAGACGAGTCCGATGACCACGACGGTGATTCGAGAAACTCGAACCTGCTGCTCCTCGGTTGCGTTGCCGCGCTTGATGACACTGGCGTAGATGTCGTGAGCGAACGACGCCGAAGCAGTGATCGCGAGACCGGCAACGACGGCGAGGATGGTCGCGAACGCCACCGCGGAGATGATGCCGAGGAAGATGGTGCCACCGAGCTCGAAGGCGAGCAACGGAGCGGCCGCGTTCTCCTTACCTGGCGCTGCCAAGATCTTGTCCGGTCCGACCATGCTGGCCGCGCCGTAGCCGAGAACCAATGTGAAGAGGTAGAAGGCACCGATCAGCGCGATCGCCCAGGTCACCGAGCGGCGAGCTTCCTTGGCAGTGGGCACCGTGTAGAAGCGCATCAGCACGTGCGGCAGGCCCGCAGTGCCGAGCACCAAAGCGATTCCGAGAGAGATGAAGTCGAGCTTCGTCATTCCGGAAAGACCGTACTTGGCACCGGGTCCGAGGATGTCTCGTCCCTGCACACCCTTGGTGGTGGAACTGTTGACCATGTCCTGCGCATTGGCGAGCAACTGAGAGAAGTTGCCGCGCACTGCCCACAGAACGAGTACGAACATGATTCCGGCTCCGGCAACCAGCAGAACTGCCTTGACCATCTGTACGTAGGTGGTGCCCTTCATGCCGCCGACCAAGACGTACACGATCATCAGCACACCCACGATCGCGACGACGATCGACTGTCCCACCTTGCCGTCGATGTTGAGCAGCAGGGCGACAAGTCCACCGGCGCCGGCCATCTGGGCAAGAAGGTAGAAGAGGGAAACGGCCAGGGTGGACAGGGCTGCCGCCATGCGCACCGGACGCTGCTTGAGCCTGAAGCTCAGGACGTCGGCCATCGTGAATCTGCCGGTGTTCCTGAGCAATTCGGCGACCAGGAGCAATGCAACCAACCAGGCGACAAGAAATCCGATGGAGTACAGGAAGCCATCGTAGCCGTACACGGCGATCGCACCTGCGATACCGAGGAACGATGCCGCCGAGAGGTAGTCGCCGGCGATGGCGAACCCGTTCTGCGGGCCGGTGAACTGCCCACCGCCGGTGTAGAAGTCGGACGCCTTCTTGGTGGTCCGGCTGGCGCGGATGACCAGCGTCATGGTCACGACGACAAACGCGAGGAAGATCGCGATGTTGAAGGCGGGGTTTCCTACGTCCGTTCCGGACGCGGCGAGTGTGGTGATCACTGTGCGGGACCTTCCAGTTCTTCACGGATGGCGGCGGAGCGGGGATCGAGCTCACGACCGGCGAACTTCACGTACCACGCGGTGATGGCGAAGGTCGTGACGAACTGCCCGAGGCCGAGGATGATGCCGAGATTGATGTTGCCGAGGACCTTGGTGGCCATGAAGTCGTGGGCATAGGTAGCCAGGACGACGTACACCGCATACCAGAGCAGGAAGAATGCAGTGATGGGGAAAACGAACTTGCGCAGACGCGTTCGGAGTTCCTGGAATTCGGGACTCGCTTGCATGTCTATGAATGCCTGGGCATCCGGGGTACGTCGCTCTTGCGGCGACCCCTCACTGATTTCTGCTGTGGACACTGCCGGCTCCTCGCCTCGCGTGTGAAGTGAACTACGCACAGACGTTAGTGAGATCGGAGTCACATGAAGATGCTGTGGCGCCAGTCACACGGTGAGCAGTCGCGCGCTGCGCCGAACGGTCAGGCAGGCGCGACCAACGGCAGAGGGTTCGGGCGGTGAAAGTCAGGGTTGGCGGAGATCGTCTTCGCGATCGGAGCCCATTCCGAGCCGTTCCGGGGCGTGCATCCGCGTGAAGATTCGCGCAATATCTGCCGGTATCTGCTTCGACGACACCTTGCTCACGACGATCATCGTGAGGAACGCCAGCGGCACGCTCACCGCGGCCGGGAACGCGAAAATGGCTGCCGGCCAGCCACCGAGGACGTCCTCCGACAAACCACCCAGGACGGCGACAGTGGCGGCGGTGCCCGCAACACATCCACCGACAACCATCCCCGCCCCCGCGCCGACGGCAGTCAGACCGCGCCACCAGATACCCAACACCAGCAGTGGGCAGAGCGTCGACGCGGCGACCGCGAACACCAACCCGACGGTTCTCGAGAGGTCGACCGACACCACCGCCAGCGACAGCACGAGCGGAACGAGCCCGGCCAGGAGCGCTGCAATACGGAAGTCTCGAACTCGTCCGCGGAGAACATCGGTACTGACGACGCCCGCGATGCTGACGAGCAATCCGGACGACGTCGACAAGAAGGCGGCAATGGCACCGGACGCCACGAGGGCTGCCAGCAGTTGTCCGCCCCACCCCGAGAACACCGAGCCCGGCAGCAGCAACACCGCGGCGTCGGAGGTGCCGGTGATCAGAAGTTGCGGAACGTACAGGCGAGCGAAGACGCCGAGGAGTGTCGGAAACAGGTAGAACACACTGACCAGACCGACAACTGCAAGCGAGGTCAGACGAGCGGCCCGGCCGTCGGGGTTGGTGTAGAACCGGACGAGAACGTGAGGCAGACCGAGCGTTCCGAGGAAGGTCGCGAGCATCAGCGAGTACACCTGATACATCGGGTGCGGCCCACCGAAACCCCAACCCGGGGTGATCCAATCCGAGTTCTGCGCAGGCGCTCCCGCGATGACGGGAACCGCGGCTCCCGCGTCGAGAACCATGGACATGCCTTCACCGAGGGTGTGCTCCCCCGGGCCCAGTGTCACGGTTCCTTCGACCACTCGCCCGTCGACTGTGCCGCCGCTGACCGCCACCGGCTCGGATACCTGGACGACGACGTCGGTGGTGATGTCGACGGTCGTCGCAGTGGTGACCGTCGGCGGCATCGACGCGCCGACGTCGTGATGATCGCCGAAGAAGTAGAAGGTCAGTGCCACAGCGGGAATCGCGACGGCAGTCAGTTTCAGCCAGTACTGGAAGGCCTGAACGAAGGTGATCGAGCGCATCCCGCCGCCGACGACGTTGGCGATGACGATGACCCCGACAGCAACGCCGCCGATCCAGCTGGGAACCCCGAGCAGAATGTTGAGCGTCAGTCCCGCGCCTTGGAACTGTGGAATCAGATACAGGATGCACACCATCGCGACGACGAGCATTGCGAGCTTGCGCAATCGCGGTGAGCCGAGACGGAATTCGGCGAAATCGGGGACGGTGTATGCACCGGAACGCCGAAGCGGTGCTGCGACGAACAGCAGCAGGGCGAGGTATCCGGCGGTGAAACCGATGGGATACCAGAGGGCGTCGGCGCCGTATTTCGCGACCAGCCCGGCCACGCCGAGAAACGAAGCAGCGGAGAGGTACTCACCGGAGATGGCCGTCGCATTCCACCGCGCGCTGACGGTTCTGGACGCGACGAGAAAGTCCGAGGTGGTACGAGCGAGCCGAACGCCGTAGATTCCGATAGCCACGGTTGCCACGGCAGCCGCAACGATGCCGAGCACTGTCAGCACCGGGATAGGTTGTCCTCCCACAGCGCCGCGCTCAGTCGTCCACGATGTCGTTGAAGTCCTGCTCGTTTCGCTCCGCACGACGCACGAACACCCAGCCGGTGGTCAACAGCAAGGGATACACGGCGCCACCCATCACGAGCCACGGCAACCGGATGCCCAGGACTGCGACCTCCGACAGTGTCGGGAAGAGGTGCGTCAGAAGCGGTACTGCACACAGGAGCCCGGCTGCGACGACGGCAAGGCGAATCGCCAGCCCCAACTGCGCGCGAACGAGACCGCGGATCATGGCGTCACCGACTTCGGTCTGTTCCTGCACCTCCACCCGCGTACGGACGATCCGTGCGCCACTACGTTGCGCCAACACAACGCGCTCACGCTGCGGAGGATCGGACTGCGACGTCACCGTGACAACCAGCTCTGCTTGGGCGCACGAACCAGTCGATCCTTGAGTTCACGGGTGTGTCTGCGGCTGACCGGAAGTTCGACGGGAGGCTTGTCTCCGTGCGGGCGCAGACAGACCACCAATCCGCTGCCTACTGTGCGGATGCCGGTGACCAGCGCCAAAGACACCAGGTAGGAGCGGTGCACGCGCAAGAAGCCCGCGTCGGCCCAGCGTGATTCGAGCGTCGAGATCGGGATGCGCACCAGGTGCGACTTCCCGGCGGTGTGCAAACGCGCGTAGTCCCCGTCGGCTTCCACCCACTCCACCGAGGAACGTTGAACGAGCGTCGTGACGCCGCCCAGTTCCACCGGGATCACCTCGTCGGCGGACGCAGCTTCGGGCTTGTTCTCGCTCTTGGTGCGCCCGGCCAACCCCACGATCCGTTGAACGGCCTGAGCGAGACGCTCCTCGCGGAGCGGTTTGAGTAGATAGTCGACGGCACCGAGGTCGAAGGCATCAACAGCTCGATCGTCGTGCGCTGTCACGAACACCACGGGTGGTGGCGTCGCGAAATTGGAGAGGATGCCGGCCAGTTCGAGACCGTCGAGTCCGGGCATGTTGATGTCGAGAAATACCGCGTCGATGCTTCCACCGCGCAGTATCCGCAACGCAGTCGTCGCATCCGATGCCGTGTGAACGTGCGCCACCGAGTCCTCGGCGCGCAGCAAGAAGGCCAGCTCGTCGAGGGCTGGTTTCTCGTCGTCGACGGCAAGGACGGTCAGCTGGGCATCAGTGTCAGTCTCGTTCACAACAGGTCCATGTTCCCACGACGGTTTCAGCCTGATCATCGAAGGCGAGAATCAGACGTGAATACCCTGCTTGAACTTGGGAACACGCATGCTGACCTTCGTACCGGCACCCGGCGCTGTCTCCACCACGAGTCCGTAGTCGTTGCCGAACGCGGCACGAAGTCTGTCGTCGACGTTGGCCAAACCGACGTGAGCAGCTTCGCGTGCGCTGGGTCGTCCCGATCCCGACTCGATGGCGTCAAGTGAGCCGGAACGCAGTAGTTCAGGGTCCATCCCCACACCGTCGTCCTCGACGCTGATGATGCAGTCAGGTCCCTCGTCCGCGGCCACGATGCTCACGGTCCCGCCCTCCGGCTTACTCGAAATACCGTGACGAACCGCGTTCTCGACCAGCGGCTGGAGAGCCAGGAACGGAAGAACCACGTTGAGCACTTCGGGTGCTATCTGAAGGCGGACGTTCAGCGCCTCCCCGAATCGCGCGCGTTCGAGGGTCAGGTAACGATCGATGTTGCGTAGCTCGTCGGCAAGCAGGGTGAACTCACCCGCAGATCGGAACGAGTACCGGGTGAAGTCCGCGAACTCGAGGATCAGTTCTCTGGCCCGCGCCGGGTCGGTTCGGACGAACGACGCGACCGTGTTGAGCGCGTTGTAGATGAAATGGGGACTGATCTGCGCGCGGAGGGCACGCACTTCGGCGCGATCCAACAGGGCTCTGGACGCGTCGAGGTCGGCGAGTTCGATCTGGCTGCAGGCGTATCGAGCCACCTCGGTGACCGCTCCGAGCATTCCCGGCCACGGGTCTTCGCTGGTGACGATTCCCAGCACGCCGACCACGCCGATGTCCTCGATCAGCAGGGGCTGAGCGATCAGCGCTCGCACATGGTGATCGCTCGGTCCGCGCACCAGGTCCGAGTGGGTGACGAGCACCCGGCGTTCGCCTTCGATCGCGCGAATGGCGGCGTCGTGGAATTGATCGGACAACGCTTCGTGACGGCCGTCCCACGCCAGCAGATTTCCCGACGCGTCTGCGAGGCCCAGACCGGAACCGCCGGTCAGCTCGCGTAGGTGAGGCGCCGCCTCGGCGGCCGAATTCTTGTCGAGTCCACGCCGAAGTGGCCGCGCGGCAAGTGAAGCCGTATGGAGCGCGGCATGGACGGCACGCTCGGTCGGGGTGGTCACCTCACGTCTGGTGCGCATCCACACCGCTGTCAGTGCCCCGGCCACTGCGAGAATCAGCACGCTGAGAAGCGCGACCACGGCCGGACTCAACGCGAATCCTCGTCCAGTTTCCGGATCAGTGTTTTCGGAGCCACCGTGCGGTACGCATCTTCGACGACGTCGGCTACGTCGTTCCAGAATTTCTCGTCCTCGGTCTCGTCGGCACTCGGAACGTCGAGGTACACACCGATCCATCCCCGGCCACCCACGTACGGGGGGACGAAGAACCTCGTCGGATCGCGACTGACCCAATCTGCCTGCGCCCCAGGTGGGGCCGCGGCCCAGATCGCGAGGCGATCGTCGTGGTGGTGATCTGCCATGGTGACGAACTGCGGCGCTTTGCGCACGAACCACGACGATTCACCGTGGCTGACCCGCTCGGTTGCCTCTGGCAATGCCAGTGCAAGTGCGCGGATTCGTGCCGACGCCGTCATCGATTCACGACCCGCAGGTATTCGGTACCGGAACACCTGCAAATCGATCCTTCACCCACGCAACAGCTCCCGGCACAGCGGCGCCGTCCGCGTGACCTTCGCCCGGTCGCGCCTGGAATTCGATGACGTCACCCTCGGCGCAGGCACGTTCGACGGCCGCCTCGGTCCATTCCGGACGGATGAGGTTGTCATTGGTACCGACGACTACGTACATCGGACCGCTCGCGCGTTGACGTGGGAGAGCAACGTCGCTGAGCCACGCGTGAATTCGGTCCGCGTCCTCGGCGGTAGCTGGCCGGGTGTCGGCGGGCGTCACCTTTCCGACAAGACCCAACTTCTCCGTCGCGCGAGAGGTCAGGCACGAGGTGAGCAGGTCGTAGTTCTGCTCGAATGCGCCGCGCACGTAGTCGGTTCGTTCGAGCTCCGGATGGGTGAGGGACAGCCCTTCGAGTACATAGGGCAGCAGCAGTTGCTGAGGCAGTGACAGATTCACCTCGGAATCACTCGAGATGATCGGCGAGATGTCCGCTGCCGGGGACAGGTTTGCTGCACCGACGAATTCCAGTCCGTCGCCGTAGGTGTCGGCTTCCTCGGCCGCTGCCCAGGAAGCCTGCCCGCCTTGGGAAAGCCCCAGAGTTGCCCACCGAGTCGAGGTGTCCGGAACGACGTTGCGCGCCGCTCGAACCGCGTCGATGACGTTGAACGCCGCGGTGTCCGGTTGCAGGTAAGGATGCGGGTCCGGAGTGCCGAGGCCCTCGAAGTCGGATACAGCGACCACGTATCCCGAGTCGAGGAACGGCGCGACCAGGCCGATCGTGCCGAAGAGGGTCGGCGAGGTCGACGGCGCGCAGTCGTCCGAAATACCCGTCGTGCCATGTCCGATGGAGACGATCGGCCACCCGCCCTCCGGCGGCGTTCCAGGCGGTGTGAACACGGTTCCCGATACCTGGGTCTCCCGGCCGTCGATACCGGAGGTAGAGCCGTACAGGATTTTCACCGCGCTCGCTCCGGACGCCGCCACTTCGGCTGTGCTGGTGAAGGGTTCACTGTCGAACACGACGCCGCGTTGCGCGCTGTTCTCGACCGGCGGGGTAGTCGTGGTTGCGTTGTCGGTGACAGAGACATCTGGCGAGGCATCCGATCCGCAGCCGACGCTCACGAGGAGCGCGCTCGCCACCACGACTCCCCAGCCTGCGCGAACCCTCGAACTCCGAACCGTCATACGCAGTGTTCCCCTCTATTTGCCCGCGCTGCCTGCTCGGCGACGCCTGACACGTTCCTCGGCTGCGGCCTCTTCGATGTCGAGTCCTTCCAATACGGTACGCAATACCTCGTCGTCGAGATCTCCGTCGTCGCGCGCGGCGATCAGTGCGACTCGTTGCGAGCGAAGGGATTGATGCCGGAATTTGTCGAAGAGCGCTCCCGCATTCCACAAGGCGGCCTCGCGATCGGCGTCCTCGTCGACCTCCTGGAGTTGAAGCCTCGCCTGCATCGAGCGGCGTACGCGCTCGACAATTGCCTGTAATTCCTTTCCGTCGATCCCCGACGGAGGGTGCGCAGCCGCGTCGGCCAACGCCTTCTCACCGGCTTTGCGAGAAATGTTGCGTGCCAACTCCATCTGTTCCTGAGTACGCAATTGTTCATAGGGATCCGCGACGTCGAGACGACGAATCAGGAACGGCAAGGTCGATCCCTGGATGAGCAGTGTCCCGACCGCGACGATGAACGCGATCGCCTGAATGACGCCGCGTCCGGGGAACGGCTCGCCGGACGAGAGCGCGAACGGGATACCGCCGGCCGCGGCAAGAGTGACGACACCACGCATTCCCGCCCACGAGACCACCAGATTCTGTTTCCACGTCAGTTGATTCTCGCGATCACGGCGCAGGGTTACACCGAATCGCACACGGGAGTAGCTCAGGAACAGCCACACCGGCCGAATCACGATGACCACGGCCAGGACTGCCAGACCGTACGCGAACACGTGAAGCACCGGAAGCCCGTCGGCGACAACATCGTCGATCACGAAGCTCAGTTGCAGCCCCATGTACGCGAAGACGAACATCTCGAGGAGCGTGTCCAGGCTCGACCACACCGAGCGCTCCTGCAGCCTGGTCATGATCGACGCGTCCGTCGAATAGTGTCCGATCACCAGACCAGCAACCACGACGGCCAGAACACCGGACGCGTGTAGTTCTTCAGCGGCCAGGTAGGCAGCGAACGGAAGGACCAGCCCCAAGCCGGTTTCGAGTGGAGAGTCGTACATGCGGGCGCGAACGAACTTGACGACAAACGCGAGCACCAAGCCGACGACAACGCCGCCGATTACTTCGTACGCGAAGAACAACAGGGGGGAATCCGTCGCAATTCGCGTTCCGGTCACGGCAGCGACCGCGACGGTGAAGAGGGTCAGCGCGGTCGCGTCGTTGACGAGCCCTTCGCCCGTGAGGATGGCGATGACTCGTTTCGGGAGCCCGAGTTTCTGACCGACCGCCACCGCGCTGACGGCATCGGTCGGCGCGATCACAGCTCCGAGCACGAGGGCAGCGCCGATAGTGAACTCGGGAACCATCCATTCGGCGAAGAAGGCAACCACGAACGCCGTCACCAGTACCATTCCGACGCCGAGACGCAGAATGGGCGCAAGGTTGCGTTTGAAGGTCGCGACCGAGAACTTGAGAGCGGCCGAGTAGAGAAGCGGCGGCAGGACCACACCGAGAATGACGTGGGGGTCCAGTTCGGGCCGCGGCATACCGGGGATGAAGGAGGCGACCGAGCCCACGGTCACCAGGACCAGCGGGGCCTGCAGGTTTCGTCGATTGGACAGCCCGGTGACTGCGATGGCGGCAATGACAACCAGCAGAATCCAGGTGAAGTTCACGCGTTCATTCTGCCCGCCGACCCTGGGAGTTCACCCAGCGGACGCACAGAAGCCCGCAACCTTTTCGGTTACGGGCCCCTGAGCAACGGTATGGCCGAATCCGGTTTTACTGCTTTTCGGGAACAGCCTTCTTGGCGGCCTCGGCTGCCTTGTCGATCTGATCGCCGTACTTGTTGCCGGTCTTGTCGTCGGCGATGTCGGCCACCTTGTCGATCGCGTCGTGAACCTTGTCGGAGTTCTCCGCTGCGAGCTCCTGGCCCTTTTCGACCAATCCCTTGACGTTGTCCAAGAAACCCATGTCCGTGTCCTCTCCCGGTGCTGACGCACATCCTTCGGCGGAATCGTTCCTCCGCGCCCTTCGATTCTCACAGGTCGACGGCCTCTACGCCAGAAAGCAGGTCCGTGCGTTCGAGCCGCGCGCAACTCGAGGTAGCGTTAACCCGCCAATAGCTGATTGATCACCCATCGACATCGACAGGTGCCCGGATTGAATGCAGGACTGCGCGGGACGGGGAGCGACCCCCACCCCACGCGTGAACTGCTGTCCCGGTGGTGGTCGGATCGCACCGATTACACCTGGCTCCCCCGATTCCTCGACACTCGCGGGCTGACCGTTCCCGGACGCAAATTAGTCGCGGTGTGGTGTTTTCTCTTCGCGCTGATCGCGGCGACCATGCAGTTGAGCCGCTTCGGTTCCGATTCCGCCCTTGCACGGTCCATCCTCGCAGTCGGGACCATCAGCGGGGTCTATGCCGGTTGCCGTTGGGTGCGAAACGAATCGTGGCCCACCTGGCGCCAATCCGTGGCCTTTGTCGTCTGGGCCGACCTCTGGCTCGCCGTCACGCTCTTCTTCGCGGTTCGCACAGCGTTCGTCGGAACGCTGGGTTGCGTCCTGTTCATCATGATCGGCTTCTACACGGCGATAGTTCACAGTCCGCGTGTTGCCGTGACCCACATCGGCTGGGCTCTTGCTGTCTGCACGACGCTCGCTGCCATGGCGATGTCCGAGCCGGTCAACGACGACTGGGTGGTCGTGAATCTCTATCTGATGGTTGCCGGTGTGGTTTTCTCCACCGCGTGGATTCTGCAGATCGTCTGGCTGCGCCTGACCGACGACGCACGAAACGCTCACCGGGACTACCTCACCGCGACACTCAATCGCCGCGGACTCCAGGACGAGGCACAGCATCTGCTGCGCAGTGATCGAACGCAGGCTCTGATCGCACTGCTCATCGACGTCGACTCGTTCAAAATCCTCAACGACACGCACGGTCACGTAGCAGGTGACGACGCGTTGACCGCTGTCGCTGACCGCCTCATCGCTGCCGCCGGGCCCGAGGCAGTGGTGGCGCGAATCGGCGGCGACGAGTTCGTCGTCCTGCGCGGAGTCGATCGAGGAGATATCGAACAGGTCGCCACCGAGATACATTCGGCGGTCTCGTCCGACTCCGATCCCTATCCCGTATCCGCCAGTACCGGCGTCAGCGTCTACCTCTGTCCCGAGACGGACTTACCGGATCGGGCTGTCAACGAACTGATCGAGCACGCAGACAATGCGATGTACCGGGCCAAGAAGCGCGGCGGCGATCGCATTGCCTGGGTGCAGATGTTCAGACGCTGAAACTACTTACTCACTGTGGGCGTGGTGATGCTCGCCGGGCAGGTCGTCGGGCGTCGCGAAAATCTTCCGCTTCTCCCCGTGCAGGCGTGCGCTGATCCACCACGAGAGTTCCACGAGCACAACGCCGATAGCGCCGAGGGTGATCGCGAGCGTCGTCGCAGCGACGTTGCTCGGATCAAGCTTGAAGAACTCACGAGTGAACGGCAGCGCGAACAGGATGAGGTACCCGGCAACCGAACCGCCGATCAGAACGAGCTTCCACCACACGTACGGCCGAGCAACGACGGCCAGGACCCACACGGCGATCATGATCAACGTGATGAGTGCACTGGTTCCGGCCTGGATCTTCTGGGTCTCCGTCTGGTCGGGGCCTTGGTAAGCCAACACGTAGGAGATGAACGTGGTGATGCCGATGATCAGGCCCGACGGCAACGCCAGACGCATCACGCGGGAGACGAAACCGGTTCGCGCGCGCTCGTTGTTGGGTGCCAGAGACAAGATGAAGGCCGGGATACCGATCGTGAACCACGCCGCGATCGTGACGTGGCGGGGCAGGAACGGGTACGGCAGCGGTTCGAAGTCGAAGACCTGGGACAGGACGCCGGTGATGCCGATCAGGAACGCGAGCACCACCGAGTAGACGGTCTTGGTCAGGAACAGATTCGACACACGCTCGATGTTGCCGATCACTCGGCGGCCTTCCGCGACGACGTACGGGAGCGTCGCGAACTTGTTGTCCAGCAGCACGATCTGGGCCACGGCTCGGGTAGCCGGGCTGCCCGAACCCATCGAGACTCCGATGTCGGCGTCCTTGAGGGCGAGCACGTCGTTGACGCCGTCACCGGTCATCGCGACGGTATGTCCGCGAGACTGCAAGGCAGCGACCATTTCCCGCTTCTGATCCGGTCGTACTCGACCGAACGTCGTTGCTCCGTCGAGAGTGTCCGCCAGCTTTTCCTGATCGCTGGGAAGATCCCGCGCGTCGATGGGACGGTCACCACCCTCGAGCCCGAGGGAACCGGCAACGGCACCGACGGAAACCGCGTTGTCGCCGGAAATGACCTTGACCGCGACCTTCTGGCTCGCGAAGTACTCCAACGTCTCCTGTGCGTCCGGACGCACCTTCTGCTCGAGTACGACCAGAGCCTCAGGGGTGACGGTGCCCGGCGCGTCGGCGTCGTCGACGGGAAGGTTGCTGCTGCCGAGCATGAGGACACGAAGTCCGCTCGAACCCACTTCTTCTGCCTTGCGGGCCATCTCCGAGTCGGGATCGAGCAGCACGTCCGGGGCACCGAGCACCCAGTTGCCGTGACTGCCGTACGACTGGCCACTCCACTTCTTCGCCGAGGAGAACGGCGCGAGCGCGGTGGCTTCGCCCCAACCGGAATCGTCGGAGAGAGACTCGCGAATCGCCAGAACGCTCGCGTTGGGGCGAGGGTCGGACGCAGCCATCGCGCTCAACGCTGACTTGACTGCAGACTCCCCTGATCCACCCGGCGCCACGTCGACCTCGGACAGGCGCATGCCGTTCTCGGTCAGCGTTCCGGTCTTGTCCGCGCACACCACGTCGACACGGGCCAAGCCTTCGATCGCCGGCAACTCCTGAACGAGGCACTGGCGCTTGCCCAATCGGATGACACCGACCGCAAAAGCAATGGACGTCATGAGCACAAGGCCTTCGGGAACCATCGGAACCAGCGCTGCCACCATGCCGTTGAGCGCGGGTCGGATCGGCAAGCCGATCGTGAAGAGCTGATTGAAGATGATCAGCGCTCCCGCCGGAATCATCAGATAGGTGATGAATTTCAGGATCTTGTCGATACCGCTGCGCAGTTCCGAATGCACGAGGGTGAACTTGCTCGCCTCTTCGGCCAGCTTGGCCGCGTATGCATCTCCACCGACCTTGGTGGCGCGGTACGCGCCGCTACCTGCGGCAACGAAACTGCCCGACAGCACTTGCTGGCCGCTCGCCTTGTGAACCGGATCAGCCTCACCGGTGAGCAGCGATTCGTCGACCTCGAGTGCGGCAGAACTGACCACCTCACCGTCGACGACTATCTGGTCACCGGATCCGAGTTCGATAATGTCATCGAGCACAACATCTTTGGGCGCCATTGCCACGGCGACGCCGTCACGCCTGACCATGGGCTTGGCCTGACTCACGATGGCCAGAGCGTCGAGCGTGCGCTTGGCGCGGATCTCCTGGATGATGCCGATACCGCTGTTCGCGATGATCAACAACCCGAACATGCCGTCAATGATCGAGCCCGTCGCGAGCACGATCACCAACAACACGGTCAGGATCGCGTTGATGCGTGTGAAGACGTTGCCGCGGATGATGTCCTTGACCGAGCGGGACGCCCGGTCCGGTACATCGTTGGTTTGTCCCGACGCGATCCTTGCTGCAACCTGATCGGCGGTAAGACCGCGGGCGACGTCTACGTCGTCCGGCAATCGCTCAGGCGCTACCGCCACTGCTGTCTCTTCTGAACTGGTGTGCTCGTGAGCCATGGTCAAAGATTACGCACCCGGAGCAACTAATCAGGGTCGGACTCGTGTGGCAATGACGGCTACACGAAGATCACACCCGTGGGCCGCGGTTCTGCGATGCTGGCCGGAACGAGCAGAGAAGGCCATCGAGGAACGGTATGAAATACGTCTACAACGGTCTCGACGAGGCGCTTCGGTGCGAACGGCCCGTCGACCTGCCGATTACTCTCGACCTCAACCGGACCGACAACGTGGTTGTCTGGTTGTCGGCGATTCGGGTTTACTCGTTCGGGATGATGTTCGCGATTGATGCCCGCTACGGAGATCCGGCACTCTCGCTGAGTCTCGGCACTTACGACGGGCGTCCCACGTTCACACATTTCAGCGCGCCGCTACTCCTCGGCCTCGGTTTCGCGGACGGATCATCGGTGACCACCGCGCAAAGAACGCGAGGCTCGCTGCTGGAGTTACGCACGGCTGAAAGCCGCTCGGGCTCAGTGCGCGGTGAGTATTTGCTGGCTCCGATACCGCCTGCCGGGCCGATCGATGTCGCAACTGCATGGCCTCAGCTGGGAATGGACGAGAAGGTTGTCACCCTCGACGGAGAAGGCATCGCATCCGCATCCGAAAGTGTCACACAACTATGGGAACCGAAACGACAACCCGATCCCGACCTCACCAGCGAACAAGTGACGCATCAACTGCAGTACCAACGTGGGGGTTGGTTCGGAATCCGACTGGATTGAGGAAGATCCCGGGTGACTTTCGAGCAAGGGCCGCAGTCAGCCCAGCGGTATCCACCACTTCGACGGCGGTGTCGGTGACAACGCGTCGATCCTGCCGCCAGGCATCGGGACCGACACTGTTGTGCCCGCCTCTGCGGCCGACTCGTTGAGGCGAATGATCGGCTCCGACCACGAGTGAAACGCGAGGTTGAAGGTCGCCCAGTGGATCGGGACGAAGACACCGCGCGATCCGTCGCCCTTGTTGAGGTCGATGTGTGTCTGCACTGCCTCTTCCGGATTCATGTGAATGTCCGGCCAGCGCACGTCGTACGCGCCCACGGGGAGAAGCGTCAGATCGAAAGGCCCATAGGTTTCACCCAACTGTTCGAAACGTGATGTGTATCCGCTGTCTCCGCCGAAGAACACCCGGTGCTTCGGACCGGCGAATACCCACGACGCCCACTGCGTCGTGTTCCGGACGAGGCCACGACCGGAGAAGTGACGAGCCTCGGTGCACGTGAGAACCAGGTCGTCGATTTTTGTCGACTCGTCCCAGTCCAATTCCACGATCCGGTTCTCTGGCACCTTCCAGTGCCGCAGGTGAGCCCCGATACCGATCGGAACGACAAACGGAGCGGTCTGGGTGCGAGTCAGAATCTTGACCGTCGCCATGTCGAGGTGGTCGTAATGATCATGCGAGATGACTATCGCATCTACCGTCGGTAGATCAGCCAAGGCCACTGGAGTGGGATGCATCCGTGCGGGACCTACTGTGGCCGAGGGTGATACGCGTTCGCTCCACACCGGATCGGCGAGAACGCGGTAACCGTCGACCTCGACGAGAACACTCGAATGGCCGTACCACGTCACGGCCGCGTCACCCGCTACCGACGGCGCCAGCGGAGTGGCCAACGGAATCGGCTGACGCGGCCGACCCGTCGACCCCCGTGTAGCCATCGACTTGAACATCCCGGCATCGGTGCCCGGAATCAGAGTGCTGCTGGGCTCCGAGTTGTGGAACTGGCGGTCCCGGTATCGCGGGGACATCGCCGCATACGGTTGCACTGTGTTTCGCGACGCCCCGATCTGCGTCGGGATTCCCCATGCGGCTCGCGCCACCCACCCTGTCGCCGCGGCAACAGCCGCAACTCCGAGAACCGTCGTCTTCTTCATTCAGACGAGCGTAGCCACTATCTGTCCCGCGTGCCTGGTGCCTGTTTTCCCTGCAACGAGCTTTACTTTCCCTTGAATACGGGAGGGCGGTTCTCGATGCGGGCGGCGCGGGCTTCCTGGACGTCCTCGCTGAGCCAGGCGGCGTGGAGGGCGTCGAGTTGCTCGGGAGACTGTGCCTCCATGGTGCCGTCGTCGTTGAGAACCATCTTCATGTGCCGCAACGACAGCGGTGCGAGATTGGCGATGCGGTGCGCCCATTCCTGAGCGTCGTCGAGGGTTCCGAGCTTGTTGGCGAGACCGCGCGTGAAAGCTTCCTCGGCGCCGATCTGTTCGATGCCGAGCAGAATGGTACGCGCCGGACCGCCGCCGACCAGCGACGCGAGCCGACGCATGGTCCACTTGTCCACCGAGACTCCGAGGGTGGCCGCGGGGATTCCGAAGCGAGCGGTCGGTGCCACGACGCGCAGATCCGACGCGATGGCCAGCTGGGTACCGGCGCCGATGGCCGGACCGTTGACAGCGGCAATCACGGGGATGGGCGCCGTGTCGATCGACCGGAGCATTTCGAACAAGCGGTCGGTGAAGCCCTCCATGTAGACGTCGCCGGACAGGTCCGCGCCTGCACAGAACGCCGATCCCTCACCGGTGATGACGACAACGTGCGCATGCTCGGCGACTGCCGCGTTCATCGCGTCCCGTATTGCGATGCAGAGTTCGGCGCTGAGCGCATTACGACGCTCGTGACGCTGCAACTCGATGGTCACGACGTTGCCGTCACGGGAGAACCCGATCATGTCCGCTCACTTTCGTTTCTGGAAGGCTCGACACACAGGAGTTCCGAGGCGCCGCTACCGTCCGCGTACTTCTCTGCAGCTAAGTTCTGTACATCAGGAGGTTAGATTACCGATGAGTACAGACGACC
Organism: Rhodococcus sp. IEGM 1406; assembly: GCF_030056745.1. Lineage (NCBI taxonomy): Bacteria > Bacillati > Actinomycetota > Actinomycetes > Mycobacteriales > Nocardiaceae > Rhodococcus > Rhodococcus sp. IEGM 1406. The sequence continues at coordinate 1,457,286 of NZ_JASHKO010000001.1, read as the reverse complement.
TTGCCGCACAGCAACCACACCCGGTTGACGTGGTGGTGATCGGCGCGGGACAGGCCGGACTCTCCGCCGCGTACTACCTGCGCAAGTTCGGAATCGAACCCGAATCGGGGTTCGTGGTGCTCGATCATGCGTCCGGTCCGGGCGGAGCGTGGCAGTTCCGATGGCCGAGCCTGACACTGAGCACCGTCAACGGTGTGCACGACCTCCCGGGAATGTCCTTCGCGGAAACCACCGGTACAGACGCCGAACAAGTGCCTGCATCGGTGGCGGTCCCCCATTACTTCGAACTGTACGAAAAGCAATTCGAACTTCCCGTCCACCGCCCGGTACACACACGGGTGGTGTGTCCGAGGGAAGAGCGACTGCGAATCGAAACCGACCAGGGAGTGTTCGCGGCGCGAGGCTTGATCAACGCGACGGGAACCTGGGAGCGCCCCTTCATCCCCCACTATCGCGGGGCCGAGTCCTTCCGTGGCCGACAACTCCATACGAAGGACTATCGAACCGCTGCGGAGTTCGAAGGCAAACATGTTGTGGTGGTCGGCGGCGGTATCTCGGCCGTCCAACTGCTCGACGAGATCTCACGCGTCACGACCACTACCTGGGTGACGCGGCGCGAACCCGAGTTCCGCGACGAGCCGTTCACGCCGGACATCGGCCGCGCTGCGGTTGCCATGGTCGAAGATCGTGTACGACGCGGCCTGCCACCGGGATCCGTTGTCTCGGTGACCGGCCTCCCCGTGACGCCTGCCATCCAGGCAGCGCGAGAGCGCGGTGTGATGAATCGTCTGCCGATGTTCTCCGAAATCCTTCCGAACGGCGTGAAGTGGGCCGACGGTACCGTCGTCGACGCCGATGTCATCTTGTGGTGCACCGGTTTTCGTAGCTCACTCGATCACCTGGCGCCGTTGCACCTGCGCGGACCGGGTGGCGGAATCCCGATGACCGGGCGCCTCGCCACGCAGGTCGAAGCCGACCCTCGCGTACACCTGGTGGGATACGGACCGTCGTCGTCGACGATCGGAGCCAACCGCGCCGGCCAAGCGGCGGCGCGCGAACTGACCGCGTACCTGGGAATCGGCGAATGAACAGAATACTGATTCCGGGCGAAACCTGCTGGCGCATCGAACCGGCCGACAATCTTGCCTGCATCGTCGACGCCGCTGACTACTTTCATCATGCGAAGTCCGCAATGCTGCAAGCCGAGAATCGAATCATGTTGATCGGCTGGGACTTCGACACGCGCATCAAACTCGAACCAGGCAAGCAGACGCTCGACGGCCCCAACCGATTGGGAATGTTCCTCCGCTGGCTGGTCCGCGAGAAACCCGACCTCGAAATCCTCGTACTCAAATGGAACATCGGCGCGTTCACCGCAATTGGGCGCGGCATGACTCCCGTCTTCGTGTCCAACTGGCTGACCGACGAGCGCCTTCGGTTCGAGATCGACGGTGCCCACCCGGTTGGTGCGGCGCACCATCAGAAAATCATCGTCATCGACGACGCTCTGGCATTCTGCGGCGGCATCGACATGACGGTGGACCGCTGGGACACCTCGGATCACGTCGACCGCAACGACTACCGGATCACACCGAGCGGAAGACGTTACGGCCCTTGGCATGACGCAACCACGGCGGTCGACGGCAATGCTGCCGCGGCCATCGGCGAATTAGCGCGGGCACGCTGGAAATCCGCAACCGGAGAGGACCTCCCACCGGTCCAGAGCACTGCGACGCCGTGGCCGGTCAATTTGGCTCCCACCTTGCGCGTCGTCGACGTGGCCATCGCCAGAACGCTGCCGGAACTCGGCGAACGCACAGAGGTACGCGAGATCGAGGCGCTCTATCTCGCGGCCATCGCCGGGGCAGAACACACGCTGTACATCGAAAGCCAATACCTCGCCTCACGCACGCTGGCCGAGGCGATTGCCGCGCGTCTACGTGAGGCCGACGGGCCGGAGATCGTTCTGGTCATTCCGCGCAATGCCGATGGATGGCTCGAACAAAAGGTGATGGACGGGGCACGCCACGACCTGCTGCATTTGCTGTGGTCGGCCGATATCCACGACCGATTCGGTGCGTTCTATCCCGTGACCTCTTCCGGCGCACCAATTTACGTGCATGCCAAGGTCCTCGTGATGGACGATCGCCTCCTGCGAATCGGGTCGTCGAACCTCAACAACCGTTCGATGGGCTTCGACACCGAGTGCGACATCGCCGTCGAATCCGACGACGACGCAGATGTCGAGTTGCGCGCCTCGATCATCGGATTGAGGCGCCGGCTACTCAGCGAGCACCTCGACGTCACCGAGGAAGAAGTCGACGACGCGTTGGGTGAGCAGTCACTGTTGTCGACGGTTCGCGCTCTCTCGACCTCCGACGCTCGCAGTCTGCGCGAATTCGACCGGAATACAGTCGACGGCGAAGACCACGTGCTCGCTGAAAATGCACTGATGGATCCCGAGCGCACGCCGCCCAGACTGAGCGATCGAATCGAAGGATTGCGCCGCCTGCTCGGCAAACGCTGAGACTCTAGAACACGCGCACGCAGTGCCCGGCTGCCAGCGCGAGTTCGACGAGTGTTGCACCGTGAACACTCGGGACGAGCGCGATGAGAAACGTATCGCTGTCGCTGTCGAGCCAGGCAAGTGAAACGCCCGTCTCGGTGATGTTGTCGCCGACTCGAGCGAGAAGCGATTCGAGTCCGGCAGCTCGATCGAAGGTCATGGCAAGACTCTGCGCCCACTCCCACGATCCTGTCGGCGCCGACGCGAGCGCTCTCAGCTGACCGAGAACCTCGGCAGCGTCCTCGTTCCAGTCCACCCAGACCAGGAGTTTTCGGTCGTGCAACGCGTCGACGAGAGCAAACCACCCCAATTCCGGGTGCGGCTTCTCGAGCGTCTGTGAGTACAGCTCGTTCTGTACTTCGACATACCGTTCCGGATAGTCGATCGCGAGAGTGACACGGTCGATGACGACAGTGCTGTCAGGGGCGAGCAGTTCGGCGATCGCGCGCAACGCGTCGCGAGCAGGTCCACCCACTATGGCTCCAAGGTTCGATTCGGTCATCGGTGCGGTTTCCACAGTCTGACATGCGAGTGCGACTCGTTCGGACGTGTCTTCGATGTCAGGTCCTGAGTCAGATCCCTCCGGAGATTCCCGCGCGCCGCATATCAACGAGTCGACGAGTTACCGAATCGAACAACCCGACTATCCCATTCGCCGCACTTGTCCGTTTACCCTTTCACCTGGCCTTACAATCCGGATATAGTCATCGGCGATCCATGAAGCCAACTGGGATGTAGCGAGCCAGCGAACAGTCTGTTACCGTTCAGCTAACTACCCCTTCTGGTCAAACCGGATTGAAGGGGTTCGGGCAATGACCCACGGGGGGTTGACGTGAAGGGGCCATGTTCCGCATGAAACACGATTCACACACGACAACCTCTTGGTGGTCGATCGGCGAATGGCGCCTGGGATGGAAGGTCATCGCCGTTCTCGCATTGCCGATGATCGTCGCCGTCGTCCTCGGCGCACTTCGAGTTCAGACAGAACTCGAAGAAGCCGCACAGCTGAGTTCCTCGTCCGAGCGTGCCCTCGCAGTGCCCGCGGCGATCAACCTCGAATCCGCACTGTACGAACTCGCCGAAGCCGCATCGGCACGCACTGACACCGGCCCGGCAACACAAGCAGTTTCGGACGCAATGGACCAACTGGTAGACGCCGCGCGCGCGTTCCAGTCCGACGGCGACCTCAACGACCAAGTGACTTCGGCGCTCGCCGAGAGCCGTTCCATCACCGAGGAGATCGCCGCCGGCGCGGTGGCTCCCGCACGCTTGGTTTCGCGGGTCGGCGAAGTCTCGCGCGCACTCTCGAGCACCTTCACCAGCGTCGTCGAGCATTCTCAACGCCCTGTCCTGCGCGAACAAGGTGGTCGACTCTCCGCACTCTGGGAAGCGCGACGAGCGCTGGCCGAACAACGAATCCTCTTCGGCTCCGGTGATCCGGACCAGCAAGCTCGTACGTCGATGGTCAGTGCTGCCGGTGCCGAACTGGTCGCTCTGAACAACATTCTGGCCATCGACGGGAGTAACGACACCGTCCAGACCCTCAGCAACTCTGCTCAGAACCGGATCAACGCCCTCGGATCAACTCCGTCGACCTCTCCTCTGGGGAGCCGCGTCGGCGCCGATCTGAAATCCGGCAACGACCAGTACAACAGCCTGACCGACACCACCGTCACCGAGTTCGGCGACACCGTCACCGCCGAATCCAATGCAGCACGAACCGCAGCACTCCGTGACACTGCAATCGTGCTCGGCGCGGTCCTGCTGGCACTGGCCATCGCCCTCGTCATCAGCCGATCGCTCATCGATCCGATCCGCCGGTTGCGATTTGCCGCATTGCAGGCCGCACGACGCGGACTCCCCGACGCGATCGAACGAATTCGCGCAGGTGCCAGTACCGACGAACTCGACTTCGCCCGTGTCCCGATCCGCACCCACGAGGAAATCGGCGAGCTTGCACGCGCGGTGGACGACATGCACGGTCAGGCCATCACGCTTGCCGGCGAGCAGGCCACCCTGCGGCGCCAGGTCAACGACATGTTCGAAACGCTGTCGCGGCGTAACAAGTCCCTCGTCGACCAGCAACTCGGTTTGATCGAACAGTTGGAGCAGGACGAAGACGACCCGCGTCGCCTCGAGAATCTGTTCCGGCTCGACCACATCGCCGCGAGAATGCGTCGAAACGGCGACAACTTGCTGGTTCTCGCCGGAACCGATGTACGCCGCGCCAGGACCGCCCCCGTCGCTCTCGGCGATACCCTTCGCGCCGCGGTATCCGGCGTCGAGGAGTATCGACGCGTCGAACTCGGGCAGATCCCGCCCGGAGTCGTCACCGGTCATGCTGCCCCGGACGTCGTTCACCTCATCGCTGAGCTGCTCGACAATTCTCTGCGGTACTCCCCACCGGAGACCACCGTCTCCATCAACGCTGCCCGCACTATCGACGGCTCCATGATCGTCGAGATCGCAGATCTCGGTATCGGCATGTCGCCTGCCGATATCCTCGATGCCAACGAGCGCCTCGCCGCCGGCGGCGAGATGAGCGCGGATACAGCGCGTCGCATGGGTTTGTTCGTCGTGAGCCGAATCAGCCGTCGCTACAACATCTCTGTGCGCCTGCGCCCGACGGCAACGTCATCGACGCACAGCGGCATCACCGCAACGGTGCTCCTACCGACGTCGATACTCGATTCGTCTCGGGGACCCGAGATCCGCACGCCGCGAACCGGACCCGTTCCCACGCTCGATCGGACTCCCCCTCCCACACCGCCTGCACCGTCATGGTCACAGCCCGTCCCGACCGAATCCGCACCCCCGCGGCCTGCGACCAGAAGTTTCGCTGATCTCCCGCGTCGAACGCCCGGTAACAGTACCGATCGGACCGAGACGTTCGCCCCGATCACACCGCAATCCACTCCTACGGCAACAGCGCCTTCGGGATTGCCACGTCGCACTCCGGGCACAAGTGGAGTACCGGCAGTCAGCACCTCGACTCCGACCACTGCTGCACCCGCCACCTCGGTGTCGTCCTTCGCTCCTCTGCCCGATCCCGAGGGCACAAGCACATCGACGTCCCTTCCCGTTCGTACTCCGTCGCCGGAATTCGCCTCGCCGGCACAGGGTCCCGAGATCCCGGTGGGTCCACAACCGTCGACAACCCCGCCGCCGCGGCACCGGCTCTCAGCCCCGACGCCGACAAATACTGCGGCATTCTTCTCCTCACGCACCCGTGACGGGCTCTCTGCTCGCGCATCGGCGAGGGCTGACGGCGCGGGCGACGGCAACTCGAACGGCGTACCCTCTGCTCCGACCACGATGCCGATTTTCGCCCGGATGGTGTCGGAGTGGCTCGTGGATCCGACGGCGGAGACTTCAGCGGCTTCCACCGGCAGTTCGTGGACCACCGACGCGGATCAAGGCTGGCTGGCCGCTCGGACCTCGTTCGAGATGCCGGTCACCAAGATCGCCGATTCCGGTCTGCCCATTCGAGACCGCGGAGCCCGCCTGGTTCCTGGTGCCGTCGGCGGAGGCGGTACGACACAGCGCCATGCATCCAATCCGGCGGACGTCCAACGTGGTTGGAGCAGTTACCAATCCGGAGTACAACGAGGGCGTCGGCGCGCCGCCGACCATCAGCCCGATGGCGGACAGTCTTTCGAATCGTCCACGATGTTGCACAACGATGAAGGAGAACAGTGAACACTGTCGGAGCCCAAGAGACTCCCCGCGCACTCGACTGGCTGGTTTCGGCTTTTGCCCGAGACGTGCCGGGTGTGAGTCACGCGATCATCGTCTCAGCCGACGGGTTGTTGACCGCCTCGAGCACACACCTTCCGCTCGATCGGGCGGATCAATTGGCCGCTGTCACTTCCGGACTCGCCAGCCTGTCCGCGGGGGCGTCACGCCTCTTCGACGGTGGGGCCGTCATGCAGTCCGTCGTCGAGATGGAGAACGGCTACCTGCTTCTCATGGGCGTCGGTAGCGGCGCTTACCTTGCCGCCCTCGCTGTCGCCGGATGCGACATCGGCCAGATCGGTTACGAAATGGCGACTCTCGTCGATCGCGTCGGGACCACGATGGACATTGCCCCGCGAACGTCGCAGGGTATTTGAGTTCGATGCCTCACCATCAATCCGAGTACGACGACGCCGAACCCAGCTTGGTCCGGCCGTACGCGCTCACCGAAGGTCGGACCCTGCCGTCCATCGACCTCCCGCTCGAAGCGATCATCGCGACGATCGAGGACGTGGTCTCGAACAATCTTGCACCGCAGGATATTCGTGCATCGATCGTCGCACTCTGCGAGCAGCGGATCTCGATTGCCGAGATCGCTGCCCACCTCGGTGTTCCGATCGGAGTCGTGCGGGTACTGGTTGCCGACCTCGTAGTAGCCGGATCACTGGAAATACATGCCACTCTGCGAAGCGACGCATCTCGAGTCGAGCGACGCGAACTGATCGAAAGGACCCTCAGTGGACTTCGGGCACTCTGACTCATCGTCTCGCGTGAAATCGACAAAAATCGTGATCGCCGGGGGTTTCGGTGTTGGCAAGACAACGCTTGTGGGGACCGTCTCCGAAATCGTCCCCCTTCGCACGGAGGCAATGGTCACCGACGCCAGCGACGGTATCGACAATCTCGGTTCCACTCCCGACAAGAGCACCACGACGGTCGCGATGGACTTCGGGCGCATCACTCTCGCCGACGACCTGGTCCTCTATCTGTTCGGAACCCCGGGACAGCGCCGCTTCTGGTTCATGTGGGACGACTTGATCACCGGTGCGATCGGTGCGGTCATTCTGGTCGACACGCGCCGTCTGGAAGACAGCTTCGCTGCAGTCGACTTCTTCGAGGCGCGAGGGCTCCCGTTCATTGTGGCGGTCAACCGTTTCGACGGCGCACCAATCCATTCGGCGAGCGATCTCCGGCAGGCATTGGCGCTACCCAACCGCGTTCCCATGATCGAGATCGACGCCCGAAACCGCGAATCGGCCAAACGCGCGCTGATCGCCGTCACCGAGTACTCCCTCGAACGACTTGCAGCTGAAGCAGTCGTCTAGATGAATCACCAGATGCGAATCGTCGCCGAAAGGAACTGGCATGTCGGATGAAATGCACCATTTCTCGATGGGAATCTGGCTGCTCGGGCTCGCCTACGTCGTGTCCGTGGTCGGGTCGGTAGTCGGCCTGGCGTGCACCAGGCATTCAGCGTCGGCGACGACAACCGCCACACGCATGCGATGGCTAGCCATGGCTGCCCTGTCGATCGGTGGTGTCGCCATCTGGCTGATGCACTTCATCGCCATGCTCGGCTTCGCAGTCCCCGGCAGTCCCATTCGATACAACCTCGGATGGACCGTGATCTCCGCGATAATCTCAGTAGGTGCTGTTTTTGTCGGTCTGCTGATCATCGGGACCGAATTCCGCTGGACGCGGCTTCTGATCGGCGGCGTGGTGACCGGTCTCGCCGTGAACATCATGCATTACACCGGCATGCGCGCCTTGCGCTTTCAGGGTGAGATCCACTACGACCTGCTCTTCGTTGCATTGTCGGTTCTCATCGCAGTCGTCGCCGGAACCGCTGCACTGTGGTTCACCATGGTGCTCGAGTCCACGATTCTGCGTTTTGTCGCCGGAATCATCATGGGCATCGCCGTCGTCGGTATGCACTACACCGGAATGGCCGCAGTCGAGGTTGTTCACGACGCGGCAGCCCCGGCGCCGCAGGGACTCGAAGTGTTCTCATTCCTCTTCCCCGTCTTCGTTCTCGGCCTGCTGGCGTTGGCAGTTCCGATTGTCGCCGTGCTGACAGCACCCAACCGTGCGACGGCACGGATGGAATCCGCCGCCGACGACCTGGCGTTCGAAGCACGAGAGTTCGCGACCTCGAACTGAGAGGAGTACGGGGCGAGTCGATGTGAATCGACGACGCCCCGTACATTGCGGGGATGGTGGATGCCGTACACAACCCCCAGCCGTCGGCCGACGCGGCACTGGTCGTGATCGGTGGTTTGCCGGCCACCGGCAAATCGACGATCGCGCGGGTGCTTGCTCAGCATCACAAGATCCCCTACGTGCGGATCGATACCATCGAACAGTCGCTGATCCGCAGCGGTATCGCTGATGTATCCGGGACCGCCGGATACATCACCGGGTACGCGCTCGCCGCCGAACAATTGCGACTGGGACTCTCGGTCGTGGTCGAATGCGTCAACCCAGTCGAGGCGACACGAAACGCCTGGTCCGCTACCGCACAACATAATTCGGCGCGCTTGCTCAGTGTCGAAGTCATCTGTTCGGATCCCGACGAGCATCGCAGACGCGCAGAACGGCGAGTCGTCGACATCCCGGATCTTGTACTACCTACGTGGCAGGAAATCCTGGATCGAGACTACGAGCCGTGGACCACGGAACGGCTCGTGCTCGACACCGCAATCATGAACTCCGAGAGCGCAGTACGACGAATAACTGCCAGAATGTTCACCGAATGAGAGCTGCTCACAGGGTGAGAACGAAGAATGCACTGTTCGGATCTTCGCGGTAGTTTCCGAACGGTGGAGACGGGACGAACCCGAATCTCGCATACAGTCGGCGTGCCGGATCGAAGAAGTCCTGTGTGCCGGTCTCCAATTCGAGTTGCCGGTAACCTCGTTGTCTCGACTCGTCCACGACGTGTTGAAGAAGTCGCGTACCCACGCCACGCCCTCGAGCTACCGATGAGGTTCGCATCGACTTGATCTCGCCACCGGTCGACGACCGTTCCTTGAGTGCAACACAACCGAGTAGATCGTCACCTTCGCTCCACAGCGTCCACATGGTCACGGAGCTATCCGTCAGCCCGGTGATGTCCAGCGCGTGAACGCTGTCCGCGGGCGAGGTCGCATGCATGTCGGCGAGATGTTCGGTTAGTAGAGCACGGACCACATCCCGACTCAGGTCGTCAATTTCGATTCGCACGGATCCTCACTGTCCTCTTCGCTTCCGGCAGCATCGAATGAAAGTATGACTGGCCATCACTTCGGCGAAGGCTTGGCCCGTACGTGGATGCGTTCTCCTTGGGGGCCGAACAGACTCAGTACCTCGACCGGGCCGCCGCCGTCACTACCGAACCAATGCGGGTTTCGGGTGTCGAATTCAGCAGCTTCACCCGTACCCATCACGATGTCGTGATCGGCCAACACCAACCGCAACCTCCCCGACAAGACGTACAGCCATTCGTAGCCGTCGTGCACTTGCGGGTCGGGGTCCGTCTGGCTTGCCGGGATGGTCATCTTGAATGCCTGCAGCCCACCGGGTTGCCGAGTCAGCGGCAATACCGTTCGCCCACTGACGCTTCGAGGCGCACTCTGGATACGTGGATCGGCGACCTGTGGTGCCGCAACCAGTTGGTCCAACGGCACTTGGTGGGCAAGCGCGATCGGAAGCAGCAACTCCAGACTGGGTCGACGCTCCCCCGCTTCGAGCCTCGACAGGGTGCTCTTCGAAATACCGGTGGACTCGGACAGCGCTGTGAGCGTGACGTTCCTCTGTGTACGAATGCGTTTGAGGCGCGCGCCGATCTGCGAGATGGCGGCATCGATGTGCGGACCGTTGACATTCATGGTGCCGAGTCTGACGACGATTCCCAGAAATGGCAACATTAGTTGCTGACGAACCTCCTCCGCGAGCAATCTGTGCTCATGCGAACACACACTGAAACAGAGATCCTCGACGCCGTGATCGTCGGCGGTGGCGCCGCCGGACTCAGTGCAGCCCTGGTGTTGGGTCGTGCTCGGCGCTCGGTCGCCGTCATCGATTCCGGCAAACCGCGCAACACACCGGCAGCACACATGCACGGCTTCCTCTCGCGAGACGGCATGGCGCCAGGTGAGTTGCTCGCCGTCGGACGCAGCGAATTACAGACGTACGGAGTCGAATTCAAACGCGACGACGTAGTCGACATCTCCTGGCGCGGTATCGAACCCGGCTTTGTCGTCGAACTGTCGGGAGGCACGACGCTCGAAACTCGCACTGTGCTGGTTGCCACCGGCCTACGGGATTCACTCCCGGAAATACCAGGAATCCAGGAGCTTTGGGGGCAAAGCGTGCTCCATTGCCCGTACTGCCATGCGTACGAGATCAGCGACCAACCGATCGGCGTTCTCGGCGGCGACGCTCGCGAGATGTCACTTCACCAGGCGTTTCTACTCCGACAGTGGTCGTCGGATGTGACGTTCTTCCCCGACAAGATCTCGCTCACCCCCGACGAACGCGCGCGACTGGCTGCCCGAGGAGTGACGGTTGCCGACGGATCGGTATCTGGATTGGTCTGCGAGAAAAGCAAACTGAAAGCCGTCGAACTCGACAACGGCCAACTGGTTGCGCGCTCAGCACTGTTCGTTGCGCCGCGTTTCGTTCCGAACGACGCACATCTGACGCGACTCGGCTGCAAAGCCAGCCCCACGGGATTCGTGGCTGTCGATCATTCCGGCGCCACCAGTGTTCCCGGTATCTGGGGCGCCGGCAACGTCGTCGACCCTCGCGCACAGGTAATCAATGCTGCGGCTGCAGGTTCAACCGCGGCGATCGCAATCAACGGATACCTGGTAGAGCAGGACGTCGAATCGGCTCTTCGCTCGACCGACCCTGAAGGTGGTTTCTCGGCGGCCATGGAGCAGGGCGTCTGCGAGATGAACGGCGGCAGCGCCCTTCACGGCATCTGACCGAAGCGTCTAGGTCGCGGGGCCGCCGTGCAACTTCTCGTAGGCGGCCTTCTCGGCGTCGTGGCGCGAGATCTTCTTCGGGTTCTCGAGGTCGGAAGGCAAACCGTGACGCTCGAGGCGACGCGACCTGTTCTGAGCCATGTAGGAGACCGAATAGAACAGCGCCAGAAGCACTCCGAGCAGCACCATCGACGCCCGCAGGGCCCACGGCCCGGGGAAGAGCATGAAGGCCGCGAAGACGGGAATGAACGGCACCATGCTGCGGATCAGGTGACGTGGCACAGCCCAGTCACCGATCAGGTCGTTTCGCACCCAGTCCTGCATCGAATCGGGCAACTTGCGCCCGACTGAATAACCCAACCACTGAAGGGGATTCGGGCTCGTGCGTTGGTTTTTGGAAGTCACGGAAGTCACCTGTTCGGTACGCATCGGTCTTGACGCAGTCGTCACGTTTCTTTCAGATGTGGTCATCACATTTCTCTCATTGGTCCAAAGCGCCGGCGCGGAGCGCGGCCTCGTTGACCCGCGTCAGAACGTTGTGGAGTTCTTCGAGTTCGGCGAGGCTGACGCCGAGCTTCGCGACAACCGCCGGCGGGATCTTCTCCGCCTCGTCACGCAGTGCCACACCGGCTTCGGTGAGGTCGACGTCGAGTTGACGTTCGTCGGCGCGGCTACGGGTTCGCGTGATCAACCCGGACGCCTCGAGTCGCTTGAGGAGCGGCGAGAGTGTCGGCGAATCGAGCTGCAATGCCTGCCCGATTTCCTTGACCGCCATCGGCGACTTCCCCCACAGGGCAAGCATCACCAGATACTGGGGATGTGTGAGGCCCATCGGCTCGAGCAGTGGCCGGTAGACGGACAGGACTGCCCGGTTCGCGACCGCAAGTGCAAAACACACCTGCCGGTCGAGAGCCAGCGGATCGTCCATCTGCGTCTGCGGAGCCTTCGTCGTCATGAATCCGATGTTACCAGATTGATTAGTGCAGTAACTATTATCGCACTAATCAATCTGGCGACGATCGTCACTCTTCTCCAACGTCGACGTGGGTTGCCCGGTGAGGCCCACGTGCGCTTCCGCCCTCATTCGCTCCACCATGTGCGGGTAGTGCAGCTCGAACGCCGGACGCTCGCTACGGATGCGCGGCAACTCGGTGAAGTTGTGACGCGGCGGTGGGCAGGTGGTCGCCCACTCCAGCGAGTTTCCGTAACCCCACGGATCGTCGACGGTGACCACCTCGCCGTAGCGGTAACTCTTGAAAACGTTCCAGATGAACGGCAGTGTCGACGCGCCGAGCACGAAGGCGAAGATCGTGGACACCGAGTTCAGCACCGTGAATCCGTCCGAGGGCAGGTAGTCGGCGTAACGACGGGGCATACCTTCGCCACCGAGCCAGTGCTGGACGAGGAAAGTGCCGTGGAAGCCGACGAACGTGGTCCAGAAGTGCCACTTGCCGAGGCGCTCGTCCATCATGCGACCGGTCATCTTCGGGAACCAGAAGTAGATACCGGCGTACGTGGCGAACACGACCGTACCGAAGACCACGTAGTGGAAGTGGGCGACAACAAAATACGTGTCGGTGACGTGGAAGTCGATCGGCGGACTCGCGAGAATAACGCCCGACAGACCACCGAAGAGGAAGGTGATCAGGAAGCCGACCGAGAACAGCATCGGCGATTCGAAGGTCAACTGCCCCTTCCACATCGTGCCGATCCAGTTGAAGATCTTCACACCTGTCGGCACGGCGATCAGGAACGTCATGAACGAGAAGTAGGGCAGGAGAACAGCACCCGTCGCATACATGTGGTGAGCCCACACCGCGATGGACAGAGCTGAGATCGCCAGTGTCGCGTAAACCAAACCGGTGTATCCGAAGATCGGCTTACGGCTGAAGACCGGGAAGATCTCCGAGACGATGCCGAAGAACGGCAGCGCAATGATATACACCTCGGGGTGCCCGAAGAACCAGAACAGGTGCTGCCACAACAGAACTCCACCTGACGCTGGGTCGAAGATGTGTCCACCGAGATGGCGGTCGACGAACAGTCCCATGAATGCGGCGGTCAGTAGCGGGAACGCCATCAAGATCAGGATGCTGGTGATGAAGATATTCCAGGTGAAGATCGACATCCGGAACATCGTCATGCCTGGTGCGCGCAAACAGATCACCGTGGTGATCATGTTGACCGCACCGAGAATAGTGCCGAGACCGCCTACTGTCAGTCCGAAGACCCACAGGTCGGCTCCGACGCCGGGGCTGTGCACCGCACCCGACAGCGGGGTGTACGCAGTCCAACCGAAGTCGGCAGCGCCGCCCGGCGTGAGGAATCCGCCGAGTACGATCAAACCACCAAAAGTGAAGAGCCAGAAGCCGAATGCGTTCAAGCGCGGGAAGGCCACGTCCGGGGCACCGATTTGCAGCGGAAGTATGTAGTTCGCGAAGCCGAAAACGACGGGCGTCGCGTACAGCAGCAACATGATCGTGCCGTGCATGGTGAACAACTGGTTGAACTGCTCGTTCGAGAGGAACTGCATCCCGGGGACAGCCAGTTCCGCACGCATGAACAGGGCCATCAGGCCGCCGATCAAGAAGAACACGAAAGCCGTGATCATGTACATGATCCCGATCTTCTTGTGATCGGTGGTCTTGATCATGTCGAACATCCACGACCCCTTGGGATCACGACGCTTCGGGTACGGCCGCTCCGGAATCGGCTCCAGCTCTCCGGTCCGCTCGTCCGGCACCGTTGTTGTCATGCTCGCGCGTCCTCTTTCGTGCTCGATACCACCCTCAAGAACTTTCCGCACGACCATATCGCATGTTAATAGTTAATGCACAAACTAAGTTGGTCGACGTGGACATCAATCGAAAACCGAACGTACGCAACCTTTTGCAGATTTCGGTGAGATAAAGTCAGGCGGCGGAATAGGTCAAGGGTCCGCCGCGTTGAACAAACCCGTGACTCTTCCCGACACATCGACAGCACCCGAGGCCCCCGCGTTGCGCGGCCTCTTCGAGCCTTTCGAGGTCAAATCACTCTCGTTGCGCAACCGTTTTGCGATGGCCCCGATGACTCGCGCCTTCTCTCCTGACGGAATCCCCGGCGCCGACGTGGCCGAGTACTACCGTCGTCGCGCAGCGGGCGGGGTCGGCCTGATCATCACGGAAGGCACCTATATCCCGGACCCGGCAGCCGGCCCGCACACCCGCGTACCGCGCATCTACGGTGATTCGAGCCTGGGCGGCTGGAAGTCGGTAGTCGACGCCGTGCACGCCGAGGGTGGATCGATCATTCCTCAGCTGTGGCACCTCGGAGTCGAGCGCGGCGAAAACTCGCGTCTGAACCCCGAGGTCGAGACCGTCAGCCCCTCCGGCCTGGCGCTGGACGGCACCCGTCTGGGACGAGAATTCACCACCTCGGATCTCGACACCTTGAAGCAGTCGTGGGTCGACGCCGCACTCAACGCGAAGAACACCGGTTTCGACGGGCTCGAGTTGCACGGAGCGCACGGCTACCTGCTCGACGAATTCCTGTGGGCCGGAACCAATGTCCGCACCGATGAATACGGCGGATCACTGGAAGCCCGCACCCGTTTCCCGGCCGAGGTCGTCGCCGCAATCCGAGAGGCTGTCGGAAACGAGTTCGCGATCGTCTACCGATTCTCGCAGTGGAAGTCCGGCCACTACGACGCTCGTATCGCCCAGAGCCCGGCTGAACTCGGCCGCATCCTCACTCCCCTGGTCGACGCCGGCGTCGACGTTCTGCATCCGTCGACGAGGCGCCACTGGGAACCGGCGTTCGCTGAACTCGACGGTGAAGACGGCAAGCTCGGCCTCGCCGGCTGGACGAAGAAGCTGACCGGGTTGCCGACCATCACCGTCGGCTCGGTCGGACTCGACTCCGTGTTCACGACGGCATTCACCGGCGACGCCGCATCGGCTGTCACGGGGCTGGAGCGTCTCGAAGCTCAGTACGATAGGGGTGAATTCGACATGGTTGCCATCGGACGCGCGCTGCTCGCCGATCCCGAGTGGGTCGAGAAGCTCCGCACCGGACGCGCGGACGAGCACATCGCATTCACTGCAGAACATCGCACGCACCTGAACTGACCTCGCACGACAGAACGGCACTCCCGCGATTGCGGGAGTGCCGTTTGTGGGTCTACCGGAAGTTCTAGCTGCCGAGCGTGACCGGGTCGGGGCCGATGCGGCCGGCCGGGTCGTCGACCACACCGATCGCGTTGATCTGTTCCGGCGTCAGTTCGAATCCGAAGACATCGAAGTTTGCGGCGATACGTTCGGGGGTCACCGACTTCGGAATCACCACGTTTCCGATCTGCAGGTGCCAGCGAATGATCACCTGAGCCGCGGTGACGCCATGAGCGTCGGCGATAGCGGTGATGACGGGGTCACCGAGAACAGTTCCCTGGCCGAGCGGGCTCCACGCTTCCGTCGCGATTCCCTTGCCGGTGTGGAAGGCGCGCAGTTCGGCTTGGTTGAACTTGGGGTGAAGCTCGATCTGGTTGAGGACCGGCACCTCACCGGTTTCACCGATGACACGCTCGAGGTTCTCGATGGTGAAGTTGGAGACGCCGATGGATCGAACCCGTCCGTCCGCCTTGAGCTTCTGGAATGCCTTGAAGGTCTCGACGTACAGGTCCTTGGACGGAACCGGCCAGTGGATCAGGTACAGATCGAGGTAGTCGAGACCCAACTTGTCGAGGCTGGCGTCGAAGGCGGCAAGCGTCGAGTCGTAGCCCTGATCGTCGTTCCACAGTTTTGTCGTGATGTACAGGTCTTCGCGGGCGATGCCGGATTCGGCGATCGCGCGGCCGACGCCCACCTCGTTGCCGTAGATCTTGGCGGTGTCGATACTGCGGTAGCCGGTCTTCAGGGCGGTGGAGACGGCTTCCTGCGTCTCGTCGTCCGGAACCTGGAACACACCGAATCCCAGTGCGGGGATCGTCTTACCGTCGTTCAGAACAATGGTCGGTACAGAGGTCACATCGTTGGTCTCGGTCATATGTGGATCCAACGCACGGGCGCCAGGAGGCATTCCCCACCGAACCTCCTCTTCGCACCCTTGTCGCACCCGAAATGCCGGTCTACCTTGGAATACAAGTAATCGAATCGCCTCGAGAAAAGAGAGAGCGATGAATCTCGGATATCGTCTCGCATACAAGGTCGGCGTCACTCCCTGGGAGCACACCGGTCACGGCTTCGACGCTCAACTGTCCGGCCTTCTGGATGCGATTCCCCTCCCTGAAGGTGGCCGTGCACTCGATATCGGTTGCGGCACCGGACGCCATTCCATCGAGCTGGCGCAACGCGGGTGGCACGTCACCGGCGTCGACGCCGAACAGGAACCGCTGGACAAAGCGCGCATTCACGCGCGTGAAGCACACGTCGACGTCCGGTTCCTCCACGAGGACGCGGCAGACCTGCACATTGCTGTCGACGGCGGGCACATGCTGGTGCTCGACATCGGCTGCTTTCACGGGCTCACCGATCATCAACGACGCGACTACGGGAGGTCGGTCAACGCGATCACCGCACCCGGGGCGTCCATGGTGATGTTCGCATTCGGGCCAGGTCACCGTTGGCCGATGCCACATGGCGTCTCCGAGGAGGACGTCATGCGAGTATTCGACGGTTGGTCGATGGCCTCGAGTACGGCTGCCGACGTGAGTGAATCGCCACTTCCGGTCCGTGCGGCACATCCGTGCTGGTACCACCTGGTCCGTGACTGACTGCTGTGCGCCTTTATTAACCGCCCGCGGTTAATAAAGGCGCACAGCACCGATTAACACAGGCGCACAGCTCCGGGGATACTTCTCAGGTGACTGCAACACTGCGCATCAGCGGCCTCTCTGCCTCCCGGGGAGAACGCACTCTGTTCTCCGACCTCGATCTCACCATCGCGCCCGGCGACGTCATCGGCCTCGTCGGCGCGAACGGCGCCGGCAAGTCGACGCTTCTCACTGCACTGGCGGGAATCGGAACTGCCGACGTCGAAGGTTCGATCATCCTCAGCCCGCCAGACGCTGCGGTGGGCTATCTCGCGCAGGAACCCGACCGCATCGAAGGCGAGACCGTCCTCGAGTTCCTCGGCCGACGCACCGGCGTCGCGCACGCCGAGGCGGTCATGAACGCCGCGGCCGAAACCCTGGCTGAAGCGGAGGAGGATCTGTACTCTCCGGCTCTCGAACGCTGGCTGGCTCTCGGCGGCGCCGATCTGTTCGAGCGCGCTGAGAAGGTGGTCGAAGAACTCGGGCTCGGAGTTCCGCTCGATGCTCACATGACGGCGTTGTCCGGCGGTCAGGCCGCACGCGCCGGGCTCGCGTCGCTGTTGCTCTCGCGCTACGACATTCTCCTGTTGGACGAACCCACCAACGATCTCGACCTGCGGGGTCTCGAGCAGTTGGAGCGATTTGTCGCCGAGACCCGAGCGGCGCTGGTTGTCGTGAGCCACGATCGCGAGTTCCTCTCGCGCACCGTCACGGGGATCGTGGAACTCGATCTGGCACAACAGGACATCGCCGTTTACGACGGCGGCTACGAGTCGTACCTCGCCGAACGCGAGATCGCCCGCCAGCACGCACGCGAGGCGTTCGAGGAATACGCAGGCACCCGCTCCGATCTCGAAGATCGCGCACAGATGCAGCGCAACTGGATGGAACACGGCGTCCGCAATGCGCGTCGTAAGGCCAAGGACAACGACAAGATCGGACGCGGATTGCGGACCGAGTCGACGGAGAAGCAAGCCGCGAAGGCACGCCAGACCCAACGTCGCATCGAGCGACTCGAAGTGGTCGAGGAACCGCGCAAGGAGTGGGAACTTCGCATGGAGATCGCAGCAGCTCCGCGGTCCGGATCCGTTGTCGCAACCACGAATGGTGCCAAGGTAACTCGCGGTCAGTTCACGTTCGGTCCGGTCACGACACAGATCGACTGGGGCGATCGAATCCTCGTCACGGGCGCGAACGGAGCCGGCAAGACCACCCTCCTGAACGTCCTGCTCGGCAAACTCGTCCCGGACGAGGGCATCGCGTCGCTGGGCTCCGGTGTCGCGATCGGTGAGATCGATCAGGCGCGTGGATTGTTCGAAGGTGATCAACCAGTCGTGGAGGCCTTCGGCGCTCAGGTTCCGGACTGGCCCGATGCCGATGTCCGTACTCTGCTCGCCAAGTTCGGCCTGCGCGGACACCACGTACTCCGATCTGCCGCTTCATTGTCCCCCGGCGAAAGAACAAGGGCTGCACTTGCTTTGCTCCAAGCTCGCGGCGTGAACCTACTGGTACTGGACGAGCCGACGAACCATCTCGACCTTCCGGCGATCGAACAGCTCGAGCAGGCGATGGAATCCTTCGAAGGGACCCTCCTCCTGGTCACTCACGATCGACGCATGCTGCAGTCCACCCGAAGCACGCGCCGGTGGCGAATGGAGAACGGACAGCTCTTCGAGGAGTAGCCAACCGACTCTGCTTGCGCAGACAACCCGCGTGTGCAACTATTTATCAGGCGCACGCAATAGTTGCATGCGCGGCATAGGTGGGCACGGGCGACACGATCGCCCGTCGAACCGCCACACCCAGTCTTGAAAGGCGCTCTTCAATGTTGTCGATCCCCGACCGCACACTGACTCACGGAACCACCGGCGAACCGATCACCATCCCGCAACTCGGGTACGGCGTTTTCCAGGTACCGGACGCACAGACCGAAGAGGTCACTGCCACCGCTCTCGAGATCGGCTACCGCCACATCGACACGGCCGCAATCTACGGAAACGAAGCCGGTGTCGGCCGCGCCATCGCTAGTTCGGGTGTTCCGAGGTCAGAGCTTTTTGTCACCACCAAGTTGTGGAATGACGATCAGGGCCACGACCGAGCGCTCGCCGCGTTCGACACGAGCCTCGACAAGCTCGGCCTCGACTTCGTCGACCTGTATCTGATCCACTGGCCGGCACCGGCAAAGGGCCTGTTCGTGGAGACGTGGGCCGCTTTCGAGGAGATCCTCGCCTCCGGCCGTGCCCGTGCGATCGGCGTGTCCAACTTCCTGCCCGAGCACCTCGAACTGCTGGCCGAGCACAGCTCGATCACCCCGGCCGTCAACCAGATCGAATTGCACCCCAGACTGCAACAGCACGCGTCACGGGAATACGCGCGAAGTCGCGGCATCGAAATCGAGGCATGGAGCCCACTGGGACAGGGAACTATCCTCGACGACCCGACCATCGGGAAAATCGCTGCAGCACACGGAAAGAGCCCAGCGCAGATCATTCTGCGCTGGCATCTCGAACAGGGACACACCGTTCTGTCGAAGTCGGTGACACCTGCCCGCATGCGCGACAACGCCGCAATCTTCGACTTCGCACTCGATACCGACGAGTCAGCTGCCATCGCAGCGCTGAACACCGACAGCCGTGTCGGACCCGATCCAGTCGAATTGAACTGAATCGAAACGGCTTCAGAAATTTTCGTGGGGAGTCAACGTCAGCAGCACGGAATCGACGGACTGCTCGGCCAGGAGCGCGTCCAACGGTAAGTGACGGAACAACGCTCGGTAATAGATCGGCGACGCCAGGGCATCCAGGACGAAGTCCAGGTCGAAGTCGCTCCGAATGTCGCCGCGTAGCCGCGCCGATTCCAGCACTGCCGCAGTGGAATCGCGTCGTGGCTGAAAGAATGCCGACTGGAAATCCCGCGCCAATTCCGGGTCCGCCGCCAGATCCGCGACCAACGCGGGCAGGATCCGCCCAACTACCGTTTCACTCAGCCCCACAACCAATGTCGTGATGCCGGCGACCAGGTCTGCCCTGAGATCGCCGGTGTCCGGCGTTGGATCAGTGCCGATGTGCGCCACGACGACGTCGACCACCAGATGCCGCTTCGACGGCCATCTCCGGTAGATGGCGGGCCGGTGCACGCCAGCTCTCGTCGCCACCGAACCGATCGACAGCTCCGCATAACCGTTCTCCCCCAACAACTCCAGGGTTGCCGCCAGTACGGCGTCGTCGATCCGCTCGTCGCGGGCGCGCACCATCTACAGCACCGGTCGCGGCATGAGCACCAGACGCCAGCCGTCGGGATCTTCGAAAGTCATCCCCGCATTCTCCTCCCAGTACGGATTCTCGGCGCCAACGGGTTCGTGCCCTGCTTCACCCAACCGCTGAACTACCTCGTACATCGCCGATTCGCCGGCGAAGTAGAGCACCAACAGGTTGTCCTGCGTCGGCGCCGGGCACGGGCTTCCGTCTTCGTGGGTCGTGAATTCGAGGTGATAGTTCGAATCCGGCAGCCCCAGCATGATTCCGTCGTACCCGGCATGACCGGAGAACCGGTAGAGCTCGGGCAATCCCAGACAGTCGCGATAGAACGCAATCACGTCGTCGAGCCTGTCGGTGGGTCGCGCTACGCGCACTTGCACTACTGCGAGGTCGTTCGGCCAAGTTGTCATTCCCAAACAGTACAGTACGTACCGTAATGTTTCGAGAAGATGGCCGCCAGCCTCCCGACGCCAGCTCGCTGCAACTACAAGCGATCATTCTCCGGAAACGCCGCTTTGGGCATGAACTTCGGCCTGGCGAACAGCACAGAGAGATTGGTGGGCTGCGACTCAACCGGGCGATCGGACCGATACAGCAAGGCCTGCTGCGGGGTACTCACCCATTCGCTGGCGAAAATCTCACCGATACGGCCCACCGGCACGTGCGATCCATCCTCGAGTCGAACGGTGACGTCTGCCCCGGCGTCCGACTGGCCGTACACGACCCACCACGATTCACCCTCAACGTCCCCTGGAGTGTGCTGACCGATACCGATGACGGCACCTTTTTCCATCGCATCGCGCCAGACCACTTCACGCCCTTGCGGTCCCACGCTGTAGCTACCGTCCTCGCGCACCTGCACGACGAGGCAGGACTTCTCGAGCACCAACTTTTCGACCACCATGCGACGCCCTTTCTGTTGCCCGAACCCTATCCGCCGACACCACCCAGAAACGACATCTTCGCGGTTCATGTTGACAAACTGTTGGGTTTTTACAACACTTTGATGCATGAGCCCAGTCCGACGGGGAGACGCGCTCCCCATCTTCAATCGCATCGGAGTGCTTCGCGCCGAGCGGAAGATGAGTCGGGCCCAGCTTGCACAACTCGTCGACGTCAACCCGCAGACGGTGGGGGCGCTCGAACGCGGCGATCACTACCCCAGCCTGGATCTCGCGTTCAGGATCTGCTGGGTGTTCGACCTTCCGGTCGAAGCGGTGTTCTCCCGGACGGAGTTCGGGCCGCTGTCGACGGAGGTCTACCGGAATGCACCGTCGACGGAGGTCTACCGGAATGCACCGTCGACGGAGGTCTACCGATCTGACCGCACTACCGAGGGGAGTGAAAAGCCCAGTGCCTGAATCAAATCTGATCGACCGCTACCAGGCCCACCGCACTCGGCGGTTCCTGCAGAACGAGGAGACGTTCCGACATTGGCTCCCGAATTGGCGAACCCGTCGACGTCGGCGGATGCTCGTCATCGCCCTCGGAGTCCTGTTCGCCACGATGGTTGCCATCGGCATAGCGTGCCTGTTCAACCCCCTGTTCGCGGTGGCGTGGCCGGTCCTCACCCTGTTGTTCCTACCGACGTGGTCTTCACTTCAAATCGTGTCGGGCAGGCAAGGGGATGCGCCGCGGCATGCTCTGGACGAATGGGAGATCCAGCAACGCAACGACGCCCGTTCCGTCGGGTTGAGCGTGACTCAATCGTTGGTCTTCATTGTCGCCATTTTCCTCATTTTCACCTCGTCGGTGCAGTGGAATGTAGAGAGACTGCCTTACTCGGGAGGTTTATTGGCACTGACTGCAATGCTGATCGGCGCGTGCACGCCCGCGATGATTCTCTCGTGGACCAATCCAGACCCGGATCCGATTGATTCCGAAGAGTTCGACCTCTGACCCGTATTACCGAAGCGCACCACTCGACCGATGGGAAGGACCCATGTCAGCCACCCTCACGATCGACGGCATCTCGAAACGCTACGGCGACGTCGTTGCACTCGACAACCTGAGTTTCGAAGTGCGACCAGGCGAGATCTTCGGATTCGTCGGCAGCAACGGCGCCGGCAAGACGACCACGATGCGCATTGCGCTGGGTGTGCTCGGAGCAGATTCGGGGGAAGTTCGCCTCGGCGGCAAACCCGTCGACCTCGACGTGCGTCGCACTATCGGATACATGCCGGAGGAACGCGGCCTCTACCCCAAGATGAAGGTGGGCGCGCAACTTTCCTATCTGGCCGAGCTACATGGGCTCTCGAAAGCCGACGCGCACGCGGCGACAGAGCGATGGACCGAACGTCTGGGTATCGCCGAACGCGTCAAGGACACCGTCGACTCCCTGTCCCTCGGTAATCAGCAACGTGTGCAGCTCGCGGCCGCGCTGGTTCACGATCCAGCGGTACTCGTTCTGGACGAACCGTTTTCGGGCCTTGACCCCGTAGCGGTCGATGTCATGAGTGACGTGTTGGTCGAGAAGGCTCGCACCGGTGTTCCCGTAATCTTCTCCAGCCATCAGCTGGATCTGGTGGAGCGCTTGTGCGATCGCGTGGGCATCATCAGCCGCGGCAGCATGCGAGAGATCGGAACCGTCGACGAACTACGAGGCAAGGGCGACGGCCGAATCGAAGTCTTCGCCCCTGACGCGCCGGTCGGCTGGGCACACCACCTGATCGGTGTCACCACACTGAGCCACCTCGACGGTCGAACGCTCCTGAGCGTCGACGGAACCGCCGACGATCAGCAGATCCTGCATGCAGCGTTGAAAACCGGACCGGTGCACGAGTTCACGCTACGACGTCCGTCACTGACCGATCTGTTCCGAGAGGTAGTAGCCGCATGAGCAACCAGTTGAGCGGAGGTCGAGCCATCGGGTTGGTCGCCCGACGCGAATTCATGACGCAGATCTCGAAGAAGAGTTTTGTGATCAGCAACGTCATCATTCTGGTCGCGATCGTCGGCGGCATCATCGCCTTCTCACTCTTCTCCGGCGGCGACGAGGACAAGTCGAAGATCGGCTTGGTCGGCAACCAATCACTCAGTGCCACGATGGTGTCCATCGGCGACACCCTCGGAAATCCGGTGACGGTGACGGAGGTTTCCGACGACGGAACCGCGCGTAACCAGGTCAAGGACGGCGACCTCGACGTGGCCGTGATCGCTGGATCGGGCGGCGGCGTCACTGTCGTGACCAAGAAGGAAGTGCCCACGAATCTGCGCGCCGTCATCGAGAGTTCCGTTGCACAACAGGCACAATCGAATGCGCTCTCCGCCGCGGGGATCGATCCGGCACAGCTCGCCGAAGCCACGTCCACCGCAGTGGTCACCATCGATGCCATCGATCCCCCGGATCCCGAACAGGGCCAACGCATAGCGATGTCGATCGCTGCTGTGGTGCTCCTGTACATGCAGATCCTGCTGTTCGGAACGTACGTGGCGATGGGCGTCGTCGAGGAGAAGTCCAGTCGCGTGGTCGAGCTGCTGCTCTCCACTCTTCGTCCGCTGCAGTTGTTGTGGGGCAAGGTTCTCGGAATCGGTGCTGTCGGCCTGATGCAGATGGCTGCCTATGCCGTCGCGGGCGTCGCCACCGGACTGGCGACGGGCGTCCTGACCGTGACGGGCACCGCAATCGGCGTTCTGTTCGGCACTCTCGGGTGGTTCATTCTCGGCTTCCTCTTCTTCGCCGTGCTGTACGCCGCCGCCGGGTCCATGGTCTCGCGGCAGGAGGACGTCAACGCCACCGCGATGCCTCTCGCGCTGCTCGTCATGGCGATGGTCAGCGTGGCTTTCGTTTCGGTGAGCAATCCAGAAGGAACCCTGAGCAACGTGTTGAGTTGGATTCCGCCGTTCTCGGCAATCCTCATGCCCCTGCGCATTTCCGCCGGTGTTGCTTCTCCGTTCCAGATCGTGGGAACCATTCTGCTGATGCTGGTCGTGACTGCTGCGCTGTCGATGATCGCGGCAAAGATCTACCAGCGCTCCATCCTTCGTATCGGCAAGGTCGTTTCATGGAAAGAGGCGTTCGGACGCTGATTCTCCGGCGCACAACTGGCGCCACGCGATCCCGACGGCACCCCGTCCAGGTAGGTTCATCCTGGACGGGGTGCTGCTTACTTGGAGGACGTTGTGCGAATCTCGGCCGAAGAACTACTCACTGCGGTACTCGATTCCGAGAGCTTCGTCTCTTGGGACTCCCCGCCCGTCGACGTCGGACCTGGCCCGAAATACGCAGAAGACCTGGCGAAGGCCCGCGAGAAGAGCGGAGTGGACGAGTCCGTCGTCACCGGTGTCGGTACGGTTCGGGGCCGTCGAGTCGCGGTAATTGCCTGTGAATTCAGCTTTCTCGCCGGTTCCATCGGAGTCGCCGCGGCCGAGCGGATCGTGACCGCCGTCGAACGTGCTACGGCAGAACAACTCCCGCTGCTCGCCTCGCCCACCTCCGGCGGAACGCGGATGCAGGAGGGCACCGTCGCCTTCGTTCAGATGGTGAAGATCGCTGCGGCAGTGGCTGTTCACAAAGCGGCACACCTGCCCTACCTGGTATACCTGCGCAATCCCACCACCGGCGGGGTCTTTGCCTCGTGGGGATCCCTCGGCCACATCACCGTCGCGGAACCCGGTGCTCTGGTGGGATTCCTCGGACCCCGTGTCTACGAATCGCTGTACGGCGAAAAGTTTCCCGACGGTATCCAGACGTCCGAAAACTTGTATCGCAACGGCGTTATCGACGGCGTCGTACCCGTCGACCGCCTCCGTCTGCTGGTCAATCGAGCGTTGTGCGTGCTCACCGATCCCCCGGCCCCGGCGGCCACGGACCCGATTCCCTCACCCGAGATTCCCGATGTTCCCGCCTGGCAGTCGGTGATGCTCTCGCGCCGGGCCGATCGACCCGGCATCCGGCAGTTGCTCCGCCATGCCGCAACTGAGCAGGTGCCGCTCAGCGGCACCGGGCAGGGTGAAACCGACAAGACGATCTTGCTCTCGCTCGCCCGCTTCCGAGGCTTTCCGTGCATCCTGCTCGGCCAGGACCGCAGTGGCCAATCCGCGCTCACCACGATGGGACCGGCCGCGCTCAGGGAAGCGCGACGGGGCATGAAACTTGCCGAAGAACTACAACTCCCGCTGGTCCTCGTGATCGACACTTTGGGCGCCTCGCTGTCCAAAGAAGCTGAAGAACGTGGACTGGCCCCTGAGATCGCCCGTTGCATCGCCGACCTCGTGACGCTGAAGACCCCGACAGTGTCGGTGTTGCTCGGTCAGGGAACAGGCGGCGGGGCGCTCGCGCTGCTGCCCGCCGATCGGGTACTCGCGGCACAGAACGGGTGGCTCGCTCCCCTGCCGCCGGAAGGCGCAAGCGCGATCGTACATCGCGACATCAGTCACGCACCGGAGATGGCGGCAGCGCAGGGCATTCGTTCGTTGGATCTGCTTCGAGACGGCGTAATCGACGCGATCATTCCCGAAACGCCTGACGCGGCCGACGAACCCGTGGAATTCTCCAAGAGGGTAGGGGCTGCGATAGCGCACGAACTCTTCGTGCTTGCCGAAGAGTCGGACACCGATCGCCAGTCCTCCCGTATCGCGCGCTATCGAAACCTGGGAGTTCCGCAATGACGACGAAGGACCGGAATGCGCTGACGCTGCCGCACAGTTACGACCGCGCGGCACTCGCTCGTTTCGAATTGTTCCTGTTCGCGGGCATCGCCACCGTGTTGATCACCCGCGCTTATCTGGCGGCAACGGGCTATCCCCAGATCGGGGGCGGCGCCCTCCACATCGCACACGTTCTCTGGGGCGGATTGCTGATGGCCGTCGCCATCGTCGCGACCGCCATCACCGAAGGCTCTCGCACGCGTGACCTGGCCACGCTCGTCGGCGGAATCGGGTTCGGTCTCTTCATCGACGAGGTCGGAAAATTCGTCACCGCCGACGTTGATTACTTCTACCAGCCTGCCATCGCGATCATGTACGTCGTCTTCGTTCTCTTCTATCTTGCCGCGCGCGAGGTGGTGATTCGGCGCGGAATGAATGATCGTCATCGGCTCGCCATCGGGGCGCGAGCGCTCTCGGACCTCGCTCTCGGTCAGCTCGACGAGATCCAGTACAACCACGCCCTCCGCGTACTCGACGGCGTCGAAGACCGCAGCCTCACCGACCTCGTCGATTCGATCAAAGCCGGCCTGCATTCACAGACTCCGCCGACCGGCGGTATCGAATCGAAGATCACTCGTGGCCGCAACGCGTTCTTCCACCGCGCCGAGGAACTGCTCCGGCACCGTGTCGTCCGCCGACTGGTACTGACCCTGTTCGTACTGCAGGCTCTTCTGGCGATTGTCCAGGTGATCTACGCGTTGGTGTCCGAGAACGTCGTCGAGGCCGACGACGTCTCCGACCTGGTGGTCCAGATCTCCACCGTCGCAACCGGAGTTCTTGTGGTTCTGGGAGTGTGGTTCCTCTTCCGCGGCCCGTACCTGCGAGCCCTGAGACTCCTGCGTGCATCCCTCATCGTGAGCCTCCTGGTGACGCAGGTCTATCTGTTCACGCAGGACCAGTTCGGCGCGCTTTTCGGTTTCGCAGTGTCACTGTTCATGCTCGCGACACTTCGCATCGCGATTCGAAGCGAAGAGGCCGCCGCGGCTCTACCGCAGTAATTCTCTACCGCAGTGAGATCGCGGGCCGACTCGGTAGATCGCGGATTCCGCGGAGCGGGCTGAAGAGCAGGACCAATCCGCACGGCGCGATCAGGCAGGCCATGATCCACATCGTCCCGCGCGGTCCCACCGCGTCGCCGAGGTAGCCTGCCGTCAGCGCACCGAGCGGAATGCTGCTGTGCAGCAGGAACATACTCGTTGCCACTACTCGTCCGAGGCGGTCCGGCGGACAGTAACTTTGACGGAAACTGCCGAGCACCACGTTGCACGACACGACACCCGCAACCATCACCATGCCGCCGATGCAGAACCAGAACAGGCCGGCACCGTATGTCGTCAGAGGCGCCAACAGGATGAACGGTCCCGTCACCAACTGACAGATGAGAACGCTTCGGGCAGTGCCGAATCTGCGGCCGAGCGGGCGCGCGATCATCGATCCGACAATTCCGCCCACCCCGGCAATCGCCAAGAGAAGCCCGAGTCCGAACTCCCCCACACCAACCGTCTTTTCCAAGAACACGATCTGAATCGTGGTGTACCCGGTGAGACCGAAATTGAGCAGAGTGCCGTAGACGACGATCGACCGCAGATACGGATCACCGGCAACGAATCGCAGTCCGAGCGCAATCTGCCGTCGCAACGGTTCTCGCTGATTCTGTCCGCGATGGACGGTCTCCTGCACACGAATCAGCCAGATGCATACGAAGCAGAAGGCGAACGTGAACGCGTCGACAACCAGACCGGCCGCGAGCCCGACAGTTGCAACCACCAGCCCACCGACGCTTGGGCCGATCACCCGAGTTGCGGCCTCGGCGCCCTGAATCTTCGAGTTCCCTTCGACAAGATCCGCTTCGGCGAGCACCGTGGGGAGATACGAGTGATAGGCCGCCTGGAAGAAGACCGTGGCTGTACCGGTGAGCAGCGCGACCAGGAGCAGGTGGCCGTATGTCATCGCCTCCAGGAGGCCCGCGATCGCGAGGCTCGCGAAGAGCAGCGCGCACGCAGCGTTTGCGATCATCATGATCGGACGCCGTGGCAGCCGGTCGATCCAGGCACCGGCAGGTAGTCCGACGATCAACCACGGCAACCACACTGCCGATGCCAGCACACCGATCTGGAAGCTACTCGCGTCCAGTTCGCGAAGCGCGACCAGCGGCAGTACGACGGTCGTGACACCGTTTCCGATACCGCTGACTGCGTCGCCGGTCCACAGCAGTCGGAAGTCACGCAGAGCGAGGACTCCCCAGAAGCCTGCGCGTTGCGCTGCACCTGTCACATCGATCCCCCTTTCCGTCCCTGGCTTATCCCACCCCTACGCGCCACTGGCCGACGGGACAGGCCCGCCCGGCGCAAAGGGACGGTACCCGCACCGCTACTGAGGCGCACCGCACTGACGGTGACCTAAGGTGTTTCAGGTCACCGGTAAGCGAAGTTCACGAGAGGACACACGTCGATGAGCTCTTCCGAGCAGGCGTCCCACACCACGTATGCCGACGCATATCGCGAGAGCATGGATCAGCCGGAGAAGTTCTGGCTCGACGCTGCGCGGGCCGTCGACTGGGATGTCGCCCCCACGAAGGCTCTCGACGATTCTGCCGCGCCGATCTATCGCTGGTTCCCGGATGCTTCGCTCAACACCAGCTTCAATGCCCTCGATCGGCACGTCCGCGACGGTCGCGGCGATCAGACCGCGTTGATCTTCGACTCCGCGATGGTCCCCACCAAGGCCACGTACACCTACGCCGAATTGCTCGAGCAGGTCTCACTCTTCGCCGGCGTCTTGAAAGATCAGGGTGTGGTGGCGGGCGACCGCGTGATCATCTACATGCCGATGATCCCCGAGGCCGCGATCGCGATGCTCGCGTGTGCGCGAATCGGCGCGGTGCATTCGGTGGTGTTCGGCGGCTTTGCGGCCAAGGAACTCGCAACCCGTATCGACGACGCCGGTCCAGTGGTGCTCGTGACGGCGTCCGGCGGCCTCGAACCCGGACGAACAATCGAGTACCTGCCGATGGTCGAAAAGGCTCTGCAACTGTCCACCACGCCCGCGCACACCGTGATCGTGAAGAATCGCGAGCAGATTCCCGGCGTAGCTGCCGACTACAAGTCAAGTGCCGCAGCCTGGTTCGACTGGGACGAACTGATCACTGATGCCACTCCTGCCGACCCGGTGTCGGTCGCCGCGACGGATCCGCTCTACATCCTCTACACCTCGGGAACGACCGGTAAGCCCAAGGGCGTCGTCCGGGACAACGGTGGCCATGCCGTTGCCCTGACGTGGACGATGAAGAATCTCTACGACATCAGCCCCGGCCAGGTCTGGTGGACCGCCTCAGACGTCGGCTGGGTGGTCGGCCACTCCTACATCGTCTACGGGCCATTGCTCGCCGGAGCTACGACGGTCATGTACGAAGGCAAGCCCGTCGGGACCCCCGATGCAGGTGCATTCTGGCGCATCATTTCCGAATACAAAGTGTCGGCACTCTTCACCGCTCCGACAGCGATCCGCGCGGTCCGCAAGGCCGACCCGGATGCAAAAGAGCTTGCCAAGTACGACATCTCGTCGCTCGACACACTGTTCGCGGCCGGCGAGCGCTTGGATCCCGACACCTACGAGTGGGCTACTCGGATTCTCGATCGCCCGGTGGTCGATCACTGGTGGCAGACCGAAACCGGTTGGGCCATCTGCGCGAACCTGCGCGGCCTCGAACCGATGGAGATCAAAGCAGGCTCACCCACCGTCGCCTGCCCCGGATACCGCGTCGAAATCGTCGACGGCAAGGGCGAACTCGTGGGTCCGGGCACCGAGGGCAACATCGTGATCGGCCTGCCGCTTCCTCCCGGAACACTCGCCGGACTGTGGCGTGACGAGGACCGATACGTGAAGTCCTACCTGTCGACTTTCGAAGGCTATTACCTCACCGGCGACTCCGGATACATCGACGAGGACAACTACGTCTTCGTGCTCGGACGAAGTGACGACGTGATCAACGTTGCCGGACATCGCCTTTCGACCGGATGCATGGAGGCCGTCGTCGCCGGCCACCCGGCTGTCGCCGAATGCGCGGTCATCGGCATTCACGACGAACTCAAGGGGCAACGCCCCAGCGGCTACGTCGTGCTCAAGTCCGGCGTCGACATCGATCCCGAAACACTCCGACAGGAACTGGTCGCCCGGGTGCGAGACCAGATCGGTGCCGTCGCCACGTTCCGGGACGTCACCGTCGTCGCTGCACTACCGAAGACTCGTTCCGGCAAGATCCTCCGCAAGACCATGCGGCAGATTGCCGACAACGAGGAGTACACGGTCCCGTCGACCATCGAGGACGCGAGCGTACTGGACGAGTTGTCCAAACTCCTTCGCGGATAAGGATTCAGAGAATTCCCCTGCCTGGCTCGCACCGAACGTAGCAGTATGAACACGTTCCAGTTTTCAACGATTCAGACGGGCAGGGGAAGTTCGATGGGCAATTTGGACGGTCAGGTCGCATTCATCACCGGAGCGGCGCGCGGTCAAGGGCGCGCACATGCCGTCAAGCTCGCGTCCGAGGGCGCGGACATCATCGCGGTGGATCTGTGCGCGCCGGTCGCAACGGCGGGGTACGACATGGCCACCGAAGCCGACCTCGACCAGACCGTCGCCCTGGTCGAAGCTCAGGGCCGGCGCATCGTCGCATCCGTCGCGGACACTCGCGACCTCGATGCCCTGAAATCAGCGGTCGACGCCGGAGTCGAGAAACTCGGCCGACTGGACATCGTGATCGCCAACGCGGGAATCGCGGCGTCGGCGAAATTGTCCTGGGACCTGAGCGCCGAAGAGTTCCGCGAGCTGATGGACATCAACGTCACCGGCGTTTGGTTGACGACCAAGGTGTCGATTCCGCACATCATGAACGGCAATCGAGGTGGATCCATCGTGTTGATCAGCTCGATGGCCGGGCTTCGAGGCGTGCCGGGTATCGCACACTATTCCGCGTCGAAGCACGCCGTTCGGGGGTTGGCGAAGTCTCTGGCCAACGAACTCGGCTGGGCGGACATTCGGGTCAACTCTGTACACCCGGGCAATGTGCGAACGACGATGATCGACAACGAACCGATGGTTCGTGCGTTCCGTCCAGACTTGGAGAATCCTGTCCTCGCCGATACCGCTCCGATCATGTCGAAGCTGAATCTGCTGCCCCACCCGTGGGTCGACCCCGAAGTGATTGCGGATGCGGTGTTCTATCTGGTGGGGCCGGCCGGGCGCGGGATCACCGGCATCGCGTTGCCGATCGATCTCGGCACCTCGGAAAAATTCGCCGGCGGCTGAAGGCCCGAACTGATGCAGAATTGCCTCTGCCGGATGGGTCTCGAGCACCATCCGGCAGAGGCAATTCCGGCTTGATCAAGCCTTCGTAGCAACAGAACAAGTAGTCGACAACCTCATAGGCGCTCCTCGTCTGGCGTGGGAAAAACCGTTGTGGGATGCGCAACAAACCCAAGACCCAGCGTAGAAGCATTTGGCCGCAAACGCGCGTCATTCGGCACTATTTTTTTGGATTCGGGCATACTGGACAACGCTCCCACCACGTATTATGGACCCAAGTTCACACTTACAGGGGGTAGGCACAGTGACGGTCAAATACGCCGTAATGGACCCGATTCACGGAAAAGTCGAGATCTCGTTCGATGTCGACACGGGGGTCGTCGACGTCCGAAACGGCAACTCACACGCTCTGTTGACGCGTCGAGTCGATGCCCCGCGCCGCGAAGGCACACCCATCGGAACGCGCGCCGCCGCCGACTTGTTCTTCACTGTCGGTGGCGACGAAGTCGAACTCACTGTCGGCAAAGGGTTTCTGTCCCGTCGCTCGTACTCTGTCTCGGCACTCGTCGACGGCGTGAGTTTGAACTTCGCCCCAGTCGACGACGCGAACAGTGCATTCACCCGCGACGGATTGCGGATCGGGCACTTCTCCAAGAACGAGGAATCCGATCCCAGACAGACCGACGCAGTCTGGTCGAGCACGCCGAGCACCGACGAACTTGTCATCGGATACGCCCTGGCCGAAGCCTTCGATTGTGGAGCACTCAACGGGGCTTTTGCGTTGATCGAATCACTGGTGCTCGGCGGCGGATAGAGCACTCAGAGCAGGTGGATTACCAGCAGAACAACGGCAATAACTGGGAAAAGCATCTGCACGACGGCTGCGCGGGCTTTGTCGGGAGACGAGAGAATCAGCACCAATCCCGCGGCAACCATCGATCCTGTGCCCGCCAGGACGAGGGCAATTCCGACCGACGCGGAGCCGGTCGCCGCAATCACGATGCCGACCGCCGACACGATCGCCAGGAAAAGGTTGTAAAAGCCCTGGTTGAAGGCGAGCGGCTGCGTAGTGATCGCCTCTTCCTCGGACTTCACGCCGAACGTGGCGCGGGTCTTCGGTGCCGTCCAGAGAATCGATTCGAGGACAAAAATGTATACGTGCACTGCTGCGGCCAGTCCCGCGAAGATGTAGCCGGCGACGTTCATCGGTGAACTCCTGTTGCTTCGAGTGAATTCTGTATCGTTCGGTCCAATATATACTGGACCGAACGATACAGAAAGAGCGAGGCTTTGATGGGCAGATCACAAGAATTCGACACAACAGCCGTGGTCGCTGCCGCTTTGGACGTTTTCTGGGCACGCGGATACGAAGGCGCCTCACTCGGAGACCTCGAATCCGCGACGGGGCTGAGTCGGTCAAGTCTCTACAACTCGTTCACCAACAAGCGCGGATTGTTCGACGCCGCCGTGCAGATGTACCTCGAACATGTCATCCGGCCACGTCTGCGCGGCCTCACGACAAATCCCGGGGCAGACGCCGTCGACGACTACCTTTACTCGCTTGAGCACGCGATCGGCACCATGACCGCCGACTCGCCTCGGCGCGGTTGCCTACTTCTCAATACGGCTGCCGGACTCGGCGCGCACGACGATGCGGTGGCAGCCGTGATCCGCGCCTATCGGCAAGAACTTGCCGTTGCAATTCGCAGCGGGCTACAAGCCACATTTCCGACCGCGACAGACGCCACCCTGAAGGATCGCACTCGAATCATTCTCTCCTGCACAGTAAGTGCACTGGTCCTCGCGCGAGTTGATACCGAAGAGGCGATCGCAACTCTGGAATCCGCGCGCCGCCTGAACGAAGAGTGGCAGAGCCGGAACACGTAGGCTGTAACCGCACTGTCCGAGTGGGCATTCCGCGAAGTAGGGTTTCATCGATTGGAACTCGCACACTCGATCCACAACCCACGATCGTGCCGAGTCGCCACCAAAGCAGGCTTCAGCGAAGAAGGTGTTCGACGAGGCTCCGCCAGGCACGCCGACGGCTGGCACGACATGCACGTCCACGCCCGGCTACGCAGCGATCAGCCTTCGGCACCGACCCGCGCCGCGAGCGCAAGTGTCTGATCCACTAATTCCGCAACTCGCTGCGGCGCGACCGGTTCGAGGTCGAACAGAATTCGGTAGATGATCGGTGCAACCACGTGGTCCACTACCGAATCACCATCCACGTCAGCAGCTTCCGGCCAACGAGCTAGTATCACGTCGATCTGTGTCCGACAGAAAAAGGCGCACTTGAACTTCTTCGTGCCGTCCGGTGCGTGCGTCTGGTCGTCGCTCATCAGCACATCTCGCAGCGATGCGCGACCGACGGGTGCAGACATCTCCTCCAGATAGTCCTGCGCCCAGATCGTCAGATCCCCTCGGAGCGAACCCGTTTCACGCGGGTCGGCGTCCGGTCGCAATCTCTCGATCGAGACATCGGCAAAGACTTCGTTGATGTCGCCCCACCGCCGATAGATGGTCGACGGGGTCACACCCGCATCGGTTGCGATCATCGGCACCGTGATCTCTGCCCGATCACGCTGTTCCAACAACTTACGCGCCGACGCATGCACTGCCTGTTGGATGCGCGCACTGCGGCCACCGGGGCGCGGACCTGCGGACGGACTCATAAATCAATACTAACGCAAAGATGTTGCATTAGGCTACGGCCAGGCGTAGCGTCCCAAACGCAAAGTATTTGCGTTTGAAGTCTTCACCACCCGCACGGGAAGCGCTACGACAATGACAACGACCATTTCACCACCGACCGAGAGCACTTCACGCCCACGCTTGGGGCGAGGCGCCGCTTTCACACTCATCGCCGTCATCATCGCTACGTTCCTGGGCGCCTCCGCGACCCCGACACCGTTGTACGAGCACTATCAACAGTTGTGGGGATTCTCCTCGCTCGCGTCGACGCTCGTGTTCGGCATCTACGCTCTCGCATTGCTCGCCACGCTCTTGACCGCCGGATCCCTGTCCGATCACATCGGCAGGCGCCCGGTCCTGCTCGGAGCGCTCGCATTGGAGGCGGTCTCGCTCGCCCTGTTCGCCTCGGCCGACGGTTTGACCATTCTGCTGATTGCCCGGGTCGTGCAAGGTGTTGCCACCGGCGCTGCAATCAGCGCTTTGGGTTCGGCGTTGATCGACCTCGAACGCACTCCGGGCCGCGGATCGATCATCAACAGCGTCGCTCCGACAGTGGGGCTTGCCGTCGGAGCCGTGGGTTCGAGTCTCATCAGCGAGCACCTGCCCAGGCCAACCAGCACTGTCTACCTGGTCCTTCTCGTACTCGTCGTCCTCGAGATCCTCGGGGTTTGGGCCGCTCCCGAGACTTCGGGCGGACGCCCCGGAGCCTGGCAGTCGCTACGCCCCACCCTTGCTGTTCCTCGCGAGGCCCGAACCATGATTGCGCTCACAGCACCGTGCCTGATCGCGGTCTGGGCGCTGGGCGGTTTCTACCTCTCACTCGGACCGGCGCTGGCGCGCAACGCACTTGACGTTCACAGCTCCCTCATCGGTGCCATCATGGTCGCAACACTGACGGGATTCGGAGCCGCAGCGGTGCTCACCTTCCGCAAACTCGGCGGCCGAACCGTGATGCTGATCGGAACAACCGCCTTGGTGCTCGGGGTGGCCGTCACACTCATCGGTGCTGAAACATCCTCTGCAGTATTGATTCTGGTTGGTACGGCTGTTGCCGGGATCGGCTTCGGAGCAGGATTCCAGGGAACCATCCTCACTGTCATGCCGCTGGCCGAGAACCACGAACGCGCGGGGTTGTTGTCCACCGTCTACGTCATCGCATATCTGGCCAACAGCCTTCCGGCATTGCTGGCCGGCTACCTGGTCGGCAAGGTGGGGTTGGTGGATACGACGCGTGGCTACGGCGCACTCGTCATGGTTCTCGCGGCCGCCGCACTGATCGGACTGCTGGTCACCGGCGAGCGAAAGGTCGAAGCTGTCTCCGTGTCGGAGTAGGTGTCCCCCGATCGGTGGACACACCGTTCCTCCTGCACAGGGTCCCGGAAGTGGACATACGACATCGATCCACTCCGACATAGTTGTCTTCGAGAGAGCCAACCGAACGCTCACCCGGACAAAGGACACCGACGATGACGAACCCACGCTACGTAGTTGCCGCAATCACAGCTCTGGCCGCCGGCGCCCTCACTTTGGGATTGAGCGGAATCGCCAGTGCCGGAACTCTTCCCACGACCGGCAACACCATCACGATGACGATCAGCAACGACACCGAACAGACAATTCATCTCGAAGGCGCCGACAACCCCTACGGACAGTGGATGCAGAGCCCACGCCAGTCGCTCGCGCCCCACGAGACCGAGATCGTCACGGCATACAACCAGGACCCGCGCGGCCTGACGGTCGACGTCGTCTATTCCACTCCCGGCGGCGGACAAGCCGTCTTCATGGCCAACGACTATCCCCAGTTCGACACCGACGGAACTCGCACCACCGACCC
The DNA here is from genome assembly GCF_030056745.1 of Rhodococcus sp. IEGM 1406. Classification (NCBI taxonomy): domain Bacteria; kingdom Bacillati; phylum Actinomycetota; class Actinomycetes; order Mycobacteriales; family Nocardiaceae; genus Rhodococcus; species Rhodococcus sp. IEGM 1406. Next base: position 1,421,492 of record NZ_JASHKO010000001.1, on the reverse strand, counting down.
TGATCACTACTTCATCTCGAGCTACATCGACGGCTACTACCCGAACCTGAGCGTCGGGTACCACCTCAGTGCGGTGTGACTGCAGCAGTCGTCATAAGTAATCCATCTGCCTCTCAGACGCACTCGTTCTTGGACATTCGTCCGGCGCGCGGGAAGTGTTGAACACGGCCCCGCACGACCAGGCACACGCCCCGCTGCCGGTGGCCCGAACATCAACGGGAGAGGGAAAACCACAGTGCGACTACCCAACCAGTTTCTGATCTACGTCAGCGATGCCGCCTCCGCAGCAGCGTTCTACGGCGAATTGTTCGACGCGAAGCCTGAGGTCCTCAGCCCTCGGTACATGACCTTCGACCTCGGCGGCGGCGTGGTCCTTGCACTGTGGAGCGGCAAGTCCCGCGACCTCGATCCCGCGACTCCGCGCAATTTCGAAGTCGGCATATTGGTCGACGGCGGGAGCAATGAAATTCGGGCGATCTACGACGAGTGGGTGGCCAAGGGTGTCGAGGTCGTCGAAGAGCCAAACGAAGATGTCTTCGGTCTGACATTCGTCATTTCAGATCTGGACGGAAACCGCCTCCGCGTAGCGCCCGCAGATCACTGAGCACTCAGCCCTTGATCTCGCCGTACCGGCGCAAGGCTTCCTCACGCTCATGCGCGTGATCGACGATCGGGTCCGGGTAGTCGACCGGGCGCATCGCCTTCAACGAGTGGACGGCCTTCCCGGGAACATCGCGGAGTTCGGGAACCCACCGACGGACGTATGTGCCGTCGGGATCGAACTTCTCTCCCTGCGTGATGGGGTTGAAGACGCGGAAGAAGGGCGAAGCATCTGTGCCCGACCCTGCAGTCCACTGCCACCCGTGCTGATTGGAGGCCAAGTCACCGTCCACCAGATGCGACATGAAGAACCGTGCGCCACGCCACCACGGAATGTGTAGGTCCTTCACCAGAAAAGACGCGACGATCATTCGCACCCGATTATGCATCCAGTTCTCAGCCGCGAGTTGCCGCATGCCGGCATCCACGATCGGGAAGCCGGTCTTGCCCTCACACCAGGCCGTGAAGGCGGCGTCTGCGTCCACTCCACCGTCGTGACGTAAACGGTCGAACTTGTCGTCGTAGTTTTTCCGCGCGCTGTCGGGGCGTTGAAACAGGATGTCTGCGTAGAAGTCTCGCCACGCCAACTGGCGACGGTAAGCCTGAGCGCCGTCGCCCAGTCGCTTGGAGAGATCTGCCAACATCGTTCGCGGATGGATCGTGCCGTACTTGAGCGGAATCGACATCCGGCTCGTGGTGTCGAGGTCAGGCCGATTTCGTTCGTCGTCGTACCGGTCAAGATCGTTCGCACAGTATTCTTTCCACTGTTCGAGGGCGCCGACCTCACCGACGAAATCGCTGACGGCGGCGGATGGCGCGGGGATACTCACCCGGCGCGGGCCACCCTCCTTGTCGCTCGGATCGAACCAACGGACCGTCTGCGCATCGGTCGACGCGGGGCCCCGCCAACCGTGTTCCATCCACTGACGGAAGTACGGCGTGAACACCTTGTACGGATCACCGTCCGCCTTGGTGACGCGTCCGGGCGCCACGGCATACGGAGATCCGGTGGCGATCAACTCCACCTGCTCCGCCACGGCCGCGTCGCGCCGTCGGCCGTAGGGTCCGTAGTCGGCACTGATGTGAACTTCTTCGGCGCCAACGGATTCCGCTACACGGGGCACCACGTCCGCCGGATCACCTCGAACAACCATCAGTTTTCCGTCGAGTTGATGATCGAGCGCCGTCAAGTTGGCGAACAGTTGATCCTGACGGGGTGAGCCTGCCGGTCCGAGCAGGTTCTCGTCGAGAACGAACAAACCCAACGTCCGCCCGCCGGCATCCGACGCTGCACTCAGGGTGGGAAGGTCACCTACCCTCAGATCACGTCGAAACCAGACCACAGAGTTACTCACCCAGTCGAGCCTACCGATCAGATCCCAGAACGCATCCCACCGCACGAGCTGCAAGTTGCGCAGCTCGTTCTGCTGTCGGTTCGGAAGCGAGCCCGAGCAGTCGCTGCCGGTGCTCCTCCCCGAGCAGCAACGTGTACAACTGATCCGCGCACAGCGCAGCCTTCTGGCCGTGCTGATCGATCAATATCTTCTCCAGAAAGGCAATCGACTTGGCCGGGCCGGATTCGTAGAACGCGGCGGCCAGTTCCGGGAACTGCACGGCCTCGCCGATCATCATGCGGTGCAGCGCAATCGAGTTGTCGCTGTGCAGTGCGACGACGATGTCCACTGCAGCGGCGAGCAGGTCCGACTGGTCGCCACCGGCGTTCTCGACATACGCGTGCTGACGCGAAACAGCAGCAGCAAAGACCGCGGATTTGTCGCCGAAATAGCTGTACACGGTGCGCTTGGCGACGCCGGCCGCTGTGGCAATGGCGTCGATGGTCGTTCGAGCGAACCCGACTTCTCGAAACGAGTCGACCGCAACGTCGAGAATCTCGTTGCGTCGATCAGCTCGCTCCGCGTCGCTGGTTCTCCCACGTCTGCGCGGTTGCTCCATCAAGTCCCCTACTACCGTGCCACTCAATTAATGCTACGTTGACGTTTCATTATTTCGAACACTACAGGAGCACTGCATGACCGGACAACGACTCGTCCACGTCGCCATCGCCGACGACTGGGAAGCATGCAAGCGTTTCGGTGAGTACGAGGTCTCGACGCGCGGAATCAGTTACGACGAGGCGGGATTCATTCGCGCAACCACCCCGGACGCGCTCGCTTCGGTGCTCGATCTGGTGTTCGGCGACCTCACGTTGCCACTGATCGTCGCCGTCATCGACCAGGACGCTGTGACCTCCGCAGGCATCGACGTCGAATGGGAGGCGGGAAAGCCCCGAATCCTCCGACCTCTACCGATGGACGAGGACACCGTGGTCGTCGAACTGGTCGTGGAACGCGTTGACGGGGCCTGGCCGATTCCCGACCTGACCCCGTACGCAAGCCCCGCCGGCTAGACCAGCGCAGCCTCGGGTTCGACCACGGGGGTCGACGCCTTCTTCCGGCCGGCGGCGACGCACAGCGCGATCCCGACGGCAATCCAGCACACCAGCACCAGAAGTGGCGTGGCGGCGCCATGGCCGTCGAAGAACGCCATCGAACGGACGGATGCTCCTGCGGCGCCAGGTGGGAGCAACTGCCCCAATGCACCCCAGCCTGCGGGCAACCACGCGGCAGTTGTCGACATCCCCGAGAGTGGGTTTCCGATGAACATCATCGTGACGGCACCCAACGCGAATCCCTTCATCCCGAGCAGGGATTCGAGTCCCAGAATGGGCAGCGAGATGGCCGACATGCCCATGGTGAGTGCGAGCGCGGTGAGCAGGTAGTTTCCGTCAAGACTGTTGGTGCCGAACTGCAGAATGGCAGTCAGTGCAAAACCCGCGACAACCGCGACGCCGGCAGCGCCCAACACTCGCTTGACAATGCTGCGCGGAAACAGTTGCACGAGAACAACAGCAGGCATGATTCCGCCGAACACCAAGGGCAAGGCCAATGCCGTGAGCCCAGCACCGGTCGGGTCGCCCGCAGTCAGCGGCACAACGTCTTCGACGGGCACCTTTGCCCCCGAGGCCTCCGAGAGGCCGTTGGCCACCCCGGTCAGGGTCTGGGCGATCGGGGTTCCGCCTGCAGTCGCGATCAACACGTGAGGACCGTTGGCATCAACGGCGATTCCGCCGACCACGTCGCGATTCCGAATCGCGTCACGCAGGGCGTCGGCGTCAGCGAATTCTCGAGTATCGAAGGCGCCTTGCTTACCCGCCTCGAGCGAGGTGCTGATCTGTTCGGTTGCCGGAGCTGGACCGGTGATGCCCAACTTCAGTTCGTGCGGGCCACTGTTGACCGAGGGCAGTACGAAGGCAAGCAGCATCAGCCCGATCACGGCGGACAAGCCCAACACCACAGCCACCAACTTCTTGCGGTCCCGTGCTTCAACTTCGGCGTTCATAACTACCTTCCCTAAGTGGAAGTTTTTCCTCCACTATTTGTGGAAGATATTCCTCCGGTTATGATGAACTGTCAATACCGGAGGTGAATGTGCGAGCCGATGCACGTGAACGCAGAAACGCAATAGTCGACGCCGCACGAGCGGTGTTCACCGAGCGCGGGCACGACGCGCCCCTCGACGCAGTCGCAGAACTCGCGAAAGTGGGCATCGCCACGCTGTATCGAAACTTTCCGACGCGCGAGGACCTCGTGACCGCCGTCGCCGTCGCAACACTGACCGATGTCCGCGAGGCTGCCGACATCGCACTCACGGCAATGTCCACCGATCCCACAAACGCGTGGCACACGCTGGTGGACCGCCTCGTGGAACTGCGCCTGGGTGCGCTCATTCCTGCACTGGTGGAACGCAGTTTCACCGAGCTGGCGCCCGAAGTTCTGGCGGTGCGTGAGGTGACGAAATCGAAGATGACCGCGACGATCGGCGCCGCTCAGAGCGCCGGACTGGTTCGCGCCGATCTGCAACCGCTCGAATTCGTCATGGCTCTGGCCAAACTGACGCGCCCGCAAATCGAATTGTCCGACGAGGCCATGCCGAACCTGGTCCCGCGGTTGGTCGCGGTGTTCATGGCCGGTCTGCGTCCGGACGGTACCGACTTGCCGGTCTGATCGGCGAAACCCGACGTACCAGGCAAGGCACAATGGGGCTGTGACCGAGATACCGAAAATCCTCGTAGTCGACGACGACGCAGACGTCCTGACCTCACTCGAACGCGGATTGCGGCTCTCGGGATTCACCGTACTGACGGCAGTGGACGGCGCCGACGCGCTCCGAGTGATCTCCGACAAGCGACCGGACGCGGTAGTCCTCGACATCAACATGCCGGTGCTCGACGGCACCGGTGTGGTGACGGCGCTTCGTGCCGCCGGCAACGAAATCCCGATCTGCGTGCTCAGCGCACGCAACTCGGTCGACGATCGCATCGCCGGGCTCGAATCCGGCGCAGACGACTACATGGTCAAACCGTTTGTCCTCGCCGAACTGGTTGCCCGGATCCGCGCAATGCTCCGTCGCAGTAACACTCCGGCGGGCGATCACTCCGAGGGAACGAACACCCTGCGGGTCGGAAACCTCGACATCGACCTCTCCGGTCGCCGGGTTCGTGTCGACGGCAAGGAAGTACCGCTCACCAAACGCGAATTCGAGCTACTCGAAGTGCTCGCACACAATTCCGGCATCGTGCTTACTCGCGAACGTCTCCTCGAACTCGTGTGGGGCTACGACTTCGTGGCCGACACCAACGTCGTGGACGTCTTCATCGGCTACCTGCGTCGAAAGTTCGAATCCGGCGGTTCACCTCGTCTGCTGCATACCGTTCGCGGCGTCGGGTTCGTGCTTCGGGAGAACCCGTGAAGCGTCGCCGCTTCTCACTACGAACTCGCGTTGCCGCGGCCGCGGCACTGGGGGCGACGTTCATCGTCATCGCACTCGGCGTGGTCGTTGCACTGGCTATCGCACGAAACAATCTGGCGCAGTTGGACCGTCGCTTGGAGACGGCATCGACGGTCATCGTGGCCAATGCGGCAACAGCGGGACCTTTTCTCGGCGCGTTCGGAGACGGCGGAGCGTTCTCCGTGACCATCCGCTCCGATACCGACGGAACCGTCAAATCCAGTACCCCGACGCGACTGCCCGAATTACCGGTCGGCTCAGCGACCGTCGACGTGGACGGTACGAAGTACCGGGCTTACACCGCCGAGGCCGACGGGATCAATGCCCTGGTCTCGCTGGCGGTTCCCTATGCCGAGGCGCGGGACATCACGGTCGACCAACAGCGTCAGGTTGCGTTCTTCGGCGTCGGAGCCGTAGCGGCCGCAGCCGCGTTGGGATGGTTGTTCGGTGGCCCGGCGGTGCGCCCACTCGTGGAATTGACCCGCCGGATCGCCAGGCGAGATCCCGATCTCGCCACCGAGGTTTCCGGCATCCGTGAAGCGGACGAGCTTGCCGCAGCAGCCGAATCGATGCTCAGCGACGTCGCCCGGGCACAGGCCGCGACCAACTCGGCCCTTGCTGCCGCTCGGGACTTTGCTTCCGCGTCGGCTCACGAACTCCGAACTCCGTTGACGGCGATGCGAACCGACATCGAAGTGTTGTCCATTCACGATCTCGACCACGAGCAGCGACGTGAGATCCTCACAGATCTGGCCCGCGCACAGGGCCGCGTCGAATCGACTCTCCGGGACCTGGAGCGACTGGCGAAGGGCGAGTTGTCGACGGCTGAGGACTTCAAGGACACCGATTTGACCGAGGTATGCGACATCGCGGCCGACGATGCACGACGCCACCACCCGAGCGTCGATGTCAGTGTCGTCACGGTGGATTCCCCACTCCCCTATTGCATCCGGGCCCTTCCCGGCGGAATCCGGTTGATCCTCGACAACGCGATCACCAATGCAGTCCGCCACGGCGGCGCGAGCACGGTGCGCATCACCCTCGCGCGCCCGGTCGATTCACCGGACACCGTCACGATCACGATCGACGACAACGGTTGCGGAATACCGGCCGAGGAACGCTCGAGCGTCTTCGAACGCTTCACTCGCGGATCGACGGCAGGCAAGACGGGTTCCGGTTTGGGCCTGGCACTGGTGGCGCAGCAGGCGGCCCTGCACGGCGGACGTACGACATTTCACGACAGTCCGCTCGGCGGGGCTCGCCTGCTGGTCGAACTCAGGGATCAGCCCGGACCCGAATAGCCCCTTCAGGTCTCGATCAACTCGCCGATCCCTGACGCTGTCACTTCGATGACCCGAGCCGAGCCGATGTCGAAGAACAGTCCGGCGATACGCAGGCGACCGTCCACACGGGCCTGACCGACCAGAGGATGGCGTTCGAGAGTCTGCAATTGGACTGCAACATTGACCATTCCGAGCTGATCGACCTCCGAGAAACCCGCCTCGGCCGCAGCACGCGCCACCGGATGGCCACTCGTATATGCCTGCAAGCTCGTCTCCGCATGCCTCAACCACTCACCGACAACTCCCGCTTCCGACGAACTGTTCGTCAGGAGTGCCTGCATCGCGCCGCAACCCGAGTGTCCGCACACGATCACCGAACTGACACCCAACTCGTCGATCCCGAAGGCCAGTGCCGCTTCCACCGACGTATCGCGGCCGCCGGCAGGAACCAAGTTTCCGACGTTGCGCACAGTGAACAGGTCACCTGGGCCACTGCTCGTGATGATGTTCGGCACCACTCGCGAATCTGCGCAGGTAAGGAAAAGAGAGTCGGGATTCTGGCCGTCGCGCAACTGATCCATGTGCGGCCGTATCGCTTCGGCGCGATGGCGATGATAGTTGGACACCCCGTCGAGAATGGGTCGCAAGGCTGGCGGGCTGCTCAGATTCCTTCCCGAAGCCTGTGGTTGCCAACTACCCCACGGAGCGAGCAATCCGCGCAGGTCGGTGACTGCGGCGCCGCGCTTCGGCGGACCGGTGGTCGCGCTCTCCATACTCACCGAGCCAACTTCGTCGATGATCACCGAACCACCTGCCAACTCGTACTGCCTCGCCCACTCTTCGATGACGTCGAAGACGGCATGGTCGAGGAAGTCGACGGACAACTCGACGGTGACGTCGGACCGCGGCGGGATGCCGGCGAGTACCGAGGTGAGCTTGGGCAGCACCAGGAAGGTGCACGACCCTTCGACCAGCACCCGCCACTTCCCGGAATCCTTGTCACCCAACTCTTCTGCCGTGACCGATGCGCGGATGACACGCCACACCAGGAGGGCGATCGCCAACGCCAATCCGATCAGCACGCCCTCGAGCAGGTTCAAGAACACGACGCCGACCACCGTGATGCCGTACACCCACAGATCACCGGTCCGTCGCGCCAACCGAATGTGCGCCAGCTTGACCAGTTGAATGCCGATGACGATCAACAGTCCGGCAAGCGCAGACTTCGGAATCTGCTGCACCAACCCGGCGAGCGCAGCCGAGAACAGCAGAATCCACAGGCCGTGCATGATCGACGACGCACGGGACTTCGCCCCGGCTTCGACATTGGTGGCGCTGCGTACGATCACACCCGTGACGGGCAGGCCGCCAATCGCCCCGGACACCATGTTCGCAGTACCTTGGCCGAGCATCTCGCGATCGAAGTTCGAGCGCGGGCCCGAGTGCATCTTGTCCACAGCCACGGCCGAGAGCAGACTCTCGACGCTGGCGATCAGGGCGATGGTCAGGATGCCGGTTGCGACGCCGAGCCACTGGCCGTCGGGCAGAGCGGGAAGTCCGATCGAGTCCAGCAGGGACCCGTCGAGAGCAATACGTTCGACGTCGATCGGCAGCAGGAGCGAAGCGAGAGTTGCCAATACGATGCCGACCAATGCCGCCGGCACCTTCCGGACGCCCGCGGGGAGATAGCGCCACCCGAGAAGAGTGGCGATGACAACGAGTCCGATCATCAAGTCCTCGACGTGCAGGGCACCGATCTGTGCGGGCAACTGCCGTAGATTGTCCAGCGCCGAACTGGCCGAGCTTCCGCCCAACAACACGTGAACCTGTTGTAGCGCAATGGTGATGCCGATACCGGCGAGCATCGCATGCACCACCACCGGCGCAATAGCCAGTGCCGCACGGGCAATTCGGCTGAGCCCGAACACGATCTGCAGAATTCCGGCGCCGACGGTGATCAGGCAGGTGACTTTCCACCCGAACTTGCCGATCAGTTCGGCGACCACCACGGTCAGGCCGGCTGCGGGACCACTGACTTGCAGCGGTGAACCTCCCACCGCTCCGGCCACTACTCCGCCGACGATGGCGGCGATCAGACCTGCCATGATCGGTGCCCCGGAGGCGATAGCAATTCCCAAGGACAGGGGAAGCGCCACCAGGAAGACGACCAGCGACGCCGGCACGTCGTATCTGATCAGTTGCTCGAGATAACGCCGGCTTCCACCACCCGGCGGAGACGAATCCCCCACGACGGCTTCGTCTGCGGATGATTGTGCGTGCACTACGGACTGCGTCGACATAGATCTCCTCGCCGGACCCCGGATCCGGCTGCTGGGCAACATGTTCGAAGCGAATCGGCGATCGGTATCGCCGATCGACTGTGACCATGGTAACCGCGATTCCTTACTGTTCCCTTAGATGCGAACCCAGACGTGGTCGACGTCACCGCCGCCCGGCACTGTGACTCGAACCTGAACGTCGGTCCAGAAGAGCGATCGAATTGCTTTAACCCGCAAGCATTTTCGTACGGGTCGCCCGAGTGTTCAGCACACCTGAATGCCGTCGGCGATAATGGTCGGGAGTAAATGCTCAACCACAACGATGTGAAGGCAGGCACCATGTCCGATCAGTACGTCGCCGCGCAGGACCGCTACGAAGCCATGCCCTACCGCCGAACCGGTCGGAGCGGTCTCAAACTCCCGGCGATCTCGCTCGGGCTCTGGCACAACTTCGGCGACGACGTACCGATCGAGAACCAGCGCGCAGTCCTGCGGCGGGCATTCGACCTCGGAATCACGCACTTCGATCTGGCCAACAACTACGGGCCGCCGTACGGAAGCGCCGAGACGAACTTCGGCAGGATCCTGCGTGAGGATTTCTCTTCGTACCGCGAGGAATTGGTCATCTCGTCGAAGGCCGGGTGGGACATGTGGCCCGGTCCTTACGGGTTCGGCGGTTCCCGCAAGTACTTGCTGTCATCGCTCGACCAGTCGCTCGGCCGACTCGGAGTCGATTACGTCGACATCTTCTACAGCCATCGCCCCGACGCCGAGACTCCGATCGACGAGACCGCAGGCGCGCTGATCAGTGCCGTTCAGCAGGGCAAGGCGCTGTACGCGGGTATCAGTTCGTATTCGCCGGAGCGCACCCGTGAAATCGCCGCACTGCTCGCCGCTGCGGGGGTCCCTTTGTTGATCCACCAGCCGAGCTATTCGATGCTGAATCGGTGGATCGAGCAGGACCTGCTTTCGGCTGTCGACGATCTCGGAGTGGGCGTCATCGCGTTCTCGCCGCTCGCGCAAGGCATGCTCACCGACCGGTATCTGAACGGCGTCCCCGAGAATTCTCGCGCCGCCCAAGGTAAGTCACTCGATCCGTCGTGGTTGACCGACGACGCTCTCACCCACATCCGCGCGCTCAACGACATCGCGGCAGACCGCGGCCAGTCGCTGGCTCAGCTGGCACTGAGCTGGGCACTCCGCGATTCGCGGGTCACCTCGGTATTGATCGGTGCATCCAGCGTCGCCCAACTCGAAGCCAACGTCGGCGCGCTCGACAATCTCGAATTCAGCGCAGCCGAACTGGCCTCCATAGATCAGCACGCAAAGGACAGCGGCATCAATCTGTGGGCAGAGGCCAGTTCGATCTGAGCGATCATCTGCGCTAGAGCTGAGGCAACTCCACGTTCACGTGCTCGCCCTCTTCGAATACGGCCGAAGCAGGCCCGACGATCAAGGGATCCGGAGTACCGACTGCCCGGTGATCCTTGTTGGGATAGTCGAAGCTGGCGAGCACGTGACGCATCGCTTCGAGGCGGGCGCGCTTCTTGTCGTTGCTCTTGATCACCGTCCAGGGCGCATCCCCGGTATCGGTGTAGAAGAACATCGCTTCCTTGGCCTGCGTGTAGTCGTCCCACTTGTCGAGCGAAGCCAGATCAGTCGGTGAGAGCTTCCACTGACGCACCGGGTCTGTTCGACGGGCTGCGAATCGCGCCAACTGCTCTTCCCGGCTGACCGAGAACCACAGCTTGTGCAGATGGATCCCGGAGTTGACGAGCATCCGCTCGAAGTCCGGGGTCTCTCTCATGAACTCGAGGTACTGAGTCGGCGTGCAGTAACCCATCACTCGTTCGACACCGGCGCGGTTGTACCAGGACCGGTCCATCATCACGATCTCGCCGCCGCTGGGTAGGTGTGCGACATACCGCTGGAAGTACCACTGCGTTCGCTCGATGTCTGTGGGCTTCTCGAGCGCGACGACCCGGGCACCACGAGGATTGAGATGCTCGGTGAACCTCTTGATCGACCCGCCCTTACCGGCAGCATCGCGACCTTCGAAGATAATGAGCACTTTCTGCCCGGTTTCCTTGACCCACAGCTGCAGCTTGAGCAACTCGATCTGCAGACGCCGCTTCTTCCGCTCGTACTCGCGGCGCGACATTTTCTTCTCGTACGGATAGCCCTGCTTCCAGGCATCCGCGAACTCTGAGGGCTCGAGTCCGCCGAGCTTGTGCTTGAGACTCGAGAGCTCGTCGATCTCGGCCGCATAGTCCTCGGTGACGGAAATTCTGGTCGACGGGGTCGGCAGGTCAGGAACCCGACCGTCCACACCGCTGGAGTCGGGGCTCATGAATACGCACTCCCTGTCGTCGAAATGAACGAACGTCCGGAAAGTGAATTTTACGCGCCGAAGCCCTCCGCCGCGGGGCCGAAGCGAATGTTGCTTGGCATCGAGGAGGTAACGACAGGTCCGGCTTCCCAGGCGCCGAACCCCCACGCGGTACCTTGATCGAGGTAACTGAGACGGTCGGTAACCCCCGAGAGAAGAGAGTTCTGGCGAGATGCGAGTAGACGGACGGGAGATCCCGGTAACGGGAAGCCTCCTGCCACCACTGCACCGCCGTACGAGCGACATCATGCGGGTCGCGATCGCTGCCGTGCTGCTCGGCGGCGTCATCGCGGGCTCTCTGATCACCCGAAGTCAGTGGGACGCCCTCGAAACGTCGGTGTCCAACATCGTCGGAGTGCTGTCGCCGAGCCTGTCCGACACTGTGTACCTCCTCTACGGCATCGCAATCCTGGCGCTACCGTTTGCCATTCTGATCGGGCTCATCGTGGGGCGCCGATGGAAGTTGCTGGCCGGATACGCCGCTGCCGGCCTGTGCGCCGGACTCGCGCTGTCGTTCACCGGTACAGGACTCGCCGCACCCAAGTGGCACCTCGACGTCCCCGACCGACTCGACGCCACGTTCCTGTCCCAATTTCTCGACGATCCGCGGTGGATTGCGATGCTCGCGGCGGTGCTCACCGTCTCGGGTCCGTGGCTACCGAAAAAGTGGCGACGAGCCTGGTGGACGCTGCTTCTGCTGTTTGCGCCCATTCACCTGATCGTCAGCTCGATCGTTCCCGCCCGATCGATGCTGGGTCTCGCCGTCGGCTATCTGATCGGCGCGGTGATCGTTCTTGCCGTCGGCACACCTGCCCTCGAAGTGCCGTTGGACTCTGCAGTACGCGTGCTCGCGCGGCGTGGTTACCGCGTCACCGCTTTCCGCGTCGTGAGTCCCTCGGGAATCGGCCCGCTGGTCATGTCCGCCGACATCGACAAGGCTCCGGACGACGAACCGTTCGACGAACTGATTGTCGAGTTGTACGGACAGAACCAGCGAAGCAGCGGAGCAATTCGACAGACGTTCCGCTGGATCTCGTTCCGGAACCGTGAAACTCCTCCCCCTTACGGATCGCTTCGGCGCGCCGTCGAACATCGCGCGCTGATGGGTATCGCGTTCGCCGACATCGGTCTGGCCAGTTCCAAAGCCGTCGCCATCTCGGTGCTCGATCGCGGATGGGAGATGTACGCCCGCCCGAGCCCCCGCGGTATCCCACTTGCCGTCGCCGTCGAAAACCAGGCGGACGAGGAAGAATCCTCCAAACTGATCGACGCGTTGTGGCAAACACTGCACACCATTCACGTACATCAGATGGCGCACGGTGACCTGCGCGCTTCCGAGATTCGCGTCGAGGGCGGAACGATCCTCTTCGGCGGCTACGCGTACTCCGAATTCGGCGCCACCGAAGTTCAGATGCAGTCCGACAACGCCCAACTTCTTTTTGCCACCGCATCACTGTTCGGCGTCGACGCAGCGGTGGACGCCGCGATTCGTGCGCAAGGCGCAGACACGATTCTCGCTGCCTCCGGCCGATTGACCACCTCGGCGTTGCCCAACCGAATTCGGCGGACCGCCGAGGATTCCGCAAAATTGATGACCGAGATCCGAGACGAGGTCGGCGCGAAGAACGGGATCGAAAAGGTCGCTCCCGCACAGGTCACCCGGTTCAGTCGCAATCAACTGATCCAGCTCGTTCTGCTCATCGGATTGGTCTACGTCGCCTATCCGTTCATCAGCCAGGTACCCGCATTCATCACGGAGTTGAAGACAGCCAACTGGTGGTGGGCACTGCTCGGCCTCGGCGTCTCCGCACTGACGTACGTCGGCGCGGCAGCGGCCCTGTGGGCCTGTGCGTCGTCGATGGTCAGTTACCGCAACCTCCTGATCATGCAGGTGGCCAACACCTTTGCCGCGACGACTACTCCGGCCGGAGTCGGCGGGCTCGCCCTGAGTGTGCGGTTCCTGCAGAAGGGCGGGCTTGGTACCGTCCGTGCAACGGCCGCAGTCGCGCTTCAACAGACGGTTCAGGTGGTCACCCACGTCGGCTTGCTGATCTTCTTCTCGATCGTCGCCGGACGCGATACAAACCTCTCGCACTTCATCCCGGGATCCACTGTTCTGTATCTGGCGGGTGGCGTCGCGCTCGGAGTTCTCGGTGCATTCATGTTCATTCCGAAACTTCGTGGGTGGCTGCGCGACGATCTGCGTCCTCAGATCACCGAGGTGTTGGGTGAACTGAGCCAACTCGCACGAAACCCGACCCGATTCCTCATCATCGTGGGCGGCAGCGCTGCAACAACTCTCGGTGCCGCCCTGGCTCTGTGGGCAAGCGTCGAGGCATTCGGCGGCGGAACGACGTTCATCACCGTGACCATCGTGACGATGATCGGTGGAACCCTCGCCTCGGCAGCTCCGACACCGGGTGGCGTCGGAGCCGTCGAGGCCGCCCTCATCGGTGGCCTGTCCGCGTTCGGATTGCCGGCAAGCATCGCTGTGCCGTCGGTTCTGCTCTACCGAGTCCTGACCTGCTGGCTCCCGGTGTTCTGCGGCTGGCCGACCCTGCGATGGCTGCAGAAGAACGACATGGTCTGAGCGTTCCCGCTACTGCCGGCGAACGATGTGGGCCTGCAACGCTTCACCGTCGTCGTCGACCCAGCCCTTGCTTTGGGCGTAGTCGACCATCGCCGCCACTCCGTCGACGTCAGTGGTGCTCTCGCGAACACGGGCTACCGAGATGAATGCACTTCCGCCGCTGACGTATCCGTAATTCCGAAGGCGCAAGAGCTCGTCCAGTTCGGAATCGGCGATGTCGCCGGTCACCTCGACGTGAAAGGCCTTCAGGTTGTCCACATCGCGGACGCTGACGCGGCCGTTGTCCACCAGTACATACATGGCTTTCCTTTCCTGGATCACTCACGACGGTGAGTGCGTACCGAATACACGCCGGTGATAGGTCAGTGGATTCGCCTCGCAGTGCCAGGCGTCGTCCACCGATCCTGTCACGATCTTGTGATCACCACCGTCCACGACGGCGTCCACGGTGCACACGATCCAGATGGGAGCCTGCCCCTCCCTGACGGCATGCGCGTGAGCGCGGACAGCATAAGCACTACTTCAAAAAAACGGACAACTTCGCTGCCTACCAGCACTGTTGATGCCGATAACCGATACTGAGCTTTATGTCGGAACTCGGAAATGAACCAGACTCGAAGCAGAAGGCGGTGCTCGAGCGACACGCGTCATGGATCGAATTGTTCTTCGACCTGGTCGTGGTAGCCGGTATCGGTCAGCTGGCTCACCTGCTCCACGGTTCGCCGTCGTGGTCGGATGTCGCGCTCTACGCCTTGCTCTATCTCGCGTTCTGGACCGCATGGGCGACGTTCACGATGTACGGCAACGTTGCCGGCGACCGCGTCCGAATCCCGAGCATGCTGATCGCCATGTTCGGACTGGCAGTCATGATGGCGGCCGTGGCCGGCATCCACGACAACCATGCGCTGGCCTTCGCTGTCGCCTACGTGGCCGTACGTCTGCTCGCGAGTCGGGTGTGGCACAACGGCCAGATCGTCGTGGACTGGCCGATCGCCCAGATGTCTCTCGGTGTGATCCCGTGGATCGTCTCGTTCTGGTTCGAGGGTGAAACTCGGTTCTGGCTCTGGACTGCCGGTGTGACCATCGATCTGCTGATCATGTTCGTCGTCTCCGGCAGCGCGATCATGGAAGACGCGCAGGAAAAGCTCGACCGCATCATCAAGGTTCGCGGGTTCAAGGACGACCGGATGCCCGAACTCGAAGCCCTGCACTCCGATCGGGCTCATCTTGCCGAGCGGCTGGGCCTGTACGTCATCATCGTATTGGGCGAGGGTGTGATCCTCGTGATCTCTGCGGCCTCGAAGCTCACCTGGGACTCCACGGTCGTCAGCCTCGCAGTCGGATCGTTTGTCCTGCTCTCGGGTATGTGGGCACTCTCGCTTCTCTACGGCCACGCCGGTGTTCCGCACCTGCAGCCCGAGAAGTTTCCCGCTCGCATCGACATGGCACTGCACTGTTTCACCACCGGCGCTATCGCGGTTCTGGTCGCAGGACTCGGAGCGGCAACCGAACACGGCGCGGAACACACACCCGCGAACCTGCGGTGGTTGTTGTGCGGAAGCATCGCAGTCTATTTCGGAATCAGCACCGTGGCGGGGCTGTTTGCGCGATCGGACCGACGGTGGCTGCTCGGCTGGGCGCTCCCCTGCACCGCCATCCCCATCGTCATGGGCATTGTCGGCACGCACATGAGCGCCACGTGGATCATCTGGGTGCTGGTGGCCACCGTGACCTGGCAGAACGGCTACGAGTATGCGCAGGTGCGGCGTTCGCGCCGCTCTGCTGTGCGCCTTTATTAACCCCCCGCGGTTAATAAAGGCGCACAGCAGGGACGATTTTTACCCGCACCGCCGGGTCGAAGCGATAGGGCTGAGCCAGCACGATTCCAGCCAATCGCTTACGCAACCTCGACATCTCGGCCCGGACGGTCACCGACTTACGCGGATCGCCGAACAACTCTGAGGCGAGCTGCGAGGCCGTGAGACCCTCGGGCGCCTGTGTCAGAGCCAGGAGGATCTGCGAATGGCGCGGGCTGAGGTCGATACTCCAACCTCCCAAGTCCGAGGAGTACCGCAGTTCCATCGCATTCGGATCTCGCAGGTCCAATTCGACTTCGGCACAGACATTTCCAGACGCCGGGTTCACCTGAGGACGGATGAGCCAGCCGCCCGGCAGTGGCTCGCACATACACAATCCGAGTGACGGGAGCCAATGCTCGCCGCTGCTCATCGCTTTCGGTAGTGCAATTCGGTAGATCGGCGCCATCGAGTCCACCGCAGCAACCCAGCCACTACGGTCCACAACCATTGTCGGCTGACTCGCGCGAGCCAGCGTCGACGCCGAGATCATCCGAAGCCGATCCAATCCGATTCGATGCTTCTCCCGCAGTGCGGATTCCGCCAGCCTGGCCACACTGTCCACCAAAGCGAGAGTCGACGGGTGGACAGTGCCTGCGGCGCCGGCGACGTTGACGACGGCGAGCGCCCGGCGACTACGCGGATCCCGAACCGTCGCCCCGGAGCAAGTCCACGGATGCTGCGAGCGCGAGTAGTGCTCGGCCGAGAACACCTGCACTGCCGAACCTGATGCCAACGAAGTACCGATCCCGTTGGTACCGACAGCTTCCTCGGTCCACGACGCACCCTCGATCATCCCGAGGCGTTCGGCCCGATCCAGCATTCGACCGGGCCCGTGGCGCCAGAGAATGCGACCCTGTCGGTCCGCCACCACGATCAAATTCGCGTCGTCCGGGCCGACGAGCGGTGCCAGACCGCGTACCGCCTCGTCGAAGATCTCCGTCATTCCGGCCGCACCCCGACTCTCTTCGATCTCCGAGGCACGAGTGGTCTTCGTGATCGAACACCGCTCCGGATCGAGACCGAGGGCGCGCAGACGCGACCACGAATCGGCGATCACGGAGCGCGGGCGCGCGGGCGGTTTGCGCCCGGACATCGTTGCTTCGTACACGGATTCGAGAACACGTGCGTACTGCGCCGGGTCTTCACCACTACCCAGGGCCGGTTCGAGTCGATTCGTTGCGCCGATCACACTCCAGTCCTATGTGATGGGGTCATCGAAAGCGAGCGTTGCACCCGGTTGCAGAGTTGTCCGCGTGCGTGAACGTAGGACGACGTTCACGCACGCGGACTGTGCTCATGCGTTGAGGGGTCTCCCCAGTGCCGAGAGCACAGACTCGTGCATTGCCTCCGAGAGCGTCGGATGAGCAAACACGACCTCGGCGAGATCATCGCCGGTGGCTTCGAGGGATCGGGCGATACCGAAACCCTGGATCTGCTCGGTCACATCCGGACCGACCATGTGCGCGCCGAGCAGTTCCCCGGTATCGGCGTCGAAGATCGTCTTGACGAAGCCTTCGGCCTCGCCGATCGCCAATGCCTTGCCGTTCGCCTGCAGGTCGAAGTGTCCGACCCGCAGCGTGCGACCAGTACCGGTGCACTGCTTCTCCGTCAGACCCAGACTCGCCACCTGCGGGCGGGCATACGTGCATCCCGGAACGTAGTCGCGATCGAGCGGATGAACATCGGGCACGCCTGCCAGCTTTTCGACGCACAGGACAGCTTCGTGACTTGCCTTGTGCGCCAGACATGGAGCGCCCGCCACGTCACCGATTGCGTAGATCCCGAAGGCACTGGTACGGCACCACTGGTCGGTGACGATCGCACCACGCTCGATCTCGACGCCCAGAGCCTCCAACCCCAGATCCTCGACGTTGCCGGTGATCCCGGCAGCCACCAACACCCGGTCCACGGTCACCGCCTGGACACCGTCGCTCGTCTGCACGTTCACTTCGACGGCGTCGGCGCCGACGGTCACCGCCGACACCGAGGCTCCGGTGTGAATCGTGATGCCACGCTTCTCGAACTGCTTGCGAACGAACGCCGAAATCTCTTCGTCCTCGACCGGCATGATGTGTGGTGCCATCTCGACAATGGTCACCTCGGTGCCGAGATCGCGGTACAGGCTGGCGAATTCGACTCCGATCGCGCCGGACCCGATCACGAGCAGCGACTTCGGTAGTTCCTTCGGGACGAGCGCCTCGAAGTAGGTCCACACCCGATCACCGTCGGGGGCAACCCCGGGAATCGAACGCGGCCGGGCGCCGGTTGCAATGATCACGTGGTCGGCTCGATACGTCTGACCTTCCACGGACACGACGCCCTTGTCCACCAACTTCGCGGTGCCTGAGATGACGTCTACGCCGTTCTTCTTCATCAGGTAGGCAACACCGCCGGACAATTTCTCCGAAACCCCTCGGCTGAACGACACCAACTTCGAGATGTCGAACTGGACAGACGCCGAACTGAATCCGTATTTGTCGAGTTCGCTCAAGGTATGCGCGACGTCCGCGCCGTGAAGCATCGCTTTGGTGGGGATACAACCCCAGTTGAGGCAGATGCCGCCGAGGCGATCACGTTCTACCAGCGCAACGTTCAACCCCAACTGGGCGGCCCGGATCGCCGCCACGTAACCACCGGGGCCACCACCGATGACAAGAACGTCGTACTTCTTCGACGTATTGCTTTCCACCACAGCCCCTTACACCAACATCAGCGCGGGAGAAGCGACAAAGCGCTGGAGCTCCCGAAGGAAGGTCGCGCCCAAGGCTCCGTCGATCACCCGGTGATCGCACGAGAGGGTCACGGTCATCACGGTCCGGACGGAAACACTGTCGCCGACCACCACGGCCCGCTTCTCCCCCGCACCTACGGCCAGGATCGCTCCCTGGGGCGGGTTGATGATCGCGTCGAATGCCTTGATCCCGAACATGCCGAGGTTGGACACCGTGAACGTTCCGCCTTGGAATTCTTCGGGACGGAGTTTGCCGGTCTTCGCCTTGGTGGCCAACGAGAGCACCTCACCGGAGATGTCCGCCAACGACTTGGTGTTCGCGCCACGCACGATGGGCGTGATCAGTCCGGTCGGAAGTGCAACTGCCACCGAGACATCCGCCGACGCGAATCGAAGAACCGATTCGTTCGCTGCATCGAATTGGACGTTCACGTCCGGCACCTTCATCAGCGCAGCCGCGCAGGCCTTCACGATGAAGTCGTTGACCGACAGCTTGACCGCCGGGACAGTCGAATTGATCTCCTTGCGCAGAGCTAGGAGCGCATCGAGCTCGAGATCCGCCGTGAGCCGGAAATGGGGAGCCTGCTGCTTGGACGCCTGCAACCTGCCCGCGATTTCCGATCGCATGGGCGTGAACGGAATTGTGTCGTACTCGGGTTCGACGGCAATGGTTCCCGTCTGAGCCGCCACCTCAGGCAGGAGCTGCGCGGAACGAGCGGCGTCGTGCACGTCGGCGACGCAGACGCGTCCCCGCGAGCCTGTCGGACGACAGTCGTGCAGGTTGACGCCCAGCGATCGGGCAGTTCTGCGTGCGACTGGGGTGGCAGGCACGGCACTGTCGTCGGCGGTTGATCGCAGCGGGAGGCCGGATCTCGTGGCCGGCGCTGCTGTCGCAACAGTGCCACCGGCGTCACGAATCGCGTCGTCGATGTCTCGGACACTGATCCGCCCGAGTGGGCCGGTACCCACTACGGCGGCGAGATCGATTCCGAGCGCTTCGGCACGTCGGAGTGCTCGAGGACTCGCAAACACGTCGCTCTGCGTCGTGCCCTGCAGAACACTCGGTACGACGGTGGAACCGGTTGGTGCAGGTTTCGCTGCAACAACCACCTTCGCAGCGGGTGTAGCCGTAGGTGTCGCGGGAGCCTCCGGTTCGGCAGCTGGTGACGGTGCCGGCTCTTCCGCCGGCGCGGTTGCGCCGCGAGCGGCGAGGAACTGCTCGATCTCCGCATCCGTCGTGGACGCATCGGCGGACACACCGATCACGGCACCGACGGGCAGAGTCTGCCCCGGTATGCCGACGATCTTGCGGAGAACACCGTCGAACGGCGCCTCCAGTTCGTTGGTGATCTTGCTGGTCTCGATCTCACAGATCAACTGGCCCTTGGTGAACGAGTCACCTTCCTCGATGAGCCACGCGTTGACCAACCCCTCCTCCATGGAGAGCCCCCATTTGGGGATGTCGATAGCTTTGATGTCAGCCATGATCAGGCTCTCACCAGCTTGCGAACCGACTCTTCGATGCGCGCAACGTCAGGCAGCCAGGCAGTTTCGAGGGTCGGTGAGAACGGAACCGGAGTATGTGGCGGCGTGATCAGTTCGATCGGCGCTTTCAGGTAGTTGAATCCCTTGGTGGCGATCAGCGCGGCCACGTCGTGCCCGAAACCGCAGCGGGCGGCGGATTCGTCGACGATCACGACGCGCCCGGTCGATGCGACGGATTCGAGGATGCCGTCCTCGTCCAATGGTGAGACGGTACGAGGATCGACGACCTCGACCGAAATACCCTCGGCGGCCAGCTTGTCCGCTACGTCGTTGGCACGGTTCACCATTGCGGACAAAGCGATGATCGTGACGTCGTCGCCCTGCCTGGTGTAGTTGGCGACGCCGAACGGAATCGCGTACGGCTCGTCCGGCACCTCGCCCTTGAGGTCGTAGAGCACCTTGTGCTCGCAGAACACAACAGGATCGTCGTCCCGGATGGCCTGGATGAGAAGGCCTTTGGCGTCGTAGGCGTTGGACGGCGCGACCACTTTCAGGCCAGGCACCGCGGCAAACACGTTGTACGGAGACTGAGAGTGCTGCGCAGCGGCGGAGAAGCCGGCGCCGATCATGCCTCGCACCACCAGCGGAGTTCTGGCTTTGCCACCGAACATGTAGCGGAACTTGGCAGCCTGGTTGTAGAGCGCGTCGTAGGAGACTCCGAAGAAGTCCATGAACATCAGCTCGGCGACCGGCCTCAGCCCGGTCAGTGCGGCTCCGGCAGCCATTCCGATGATCGCGGATTCGGTGATCGGGGTATCGATTACACGCTCCGATCCGAACTCCGTCCACAATCCCTTGGTGACACCCAGGACACCGCCGAATGCCTCGATCTTCTTCGTCTCCAGATCGGGATTGGTACCGGCATGCCCACCGCGTACGTCCTCACCGATCAGGACGACGCTCGGATCTCGTTGCATTTCTTGAGCGATGGCCTCTTTGACGGCCTCGCGGTAGGTCTTCTTCGACACGTTCTCGGCTTCCACGCTTGTCATCTCGGGCTCCTCAGTACGACACGTAGACATCGGTCAGCAGATTTTCGACTGGTGGGTACGCTGCGGCGCGCGCCTTCGCCACCGCCTCGTCCACCAGCACTCGCGACTGCTCGTCCACCGCGTCCAGATCAGCGGTGCTGACCTTCTTCGCATCCACACTGCTACGGAAATTCTTGAGCGGATCCTCGGTTTCCCGCAGTTGCGCAACCTGTTCCGCCGTGCGATACAGCTGCGCGTCACCCTCGAAGTGGCCGTGCCAACGGAATGCGGCCGCCTCGATCGTGGTGGGGCCACCGCCGGTCCTGGCTCGCTCGGATGCTTCCGCCATTGCGTCGTAGACCGCGAAGAAGTCGGTGCCGTCCACCTTGACGGCAGGCATTCCGAAGGATGCAGCGCGGGCGGCGATGTCGGGTGCGCCCACCGCGTAGTCGGTTCCTGTTGCTTCACCGAATCCGTTGTTCTCGATCACGAAGACGATCGGAAGATCCAGCACCACAGCCATGTTCATCGCCTCGAAGACGGTTCCCTGGTTGGATCCACCGTCTCCCGTGAACGACGCTGCGATGACGCCGTTTCGAAGTGTCTTGCCACTCAGTGCAGCGCCGATCGCCAACGACGGTGCTCCGCCGACAATCGCATTGGCACCCAGCATTCCCACGGACAGGTCGGCGATGTGCATCGACCCACCCTTACCGCGGCACAAGCCGTCGTCCTTGCCGAAGATCTCGGCCATCATGCCGTTCAGATCGCAGCCCTTGGCGATGCAGTGCCCGTGACCGCGGTGAGTGGATCCGATGTAGTCGGCGTCGCTCAGGTTCTCGCACACTCCCACCGCGATGGCTTCCTGGCCCGAGTAGAGGTGAATGAAGCCGGGGATGTCACCGGTTGCATTCTCTTCGTGCAATCGATCCTCGAACGCGCGGATGCGCGACATCTTCTCGTACGCCTTCAGCAATGCATCCCGGTCCAGCCCTGAATGAGGCTTGGCCCCGGTCTTTTTCGATCCTGACGTTGCCGGCTTCTGCGCCGTCCGTTGAACCACCGTCACACTCCTCGTTCTCGATCACTCGTCGCCATGCAGTGTCGTGTAGGTCACGGGCGAAGAGAAAGAGTTGCGTGAGGTTGCCGGGAGTTGCGAAGGGTTGCAGCTGTTGACTTTCGAGCGTTGACTCAGGCGCCGCTGAGGCTGCCGCGTCTGATCTTGGACAGCGCGCGGTGTTGTACGAGTTCGACGGCGCTCGTTGTTGTTCTCAGTGACAGCGCCGTCTCGCGCACGTCGAAACCGACAACGATGCGAGCTACCAAGACATTGCGTTCGACGGCCGACAGATCGCCGAACGGCAGAGTGAGTCGACTGGATGCGGGTAGCGAATCGATTTCGCGACTGATCGCGTCGTACAGATGCGCGAGGAACGCTTCTCCGGCGCGTCGTCGTCGCTGGATATCGGCCAGGACGGAACCGCAAATGCCGACGGCAATACGGTCAGCGTCGACCGGTCGCAATTCGGCACGACAGCGCCGCGTCACCAGAGGCACGATGCGTTGAAGGAGTTCCGCAATCGCGTCACGATCCCCTCGGGACGCATCGTCGGCAACACCGTCGATCGAACGTCCACCTGCCCTGCTTGTCATTCCGATCTCCCCCTGGTTCCACCCTTGGTCGAATTCCCGACTACTGCTCAGGTTTCGAGCTCGCTAGGGGCGTATCGGCTCGGGGCAGATCCCGGTTTGTTCCCCGATGATGTTGATCTCGGCGTTGGAACGAGGGTCAGCGCCGTAGTTGATCTGGTCAGTGCACTTCTCGGGGGGTTCGACGGCACCGGATGGGAGCGGGGCCGGGCATGAACCCATCTGCTCTCCGATGCTGTTGATCTCTGCATTCGAACGAGGATCGCCCGCATAGTTGATCTGATCGGTGCACTTGGTCGACCCGGTAGCCGGACCAGGGGCCGCAGGGGCAACTGTGCTGGCCGAGACCGGCGTCCAGGCCGGTGCTGCTCCACCCGCCGGGACTCCCGGGGTGGATTCGTCCGCGCTGCCGGCCGAATTCGAATTTTCGACTGTCTCCGACGTAGGTGCCACCGTGGTCAGCGGGGGTGTGGTCGCGGACGCCGCGACCACTGACGTAGCCGTCGAACCGTTTTCAGGTGCAGTGGTGTCTTCACTCGAACACGCGGTCATGGCGCACGCGCTTCCGATCGTCAGTACGGCAAGGAACACTCGCAGGCGCCGAGACTTGTTGGTCAGCAAAACATCAGGCATGTGCTCTCACGCTCCTCGATACAGAAATTCGGGTCCGTTCACCTCAAATGGCGAACATCGACGTGACTCACTCTAAAAGCCTGATTCCATCGGTTTCGTAACAGAATTCCGGCGGTCGCGTACCAACTCTCAACGGTCCCGACATTCATACGATTACGTAACGGTGGGTGGCGAAACGCCGATATCGAGATCACGTGTGATCCTATGAAAAGTGCGCATGCCGATGAGACAGTTCGCACCGGCCGGGGAGGGGAAAGTGTTGTATCGGAATGAGATCTGCGAGGGCCGAACAGGCCGCACTCGCAGGCTGTTCGGTACGGCACTCGCGACAGCGGCCGTCGGAGCGTCCGTGATCACCGGATGCGGGTCCACTCAGGGTGTTGTGATCGAAGGCGATGTCGCTTCCACCGGATTGTCCGTCACACAGCCCGCCGACCTGGCCAGACGGGTTGCCGAGAATTCGAGGTTGGGCCGTGCGCTTCTCGACGACCCAAGGGTGTCGGAGGGCGTGAAGACAGAACTCCGATCGTGCCCGGACTGGTATCCGATCTCTGTCGGATCCATCCTTCTCGATCCAGGCGCACCTCGTATCGTGCCGGAGACCGAACTGGTCGTCATGAATGTGTATCCGTGCCAACCTGCCCACCAACCCGGGACCGGAGTATCGATTTCGGTCAACCTCGCCGGCTACGTCTACCGCAGCGGCAAGGCCGGTTCGAGTGAAGACAATCCCGAACTGGGTGAGCGCCTGTTCTCCGTCGAAGAGCGCGGAAAATTCATCGTCAGCGGTCAGCGCGCCGCGAGTTTGTCTGTCCTGGAAACGGATCCGCGACCACCGGAGTTCGAATGTTGCCCGCGTCCGCCGCTGCGAACCGAGTTCCACTGGGATGGAACGGAGTTCATCCGTGATTGATCGCCGTCGCCGCGCGATGCTCGCCGGTCTTTGCCTGCCGGTCGCGTTTGCTCTCGCCTCCTGTTCCACCGAGCCTGAATCAGAACCCACTCCGAATATCGCAGCATCACTCGACCCCTCGGATCTCTCACAGGGCTTGAGCATCGATCCTGTTGCCCTCCTCAGAGCAGACCCGGAAGTGTCCGATGCGGTCAAGGACAGTCTCCGACTGTGCGGGGATGCGAACTTCCCCTTCGAAATCCGGTACTCCCACGTGACGGACGCCGTTTGGCAAGATGCCGTCGTCAATGTCTTCACCTGCGAGTCTGTCGGCATCTGGGGACGACCGGCCCCACCGGTCAGCTTCATGGTCGCCGGATTCGTCTACCAGATCGACGAATCGGGCGCTCACAAAGTCTTCGGAGTGCAAGACCCAGGACGCTACGTCGTCGGCTCAACCGGAGGATTGTCGGTCATGGTCGACCTGTGCAAAGACCCCGGCATTCCGGAGTTCTGTCAATCGTCGACTGCATACAAGTGGACCGGTGAAGGGTTTGAGAGTGTTCCGTTCCCATGAAAGCGAAGGCCGATGACCGATCCGTTGATTTTGCTGGTCGAAGACGACGCTGTCATCCGCGAAGCAACGCAATTGAATCTCGAACGCAACGGGTTTCGGGTGATCACCGCGTCGGGTGGGTTGACCGGAATGGATTTGGCGGTCGACGCCAAGCCGGATATCGCCGTCCTCGACGTGATGCTTCCCGACCTGAACGGAATCAGCCTGTGCCGACGCATTCGTGAGGAACTGTCGGTGCCGGTCATCATGCTGTCCGCGCGCGACGACCCGGTCGACATCGTTCTCGGATTGGAAGCCGGTGCCGACGACTACGTCACCAAGCCCTTCGACAGCGGTGTCCTCGTGGCCCGTATCCGAAGTGTGCTCCGGCGGGTCGAATCCCATTCCGGTACGGAGAAAGACATCGTGACTCTCGGCGATCTGGAGATCGATCGCGAGTTGGTGACCGTCACGCGTTCGGGCGCCGAAGTGGCACTCACCCCCACTGAAATGAAGCTGCTCCTGGTCATGGTGAGTGTGCCGCGCAAAGTCTGGTCTCGCTCCGAACTGCTCTCGGACGTCTGGGATTACGACTGGGGCGGCGATACGCGCATCGTCGACGTTCACGTTCAGCGATTGCGCACGAAGATCGGCTCCGAACAGATCCGAA
The DNA here is from genome assembly GCF_030056745.1 of Rhodococcus sp. IEGM 1406. Taxonomy (NCBI): domain Bacteria; kingdom Bacillati; phylum Actinomycetota; class Actinomycetes; order Mycobacteriales; family Nocardiaceae; genus Rhodococcus; species Rhodococcus sp. IEGM 1406. The sequence goes on along the minus strand of NZ_JASHKO010000001.1, from coordinate 1,395,996 downwards.
CCGTCCGGGGGTTCGGCTACACGATGGACAACCATCGGTGAGATCGCGGGATCTCGCCGCCAAGCTCCCGTCCACCGGGAGGCGGTTGTCGTTTCAGTGGAAGATCGCTGCAGCGATCACGTTCGTGATTGCCGTCGCCTCGATCACGCTCAGTACCGTGATGCATCAAACCTTTTCACACAACCAAGAGGATGCAGCGCGGGCGGCAGCTGATCGCAATCTCCAACTGGTGTTGCAGGACGAAACGGGCAGCATGCGTGCGCTGTTCCGCGCCACCACAGATGGTCTCGACGTTCCGGAAGAGTTGCGTCAGGCCGTGGCGGGCGGCAAACGTGCCACCTACCTTGTCAACAGCGGGGACCAGCCATTTGTCTGGGCTGCTGCCGACGTCAACACTCAGGTGGTGGCGATTCGCGTCCCGTACACCGCGCAGCGGGAATCGATCGCCAGCGTCGATCGGACACTTCGCAACGCCACCATCGCAGTGATCGCAGCGGGTGCCGTCCTGGGTGTGCTGCTTGGACTCGCGATGTCGTATCGATTGCGCTCGGCCGCCCGTGCGGCTCGCAAAGTGTCCACCGGAGCGAACATCCGCGTCCGCTCGGTCACCTGGTCGCTTTTCGACGACGAGATCACCGAGCTGGCGGATGCGGTCGACGCAATGTCGGATGCGCTGCGGGGACAATTGGACGCCGAGAAGCGCGTGACAGCCAACATCGCGCATGATCTCAGAACACCCATCTCCGGACTGGTCGGCGCCGCAGAGCTTCTGCCGCCAGGTAGGCCTACCGAATTGGTGCGCGACGGCGTCCATAAACTCAGGAGGCTTGCCGAGGACGTCATCGAAGTGGCCCGCCTCGACACCACGTCCGAGCAGGCTGACATCCAATCGGTGGAACTGGCACCGGTGGTTCACCACGCGATTTCCACCACCGGGGTGGAGTGCGAAGTGAGAGTTCACGGGACCCCTGTGTCGCACACCGACGCACGTCGGCTCGAGCGGATCATCGCCAACCTGATCTTGAATGCTCGAAATCACGGAAAGCCGCCGATCAATGTCGACGTCGACCACTCCCGCATCACGGTGCGGGATCGGGGCAGCGGGTTCACTGAAGAGTGGCTTCGTCAGGGGCCGAAGAGATTTCAGACCGATTGCGTCGAACGCGGCCCGAACTCGGGCCTGGGCCTCGGCTTGACGATCGTAGTCGGGCAAGCGGCGGTCATCGGCGCTCGTATCAACTTCTCGAACCATCCGAACGGCGGCGCTGTGGTGACGATCGACCTCCCCGAATGCCCGCCAGACGAGTTCGCTTGACACCGAGCCAGTTCGGCCGATCGGCCGGGACGCAGTGCCCCGGCCGATCAGTGGTGTCTCAGGTTCAAACCTGTCCGACAGTGACTCCGGTGCGAACGTCCGGTGCACCAAGGCGCGCCGCATCAGCGGTCAGGTCATCGGGCTGCTCCTGCGATTCCCGCTCGGCTGCAACACGCAACCGGTAGTGTTCGATCTCCTCGGCAATGTGCTCGGGAGTCCAACCCAGCACCGGCGCAACCAGTTCGGCTACTTCCGCGGCTGCCGCGTCGCCGCGGTCGGTCACCTCGATGGAGATGCGGGTACGACGGGTGAGGATGTCGTCGAGATGCTGCGCACCCTCGTGACTCGCGGCGTAGTGAATCTCCGCCTTGAGGTACTCAGTGGCGGAGTCCAACGGCTGCCCCAGTTCAGGCCTCGCCTCGATGAGTTCGAACAACTCGTCAGCCAAAGTGCCGTACCGCCCGAGTAGGTGCTCGATGGTCGAAACGTGGAGCCCGGTGCGCTCAGCGGTGAGATGCCGATTGTTGTGTGCGGCAAAATAGCCATCGGCACCCACCAGCTGGATACGCTCGGTGCAGGACTTCGGCACCTTCTGTTCGAGTCCGTGTACCGCGGAATCGACTGCGTCCTTGGCCATCACGCGGTAGGTCGTGTACTTGCCACCGGCGACCACCGTCAACCCTCGAACCGGACTCGACACCGCGTGCTCACGCGAGAGAGTGCTGGTCGAGTCCGATTCGCCGAACAACAACGGACGCAGTCCCGCGTACACACCGACAACGTCCTCGTGCGTCAACTCGTCCTGGAGCAGCTTGTTGACATGTCCGAGGATGTAGTCGATATCGCTTCGGCTCGCTGCCGGATGCGCGAGGTCGAGGTTCCAGTCGGTGTCCGTCGTACCGATGATCCAGTGGCTTCCCCACGGGATCACGAACAGCAGACTCTTCTCGGTCCGCGTGATGATTCCGGTAGAGGAGTTGATGCGGTTTCGCGGGACGACCAGGTGCACACCTTTCGAAGCGCGAACCTGGAATTGCCCTCGCCCACCGACCATTTCCTGGATCTCGTCGGTCCAGACCCCGGCGGCGTTGATGACCTGACGAGCACGGATCTCGAACGCGCGACCCGTTTCCAGATCCACTGCCTTCACTCCGACAACGCGGTCCTCCTCACGGAGAAAACCGATTACGCGGGTGCTGTTCACGCACAGTGCGCCGTATTCGGCTGCTGTGCGCGCCAGCATCATCGTGTGGCGGGCGTCATCTACCTGGCCCTCGTAGAACTTGACCGAACCCCTGATAGCAGAGCGCTTTCCGGAAGGGAACGACTCGAGAGTCTTCTTCTTTCCCACATGCTTGTGGTGTGAGGGAACCCCGCGGCCTGCGCCCATCACGTCGTAGACGCCGATGCCCAGACCGACGTACGGCCGGTCGATCAACTTCTCGAGCGGGTAGATGAACGGCACCGGCTTCGCGAGATGCGGGCACAGCGAGTTCAGAACCAGCGACCGCTCACGCAGTGCCTCGAACACGAGCGCAAAATTGAACTGCTCCAGGTAACGCAGTCCGCCGTGGAACAACTTGCTGGACCTGCTCGAGGTTCCGGACGCGAAGTCACGAGCCTCCACCAAGCCCACCTTCAGACCACGAGTTGCGGCATCGAGCGCGCTACCCGCGCCGACCACGCCACCGCCGATGACCAGGACGTCGAGTTCGGTTTCTTCCAACTTCTTCAGCGACTCCGCCCGCGAGGACGGACTCAATGCTTGTGCTGTGCTCATGAAAAGGGTTCCTTCACTTGAAAATAGGTAGAAATTCGGGCGCCGCTATCAGTCTGCGTCGACCCAGTCGAGTGTCCGAGTGACGGCTTTCTGCCAGCCTGCGTACAGCCGCTCACGCTCGGCCGAATCCATCGACGGCGTCCAGCTCTTGTCCTTCGCCCAGTTGCTGCGAATGTCGTCCTCGCTCTCCCAGTACCCGACCGCGAGACCAGCGGCGTACGCAGCGCCCAATGCCGTGGTCTCCGCAACGACAGGGCGGATCACCTCGACGTCGAGCAGATCGGCCTGGAATTGCATGAGGAGTTCGTTCGCGACCATTCCGCCGTCGACCTTGAGTACCTTCAAGTCGACGCCCGAGTCGAGGTTCATCGCCTCGATCACCTCACGGCTTTGGTACGCAGTCGCTTCGAGTACCGCCCGGGCAAGGTGCCCCTTGTTCACGAACCGGGTCAGACCGACGATGGCACCGCGGGCATCCGCGCGCCAGTGCGGTGCGAACAGACCCGAGAACGCAGGCACGAAGTACGCGCCACCGTTGTCGTCCACAGAGCGCGCATTGACCTCGATGTCGGCCGCGTTGTCGATCATGCCGAGGTTGTCCCGAAGCCACTGGACCAGCGAACCGGTCACGGCGATCGATCCTTCCAGCGCGTAAACCGTTGGCTGCTCACCGATCTTGTAGCAGACCGTAGTCAACAAACCGTTCTTGCTCATCACCTTTTCGGTGCCGGTGTTGAGGAGCACGAAGTTGCCGGTTCCGTAGGTGTTCTTCGCTTCTCCGGGTGAGAGGCAGGCCTGACCGAAAGTCGCTGCTTGCTGATCACCGAGGATTCCGGCGATCGGCACGCCGGACAACGTTCCGCGTTCGCGCACGAATCCGAAAGTTTCGGACGAGCTGCGAATCTCGGGGAGCATCGATTCGGGGATGCCCATGTCGGCGCAGATCGCCGAATCCCAAGCGAGAGTGTCGAGATCCATCAACAGGGTGCGCGACGCATTGGTGGGGTCGGTTGCGTGCACTCCGCCGTCGACGCCGCCGGTCATGTTCCACAGCACCCAGGTGTCCATCGTGCCGAAGCACAACTCTCCTGCTTCGGCCTTCTCACGCGCCCCCTCGACGTTGTCGAGAATCCACTTGACCTTGGGACCCGAGAAGTACGTGGCCAAAGGCAATCCGGTGACTTCGGTGTACTTCTTCGGCCCGTCCTCGCCGGCGAGTGCAGTACAGATTCGATCGGTGCGTGTGTCCTGCCAGACGATTGCGTTGTAGACGGGTTTTCCGGTGGCGCGTTCCCACACCACCGCTGTCTCACGCTGATTGGTGATGCCGACGGACGCGATATCGGCCGCGGTCAGGTCTGCGTTTGCCAAAGCGCCCGCGGTGACGTTGCGGACGTTGTCCCAAATTTCGATCGGATCGTGTTCGACCCAGCCTGCCTGCGGAAAGATCTGTGTGTGCTCGTGCTGTTCGACAGCGACTACGTGCCCACTGTGATCGAAGATCATGCAACGTGTGGAGGTGGTTCCCTGGTCTATCGCGGCTACGAACTGCGTCATCGTGCTACCCCTTTGGTATCGAAAGAAAGTACGAGAGATTGACTGTCAGAGATAATGTTTCGCGGTCACGCCGGTATCGACGCCGGCTCTTCGGTCGCTTCCTCCGCCGACTCGTCGTCAGGCAGGAATCTTCCAACCAGCTTGTCGTAGAGGAACACTCCGATCGGAGCGCCGATCAGGGGTCCCACGATGGGCACCCAGAAATACAAGCTCCCGTACTGATCTCGCCAGGCGCTGCCGTAGCCGGTGATGAAGGACGCCAGTCGTGGCCCGAAGTCGCGCGCCGGGTTGATGGCGTACCCCGCGTTGGTCGCCCAGGCGAATCCGATTCCCACCACGATCAATCCGACGACAAACGGCGCGAGATTCGCGAGCGGCGGAGTTCCACGAGAATCGGTGACTGCAACGATGAGGAACAACAGGATGGCGGTGCCGATGATCTGATCGATCAGAGCCGAGCCGAGACTGACCGGAAGCGTTCCGTTTCCGGGCATCGTCGAGAAGATCGTCTGGGTGGCGGTTGTGTGTCCGGGATCGATCGCATTGAGCATGTCGTTGTAATTCCACCGGACTATCAACGCGGCGACAAAGGCTCCAGCGGTCTGCGCCAGGGTGTGCGGCAGCACCTTGCGCCAGGAGAATCCCCGGAAGATCGCGAAGGCGAAGGTCACTGCGGGGTTCAGATGAGCACCCGTCACCCGGCCTGCGACATAGATGCCGAACATGACGCCGAGTCCCCAGGCCCACGCAATACTGTCGTGTCCGCCGAGACCCCCACCGCTCCCGCCGGACACAACCTGCGCCACAACTCCGACGCCGAACAAGATCAAGATCATCGTTCCGGCGAACTCGGCTGCCAACTCGCCTGGAAGCCCCAATCGCTTGGCTTTCTCCATCCCCACCCTCACTTCGTTGTGATGCATGTCATAGTTTGGATTGCTGCACCCGTAGCGTAAAGCCGATTGCACATTCACGCATAGCTCGTGCACATATGTGCAAATGCGTCATTTGCGCACCGTAACGCGGGTAACAGACACACTTCTGGGACTTTGCGTGATCGAGCGGCTCAACCTGGTTCTACTCGGATAAGATTCGGTTCAGTGCTCTTGCACGTACGTGCAGACAGGACGAACCCATGGAAACTCCCACTTCCGACTCCGCTACCTCCGATCCGGCGGACCCTCGCATCGCCGACGCCGTTCAGGCCGCACGCCTCTATTACTTCCAGGACCAGACCATGGCTGCCATCGGCCGCGACATGGGGGTGTCCCGATCCACCGTCTCCCGATTGATCACCTACGCGCGCACCTCAGGCCTCGTCGAGATCAAGATCAGCACCCCGCACGGCCAGGCCCCTCGCATCGAACGCGAGTTCTCGGAACGGTACGGAGTGCGTGCCCACGTGGTGACGGTGCCGGAACTGGTGGGCGATCTCGAGCGACTAGAGAAGGTCGCAACCTTTGCCGGACGCCTGCTCGCGTCGTTCTTCGACAGCGACATGGTGATGGGGATCGCCTGGGGAACCACTCTCAGTGAAGTCAGCAAGCACCTTGCCCCCAAACGCACGTACAACTCGTACGTCGTGCAACTCAACGGCGCCGCGAATACTCGCACCACCGGAATCTCGTACGCCAGCGACATCATCAGAACCATCGCCGACGCCTACGGCGCTCTCCCCCAAGGATTTCCGGTCCCCGCATTCTTCGACTACCCGGAGACCCGGGAGCAGTTGTGGCGCGAACGAAGTATCAAACGCGTACTGGACATGCAAAAGCGAATGGACCTGGCAGTCTTCAGCATCGGCGTACCGGGCGGCAACGTCCCGAGTCACGTCTACACCGCCGGATACCTCGAACCCGATGAAGCAGAAGCACTTCGACGCGACGGAGTAGTCGGCGACATCGCAACCGTGTTCTTCCGGTCAGACGGGAGCTACCGCGGAATCGAACTCAACGAGCGCGCGAGCGGCCCACGACTGGACCTTTTCGAGAAGGTCGCCAGGCGCGTGTGCATCGTCGCCGGAACAGCAAAACTGCCCGCGCTGGAGGGCGCACTACGGGGCGGGCTGATCACCGACCTGATCATCGACGACGTCAGTGCCACCGCGCTGGTGTCCTGACCGCTGCACCAGCTTCTCGATTCCGTCGAGCAGTAAGCCAAGCGAGAAACTGAAATCGAAGGCATCGTCGCCGGCGGCCTCACCCTCCGGGCTGCCGTCCTCGAAGCCGCCCTCCTCGATTGCGGCACTCAGGTGGGGGAATTCCTCCCGATTGATGACACGAGCAATGAGAGCACCGTATGCGACGTCGTCATCTTCCGACTGCGCTGAACGAGTAGCCAGGTCAGCCGAGAATCGGGCGCGGCCGATGACGAACAACGACACGTTGGTCACCACCTGGAACTTCGACGCGGCACTCAGAGCGACACCGTCGAGGGCGCTCAGACCCGCGTCGAGCCACGCCATGTTGTTGGGCCCGGTCGGTGGAGCCGTGATGGGCAGCTTGAGCCACCACGGTCGACTCAGCATCGTGGCATACTCCTGATTCGCCCACGCCTCGAGCTTGACGCGCCAGGTCACGCCGTCGGGAATCACCGGCGGTGGCCCGATCACCCGATCCGAAATCAGTTCGATCAGTTCGTCTTTGCTTGCCACGTAGCGGTAGAGCGACATGGTCGTGAACCCGAGCGCTTTGGCCACGCGGCCCATCGACAGAGCCGTGACACCTTCCGCGTCGGCCAACTCGATCGCGGTGTCGAGAATTTGCTCGAGACTGAGTCCCTTCTTGGGACCCCGCGTTCCCGGCTGGTCCAGTCCCCAGGCCAGTTCAACTGCTCTCGGTAGCGCTCCGCGATCCATAAGCTCCCACTCTTCACTCTTGCCATCATCCTAGAACTGTGTACGCTATAAACACGAGTTTATGACATACACAGTTCTTACTTGGAGGTCTCGATGTCAGGAACGATCCCAGCAATCTCGGTCCGCGGACTACGTAAGCGCTACGGCGATCAACAAGTACTGGGTGGACTCGACCTGTCGGTCCCGGCCGGATCGGTGTACGCACTCCTCGGCGCGAACGGCGCCGGAAAGACCACGGCCGTAAGAATTCTCACCACCCTCATCCCCTTCGACGGAGGCGAGGTCACGGTCGCGGGGCATTCACTGCCCGGAGATCCACAGAACGTTCGGCGGCGCATCAGCGTGACGGGGCAGTACGCGGCCGTCGACACCTTGCTGACCGGATTCGAGAACCTGACCCTACTGGGCGAACTGAATCACCTGGGCCGGAAGAACTCCCGTCGCCGTGCCGAGGAATTGCTCGACCAGTTCGATTTGACGGACTTCGGCGACAAACGCGCCGGCGACTACTCAGGCGGCATGCTCAGACGACTCGACATCGCAATGAGCCTCGTCGCCCGACCGGACGTCGTCTTTCTCGACGAACCCACCACCGGCCTGGACCCGCGGAGCCGCCACGAAATGTGGTCGATCGTTCGAGAACTTACAGCGTCAGGCGTCACCATCTTCCTCACCACCCAATACCTCGACGAGGCAGACGAATTGGCCGATACAGTCGGCGTGCTGAGCGGCGGTCGCCTCGTCGCCGAGGGAACACCGGACGAACTCAAACGCCTTGTTCCCGGCGGCCATGTCGCTCTGCAATTCGAGAACCTGGCCCAACTCGAACTCGCCGCGGCATCACTGCCGCAGGCGCATTCGAATGCCGAGACCTTGACCCTGCACATCCCTTCCGACGGGGCGGTTCCGTCGATCAAAGCCATCCTCAACTCGATCGACGATCCGTCGATCACCGTCGAGAAGTTCTCCGTTCACACTCCGGATCTGGACGACGTGTTCTTCGCGCTCACCGGATCAGGCCAACCCGAGATTGCGAGCGTTCGATGACCTCCACCATTGCAATCGATTCCGCGGTGATGCTCCGCCGGAATCTCAAACACGTTCTGCGCAGTCCGGATTCGATGATCACCGCGATAGCCCTTCCGGTCATGCTCATGCTGCTGTTCGTCTACGTCTTCGGCGGCGCCATCAACACCGGTAGCGAGTACATCGACTACGTCGTGCCAGGAATCATCCTTCTGTGCGCCGGATTCGGCGCCTCGACCACCGCGGTCAGCGTCTCGAGCGACATGAAGGACGGGATCATCGACCGTTTCCGGACCTTGGCGATCTCTCCGTCGTCGGTCCTGACCGGTCATGTACTGGCCAGCGTCGTCCGCAACGTCCTGACTACGGCGATCGTGGTCGTCGTTGCGCTGATCATGGGATTTCGCCCGACCAGCGATCCGTTGCGCTGGCTCGGCGTCGCCGCTGTGATCGTCGCCTTCGTCTTTGCCATGTCGTACCTCTCGACAGCTTTGGGGCTCTTGGCCAAGAACCCGGAGGCTGCAAGCGGATTCACCTTCGCCATCATGTTCCTGCCCTACGTCAGCACTGCTTTCGTACCGGCTGAGACCATGCCGTCCTGGCTGCAGGGATTTGCCCGGCACCAACCGGTAACCCCGATCATCGAGACGGTGCGCGGACTCCTGATGGGCACGCCGATCGGGAACAGCGCGGCCATCGCCCTCGCGTGGTGTCTGGGCATCGCCGCCGCGGGATTCGTGTGGTCGAACTGGCTCTACCGACGAAAGACCGCGAGCTGACCACACAAGAAAGCCCCACACCTGACGGTGCGGGGCTGCTTGTGCTGTGCGCCTTTATTAACCGCGGGGGGTTAATAAAGGCGCACAGTGAATTACTTGGCTTCCAGCAGGTCGATCACGAAGACCAAGGTCTTGCCGGAAAGCTGGTGCCCTGCACCGGCGGGGCCGTATGCCAGCTCCGGCGGAATGGTGAGCTGGCGACGTCCGCCGACCTTCATGCCCGGGATGCCGTCCTGCCAACCCTTGATCAGGCCACGAAGCGGGAACTGAATGGACTCGCCACGGCTCCAGGAAGAGTCGAACTCTTCACCGGACTCGAACTCGACACCGACGTAGTGAACGTCGACGGTGCCACCGGGAACGGCTTCGGCGCCTTCTCCGACAACCAGATCCTTGATGACCAGATCGGTCGGCGCGGGGCCTTCCTGGAACTCGATTACGGGCTTGCTACTCATGGGTCCTCCTCGTTGAGGCGAATATAGGGGGCAGAAAGCTAGCGGGTTGTAATATCGCTAGGTCCGCGTCAGCGGGACGTAATGTCTCTGTAGTCACGCTCGGTGTAGCCGGTGTAGATCTGGCGCGGGCGGCCGATCTTCGTAGCCGGATCCTCGTGCATTTCACGCCAGTGCGCAATCCAACCGGGCAGACGGCCCATGGCGAACAGCACCGTGAACATGCGCGGCGGGAAGCCCATCGCGCGGTAGATGAGGCCGGTGTAGAAGTCGACGTTCGGGTAGAGCTTGCGCTCGATGAAGTAGTCGTCCGTGAGGGCGGCCTCTTCGAGTTGCATTGCGATGTTGAGCAGTTCGTCGTCGCCGCCGAGCTTGGCGAGGATGGTGTGCGCGGTTTCGCGGACCAGCGCAGCGCGCGGATCGTAGTTGCGGTAGACGCGGTGCCCGAAGCCCATGAGCTTCACGCCGTCTTCCTTGTTCTTGACCTTGCGGACGAACTCGGCTGCGGTGCTGCCGCTGGCCTTGATCTCGTCGAGCATCTCGAGCACTGCCTGGTTCGCGCCACCGTGCAGCGGGCCCCACAGTGCGTTGATGCCGGCAGAGACGGAGGTGAACAGGTTGGCGTCCGACGAGCCGACCATGCGCACGGTCGACGTGGAGCAGTTCTGCTCGTGGTCCGCGTGCAGGATCAGCAGCATGTCGAGTGCCTTGGCGACCTCGGGATCACCCTGGTACGGCTCGGCCGGGAAGCCGAACGTCATACGCATGAAGTTCTCGACCAGGTTCAACGAGTTGTCCGGGTACAGGAACGGCTGTCCGACGGACTTCTTGTACGCGTACGCAGCGATGGTCGGCAGCTTCGCAAGAAGACGGATGGTGGACAGTTCCACCTGCTCCGGATCCTCGGGATCGAGCGAATCCTGGTAGTACGCCGACAGTGCGTTCACTGCGGACGAGAGAACCGGCATCGGGTGAGCGTTGCGCGGGAATCCGTCGAAGAACCGCTTGAGGTCCTCGTGGAGCAGGGTGTGTCGACGAATGCGGTCCGTGAAGGACTCGAGCTGGGCGTCGGTCGGCAGTTCGCCGTAGATCAGCAGGTAGCTGACCTCGATGAACGTCGACTTACCTGCCAACTGCTCGATGGGATATCCGCGGTAACGCAGGATTCCCTTCTCACCGTCGATGTATGTGATTGCAGAACTGGTGGATGCAGTGTTCACAAAACCGGGGTCAAGGGTGGTGTACCCCGTTGTGGCCAGCAGCTTTCCCAGCTCGATGCCGTCATTGCCCTCTGTTGCCCTGGCAATGGACATCGTGTACTCACCACCGGGGTAAGTAAGCGTGGGCTTTGTGTCATTGTCAGCGGGCACGAAGGATCCCTCTCAAGCTCGAACCAACGAGTAACTACATGCGATCAACTAGAAACTAGTCGCACGGGAGAGATCGTGCCGAAGGAGGGTCGCTCCACGGCTATTTTTCGGGTACTCACGAACCCGACATACCCACCGAAACTGAAACACGTTCCAGGCTGGGTTTTCCCACTCGCATGACCGGTACTCCAGTCTACGGAATCGCGCATTTACCCACACTGATCTGCAAATCTCGGCAGCTATCCGAGAATGGGACCAATGTCGGACCGTCCGGAGCACTGACACGAGGTACCGAAAACCGATCGTTATCGCCTGATGCCTACTCGGCGTTACACGATCCCACGGTATGAGAGCCGGATCACAGAGCCTTGATGCCCCAGCTACCCGTCCACGTCTGCCCCGGGTGAAGCACCAGGAGGTCGATGCCCGAATTGAAGGCGTCAGGCGGGCAGGTCATCGGTTCCAAAGCCAATGCGCGGCCGCGATCGGGATACCCCTTGTCGTTGGCGGGATCTGCGATGAAGGCCTGAATCCACGGGAACTCGCGGTTGGTCCACAGGGCAGTGCCCGTTCCATCCGGAGCCAGCAGCTCATGTTGCGTCCGACCACTGCCGTCGACGACGTCCAATGCGCTGTACGGCGTGTCCAACTGAACCCCGTCGAGCGGTCTCGGTGTCCGGAAGTCGTAATCCGTACCGGCGACTGCCTGCGAATACGCGTTCGGCAGCATCCTCGCCGGATCGATCGGCAACCGCGTGCCTGCGGCCAGATGCAGTGCACATTCGTCGAGCGGAAAGTCGCCGGCGCGAATGAAGGTGTGCATTCCGAGCCCGAACGGAGACGAGGTCGCACCCTTGTTCGTGGCCGTATGCGTGACGGTCAACCCGTCGGCACCGACCTCATAGGCGATCGTCAGCTGCAACGGATACGGCCAACCCTTGTGCAGTCCGACGTCCACCGACAGTTCGACGCGCTCGTAGGTGTGGTCCACGAGGCTCCAATTGCGACGACGGACGAACCCGTGGCTCGCGTTCCCCAGCGCAGGTTCGGTGATCTCGAGTTGATGCTCGATCCCGTCGAACATGAAGTGCCCGTCGCGAATTCGGTTGGGCCACGGCGCGAGAACCAATCCGGCCGACAGCGGCGGCTTCGATCCGAGTGCCCAGGTCTCGGTCAGCGCGCGCTGACCGTTCGGTCCTTCGTGGTCGAGAAGCCGCAACCCGGCACCGGCCGCGGCGATCTCGGCTCGATAGCCGCCACCACGGATCTCGAACCCTCCCCTACCCGTGCTGTGCGGCGCAGTCATACGTACCAGTTTCCACCACGAGCGACCGGTTAACCAGGACGTCAGACGGCGCGTCCCACCTTGTAGCGAACGAACGCCGGAAATGCGAGGGCAGAAAGGACAACACCGACAATCACCAGGAAGCCGCCGCCCGCTGCCGCGACACCGGTCCCGAACAGGAAGGCCGCACCGCCGTGCAGGACGTCACCGATACGCGGACCACCAGCCACGACCACGATGAACACGCCCTGCAGTCGTCCGCGCATGTCGTCGGTTGCCACTTGCTGAAGCATCGTGCTGCGGAATGCGGCCGAGACCATGTCGACGGCGCCGCCGAATGCCAGGAACGCAACCGCCACCCAGAGCAGAATCACACTGGAACCGGGACTCGCGAAGTACACCGCTACTCCGAAGCCGACCATGGACAGCCCCCACAGTGCGATGCAGACCAGCACGGCCCGCCCCTGGTACTGAACCCGTGGCAACCAACCCGAGAACACTCCGCCCAGAACGGCTCCCACCGACATCGCCGCGAACAGCAGTCCGAGCGCAAAACCGCCGCTGGCGGGGTCACCGAAGGATTCGTGTGCGATCTCCGGGAACAGTGCTCGCGACATCCCGAACACCATCGCGATGATGTCCACCACGAACGACGCGAGCAGAACCTTCTGCGTCGCGAGATACGTGAAACCGCCCAGAACCTCGCTGAGCCCGGCCCGCCGAGACGTGCCGGTCGGCGGAATCGCCGGGAGCTTCCACACTGCCCACAACGTGGCGATCAGAAAGATCGAGTCGAGCAGGTACAGCAGTTGCAGACCGGCCGACGGTATGAGGACACCCGCCAGTAGCGGGCCGGCTATCGCACCGAACTGCACGACAGTCATGTTCAGCGAGTTCGCGGCAGGTAACTGCCTGCCCGGGATCAACCGAGGGATGATCGCCGCTCGCGTCGGTTGGTTCACCGCGAAGAACGCCTGTTGAACCGAGAACAATCCGAGCACCAACCACACGTTGTTCACGTTCAGAGCAGCCTGGATCCAGAACAGCACCGACGTGACACCGAGTCCGACCGAGGTGATCATCAACAGCCGTCGTCGATCCATGACGTCGGCCAGTGCGCCGCCCCACAGACCGAAAACGACCAGCGGGACCAGACCGAAGATTCCCGTCAGACCGACGTAGGCCGAGCTTCGGGTGATCTCGTACACCTGTTGCGGTACGGCGACCACACTGAGCTGAGCGCCGATGACGGTGACGATGCCGGCCGTCCACAGCCGTCGATAGTCGCGATTCTCGAGCGGAGTCGTGTCCGCGAGTAACCGGCTCACGGCTGGAGACGGACGGCGGACCACTGTCCGTCGACCAGGCTCGTGCGAACTCGATTGTGCATGCGGTTGGCGCGTCCTTGCCAGAACTCGACGGACTCGGGCCGAATCAGAATCCCGCCCCAGTTCGGTGGCACCGGAATCTCACCGTCCACGCCGAATCGCGCGGCGACCTCACGCAGTTGCTCGTCGAGATCGGCACGCGAGTCGATCGGACGAGACTGCGACGACGCCCACGCGCCGAGCTGCGATCCACGAGGCCTGGTTCGCCAATAATCCTGCGTCAGTTGAGCACTCACGCGCTCGGTGGTGCCGCGGACGATCACCTGCCTGGCAAGGGTCAGCCACGTGAAGTTGGCCGACGCGTACGGGTGCGCGTCGAGGTGACGAGCCTTGTCGGATCCGTAGTTGGTGAAGAAGAGGACACCGTCTTCGCTGAGCCCTTTGCAAAGCACGGTCCGCGACGCCGGACGGCCACCGTCGTCCACCGTCGACAGAGTCATGGCGTTGGGCTCCGGCGCGTCAGCTTCGACGGCGTCCACGAGCCATTGACGCATGAGGGGCAGCCAACCGGTCTCGACGACCGAGGTATCCAATTCCGCACTCATGCGGTCCTCGACGGACTCCGATTCGCTGCCTGCTTGCGGATAGCCCACACGCATGGCCGCGAGTTCGTTGTCCACCGCCTGCGGGTCCTGACGTTCATTCGACACAGCCGAGAACGCTACTCCCGGGTACTCACTGGCCAACGGCTACGCGGCACGCGCTAAAGTTTGCCGTGGCTAGACCCGACCCGGACCGCGAGCCGCACCAGCGACAGCAACCGAATCGGGACGAGACGATTGCGCAGTACAAAACACGGTGCGTGCTCATCCCTGCGAGCACCGAGGCGCAGTCACTGAAGCTGAGGCAGTGCGACTGTAGACCTGGCGCACTCGAACGAGGAGAGTCCACGAGAATGGCAGCGAGCGCAGCAATACCGGACGATTTTGTGAGCGGACTCGAAGGCGTCGTCGCCTTCACCAGCGATATCGCAGAACCCGACAAGGACGGCGGCGCACTGCGCTACCGCGGTGTCGACATCGAAGACCTGGTCGGCCAGAGGGTCACCTTCGGCAACGTATGGGCCCTTCTCGTCGACGGCCGCTTCGGCCCCGGCCTCCCGCCGGCCGAGCCCTTCCCCCTCCCCATTCACACCGGCGACGTCCGTGTCGACGTCCAGGCCGGACTGGCGATGCTGGCTCCCATCTGGGGATACCAGCCGCTCCTCGACATCGATGACGAGACCGCCCGCGACCAGCTCGCCCGCGCATCCGTCATGGCACTGTCGTACGTCGCGCAGTCCGCTCGCGGCATCTACCAGCCTGCAGTCCCCCAGAGCCGCATCGACGAGGCCAAGACGGTCACCGAGCGCTTCATGGTTCGCTGGAAGGGTGAGCCCGATCCGGCACACGTCGAGGCAATCGACGCGTACTGGGTCTCGGCAGCCGAGCACGGCATGAACGCCTCCACCTTCACGGCCCGCGTCATCGCCTCCACCGGCGCCGACGTCGCTGCCTCGCTTTCCGGCGCCATCGGCGCGATGTCCGGCCCGCTGCACGGCGGCGCACCGGCCCGCGTTCTTCCGATGATCGAAGAGACCGAGAAGACCGGCGACGCCCGCGCACTGGTCAAGGGAATCCTCGACCGCAAGGAAAAGCTCATGGGCTTCGGACACCGCGTCTACCGCGCCGAAGATCCCCGTGCACGCGTGCTCCGCGCTACCGCGAAGCGCCTCAACGCTCCCCGCTACGAAGCTGCCGCAGCTCTCGAGCAGGCTGCACTGGCAGAACTGCGTGAGCGTCGTCCCGATCGCGCGATCGAGACCAACGTCGAGTTCTGGGCCGCCGTCATCCTCGACTTCGCCGAGGTTCCCGCGCACATGATGCCTGCCATGTTCACCTGTGGCCGCACCGCCGGCTGGTGTGCACACATCCTCGAGCAGAAGCGTCTCGGTAAACTGGTACGCCCGGCCGCCATCTACACCGGCCCGGCGCCCCGTACTCCGGAGTCGGTCGAGGGCTGGGACCAGATCAGCCACGCGTAGTACCCCGCTCGAATTCGCCAATCACGGTAGTACAGAACACAAGTGAAGGAACAGAAAGAAGCGATGACCTCCACACCGATCATCCCCGCCGACCTCAAGCCCGCCGACGGACGCTTCGGCTGCGGTCCTTCCAAGGTTCGCCCCGAGCAGCTGCAGTCCCTGGTCGAGGTGGGCGCTTCGGTGTTCGGCACCAGCCATCGCCAGAAGCCGGTCAAGAACGTTGTGGCCAGCATTCGTTCCGGCCTCGCCGATCTGTTCTCACTGCCCGAGGGCTACGAGGTCGTCCTCGGCAACGGCGGAACCACTGCGTTCTGGGATGCGGCCGCATTCGGCCTCATCCGCGAGAAGTCG
This sequence comes from Rhodococcus sp. IEGM 1406, assembly GCF_030056745.1. Taxonomy (NCBI): domain Bacteria; kingdom Bacillati; phylum Actinomycetota; class Actinomycetes; order Mycobacteriales; family Nocardiaceae; genus Rhodococcus; species Rhodococcus sp. IEGM 1406. The sequence continues at coordinate 1,379,813 of NZ_JASHKO010000001.1, read as the reverse complement.
CTGCACCTGACCAACGGCGAATTCAGCTCCAAGTTCGCTTCGGTCGCCAAGGCCAACCCGTTCATCGGTGACCCGATCGTCGTTTCCGCCGATCCGGGCAGCGCACCGGTGCCGGTCTCCGACCCGTCCGTCGATCTCATCGGCTGGGCGCACAACGAGACCTCCACCGGTGTGTCGATCCCCGTCTCGCGCCCCGCGGGTTCGGAGAACGCACTGATCGCCATCGACGCCACCTCGGGCGCCGGTGGACTTCCGGTCAACGTCGCCGATTCCGACGTCTACTACTTCGCTCCGCAGAAGTGCTTCGCCGCAGACGGCGGACTGTGGATCGCGCTGATGAGCCCGGCCGCCCTCGAGCGCGTCGCGGAGATCAAGGATTCGGGACGCTGGACTCCTGACTTCCTCTCACTGCCCATCGCCGTGGACAACAGCTCCAAGGATCAGACGTACAACACCCCGGCCCTGGCCACCCTGTTGCTCTTCGCCAACCAGATCGAGTGGATGAACAGCAACGGCGGCCTCGACTGGACCACCGCACGCACCGCGGATTCGTCCTCGCGCCTGTACAACTGGGCCGAGGCCAGCGAGTTCGCAACGCCGTTCGTCGCTGATCCGGCACACCGCTCGCAGGTTGTCGGCACCATCGACTTCAAGGACGACGTCGACGCTGCCGAGGTGGCAAAGATCCTGCGCGCCAACGGAATCGTCGATACCGAGCCGTACCGCAAGCTCGGCCGCAACCAGCTGCGCGTCGGCATGTTCCCGGCCATCGACCCCGATGACGTCACCGCTCTCACCAAGAGCATCGACTGGGTCGTTTCTCAGCTCGGCTGATTTTCATACTGCTTCACCGCTCGGCCCCCGACATGATGTCGGGGGCCGAGCGTCGTTTGCGCCAGGCCTTGTGAGCTACCACACCGGTGGTCGGATCCGAGGTCATCTCGCCCTGCGTGTCCTGCCGAGTCCATGGTCACGAATGAATTACAGTTGAGCGCGGCGCAAAGTCGCGAGCCGGCGCGATAAGGAGGTCAATGTGCGAGAGCTTCGAGTGATCGGACTTGAACCCGATGGATCGCATGTGGTGTGCGCAGATGCTGAAACCGGCCAGAAATTCCGGCTTCCCGCCGATGACAAACTTCGTGCAGCTTCCCGCGGAGACGTGGCTCGACTCGGCCAGATTGAGATCGAAATGGAAAGCCAACTCCGTCCCCGCGAAATTCAGGCGCGCATTCGTTCCGGTGCTTCCGTAGAGCAGGTCGCCGAAGAAGCGAAGATCCCCATCAGCAAGGTCGAGCGCTTTGCGTACCCCGTTCTGCTCGAGCGTTCCCGCGCCGCGGAAATGGCGCAGGGCGGACACCCGGTACGCGACAACGGCCCGACGGTTCCCACCCTCTCCGAAATCGTGACCCACGCATTCCGCGCCCGCGGCCACAGCATCGACGAGGCCACCTGGGATGCCTGGCGCGACGAGGACAATCAGTGGGTCGCGCAGTTGCAGTGGCAGGCCGGCCGCACCACCAACGCCGCACACTGGCGCTACCAGCCCGACGCGCACGGCGGAACGATCGTCGCACTCGACGACGCGGCATTCGACTTGATCGATCCCGACTTCGGTCGCCCGCTCCGCGGCCTGGTACCGGTGGTTTCGAACGAGCCGCAGCAGCTTGAACTGTCCCGATTCGACGTCGAACCGGTGGCGGAGATCGAGCCGGAGCCCGCAGCAGTTTCCGAGCGAACAGCAGTTTCCGAGCGGACAGCAGCTTCCGAGCGAACGGTGGTGGCGGAACGAATCGTGGCGCCCGAGCCGATTGCTGTCGAGCCGGAAACAGTCGTCGACGAAGAGGTTCCCGAGCCTGCGCCGGACGTGACCCCGAAAACCGCTCCGCAGCAGACGCAGACCAAGGACAAGCGCGGACGGCCTGCTCTTCCCTCGTGGGACGACGTACTCCTCGGGGTCCGCAGCAGCGGTCGCTGACCCGAAGGAAAGTATTCTTCTTTCGAGCGAGGCTGAGGAGAGAGGGCTGCCGGTGGCTGCACGGGTATCGACGATCTGGTTTCTGGGCGGCGCAGACGCTCGCACCGAATTGAGCAAGTACCCACAGCCGGATCAGACCGAGGCGCTGAAAATCGCCATGTCGCTGTACCCGGACAAGGAGTTCGAGTCTCTCGGCCCTCAGCCGCTGTCGATGGCCGCGACGGTGAGCCCCGGCTACGTCTTCGTCGGCGCGTACGGCCGAGTGAGCGTCGTCTGCAGTTCCGAACTCAGCACATTTGTCCCCTCGAAACTGCCTGAGTCCTGGCACCTTTCGGCCGAGGGTGGCTCGACGCTGTTGATCAGCTCCGTCCCCGAAACCGCGCAGGGTTCGTTTGCACTGTGGGAGAACGGCGAGCTACGACGCTCGTTCAGTGCCATCCCGATCGACATCGTCGAAAATCTGGGGATCCCGCAGACGTGGGAACTGGAATTCTGGGCCGGCAACCATCCCCTGCGTTACCCGCCCGGGATCCTGCCCGATCCGCAGTCACTTCCGTTCCACCCGCAGCAGTTCGCGGAGTCCGCCAACCTCGAGTGGCTGGGATTCCGATACACCGGCGCGCCGCGAGAACACGAACTCGACACAACGCAGATTCTCCTGTGGGGCTTCAAGATTCACCGCCCCGGCGAGGCACCCAAACCTGCGCCCCCAGCTCCCGTACCGGTACCCGAGCAGGCGCCGACAGAGATACCCATGCCCGAAAACATGCCGCCGATCCACGACGCACCCGTGGCCAAGCCGCGCGGTCGCCTCGCCCGGTACTTCGGGTTCAAGTAGCGCGAACAAGCATCACACAGTCACGCGGCTATCGCTGCGATCCACCCGAGCGGAACGCCGACTACCGCGCCGTAGACCACCCATCGCCACACGGGGACGGCTCGCCAGCGCCAGACGGTCGGCGCAAGTCCGCCTACCGCAATGATATTGACGACAACCGCCAGGAGCACGTTCACGTTGCCGAGCGCGACGCAGAACGCCGCGACGGCGCTGGTCGAGAGCATCGCGGCGAATACCGACACCGCGATTCCGGTGAACCAGGGCGTGCGGTCCAGAGTCACCGGCCGGTCCTGACACGTTCGTAGAAGGCCATCGCCGCTGCGGTCGCGACGTTGAGCGAATCGGTACCAGGTGCCATCGGTATCTTGGCACGAATGTCGGTGGCCCGCATCGCATGTTCGGTCAGACCTGGCCCCTCGGCGCCCAGCAGTAGCGCCACCTTCTCCCCGGTCATCGCATCGGCCAAAGTGACCGCTTCCGGATTCGGAGTCAAGGATATGAGCTGAAAACCGTTGCCACGCAGCTCATCCAAGTCATGTGGCCACTTTGCCACATGCGCGAAGGGCACTCGCAGCACGTGCCCCATCGACACACGGACCGACCGCCGGTACAGCGGGTCAGCACAACCCTTCCCGAACAGAACGGCGTCGACGCCGAGCCCTGCAGCGTTGCGGAACATCGAGCCGAGGTTCTCGTGATCGTTGACGCCTTCGAGGACCACGACGGTCTTTGCGTCCTTCAGCACGTCCGAGACCGCGAGTGGTGCCGGGCGCGCTGCTGCAGCGAGGACGCCACGGTTCAGGTGGAATCCGACGACCTCGGCCATCACTTCGGCGCTCGTACGGTAGAACGGCACGTCCACACCGTCGAGATCGTCAGCGAGCTCCAGGAGCCGTCGTTCGACGCCGAGAAGACTGATCGGCTGGAACCGCGACGTCAGCAGTCGCTGAGTGACGAACACTCCTTCGGCGATGACCAGTCCCTTGCCCTCCGGCAGGTCGGGGCGCCGATCCGAGGAGTTGAGATCGCGAAAGTCATCCAACCGGGGGTCGGCGGGATCTGAGATGTCGATGACGTGAACCACGGGTCTATCGTGCCGTACGCACCGCGGGCCCCCGCCACTACTCCCGACCTAGCGCAGCAGCGTAGCGAAATGCGCGTCGAGCACCTGGCCGATCACCTGCGGATTGGTTCGCTCGGGATTGTCGACGCCGTGCGACGCGAGCCCGTCGGCGAGCGCATGCAACCTCATCGCCTCGATGTCGACCGAAGCGTCCGGCTGCAGGAATCCTGCATCATGTACGGCCTCGACAAATGTTCGATAGTGCTCGAACAGCGTCCGGTCCGTCTCGTCACGCACTGCCGTCAACGTCGAATCGGTCTGGGCGGCAGCAGCAAACGCCTCCCAGACCTGCATTTCTTCACGCCGATCTTCGTCGAGGGGAACGAACTGATCGGTGAACTGGCGGATCGCGCGGCGGATGTCGGGATCGAAGTCGATGCCGGCGATTCTCTTCTCCACTCGGACGGTCACGAGCGTCATCGCGAACAGCAAGAGTTCGGACTGCGTCGCGAAGAAGTGCCTTAGCGACCCCGTCGACATCTTCGCCTCGTCCGCGACGGCCCGGACGCTCGCGCTCGCCACACCATCGCGACGGATCACACGCCAGACAGCCTCGGCGATCTCTTCCCGTCGCTCATCGGGGCTGCTTCGTTTCACCACTTCACAAAGCTAACACAGTTGTGCTAGTTTTCGATCACTAACACAGTCGTACTAGAAATGAGCTGATGTCATGATCGTCCATCTGATCATCGCGTGCGAAATCATGTTCTGGGTGTTCATCGCCGCCGGTCTCGCCGCCCGCTATCTGCTGCGCCGCAAGACGCTGGGTGCCGCACTGCTCATCTGCGCACCCCTGGTCGACGTCGTCCTGCTCGTCGCCACAGCCCTCGATCTTCGGGGCGGCGGCGAGGCGAACTTCACCCACGGGCTTGCTGCGGCCTACATCGGCTTCTCCGTTGCGTTCGGGCACAGTCTCATCTCCTGGGCCGACGCCAGGTTCGCCTACCGATTCGCCGGCGGCCCGGCTCCCGTCGCGCCACCCAAGTACGGGAGTGCGCGAGCACTGCGCGAATGGCGCGAGTTCGGCAAAGCCGCGATCGCCTGGGCCATCGCGTGCGGACTTCTCGGCGCGGCCATCTTCCTCGTCGACGACCCCGCACGTACGGGTGCCCTCGACGGATGGATCAGCAAGCTGACAGTGGTGCTGGGAATCTGGGGAGCAATCGCCCTGAGCTACACGGTGTTTCCCAAGCGCGAGAAGGTCACGGCGCGCGGCTAGCCTCGACTGCCTGTTCGGTCGCGTCGCACACGATCACCGGACGCAGGACGAACACCGGCAACCTTCCACCGTCTTCCGGCCTCGCAAGACGAAGTTTCAGCCCTTCGCTACGTAGCAGGTACACCCCGGCCACTGTGCCTGAGACGAGCGAGATCACTCCGCCCACGATCAGGGGCGCACGGGGATCCACGGAGTCGGCGAGCCAACCAAGCAGCGGGCTTCCCAGCGGTGTGCCACCGAGGAAGCTGAGCATGTAGATGCCCATCACCCGCCCGCGCATCTCGGAGGGGACCGACATCTGCAGGATGTTCATCGCGGACGTCGTGAACGTCAACGTCAGTGCGCCCGTGGGGATCAACATCAGCGCCACCAACGCATAGGTAGGCATCAATCCCACCGCGACCTCGAACACGCCGAAAGCCACGGCGGCACCGAGGAACGTCCGCAACCGCGGCGCTTCCTTGCGCCTTGCGGCATACGCAGCGCCTGCAAGGGTTCCCACAGCAAGCGTCGTGGACAGCAGTCCGTAACCGTCGGCCTCGAGGCCGAACGTGTTGCGCGCCATCACCGCCAGGCTGATCGCGAAGTTCAGGCCGAACGTCGAGACCATGAAGACGGACACCATGATCACCCGAAGGTCCTTGCGACCCCACACATATCGGAACCCGTCGCGCACCTGCCCCTTGGTACGCGGCGCCGGTTCGGACGGGATCAGCTCCTTCTTGTTCATCAGGTACAGCGCGATGAGGACCCCACCGAACGTCGCGACGTTGAGCAGGAACACCCACCCGGTTCCGATCAGGTTGATCAAAACACCCGAGATGGCCGGACCGACGATGCGGGCCGTGTTGAACGTCATCGAGTTGAGCGCGATGGCATTGGACAGGTGTTCCTTGCCCACCATCTCGATAGTGAACGACTGACGCACCGGTGCGTCGAGCGCCGAGACACAGCCGAGGGCAAAGGCGATCAGGAAGACGTGCCACAACGCGACGAGCCCACCGACGTCCAACAGACCCAACACCAGTGCGCATACCGCACTCGCCCACTGCGTGAAGATCAGGATCCGACGCTTGTCGTACCGATCGGCCAGCACCCCACCCCACACCGACAGAAACAGCGTCGGACCGAACTGCAAGGCCATGACGATGCCCACCGCCAACGCGTTGCCGTCCGAGAGCGTCAGTACCAGCCAGTCCTGGGCAATACGTTGCATCCACGTGCCGACCAGAGAAACAATCTGTCCGGAAGCCCAAAGGCGGTAGTTGCGGTTGTGGAGCGCGGCAAACATGCCGGAATCGGGGTCTCGGGGCACCCCACCATCTTGCCCCTCGAGTAATTCGTTTGGGCAACGACCTCTATGTAGCGGAGCTACGCGACCTCTATGTAGCGGAGCTACGCGACGTCTCAGTAGCTGAGCTACACGACCGCATAACTCGCGGAACTACTCCGTCTTGTTGACCATCTCCGTGATGATCCCGACGGCACCGCGCAGCGTCGCGAGTTCTTCGCCACCCAGCCCGGCCAGCTGCTCGTTCATCCACGCCTCACGCGCATGGGTCTCGTCCGCGAGCAACGCCTGCCCGGCGTCGGAGAGATTCACGATGATCTGACGACCGTCCGTGGGATGCGGCGAGCGCTCGACCAGACCGAGCTCGGCGAGAGAAGCAACAACGCGCGTCATCGACGGCGGCTGAACTTTCTCACGTGCTGCGAGTACGCCAGGGGTCATCGGGCCGTACTGATCCAGGCTCGCCAAAGCGGACAGTTGCGTCAGCGATACCTGAGCGTCGACTCTGCGGCCGCGCAGATGCCTGGTGAGACGCACTACAGCCAGGGAAAGATCGCTGGCCAGCGCACGAGTTTCGGTGGTCACGCGTCAGACAATACGTCAAGAGCTGGCCGGTAGCTCACGTAATCGAATACCGGTCAACCCTGATTTCACGTAAGGGCGTCGGTAATGGGTCCGACAGTGAAGTAGGCCACAAAAAGTGCCGCCACGATCCAGAGCAACGGGTGGATCTTCTTGATACCACCGCTGGCAGCGTGCAGGACCACCCATGAAATGAAGCCGACACCGATGCCGTTGGCGATCGAGTAGGTGAACGGCATGACGATCATGGTCAGGAACGCCGGGAGAGCCACCGAGAACTTGGTGAAATCGATGTCTCGGACCTGTCCGATCATCAGCGCACCGACGACGACAAGGGCAGGCGCAGCTGCCTCGATCGGCACGACGGAGTAGAGCGGCGTCAGGAACATCGCGACGAGGAAGAGCAGTCCGGTCACGACATTTGCCAGGCCCGTGCGGGCGCCTTCGGCGATACCCGACGCGGATTCCACGAACACGGTGTTCGACGACGCCGAAGCGCCACCGCCCACGATCGCGCCCGCGCCTTCGACGACAAGCGCGCGACCGACGTTGGGGAGGTTTCCGTCCTTGTCGGTCAGGCCGGCTTCTTTACCGAGACCCGTCATCGTGCCCATGGCGTCGAAGAAATTCGCGAGTACAAGGGTGAAGACAAGCAGGCTGGCGGCCAGAACACCGATGCGGGTGAACGCGCCGAAGATGCTGACGTCGCCGACCAGGCTCAGATCAGGCATACCACCGAGCATCTCCGGGATCGCGGGGATGCTGAGGTTCCAGCCCTTGGGGTTGGTTCCGAGCGAGGGTCCGACGTCGGCAACTGCCTCGATGATCGCAGCGAGGATCGTCGTGACAACGATGCCGATCAGCAGTCCACCACGAACCTTGCGCACGACCAGAACACCCATGAGCAGGACACCGAAGATGAACACCACGGTCGGCCACGAAGCGATGGAGCCGTTGATTCCGAGCCCGACGGGAACCGTCGTACCGGCGGCATCGGGGATGCGGCGGACGAATCCGGCGTCGACCAGTCCGATGAAGGCGATGAACATGCCGATACCGGCCGCGATCGCGGACTTCAACGCCGAGGGAATCGCATTGAACACCGCAGTTCGGAAACCGGTGAGTGCCAACAGAACGATGATCACACCGTCGATGACCACCAGGCCCATCGCCTCGGGCCAGGTGACCTGAGGTGCGATGGTGACGGCGAGCAGGCTGTTGATGCCGAGACCCGCGGCGATGGCAAACGGATAGTTGGCAACGAGACCGAAGACGATGCTCATCAGGCCGGCAACCAGAGCGGTGACCGCAGCCACCTGGTTGACCGGAAGGATGTTGCCGAGAACGTCGGTCTTCGCTGCAGCGTCGTCAGCCGAGAAACTGCCGAGGATCAGGGGGTTGAGGACCACGATGTAAGCCATCGCCACGAAGGTGACGACACCGCCGCGAACCTCGGTCGAGATCGTCGACCCTCGTTCGCTGATCTTGAAATAGGTGTCGAGGATCTTGCCGGGTGCCGCCATGTTTGTTCTTTCCCCATCGCTGTAGGTCGCCGTGTGCCGGCGCACATGAAGCCGGTCGCACTAGGGAGAGTAGGCCACCGGGGTACGGGTAGCGTTAATTTTGTGACGGAGACTCGCAACACAACCAGCCTGATCGGCAAATTGTCCGCACCCGCGCCGGCACTGATCATCGGCACCGCGTTGTGGGTGGTCGCCACGATCGTGGTCGCGGTGAGCGGCGATCGTTGGTCGGATGCACTCCCGATCTGTTACGCGGGTATCGGAGTCGGCTTCCTCGGCCTCGCTCTGTTCTCCATTCAACGACGCGCAGCTGTGCGCGGTGACAAGGGCGCACAACAGGGCGCCGGTCTGGTCGACTGAGCAGGTCGATTCACCCTGTCAGTATGGTAAGCCTACCCTGCACTCTAGTGTCGGTCTTAGCTTGTCAATGCTGAAAGGAACCACGTAACCGTGAAGATCTCCCACCGAAATCGTTGGAAAAGCCGAGGACGTTGGACGAGACTGACACCCGTTGCTCTGGTCGCCCTGGTCGGCACAGCACTCGTCTCCTGCGGTTCGAACGACGACGCAGCAAGTAGTTCGTCGAGTTCCGGTGGCGGCGCCTTCCCCGTCACGATCGATCACGCTTTCGGCAGCACCACGATCGATTCCGAACCACAACGGATCGTCACTGTCGGTTACAACGACGAGCAGGCTCTGCTGGCCTTGGGCATCAAGCCCGTCGGAATGGTCAATCAGTACCCGGGCGAGCCGGACGTCAACCGCACGTGGCCGTGGGTCACCGGCCCTTGGGGCGGAACCGAACCGACCGTCGTCGGCAGCAATCCCGAAACCACGATCAGCGTCGAAAAGATCGCTGCGCTCGAGCCCGACTTGATCCTCGCGCTCTACTCGAGCATCGACAAAGACCTGTACAGCACACTTTCCGCGATCGCCCCGACCGTCGCGAAGGATCCGGCCTACGGCGACTACGCAACTCCGTGGCAGATCACGACGAAGACCGCAGCGAAGGCAGTGGGTCGCGAGGCCGACGGCGCGAAGTTGGTCGCCGATATCGACAAGCAGTTCGCCGACGCCAGAAGCGCTCACCCGGAATTTGCAGACCAGACCGCGGTGATCATCAGCGTCGACACGACCCCGGAGTTCTACGCCTTCTCCTCCGAGGACGCCCGCGGACGGGTCCTCGGCAGTCTCGGATTCAAACCTGCTCCCGCGGTCGAGGCATTGATGAACGGTGAGTTCTACGCGCCCATCTCCACCGAGCGACTAGATCTCCTCGACGTGGACCGTCTCGTTGTCATCGGCAATCCCGATGCCGCCCAGGCGGTCCGAAACAATCCGGGCTTCCAGCAACTCGACGTGGTCAAGAACAATCGCGTCGTCTACGTCAACGACGATCAGGCCCCGCAGGTCGGTGCGGCCCTGACCGCGAGTTCAGCACTGAGCTTGCCGTGGGCGACAAGCCAACTACTCGCCGAACTCACGAAGTAACCAGCGCCCGGCGCTTCCTGATCTGCGCAGTTCCCCAGATCCACACTCCGGCCCACACCATCCCGAACGCCCAACCTGCCAGCACATCGGTCATCCAATGGGCAGCCAGGTAGACGCGGGAGAATCCGACAGCGATCGTGTACAGGCCGAGGCTCGCGAGCATTGCCATCTTCGCGAGCCTCGGCAAAGCAAGCCGAAGAATCACTGCGGCAACCGAAGTCGCGAGTATCGCGCTCATCATCGCGTGGCCCGACGGGAACGAATACGAATCGATTTCGATCAAACGCTCCGGCAGGGGTGGACGGGTTCGCGTGAAGATGCGCTTCAATCCGCTCATCACGAGCAGACCGGTCAACATCGATCCGGCGATCAGCAGAGCTTCCGTTCGGAGCCCCCGAACCAGAAGCACGATCGTGAGCAGCGTCGCGATCAGCCACGACGCGAGGGTTCCGCCGCTGTCGGTGATGACGTCGACCACGTCCACGAGCCACGCCGTCCGCTGGCTCACTGCACTGTCGAGTACCCACTGATCAAAAGACATCTGCCCTCACATCCCTTGCGGCAGAGTCCACGTGCGCATCACGTGATGAACGCCGTCCGAGTCCACCCACCACGGCACGGTCACTGTCGCCTCCACCGCTCCTGTCAGTTCCACCGACAGTTCGTGATGGATCACTACCTCGCCGCCGGGAACCTCACGGCCGAGGGCTGCGAAGCCGAGAACTGCCTGTGGTTCGTTCGCCCACGTCGTCACAACGCCGGTGCTGCTCACTCGTCCGTGAACGGATGTGGACGCCGTAGCGACGTCGAGCAGATCTGCCAGTGCGTCAGCTGTCTCGAAACTGCCGAGCACCACTCGTTGTGCAGGCAGTGCCGCTCCCAGCCACGGTCGGTCGAGAACAAGGGCGTCGCCGGGATCGACCAGATCGCCGGAAAGGCCTCGCACGAACGGCGGCAGGTGCAGTTCCTCCAGGTCGAGAACCCGTCGCTGCGCTGCCTCACCCAGCAGTCGGTGCGTCCGCGCGACGACGGCGGAGGCCGGCATCCGTAGTGGGTCGGCAAGCCGATCGAGTAGCAGCTGAGCCAGTTCCGGATCGTCGACGGTATCCGATGCCAGCAATCCGGAGAAGAATCCGGCGTCGGGGTGTTCGGCAGCATCGAGCAATCCCTCGAAGGTGCGATCGCCCGGAGCGCGCAGCAAGCCAAGCACCTCACCGCCGAGTTCGGCATTCGAACGCAACCACCACGCCGTGTATCCACGACGGTCGGTGAGCAGCGCCCGCGTCGCCGGCGACTCGACCAGCAGCGACAGCGCCTGCGGCCAGCGGTCTTCGTCCACGAGATCGAGATCGCGCACGGCTTCGATGTATTCGGGGTCCTCGTCGAGGGTGTCCCACCATGCGTCTTCGGCGTCGAGATCGTGATCGGGGCCGGACGGCAATTCCTCACGGACCACCGTGAAACCCCACCCGACACCGACTACCCGTAGCGCCTGCTCCCCCACCCGCTGAACAAAATCAGCGTCGACGATGCCGAAGGGAGAATCCTCGACCAGGACGCTTGCAAGGGGAGCTCCCGGAAGCAGAAGTTGGTCGGCGGACCGCAATTCGCCCTCCGAATCAGGAAGCAGCACTTCACCGATCCACGACGGCAGCGCCCCTGGCGCCACGTGGGCCGCCAATCCGAGCACCACTTGCGCCAACTCCGTCGCTACCGAATCATCCTGATCCGCAGCATCTTCGATCAAGGCTCGCAGTGCCGGATCGGACAGCAGGTCGGTGGCACTCGCGGTCTGTGCTCCCAATCGAGACAGCAACGGGTGCGCCGCGACAGGATGAACCAACCTCGTCCACTGCACAGACGGTGCGTCTTCGCCCAGTTCGACGCCGACGACGACGGTCCGCGGTCCGGTCACCGTTCGTCCATCGGAGAGCGGAACCGGCAGTGTTCCAAGCTCTTCCACCGCAAGAGTGTCGACCACCAAGGGCTCGAGAGCCGAATAGAGTCGATTCCACCACTTCGGTTCACGTTCCAAGCCGCTGAGCAGTTCCGCGATGCGCGCGAGCCCGATGCGGTGCGTCGACACTGCCGAGAGTGCTCGCTCGTGCTTGGGGCCGGAGAGCTCGGGGACGACCAGGCCGCCGATGATGTCGGTGAGCAACTCGGCAAGGTCATCACTGAGCCCGGGCACCACGGATGCTCGCTGCGGCGCGCGGTTGGGTTCACCGACCACCGGAAGCCACTCGTTTTCCTGCAGCTCCTTCAGAAGCGCTTCGCGCAGAAGCGAATCGGTTTCGCTGCGGGCAAAGGCAGGGATCGGGACGAGTGCCGTTCGCTGCCGAGGAGGTAGTGCAGCAAGGAACTTCGCGTACCCCTCGGCAAGCGGAGCGATCGGTGCAGCGGGCATGAGGCGTCGCCGATCGGGTTGCATTGCAATGTCGGCAATGATGATCGCGGGGATCGACAGTTCCTCGTCGGATCGGGTCGGCGCCCGCAGCACGTCGTCTGCGACCGGCTCGACGACCCCGTCGCGGACCGGCACCAACCACCGTGCGTTCGGCGCCGAGTACTGCCACCACGTGCGATCTCCGATAGCTATCTCGACGAGACCGGATTCCAACACTCGTTCCGATCGCTGAAAGATCTTCTCGCCCAGACGAATATATCCGAGAGCCGGGAGTTCGAGAAGCAGGTCGACTGCCTCACGTGTCATCTGCGAAAGCAGCGCCGCGGCATCGACGTCCGGCCGAAGCGTCAGCACCACTTCCGAATCGGCACCGTCGCTCGGCAATTCGCCAGACGGCCACACCAAACGAAGTACGGGGACACCGGTTTCCGGCACGGGGAGTTCGCGAGACTCGATCTCGCGCAGAGTTTGCGAGGCAGAGAATCGAATCGATCCCGTCGACGAGCGCAGTTCCACCTCGTCACCGACCGAGAGAACTGCCGAGAATCCGACTCCGAACCGCCCCGTCACGCCTTCGTCGGCGTCGACCTTGTTCGACGCACGCAGCGCCGTGAGTGCGTGAACACCGGATTCGTCCAGCGGACGCCCGGTGTTCGCGACGGTCAGCGTCCGACCGTCCACGTCCACCCACAAAGAGCCCTCGACGCCCTCGCGTGCAGCTGCATCGGCAGCGTTCTGCGCCAGTTCGGTGAGCAGGCGGTCGCGGTACCCGGCCTTCGCGAGGTCGGATTCCGCAGCCGCGTCTTCACGCAATCGCGTCGGAGATTCCGACCACGCGCGCAGCGTCGCCTCGCGGAGTGCGTCCGTGCCGAACGGATCTTCTACTCGGTGGATACCGAATCCTCAACTGCAACAACGCTCGACGGGCGAGCGGGCACCGCAATCAGCTCGACTGCTCCGTCGTCGAATGCGTCGAACTGCGGCGAGCCCGCACCGAGCGGCAAGCTGGTGTCCGAATGTGCGCCACAGCCGTAGGACACGCTGACCACCCGGCCGTCTGCGGAGAGTTCGTTGCCGCACACGCCGAACGCTGCGTGCAGCGAACCTGCGAGTGGAAGGAAGAATCCACACAGCCCACACGTCGACGGGGCAGCCTTGGCCATCTCCGACTCCGGGCCGAAGTCACCGTCGAACCAACGCTGCGCGGCATCGAGTCGGCCCTCGAGGCTCATGACCTGTTTGCGGCCGAGCCCGATTTCGAGAGCTACCTCGTCGACTTCCGGGTCACCGGTGGCGACGTAGCCGGGAACGAGCCGAGGATCCTCGGCCGGCGGGGCGAGTAGGTCACCGACGGAGAGATCGCCGGGACGAATCCGCTGATCCCATGGCAGCCATTCCGGCGCAACCAACGCGTCGGGACCCGGCAGCAGCGCCAACTCACTGACAGTTGCGCGGGTGTCCTCCGGTCCGGCAGCGACGACAACCGCCCACTGCCAACCGCGGTATCCGGGAATGTCTGCTGCAAATCGATGGGTGGCGGCAAATTCGTCCTCCGACGTCACGCCGAGGTATGCCCCCACACCGCCTTCATGCAGGTCGACGACTGCCGTTCGGGCAAGCTCGACCGCATCGGCCAGTACTGGGCGCGGCACTGCACGCTCTGGAGAAGTAGCAACACTCACTCCTCCAGTTTGCCGCACCACCGCAAGTCCGCAACGCACTGGGCTGCCATGCTGGGCAGATGAGTAGGTCACACGCCAATTCCGTGCGCACTTTTGCAGTGGTCGCCGTGATCGCGTCGGCCCTGGCGGGGTGCTCCGATTCCCCCGGTGCTCCCGACAACCTCACGTCCGAAACCGGCTCCGTCGAGATCGTTCGAGTGTCCGCGCACGATCCCGACGCGTTCACGCAGGGCCTCGAGATCGACGGAAACCGGTTGTACGAAAGCACCGGACGCGTCGGGCAGTCCTGGGTGCGCTCGAGCGAGATCTCCGACGAGCAGTCCCCCGCTTCGGGACCGGAAGTTGCGCGTGCAGATCTCGACCCGCCGTTGTTCGGTGAGGGCATCACGGTCGCCGGAGACACACTGTGGCAACTCACCTGGAAAGACGGCGTCGCCATCGCCCGTGACAAGGACACCTTGACCGAACGTGGGCGGTTCCCACTCGACACCGAGGGATGGGGAATCTGTTCGCTCGGGGATCGGCTGGTCTCCAGCGACGGTTCGGCCACGTTGACCTTTCGCGATCCCGAAACCTTCGCGCCGATCTCCACGATCGACGTCACCAGATCTTCGGAGTCCGTCGGCAAATTGAACGAACTGGAATGCGCCGAAGACGGCTCCGTCTACGCCAATGTCTGGACCACCGACACCGTCGTCCGAATCGACCCGTCGGACGGCACCGTCACGAACGTGTACGACGCATCGGCGCTACGCGAAGAACTCGTCACGGATGGATCGACCAGCACCGTCGACGTTCTCAACGGCATCGCGCAGATTCCCGGTACCGATCGATTCCTGCTCACCGGCAAGTATTGGCCGCAGATGTTCGAAGTCCGTTTTGTTAACTGAGTCCGACATGACACAGGACTCGCAGGGGTGTGCGTGGTAGCCGCGCCGACACTAGGACAGAATTGAGTGGTGACCGGACCGCGCGAACCCTACGACCCCGAAACTCGGCGAATCCACGACGAGCCGGAGGGGCAACAGGTGCACCCCGGTTACGACAATTACCCACCCGCGGCCCGCCCGGACAACTACCCGCCTTCGGCTCGCCCCGCTGCGCGTCGCACGCCTTTGCCGCCGCTGCACCCGATCCCCGAATCACGGGGAGACTCGGATTCCGCGTCCGGTTCGAAGGCACCGGGTGCGGACGCCCCCAAGGCTCCCCCGATGCCTCGCAAGCTCACCGTCACCCGCGTCGCAGCGATGCGCAGCCGCGAACTGACGAACAAGGGCATCGCGACCTTCCAGCGCGCAGCGAAGGCCGACGGCGCGGACAAGTCCGGTCTGACCGCTCTCACCTACGCGGTGATGACGAACAACGCCACCGACGCCGCGATCTCCGTCGCTCTGGCCAACACGCTGTTCTTCTCGGCTGCGACGGGTGAGGACAAGACCAAGGTCGCGCTCTATCTCCTGATCACGATCGCACCGTTCGCGGTCATCGCACCGCTCATCGGTCCGATGCTCGACCGGTTGCAGCGCGGCCGCCGCATCGCACTCGCGTCGTCGTTCGGAATCCGGACGCTCCTCGCAGTGATCCTGGTCTTCAACTTCGACAGTTGGATCCTCTATCCGGCCGCGCTCGGCATGATGGTGCTCAGTAAATCGTTCTCGGTACTCAAGAGTGCGGTGACACCACGCGTCCTACCACCGGAAATAGACCTGGTGCGCGTCAATTCGCGTCTGACGGTCTTCGGGTTGATCGGCGGAACGATCGGCGCCGGCGCCGTCGCGGGTGCGCTCGCGCTCGCTTTCGGTTCCACCGGAGCCTTGTGGTTCGCCGTCGCCGTCACCGTCTTCGGCGCATATCTGAGCATGCGAATCCCGTCGTGGGTCGAAGTCACCGAGGGTGAGGTTCCCGCGACCATCACCTACCACCCGGACGAGGCGCACCACGCCGGCAGCGCCCCACCACAGCCGAACGCGAAACCGGCCAAGGTCAGACAGCCTCTCGGACGCGCCGTGATCATCGGACTCTGGGGCAACGGCACCATTCGGGTGCTCACCGGCTTCCTGACGCTCTACATCGCGTTCGTCGCCAAATCACGCACCGATCACGAGCCGCTCCAGCAAGCCATGATGCTCGGCCTGGTCGGCGCAGCGGCCGGTCTGGGAAACTTCGCCGGAAATGCCACGGGTGCGCGCCTCAAGCTCGGCCGGCCCGCACTGATCGTGCTCCGGTGCACTGCGTCGGTCTGGATCATCGCGGTGATCGCAGCGCTGACGGACAACCTGATGACCGCTGCGCTGGCCACACTCGTAGCCTCCGCCGCCAGCGCACTCGCCAAGGTCTCACTCGACGCGTCACTCCAGCACGACCTGCCCGAGGAATCGATCGCGTCCGGATTCGGCAGATCCGAGACGGTTCTGCAGTTGAGCTGGGTTCTCGGCGGCGCATTGGGGGTTCTGCTTCCGACCGAATACTGGATCGGGTTCACTGTT
The DNA here is from genome assembly GCF_030056745.1 of Rhodococcus sp. IEGM 1406. Taxonomy (NCBI): domain Bacteria; kingdom Bacillati; phylum Actinomycetota; class Actinomycetes; order Mycobacteriales; family Nocardiaceae; genus Rhodococcus; species Rhodococcus sp. IEGM 1406. The sequence goes on along the minus strand of NZ_JASHKO010000001.1, from coordinate 1,363,196 downwards.
GTATCGGTGTTCCTGACGATCGGGCTTCTACAGACCTTCCTGAGCTACCGAGGAAGCAGCCTCCTGCCCGGCCTAGGCGGGAAGCGACCCGATCTGGCCGAACAAGAAGTGACCGAAGTGATTTACACCGGTAAATCCAACCGAGGACAAGGAAGTACTCCGCAGTGATGATGCGCTCGAGAACAAAGAAGATCGTGGCAGCGATCAGTGTCCTGATGGTGGTGGCACTAGTTGCTTACGTCTCCGTTCTTTTCGTGATCATCAAGAACATCAACGACGACCCCGAAAAGCTGCCGGTCATCACTGCATACGCACACGGCAAGACGATCGAGACGAACCCTGCCGGGTTCTGCACCATCGATCTGTCCCAGTGCGCCCAGGTGGGCGACATCTATGCCCTCGACGTTCCCGCGGGCTACCCGCTGCAGCTGTCGTTGTCGACGGACGTCTCCGATGCGCAGTGGGCCATGCTGGCGGTCTACGAGGATGCCGACGGCAACCAGACCGGCGAACCCCGAGTCTTCGAGCCCGGCGAGGCCCTGGCAGTGACGGTCGAATCTTCGAGCGATCCCGTCAAGCAACTCGTCGGCGTCGAAATCCACCTCGCCGTCGGTGAGGGAAGCGAACAGGGACTACTGATCTGGTCGATCAAGACCGCCTGATCCCCGGAAGAACGAAAATGCCCTGCACACCGATTGGTGTGCAGGGCATTTTGTTTCGAAGCCGTGTACGGCAGCTCGAATCGAGCGATCAGGTATCGAGCTCGCGAGCGACGGCTCGGACGACCTCGGAGATCCGCTGAGCGGTCTTGCGGTCCGGGTACTTGCCGTTGCGCAGATCCGGCTGGACCTTCGCCTCGAGCAACGTGATCATGTCCTCGACCATGCCGTGCAGCTGGTCAGGGGTGTGCTTACGCTCGACGGGCTCACGACGCGTCGCCGTAGCGCCCCGCAACGACGGCGCCGGCTCCAGCACCTTCAGGCTCAGCGCCTGCGGACCGCGGCGGCCCGCAGCCATGCCGAACTCGACGCGCTGGCCGGCCTTCAAGCCTTCGACGCCCTCGGGGAGAGCGGAAGCACGGACGTAGACGTCCTCGCCCTCTTCCTGCGACAGAAAGCCGAAACCCTTTTCGACGTCGTACCACTTCACCTTGCCGGTCGGCACCGCGTTCACCTGCTCATCACTCGACTGGGGCATCTGCCCCAATGTGCTCGGGAGGCTCTCGGAAGAGCCTCATGGCCTTGCTCGCATCGCTTCCGGTGGAAGAATGCAAAAGAACGCGCCCCACACTTGCTTCAGCGGGGCGCGCAGTCTGTTAACAGTCTACCTGTGACGAACCCGGGTCGGCACCCAGGTTTACAGGCACTATCCTCGTAGGTGTGGACCCTCAACCGAACCCGCGCACTTCCGGCACCGGAAACGGTCTGTTCCGTACGGCGATGGCACTGTTCATCGTCGGATTCCTGGCGATCGTGGCCATCTTCGCAGTCCACATCTTCAGCGACACCCCGCCCGGCCTGGCGTTGTACCTGGTGGCACTCGCGTGCCCGATCGGCTTCCTTCTGGCCATCGTCTACACGCTCAGATCCGGTCGACGCGTGCGCTGATCACTCCCGCCTCCAACCGAAAGGTCACTGACCATGAGAATCCTCCTGAACGTGATCTGGCTGGTGTTCGGCGGCTTCTGGCTGGCGTTGGGCTACTTCGCCGCAGGCATCATCTGCTGCATCCTCATCATCACGATTCCCTTCGGAATCGCGGCATTCCGCATCGGCATCTACGCACTGTGGCCGTTCGGTAAGACCGTCGTCGACAAGCCGACCGCTGGCGTCGGTTCGATGATCGGCAATGTCATCTGGGTGATCATCGCCGGTATCTGGTTGGCGATCGGACACATCGTCACCGCCGTCGCGATGGCGATCACGATCATCGGAATTCCGCTCGCGGTCGCGAACCTGAAGATGATTCCGATCTCGCTGATGCCGCTCGGCAAGGAGATCGTCGACGTGGACCGCGTCAATTACGCATAGCCGTGGACCGGGTGAATTACGCGTAAGCGGGCCCGGAGACAGAAGAACCCGACCACTGCAGGTGCTGTGGTCGGGTTCTCTCGTATCAGGTCGGATCAGCGGCCGAGGCTACCGAGTCCGGGGAGGTTACCGAGCGAACCGGTACCCGTTCCCGGGTTGCCCGGATCAACGGGGCCGACCGGACCCTCGGAGACCACGATGGTCACACTCGAAACCCGCGAAAGCACGCTCTTCGCAGTGATCTCGACCGTGACGCTGCCGACAGCCGTGGGGGTTCCCGAGATGGTGCCGTCCTGTGCGAGGGACAGTCCGCCGGGCAGAGTGCCGTTGGTGAGCGCAAAGGCTGCCCGGGTATCAGCGGCAGTGAGCTTCTGCGAATACGCCTTACCGACCTGAGCGGCAGGCAGTTCGACGGTCGCGGGTAGCGGGTACGCAGCAACGACGGTCACCTTGCCCCCGTTGGTCGTCGACGCGATGGCGCCGGTCGAGGTGTCGAGCGCGAGGTTTTTGACCTTCTCCAGTGCCGGAATCTTGGTATCGGTCAGAGCGGTGGTGGCGCGGGTCGTCAGATCGACCGACCACAGGTGTCCGTTCATGACGTCCGCGACATATGCAATGCCTGCAGCAGCGTCGACGACCACGCCGTTGGGAATCGCGGTCGGAGACAGCGTGGTCTTCGACAGAACCGCGCCGGCCGGGGTGATCGCCCACAGGTTGGTTGCCCGGGTGTCGGTCATGTAGATGTTGCCGGTGTTCGTGTCGACATCGACGTCGACCGGGTAGAGGTTGTCGGCACGCACGATCGACTTGAGTGCTCCGCCCTTGCGTACGTCCGCCTGCCACAGCGTGCGGCCGTAATTCTCGTCGAAGAAGTTGGTGTCCGCGATGTAGAGGAAGCCGCGGACACTGTCGAAGGCGAGCTTGGTCGGCGTTGCCGACTTGTCGACCAGAATGCTCGACACGGCGTCGGCGGCGTTGGGGTCGACGACTCGGATGTTGCCGGACTTGTAGTCCGAGAAGTACGCGCGGTGCGTTGTGGGGTCGACGACGACATCGTTGATCTGCGGCCGCGAGCCGTCGGGGTTCTTCTCGCTCAGCGTGACCGTCTTTTCGACCTTGCCGGTCTTCGTGTCGACAATCGAGATCGCGCCGCCGTAGGAGGAGGACACGTATGCGCGTCCGAGGTCCGAGTCCACGGCAAGTGCCGACGGGTAACCGACGACACCGTCGATGGTGCCGACGGACTTGCCGGTATTCGTGTCGACGACGGACAACGAGCTGGTCGGTCCGCCGTACTGCGTGATGTATCCGCGGTGGGTTGCCGAGTCGACGACGATGTCGCCGGGCTGGGTTGCGGAATAGCTTCCGACAACACCGTGTGTCGGATCCTCGGGTGAGGCGTGTGCAGCGGGAGCAGTGACGGCCAGGCCGACAGCAGCAGCGGCGACGGCGAGTGACGCGGTGACCGCACGCCGACGGTATTGCAGTTTCATGAGGGGTGCCCTACTTCTTTGGAAGACTCTGCGAACCCTGCCCATTCGGGGCAAGTCAGGCAAACCTAACCTAAGTTTCAATCTCGATGTTGAGACACAGGACACATCTTCGACCTGGATCGGCGCACCTCTCACTCGGCCGGAATTCCATTTCCACATAACGTGTGACCTTGCTCACATTACGGATGGATAACGGAACGGACACAACCGGACATTCACTCAGGCACCCCCACCTACCTGGGAAGAGTCTCCTGCGCTTTGTGTGACGCGTTGTACGTCCTTCGCCACGCCGCGTTATCAAATGGTGACACGAGAGACTCGAGCCGTTACCGTCGTTTTCGGCCGGGAAACTCGGCCACCTCCGGCCCGCCGCGCCAAGCCTTGTCCCGCGGGTACCGGACTTCCGACAGAGCATTCCAGGGACGAGGACGGGGGACCCAAAGTCCTCTGTGAGAACAGAAAAGTTCTCCAGTGGACACCGGTTCGATCGCAAGACCGAATCTTGGGGTGAAGCCAGACCCTTTCCAGCCAGGAAAGGCGAGGCCGGGCGACCTCTCAGCCCGAACCCGACAGCTGACCTCGCAGGCGCGTGTGGAGAGGATTTCGACCATCATGAGCGGACGCCATCGCAAGCCCACCACCACCGGTCGCACTGTCGCCAAGGTCGCCGTCACCGGCGCCATCATGGGCGTAGCAGGAATTGCAGCCACCGGAACCGCAAGCGCTGCCCCCGACTCCGACTGGGATCGTCTCGCCCAGTGTGAGGCCGGCGGAAACTGGGCCATCAACACCGGCAACGGTTACCAGGGCGGACTGCAGTTCTCCCCCAGCACGTGGAACGCACACGGCGGCGGACAGTACGCAGCCACCGCAAACCAGGCCACCCGCGAGCAGCAGATCGTTGTTGCCGAGCGTGTTCTCGCAAACCAGGGTTGGGGCGCATGGCCGTCCTGCTCCTCCAGCCTCGGACTGAGCAGCGGCGCCACCGAGCGTTCCGCTCCGGCCACCACGGCTCCTCAGGCAGCTCCGGCTCCGGCACAGCAGGTCGCTCAGACCGTTGCACACCCGGTCGCTGACGCCATCGATCAGGCAATCGCGTTCGCCAAGGCCAACGGCATCCCGGTCGACCCGCAGATCCTCGCAGTCGCCGACACCGCGAAGACGTTCCTCAAGTAACACCGGTAAGACTGTCCGCTCGGACGCTCGAACATCAAGAAGGCCCGCACCGAATCGGTGCGGGCCTTCTTCGTGTCGAGTTGTTATCGGTTGATGACGGTGTGCGGGTGTACGTAAGGAAGTGACTCCACCGGAACCGGAAAGGTGGTGTCCTCGCCGAAGGGTGAAAGTCCACCTGCGCGGGTCGATGACAATTCGGTCACTGCGTGATCTCCGTCTGCAGTTTCCGGCCATCCTGGATCTACATAGTGTTGCTTCGAATTGTTGGCCACGAAGTCATTTTGACAGGACGCCGTTACGCCGTACAGACCAGGTCTCTAATCTGATACCTGATGACCGAAACACGTGGCACCCCGGCGGGCAGTTCCGCAGCCGAAAGTCTGACCGATTGGCTCTCGGCGCGCAGTGACGCCGAGTTGACGGAGTTGCTGCGTCTGCGCCCCGATCTGGCCGTACCGCCGCCGAGCACGATGGTGGTTCTCAGTGGTCGGGCGCAGCAACGCGCGTCGGTCAGCCGAGCGGCGGACGAACTCGACACCCTCGATTTCGGTCTTCTCGAATTGTTGGCACTGGCTGGCGCCGAGGAAACTCCGATGACGCGGGCGGAGCTCAACAGTGCAATCGCCGAACGCGCCCTGACCGGCAAGGGCAAGGTCACCAAGAAGGCCGTCGACAAGTCACTGTCGAAGATGCGTGAGTCCGCCCTCGTCTGGGGTGTCGATCCCATCAGCGTCGTCCCGGCAGTCATCGGGATGATTCCGTGGCGTGTGGGGCGAGCCCTCGAACCTGCCGAGGCGATGACCGAGACCGAGATCTCGGCAGCCCTCGACGCTCTGGACACCCGTGAGCGGGATCTCCTCGAGACTCTCGCCAACTCCAGCCCGATCGGTCGCACCCGCGACGCCGCCCCCGGAACGCCGCCTGAGCGCCCGGTTCAGCGACTGCTGGCGGCCGGCTTGCTGCGGTGGCTCGACGAGCAGACCGTCGAGCTTCCGGCGACGGTTCGTCAGGTCATCCGCGGCGAGCCGGTTTTCGATCCGACGACGCTGACCGCACCCGTCATCGGGGGCGACAAACTCAAACCCGCGGACGTGAACGCCGCAGCGGCCGGCGAGGCGCTCGAGTTGGTACGCCAATGCGAGAGCGTGATCGCTGTTCTGGGCGCAGCACCGGCCCCAGCACTGCGAGCCGGTGGACTCGGTGTTCGAGAACTACGACGCGTGGCCAAGACGGCCGATCTCGACGAAGCGCGAGTGAGCCTGCTCGTCGAATTGCTCTCGGCAGCCGGACTCATCGCCAGTGGAACGCCCGACCCGGCGCCGGTCTCGGACAACGCGGACGAATACTGGACGCCCACACTCGCCGTCGACGGCTGGCTCAACGCGTCCACAGCTCGTCGGTGGGAGGTGCTGGCGTCCGCCTGGGTCGACGTACCGCGAGTTCCGTGGATGATCGGGCTGAGGGATTCCACCGACAAGCCCATCGCGGCGCTGTCCGAGGAAGGCCGGGCCCCGGCGGCTCCGCGCGATCGCCAGGCCATTTTGGGGCTGCTCTCCGAACTCGACAGTGGCCAGACTGCATCGGCCGTCGAGGTAAGTCGACTACTGGCGTGGCGACGCCCGCGATGGAGTGGGCGCCTACGGACGTTCGCAATCGAGCGGACTCTGGACGAGGCCGCCGCGCTCGGGCTGGTGGCCCGCGGCGCGTTGTCGTCACCTGGACGAGCTTTGCTGCACGGCGGGGACGCCGAAGCCGAAATGCAGTCCGCCCTACCCGAGCCCATCGACTACATCCTGGTCCAGGCAGATCTGACTCTGGTTGCGCCCGGCCCGCTCGTACCGGACCTGCTCGAGCAGGTGAGCCTGGTCGCGGACATCGAGTCGGCAGGATCGGCGTCCATGTACCGCATCAGCGAGGACAGCGTGCGGCGTGCGCTCGACGCCGGTCTGACGGCCACCGAACTGCATGCGATGTTCGCCTCGAAATCGAAGACGCCTGTTCCCCAATCACTTTCGTATCTGATCGACGATGTCGCCCGTCGACACGGGCGACTGCGTGCCGGAGTGGCGGCGTCGTTCATTCGATGTGAGGACGCATCACTGCTGGCGGAGGTCCTCGCTTCGGCGGTGGCGGAGCCCCTGGCATTGCGCGCCTTGGCTCCCACAGTCGCGATTTCGCAGGCCCCACTGCGCGAGGTCCTGGCCGAGCTGCGCGCAGCCGGATTCGCGCCGGCAGGTGAGGACTCCTCGGGCACGTTGGTCGATCTCCGCCCACGCGGGGCGCGGGTACCGAACCGTCGCAGCCGACCGGCCTCGCGAATGCCCGCGAGCCCGTCGGCGGATCAATTGGCGTCGTTGGTCCGCACGATGCGAGCAGGCGACCGCGCTTCCGCCCCGGGCCGTGGTGGTGTCCGGACGGACGGTTCGAGGGAGAACAATGCCGCCACCATCGCGTTACTGGCCACAGCGGCCCGGGACAATTCGAGCGTCAACATCGGCTATGTCGACGCTCAGGGGGTAGCGACTCATCGCATCGTCGACCCCGTCAGCGTGGGCGGCGGACAGCTGGACGCCTTCGACCCGGCAAGTGGTGCCGTACGCCGTTTCACGTTGCACCGCATTACTTCCGTCAGCCCCGTCGACTCCGGAAAAAAGTAGCAGAAAAGAAGCAACTGGCTTTTTTCTGTAAATGAAGTATGGTCGAGGTCAGTTTGTGATTGCCACTTCGAAAAATGAGGAGCGACAATGGCTGACAAGGCGCCGGGAAAGAACATGAAGAAACCCGCTCAGTCGATCAAGGAACGCCGCGCGGAAAAGCGGGCGAAAACTACGGAGTCTTCCGAGTTCATTCGTAAGCGGAAGCGGAGCTGACAGCACAGTCCAGAGGAAGACGAGCTGACTGCGAAGCTGACCAATGCCTGCCTCCACCGACACCCTCGTGCACCTGCACGAAACATTCAACCTGTTCAAGTCACGTAGTCGAGGAACTGATGCACGCTCGCGCGGCTACGCAGCGGGCATGACCCTGGCATCACTGTGTGTCCTCGACGAACACGCTCGGCAATCCGGAATACTTCTTTCGGATTTACCGCAGAAAGAGAATCAACCATCGTGAAAAGAACAATCCACACCCTGGACCGTATTCAAACGAGACTCGAATCGGAGCTTGATTCCACTCCGGGTGATTCCGAAAAGAATATCGGCTATAGATCCGGAATTTCCGAAGCTATTACTCATGTAATGGAAATGCGGAAGTCAGTGGTCGCGCAGAAATAGGAGGCGCATCAATTAGGCGCTCATCCCAATAACTGCCGCACTCCACCCACCAGAAAGACGACCTGGTCCTCGTAGAAGTCGGCAAGTCGCTCCGGCGCGAGCGGCTTGCTGCTTCCGCTCCAATCGTCCGCTCGGCTCAACGCCTGGAGGAAGCCCATCAAGGCAACCGCCCAGCGAGTCTCGAGCCTTTCGAGATCGGTAGCAGGAAAGGTACGACGGACCTGGTCGAGAAGATGATCACGAAGGTGCAGCTCGGTCGCCTCGAGGGCTGGATGGCCCGGTCGTGACATCTGCGGCTGCGAAATCTGCGTGACGATTCTGATCCATCGCATTCCCCGCGTGCGATGGCGAAGAAGCAGTGTCTTGTATGGCGCCGTGACCGCCCGCACCAACGCTTCGACCGTCGGCGGCTCCTTGTCGGCGGCTAGGGCGTCCACGTTCGCGCTGATCTGATCTCGCACCGACGTTCCCATGTCCAACAGCACCGCGGCGACCAGATCCTCCTTGGTGCCGAAATGGTAGTGGACGGACGACGGTCCGAGACCGGCCGCCGCGTTGACCGCGCGCAGCGAAACTGCATCCAATCCCTCTGTCGCGAAAAGCCGTTCAGCAGTTTTGAGCAAACGCAGACGTGTCACGTCGCCTTGACGGTTCTGCCGGGAGTCGGTCATACGAACGAGCTTCGCACGGGCTCGCCGAACTTCTCCGAAGCGCTGACCGCGGAGTCAGAGTGATTCACGGTGTGCTCGCACCCTGTTGTCGCGATCGACCCAGCCGTGGGCGCGTGCGTAGTCCACCATCGCGGAGAACTTCTGCCTCCACTGCGCGTTTCCGACCTGGGCCGCGACGGCTTGTTCCAGGTGAGCAATGTCGAGCCAGACATGATCGTCCTCGAGTTCCCCCCATGGTTCCAATGCCCGACTCAGAGTCTCGGATTGATCGTCGCCGCCTACGACGACCGAGAGACTGGTGAAGTCGTCGACCCCGTTCAGTTCGACGGTCGAGGAGGTGGGGGTGATTGTGACGTCCAGTCGCATGACCTCTTCAACGCTCCTTCTCAAAATGCCTGGTTCAGTTGATCGACTTGGAACAACCTTAGACGACATGACTGCGCCAGATAGCGTTGAGCTACAAGTGATTACAAACCTCCCACTGTGCGGGAGGCTCAACTTATTGGATCAGTTGATCCATGTTAGACATCTCTATCAGAGCGAGTGATCCAAATCACTCCCCTGTCGACAGGAGATGTCATCGTGTGGTCCGCATCGTCCATCCGCTTCGGAGCCTTCCTCGCCCCGTACCATCCGCTCGACGCCGATCCCGCCCTGCAACTCAGACGCGACATCGACCTCATGACACACCTGGACCACCTCGGATTCGAAGAAGCGTGGATGGGTGAGCATCATTCGACCGGCGCCGAGATCGTGCCTGCTCCGGACATGTTCATCGCGGCCGCCGCAGAGCGAACCGAGCGCATCCAGTTCGGCACAGGCGTGACGTCCCTGCCCTATCACCACCCGCTGATCACGGCCGACCGCATCACTCAGCTCGATCTGCAGACGCGCGGACGGCTCATCTTCGGCACCGGCCCAGGCAAGATTCCCCTCGATGCACACATGATGGGCATCAACCCGTCGGACCAGCGTCGCCGCCAGGGCGAAGCGCTCGAGGCCATTCTCGCGTTGCTTCGCGGCGAGGTCGTCAACATGGAAACCGACTGGTTCACGTTGCGTGACGCACGCGCACAGCTGCCCACATACCGTGCGGACGGCATCGAGACCGTGACAGCGTCGACGATTTCACCCAACGGTTCGGTGCTCGCCGGCAAGAACGGGCTCTCCCTGCTCTCACTCGCGGCGAGTTCACCCAGCGGATTCGACGCACTGGATCGCAACTGGGATGTGTACGAGAAGGTCTCGGCCGAGCACGGCCACCACGCCGACCGGGCGACGTGGCGTGTGGTCAATCCGATGTTCATCGCCGAGACCCGAGCCGAGGCCGAGCGCGCCGTGAGCCGACGGATCGGATCGATGGCCTCCTACGTGAATCGACAGACCGGCCAGAACCCGGCCTGGGCAGATACACCTGCCGGAATCATCGACCAGTGGCGCAACGACACGCTCGGCGAGTTCGGTCAGGCGATCATCGGTACGCCCGAAGATGCGATTGCTCAGATCGAGCGTCTGATCGAGAAGACAGGAGGGTTCGGCACGTTCCTGATCCTTCACGTGGACATGGCGAGCTGGGAGGACACCAAACGCAGCTACGAATTGTTCGCCTCCGAGGTGGTCCCGCACTTCCGGAAGCGGAATGTCGGACGTCAGGCGAGCATGCAGTTCGCCGAGGACAACCGCGAATACCTGATCGGCGGGCTGGTCGGAGCGATCACCAAAGCCCATACCGACTACTACGGCCAACCGGCCGAGACGGGAGCCGTGCGCGCATGAGGGCCGTCCGATTTCAACAGGGAGAATTCGCCGTCGCCGAGATGGCCGACGCGCCGCCGTTGGCACCCCATCAGATCCGCATCGACGTCGTCGCCTGCGGAATCTGCGGCAGCGACCTGAGCATGTCGAAGGACCCGTGCCGATTCGTCGAGGTCGCACACGACGGTGGCTACCCGCTCGCCACCTTCGATCCAGACGCACCCGTGGTGCTGGGCCACGAATACGCGGGTATCGTCGCCGAGACCGGTTCGGCAGTAGACGATTTCATGATCGGTGATCGGGTGGCCGGCATCGGCTTGGCCACCGACACGGCTACCGGGATCCCGACGATCATCGGTTACTCGAACGAATACCACGGCGCGTTCGGCGATCACATCGTTGTCGACGCATTCTGGGTCCGCAAGGTTCCCGACCATCTGTCACTCGAGCACGCCACACTGGCCGAACCTCTACACGTCGGCGAGATGCATCTCCAACAGTCCGGCCTCACCTCGGCCGATTCAGCGCTCGTCGTCGGTTGCGGCACGATCGGACTGGGTGCCATCGTCGCGGCGAAAGCGAGAGGGGCACAGATCGTCATCGCATCCGAGCCCTCCCCCAAACGCCGCGAACTCGCCAAGAAGATGGGCGCGGACATCGTCGTCGACCCCTTCACACAGGATCCGATCGAACTGTGGAATCAGATGGTCGCCGAAGGCAACCCGCTCGTGGGCCAGGCCGCGAACGGCATCCTGATCGCCTACGAATGCAGCGGCCGGGCGGGGGTCATCGGCGAACTGATGCGCACCCTGCCGTTCAACTCGCGGATTCAGGTCCTGGCTGCGCCGTTCGGCGACGAGACCATCGTTCCCGTCATCGGGCAGTTCCGAAGGATCTCGATCAACTTCGGTCATGGCCCCTACGAGAACGCGTACGACATCACCCTTGCTCGGTTGGCCGACGGCGAGATCGACGCCGAAGCGATCATTACCGGCCGTGTCGGGCTCGACGGAGTCTCGGACGCTTTTGCGGCTCTTCGCGCACCCGACGAGCACGTGAAGATCCTCGTCCTGCCCGCCGCAGGTCGCCCGGAATAGCGGTTGGTCCTGCCCTGTTGACGTAGGGGTGCCCGAACTCGGGCACCTCTACTCCTGGCTGTGCGAGCGTCGTCTGTTGGCGTATGCGCGCCGATACCAGGACAATGGCAGGGTTGGCGTCAGCCGACAACGCGGTGCAACGCTCTGTGGCTGCCGCGTTTGTTTCACTAGGAGGCTTCCGTGACCGACGGACCGTTGATCGTCCAATCCGACAAGACGCTGCTGTTGGAGGTCGACCACGAGCGCGCCGGCGATGCCAGGCAGGCAATCGCCCCCTTCGCCGAACTCGAACGCGCCCCCGAGCACGTCCACACGTATCGCATCACTCCCCTGGCCTTGTGGAATGCCCGCGCCGCCGGACACGACGCCGAGCAGGTTGTCGACGCTCTGGTTTCGTTCTCACGATTCGCAGTTCCGCAACCGCTGCTGGTCGACATCGTCGACACGATGGCCAGGTACGGACGCTTGCAGCTGGTCAAGAGCCCGGTGCACGGCCTCATCCTGGTCAGCCTCGACCGGGCAGTCCTCACCGAGGTGATGCGACACAAGAAGATCTCACCGATGCTCGGTGAGAAGGTCGACGACGACACCGTGATCGTCCACCCGAGCGAACGCGGCCGCCTCAAGCAGATGCTGCTCAAGGTGGGCTGGCCGGCCGAGGACCTCGCCGGCTATGTGGACGGCGAAGCGCACCCGATCGATCTCGCTTTCGAAGAAGGCCACTGGGAACTGCGCGACTACCAGCAGATGGCAGCGGATTCGTTCTGGGCCGGCGGCTCGGGCGTCGTCGTGCTGCCGTGTGGCGCCGGCAAGACGATGGTGGGCGCAGCAGCCATGGCAAAGGCCAAAGCCACCACACTCATCCTCGTCACCAATACCGTCGCCGGTCGTCAGTGGAAGCGTGAGCTCATCGCCCGCACGTCGTTGACCGAGGAAGAAATCGGCGAGTACTCCGGCGAGCGCAAGGAGATTCGGCCGGTCACGATCGCCACTTACCAGGTGATCACGCGTCGTACGAAGGGCGAGTACAAGCACCTCGAACTCTTCGACTCCCGCGACTGGGGACTGGTGATCTACGACGAGGTCCACTTGCTGCCCGCACCCGTCTTCCGGATGACGGCAGACCTGCAATCGCGCCGCCGTCTCGGCCTGACCGCAACGCTGGTTCGTGAGGACGGCCGCGAAGGCGACGTCTTCTCGCTCATCGGCCCCAAGCGCTACGACGCTCCGTGGAAGGACATCGAAGCGCAGGGCTGGATCGCGCCGGCAGACTGCGTCGAGGTGCGAGTGACGATGACGGACGCCGAGCGCATGTCCTATGCCGTCGCCGAACCGGAGGAGCGCTACAAACTGTGCTCGACGGCGCACACCAAAATTGCTGTCGTGAAGTCGATTCTGGCGAAGCACCCGGATTCACCGACCTTGGTGATCGGTGCGTATCTCGATCAGCTCGACGAACTCGGCGAAGCCCTGAACGCCCCGGTGATCAAGGGATCCACCAAGAACAAGGAACGTGAGATCCTGTTCGATCAGTTCCGCAACGGTGAGATCCAGACGCTGGTGGTGAGCAAGGTCGCGAACTTCTCGATCGACCTTCCGGAGGCGTCTGTCGCCGTGCAGGTTTCGGGAACCTTCGGATCGAGGCAGGAAGAAGCTCAGCGACTCGGGCGACTGTTGCGCCCCAAGCACGACGGCGGTCAGGCCCACTTCTATTCGGTGGTTTCCCGCGACACTCTCGATGCGGAATATGCGGCACATCGTCAGCGATTCCTCGCCGAACAGGGCTACGCCTACCGGATCACCGACGCCGATGACCTGCTCGGACCTGCAATCGGCTGAACATTTCTGCAACACGTTGCAGAATCAAATGGACATACGTCCAGTTATCTGTAGAGTGTCCCCTGTCACAGTCGTGTCCATCGGCCGGGGGTCACCAGCACCATGCGCTCAGTTCCACGTCTACGGGGTCGGCTCGCCGGAACCATCTCGCTGCTGACTGCCGCCGTCGTCGTCGCCACGACCGGCGTCAGCGCCGCGGCACCGAGTCCTGCTCCTACCGCGCAGAACTCGGTGTACGCACTTGCGAACGGTTGCTTCGCGCTGCGCACCGAGTCTGGTGATTTCGTCCGTCGTGACGGGTCGGCGTACCTCACCGACGTAACGAAAGCCGCAGACGCCGAACCGTTCCGACTACATGCGGCCCAGTTGGGTCGTTTCATGCTGTACGGCCCGGACGGGTCGATGCTCTCGCACGACGGCGCGGACTCGGTACTCGCCACTTCCGAAGCAACTCCCTCCACCGACTGGACCGCGATGTCCACCGGTGAATCGTTCGTTCTGACCGCGACCTCGAACGGCCGCCAACTGATCTCGCGCGACTTGACGCTCACGATGTCCGATCCCGGTGACGTCCCCGAATCTGCGTTCACGCTGATCCCGCGCGGTGGCTGCGCCGATTTCCCCGAAGCGGAGGTGGGCGCAAACGGCGTTCCAGGAGAAATCGGACCGAACGGTGAAGTCACCGGATTCATCGACACACACGTGCACATGAATGCTTCCGAGTTCATGGGCGGAAACCTGCACTGCGGCCGACCTTTCGATCCTCAGGGCGTCACCGCAGCGCTCGTCGACTGCCCGGACCATCAACCCGACGGGATACCGGCGCTCCTCGAAAACGTTCTGTCGTACGGCAATCCCTTCGAAACTCACGACACCACCGGCTGGCCGAGTTTCGCCGACTGGCCGGCGCACGATTCACTGACACACGAGCAGACGTACTACAAGTGGGTCGAGCGGGCCTGGCGTGGCGGTCTGCGAATCTTCACCAACCTCTTTGTCGCCAACCGTGTCCTGTGCGAGCTGTATCCGAGTAAACGAAATCCCTGTGACGAGATGGAGACCGTCCGGATCCAGGCGCAGCAGACGCGCGAACTCCAGGACTACATCGACGCCCAGTACGGCGGTCCCGGCCGGGGTTGGTTCCGCATCGTGAGCTCCCCTGAACAGGCCAGGCAGGTGGCCGCCGACGGAAAGCTGGCCGTCACCCTCGGGGTGGAGGTGTCCGAACCCTTCGGTTGCTCTGTGCGCAACGGTATTCCGCAGTGCACCGAGGACGACATCGACCGCGGCCTGGACGAGTTGTACGACCTCGGTGTTCGGCAGATGATCGTCACGCACAAGTTCGACAACGCCCTCGGCGGTGCCCGTTTCGACGGCGGCGTCACCGGAGTGGCCGTCAATATCGGCAACTACCTGGGCACCGGGGAGTTCTGGCAGTCGGAACCATGCACCGGCGTTGCCGAGGACAATGTGCTGCCCACCAAGGTCGACGGCGCACAGAATCTTCTCGCGGTACTCCCACCCGGAGTGACGCTTCCGGTGTACCCCTCTGGTCCGCAATGCAATTCGCACGGCCTGACCGACCTCGGCGCATACACGATCCGAGGTTTGATGGACCGAGGGATGATCGTGGACATCGATCACATGAGCGTCAAGACCGCCGAAGCAGCCCTCGACATTCTCGAAGCAGCGAACTATTCCGGTGTTGTTTCCAGTCACAGCTGGAGCGACCCGAGCCTCTACAAGCGGATCTACGCGCTCGGCGGATTTGTCGCCCTGTACGCCGGGCAACTGGACGCATCGGACGACAAGCCCGAGGAGCGTGGGTTCATCGACCAGTGGCGCGACGCACGGGCAATGCGAAGCGAGAACTACTACTTCGGTTTCGGCTACGGCGCAGACACCAACGGCTTCGGGCCGCAAGCCGCACCGCGCGGTGACGCCGCCGAAAATCCGCTCCAATATCCGTACACCGCCTTCGACGGCACCGTCATGGACCAGCAGCGCGCCGGCACCAGGGTTTTCGACGTGAACACCGACGGTGTTGCCCAGTACGGGATGATTCCCGACTGGATCGCGGACATGCGTATTGCTGCGGGCGCCGACGGTGACACGATCATCGAGGACATGAGCCGTGGCGCCGAGGCTTACCTGCAGATGTGGGAGCGCGCGCGAAACTAGCTACGCTGGTGGACGGCTCCCGGGAGATCGGGGGCCGGTCCTAGATCGTCCGGCACCACCCGAAGGATTTTTTCGTGGCTGACTTCCAGTTCACCGTCGACAAGGCCCACGCCAAGTCGGTCAACGACACACTGGCCGACGTACGCCGCCTGCAGATTTCTGCGGTGATCTTCGCGATCGTCCTCGCCGCGGTCGGAGCCTGGCTGATCAGCATGGGTGAGGTGTGGTCCATCATCATCGGCGCGGTCCTCGCCATCGGTGCGGCCAGTTCACTGTGGGTCGCCTTGTGGGCACCTCGCAAGGTGGGAAGCGTCGAATCTCTGTATGCCGACAACCCACTGGTTCCCGCGATCGTCACCGAGGTTCACCCTCGAGCGGCGACCCTGACGGCACTGATCGACATCGCGAAGCCGGCGGCCGGAGCACCGAAGTACGCGCTCGTCAGCCGCAATGTTCGACTCAATCCGAAGTGGCGAGTCGGCGACCGCATTCCGTCGGTGGCACTGCGTTCGGATCGTTCCACCCGCAGCAAGGCTGACACGTGGCAGATGGTCAGCCCCATGCCGATCGAGTGGGGAACCAAGGACTCGGCAGTGCTGGCACGCGCGATCGCAGCTGTCAGTGCGAGCGAGTGGAACTTCCTGCAGAGCCGGATCCCCGACTCCGAAGAAGTTCGCACCCACCCCGATCGCCGGCTTCTGATCAACCCGGCCGATCTTCCTGACTCCCTGCGCTAGCCCTAACGGTTACGCAAGCGCGGGCAGCACTTCCTTCTCGAACATCTCGATTCCCGACGTGTCGTACGCGGCCTCGGGGAAGTAGAAGATTCCGTACTCGAGTCCCTGCGCCTTGAGCGCCGACAGGTTCTCGATTATCTGCTCGGGTGTACCGACGGCAGGCATTCCGCGGAACGCGTCGAGCGACGCATCGGCGGCAGCTTCGCCGACCAACGGTGTCAGTCTGTCCTTCAGTGTCTCCAACCGCTGAGCCACCTCGGATTCCGTCGCGCCGATGGCCACGTTGTAGTTGGCCGAACGGACGATGGCATCGAAATCGGTACCGACGGTGTCGCAGTGCTTCTTCAGGATCTCGGACTTGTGCGCGAAGCCGGCCGGGGTGCCGTCGAAGTTTGTGTACTGCGCGTACTTGGCCGCGATCTTGAGTGTGACCTTCTCGCCGCCACCGGCAACCCAGATGGGAATTCCGCCCTCTTGCAACGGAAGTGGACGGCACAGCGCTCCGTCGACCTGGTAGTACTTGCCGTCGAGCGTCGAGCTGCCGGTCGACCACGCCTGCTGCATGATCTGGATTCCTTCGTCGAGGCGGCCCAGACGCTCACCGGCAGAGGGGAAACCGTAGCCGTACGCGCGCCACTCCTGCTCGTACCAACCGCCGCCGATGCCCATCTCGACGCGTCCACCCGTGATCAGGTCGGTGGTCGCGGCGACCTTGGCGAGGTACGCCGGGTTTCGGTAACTCATGGCGGTACACATCTGGCCCAGTCGGATACGCGAGGTCGACGCACCGAGTGCGGCCATCAACGTCCACGCCTCGTGAGTCGCTTCTTCCGTCGGCTGGGGAACGGTGTGAAAGTGGTCGTAGACCCACACCGACTCCCACGGCCCTGCCTCCGCGCGCAGCGTGAAGTCTCGCATCACCTCCCACTGCTTCGCGGGGTCGATGCCGACCAGGTCCAGACGCCAGCCTTGAGGTACGAACAGTCCGAATCGCATGTAGCGAGCCTACCTACAGTTTCCCGACGCGCGACCGGGGTGACACCCGCGGAGAATAGACCGGAATGAAGCGGAACATCATCGCCGCGCCGGCGAACGAAGTCGCGCCCAGTGCGGCAAATGCCCACCCGAGCGGGAACACCGCGGCGAGAAGACCGATCGCGAGCGGCCCACCGAACATGCCCGTGTCGTGCGTCAATCGCCATGCAGCGAGGAACTCGGCGCGCTCTTCGGGTGGGGCGATATCAGCACCGAGAGTCATGATCACGCCGTTGCCCAGTCCGTTGCCGATCCCCATCACGACAGCGACCACGGTCAATCCCACTGCGCCCGTCGAAAACGGCAACATCAGGTACGACACACCGATCACCGTCAGCGAAGGCACCGCGACCAACCTGCGGCCGTATCGGTCCATGATGTGTCCGGCCGGATACGAGCACAGCAGGTCCACGGCCGCACCGATACCGAAGATCACACTCACCTGGGCTGCATCCAACCCGAGGTGCAATGCCCACAATGGAAGAACGGCCTCACGCGAAGCCCGGGCGGCGCCCATCAGAAGGGAGCCTGTCCCGAGCGTGGACAGAGCGGCACGATGACGGCGAAGGATCTCCGGGAGGGTGACGTGCCCGTGATCGCTGTTGCCCGCCTGCACCTTTCGTGGCGGGTCGGGAACGCGGGCCATCAGCGCCCCGGCGAGCACGACGCCCACCAACTGGACGAGGAATCCTCCGCGCGCTCCCACCAGGAGAATCACGCCGGCACCGATGAGCGGTCCCAGGAAGAAACCCAACCGCCACATCGCGGCGAACGACGACATTGCTCGGGCCCGAAGACCGAGTGGCACGGTCTCGGCGAGGTAGCTCTGCCGCGCAAGGCCCCACACCGCATTCGCCAGTCCGGTCAACAGTGCGCCGATACCGAGCATCCACGGAGTCTGCGCAAGCAGACAGATCACCACTCCTGTTGCACCCAAAGAACTTCCGCCGATGATCGATCTACGCTCACCGAAACGCGACACTATCCGGCCGGCAGGGAGGTCACCGAGTACGGCACCCAAGCCACCGAGCGCAACGATCAGGCCGGCGACGGCGACCGATGCACCCAGGTCGCGCGCGGTGACAGCCATGATGGGGGCAGCCGCACCCTGACCGATCCCGAAGATGGCCGCCGGCACGAAAACCGTTGTGACCAGTGGCTTGAGTCCGGCAATCGCCGGCTGTTCCTTGGGCAGTGTTTCCGTCACGCGCTCACTTCTGCCGCGTCAGCGGCCCGCGAGAACCGGTTCGCCGGACGATCGAGGCCGTAGTGGCCCCGCAGGGTCGATTCGGTGTACTCGGTTCGGAAGAGCCCACGCGCCTGCAGAATCGGCACGACCCGGTCGACGAACACCTCGAGCCCTCCGGGCAGATAGGGCGGCATGATGTTGAAGCCGTCCGCTGCGCCCTTGTCGAACCATTCGGTCAACTCGTCCGCGACCTGCTCCGGTGTCCCGGCAAAAGTCCGATGCCCACGGCCACCGCCGAGTTTGCCGATCAATTCACGGACGGTGAGGTTTTCGCTCTCTGCAAGATCTTTGACGAGCTGGTATCGACTCTTGTTCCCTTGGATGCGATCGATGTCCGGCAACGGTGGCAGCGGGGCATCCAGAGAATGCTCGGTGAGATCGACACCCACCATGTTCGAGAGCTGGCGCAGCGAATACTCCGGAGAGATCAGGTCCGTGAACGACTGCTCCAGAGCCTTCGCTTCTTCTTCCGTATCCGCGATGAAGGGCACGATGCCCGGCAGCACCTTGATCTCGTCGGGACTACGCCCGTACTTGATCAGCCGCGCTTTGAGATCGTTGTAGAAATCCTGCCCCTGCTCGAGTGTTCGTTGAGCGGTGAACACGGCTTCGGCATACCTCGCCGCGAAATCCTTACCGCTCTCGGAGGAACCGGCCTGTACAAGCAGCGGACGTCCCTGTGGAGACCTCGGCGAATTGAGCGGGCCAGCCACCGTGAATCGTTGACCGTCATGGTCGATGCGATGGACACGATCAGGATCGGCGAAGATTCCGGTCTCTTCGTCCAGGACAACTGCCCCCTCTTCCCAGCTGTCCCAGAGTCCGAGCGTCACGTCGAGAAACTCCTCGGCGCGCTCGTAACGACCGCTGTGCGTCGGTACCGCATCGAGGCCGAAGTTCGCGGCCTCGTCGGCGCCGGCCGACGTCACGATGTTCCACCCGCCTCGTCCGCCACTGATGTGATCGAGGGAAGCGAACTTCCTTGCAAGAGTGTACGGATCGCTGTAACTGGTCGACGCGGTTGCAATCAACCCCACCTTCTCGGTGGCCGCAGCGATCGCCGACAGCAAGGTGACGGGTTCGAAGATCGCCTGAGTGTTGTATTTGACCCGCGGGCCGACTGCTAGACCGTCGGCGAAGAACACCGAGTCCAGCTTGCCACGCTCGGCGATTCTCCCCAGTTCCTGGAAGTGCTTGACGTCCAGAAGGTTGGCCGCATTTGTGCGTGGGTGGCGCCACGCCGCCTCATGATGGCCGACGCCCATCAGGAAGGCGTTCAGATGAAATTGTCGTTCGGACATGAGTTCGCAGAATCTTTCCGTGAAAGTGTGGTCAGGTGGTGACGCGCCAGCGCGAGAGCCGACGTTCGATCAGGACCAGAATCGCGTTGATTGTCAGACCCAACAACGAGATCGCGACGATGCCCGCATACATGTTCGGGATCTGGAAGTTGAGTTGGGAAGCGGTGATCAGATACCCGAGACCGGCTTTGGCCCCGACCATTTCGGCGGCGATCAGCACGAGAATCGACGACGCGGCGGCCATGCGGATACCCGTGAAGATCGTGGGAACTGCGGCGGGCAGAACCACCTTCTGGAACAGCCGAATCGAGGAGAACCCCAGCGAGGCAGCGGACTTGATCAGCAGGGGGTCCACTGTTCGCACACCGGAGATCGTGTTGAGCAGAATCGGGAAGGTGCAGGCGTAGATCACCAGGGCGATCTTCGATTCCTCACCGATTCCGAGAATCAGCACGAAGACGGGAAGCAGAGCCAAGGCTGCTGTGTTGCGGAACAATTCGAGAATCGGGTTGAGGAAGTCGGAGACCGGGCGGTACCAGGCGATCGCGATTCCCAACGGAATCGCGATCGCAATGGCCACGAAGAATCCGGTCAGCGCACGCGTCAGACTGGCCGAAACATGCTCTTGCAATTGTCCGTTCTCGGCGAGAGTGAAGAATGCGGACACAACTTCGGTGAAGGGCGGGAGGAAGACCTTGTCCACCAACCCGAGCCGAGGTGCCGCTTCCCAGATCCCGAGGAAGATCGCGATCGCAATCGACGGCTTGGCAATCCGCCAGGCGGTGGAGCCAATGTAGCGCGCCGCCTTGCCGCCGGCCTGGTTCCGCTGCGCAATGTCAGGTGTTTTGTCGGGCAACGGTTTCGGGGTGGCGACTACCTCCGGCGTCGCCAATGCGCTAGACATGTGCAACCTCCTTGGCAGGATCGAGTTCGCCGGCCCGAGCGCGCTCGACTTCACCGTGCAGCAGCGTCCAGATCCGGTGCCGGAACACACGGAACTCCTCACCTGATCGCACGTCGTCGCCGGACCGGTCGATGTCGATGTCGACGATCGTCTTGACGCGCCCCGGCCGCGAAGTCAGTACTGCAACACGTTGCCCGAGGTAGATGGCCTCGTCGATTCCGTGGGTGATGAACAGGATGGTCTTGCCGGTGGCCTTCCAGATGCGCAGAAGCTCGTCCTGCAGTGACTCTCGCGTCTGTGCGTCCAGCGCAGCAAATGGTTCGTCCATCAGCAACACTTCGGGATCGAATGCCAAGCTGCGGGCGATCGCGACTCGCTGCTTCATTCCACCGGACAACTCGTGCGGATAGCGATCCGCGAAACCTTGCAGACCGACCAGTTCGAGGTAATGCTCGGCGAGCTCGCGTCGCTCGCTCTTCTTCACGCCCTTCGCCTCGAGTCCGAACTCGATATTGTGACGTGCAGTTCGCCATGGAAGTAGCGCGTATTGCTGGAAGACGATTCCCCGATCCAAGCCTGGGCCCGTGATCTGCTTGCCGTCCAGAAGGATTCGACCGGACGTGGGTGAACTGAGTCCTCCGAGGAGGTCCAGCAGAGTCGACTTGCCGCAACCACTCGGCCCGACGAGGACCAGGAACTCCCCCGGCGCCACGTCGATGTTGATGTCCTCGACCGCGGTGAAAACTTCGTCGGTCCCACGAATGTCGAACTGTTTGGTGACGTGCTCGAGCCGTAGTTTCGGTTCTGTGCTCATTTTGCTGCCTCCAGTGCCTGTCCGTCAGCGCCGCTGTCGGGTGAATACGTTCCGTTGGCGTACGGGTTGAATTCGTTGGTGTAGATGTCCGACGGCTTCAACTTTCCTTCTTCGAGTTCACCGTTACGGGTGAGCCAGTCGATCCACGTGCTGATCTCGGTATCGGTGATGGTTCCGCCGGGACCGGCAACTCCTGGGCTCTTCCAGTAGCTGATGAGCTTGGTGTCCTCGTTGCGTCCGCGGCTGTTGATGATCGACGTCAGCTTCGCGATCACTTCTTCTCGTGGGTGCGTCTGGGTCCAGCGAATGGCCCGTGCTGTTCCCTGTACGAAATCGGCGACCGCCTCCTTGTTCTGCGCGATGTAGTCGTCACGGAACACCAACGTGCCGTAGGTGAACGAGCCGAACAGCGATTCGTCGGTGAACAGCTCGCGAAGACCACCGCGTTCGAGCGCTGAGTCACGGAAGACCGAGCCGAGGGTGGCGACATCGATCTGTCCCTGCCGCAGCGCCTGTTCCGTGTTGACCGGCGGAACGACGATCAATTCAACCTGCTTGATCTCGTCAGGCGTAAGTCCCTGCCGCGCAAGCCATTCACGGACGACGAACTCGTGGTGCGCACCAAGGGTGTTCATCCCGACCTTCTTGCCGATCAAGTCCTTCGCCGACTTGATCGGACTGTCGTCGAGTACGTAGTACCCGTTGAAGCTCTCCTTGTCGGAGCCGTAGTACCCGATGACCGAGGTGATCGGTGAACCCGCGGAAGCCAACTTCACCACCGCACCGTTGAACGCTCCGCCGAACTCGGTTTGACCAGTCGCTGCGTTCTGAATGCTCTGAGGGCCGCTGGTCGTATCGCCGATCCAGTTGAGCTCCACGTCGTTGAAGTAACCGAGGTCAGCGGCCAGTTCGGGGTAGATGACCTGTCCGGTGCTGCCCTCGTACCGCAGGACGGTCTTGCCGTCGGCGGTCTTGACGACTTCGTCGGAGGAGCCCGAGCAGGCAACGGCAAGGCTGGACAGAGTGACAAAGGCGACGGCCGCGGCTACCGAGCGCGCGAAACGAGGGCGAATCATGAAGTTGCTTCCTGTAGAAGATGATTGGTTCAGTTCTCGGCTACACCTGTCCGGAGCGCCGTATGCGGCGCTCGGCACAGGCAGGTGTGGGGAATGTCAGTTCAACGACAACAGTTGAGCGACATGAGCGGGAAAGACCGAAACACGTGAGACTCCAATGAATGTGAAGACAGAATCGAGCCGTTAGCAGTGCCGAAACCATACGTCGGCACCCACTACCTGGGTCAACGGTTACATTCATGCCGGATTTAATGTGTGAGGTCCGTATCATGAGGGCATGCTTTCGCCGACGACTGCGCAGGACTTCGAGCAACACCGTGGCCACCTGACGTCGGTGGCCTACCGTCTCACCGGAAGTTTCAGCGACGCTCAGGATGCGGTGCAGGAGGCATGGATACGCTTGCAAGTCGCACAATCGAGACAAGGAAGCGACCTCGAGATCCGGGAGCTGCGCGGATGGCTCACCACTGTTGTCGGTCGGATCTGCCTCGATCATCTCAAATCGGCCGCAGTCAGAAGAGAAAGCTATGTCGGACAGTGGCTTCCGGAGCCGATCGTCACGCCCGTCGACGCCAACGCGGGCACACCCTCAGCGACACCCGATCCGCTGGAGTACGTCGTGACGCAGGAGCAGAATCGTTTTGCAGCCCTCGTCGTCCTGGACACCCTTACTCCCGCTCAACGCGTTGCCTTCGTCCTGCATGACGGCTTCGACGTGCCCTTCGCCGAGGTTGCGCGCATCCTCGACATCGAAGTAGCCACTGCCCGTCAGTTGGCCTCGCGGGCCCGTAAAGCCGCAGCGTCGGCGCCGGTCCCGGTCAGTAGCGAGGAGCATGCTGCCGCCGTCGAGCGATTGGTGACGGCTATCGCGAGTGGAGATCTGAACGCCGTGATCGATGCACTCGATCCCGATGCCGTCCTGATCGGTGACGCAGGCGGAACGACCCGCACGGCTGTCAACATTGTGCGCGGCAGCGATCGTGTGGCGCGGTTCTACCTGGGATTGGCCCGCAAGTACGGACCGGCAGCGGTGTTCTCGATGTCACCGGTTCTCGTCAACGGACGGCTCGGCGGTGTATTCGCCGGCTCACCAGGGGATGACCAGTACCCGCAGTTCGCCGCTCGCGTTGCCGGCTTCACTGTCCGCGACGGAGTTGTGTGCGCAGCCTACGATATTGCGAATCCAGCCAAGTTCAGCGCTGTGCCGATGCTCGATCACACCGAACCCGAACGCAAGTAGCGAGACTCCCATTCCTCGAGGTGTGATCTGGACACCTGCGTTCCGAACCACAGTCGGTGCAGTACATCCGATCCCAGATGATGCAATTCGGTGTGCGTCCTCCACTGCTGCGACGCCCACTCGGGTTCGTTGTGGGCGGCGTCGATCCCGGCCATCGCGCTACCTCGTAGTTCGAAGTCCAGGTCCCGTCGAAGCTCCGAAAGCTCCGACCAATTCACCTGTGGTGCATAGTGCCTCGCGCGAATTTCGGTCAGTAGCTTGAACAGGACACTACCCGCCCGTTCGTCGACCCAGATCAGAGTGCGTCGATGCGCACCGCGCCCCACCGTCCACAGGACCACCAACGCCACGACGACGCCGATTGCCGTCTCGAGCATGCGGCTGAGGATCAGATGTTGGACGGTCCCGTGCGCACCACCGGCCGCGCCGAGGAGAATCGCGAGGGCGGTGATGAAGATGACGGCTATCCCGTAATTCCGCACCAGGAACAGCTCGATCCCGGCCATCAGGACTGCAAGTACCGCCACCAACCACAGACCGGTCGGACTCCAGGCGTAGATGGCACCCAACAGAATCAACCCGAGGACGGTTCCGCCGATGCGGTGGATTCCGCGATAGGTGCCCAGTATTCGATCCGGTCCTTGATGAAGGACCATCGCCGCGGCGATCACCGCCCAGTCCGGGCGATCGATGCCGAGCAGGACGGTGAGGGTTCCCGCGGCCATGCAGGCAATGGACAGCCGAAGTGCCGTGACCGACGCTCGGCTGGACGGATTGCAGGCGCGGAGGAACCGATATCGGATCGTCGGATCGGGCAGAGGCGGGTGGGCCCCGACCTCGTCGACGTCGAACGCGGGGTCCGCCCTGAGCTCCGGATCGTGGTCGTCGGAGATCGCTCTGGCCATCGAGATCTGCGCTCGTTCGAGTTCACGGGTCAACGGGTGGTCTTTCCCGACGATTGCGCCGCGGTAAAGGCACTGCCACGCGTCGTGCAGCCGAAGTGCTGCAGCGTGGCGTTTGTCTCGCGTGAGTTCGGGTGGGGCGTACGCCGCCTGAGCGTCCGTGTACTCCGCAACGGCCGAGACGGCTGCCTGTACAGCGCAGCGTTCGACAGCTCTCGGTGCCCACAGGATTCCCGTCATCGAGACGACCACCGCGCTGATCCCACCGATTGCCGTCCACATCGCGACCTCGACCGGCGGCTGGCCGGGAGTGGCGATCACGGAGCTGATCTCGGTGGTGAGCAACAGAAAGAACGCGCCCGGTGGACCCAATCGAAGCGCGTCGACGGTGAAGGCGCAGGTCGACACCACGACGGCCATGATCAGCACGACAAAGACGAGCAGCACCGTCGGCGCTCCCTCGGCGATGGCTCGGTGGACGGGCTCACCCACTGATGCCCCGATGAAGGACAGGATCGTCAGCGCCGTCGCGGCGATACCGACTGCCTTCCACCTGCTCCGGTACGGACGACCCTCACCGTAGATCGATGCAAATGCGCCGAGGCCGACCAGGAGCGACGCAGACCCGAATCCGAGCAGTGTGGCGATGGCCGCCGGAATCGCCAGGGCGAGGGCGACGCGAACCGCTCCGGGGTACCTGTTTCCCACCGGCGGCAATCCGAACAGGACGCTGCGCGCCGGCCGCGGAGCCGGGAGGTTGGACTCGTGACCCGCTGATGTTTCTTCGGGGTCCACTGCCCATCCTTCGCGCCGGCCTGTTCGTGTCTGTGTCCTCCCATTCTTGCGGGCGGCCGACGTGGAATTCGAGGCGGGTTCGGAGGTCGATTCGACCACCCTGTTATTGACACTCTGTCAACAGTGTGGATGATAGGTGGAGTCGGATCCGCTCGCGGGTCGCACTTCATCGATCGGGAGAATCACGATGACGCAAGGATCTACCGCAACCCGAACCACCGAACGCCGGTCCCCGTGGATGGACGACGAATTGGAGGCCGTGGCCGACCTGGCAAGGAACTTCTTCGCCAAACACGTCACACCGCATCAGAAACGCTTCGCGTCCCAGGGTTTTCCCGACAAATCCGCCTATCGGGAACTCGGGACGCTCGGGCTCGCCGGCATGTCGATCCCCACCGAGTACGGCGGCGGAGGAGGAACGTTTGCGCACGACGCCGTGCTGTTCCACGAGCAGGTCATGGCGGGTGATCATTCACTCCAACTCGGCGTGCACTCGGGAATCGTGCCGCACTACCTCAATGCCTACGCCGATCACGAGCACAAACTGCGCTGGCTACCGAAGCTGGTGAGTGGCGAGTGGGTGGGCGCAATCGCCATGACCGAGCCCGGCACCGGATCCGACTTGCAGAACATCACCACCCGCGCCGTCCGCGACGGTGACGACTATCTGATCAGCGGCGCAAAGACATTCATCTCGAACGGTCGCAATTGTGATCTGGTGATCATTGCCGCCAAGACCGATCCCAGCCTCGGAGCGCGTGGAGTGTCGCTCATCGTGGCCGAGGTCGATGACAACACACCGGGTTTCGAGCGCGGGCGAATACTCGAGAAGGTCGGACAGAAGGGCCAGGACACCACCGAGCTGTTCTTCGACCGCTTGCGGGTGCCTGCAACAAACCTGCTCGGGGACCGCGAAGGCACAGGGTTTGCCCAGCTGATGCAGCAGCTACTGCCCGAACGATTGATCTGTGGGGTTGCAGCCACTGCGGCAATGGAGCGTGCCGTCGCCCTCACCGTCGAGTACACCAAATCCCGAAACATGTTCGGGCAAACGCTCTTCGATCTGCAGAACACCCGCTTCGAACTTGCCGAGTGTGCGTCCATCGCTCGTATCTCACGAACGTTCATCGACGACTGCATCGTCAAATACCTTGCCGGGCAACTCGATGCGACTACCGCCGCGATGGCCAAGTACTGGCTCACCGACCAGCAGTGCGCCGTGATCGACCGCTGCGTGCAACTACACGGCGGGTACGGCTACATACTCGAATATCCCATCGCTCAGATGTACGCCGACGCTCGTATTCAGCGAATCTACGCCGGATCGAACGAAGTCATGAAGGACCTCGTGGCGAGATCACTCTGAGCAATCAGGAATCCGCCTCGCACGCCGGCAGAACGTCACGCACGATGGCGAGCAAACTGCGTACCAGCAGAAGGTGCACCTGTTCGCGGTCGAGCGCTCCCGTCACCAACCACTGCTTACTGGCGGCCTTCGCCAATCCTCCGTACGCCACGATCATCGAATGAACAGCAGCCTCGCTGCCTTCACTCGGTCGAATCTCGAGCGCATCCATCATGCGTCGCGCAGCAACGTCGTCAGCGTCCTGCAGGATCCGATCCATCTCGGGATCACGGCGGAGGTCGTCGGACATGACTGTCGAGATCCACATGTCGCGATGACGCCAGGCGACGTCGAGCCACCGATCGATCACGGCGCCGATCCGCTTCTCCTGGCTCGCCGATCGCGGAATGCGGTCCACCGCCACTTCGGGAATGAAGACGAATCGCCGCACGACGTCGAGGTACAACTCCCGCTTGGAGCCGAAGTAATGATTGAGCAGCGGACGACCGACCCCGGCCGCCTTGGCCAACTCGGTCATCGAGACGTCGGCAAAAGACTTCTCCTCGAAAACCTTTGCCGCGCTGACAATGATCTGCTCACGCCGGTCTTCAGGACCGAGACGCTTTCCGCCTGTGGCCGACGCGGACGTCATTCTTTTCTCGCGGGCGTGCTGTTGACCGTCGCCTGCGCTTCGACCATGAGCGAAATGTGTTCCACCAAACGCTTTCGAGAGATCTTGGAGGACGGGGTGTGCGCCTGATAGATGAACGCGAGGGCACCGAACAGCCCCACCGAATTGAGTTCGGAGTTCGCGGAGTCGGTTGCCTCGCCGCCGTACATCAGCTCGAGCGACGCGGAGATCGGATTGGTGAACTCCGCCATCAATTCTCGCCCTCGATCCCACAGCGCAGGTTCCGCCTGGGATTCGACGAACATGATGCGTCCACGGCGCGGATCCCTGAATACGTAGGTGGTGAAGGCCTTCACCACGTGACGGATCAGGGCCGACGGTTCGGAAGGCGCCGCCTCGAGAGCGTCCAGAATAGTGTCGCGCGCCCCGAGAACGACCTCGTCGAGCACGGCGACCAGCAGTTCGTCACGATTGGCGAAGCTCTCGTAGAAGTACCGTTCGGTCAGCGCAGCCTCGCGGCAGGTCGCACGCATGGTCGCGGCGGCCGCACCCTCGGTGCCCATGATCTGCAGCCCGGCTTCGATCAGCTGTGCCCGGCGCGCGGCGCGGCGATCTTCTGGTTCCTGCCCACGCCACCTGCGCGGGCCGGTGCGCCGAGCCTCGGTATCCGTCATGTCCCCATGTTCTCACTGACCGGCAGTGCTCTCGACCTCAGGTTATCGCGGCGACCTCGGCAAGCGAACTGACATCGCACGATGTCAATCAATTCAATTCTGACATCAATCGCTGTTGACATCACTTGATGTCAGACTTACTCTTCGTTCAGTTGTTCACGCACCAATCAGGAGGCGTCACACATGGTCGACATCGACCCAACCTCGGGGCCATCGGCCGGTGACGAGGAAACTCGAACTCGCCGAACACGAGTCGTCGTCATCGGAGCCGGTTTCGGCGGCATCGGAACGGCTGTCCGCTTGAAGCAGTCCGGGATCGACGACTTCGTCGTTCTGGAACGTGCCGCGGAGCCCGGGGGGACCTGGCAGGTCAATACCTACCCCGGTGCACAGTGCGACATCCCGTCGATTCTGTACTCGTTCTCGTTTGCGCCCAATCCGAACTGGACGCGGCTGTATCCGCTACAGCCCGAGATCTACGACTATCTCCGGGATTGCGTCCATCGCTTCGGACTGGCCGGTCATTTCCACTGCAACCAGGACGTGACAGAAGCTTCGTGGGACGAGCAAGCCCAGATCTGGCGGATACACGCTGCGGAAACCGTCTGGGAGGCACAGTTCCTGGTCGCGGCCACCGGCCCGTTCAGTGCCCCCGCCACACCCGACCTTCCCGGGCTCGAATCGTTTCGTGGTCAGATGTTCCACACCGCGGACTGGAACCACGACCACGACCTTCGCGGTGAGCGGATAGCCGTGGTCGGCACCGGCGCCTCTGCGGTGCAGATCATCCCCAGACTGCAACCGCTCGCGGACACGTTGACCGTGTTCCAGCGGACACCGACGTGGATCCTGCCGCATCCGGATCAGCCGATGACCGGCTGGCCAAGCGCTCTCTTCGAGCGGGTGCCGCTCACCCAACGACTGGCACGCAAGGGACTCGACCTGCTTCAAGAAGCCCTGGTACCCGGATTCGTGTACAAGCCGTCACTGCTCAAAGGGCTGGCCGCACTCGGCCGAGCACACCTTCGCCGGCAGGTGCGGGACCCGGATCTTCGCGCAAAGCTGCTCCCCCACTACGCATTCGGATGCAAGCGTCCGACGTTCTCGAACACCTACTATCCCGCGCTGGCGTCACCCAATGTGGAGGTGGTGACGGACGGAATCGTCGAGGTGCAGGAGCGCGGAGTTCTCACCGCGGATGGCGCCTTCCGGGAAGTCGACACCATAGTCATGGGAACCGGCTTTCGGATGGGAGACAACCCGTCGTTCGACATCATCCGAGGCCAGGACGGCCGCAGCCTCGCACAGACGTGGAACGGCAGTGCCGAGGCCTTCCTCGGCACCACTATCAGCGGTTTTCCGAACTTCTTCATGATCCTCGGCCCCAATTCCGTGGTCTACACCTCACAGGTCGTCACGATCGAAGCCCAGGTCGAGTACATCGTGAGCTGCATTCTTCAAATGGACGAGCGCGGCATCGGCAGCATCGACGTCCGCGCAGACGTGCAACGCGAGTTCGTACGCGCGACAGACCGCCGACTCGCCACCAGCGTGTGGAACGCCGGTGGGTGCAGTAGTTACTACCTCGTCGACGGCGGTCGCAACTACACCTTCTATCCCGGATTCAACCGATCATTCCGGGCCAGGACCAAACGAGCCGACCTCGCTCACTACGCGCAGGTACAACCCGTCTCGTCCGCAGCACTCACCACTGCTCGAGAAACCGTGAGGAGCCGATAATGCTCGGCATCAACGCCTTCCGAGGCACACCCGTCGTCGCACCGTCCGGCGCTCGCCGCTACACAGACGAAGCACATGCGATCGCCGCCCG
This sequence comes from Rhodococcus sp. IEGM 1406, assembly GCF_030056745.1. NCBI lineage: Bacteria > Bacillati > Actinomycetota > Actinomycetes > Mycobacteriales > Nocardiaceae > Rhodococcus > Rhodococcus sp. IEGM 1406. The sequence continues at coordinate 1,333,145 of NZ_JASHKO010000001.1, read as the reverse complement.
TGACGTCGAATTCGACTGGGACGGCGTACCACTGCATTACGTGCCGAACGAACCGATGGTCACCCACGTCGTCAACTTCATGCATCTCGTGTTACCCGAAGGAGAGCGGGCCATGTCCGCAACGCTCGCCGAAGCACTCCCGCTCATCGAAGACACTCGCCTGCACGAAGAGGTGGTGGGATTCGTCGGCCAGGAAGCAACACACGCGTCGTCGCACAAAGGTGCACGCGAGCATCTTGCGGACCTCGGCATGGACATGAAACCGATGTCACGCCGGATGGACTGGCTCGTGGACAAGATATTGGGCGACAAAGGATTGACCGGAAAAGCCAAGCACGCCTGGCTCTGTGAACGTCTCGGCTTGTTTGCCGCCATGGAGCACTACACGGCAGTGGTCGGGGAATGGCTGCTCACCGATCCCGCCCTCGAAGATGCCGGCATGCACCCGATGATGCTCGACATGGTGAAGTGGCACGGCGCCGAGGAAGTCGAACACCGCAACGTAGCCTTCGACGCCTACATGTACGTGGACGGCAGCTACGCCAGACGCGTTCGCACGGCGCTGCTGGCCAGCTTCACGTTGTTCGTGCTGTTCATCGCCTCGATGAACTACCTGTTCCGACAGGACCCGTCCACGACGAAGGGCCGACTGTGGCCTCTCCAACTGATAAGCGCCACCCGTCGTGGCCTGGTACCCAACATGAAATTCCTGATCACCGAGATTCCTCCGTATCTGCGGCCGAGCTTCCATCCTTCCCAGATCGGGGACATGGACGTCGCCATGCGTTACCTCGCTCGCTCGCCTGCTGCCAATCGTTCTTCCGAAGCGAGCGCAGGATGAACAAGACGACTGCCGACAGTTCCCACGACGCACCCGACTTCACACCGACCCGGTCGTTGAGGTTTGCCGCGCAAGCCACCGGCGCATACCGCCGAATCTTTGCAGCAAGTCCAGCAGCGCAAATACTTTCGCGCCCCAGCCCGGTCCGCTACAGCGGGTTCGACATGACTCTGGACGTGAAGTCCGTCCGGTCAGAGTGCGACGACGTCCTGAGTGTCACCTTGACCCCGAGGGAAGGAATCACCCTTCCGTCGTGGATTCCCGGCGCCCACCTCGACATCTTTCTCCCCTCGGGAAGGCAACGACAGTATTCGCTGTGCGGCGACCCCGACGACTTGTCCTCGTATCGGATCGCCGTCCGGAGGATCGACGAGGGTGGGGGCGGCTCGCGCGAGATACACGAGTCGCTGAAACCCGGCATGGTTGTGGACGTCCGAGGGCCACGCAATGCATTTCCGTTTGTCGCTGCTCCGTCGTACCTCTTCGTTGCGGGCGGAATCGGGATCACTCCGCTCCTTCCCATGGTGCAACGTTGTCACCGCCGCGGAATCCCGTGGCGTTTGGATTATCTCGGACGATCTCGGACGGCCATGCCATTTCTCGACGAGATCGAGGAATACTCCAGCGGCCGGGTAACCATCCGACCGGACGACGAGTTGGGCCCGACGGATATCGAAACACTGGTCACTGCTGCGGATCCCGGTGCCGCGGTGTACACGTGCGGACCGGCGCCGCTGATGAACATGGTGCGCGCGGCGACCTTCGCCGGCAATCCGACCGGATCGGTGCACAGCGAGAGGTTCTCCCCACTCCCGGTAGTCGACGGCAAGGAGTTCACGGTGCATCTGGCGCGCACCGGTCTCACCGTCGATGTGGGCGAGTCCGAAAGTGCTTTGGCTGCGATACGACGTGCACTTCCCGGAGTCGCGTATTCCTGCCAACAGGGCTTCTGCGGTACGTGCAAGGTTCGGGTGCTCTCGGGGAGCGTCGATCATCGAGACACCTTGCTCACCGAATCCGAACGTGCCGATTCGATGTTGACCTGTCGATCACGTTCCACCGGTGCTTCTTTGGTGGTGGACCTGTGAGGGGAAAATTCTCTCTTGCGGCAGCCGACGCAGACTTCGTCCGATCCGCGCCGCTGGTGATCACTCACCGGATCGAATCCGAAGCGACGTGCGAAAGCTTGTGGCAGACGTTGACCGCGGACGGAGCGCTCACGTCGTGGGCGCGCGGGATCACCGGAGCCGACTGGACCTCGGCCAGACCATTCGGCATCGGGACTACCCGAACCGTGCGCGCCGGCGCTTTTGCTGCACTGAACGAGAGATTCTTCCGCTGGGACGAGGGGCACCGAATGACGTTCTACGTGGAGTCGGCGTCACTGCCGGGGTTCAAACGCTTCGCCGAAGATCTGGTGCTGGAACCGACTTCGACAGGCAGCCGCCTCACCTGGACATTCGCCGTACAAGCGCAGCCGTGGTTCGCCCCGATTCTGGCTCTGTCCCGACCGATCCTCGAACGCGTCACTCGCAGCTGGGCCGACGGCGCCGTCCACCACACACTTCAAGGAACTCCACAATGACGGCGACCGAGATCGACACGACCACACAGGCGTCCGACGACACGGTGACACAGGCAGTGCGCGACGCCCGAACTGCTTCCGAGTGGTGGGCAGAACTGACATTCGAGCAACGCGCTCGTCGACTGGATCGGTGGCGTGGAATCATCGCTCGTCGAGCATCCGAACTCGCCGACGTCGTGCACCGGGACATGGGCAAGCCGCACCCTGACGCGATGCTCGAAATCGCCATGGCACTCGAACATCTCGCGTGGGCGTCGAAGAATGCCCGAAAGGTATTGGGCAGGCGCAGCGTCCGCTCCAGTTTGTTGACGGTCAATCAGGCCGCCTCGGTGGAGTATCGACCTCTCGGGGTGATCGGTGTGATCGGTCCGTGGAACTATCCGGTCTTCACCCCACTCGGTTCGCTCTCGTTCTCGCTGGCTGCAGGCAACGCCGTGGTCTACAAGCCGAGTGAGTTCGCGCCGGCAGTCGGGCAATGGTTGGTCCGAGCGTTTGCCGAGGTCGTCCCTGAACATCCTGTGCTGCAAGTTGTCACAGGCGACGGTTCGGTCGGCGCGGCACTGTGCCTGGCCGGTGTCGACAAGATCGGGTTCACCGGATCGACCGCGACGGGCAAGAAAGTTATGGCAGCGTGCGCCGGGACCCTCACACCGGTGTTGATGGAATGTGGCGGTAAGGACGCGCTCATCCTTGATGCCGACGGAAATGTTGGTGCCGCCGCGGATGCTGCGGTGTGGGGCGCATTGTCCAACTCCGGTCAAACCTGTCTGGGCGTCGAGCGTGTATACGTGCACGAACAGGTATACGACGAGTTTATCGACAAGACAATCACTTTGGCTGCCCGAGTTCATGCGGGCCCGGGGGCCGAAGACAAGATCGGTCCGATCACCATGCCCTCGCAAGTGGCTGTAATCCGGCGCCACATCGACGACGCGGTGTCTCGAGGTGGACGTGTCGTTCTCGGAGGGCTCGGCTCGATCTCCGGCCAGTATGTGCAACCGACCATCATGGTCGACGTCCCCGAAGACAGCCTCGCCGTCACGGAGGAAACTTTCGGCCCGACGATGACGATCACCAAGGTCGCCTCGATGGACGAGGCGGTGGAGTTGGTCAATGCGTCGCCATATGCATTGGGAGCAAGCGTGTTCGGCAAGGATGGAGTGGCTGTTGCCGATCGGCTCCGATCCGGAGGAGCGTCGGTGAACTCTTACGTGATGTATGCCGCGGTTCCCAACCTGCCACTGGGTGGGGTCGGAGCATCTGGTTTCGGACGCGTTCACGGCCCAGATGGTCTGAAGGAGTTCACCTATGCCCGGTCGATGACCAGGCAACGATTCCGTTCGCCCCTACCACTGACGACGTTTCGACGGACCGCCCGAATCGACTGGCTGGTCAAGGTTCTCATCCGCGCTCTACACGGAAGGCACTGAAGCAATGACGGGACGCATGTCCGCAATTGCGGGAACAGTCCGCGATCTGGGCATTCCACTGCCCGGACGCCGAATCGACTACGACGTTGCCGGAAAGGTCGTGCTGATCACCGGCGGAGGCGACGGTATCGGTTCCGCGCTGGCGCGCACTCTCCACCGGCGTGGGGCCACCGTGGCGCTGGTCGACGTCAACGAAAGTTCATTGGCAACGGCCGAGCGCTCATTCGAGTCACAGCGAGTCGTGACGGTGACGGCCGATGTCCGAGATCGGGACGGCATGACAGGAGCCGTGCAAACGATCATCGAGCAGCTGGGCAGAATCGACGTCGTGGTTGCCAACGCCGGAATCACCCCTCCCCCGGCAACATTGCGCCAGATCGATCCCGACGCCTTCGATCGTGTGCTCGACGTCAATCTCACCGGCGTCTTCAACACCGTGCATCCGACCATCGACGAGGTGATCCGCAACAGTGGGCACATCGTCGTCGTGTCATCGGCGGCGTCGTTCGCCCCCGGTTTGGGCGGCGCTTCGTACATGATCAGTAAGGCTGGGGTCGAAGCGCTCGGCCGGGCGCTGCGTCTCGAGGTTGCCGGCTACGGCGCCACTGCCGGCATCGCGTACTTCGGGATGGTGGATACACAACTTGCACGCGCCACACTCGACGACGACGAGATCGGGCGCAAACTCGACGCTCGACTACCCGGTCCCCTCCGTCATCGAATCTCCCCGGACCGTGCCGCCACGGTGATCGCAGACGCGATCGCGCGCCGCGCCGCGCGGACCCTTGCCCCCGCTGCCTGGGAACCCTGGGCGTGGGGACGCGGATTCATCAATGTCCTGGCCGACGGCTATCTGGCCAGGGACAAACAGGCACACGACCTGATCCGCGAACTCGAAGACAGAACCACCGCTGCGGCCCCGACGAATGTATCAGCCCTGACAAAGGCATCCAGGAGATCATCATGACCACGTTGTGTGCAGCCTTCCAGCGAGTGTCGGCGGTAGCGCCCGACGCGGTGGCCCTGCGAGACATCGGCGATGCGCGAACACTGACGTGGCGCGAGTACGCCGAACAGGTCCGCGAGGTTGCCGCGGGATTGGCCGGAATCGGCGTGGGACACGGCGATACGGTTGCCTTGATGATGAGTAACCGCATCGAGTTCTATCCGATCGACGTCGGTGCCCAACATCTCGGCGCGACGTCCTTCTCCATCTACAACACGTCGGCACCCGAAGCCATCCGTTACATCCTCGCCAATTCCGGTGCACGGGTTCTCGTCTGCGAAGACCGGTACGTGGATACGGTCCGCCGCTCGGGCGCCACACTCGAGACGATCGTCGTCGTCGACGCGCAATCGCATGTCCACCAGCCCGGCACCGTGACCCTGGAGCAGATGAAGAATTCTGCCGCATCGGATTTCGATTTCGAGGGCACCTGGCGTGCGGTGAAACCGAACGACGTCGCCACGTTGATCTACACCTCCGGCACGACCGGCAACCCCAAGGGCGTCGAGACGACTCATGCATGCCTGTTGTTCGAAACCAACGCCGTAAGCGCTGTACTCCCCGTCGAATTCGGTGACCGCATCACCTCGTACATGCCGTCGGCGCACATCGCCGATCGGCTCACCTGCCTGTACATGCAAATGGTGTTCGGCACCCAGATCACTGTCGTACCGGATCCGAGCCAGGTAGCGGCCGCGCTTCCGGACTGTCGTCCCACGATCTGGGGCAGCGTCCCCCGTGTGTGGGAAAAGCTGAAAGTTGCAGTCGAATCGGCTGTCGCCAACGAACCGGACGACGCGCGGCGAGCGGCGTTGCAGTGGGCACTCGACGTCGGTCGCACTCGTCTCGCACACTTGCGAGCCGGTGAAACAGTCCCCGCCGAACTGGAAGCGGACTACGCCCGAGCCGATACGATGGTCCTGTCCGCTCTGCGTGCGAAACTCGGCTTTGCCGAACTGAAGTGGGCCATCTCTGGCGCCGCACCGATTCCGCCGGAAACCTTGGCATTCTTTGCGGCCCTGGGAGTTCCGATCTCGGAGATCTGGGGAATGTCCGAGCTGACATGCATCGCAAGCACCGCGCCGGCCGAGCCGACCAAGCTCGGAACGGTCGGAAAGTTGCTCCCAGGCATGGAAATGCGCATCGAGGCGGACGGCGAGCTACTGGTTCGAGGACCGTTGGTCATGAAGGGGTACCGCGGCGAACCCGCAAAAACGGCCGAAGCGATCAGTGCAGACGGGTGGCTCTCGACCGGAGATGTCGTCACCGCCGACGCGGACGGCTACCTCACGGTGATCGATCGCAAGAAGGAGCTGATCATCAACGCGTCGGGAAAGAACATGTCACCGGCTGCCATCGAGACGGCAGTGAAGACGTCGTCGTCGTTGATCGGTGAGGTCGTGACGATCGGAGACGGCCGAAAGTTCAACACAGCGTTGATCACACTCAGCGCCGACGCCGCGGTCGGAGCGGCACGCTCACTGGGACTTGCGTCCGAGGCCGCGGTACTCGCCAAGGACGCTCGGATCGTCGACATCGTTGCAACTGCTGTCTCCGAGGGAAACTCGCGTCTGTCGAGGGCCGAGCAGATCAAGCGGTTTCACGTACTCACCACGTTCTGGGTGCCAGGCGGCGACGAGCTGACACCGACGATGAAGCTCAGGCGCAAGCCGATAGCCGAGAAGTACGCATCCGAAATTGCAGCCCTCTATGCGGATTCGTTCGTAGAGGACGTCTACGAGCCTGCACCCTGCGCATAGATCAGCGTCTCGGTGGCCTTGACCACAAACGTAGCGGCCGATCCCGGAACCAGATCGAGTTCGGCCGCTGCGCTCGCCGTGATGTCGGCAGACAAGCCCGGCTGGCCGGCTTCGTCCTCCGCTCGCACTCGGACGACATCGCCTCGGTTTTCGATCTCCGCGATCGTGACCGCAAACGCATTTCGTGGGCTGCCGTGCGGCGGATCCAGGTAGACCGACACTGCTCGCGGCTCGAAGACCGCCACGGCGGCACTGCCGGCCGGTAGGTCGGTCTCCGTCTGGCCCGCGATATCCACCCCGACCGGACTTCTGAGCACTCCGTCTCCGGCCATCGTGCCGCTGCGCAAGTTGATCCCGGCGATGCGTGCTGCAAATGCACTACGCGGGCGGGTCAGAACTGTTCGTACGTCGCCACGTTCGACGACCCGGCCACCGTCCATGACGACAACCGTGTCGGCCAGCGCCAGTGCGTCCAGAGCGTCGTGCGTGACCAGTACGGCAGTGCGATCGCCGGTCCTGAGCACTCGGCGCAGTAACGACCGCAGCGCGGGGGCGGAGGCGACATCGAGCGCGGACATCGGTTCGTCGAGCAGAAGCAGTTCGGGTTCAGCAGCCAATGCCCTCGCCACTGCAATCCGTTGCGCTTGGCCGCCGGAGAGCTGTGAAGGCCTGCGGTCAGCCAAATCGCCGGCGTCGACTGCCTCCAGCCAATGGCGCGCGGACTCGGCGGAATCGCGACGCGACCGCCCTGCACTGCGCGGCGCGAACGCCACGTTCGCAGCCGCACTGAGATGGGGAAAGAGAAGTGCCTCTTGCGCGAGTAGGGCAGTGCCGCGCCGATGGGGTGCCAACACGACTCCCCTACGGGTATCGGTGAGAACGCGGGAATTGAGTTCGATCAACCCGCGCCGCGGATGATGCAGTCCGGCAACCGCCGCCAGTATCGTCGACTTGCCGGCGCCGTTCGGCCCGAGGATGGCGGTCACCTCGCCCGCCGCGACGTCGAACGTCGCAACGACGTCGCGCTCCGGAATCTCGATGTCGACGTGGAGGCCACTCACAACGAACCCGCCGATCCGCGTCCACGCACCGCAACCACGATGACCACCGCGACTACAACCAGCACCAGCGAAAGCGCCACCGCTGCATCCGGATCGGTCTCACGCTGGAGATAGATTTCCAGCGGCAGGGTACGCGTCACCCCTTGCAGACTTCCCGCGAAGGTCAGCGTCGCACCGAATTCCCCCAGCGCTCGAGCGAAAGCCAGAACTGCCCCTGACACCAGACCGGGAAGCACCAGCGGCAGAGTCACCCGGCGAAGCACAGTGGTCGGGCGGGCTCCGAGCGTCGAGGCAACGGCCTCGTATCTTGTACCCGCAGTGCGTAGTGCACCTTCGAGGCTGACGACGAGGAACGGTAGCGCAACAAACGTCTGCGCCAGGACCACCGCGGTTGTCGAGAATGCTATCTGGATGCCGAGCACTTCCAACTGCTCACCGATCAACCCTTTGCGCCCGAACGTGTACAGCAACGCGATACCGCCCACCACGGGCGGCAGAACCAGCGGGAGCAGAATCAACGATCGAAGAACGGACAGTCCCCGAAAATGACTGCGCGCCAATACCGCGGCCATCGGTACCCCGAACAGGATGCACAGCAGCGTGCTCATTGCCGCTGTCTTCAAACTCAGTTTCAACGCGGCAACCGACGATTCGGAAGTCACGAGTTCCCAGAACTGCGACCACTGCACGGTGGCCAGCATCGCCGCCAAGGGCGCGATGACAAACGCTCCGCCGATCAGCGCCGGAAGGTAAATCCATACCGGCAACCCGAGCGGAGCCCGGACTGCCGGTCTTAGGTGTGTCACGGGGCAGCGAATCCCGCGTCACTCAGAACTGCCAGGCCCTTGGGCCCCTTCACGAGATCGACGAATTTGGTTGCCGTTCCCGAATTCTTCGAATCCTTCAGCACCGCAATCTGGTACAGGTTGACCACCGTGGTGGCTTCCGGGAACGCGACCGTCTGCACCTTGTCACCCGCGGACTTCGCGTCGGTGACGTAAACGATGCCGGCATCGGCCTGCCCGAACGTCACCTTGTTGAGAACGTCCGTCACCGACGATTCCTCACTGACGGGCGAGAGGGTCTCACCTGTGGCCGTCTCGACCTTCTTCGTAGCCGCGCCGCACGGGACCTGCGGAGCGCAGATCACCAGTTGTGTCCCCTCCTTTGCCAGATCTGCGAAGGACGCGATGCCCTTCGGATTGCCAGGCGGTACAACGATCGTCAAGGTATTGCTCGCGAAATCCGAGGGCGACCCCGCGACGACACCGGCATCGGTGGCCTTGGTCATGTTGGCGGCGTCAGCCGAGGCGAACACGTCAGCCGGTGCGCCCTGGGTGATCTGGGCGACGAGATCCGAGGACCCGGCAAAGCTGAATGTGACCGATGAACCGGGGTTCTCGGACTCGAACTCCTTGCCGAGTTCGGTGAAGCTGTTCTTGAGTGACGCCGCCGCGAAGACGGTGATGCTTCCCGTGGCACTGTCACTGGAAGTGGTCGTGGTCGGAGCGGCCGACGACGTCTCCGACGACGAATTGTCGGAGGAACTACAACCGGTCACCAGGGCAAGCGAAAAGGCACCTGCTGCAACAAGTCCGACTACACGCTTCACGAATTTCCTCCAGTATGTTCAGAACTACGGCGTTTCCACGATGACCGTGGTGGCCTTCACGATTGCGACTCCGATACTCCCGACCTCGAGTCCGAGCTCCCGAACCGCGTCGGTACTCATCAACGAGACGACAGTGAAGGGCCCACACTGCATTTCGACCTGGGCCATCACCTTGTCGGTGACGACCTTGGTGACGAGGCCGGCGAACCGGTTGCGGGCCGAACTCGCACCCGTGAGCGGATCGGCCGGTGCGGGTCCGGCGTTGGACCGGGCGAAGCCCGCCAACTCGGCACCGTCGATGACCTTGCGGCCGGAGTCGTCCGTCGTCGCGGTGAGAAGCCCACCGTCGACCCACCGTCGAACGGTGTCGTCACTGACACCGAGCAGACCGGCAGCTTCGCGGATTCGAATGTTGGGCACCAGGTGATCGTAGGTCGCAAGTGCGGACCTAACAAGCCGAAATACTCCGCAGATGCGTGAACTAGTCAATCATGATCACGTATCTGCGGAGCATTGTCGATAGTTGCCGTAGACGAGTCAGCGCATCATTCTTCGGCCCAGGGCACGCGGCAGGAGTCGGTGCTGAACCCTTGCTCGGTGATCCCCAACGCCGAATACATCCGGGCGCGCATGTTTTCGAGCCCGATCTGATAGGTCAGTTCCACGACGCCCGCACGCCCGAACCTGCGCTCGAGATCCGCGACCTGCTCGTCCGTCACCCCGTTCTCCCCGTGCGGGTCACCGGTCATGGCATCGGCGTAGGCGATCGCGGCCCGCTCGTCCTCGCTGTACTTCGGTGAATCCCGGTAATTCGCGATCCCTTTCAGCTTGTCGATGTCCAAACCGTCCAGGCGCGAGAGCATCGTCCCGAAGTCGACACACCACGAGCAGCCGACAGTCCAGGCGACGCGATAGACGGCCAGTTCACGAATGTTCGACGGCAGCACCTTCGACGCCTTCTGCACGGCCATCTCGTGACGGGCAGCCGCGACGAACAATTTCCGATGGTTGGCCAGGACGGCAAAGGGCTCGGGGACTTCGTCGTACTGCCTGGCGGCGAATTTGTATGCCACTTTGATCAACGGACTGGCTTCTGACGGTGTCACTGCGGGAATGCGAGTCATGGCAAGCCTCCGTATGTTCTGGGGCACCGGATTCGATGCTCTCTACAGAGTTGGACGATGGCGGCGATTCAAACGTGACAAGCACCGCGTCCGAGCGGATGTGAGGATGCGGTGTCAGCCGACTAAGCTGCAAAGATGCCTTCGACGCCCCGCAACCGCACCGTCTCGCGTCTGCAGCCGTTCGCATCCACGATCTTCGCCGAGATGACAGCGTTGGCCACACTTCACGACGCGGTCAACCTCGGTCAGGGCTTTCCGGATACCGACGGTCCTGCGGCCATGCTCGAAGTAGCGCGCCGAGCCATCGCCGAGGGCGTCAATCAATACCCGCCCGGTCCGGGCATGCCCGTCTTGCGTCAGGCCATCGCGGAGGATCGGCGCGTCCGTTACGGACTCGACAGTGATCCCGACTCCGAAGTTCTGGTCACCGTCGGCGCCACCGAGGCGATCAGTGCTGCGATTCTCGGACTGGTCGAACCCGGCGAAGAAGTAGTGCTGATCGAGCCGTACTACGACTCCTACGCTGCATCCGTCGCATTGGCAGGCGCTGTGCGTCGCACAGTTCCGCTGGTTGCCGCGGGAGACGGATTCGCGGTCGATCTCGATGCATTGCGCGGCGCGATCACCGCCAAGACGAAGATGCTGATCGTCAACAGTCCTCACAACCCCACCGGCACCGTATTCACCGATCACGAACTTCGAGCGATCGCCGAACTCGCGTGCGAACGCGACCTGATCGTGTTGAGTGACGAGGTCTACGAGCACTTGGTCTTCGACGGCCTCACCCACACACCGATGGCGTCGCTCCCGGGCATGCGTGAGCGCACCGTCACTGTGTCCAGTGCCGCAAAGACTTTCAATGTCACCGGCTGGAAGACCGGCTGGGCGATCGGCCCCCGAGAACTCATCGACGGAGTCCGTGCCGCCAAGCAGTTCATGTCATTTGTTGCCGGTGCACCATTCCAACCGGCCGTTGCCTACGCGCTGACCAACGAACAGCCGTGGGTCGTCGAACTTCGACAGAGCTTGCAAGGCAAACGGGACGTACTCGGAAAAGCTCTGACCGAGGCCGGTTTCACGGTGCATTCCGGCGGCGGCACGTACTTCCTCCTTGCCGACATCAGACCGTTGGGTGAAACCGACGCGGGAGATTTCTGTCGCGCACTGCCCGAGCGTATCGGCGTCGCGGCCGTACCGGTCGACGTGTTTGCGGACAACCACGACGATTGGAAGCACCTGGTGCGCTTCGCCTTCTGCAAGCAGGACCACATTCTTTCCGAAGCTGCACGCCGTCTCCACCTGCTCCAAGGAGCAGCGCACCCATGACAGCGCGGACCATCCCGACCGCATTCGTCCACCGCTACCTCGCGTTCTCGCCGGACAACGACGTCGATTTGTCTGGTGCACTGCGAGCTGCTGGGATCGACCTGGAGACATTGTCGGACGCTCGCGCACGGCTGACCCCAACTCAGGTCACCACCTTCATCCAAACCACGTGGCAGATCACCGACGACGAATTGTTCGGCCTCGGATCCGCCCCGGTCCCCCGTGGCACTTTCCGATTGATCTGCCTGACGTTGATCCATTGCCCTGACCTCGGATCAGCCTTCGCTCGAATGTCCGACGTGATCCGTGCACTACCGGCTCTCGCCCCACTGGCGATCGAGAAGGGCGAGGAAAGCACGCGGGTGAGCTTCGCAGTCCGCGCTCGCGAAGGCGTCGCCGAACCTGATGTCGCAGAACGTGTCACAACCGATTTTGTCCTGATCTTGCTGCACCGATTTTCCGCGTGGTTGATCGGAAAGCGCGTCCGACTTCGGGCAGTCGAATTTCCGTACTCGGCACCGGATGCGCGGTTGGCGCAGGACTACGACTACATATTCGGAGCGCCGGTCACCTTCGGCGCGCAGCGAGCGGCACTGGAGTTCGACAACTCGGCCATGCGCGCACCGATCATCCAAACCGAGGAGACGTTGAAGGAGTACCTCCGAGAATCTCCGATTCAGCTCATGTCCGAACGCGATTACGACAGCACTGCGTCGGCGCAGGTGCGACGGGTCCTCGAACTCGGAGTGAAGGGGCGAACCTCCACGGCCGAGGAGATCGCCGAGATGCTCTCGATCAGCGTTCCCCATCTGCGTCGACTGCTGCGGCGTGACGGAACATCACTGAATCAACTACGCGAGGAAGTGCTCCGCGACGTAGCCATCGCGGGTTTGCGGCGCGGAGAATCCGTCGAAGTACTCTCGGCGCGATTGGGGTTCTCCGAGCCCAGCGCGTTCCGTCGGGCCTTCAAACGATGGACCGGCGACACTCCGAGTTCGTACCGCTAGCTGACGCAGAACTCGTTTCCTTCGGGATCGGTCATCGTGATCCACACGCTCGGCCCCTGCGCTCCACGGTGCAGGATCGTCGCCCCCACCGTCTCGAGGTGCGCTGCGACATCCTCGCGCTTATCGCCCACTCGTATGTCGAAATGGAGCCGGTTCTTCACCGTCTTCGATTCCGGAACCAGTTGGAACAGAACGCGGGGACGTTCGGGATGCTCCGGATCGCTGATGGCTGCACCTTCGCGCCAGACGAGAACTCCCTCGAAGGTCGTGGTGTCAGATTCCTTGGCGTGACCAGCAGCGACGAGGCCCCTGATGAAGTCTTCGTCGCTGGGCTCCGCTGCCCACCCGAGTGCTGCGGCCCACCACTTCGCCTGTTCGTGCGGGTGTGCCGAATCTACTGTGACTTGAAATTCGTATCCCATGTTCCGACGTTAACGCCGACCACCGACACCTAGTGAAGGTTCAGCCGAGCCCGGGCATCAGTCGACACTCTTGATGGTCTTCATGGTGATCAGCGATGTCACCCGCGAGACAGCCGGAAGCCCGCTGAGCTTGGTGACCATGAAGTTCTCGTACGTCGCGAGATCTTTCACCGCGACCCGAATGAAGTAGTCGGGAATTCCGAACAACCGCCGACATTCGATCACTTCGTCGAAGGCGGCGACCTGGGATTCGAAGTCCTCGATGGTCGCCTGGTCGTTGACTCCGATCTCGGCGGTGACAATCACCTGAAATCCTCGGCCAAGCGCTTCCTGACTGACGATCGCGCGGTACCCGGTGATGATTCCGTCGGCTTCGAGCTTTTTCACGCGGCGCAGGCAAGGGGACGGTGTCAGACCCACCAGATCCGCCAATTCCGTGTTCGTCAGACTCGAGTCCTGACGGAGGTGAAACAAAATTGCGTCATCCATGGCATCCATCGCACTATTATTGCGCACTGTTCAATATGTGGGCATTCTGAGCAATCGATCACCTCGATCTTTGTTATAGATTTGCGTCGTGATCGAACCAGCATCGTCGACGGCCGCGCCTGCCGTCGAACTCTCGCCGCGAACCCCGGCGTGGCGGCACGCCTTCCAACTGTCGCTGCCGGTCGGATTCGGCCTGCTCCCACTCGGGATAGCCCTGGGCGTTCTTGTGGTCCAACAGGGCCTCAACCCTTGGTGGGCAGTCGCTTTCACCTCGCTGATCTACGCCGGATCGCTGGAGTTTCTCGCCGTCGGAATGGTCGCGGCCATGACACCACTGCCGTACGTCGCTCTGACCGCACTGCTGGTCAACTTTCGACATGTGTTCTACGCCTTGAGTTTTCCGCTGGAAAAGATTCGCAACCCCTTCGCCCGCTTCTACAGCATGTTCGCGCTGACCGACGAGGCCTATGCGATGTCGGTAACTGCCGATCCCAAGGCACTCACCGGACGCGTCATCGTCTACTCCCAGCTGTACCTCCACGGCTACTGGATCGGTGGCGCGATCCTGGGCGCGACGGCAGGACAGTGGATTCCAGATTCGATAGTCGGTCTCGACTTCGCTCTGACCGCACTGTTCGTCGTCCTCTCGATCGAGGCAATTCGCGCACAAAACGGATTCGCGGTGCCGGCCGCTGCGGTCACCTGCGCCCTGGTCGCCCGGCTCGCAGCCCCGGATCACATGCTGCCAATCGCAATGGGCGCCTTCGTGCTCTTCCTGATCGGCCGCTTTGTCTACGACTCACGAAAGGCGAAGATCGATGCCTGACACCTCGTACATCTTTGCGGCGGTCGCAGTCATGGCCGTGGTCACCTTCGCGCTGCGCGCAATCCCCTTCGCCGCGCTCATGCCGCTGCGCTCCTCCGCCCTGGTCGGCTACCTCGGCATCTACATGCCGGCGGGCGTCATGCTGATCCTCGTGATGTATTCACTCAAAGGGGTGTCGATCACCGCCCCGTCTCACGGCCTCCCCGAACTGATTGCAGTGTGTGCCACGATCGCCGCGCACCTGTGGCGAAAGAATGCCGTCCTGAGCATCGTTGTCGGAACGACGATCTACGTTGCGCTGGTCAATACCGTGTTTGCCTGAGCAATTCCCATCCGGGAGCAAAGCAGCTTTACTCCCGGATGGGTGATTTGTAACCTCCAGGCGCTTATCTGAACAGTTGAACACTTATACGATTTCAGTAGGGTGGCCGCCGGCCGCGACTGAAAGATCGGTGAGGCTCGATGTCCACGACAATGACCACGACGGGCACCCGAATCGCCGGCGCTTGGCACAGTCTGGATCGAGGCCAGCGTCGAAGCATCATCGGAATGACCGTCACCGTCGTTGCACTCAACGTCGTCGGGTGGGCAGTTCTTCTCGGTCTGGTTGTCCCCGGCCACTACACGATCGAAGGCAGTGTCTTCGGCATCGGACTCGGTGTCACGGCGTACACGCTCGGCATGCGCCATGCTTTCGACGCCGATCACATCGCCGCCATCGACAACACCACTCGGAAGTTGGTGGCGGACGGCAAGAAACCGATGTCCGTCGGTTTCTGGTTTTCACTCGGACACTCCACCATCGTCTTTGTTCTCGTCGCACTTCTGGCGTTGGGTGTGCGGCAACTTGCCACCAGCCTTTCCGACGACAACTCCGATCTGGAAAAGTGGACCGGCTTGTTCGGCACAACCATTTCCGGAACGTTCCTGATCTTGATCGGCCTCCTGAATCTTTTCTCTCTCATCGGGATTCATCGGGTGTACACGAAGTACAAGGCCGGAACCTTCGACGAGGAACAACTCGAGAAGGAACTCGACAGCCGCGGCGCCCTCAACAAGATCCTGGGCCCGGTGATGAAGATGGTTCGCAAGCCCTGGCACATGTACCCGGTCGGTCTGCTGTTCGGACTGGGATTCGACACCGTCACCGAAGTGGGACTGTTGGTGATCGCCGGCGGCGCAGCAGCGACAGGGCTCCCGTGGTATTCGATCCTCGTTCTACCGATACTCTTCTGCGCCGGGATGTCTCTGTTCGACTCGATCGACGGATCGTTCATGAACTTCGCTTACGGTTGGGCATTTGCCCAGCCGGTACGAAAGATCTACTACAACATGGTGATTACCGGGCTCTCGGTGGCAGTGGCACTGCTGATCGGGACCCAGGAAATCATCTCGATCTTCACCGACAAACTCGACATTCACGACGGGATTCTCGGCGCCATCGGGAACTTGGATCTCGGCGCGATGGGCTTCATCATCGTCGGACTCTTCGTTGCCACCTGGATGATCGCCCTCCTTGTGTGGCGGTACGGCCGCATCGAAGAACGGTGGCAGGCACAATCCGTTGCCGCCGCACCTCGATCGACCGCTGAATAGTTTGGCAATCCGAGTCTTCTACGCACATTCAGTGCGTTTCCCACATTTATCGAAAGACGCATCCCGCGGAGTTGGCGAGATGCAATAGTGGAGTTCGAACGGGGTGAGCCCCGGCTAGGAGAAAACGGTGCGGATACGTCATGCGGTAGTGGGTGTGGCAATCACGGGACTTGTTCTTGCAGTGGCCGGCTGCGGTAGCGGCGACGGCGAAGCTGCCGAAGGACCAGGCATCGCCGTGGCGGCGGAAACCAAGCAAGTTCCCGACCGGGTGACCGTGCATCGACCTGGCCTCATCGACACCAGCATTTCCCCGTTCGACGTGCCTGAATGGCCAGGGCCGCACCCCTCTGAATTCCTCGAGCCCAACCCGCCGTCGGGCGAGAGCGGTGAGATCGCCGGCGACCAAGCTGCGGCAACGTACGCGGCCTCGCTCGACAACCCCGATGCACTATGGAATGTCGGTGGCACGGTGGAGTGGCTGGTTGTCGATCCGTTCCGTGAAGGTCTTCCACCGAGGTCTCCGCACTGACCGGATCCAACGATCGTTGCGAATTCAGTTCGGCCCCAATGCAGCACAGAACTCGCCGGGTTGATCGACATGCAACCGCAGCCCACCGATCGTGGTGGGACTGGCCTTCGAGAGCCGTTTCGGGAGCGTGACCGAGAGCGGCCGATCGAAGTCTATGTCCACGACAGTGCCGTCGGGCCCCGGCAGAACCAAGCGATCGTCGACAATCACATTTGCTGTCTCACCGAACCTTCGGACCATGCTCGCCCGCGAAATCCGTGATCGGTCCACCTCGACTCGAATGCCCGTGCCGGATCGAAACACTACCGTTCGAGCCGAGACGAGGTGCGGGTGCACGACGCGTCCGGCAAGCCAACCGCCAATCGCAATCAGCGACAACACCGTTGCAACGAGCAGCACGACGCGAAGCCACTGCCACGGCACCAGGAAGTGAATCGCTACGGCCTCGATCACACTCGCCGCAACAAATGCCACCGGTATCGACATTGTCCCCCTCGCGTAGCCGAAAGTCGCTGTATCACTGGAACCTCCGTCTCTCCGACCCGTCGAGAGCAACCACAGTGATCGGATCACGCCGTACCGCCTGACATGAGACGTGTTGCGACGCGCGCGACCACTTCACGTTGCGCTGGATCGGGCACCAGGTCCGCGATCCCAACCGAGAATCCCACACCTGCGGAGTCTCCGTCTGAGTACACATCGCCGAGCACCCCGTCCAGTGATTCCTCCAGTTCGTCCGACAAGTACGCGATCTCGTCTGCAACCTCGGCTACCTCGCGCCCAGACAGAGCGGCGAAACGACGGTACAGATCGACAATTCTCTTCCGGTCGCCCTCGTCGGACAGCAATCGCGCAGCCGTGGAGAACAGTTCGTGTGGCGCTGCTCC
This sequence comes from Rhodococcus sp. IEGM 1406, assembly GCF_030056745.1. Classification (NCBI taxonomy): domain Bacteria; kingdom Bacillati; phylum Actinomycetota; class Actinomycetes; order Mycobacteriales; family Nocardiaceae; genus Rhodococcus; species Rhodococcus sp. IEGM 1406. The sequence continues at coordinate 1,315,644 of NZ_JASHKO010000001.1, read as the reverse complement.
CGAGATCGCCACCAATTCCCACATGTCGCGTTCACGCTCGAACAGACGCCGAACCGAATCCGTCGGGGACGACGCGATCAACTCGTCGAACGCAGACAGCAACTCCACCGGAAGCGGCGAGACCACCCGGCCGGCGCCTCGCGCCGAGAGCATTTCCTGGAGGCGCACTCGCTGGTCTGCGAGGACGCGCTGTTTCCGGTCTATCTCCGCGATCAGGGAGGAAAGATCTTCGGCGAAGTCGTCCGGTTCTCGTGCATCGATCGGCTTCGGTTCGATCATCGCGGCAATGGATCCGAGTGGAATGCCGGCGGCGGAGAGCCAACGAATGCGCATCAGCCTGACCAGATCGGGAAGTTCGTAAGTTCTGTAACCGTTGGACAGTCGTCTCGGCTCGGCCAGCAGCCCCAGTCGGTGATAGTGCCGAACGGTCCGCGGAGTGGTGCCTGCCGCACTGGCCACGTCGCTGATTCGCATACGAACAGCATCAACTATGACGCTACGTCATAGTCAAGGCCGGCATGCCGGCCTTGAGGCCTAAGGTCCTGTTCTGCCTGCCAATAGTTTCGCAGACGAATTTCGCGGGTATTGATCACTTGCGGCGGCGATTTCCAGAGCGAGGGGTCAGCCGCGCAAGGTCTGCCCCCGGCTGTCACTCGCCGGGTGGCGGGCCGCCAAAACCAGCGGGCCGCCGAAAACAATCTGTGCCAGGCGATGATTTCGATGCAAACGACACGACTCGACACCATCCTGATTCTGATCGTCGGGACGGCAATCGGACTGAGCGTCTGGCTGGCCACGCAGGAACCATTCGCGTCGATCGGACTCGGAATCGCAACGGTGGTGATCTGCTGGATCTCTTGCTCGATGATCCACGGCTTCCCACACCGATCGACGAAGGACATGCGTCCGCGCGAGAACCAGGATCGCGAGTCACCGAAACGGCGCTGACGCCGCGTAGTGACGAGGCCAACCGTGGAGGCCCGGACACAGCGAAGTGAGTGGTTCACCTGTCGCAGGTGAACCACTCACTTCGGTCAGAGGATTACACCTCGTCAGGTCGCCAGGTCGCGACGGCCCAGATCACAGCGACGTCGAGGGCGATGATCACGATCGACCACAGCGGGTAGTACGGCATCCACAGGAAATTCGCCACGATCGAGAGCGCCGCGATCACAAAGGCCATGCCGCGGGCCCACGTCATGCCGACGAACAATCCCAGCGACACCGCGATGCCGATGATTCCGAGCACGATGTGGATCCAACCCCATGTCGTGACATCGAATTCGAAGGTGTAGTTGACTCCGACGATCAGCAGGTCGTTGTCTGCGAGAGCCGCGATGCCCTGCAGCAACGCGACGATTCCCGCGACGAAGAGCAGGCAGGCTGCCGCCACCGTGGTCCCGATGGCAAAGCCTTGTCGGACAGGATGGTTCGCATGAGATTGGTGCGGAGCAGTCATGACGTCCCCTTCTTCGGCGAAATAGCGTGAGAACAGTATTCAAAGGTTCACGCCGACGGACATCACCCAGCAAGGATGAACAGCCGTCCAGCACTGCAATCAAGATTCATGGGAACATATGTTCGATTTCGGTGTACGGTGGAGCCTATGACCGCCACGATGCAACCGTCTCTGTTCGACAACGGTGACCTCGGCGTTTCTTTGGCCGATCTCGACGGCACGGTGCAGCGACGTATTCTCACCGCCGGCGCATGGGTCGACCATCGCCCGGCCTGGCTGACCGGATCGGAGGCCGTGTTCGACAATCTGGAAGCCTCGGTGCCGTGGCGTTCCGAACGGCGTCAGATGTACGACCGCGTTGTCGACGTCCCTCGTCTGGTGTGTTTCTACGCAGAGAATCAACCACTGCCGGACGCACTTCTCACCGAAGCCAAAGACGCGCTGAGCAGTCACTACTTCGACGAACTCGGTGAACCATTCGCCACGTCGGGTCTGTGTTTCTATCGCGACGGTTCCGACAGCGTTGCCTGGCACGGGGACGACACGGGACGAAGTCGCACCGAGGACACGATGGTGGCCATCCTGTCTCTCGGTGCGGCTCGCCCGCTCCTATTGCGCCCTCGTGGGGGCGGCGAATCCATCCGCTTCAATCTCGGACACGGAGATCTACTCGTCATGGGCGGATCCTGCCAACGCACGTGGGAACACTGTGTCCCGAAGAGTGCGCGGGCCCTCGGGCCGAGAATCAGCGTTCAATTCCGCACTCGCGGAGTTAGATAGCGTCGCGGAGTTCGTCTCGCAGCGCCTTCCGATTGAGCTTGCCGACGGCCGTCTTCGGTATGGATTCTGCGAAAACAACCCGACGCGGTTTCTTGTACGACGCCAGTCGTTCGCCGACGTGCGCGACCAATGATGCTTGCAGTGCGTCGTTTTCGACGGTCCCGTCCTCGAGTACCACCACAGCCGTGACCGCCTCCACCCACTTGGCGTCGGCGGTACCCACCACGGCGACCTCACGGACAGACGGATGCGTCAGGAGTGCATCCTCGACTTCACGGGGGTAGACGTTGTATCCGCCGCTGATGATCATGTCCGAAGCTCGGTCCTTCAAGAACAAGAATCCTTCGGCGTCGAACTGACCGATGTCACGGGTGTGAACCCAGCCGTCTTCGGTGAAGGTGTCCGCATTCAGTTCCGGTGCATTGAAGTATCCGGCGATCGCCGATGGCGAGCGGATCACGATTTCACCCGGTTCTCCCTGGGGCACTTCGTTTCCCTCGCCGTCGAGCAGCCTGATCTCGACGTCGATGGCGGGCTGACCACAGGACAGCAGGCGATCTTCCGTGTGATCTTCGGGCCGTAGGACTGCGATACACAGCGGTGCCTCGGTCTGCCCGTAGTACTGGAGAAAACGGTGTTGCCCCCACGCCTGCATTGCACGTTCGATGGTGGCCAGCGGCATCGGCGACGCACCGTAGATCACGGATTTCAGACTCGAGATGTCTGCGCTCGCAAAATCAGGGCGTTCGAGGAGCATCTGAATCATCGTCGGCACCAGATTGATTGCCGTAGCCCGATGCTCGGTTATCGAGTCCAAGAAGGTCGACGGGTCGAATCTGGGAAGGATGACGGTCTTGCCGCCACGCAGCCAGAACGGAAGCACGAAGACACCGCTGGCATGAATCAGTGATGCCGCGTGCAGCATCGTATCGTCCTGAGTCGCCGGAAGCAGATTGAGCAGAACATTGCGGCAGATGCCGGCGTAGCTGCGCTGAGTGTGCTGCGCGGCCTTCAATGTTCCCGTGGTCCCGGAGGTGAACAGCGTCAGGATCACATCGTCGGGAGCTAACTCGACGTCCGGTGTGTCCGAAGGCATGCTCTGTGCTTGGTCGAGCAGCGAACGCTGCCGCGCCGAACCTGTTTCCAGCCCGATGAACGTACGTTCGGGGAACCTGGCGGACAGTTCAGCGGCGCGGTCGGCGAGGTCACTACCGAAGACGACGTGCGAGGTGTCGGTGTCCTCGAGCATTCTCGCGTGCTCGTCGAGCGAGAGACGCGAGTTGAGCGGAACCCTGTTGATGCCGGCTTTGACACAGGCAAAATCGACGGGGACGCTGGCAAGAGAGTTGTTGACCAGCAATGCAACCCGTGCACCACGCCCGATACCGAGGGCGATGAATGTGTGCGCCAATCGGCTGCTGAGTTCGTCCACTTCCGTGAACGTCATCGATCGATCGCCGAAAACGACGGCTGTTCGCGATCCGTGCTGTCGCGCACCACGGGCGATCAGGTCTCTGGTTATGGGCATCATGGTTCAGTTTCCTCGTTCGAATTCGGGTTGTTCTCGAACCGGCCGTGCCGGCCGGCGCCCGCGGCGAACGCAGCAGCGCCGCGCACACCTTCAGCGATGACAATGGGATTTCCCGCGACGCCCTCGGCCCGCAGTGCTTCGGCAAGTGGTAGATCAAAAGATCGGTAGGCCGACGCGCGATCCGCGAGCATGCAGAGTTGAGGGAAAGCGGACAACTGGTGCGCAAGCTCCTTGGCTGCCTGGAGTGACTGCCCCACTGGAACAACACGATTGGCCAGTCCGAAGGCCAGCGCCTCCGGAGCGTCGACCGGGCGACCGGTCAAGATCATGTCGAGCGCTCGCCCCTGCCCGACGATTCGCGGCAGTCGCACGGTCCCACCATCGATGAGAGGAACTCCCCAGCGCCGGCAGAAGACTCCGAAGACGGAATCCTCCTCGCAGATCCTCAGGTCCGCGAGCAATGAAAGCTCGAGCCCTCCTGCAACCGCGTATCCGCTGACGGCGGCGATCAATGGCTTGGACAACACCAACCGACTCGGCCCCATCGGGCCGGTGCCGCCGCCTTCCGGATGCAACTCGTGCACGCGGGCAGGGTCGGAGACTGCGGTCAAATCCGCACCGGCACAAAATGTGCCGCCCGCGCCCCACAGAATCGCCACCTTCTGACTCTCGTCCGATTCGAACTCCAGGAAGGCATCACGCAACTGCGCCGCCATCGGCCCGTCCACCGCATTCTTGCGATCAGGGCGATTCATCACGATGACGGTGACGCCACCGTCACGCTCCACATAGACATCGCCACCTGGTCGATCGGAGTCGGTCACGATATTTCCTCACTGCTCGCGGATAAGGTTTCCCGGTACCCACCATGCCACTTGTAACAGAATTTGTCAGGAGTTGTTCAAAAGTTGTTACAAACTGATCGAGGAATGTCCGCAACCCGAGTTGTGCTGGACCTCGCAACGGCGAGTCCGGACACCGAGTTCAGCACTGCAGTGCTGACCCGGGCCGGCGAGATCGTCGGTGTCAGCGCATCGAGCGTTCGCGTGGCAACGGGCCGCCTGTGCCGCGAGAACAAACTGCGTCGCACCGCTCGTGGAACGTACGTCCTCAACCCGGACGGCATCCCCACCTACAGCGAGGTCGAGGGGTGGCGAACTCGTACCGATCGCATACGCCCCTGGGACGGCACGTGGATAGCCGTCGAGCACTCAGCGCTCAAACGAAGCGACCGCACTGCCGCCCGAAGACACGATCAGGCGCTGCGCCTGGCGGGCTACGAGGAGTGGAAGCCCACACTCGCCGTCCGCCCGAACAATCTGCTCGGCGGCACGGACAGCGCCCGCCGCACTCTCCGCCGACTCGGCGCCGCCCCCGAATCGGCTGTCATGGAAATCGCTCACCTTGCCCCCGAGGATGATTCGACAATCCGCACACTCTGGAACTCGGAAGCACTGTTGGTCGACATCGCCGAGGCCCGTGAAGCACTCACACAGGCGCAAACACGCCTGGCGACAATCAGTCGCGAGGAGGCTGCCCGTGAATCACTTGCCTTGGGCAGCGCGGTGATCGCGGTCATCGTGCGCAATCCGCTCCTTCCGGAAGAACTCGAACCGACGCAGCCACTACGTGAACTGATCTCGCACATGCTCGAGTACCAGGACGCATCTCGCGAACTGTGGCAGTCACTGCTCCAGTTCTGATCGACTTCTTCCAGAAGGTAATTCAGTACGTTGCGCGGCCACCGCTGGCGTCGTACACAGCACCCGTCGAGTAACTCACCGCCGACGACGACAGCCAGGAGATCAATTCGGCGATTTCGTCGGCCCGCCCCATCCGCGCCATCGGCGTCAAAGACTGCGAGCGGGCGAGGATGGCCGGATCGGTGCCGGCATTCATAGGACTTTCCACGGCCGCGGGAGCAATCGCGTTGACCAGCACACCGGTGGTGGCGACCTCTTTGCCGAGCGACTTCGTCAGCGCGACGACTGCCGCTTTGGACGCGGAATATGCACTCTGATTCGGGTTTCCGTCCTTGGCCGCAATACTCGCGAGATTGACGACCCGCCCCCACCCGGACGCAACCATCCCCGGCACGAACGCCCGGCACATCAGGAATGTCCCTTCGACGTTGATGCGGAACGTACGCCGCCAAGCCGCGAGGTCGACGTCGACGAGTGGCGCTGATGGTCCTACGATTCCCGCACTGTTGATCAAGATGTCGACTCTGCCGAGTCTGGTTCGAAGCGCATCGACTGCTGTCGGATCACTCACGTCGAGTTGTTCGTCCGCACCCTCGGCAAGATCTGCCGTTACCACCCGAACTCCCCTCTCCGTCAACATCTTTGCACTGGCGGCGCCGATTCCGCTCGCACCGCCGGTAACGAGCGCGGTGACACCCTCTGGGTAACCCTGCATCGCATTCACTCCTGAGTTTCTGTGCGCTACGCACTCAATTTATGTTGCAAACAGGCATAATTGCCGTCACACTGTGTAGAAATTCTGAATATATGGCGTTTGTTGTCAACGTCAAATACCTGGAGGCCTTGGCGATGGAAACCCGCTGGTTGCACGCGTTTGTCGCGGTTGCGGAAGAACTTCACTTCGGGCGGGCCGCATCACGGCTCCAGATGGCTCAGTCGCCGCTCAGCCAGATGATCCGAAAGCTCGAAAAGGACATCGGCGTCAAGTTGTTCGAACGAAGCACTCGCAGCGTCGCACTCACGTCCGGCGGACATGCCTTTCTCCCCCACGCCTATCGCGTCATCGAGAACATGGAGACGGCACGACACGCTACGCGTGCGTCGTCGGGAGGCGTCTACGGACGAGTCACGATCGGGTTCACCGGAGTGCTCAACTATCAAGCACTTCCGCCGCTCACCCGCGCGTTGCGTCAGCGCTATCCGGAAGTCGAACTGACACTCCTCGGCCGGATCATGACGCGCGACGCGGTCATTCAACTCGAGAGCGGCGCCCTCGACCTCGCCTTCGTCGGACTACCGGTGGAATCCGCATCACTGTCTACCCGGCTGATCCGACGGGAGGCGTTCGGCGCCGTACTTCCGATCGACCATCCCCTTGCCGAGAGGGACGCGATCGATCTCCGCGAATTGGCCGACGACGGATTCGTGACCACCCCGCTCTCGGCCGGCTCGGCCCTCCAGGAAACCGCGATGCGCGCTTGCATGAACGCAGACTTCAGGCCTCGCGTCGTCCAGGAGATCACCGATCCGTACATGATCCTCATGCTCGTTGCCGCCGGCGTCGGTGTAGCGCTGATGACGTCCGGCATGGCTGCTATCACCCCACCTGGCAGTGTGTTCGTCCCACTCACCGGCGAGCCGACGTTCATGAACCACGGAATTGCCTGGTCACCCCGGCATATGACCGATGCACTCGCCGTCGCACTGGAGACGTCCGAGGAGATTCTGCCGACGCCGGAGATTGAGACCAAAAACATCATTATCTGAGACTCATTTAGTGTTGGACGCGCCATAGTCCTTCGTGGCACTGTCGTCTCAGCCGCCGAAAGGTGAGGGACGTCACCGATGCGTGGTGCATCACCAAACGTGCCGCCACGGCCGGCCCATCGGGACGAAAGGACTTCACATGGCACCACCGATCACCTCCACCGGTTCCACGCACTCCACCGAAGAGCATCCGAATTCGAATGCGCGCCGCGCCGCCGTTTCGGGCTTCCTCGGCAGCACCCTCGAGTACTACGACTTCTTCATCTACGGCTCCGCAGCCGCGCTCGTGTTCCCCAAGATCTTCTTTCCTGGCGGCGGCTCGACGGCAACGCTGCTCTCGATCAGCACCCTGGGCGTGGCCTACGTCGCCCGCCCACTCGGCGCAGTGCTGTGGGGACACCTCGGCGATCGGTACGGACGCAAGAACGCGCTTCTCGCCTGCCTGCTCCTCATGGGTGTTGCGACGGTCATCGTCGGTTGCCTGCCGACCTACGACCAGATCGGCATCGCCGCGCCGATCATTCTCGTCTTGCTTCGCCTTCTTCAAGGGCTCTCTGCCGGCGGTGAATCACCCGGCTCTTCGGCACTGACTCTCGAACACGCACCTGATCACCGTCGTTCGTTCTTCACCTCGTTCACCATGAGCGGGATCATGTTCGGCATCGTCGTCTCCAGCCTGGTATTCATCCCTGTGGCGAGCCTGCCCGACGAAGACCTCTACTCGTGGGGTTGGCGAGTTCCCTTCTGGCTCAGCATCATCGTGACCGTCGTTGCGCTGTGGCTACGTCGCGCCTTGGATGAGCCCGAGGTATTCGAAGAACTCAAGGAACAGGACGAGACGGCCGGAATTCCCGTCGTCGAGATGTTCCGCTCGCACTGGCGCACCGTAATCCGTATCAGCATGAGCTCGACCTTCGCGATGATCAACACCATCGTCAACGTCTTCGCCCTGGCGTACGCCGTCGAATCCGGCTTCGAACGCTCCACGATGCTGTGGGCCATCGCGACCGCCAATTTTGTTGCCGTACTGACTCAGCCGCTGTTCGGCATTCTCTCGGATCGCTACGGACGTAAGCCCATCTTCGTCGTCGGCGCCATCGGAGCCGGCTTGATGATCTTCGTCTTCTTCCATTCGATCGGAACCCAAAGCGTCCCCATGGTCTTCGCTTCGGGAATCGTCATGATCGGAATCTTCTACGCGATGCCCAACGGCACGTACCCGGCATACTTCCCGGAGCAGTTCCCCGCGAAGGTCCGATACACCGGAATGGCCGTCAGCCTCATGCTCGGACTCCTTGTTGCCGGCTTCACACCGGCTATCGCCCAGGCGATTTCGGCCGGAGACAAGAGCAACTGGACACCGGTTGCATGGATGTGCCTGGGCTTCGCCGTCATCTCCGCCATCGCGGCAATGACCGGACCGGAAACGTACCGCACGCCCACAGCAGAACTGGGCCAACCGAAGCCGAGCCTGCCGATCAAGCAGGACTCAGAGCTCACCAGCAACAACGCTTGACCGGACCGGCCCCTCGCGCTGAATTGCCGCGAGGGGCCGTCCCCACTTATGCAGGAGAATGTCATGACTTCCGAATACACACGTCACCGTATCGGCCTTGTCGGGTCGGGTATCGCCACCTCACTCTCGCCCGCGTTGCACGCACACGAAGCAGCAGCACTCGGATTCGACGATTACAGCTACGAACTGATCGATCTCGAGAACCTGAACATCTCGGTCGAGAAAACCGGTGAGGTGGTGCGTGGCGCCGTCGCGGGCGATTTCACCGGACTGAACATCACCCACCCGTGCAAGCAGGTTGTCGTGGACGCGCTCGACGAGCTGTCCGGCAACGCGCGGTTGCTCGGTGCCGTCAACACGGTGGTGGTCGACAACGGCCGTTTGATCGGCCACAACACAGACCACAGCGGATTCCTCACAGCACTGCAGCGCGGTTTGCCCGACGCCGCCTTGGACCGAGTGGTGCTTGCCGGGGCAGGAGGGGCGGGTTCCGCTGTGGCATACGCACTCGCCGCCGCCGGTACCACGGATCTTCGCATCGCAGATATTGATCCCGATCGCGCTGCCGATGTGTGTTCTCGCGTCGCCTCGGCCTTCCCTGGCACGCGCACAACGGCTTTGGCGATCGGTGAGATCTCCGTCAACCTGACGACGTGCGACGGCGTCGTCAATGCATCTCCGATCGGCATGGTGGGTCACCCCGGAACTCCCTTCGACCCTGCGGCGTTGCATTCCGGATTGTGGGTCGCTGACATCGTTTATCGACCGATGCACACCGAATTGCTCGACGCTGCAGCTGCTCTCGGATGCGCGGTTCTCGACGGTGGGCAGATGCTGGTGGCTCAAGCCTCTGACACCTTCACACTCCTGACCGGTGTCGAAGCCGATACGGATCGCATGCGCAGCCATCTGAGCGAGCTGCTCTCCGAGACGGCATGCGCATGAGCACAACCGAACACCTACTTTCTCGCGAAGTACCAGGAGCACTGATGAATGTGACTGCGCCTTTCGCCGAACCTCTCGACATGGGCAGCGTCCGCCTCCGGAACCGGTTCGTGTCCGCCCCGATGGAACGCAACTACTGCGAAGTCGACGGCACCATGACGGACGAGTACATCGCGTACCTCGCCCGCCGCGCCGAAGGTGGTGCTGCACTGATCTTCACCGAAGCGAGCTACGTGCGCGCCGATGGCAAGGGACGCATCCGGCAGATGGGCGTCGACGTCGACGAACGGATTCCCGGCATCAAGAAGATGGTCGACGCGATCCACGCACACGGCGCCCTCGTCGGAGTCGAACTCAACCACGGTGGACGCACGGCGCAGGGGTCGGTCAGTGGATTTGTTCCCGTTGCCCCGACACCGATTCCGTGTTTGGTTGTCGGCGGCGAAATGCCAGAACAACTCGACGGCGACGACATCGAGCACATCATCGAATGCTTCGGTGAGGCTGCCGCACGGTGCCAGCAGGCCGGCGTCGACGTCATCTCCCTGCACGGTGGCCACGGGTACTTGATCCACCAGTTCCTCTCCCCTGCTTACAATCACCGCGACGACGAGTGGGCCGACCCCACCTTGTTCGTCAACAAGGTCATCGCCTCCGTCCACGAGCATGCTCCGGGAATCACTCTGGGACTTCGATTCTCAGCCTTCGAAGGCATTGACGGCGGACTCGACGCCGAGACGACCCGCTCTCGCATCGACGCCATCGACACTGACCGACTCGATTTTCTCGACGTCTCGGCCGGCAACTACGAAGCGGGACAGTGGATCATCCAGCCCGGTGAATGGTCCCGCGGACTCCTCGCGCCGTACTCCGAGCAGTACCAGCGCGACTTCGACATCCCGGTTGGTGTGGCCGGACGCATCACGTCGCCGGAGATCGCCGCGCAGATCATCGAATCCGGGCAGGCGAACTTCGTCAGCATGGCCCGTACGTTGCACGCCGATCCGGACTTTCCGAATCGCGCTATCGACGGTGGCCGCTACCGGCCGTGCATCGCCTGCAACTACTGCATCGACAGCCTTGCCGGCGGCCCCATTCCCTGCTCCGTCAACCCGTGGGTCGGACGTGAACTGGATCAGCCCACGAAGCCGGCTGATGCCACCGTGCGGGTCGCCGTCATCGGTGCCGGTCCCTCCGGAATGGCCGCTGCCCGCGACCTCGCACTTGCCGGTCACCGCGTCGACCTGTATGACGAACGACCCAGCCTCGGTGGCGACTTCGCTCTGGCATCGAAGCTGCACGAATATCCCGAATACGGGCGGATCGTGGACTGGTACCTCGCGGAACTGGCCGAACTCGAGGTGCAGTGCCACACCTCGACCAGAGCTGACGCAGCATTGCTCTCAAACAGTGACTTCGACGCGATCGTCCTTGCTGCCGGTGGGCACGGTCCCGTGACTGACCTCCCCGGCGCGCAGACCCGAACCGTCCGTGACGTTCGCGAGTTCCTGGTTTCCGGAGATCCGGCCCCCGAGGCAATCACCATTTTCGGCGCCGACCGCGAGGCTGCTGCCGTCGCAGACGATCTGCTCCAGAAGGGCACCCAGGTCGTCATGATCGGGCCGCAGGAAACCATCGCGCACGACGTCGGCCGACGCGGCAAGATCGTGCTGCTGCCGCGCCTGGCCTCAAGTGAGAACCTCACGACCTACCTGAGCTCGATCGTCACCAAAGTCGACGCCGATCGGGTCACGATCTCGACAGGCGGTGTACTGAGCGAAGTCGACGCCCCCGGCGAGCTGCTGATTTCACAGGGCGTCGAGCCGCGCTCGGAGCTTCTGGCCGAACTACGTTCACTGGCACCACGACTCGGGGTCCATGCCGTCGGCGACGCGAGCGGTGACGGCGGATCCATCCATGCCGCACTCGTGACCGCAGCCGACGTTGCCGTCGCCATCACCGCCGCCGCTGCGGCCCGTCAGGAGGTTCACGCATGAGCGCACACACAGCCGCACCGGTGGCAACTGCGTTGCCACCCATCGGACTCGGAACCTGGCCACTGGTCGGTGCCGACGCCACGAAGTCGGTTCTCTCCGGCATCGAGGCCGGGTACCGCCTCATCGACACCGCCGCGATCTACGGCAACGAGGACGCCGTCGGCGTAGCGTTGGCGGAGTCGGGCCTACCGCGAGAAGAACTGTTTGTCACCACCAAACTTCGTGGAAACGACCAGGTTTCCGGTGACATCCGCGGAGCGCTCGAGCAGAGCCTGGAACGACTGGGACTGGATCAACTCGATCTGTTCCTGATCCACTGGCCGCTCCCGCGAATCGATCGTTACGTTGCGTCGTTCGAGGCGATGCTTGCCTGCCGCGACGCCGGACTGGTTCGGTACGTGGGTGTGTCGAACTTTCTGGAGCACCACGTGCGCCGCGTCGTCGCCGAAACCGGCGAGGCACCGGCAGTCAACCAGATTCAGATGGACCCGTCGCTCGCGCGAATTCCGGTGCGCCGCGCCAACGACGAACTCGGAATATTCACGCAGTCGTGGAGCCCGCTCGGCCGCGGGGATGTGCTCGACAACGCCGTTGTGAGTGAGATCGCCGGTCGAATGGGTTGCACCCCTGCGCAGGTGGTCCTTGCTTGGCACGTCGCGCAGGGTGTGGTTCCGGTCGCGCGATCAGCGAACCCGACGCGTCAGGCCGAGAACCTGGCAGCACTCGATGTGACCCTCTCCGGCGAGGACATCGAAGCACTGAACAGTCTCGACCGCGGCGAGTCTGCGGCGCGGGACGTCGAAGCAGAGGAACATTTCTGATGACATTGAAAGTCGGAATCGTCGGCTGCGGCAAGATCGCCGGCAACCATGCCCGAGCTCTACAACAAGTCCCCGGCGTCGAGGCAATCGGCTGCTGCGATCCCGATCTCGGACGCGCCCAGGAGTTCGCGGCAGCGCACGGCATTCCCGCAGCCGTGAGTTCAGTGGAGCAACTTCTTGCCCTCGGGCTCGACGCCTGCACCGTCTGCACGCCGCACCCGGTACATGAAGAAGTAGTTGTGGCCGCTGCCGAAGCGGGTGTACATGTGTTGTGCGAGAAGCCCATCGCGGTCGATGTTGCTGCCGCCGACCGCATGATCGAGGCCGCCGACCGCGCCGGTATCACGTTCGGGGTGCTCTTCCAACGTCGCTTCTGGCCGGCCGCGCGTCGGATCCGGGACGCCATCGACGACGGCCGGATCGGACTGCCCACGCTCGGCGAGGCGTCGGTGATCCTGCACCGCCCGTCGAGTTACTACTCGGCCGACGCGTGGCGCGGACGCTGGGACACCGACGGCGGTGGCGTGCTCATGACGCAGGCGGTGCACCAGATCGACATGCTGGCCTGGTTCATGGGCGAGGCCGTCTCGGTCAGCGGCTTCATACGCACCCACACCCACGGTGAGCACATCGAGACCGAGGACACGGCGTCAGCTGTAATTTCCTTTGCCTCGGGCGGCACCGCGACTGTCACTGCGACAACGGGTGCCAATCACAACCTGGGCAACCGCGTCTCGGTGATCGGACGCACCGGTGCCATCGCCAGCGTCCTCGAATTTCCCGAAGGACACGAGGGTGTCAACGAAATCTGGACCGTGCCGGGCGAAGCGGAGTTCCAGTCGCCGTATTCCGCCGATATCGACGCCAATCTTGATGTGGGAGCGGTCAATGCGGCACTGACCGACTTCCACACCCTGCAGGTTCAGGACTTCGCCGACGCCGTCCTGACCGGGCGCGAACCCGCCGTCACCGGACGAGACGCCCGCGCGTCACTTGCCATCATCGCCGCAATCTACGAATCGTCGCGAACCGGGAAGGTTGTCGATCTGACATCGACACCGACCCTCGCAACAACTGCCAAGGAGCAGAAATGAGTAGCAGTACCCCCCTCACCTACGACGTGGTTGTCGTGGGCTCCGGCGCAGGCGGGCTTTCCACAGCAATTGCCGCAGCACATGGCGGCGCGTCGGTACTCGTTGTCGAGAAGGCCGACACCTGCGGCGGCGCAACGGCCTGGTCGGGCGGGTGGATGTGGACCCCGCGCAACATGTTTGCCATCGCCGACGGGGTTGTCGAGGATCGCTCGGCACCGCGGGCATATCTGGAGAACCGACTCGGCGACAACTTCGACGCCGCCAAAGTTGATGCTCTTCTCGACGGTGCACCGGAGATGGTCGAGTTCTTCGAACGCAAGACTGCGCTGAAGTTTGTTCCCGGAGCCAAGATCGCCGACATTCACGGTGACACACCGGGAGCCGGCACGGGTCATCGTTCCGTCGGACCGAAACCGGTGAGCTTGCGAAAGCTCGGCCCCGACGTCGCGGCGCTACTACGTCGACAACTGTACGAGACGTCGTTCCTCGGCATGGGCATCATGGCTGGTCCTGATCTGCAGGCATTCCTGCATTCGACTCGATCGCCGAAAGCATTTGTGCACTGTGGTGTTCGCGTGACAAAGCACATGTTCGATCTCGCCACCAAGCGTCGTGGCCAGCAACTCGTCAACGGCACTGCGCTTGTCGGCATGATGCTTCGCTCAGCGCTCGATCTCGGCGTCGAGATTCAGGTGAAAACGTCGGCAACATCGCTGCAGACTGACGATGGCGGTCGCGTTGTCGGTGTCCGCCTCGAAGGCCCGGATGGTGCGTACTCGGTAACTGCCACGCGCGGCGTCGTACTGGCCACCGGCGGCTTCGCCCAGGACATCGACCGCCGACGTGAACTGTTCCCCCGTACCCCCACCGGAAACGAACACTGGTCACTCACTCCGAAGACAACCACCGGCGACGGCATCACCCTCGGCGAATCCGTGGGTGGTCGCCTCGACCGCACTCTTGCCTCCCCCGTCGCGTACTGCCCCGTCTCCATCGTTCGTTACCGCAACGGCAAGGAAGGTGTGTTCCCGCACATCCTCGACCGCGGAAAGCCCGGTGTCATCGGAGTTCTCGCGAACGGCAAGCGTTTTGTCAACGAAGCACTCGGCTACCACGACTACACCCTCGCCATGGTCGAGCAGGTTCCCGAGGAAGACGAGGTGTGCTCGTGGTTGATCGCGGATCAGCAGTACGTGCGCTACCTCCCGCTGGGCATGGCCAAGCCCCTGCCGATCCCGATCCAGCCGTACCTGCGCTCGGGATACCTGACACGGGGTCGCACTGTTCGCGAACTGGCGGAGAAGATCGGCGTTGATCCGACGCAGTTGGAAAAGACAATCGAGGCATTCAATGTCGGGGCCGTGGCCGGTGAAGACCCCGAGTTCGGTCGCGGCACAACGCCGTTCAACCGGGGATCCGGCGATACCGCCAACCCCTGGCCGAACCCGTCGCTTGCACCCTTACAGAAGGGTCCGTACTACGCGGTGAAGGTGGTGCCGGGCAGTTTCGGTACCTTCGCCGGGCTTGTCACCGACTCGTCGTCGCAGGTTCTCGATGACAACGACCGCCCCATCGAGGGATTGCTCGCCGTCGGCGTCGATCAGGCCAGCGTGATGGGCGGGCACTACCCGTCCGGCGGCATCAACCTCGGCCCGGCTATGACGTTCGGGTATCTAGCAGGTCGGGAACTGGCCGGAGCCAAGACAGTTGGAGCGCACGCATGACACTCACACTCGGGCTGGCAGCCCTCACGGTGCTCGATACCGCACCGATGCAGCACGTCGACTTGGCCGAAAAGCACGGCTTCGACACCATCGGTATCCGCCTGATGCCCGCGGCACCGGGCACTACGGCTTACCCCCTGCACGAGGACAAACAGGGGTTGAACGAACTGGTGCGTCGACTGGGCGATTCACCGGTCGAGGTATTCGACCTCGAAATCATCCGTCTTGCAGCCGACTTCGACCCCACCGACTACGTTCCGCTGCTCGAAGCCGGCGCACAGCTCGGAGCCAAAGCCGTTCTGGTGGGCGGCGACGATCGCGACCGCGCTCGGCTCACGGACTCCTATGCCCGCCTCGCTGAACTGTGCGCGAACTACGGCATCGTCGCCTCGCTCGAATTCATGCCGTGGACTGCGGTGCCCGATGCGCGTGCGGCCATCGAGATCGTCTCGGCGGCAGACGGTCCGGCTCGTAGTGTCCTGGTCGACGCACTCCACACCGACCGCTCGGCGACAACACTGGAGGATCTTGCGTCCATCCCGCGCGAGTGGCTTCACTACGCCCAGATGTGCGACGGTTCGATCCCCGCTCCCACCGATGACGCAGAGCTGATCCGTCACGCCCGCGAGGAGCGTCTGGTGCCCGGCACCGGCGGCATCGCCCTGGCCGACATCTGGTCGACCCTGCCTGCCGGACTGCCGGTCAGCATCGAATTGCCCAACGAGCCGCTGCGTCAGGCCGTCGGCACGGACGCCTGGCTGAAGCGCTTGGTCGAGGCCACGCGAGCAGTGTTGGCCTAGCGGCCCTGTGCGCGTTTAGCGAGTCCAGGCACTCCCTAAACGCGCACGGGGGCGTCAGCCCCTCCGAGCCGCAACGGCCTGCGCCAGACGGTCCAACTGCGCTGCGGTGGTGGACCAGTCGATGCACGCGTCGGTGATCGACTGACCGTAGGTGAGCTCGTCCGCCTTACCCAAGGTCAGGTCCTGACGGCCGGCCTCGATGAAACTCTCCAACATGACGCCGGCGATTCCCTGCTCACCCTCGGTCAGACGTCGGGCAATGTCGTCCAGCACGACGACCTGACGCTCGTGGTCCTTGCTGCTGTTACCGTGACTCGCGTCGATGACCACGCGCTCGGGCAGGTTCGACTTACGCAGGCGAGCAAGGGTATCCGCGACGGTCTCGGCATCGTAGTTCGGTCCGTCGCTGCCGCCACGAAGAATGACATGGCAGTCCGGGTTGCCCGCGGTCCGAATCAAGGCAGCCTGGCCGTCGAGATCCGTTCCGGGGAACACATGGCTCGCCGCCGCGGCGCGGGTACCGTCGACGGCTACCTGCACATCACCTTCGGTGGAATTCTTGATGCCGACGGGCATGGACAGCGCGCTGCACAGCTGACGGTGAACCTGACTGGCGGCGGTCCGGGCGCCGATTGCACCGTAGCTGACCAGGTCGGCGATGTACTGCGGCATGATCGGATCAAGGAACTCGCAGCCGACAGGCAGGCCCAGACTCGACACGTCGAGAAGCAACTTGCGGCCGATACCGAGCCCGGTGTTGATGTCGAACGTGCCGTCGAGGTGGGGGTCGTTGAGCAGGCCCTTCCAACCCAGCGTGGTGCGCGGCTTTTCGAAGTAGACCCGCATCACGATGTGCAGGTCGTCCCGCAGTTCTTCGGCCTTGGCAGCCAACCGACGGGCGTAGTCCATCGCAGCTTCCGGATCGTGTACCGAGCACGGTCCGACAACAACGATCAAACGGTCGTCGTCACCGTTGAGGATGTTGATCGTGTCGGCACGGCCGGTCCGCACGGTTGCGGCCGCGACCTCGTCCGGAGCGTGCTGAGCACGAACAGTCGCCGGTGACACGAGCGGACTGATACTCACAGTGCGCTGATCGTCGAGGCTGTCCGAAGCTGCGGTGGTGTCGATGGTGACAGTCATGGGGTTTTCGGTTTCCTGTTCTCAGGCCGACCCCAGAGATGAAGAGAAACTCCAGCGAGCCGGTCTGTAGTCCGGCTCTTGGGTGGAGGTTGTCAGCGCGTGGTTACGCCGGCAGGCCCACCCGGGGCCGGCCTGCTAAACCAGAAATAGACGCGCTGCATGACGGCCACGATACCTCGAGTTCGGATCAGATGGGCGCGCCCCTCCACAACAAGCCGAATCCGAGGGGCGAGTCCCGTGGCACGAGTCCGTGAAGAATGGCCAAATCCGCTGAGCGGTTGGCGCTTTCGAGTAAGGCTCCGGCTGCGAAGTGCGAATACGTTGGTTAGGCACCTGCCAATGCCCGGAACATCAGATGGAGCTGCGCCTTCTCATGCCTGTGATCGAATCGACCAAAACCTTCCACCCGACGGTGTCCCCTTCTGCGACCGAAACCCCCTTGCAGTCGACAAAAGATGTGGACGACGAATTCACCCGTCTGATCGATTCCTTGACACGACGCGGGTTCCTGACCGGTGCGGCGGCGCTCGGTGCACTGGGCGCACTGTCTGCATGTTCGAGCGAATCCAGCGGCACCGAAGCCTCGGACGAGTGGGTCGACATCGTCGTCGCGGACCAGACCTACCGCCTCCCGCGGGACCCCAAGCGTGTCGTGGTGCTCGAAGCCCGAGGCGCCCTCGATTTTGCACTACTGGCCGAGTACCCGATCGTCGCGACCAATTGGGATCCGAAGTCTCAGCTCATGCAACAGGTACCCGCCGGCGCAGCTCGCCTCGGTGGGACGAACAACGAACCGAATGCCGAATCGATCCTGAGCTACGACCCCGATCTGTTGGTTGTCGGGAAAGGCTGGTGGGATTACTACCAGGACAAGGGCCTGCTCGGCACTGACATCGCCCCGGTGCTCGTCGTTGACGAGGGCACGACGGGCTCGTCCTGGAAACAGGCCATGACCGCGCAGCTCACGGCGCTCGATCGCCGCGAAGTCGCCGAACGCGTCATCGCCCGATACAACGCAGAACTTGCTCAAGCGCGGGCCAAGATCGGTGGTCTCCTCGAAGGCAAGTCGATTGCGATCGCCGGTGCAGACAGCGGTCAGATCTGGCTGCAGAACAACACGTTCGCCGTGTCGGTTGCACAGGACCTCGGCCTGAACGTCTTGACTGACGCCGCCCATGCCGCACCCGATCGGAAGGATTCGACTTTCTACAGCCTCGAGGAGCTCGCGATCTTCGACCAGGCCGGCTTCGTACTGCTACAGAACCCCGACGCCGTCGAAGCCGAGTCGCCCACGTGGAGACGAGTCCGCGCTGTCCAGGACGGACATGTCGGACAACTGCGATACGACCTCAACAACGGCCTCGCGCTGACTGCGATGGCCCTGGCCGCTGATATCGCCGAACAGGTACAGGTCATGCGCTGACATCCGTGCGGGCATTGGATCGGTACTGGAGTGACCCCACCACACCTGGTGGGGTCACTCACGCCTCCAAGCGGAATTCGCCTCGCACCTGGCGTACACCGTTGATCTGCACTTCGACGGCATGGTCGCCGGCGTGGTACTTCCGGGTACTGATCGGTTTGAAGGAATGCCTCTTCGCGATGCGGGCCGGCACCCCAGGCTCGAGCGTTCGTGTTGTCAGTTTGAAGACCTTCGGCGTCGTCGTCCCGTTGGCCTTCACGTGGTGGACGATGTAATCGATCACGACGGTGACGGACTCGCTGCCGTGGTTCGTGACGGCGAAGTCGAAGGTGAGTTCTCCACCCGCATCGACTATTTCGCGGTCGATGACGAACCCTTCGACCACGACGTCGGTGGGCGGCGAGAACCCCAGAAGAGACAGAGCATCTGGGTCGCCGGCCTTGATCAACGTCCGCAATGCATGTTTGACGATTTTCAGTGTGTTGGAATCCGGTGTCTGTAACCAACGCTTCGCAGTCGACACGGCGAGCGCTGCGTCAGCACGACTGAGATCGTTGAGATGGTTTGCGACCGAACGTCGTACGTATTCCGAATCATCCTGATACAGCTCGTCGAGAATGGCGATTGTCGACTCGGGACACGCCGTCAATTCTTTCACTCGTCTTCCCCAGGGCAAACGAGTACGAGTGCCTTCGGTCGCCAAGCGCCGGACGTGTTCGTCTTCATGGCCGGTCCAGGTGAGTGCGATCGCCAGCGAACGGTCAAGGTTCGTTTCGAGAAATGTGCGAATTGCGAATTCGGCCGTCAGACGCGACGTCAGCTCGGCAAGGAGAGCCATTCCCTCGTCGAAATCCGACTCGGAGCCACTTCGTGTCGCCGTGACGGCGACGGCTTCGGTCACCGGCCAGATCATCCAACCAGTGAAGGTCTCCTCTGAAAGCGCACGGCGGATGATCTCGGCGAAGGCCGGAAGATCCTGAGGCAGTTCGGCAGTCATCGCGTCCCGCACAACGCGGGTACGTTCGCCGAGACTCATACCGTCGAATTCGGATGTACTACCCCGAACGAGGGCGAGGCGTGTGTGACCGGAGGCTCGCTCGAGACAGCCTGCCAGATCGGCGACGACGGATTTCCCGAGCAGTTCGTCAGCGGTGGGCATCAGGGGCACACCGTGAGAGCGGAAATCCGATCACCGTCGAGAGAAAAATGGTGATGTAACTGGACGGGGCTTCCGGGAAAATCACCCTCGACCTTCACCGACACGACAACGGCCGAGCCTGGGGTGTTGACCGACTCGAACTTCTGGGTGAAGGTGAACGCCGTCGACACGGCGGACTTCCACGCCACGATTTCTTCGATCCCGACATACGTCCGGCCGTCGTCACGCACCACGGCGTCTTCGGTGAACACGTCACGGACGTCTCCGCCGTCGAAATACGCGCGCGCTGCGCCTGGCACCTTCGCTGAGTCGATCATTCGCGAAGAGTACTGCTGGGGTCCGACAGGTTCGGCGAACTCACTGCGCGAGCGGACGCCTCCAACTGAATCTCCATCAACAGCCTCGTCGAGGGCTCGGACAGGTCGGTATCTGTTATCTCCTCGACCCTTTTGATCCGATACCTGAGTGTGTTCGGGTGAATGCGAAGCTGCTCGGACGCGCGTCGGACATCGCCCGAATGCGCGAGGTAAACGGAGACACTTTCACGCATGTTCGACCCGTTACGCCTGTCGTAGACGTCGAGCGCGTCGATTCTCGGATCGTGCAGTTGCTCGTCGGCCGCAATCGCGTCCATGATTTCGCCCAGCAGCACCGGAGTGCGCGAGTCCGCGAGGGTGGTCACACGAACATCCCCCGACGTTCCGTCCAAGACCCGATCCACTTCGGCGCGAGCCCTAGCCACCTCAGTGAGCGTCGAAACCGGCGACGAGACTGCGGCCCGTAAACCCGAGGGCGACAACTTGTCCAAACGCGCGACAACTTCACGGGTCCACGAGACTGTGGATTTCACGGATTGGGTTCGCGGAAACAGCACATAGATCCGGGCGCCGAATGCACTCACCAGCGATTCACGGTGAAAGGCACTGGCGTGCAGGCGCAACGACGACACGAGCTCACCCGAAGCCGACAACACGCTGCCCCCGACACTCGCCACGCCGATCACCATCGCGGGTCCGGACATCGGGATGGACAACGAGGCCGCCAGAGAAGGAACATCGACGCCGCCGCCGCGAACCCCGAGCAAGCGCTGAACCTGTATCGCCTCGTTACTCGGCGCGTCTCGGATGCGCGAAATCAGCCGAGCTGCAATGGCCGCTGCACCGCGGAGCACTCTCTCGGCATCGCCGGCGATGGGAAGCGGGCCTTCCTGAACCCAGATCGTGCCGAGCAGATCAGAACTGAAACCGCTCTCCCCCTTGACGTTCTCGGAAATTCTGCGAATCGGAACCACCAACCGTCGCCTGATCGCGAGGTCTTCGTGCGCAGGCACCTCCACTACGTCGTCACTTCGCCGCAAGCTTTCGAAGACGCCCCACTCCTGCAGCTTCCGGAGGTATTCCCGAGGTCCTTCACGGCCGAGGATCGATTGCCGGCGGAGCTCGTCCGCAGCATCTCCTGATGCCGAATAAGCCATGACGTGGGAACGCTCGTCCTCGATGCTGACCATCCCCCGGGTGAGTGACGCGACGTTCTGTGCCAGCTCGAACAAGTCTGTGTCACTGCCGAATACAACGTCCTCAGAATCCTGACGGGATACCGAATGATCGAGCACGCCCCGGATCGTGGTTAACAATCGATCCCAACGAGCGTCCGGATGGACTGCCATCAAGGCGATCCCGGCGCGCTGTGCCGCCGCGCGCACCGACGTGTCCGAGGCCTCCTTCGACATGACGGCCCGAGGCGCTGATCCCTTCTGATCGACGCGGTTCAGCCAGGCTGCCAATTCTGCTGCGCCGATACCGACAGCGAGCCAGAGCTCAGAGGATTCGACGTCCGCGGTTCCGGGGCGTGTGAGGTCCCCGACCTCCGCGAACACCACGGAGTCGACGAAGACGTCATCACCTGACGGCGCGAAGACGAGCTCGACAAAGGCTCCGCCCAGCGCCCGAAGGACCGCGTCGAGCCTGACCTCACGGATAGCCACGTACCACCCACTTTCCGGACCGTTCCAACGCCTCAATTTCGAGAATAGTGCATTTTCCTGCGGAAATGGTTCAGCCGATCGAACAAACAGCGTCCGAGAAGTTTGGCCGATCAGCGGATTACTCGCCGACTCCTTTCGGCTTGACTGATGACGACACGACAACTGCCCCACCCATCAGTCTGCCGAAGGATCGTCATGGACGCCGTCACCAATGTCCCCCACCCAGCCAACGAGCCGGTCAACAATTACGGGCCGGGAAGCCCGGAACGATCACGCCTACGCACCAAACTTTCCGAACTGGCCGAGACACCCACCGACATCCGACAGGTCATCGGGGGCGTCCACCGAACTGCGGAGGGCAAGCGGGAGAACGTAGTTCAACCACACCGTCACAGCTCGGTCATCGGATCGTTTGCGGGCGCAACGCACTCGGATGTTCGTGATGCCATCGACGCCGCTACACTAGCCGCCCCGGCCTGGCGCGACCTCTCGTTCGACGACCGCGCGGCGGTCTTCCTCCGCGCCGCCGATCTACTCTCCGGCCCGTGGCGCGAAACCATCGCCGCCGCAACAATGCTCGGTCAGTCGAAGACCGCATATCAGGCCGAGATCGATGCCCCGTGCGAACTGATCGATTTCTGGCGTTTCAACGTCGCGTTCGCACGTCAGATACTCGCCGACCAACCCGTTTCCGCTCCGGGAGTGTGGAATCGCGTCGAATATCGACCACTCGAAGGTTTTGTCTACGCGATCACCCCCTTCAATTTCACCGCCATCGCCGGAAATCTCCCCACCGCACCGGCCCTGATGGGCAACACCGTGATCTGGAAGCCGTCACCGACGCAGGCCGTCGCGGCGTACCTGACAATGCAACTACTCGAAGCCGCCGGCCTCCCACCCGGGGTGATCAATCTTGTTCTCGGCGACGGCCCCACGGTGTCCGAGGTCGCGCTGGCCGACCCTCGCCTGGCGGGCATCCACTTCACCGGATCGACCGCAACGTTCCAGCGTTTGTGGCGTGAGGTCGGAGCCAACATCTCGAACTACCGGACGTATCCGCGTCTCGTCGGCGAAACCGGCGGCAAAGATTTTGTACTCGCACACAGTTCAGCAGACCCCGACGTACTCACGACGGCATTGATCCGCGGGGCCTTCGACTATCAGGGACAGAAATGCTCGGCCGCGTCACGGGCATTCGTCCCGAAATCGGTGTGGGCCAAGATGGGCGACACGTTCATCGACACAGTGTCGTCACTGAAGTACGGCGACGTCACCGACCTGACGAACTTCGGCGGCGCCGTCATCGACCAGCGTTCCTTCGACCGCAATGCCGCCGCGATCGTCCGAGCCAAGTCGACCGGTGGCCTCACCATCGCAGCAGGCGGCGACTACGACGACCGCGAAGGATTCTTCATCTCGCCGACGGTCCTGCTCGGTGACGACCCCAGTGACGAGGCCTTCAGCACCGAGTACTTCGGCCCCATACTCTCCCTGCACGTCTACGACGACTCCGCACCGAATGCGTACGCCGACATCCTCGCTCGTATCGACAGCGGATCCGCGTACGCCCTGACCGGTGCCGTGATCGCCACCGACCGTGCAGCCGTCGATCAAGCTCACCACGGTCTGCGGTTCGCCGCCGGAAACTTCTACGTCAACGACAAGCCGACGGGCGCGGTAGTCGGACAACAGCCCTTCGGCGGCGCTCGAGCTTCCGGTACCAACGACAAGGCCGGTTCACCGCAGAACCTGCTCCGTTGGGCGTCGACACGCACCGTCAAGGAAACCTTCGTTCCTCCCACCGATCATCGCTACCCCCACCAGGACGTCGATCGAGCCGAGAGCGAGAACCGTTGATGAGTGCCGTCTCGCTGAGCAACCCGCTGCGCCCGGTACTCCTCGCGGCGGCACGCTCGTCGCGGCTGGAGAAGACAGTCTCCGGGATGACCGTGACTCGCAAGCTGGTAGACAGGTTCGTCGCCGGGGACGCGGAACCCGCAGCGGTCTCTGCCGTACGCGACATCCTCACCAGTGGCCGGTTCGTGACGGTCGACTACCTCGGCGAGGACACTACCGATCCAACTCAGGCAACAGCTACCGTCGACGCCTATCTCTCCCTTCTCCGCTCGTACGCAACGCTTTCCGAAGCGGCTGGGACGCAACACACTCTCGAGGTTTCGCTCAAGCTCTCCGCGTTAGGGCAGTCACTTCCCGGCGACGGCGAGAAGATCGCCCTGGCGAACGCTCACCGAATCGTCACAGCGGCAGACGAAGTGGGCGCGTGGGTCACCGTCGATGCGGAGGATCACACCACCACCGACTCGACACTGTCCATCGTCGAAGAGTTGCGCCGCGACTTCCCGACGCTCGGCACGGTCCTGCAGGCGTATCTGCACCGCACCGAGGCCGACTGCCGGCACTTCTCCGGATCAGGTTCACGAATTCGGCTGTGCAAGGGTGCATACAAGGAACCGGCCGACGTTGCGTTCCAAAAGCCCGGCGAAGTCGACGCGTCGTACCTGCGTTGTCTGAAGGTCTTGATGGAAGGTGACGGGTACCCGATGGTCGCCTCCCACGATCCCACCATGATCGACGCCGCCCTCGAACTCGCCACATTGACCGAACGGACAGCCGAGGATTTCGAGTTTCAGATGCTCTACGGCATCCGCGACGGCGAACAACGCAGATTGGTAGCCGAAGGCAATCACCTGCGGGTCTACGTTCCCTACGGCAGCCAGTGGTACGGCTACTTCATGCGTCGCCTGGCGGAACGGCCGGCCAACCTCATGTTCTTCATGCGCTCACTCGCCTCCAACAACTAGGTGCTGGAAACCGGTGGCAGCGGTGGCAACTCGAGGTTCTCACGGAAGGTACCCCCGACGTAATCTGTTCCCACGATTCTGCGCTTGCGTAGTTCCGGCAGCAGTCCGTTCGTGACGAAATCGCGTGTACGCGGATCGGCAAGGTCACCGAGCGTAATGACGTCGAGTACGCCCGCGTCGTATCGTTCCTCGATCGCGTCCGCGAGCTGTTCCGGGGTGCCCGCCGCTGCCCAGTGGCCGGTGTCCTTGGACGCGATGATCAACTCACGCAGAGTCTTTCCTTGTGATGCGAGCTTGCCGAAGATCTCGACCCGGCCCCGTCGTCGATTCACCGACGACGGGTCCGGCAACAACAACTCCGGGATCGGCCGGTCCAGCGGCAATTCCGAGAAATCCACGCCGCCGCCGAACATGTCGGCAAGCCTCGTGCGACCGGCGTCGAAGTCCGTCGATTCCTCGGCTTCTCTGACCAATCGTTCGACTTCGGCTTCGGTGGCGCCGTACGTTGCGTGGAACGAGCTGAAAATCAGTGGCAGTTCGTCCCCACGCCCCACCTCTGCCGCCCGGGCGCGGATCGTCTTCGTGTAGGTGACCGCGTCCTCGAAGGTTGCGAGAGAAGTGAATACGACCTCCGCGAAGCGAGCACCCAGTTGAATACCTCCGGCAGATTGGCCTGCCTGGAATTGGACCGGACGACGCTGCGGCAGGGAGGGGATGTTCAGCGGCCCCTGCACCGTGAAGTATTTGCCTCGATGCTCGATGGGGACCACCCTCGACGGATCGAGCACCGCTGAGCCCTCTCCCCGGGTCAGGGCGCCGGGCTTCCAACTGTCGAAAAGCGCGTTGACCACCTCGAGCGATTCGGCCGCTCGGGCGTACCGCTCCTCCGGACTCGGCAGGTCCAGGTCGCTGTAGTTCTCTTCTCCGAGTGAGGAAGTGACGGCATTCCATGCGGCTCGACCATTGCTGACGTGGTCCAGGGTGCCGAACAACCGTGCCAGGTTGAAAGGGTGATGAAACGTCGTCGTGACGGTGGCGATCAGCCCCACATGGGTGGTGACCGCACTCAGCGCGGCAAGGAAGATCAACGGCTCCTGCGCGCCGATCGCGCCCTGCGCGCCGAAACTCAGCAGGTCGGCGGCAAACAGTCCGTCGATCTTGTTCGCCTCGGCCGTCTTTGCGACGTCGATCGCGGACGCGACCGTCGACGTCGTCGGATCGATCGCTGCGTCGTAGATACTCACCGCCCCGCTGACACCGGTCACCGTCTTGAGTGGACGCCTACGATCGGCCACCGACCATCCTCCTGGCTTCGCGAAATCTGTTCCGAATTCACAACGCTAGACCGATCCTGGCTCCCGACAAGGTATTCACTCAGCCTGGTTCTATCCCTCCGCACACCGCTTGGTCACGCCCCGGATTTACGGGCACGATAGGCGGCGACGTGCGCCCTGTTCCCACAGTTTCCGGTGTCGCAGTATCGCTTCGAACGATTGCGCGACAAATCCACGAAGACCGCCTCGCAGTCCGGGGCCTCGCACCATCGCAACCGCGAGAATTCGTCGGTTCGGATCAGATCGAGCACACCCATCGCCGCTTCTGCGGCCATCCGGTCCACCAGTGGCGAATCGTCAGCGGTGACGTGCAGATGCCAGCCGAGGTCGTCGTGCCTGGTGAGCCGCGGCCTCGCGCCGGATTCGAGTAGCAGTGTGTTCACCACCTCGACGGCGTCGTCCACTCCCGCGGCTTCCCAGAACTTTCGCAGTCGTGGACGCAGCGCACGAACCGCCGTCAATTCCTCCCGCGTGCCGTCCCGCCTGCCGGTCCAATGATCCGCGTCGAGAAACCGTGTCAGCTCCTCTTGATCCGGAAGCAGTTCAGCCCCGCCGCGGGCCGTGTTGACCAACGACGCGGCGAAGACGAGCGCCGATTCCGTGTCACCAGCAAAATGCACTTTGACTCCTGAGCTCTATCAACCTAATGTCAGCATCGTAATCGCTTTTACTCCTGACGGGTGACGACGTGAACTCTCGCAACGGCTTGATCTTCGCTCTGCTGTCCGCGGCAACGTTCGGCGTCTCGGGCCCGTTCGCGAAGTCTCTCATCGAATCGGGGTGGTCCCCCGGCGGCGCAGTGTTCGCGCGCGTTGCCGGCGGCGCACTGGTGATGATGGTGATCGCCGTAGCCACCCAATGGCCTCGCCTACGACAGGTGAGCGCCCACACGCGAACGGTACTGCTGTACGGGGTGTTCGCGATCTCGGGCGTTCAACTGTGCTTCTTCAATGCCGTGCAACATCTTTCGGTCGGCGTCGCATTGCTTCTCGAGTACCTTGCACCGATCATCGTCATCGGATGGGTGTGGATAACCAAGGGCGCGCGTCCGAGCGTGCAGACGCTTCTCGGTGCGGCGGTTGCCATGATCGGCGCCGCCGTGGTGATCGACGTCTTCGGATCGGCAGAGATCAGTGCCGTCGGAGTCGCCTGGGGACTGGCCGCCGCGGCATGCCTTGCAGTCTATTTCGTCATTTCCGAACGTGCGGACGGTGATCTCCATCCTGTTGTGCTCGCGGCATCGGGGCTCACGGTCAGTGCAATGGTCATCGGCGCGCTCGGACTCGTCGGCGTCCTCCCACTCCAGTTCTCGGCCTCGAACGCCGTCGTGGCAGACCATTCGGTGAACGTATGGCTGCCGGTGGTGGTCCTGGTCCTGGTCAGCACTGTCATTGCCTATCTCACCGGCATCGCCGCAATCACGCTGCTGGGGCCGACAATCGGATCTCTCGTAGCGCTGACCGAAGTGCTGTGCGCGGTCCTCGCCGCGTGGATCCTGGTCGGGGAATCCGTCACTGCACTCCAAGCTGTGGGTGGCGCAGCAATCATCGCGGGGTTGGTCCTCGCGCGCCTCGGCCAGGTTGCACCGAATCAGATACCGGCCGACCCGATGACAAATGTCATGGCAGAAGAATGACGGACGGACGAGGGATCACGACCTCGAAGCGAGCAGATTCTATGTATGACCTCAGCACAGGCACGGCATTCACCACAGGCACTGCACACACTCACTGAAGGATCGGCACACGACGCCGTCCGGTTGACCGGACTTCGCAAGAGTTTCGGAACCGTCGACGCCGTCAAGGGTATCGACCTGAGCATCCGCCCCGGCGAGATCGTCGCGTTCCTCGGCCCGAACGGCGCAGGCAAGACGACAACCATCGACATGATCCTCGGCCTGTCCCGGCCGACGTCGGGCGACGTGAGCGTCTTCGGAATGTCACCCCGATCGGCGATCGCCCGCGGACTCGTCTCCGCAGTCATGCAGACCGGCGGACTACTGAAAGAGCTGACGGTTGCCGAGACGGTGCAGCTGACCGCCAGCCTGTACGCCCAATCCCGTCCGGTCGACGAAGTGCTGGGGAGAGCCGGAATCCTCGACATCTCCGATCGCCTGGTCAGCAAATGCTCAGGCGGACAACAACAGCGGTTGCGATTTGCGATGGCGTTGCTGTCGAACCCGCAATTGCTCATTCTCGACGAGCCCACCACCGGCATGGACGTCGAAGGGCGTCGGGACTTTTGGTCCGCCATCCGCGCCGACGCAGATCACGGTCGCACTGTGCTTTTTGCGACGCACTACCTCGAAGAGGCCGATGTCTACGCCGACCGCATCATCCTGGTCAGGCAAGGCACCGTGGTCGCAGACGGGACCACCGCCGAGGTCAAGGCGATGGCGTCCGGACGCACCCTGCGCGCGACTGTTCCAGGCATCACCGACGAACTCCTGCGAGCCATACCGAACTCCGACGCCGTCGAGGTGCGCGGTGAGTCACTGCTCGTGCACTCGGGTGACACCGATGCCGTTGCACGGTTCCTGTTGACCAATACCCAGGCTCGCGATCTCGAAATCGTCTCGCGTGGCCTCGAAGACGCATTCATCGCACTCACGTCGAACAACTCCGAAGGACAGAAGTGATGACCACTGCAACCGAAGCGAACACCTACGGAGCCGAGCGAACCGTCGTACCTCTCGGCGGATTCAACACGACGCTACTGCGACTGGAATTTCGTCGCCTGACCCGCAATCGGCGCACGATGATCTTCACGCTCGTCATGCCGGTTGTCTTCTTCCTCGTCTTCGGTCTCGGTCAAGGCGACGACGACCACGGGATCGGACACGGCAATGTCGCCGCGTACATCATGATCAGCATGGCTCTCTACGGCGCGATGCTGGCCACCACCAGCGGCGGAGCGATGGTCTCGATCGAACGAGCGTCCGGATGGAGCCGTCAACTTCGGCTGACTCCCCTGACCCCGGTCGCCTACATCGCCGTCAAACTGATCATGGCGATGCTGCTCGGTCTCGTCTCGATCCTTGTCGTCTACGTCGTCGGCGCGTTCACCTCGGCGCAGATGGACGGATCACTCTGGTTCACAACGGCATTGATCGCCTGGTTGGGATCGTCGATCTTCGCGGCCTTCGGCCTGTTCATGGGGTATCTACTCCCCAGTGAGAACGTCATGCAGTTGCTCGGACCGGGACTGGCTCTGCTCGCCTTCGGCGGCGGACTCTTCGTGCCGCTCACCGACGGTTCCGTATGGGCGACCATCGCACAGTTCACCCCGATGTTCGGCATCAACGCCCTCGCCCACGCACCGTTGACGGGCAATAGCATTCACTGGACCTGGATCGTCAATATCCTGGTGTGGTTCGCCATCTTCGCCGGCGGAGCGATCTGGCGGTTCCAACGAGATACGGAGCGTGTGTAGTTGTCGCAAACGACTGACCGAGAAGATTCCGTCGCGCTCCCGCGGCGGAATCGTTTCGGCGTTCTCTTCGCGGCGGTCTGGATGGTATTTCTCGGCGGGCCGCTGATCGAGGGATGGAATCTGCGCGACGAACTGCGCGGCTGGACAGGGATTCTCGCGACGGTCGCCTTCGGTGCGCTCTATCTCTACACGTTCGCCACAACGCAGCAGCGGCGTCGAATGACAATGACTCGGCCGACGATTCGCGAAGCTGCACTGGCTTTGGCCGCCTTGACCGCGTTGGCCGCCGTGATGATCGTCAGCGTCGGGCCGACTGGTTTGGCAGCCGCACCGTATCTCGCGGTGACAGCGGTGACGCTGCTGCCGACCGTCGCGGGCGGCATTCTCGCCTTGGTGTTCGCGGCCTCCGTGGAGATAGTCAGCCTCTCGTCCGGGTGGGGGAACTACTCCGGACTCTCGCTCGGAGTCTGCGCGGCCGCATTCGCGACCTGGGGCATCATGTCCCTGATCAGCCGCAACTTCGCCATGCTCCATGAACGCGAAGAGCAGGAGCAGCGGGCAATCATGGAGGAGCGAACGAGGATGGCGCGCGATCTGCACGACATCCTCGGGCACTCGCTGACCGTCATCACGATCAAAGCCGAACTGGCCAATCGCCTACTCGATGTCGATATCGAACGTGCGCGCAACGAACTCGACGACCTCGAAAGACTTTCGCGTGACGCGTTGGCAGACGTGCGCTCGGCCGTCGAAGGATTTCGTGGGATTTCTCTTCCCGTCGAGATAGCCCGAGCACGAGAGGCATTGCGTGCGGCTGGTATCGAGGACGAGGTGCCGAGCAGTACCGACATGGTTCCCACGCGTCTTCGCGAACTCTTTGCATGGACGATCCGTGAGGGCGTCACCAACGTCGTTCGACACAGCGGTGCGACCCACTGCCGGATCACGGTCGACGAAAATAGTGCGTCGGTCGTCGACGACGGGCAAGGGGCCGGGTCGACGTCTTCCGGCAACGGTCTGATCGGATTACGCGAGCGCGCCGGAGCGTCGGGCGCACGAGTGATCATCACTCATCCCCAGCCGCAGGGGTTTGCACTTCAGGTAGTCGAACAGGAGACAGAGTGAACAGCCAGGGCGATCGAGCAACCATACGGCTGCTCTTGGCGGACGACCAGGCGCTCGTGCGAGGAGCGTTGGCCGCACTACTCGATCTGGAATCCGACCTGTCCGTGGTGGCCGAGGTCGGTCGCGGCGACGAGGTTGTGGCCGCTGTTCTCGAACACCGCCCGGATGTCGCGCTTCTGGACGTCGAGATGCCCGGCATGGACGGAATCGCCGCGACGGCGGCCCTTCGCGAGGCAGCACCCGACACCCGAGTCCTGATCGTCACCACGTTCGGACGTCCCGGATTTCTTCGCAAAGCCTTGCACGCCGGGGCCGGCGGGTTCGTCGTCAAGGACACACCCGCCAGGCAGTTGGCCGACGCAGTCAGGCGTGTCCACGCCGGACTGCGCGTCGTCGATCCCACCCTTGCGGCCGACAGCCTCGTCAGCGGCGAGTCGCCCCTGACGGAGCGTGAGACCCAAGTACTGCGCGCCGCTCACGACGGCGCACCCGTGGCAGCCATCGCAGGGGCGCTCTTCTTGTCCGCAGGGACAGTTCGAAATCATCTGTCATCCGCGATGGGCAAGACAGGTGCGTCGACGCGCGCGGAAGCCGTCAGAATCGCCGAGTCGAACGGCTGGCTCTGATCCGCATGGCCGGAATCCACTTCCCCGGCAAATAGTTCGCCGTGCGATTCTTGACGGCGATTTGTCCAGATCACTCAAAGTAGGGACCTTCTACCCTAGGGATTTTCCCTGCAAACGACCCCCTTCGCGAGAATCCAAAACAGCTAATCGTTCGATAACTGGCTATGATGCAGTTAATTGAATCGACGGAGCCTGTGCGTAACGGGGGAAGGGACGTCTCATGTCGAACCAGTTCAACGATCGCTTGAACTCGCTGTTCGAGACTGCCGACTTTCACGTCACCAACGCGATGGTCGTTCGCGGCATGACCGAGTTCGGCTGCCGCATCTCGACGCCGTACCTGTCCCAACTGCGCACCGGCGTCCGAACCAACCCGTCACCCGAAGTGGTTGCCGCCCTCGCCCACTTCTTCAACGTCCATCCGGACTACTTCTACGCCCCGTCCGATCAAACTCCGCCCGCGATCTCGGGCGGCGAGGCGGACCTCTCTCTCCTCGAACAGCTGCACAACGTGCGCCTGCGAAACCTCACCTCTCGCGTCGTCGATCTATCGCCGTCTTCGCAGGATCTGCTTGTCGAAATGGCGGAGAATCTACGTTCCTCCGAGAATCTTCCGCGCGTACCACCGGACTCGAATTCCTACATGTCACGCGCGTAGCGCCCTTCGCCGACTCTCCTTGACTGCTCAGGGAGGGTTGGCCTTATGCTGGTCGATGCAGCTGGTTCGCCCGGCGCGGTCATGAGGAGCCCCGAAGACCGTTCCCGGCGTCGAAGCCCCGTCAGCGCAAGCTGTCGGAGTGAGAGGGAACCCGGTGAAAATCCGGGACTGTCCCGCAGCGGTAAGCAGGAACGACCGCCGTTTATGTGCACTGGGCATCCGCCTGGGAAGCGACGGCCAGTAGGTTCGATCCAACTCGATCGAGTGCCCGCGAGTCCGAAGACCTGCCGACTGTGTCGGGCACGCCGTGCCCGACGGTCCACCGCCTCGTGGAATGGGCGTGTAGATCTCCATCGGACCTCGTGTGCGGTGCGGGCAGTACTGTCCGCCGAAACTCGAGGTCTCGTGAGGTGTACCCGTCTGCCGGCAGTGGCCATCAATGCATTGGCAATCTGGAGAAACTCCGTGACAACAACATTCACTTCGACCGTGCTGGGCTCACCGCGCATCGGTCCTCATCGAGAACTCAAGCGGGCAACCGAAAGCTACTGGGCAGGGCGCATCGACGCCGACGCCCTGCAGGCTGTCGCCCGTGACCTCCGTCGGCAGGGCTTGGCCGACCTCCGTGACCTGGGCCTCGACTCCATCCCGGTCAATACCTTCTCCTTCTACGACCAGATGCTCGACACCGCAGTTCTTCTCGGCGCGCTGCCCGACCGCGTCGCGTCGGTCGCCGATCCGTTGGACCGCTACTTTGCCGCTGCCCGTGGGACGGACACCATCGCGCCGCTCGAAATGACGAAGTGGTTCGACACCAACTACCACTACCTGGTGCCGGAGATTTCACCGTCCACCACGTTCGCACTCGACCCGTCCAAGGTCTTGTCCGAACTGGCAGAAGCACTTTCCGACGGCATTGCAGCCCGCCCGGTCGTCATCGGACCGGTCACCTTCCTGCTGCTCTCGAAGGCTGTCGGCACAGACGAGCCGCTGCTCTCGCGGCTCGACGAACTACTCCCCCTCTACGCGGATCTACTCGGTCGGCTCGCGAAGGCCGGTGCGAGCTGGGTTCAGCTCGACGAACCCGCCCTCGTGGGCGATCGCACCGATGAGGAAATCGAAGCGGCACGCGCTGCGTACGAACAGCTTTCAGCGCTGCCTAAGCGGCCGTCGATCCTGTTGGCGTCGTACTTCGGTTCGCTGCGTGACGCGTTGCCCGCGCTTGCGTCCACCGGCGTCGAAGGATTTGCCGTCGACCTGGTGGCCGGTCAGGATTCGATCGGCTCCGTACCTGAACTCGCCCGCAAACTAATCGTCGCCGGAGTGGTCGACGGACGAAACATCTGGCGGTCCGATCTGGACTCGGCACTGAGCACTTTGGGTGCCTTGCTCGGCAGCGTCGACACGCTTGCCGTCTCCACGTCGTGCTCCCTGCTGCACGTTCCGTACACACTCGACGCTGAGTCCGATGTCGACAAGGCCCTGCGCTCGTGGCTCGCGTTCGGCACCGAGAAGGTCAAGGAAGTAGTAACTCTCGCAACCGCTCTCACACAGGGCCGAGAGTCGGTGGAGGACGAGTTCGCTCTGGCACGAGCGGCCGCGTCGACCCGCAAGGACGATCGCAGACTCAATGATGCGAGTGTTCGAGGCCGTCTGGACGCGGTGCTGAACTCGGCGACCGGTCGCGCGCCCGCCGCCGAACGTCGCGCTGCCCAGGACGAGCTGCTTTCTCTGCCGCCGCTGCCCACGACGACCATCGGTTCGTACCCGCAAACCTCGAAGATCCGCATCGCTCGCGCAGCACTGCGCAAAGGTGAGATCGACGAAGCCGAGTACGTCAACCGTATGCGCGCCGAGATCGCCGAAGTTGTTGCGCTCCAGGAAAAGCTGGACCTGGACGTGCTTGTTCACGGTGAGCCGGAACGCAACGACATGGTCCAGTACTTCGCGGAGCAGTTGGACGGATTCTTCGCCACCGCCAACGGTTGGGTCCAGTCGTACGGCACCCGCTGCGTGCGTCCGCCGATTCTGTACGGCGACGTCTCGCGCGCGAAGCAGATGACCGTCGACTGGATCACGTACGCACAGTCCCTGACCGACAAGCCGGTCAAGGGCATGCTCACCGGACCCGTCACCATTCTGGCCTGGTCGTTCGTCCGCGACGACCAACCCCTCGCCGACTCGGCAAATCAAGTCGCACTGGCCATTCGAGACGAGACCGTCGATCTGCAGGCCGCCGGAATCGGAATCATCCAGGTCGACGAACCGGCTCTGCGAGAACTACTCCCACTGCGTGCCGAGGATCAGCGCGCCTACCTGGACTGGTCGGTCGGCGCCTTCCGCTTGGCCACCTCGGGCGTCGCGGATTCCACCGCGATCCACACGCACCTGTGCTACTCCGAGTTCGGAGCGGTGATCGGCGCCATCGCCGGCCTCGACGCGGACGTCACGTCCATCGAGGCGGCACGCTCACACATGGAGGTCCTCGACGATCTCAGTTCGGTCGGGTTCGATCTCGGCGTCGGCCCCGGTGTCTACGACATCCACTCGCCGCGGGTGCCGAGCGTCGACGAAATTGCCGAATCACTGCGTGAGGCACTCAAAGCTGTTCCGGTCGAGCGGTTGTGGGTCAACCCGGACTGCGGTTTGAAGACTCGCGGTTCCGTCGAGGTCGAGGCGTCACTGCGTAACCTCGTCGAAGCCGCGAAGTTGGTACGAGCGGAGCTTTAGGGGCAAAGCCCCGGTGCGCCTTTTTGGTAGTGGGCACTACCAAAAAGGCGCACGGGGGTCAGCTCAACCATGTGTTGCCGAAGAGCAGAATCCCGTCCGCACTCGGCATCACTCCGTGCACGTTCTCGCGCCACGGGATGAAAACCTTGCCGGAGTTGACCACGGCCATCGGCGCCGTCTCGTTGACCACGGTCTGAATATCGTCGATGACGGCTCGCCGCTCATCCTCGCCCGACGCTGTTTGCAGCTTGCCGAGCAACTCGTCCATCCGAGCGTTCTTGTAGCCGAGAATGTTCGACGGCGATTCGCTGAACAGGTTGCCGTACATACGCACGAACGGTGACTCTTCCAGCACGTTGAACGCGAAGTAGGACACGTCGTAGTCATGCTTCGCGTACAGCATGGAAATCAGATCGTTGATGCTGGTTGCGTAGGTGATGTCGACCGTGAAACCCACTGCCTGCAAGAGCGACTGAAACGTCAGTGCGCTGCGCTGCGTCGCCGGATCGTTCATACCGACGTACGTCAGTTTTCCGTCGTAACCGTCGGCCTTCGCCTCGGCGAGATACTTCTTCGCCGCCTCGGGGTCGAAGCCGTTCCCGGCCACCGATCCGTGCCACTGCGACCACGACGCGAACATGTCGGTGCCGGGTTCGCCGAAGCCGCCCTGAACTCGCTCGTTGAACGTAGTCGGGTCCACCGCAGCGACAATCGCCTTACGCACGCGCTCGTCCTTCGCTGCCCGATCGTCGCGCTGATTGATTGCCAGAACGCCGGCCATGCTGGCCGAGTACACAAATCCGGGATCACCGGCTTCGAAAGCCTCGTGTATGAAATCGGGAGACTTCAGATAGGCGACCTGAATTCCGTCGGTGTGCAATCCCTCGAGTTTGCTCTTCTCGTTGACGATTGCCGGAAAGCGCAACTTCTCGAGGTACGGTGCCCCGTCCCAGTACGTCGGACGGGCAGCGAGCACCAATTCGTCCTGGGAGGCGAACTTCTCGACAGTGAACGGACCTGCCCCGATCGGGGTGAACGTGCCGGTAGCCATCGACGAGGGCGCGACGATCATGCCGGGACCGGTGGTGAACATGATCGGGAACTCGTCCCACGGCTGCGCCAATGTGAAGACGACCGTACTCGGATCCGGTGAATTCGTCTCGCGCACAGTGGTCTTCCACACCAGCGCGTGAGTTCCCTTCTTCTGCAGATAGTGATCGATGCTCCACAGGACTGCCGCACTGTCCATCGGAGTGCCGTCGCTGAAGGTGACGCCGTCGCGCAATTTCAGTGTCCACACCGTGTTCTCGCCGTTGGCCGACAAAGACTGCGCCAAGTGGGGAACGTATTCGCCCGCCGCCGTATCGAAGCGCATCAGAAGGTCGTAGATGGCTGCCATTTCGCTACCACCGGTAGCGCCGCCGTCCTGACGGTCAGCTGGATCGAGACTGCTGATCCCGTTGTAGGTGGCAAACGACACGGTGCCACCCGAGCGCGGCTCTCCCCCGTTGTTCTGGTCACCGACAACTCCGACCGTCACGTCCGATGCATCCGTGGTCGTACCTTGGCTGCTACCGGCGCACCCCGTCACCACCAGTGTCGCCGACGCCAGGACAACCATCCAGATTCGAGAGCGAGCTCGGTACGAGCGCTTCATTGCGACTCACTTTCACAGTTCACGGACACGTCGATCCCTGGATCGGACATCCCGGCAGTTTTGTAAGTGAATTCTAGGTAAGGACGCTTCCTGCGTCTTCGTTTTCACGAAGCTGAAGCGATGATTCGCATTCACAGCGACTGAAACAAGAACTGAATTCTAGAGTGACACCGTTCAGCGAAGTACCAGTCCGATGACGTCTTCGACGTTCCGCTGGGCCTCTGCGAATCCGATCCGGCCACTGGTCCACAGTGCAAGGGCCGTCAACATCGTGCCGCCCATTGCCACGGCCGCAACCCGCGCCGTCTCGGCCGGAATACCGTCCATCAATTCGAACAGCATTCTCCGATGTGCAGCCGCGCGCTGATCCAGCGACTCGATCACGAACTGATCCGAGGACGAATGGAGTTCGATCTCGAGTCGAGCGAAGTGAGGCCTACGCTCGAATGCCTTCATCTCGCGGCGATGAAGTGCCAGAACCCGTTCGTACGCATTGCTCTCTTCGCCGCCTGTTCGCGACTCCTCAGGACGACGAGCCGATTCGAGCCCGCTCCACGCCGTCATCGCCGCAGCAAGAAGTTGCTGTTTGGTCGGAAAGTAGCGATAGAGAGTGCCTAGCGCCACGCCTGAACGCTCCGACACTTCTTTCATCTGGATTCGATCCGACGGCATCGCTGCAAGCATCTCGACCACCGCCGTGGTCAATCGTCGTCTCCGCTCGAGTTGCCCCACCGACATGAGGTCGGTATCCAGGGGAAACTCGTCGCTGCGCACAGTCACGCGCGTCACGATAGTTCAGAACCTCGACCGCAGTGCCAGGTTGCGAAGTTTCATCAGAACCCCGAAATCTAGTACATAGATTAATCACCTGCCGATCGCGCTAGGGTTAGTCCATGAATGACCGGACAACCGATGACCAGTCAACCGTCGGCGAACTCAATTTCTGGTCGTTCATCGAACTGGCCAACAAAAAGCTGGCCACCGAACACGGCTTTCGCGATCAGCTCGCCACCGAGGTTCTCCTGACGCTCAACCGAGCCTCCAACGTCGTCACGTACGATCTCGAGTCGTCGATCCACCGCCCTCGAGGCTGGTCATGGTCCTCCTTCCGACTGTTGTTCGTCACCTGGCTGGCCGGTCCGATCGAGCCGAAGGCTGCCGCCGAGCTCACCGGGATGAGTAGGGCAGCGGTCTCCAATCTGTCCAAGTCGCTGCTGGCAGACGGATTGATCGATCGCCGGCCCACCGAGAACGACGGCCGTTCGGTCCAGCTGTACCTGACCGACAAGGGCCGAGAAGCCATGGTCGAAGCGTTTCGCGAGCAGAACGAACGCGAACACGCCTGGGTCAGCGTCCTGAGCGAGGCCGAACAGCGAATTCTTGTCATGCTCCTGGACAAACTGATCACCAACCGCAGCCAGTTCGACGTACGCGGACGTAACTGACATAGACCCGAACCCCCTTGGAGGGTTGCGCCCATCACATCATTTTAGTTAATGTATTTACTATCTGGTGGAGGTGAGCCAGGCAGAACAGCACAGAAGGAGCCCCGTCATGGCGTTCTATCGACAACTCGGCAACATCCCACC
The DNA here is from genome assembly GCF_030056745.1 of Rhodococcus sp. IEGM 1406. NCBI lineage: Bacteria > Bacillati > Actinomycetota > Actinomycetes > Mycobacteriales > Nocardiaceae > Rhodococcus > Rhodococcus sp. IEGM 1406. The sequence goes on along the minus strand of NZ_JASHKO010000001.1, from coordinate 1,277,825 downwards.
GAAGCGTCACACCCAACACCGTGACGAGTCCGGCAACCTCTACTACGAAGAACTGATGGGAGAGGAAGGTTTCTCCTCGGATTCTTCGTTGCTCTACCACCGCGAGATCCCGTCGGCCATCGTCGACGCAACGGTCTGGGAACTGCGCGATCAGAGCACAACCCCCAACCATCCCCTCAAACCGCGCCATCTGAAACTCCACACGCTGTTTCCCGAAAGCACCTGGAACGAGACCGACGTGGTAACCGGCCGTCGTCTCATCCTCGGAAATGCCGACGTGCGACTGTCCTACGTCGTTGCGGCGGCGCCATCTCCCCTGTACCGCAATGCAATCGGCGACGAGATGGTCTACATCGAATCTGGCGAGGCGACCGTCGAGACTGTCTTCGGCACACTCGAGGCCTGTGAAGGTGACTACGTCCTGATCCCGATGTCCACAACGCATCGATGGATCCCCAAGGGTGACAAACCACTTCGTGCCTACGCCATCGAAGCGAACAGTCACATCGTCCCGCCCAAGCGCTATCTTTCCCGCTTCGGCCAGCTACTCGAGAACGCACCGTTCTGTGAACGAGACCTGCACGGACCGACCGCGCCCATGATCGCCGAAGGCACCGACATCGAGGTACTGGTCAAGCACCGCACGTCGGCGGGCATCGTCGGCACCCGAATGGTTTATCCCACGCACCCTTTCGATGTCGTCGGTTGGGACGGATGCCTGTACCCGTACACCTTCAACATCTCCGACTACGAGCCGATCACGGGCCGTGTTCACCAGCCGCCGCCCGCGCACCAGGCATTCGAGGGGAACAACTTCGTGATCTGCAACTTCGTGCCCCGCAAGGTCGACTACCACCCCCTGTCGATCCCCGTGCCGTACTACCACTCGAACGTCGACTCGGACGAGATCATGTTCTACTGCGGCGGAGACTACGAGGCACGCAAGGGTTCCGGCATCGGGCAGGGTTCGATATCGATTCATCCCGGCGGCCACGCCCACGGCCCACAACCCGGCGCATACGAGCGAAGCATCGGCGCCGAGTTCTTCGACGAGCTGGCCGTCATGGTCGATACGTTCCGGCCCCTCGAATTGGGTGAGGGAGCCTTGGCCTGTGAAGACGAAGCGTACGCCTGGAGTTGGGCAGGGCGGGGGCCTAAGCAATGACGATCATCTCCCCACTCCTGCGCGGCCTGTGCGACGACGCAGCACTCTTCCCACCCGGCAATGCTCCTCTCGCCGAGGCAGTTCCGGCCCACGCGGCCTACCAGCAGGCGGACTATGACGCACTGGTCGGGCCCTTCGTCTTTCCCGCGCCGCGATTGAGCGAACTGGCCGCGTACGTTTCAGCTGACAACCCGGTGACGCTGAGTCTGACTGTGCCGGCCGGTCCAGCCGATACGGCGGCGGCACTGTCGAACGCGCTCGCTATCCCCGGTGTCAGCGTCGCCGCCGTCGAAGTGGGAATTCCTGACGGGTTGGACGCCGAAGCCGCCTTCGAGGAACTCGCTCCCGTCCATGCCGCTCATCCCGACCTGGACATTTTTGTCGAGGTACCCCGCGGTGATCGACGCGTGGACTTTCTGACGGCGCTCGAAACCGCCGGGTATTCCGCGAAGTTTCGCACCGGAGGAATTGTCGCCGAAGCGTACCCGGACGAGGACGAGCTCGCCGATGCCGTGATATCCGTTGTCCGAGCGGGTATCCCGTTCAAGGCGACCGCGGGACTGCATCACGGCGTGCGCAATACCGATCCGGAGACAGGTTTCGAGCAGCACGGCTTCCTCAACATCATGGTGGCCGTCAACGCTGTGAGGCGGGGCGCCGACCGCTCGGAAGTTGTTGCTGCTCTGGCGCAACGCGATGGCGAATCGATCGCGCAAGCCCTGGCCGAACTGACCGCGGACGAGGCCGGCGAGGTGCGTCGCCGCTTCCTCTCGTTCGGGACCTGTAGCATTTCGGACCCTCTCACCGAGCTCGAAGGTCTCGGATTGATCGTCCGCTCCGACAAAACCGAAGGAACACTCGTATGACAGTCACGACCATCGACATTCCCGCCGACTCGTTGTTCGGGATCGACAATCTGCCATACGGCATCTTCTCCCCCGCCGGAGGATCACCGCGTGTTGGTGTTCGGGTCGCCGACTCGGTGGTCGATCTCGCAGCGACACTGGGAGATTCCGTCTTCGCCGAACCGACTCTGAATGCGTTCATGGCGCTGGGCCGGGATCAGTGGGTATCGGTGCGTAATCGGATCACGGATCTAGTGACCGGCGAAATAGACTCGGACGCAGTGTTTCCCGTCGACTCAGTCACAATGCACTTACCGATCGCGGTGGCCGACTACGTGGATTTCTACGCGTCGGAAAATCATGCGACCAACCTCGGACGCCTGTTCCGACCCGACGCTGCCCCCTTGATGCCGAACTGGAAGCACCTTCCGGTCGGATACCACGGGCGCTCGAGCACCATCGTCGTCTCCGGCACCGATATCGTTCGCCCCTGCGGACAGCGCAAGTCACCCGATCAGGAGAACCCGGATTTCGGACCGTCCCGCCGCCTCGACATCGAGGCCGAAATGGGCTTCATCGTCGGAACTCCCTCGAAGATGGGCGATTCCATCACCCCGGACGACTTTGCCGAGCACGTCTTCGGCGCCGTCGTCGTGAACGACTGGTCCGCCCGGGACATCCAGGCGTGGGAATACGTCCCTCTCGGCCCGAATCTCGGGAAGAGCTTCGCGACGTCCATTTCTGCGTGGGTTGTTCCGTTGCTCGCGCTCGAAGCTGCCCGAATCGATACGCCGGTGCAGGACCCCGAACCTCTCTCTTACCTGCGCGGCGAGGAGAAGTGGGGGTTGGACATCGACCTGGCCGTCGATTGGAACGGTCACGTCGTCTCCCGGCCGCCCTACGCCCAGATGTACTGGTCGCCGGCGCAGATGCTCGCGCACACCACTATCAACGGCGCAGCAGCGAGCACCGGCGATCTCTTTGCATCCGGAACCATTTCCGGACCGGACAAGGATCAGCGCGGCGCCTTCATCGAACTGACCTGGGGTGGCAAGGAACCCGTGACCGTGGGCTCCGAGACTCGAACCTTTCTCGAAGACGGCGACACCATCGCCATCTCAGCCACCGCTCCCGGCGTCGGGGGATCACGAATCGGCTTCGGGGATGTTCACGCTCGGATCCTGCCGGCAACGCAAACCGAAAGATAACGATTGACAACTGTTTGATTCACGCTGATCTGATGTCCGGAATTCCTTGCCTCACGATTCTCCGAAGATAAGCTGGACTAACCATCCAGAGCGATCGAGAGTCCTGGCTCCGTGACGTCGCAGCAACCCCCTCTGCTGAGGTGCGGGTGCTTTCTGCCAGGTCCGATGGAGGACTCGTGCCAGGCGATCGACCCCGTACCTCAGTGGGGACAGCAGCTGTCGTCGTGATCGTGGGCGGTGGCCCCCGCGGGACCGGCGTACTCGAGCGAATCCTCGCTCACGAATCGGTGAACGCCGATCCCGTACCGATCGACATTCACGTCGTGGACCCGTATCCGGCAGGCGCCGGCCGCATTTGGCGAGGCAGCCAGGCGCCGCTTCTGTGGATGAATTCGACAACCGCGGACGTCACGATGTTCACCGACGAGACCACCGCCGTGACCGGCCCAGTGCTGCCGGGTCCGACCCTCGCGGAATGGGTCGCCGAGCACTCGGCTGAACTTGCCGAATTCCCCGAAATCGCGGCAGAAGTCCCGATGATCACCCCGTCGTCGTTTGCATCGAGGTCACTGCAGAGCCGATACCTGAACTGGGTGTTCCAGACCGCGGTCGACTCCGCACCAGCGCACGTCGACGTTCGGGTTCATCGACGATCAGTGGTCGACATCGTGAACGTCGGCGAGATACAGACGGTTCATCTGGACGACGGAGTTGTCATCGAAGCGACGGCCGTCCTTCTCGCGCAAGGGCACCCCGATGCGTTGGCTGCCCCGCGTGAAACCGCGCTGACCAGCTTCGCGTCCGAGCACGGGTTGACCTACGTAGGTCCGGGATACACCGCCGACCTCGACGCCGATGTCATTCCCGAACGCGAACCGGTTCTGATCGCCGGGCTCGGGCTGGCTTTCATCGACTGGATGGTTCTCCTCGCCGAGAGCCGCGGCGGCGTCTTCGAACGCGGTGAGGACGGCACCCTCACTTACACTCCCTCGGGTCGGGAACCTCTGTTGTACGCCGGATCTCGTCGAGGCGTGCCGTACCACTCCAAGATTTCGTACTCGATCGCCGACGCGCGGCCACCGCTACCCCGGTTCTTCACCGCTGATCTTGTGCCCGGCGACGGGCCGTTGGATTTCCGAAACGACATCTGGCCGCTGGCGTCGAAAGAATTGGCAGGCGCCCACTATCACGAACTGTTCGCGTCGCACCCGGATCGGACGGTGGGCACCTGGGAGGAGTTCGACGCCGAATTCGCCTCGCTGGCTTGGGGATCGTCTCGATTGCAGGAACTGGTCGAGAACGCAGTTCCGAAGCCGGAAGACCGTATCGATCTCGAGCGACTGAACCGCCCACTCGGCGGTGAGCGCTACGACGGACTTGCCGAGGTCCAATCCCGGATCAACGAATACATCTCGGCAGACGTCGCGCGGAGGTCGGACCCGTATTTCAGCGCCGACGCCGCTGTCTTCTCAGCGCTGCTGTCGACGTACATGACTGTCGGAGAATTGCTGCGGCGCGGCAGAATCCCGGCCGAATCCGTCGCCAAGGACGTCGAGGGTTGGCTTCATTCGTTCTTCAGCTTCATCGCCAGTGGTCCGCCACCCGAGCGACTGGAACAGTTGATCGCGCTCAACGAGGCCGGCATCGTCCAGTTCCTCGGGCCGGATTCGGTGTTCTCCACCGAGATCGACCCGGCAACGGGGGCTGGGATCTTTGTCGCTCGCAGTGCGTCGCACACCGACATCGTGGCCGCGAACACCCTCGTCGAAGCACGCTTGCCGGTTGCGTCCATCAGCGCGAGCGGTGACTCGCTCCTGCGGACGCTTCACGGTCGGGGCGAGGCAGTCGAACTTCGTGCGACCGTGGACAGTTCGGCGAAGCTCGCCGTCGACGGTACTTCACGAATTCTCGACCAGGACAACACAGCTCATCCTCGCCGCTTCGCGGCCGGGCCGTGGGTTGCAGGCCACAACTGGTCGGCGGCTTTCCCTCGTCCCCGTACCAATGCGGGGTTTTTCCGGCACAACGACGCCCTGGCGGCGGAGATTTTGGGCGCTGCGCGCCTGTGAGCGGTTAGGGAGTCCAGGGACTCCCTAACCGCTCACGGGGGCTGTGCCCCTCCTAGCTGAACACCAACTCACCCTCGTCAACCGCGACGGTGATGCTGCCGCCCTCTTCGAGGAGATCATCGAGCAGCATGTCGGCGATCTTGTCGTCGACCACACGCTGAATCGAACGACGCAACGGGCGAGCCCCGAACTCGGGTTGATGCCCGTGCTCGGCAATCCAGTCCACTGCGTCGGCGGTGAACTCGATGTCGATGCCCTTGGACTGCAACCGCTTCCGGCTGTCGTCGAGCAACAGATCAGTGATCCGGTGCAGTTGCTCGGTGTCGAGCTTGCGGAAGATCACTATCTCGTCGATGCGGTTGAGGAACTCCGGCCGCATCGATTCGCGCAACCTGGCCATCACGCGGTCGCGCAGTGGCTTCTCCGCCGACTCTGCATCACCTGTGGTGAAGCCCAGTCCACCGGACTTGCTCGAAATGATGTCCGAGCCGAGATTGCTGGTCATGATCACGACGGTGTTCTTGAAGTCCACCGTCCGACCCTGGCCGTCGGTCAGACGCCCATCGTCGAGCACCTGGAGCAAGGTGTTGAACACGTCCGGGTGTGCCTTTTCGATCTCGTCGAGCAGGATCACCGAGTACGGGTTACGACGCACCTGTTCCGTGAGCTGTCCGGCCTCGCCGTAGCCGACATATCCGGGAGGAGCACCGACCAATCGGCTTACCGTGTGCCTCTCACCGAACTCACTCATGTCGAAGCGCAGCATCTTGTTCTCGTCACCGAAGAGTGTGGCAGCCAGAGCTTTTGCGAGCTCCGTCTTGCCGACACCGGTGGGTCCGAGGAACAGGAAGCTACCGACGGGACGATCCGGATCGCTCATACCGGTCCGGCTACGACGCACCGCACGCGCGATTGCGCGAACGGCGTCATCTTGCCCGATGACACGACCGTGCAGTTCCTCTTCCAGACGGCGCAGGCGATCTTTCTCTGCTTGAGTCATCTGGCTGGCCGGAATACCCGTGGCACGGGCGACAACCTGGGCGATCTGTTCAGCAGTCACATCCGGAGTTTCCTCGGAAGGAACCGAGGATCCTGCCTTCTCGAGACGCTTTGCGACGCCGTTGATCTCGTCACGCAGGGTCGACGCCTTCTCGTACAATTCATCGGCGACGGCTTTCTCCTTGTCGCTCTCGAGCTGCTCGAGACGTTGCTGCAGTGCAGCGGTGTCCACGGTGGCCGTCTTCAACCGAAGCCTGGCGCCGGCCTGGTCGATCAAGTCGATTGCCTTGTCCGGCAAGAACCTGTCGCCGATGTAACGTGCCGACAGCTCCACCGCAGCGGTGATCGCCTCGTCGGTGTAGTGCACCTTGTGGTGATCCTCGTACCGACTGCGCAGTCCGCTCAAGATCGCGATCGCGTCCTCGATCGACGGCTCCCCGACCTGTACGGGCTGGAAGCGCCGCTCGAGCGCGGGATCCTTCTCGATGTTCTTGCGGTATTCGTCGAGCGTGGTGGCGCCGACGATGTGCAGTTCACCGCGAGCGAGCTTGGGCTTGAGGATGTTTCCGGCATCCATCGCACCTTCGGCGCCGCCTCCGGCACCGGCGATGGTGTGCATCTCGTCGATGAAGACGATCAGCTCGTCCTTGTGTGCGGTGATCTCGTCGATCACCTTGGTCAGCCGTTCCTCGAAGTCTCCGCGGTAGCGAGTACCCGAGACCATGCTCGAGAGTTCGAGCTGGACTATCCTCTTGCCCACCACCGATTCCGGGACATCCCCGTCGACGATGCGCTGGGCGAGACCTTCGACGATGGCAGTCTTGCCGACGCCGGCCTCACCCACCAGGACGGGGTTGTTCTTGGTGCGGCGGGAGAGGATCTCGATGGTCTGTTCGATCTCGTCGGCGCGGCCGATCACCGGATCGACGCCGCCGTTGCGTGCGCGATCGGTGAGATCGACGCCGTACTTGTCGAGCGTCGGTGTGGTGGACTCGTCTTCGACTGGACCGGCTGCAGGATTCTGAACCGCTGCCTGCAGCTTCTCCGGCGTGATGCCGGCCGAAGCGAGCAGACGACCCGGAACATGATCGGGGTCACCAGCCAATGCGATGAAGAGGTGTTCGGGATCGATGTACGTCGATCCCAGGGCTCGGGCCAGTTGATGAGCCTCGAGTAGAGCGGTTTTCACGGCGCTGCTGAGCGCAGGAGCAGAGTAGGCCCCCTGCTCACGGCCTTGTGGCAGCCGCAGGTCGACGGCGTCGACCACGGATTTCGGGTCGGCTCCGGCGCGCTGCATGAGCGTGCGGACCGGATCCTGCTCCGCCATGACGCGGAGAACGTGCAGTGCATCGAGATCCGAATCACCGCGAGCAGCCGCTACACGTGCAGCGTCAGCCATGAGTTGCTGGGTGGCCCTGCTCATGAGCCGGGAAATATCGATGCGACCGGGACCCTCGGGCCCGAAGAATGCTGGCATTCCGAATGCCTCCTTGCAGAAAGTTGAGCGTTACTGACTCAATTAACGTGCATGGGGCTCGATCAATTCCCGCGGGCTCAGATTTGTTTCAACACCTTCGGGCCACAGATCGTTCTCAACTACCGAAGGATCCGGTAGATCGACCGACCGGGTACGCCTCGACGTGCATGATCACCGATCCCTCGCAGGGACCACTCGCGATGTCGGTACGCCACGAACCTTTCAGACTGCCATCGGGCTGAGGTGTGTAATACGCCTCGGAGTGCGCCGGTGCCCACACCTTGGGCACGCCTTCCCCCTGGTAGCAATCCCACTCCCAGTCATAGGGGTGCACCCAACTGGTTCCGTCCCAGGTGTATCGCGCAGGCTGCGGCAACGTCGGATTGGCGGGAGCCGGACCGCCGACCACTGTGGCGATACAGACTCCGCTCGAGCAATCCGTCTCGAACGTGTATGTATCGGAGAAATCCGGCTCCCACTGGCTGGCGGCCAGACTTGTGCCCGTCTTGGTCGCGGCGAAACGCTTGAGCGAGTAATCACCGGACCAGTTCGCATCCGCAGCCCCCGCGGGCATCGCTCCGGCGACAAACCACGTAGCAACGAGAGCAACCACCAACAATGACTTTCGCATGCGTGAAGTGAATCACAAGCTATGTCCGAATTGTCGGATACTGACCACAAGAACACCGACGACGATCAGCACCAGCGAAACCAACGGCAACGCTCCCGCACCCCTGTCCGCCAAGATCAGCCCGCCCACGACGCCGCCCGCTGCGATCGCCGCATTGAAGATCGTCACGAAAACCGATTGCGCAGTGTCCACAGCGTCGCCCGTCGTGTCGGCGAGCGCAGTCTGAAGGAGAGTGGGAGCGCCTCCGAATGCCACGCCCCATACCGCAACGCTGAGTGCGATCACTGCGAAGCTGTCACCGCCGACGCCCAACGCCGTCAAAGCTGCGGCAAAGACCACCAAGCTCAGCACGGTGAGACTTCGAAGGGCCCGGTCGACAAACACCCCGACCACACCGATGCCCACGAAGGCGAAAAGTCCGAACACGAACAAAACGATTCCCAACCGATCGCCGAAACCGATGCGATCCAGAAACGCCGCCAGATACGTGTACACGATGTTGTGCGCGAAGATCCACAAGAACGCGACAAACAGAATCGGTCGTACGCCCGGCAGGACCAGGACTTTCCGCACCGACAGCTGCCGATCCGCTTGTTGCCCGGGAAAGTCCGGCATCACCGTGAGTATCCACACGACCAGAAGTAGCGCAGCAACCGACATCACGGCGAAGACTACGCGCCAATCGGCCAGGGTCCCGAGCCACGCACCCATCGGAACGCCGATTGCCAGCGCGATCGGCTGTCCGACGGAGGCAACCGCAACGGCCCGCCCCTGCAGATGAGGGGGCGCCATCCTGCGTGCGTACCCAGCAAGCAACCCCCACACCACACCTGCTGCCATGCCCGCCAGAAACCGAACACCCAAGGTGAGAACAAGATTCGACGACAGCGCTGTCACCAGATTGAAGACACCGAATCCAACAGTCGCCGACACCAGGACAGCACGCCGTCGCAGTCCTCGGGTCAATGCGATCAGTGGTACCGCCCCGACGACCGAGCCCAACGCGTATGCAGTGACCAATTGCCCGGCGCCGGAGACAGATACGGACAGCCCTGACCCGATCTGCACCAGTAGTCCGGCCGGCATGGTTTCGGTTGTGATTGCTATGAAACCTGCCATTGCGAGTGCCGACAACCCGGCCAGCGGTAGCGTCCGGACGGAATCGGTCTCCGCCAGTGCCGAAGTCGCAGTCCCGTCCGAGTTCGCGCTCACCTCGTCGGTGTTTCGGGACTGCCTTCACCCGACTGGCCGGAACGGACCAGTTCTGCAATCGACGCCCAGTCCATCTCGCCCTGACCGTTCGCCAGAGCCTGAGCGAGCACGCCTCGAAGTACGCCGCCGAACGGCAAATCCAGATCGACGCTGTCGGCGGCGTCGAGCGCAAGCCTCAAATCCTTGAGGCCCAGAGTGGTGGTGAATCCTGCAGGCTCGTACTGACGCGTCGCGACGAGGTTTCCGTAGCTGGAGTAGACCGGCCCCGGGAAGATCGTCGAGGTCAGCAGTTCTACGAGTTGGCTTCCGTCCACACCTGACCTCTCCCCCAATGTGATTGCCTCACCCAAGGATTGAATCGCGGCAAGGATGAGGTAGTTGCCGATGATCTTGACGATGTTGGCCTGCTCCGGACGCTCACCTTGTGGCCACGTGCGAGCCCCGATGACGTCGAGGAAGGGTTGCACTCGCTCGAGGAGGGAACTGTCGCCGCCGGCGATGATGTTCAACTGGCCGGCCTGAGCAACAGAAACGCGTCCGAATACCGGCGCCGCGATGTACCCGATGCCGTACTCGGCGTGCAGTGCGGCGGCGCGCTTGGCAAGGCCGACGCTGACGGTGGCCATGTTGACGTGCACGGTTCCAGTCGGAACGGATGCGAGTACGGCGGGATCCAGAATGGCCGCAGACACGGCCGAATCATCCGCCAACATCGACAGCACAACACCGGACTGGAATGCCTCGGCAACGGTTTTCGCGCCGGTCGCCCCTTCCGCGACCAATTCGGCTACCGCTTCAGGGCTGCGATTCCACACCGTCACGTCGAAGCCTGCACCCATCAGATTTCGAGCGATGGGACGACCCATCGCACCCAAACCGACCACGGAAACAGAAGTCATGGATTTCCCTCTCGAAAATGCTGAACCATCTAAGACGGTTCAACACTCTCACACAGGTACAGTTGCTGTCGAACCGGTTGAGATGGTTCGCTACAAAGGAGGATGAAAGTGAACGAAGCAGGAGCTGATCAATCCGCTCGGGACGTGTTTCGACTCGACAACGACACGCTCGCCTTCCGCTTCACCGCCACCCTCACCAATCGGAACGGCTCGAGGTTCGAACGACTCACGAGCCCGCAGCGACTCGAATTATGGTTACGCGCCAACGATCTGATGGACACCCCAGCAACCGCGACAGAAGACGACCTCCGCGGCGCGCAGGATTTACGTGAGGCCATTCATCGCATCGGAACCGCCGTATGCGAGGACCGCCGCGCCTCACGCGCCGATGTCGGGATCGTCAACACCGCATCCGAACTCGGTGATGCCCACCTCGTCCTCGAGAGTGGCCGGGCCCTCTGGAAATCAGCCGGAGACAATCCGATCCGCGACGCTTTGTCGATAGTGGCTGCCGACGCGATCGCGGTGCTCGGTGGACCCGACCACGACCGCGTCAAAGCCTGCCAGGGCGACGGGTGCACCGGCCTCTACGTCGACACCAGCCGCGGCAACAACCGACGCTGGTGCTCGATGAACATCTGCGGAAACAAAGCCAAGAAATCCGCGATGACCGCTCGCGCCGACTAGCTCATCTCACCTTCACCGCGACTCCATTTCGCCGCCACTCGGTTCCACAGCTTCTCGATCGGCGTCGACAGCAGGAGAAGAAACAGCGGGAAGTACGACGTCACCGGAACGAGCACACTGACGAGCAGCGCCACCACCATGATCAGGAAAGTGACGATTTCAGCGGTGAAATGCGGCTTCGCATTCTCTTCACTCAACGAAGGGTTGCGAACCAGACCCCACGCGACCACCGCCAGGCACGCAGCACTGGCTGCCATTGTCCCGATGTAGAGAGCCCTGGTTCCGAGATCCTGCGACGGCGCTGCAACGAGCGCAGTCGGGAACGGCAAGAACACGATGGTCATCACCCACAACCCCAGCCCGCGCACAACCACCTTGTCTCCGTCGACCACGAAACGAAGCAGCCGATGCTGCGACCACCAGAGACGGAAGATCACCAGAAAGCTCAGGGCGAACGAATAGAACTGCGCAGCGTGATCGCGCAGGAGTTCCGACGTGGTGCCGTGGTGGTCACTGGTGAGTTCGACCAGCGGCAGGACGAGCAGCGTGATCGCAATGGCGACAATCGCGTCGACGAAAGTGACGTAGCGCTCGAAGTAGCGGGTGCGTTCCGCAATCTCAGCCATTGCGGAAGCATAAGCCTCACAACAAGAAACAGACCGGCGACGCCACTTTGCGGGAGGCGGTATCCCGAAACATACAATTAACGAATCAAATTCGTTATAACTCTTGACCGAGGCAGGGCCCATCCCCATACTTAACGAATCACATTCATTAAGTGACTCGCATCACGCCATCAGGGGTCGGTTCCGCCACCCCCTTCAGGACATGGGGTTGCCCTAGTGCCAATCAACGCTTCTGCGATTACGCAGTCCGACCGGGTTCCACTCACCGCCAACCGCGGTATTGCCGTCTTCAGCATCGGTGTCATGGGATTCATCACCGCGAACCTCATCCCCCTGATGATCGTGGCAATGGTCGAGGACCTCGGTGTCACCGAATCCGCCGCCGGTGCCGTCCTGACCGCATCGCTGCTGGTCTGCGCGTTCACATGCCTCGCCACCACTCGTATCGCATCGGGTCGGCATCGTCATCTCCTCGGCCGCGTCAGCCTGATGGCAATGGCAGCAGCATTCGGCGTTGCGGCCATCGCACCGTCCACGATGATCGCGTGTGCCGCGATCATCGTCGGCGGCATCGGCGCTGGCGGATCTGCATCCGTTGGTGGAGCGGCACTGGCCGCGCTCACGAACCCGGACCGGGCGTCAAGCATCAGCGGCCTCGTGAACCGTGTCGTCGTCACAGCCGTCCTCGCTCTCATACCCATCCTCGGCACACACATGACCAACGCATTCGGCATCGTCGCAGTCCTGGCACTGGCTACCGCAGCAACGGTCACCTGGTTGCCGTCATCCCCGGTGAAAGAGTGGCCGGAGACGGCGAAGTCCGCCAAGACGACCACCACTCTCCCCGCCGGGGTAAGCGCGAAACGACTCACTTTTGCCGGAACCGCATTTCTCGCGATGCTTGCAGTCTGGGCGATCAGCGAAGACTCACTGTGGGCAGTACTCGGCATCATGGGTTCCGAGCACGCCGGACTCTCGGATCAACAAATGAGTCTCGCGCTGAGCGCATCAACGGCGGGTGGCGTGCTCGCGGCTGTTACTTTGACCGCGTTGGGTTCTCGGGTCAGTCGGACAGTATCGATCTCCGTGCTACTGATGCTCGGGGCAATCCTGAAGCTGTCTGCCAGCCTCACCACCGATCCCACGATCTACCTGGTACTGGTCATCGCCTGGAACACTGTCTACGCGGCCACGTTCATCGTCTTGGTTGCCATCTCGGCCGCGCTCGACGCCGCCGGCCGATGGTCGGCCCCACTACTGGGCACCTACCTCATCGGCTCCGCGTTCGCGCCGCTGTTCGGCACTTCGGTGACGGCCAGCCTCGGGTATCCGACCTTCGGAGTCATCATCTCCGGGATCAGCTTCGTTCTATTAGTCCCGTTCGCCTTGGTTTCCCGACTCTCCGCACGTACCGAGGGTGCGTATCGTCACCACAGCGCCGCCATCACTACTACCGTCATCGCGTAAGGATCACGTAGAAGTCATGAATGACAGCATCACTCACTACCGCAACGGAAAGATCTTCACGGCTGCCGACGACGGATGGGCCGAATCGATAGTCGTCGAGAACCACAAGCTCAGATTCGTGGGCGAAACCGTCTATGCCGATATCCTGGCTCCCGACGCCGAGGTGATCGATCTCCAAGGCGCCGTCGTGCTACCCGGTTTCGTCGACGCCCATACACATTTGGTCATGATGGGATTCGCGCTGCAGAAGTTGGATCTGCGTGATGCCACCGATCTCGCCGACATTCAGTCCAGCATCAAGCAATTCGCGGAATCGAACCCGGACGCACCACGCCTGCTGGGTCGCAGTTGGTTGTTCTCCGCGCTGGATGGAGGGCACCCGACGCGAGAGATGATCGACGCCGTCGTGCCCGATCGCCCGGTGTACCTCGACGCCAACGACGTACATTCGGTCTGGGTGAACACTGCAGCACTGCGAGAACTCGGCATCGACGCGGACACGCCCGATCCGATCGGCGGTCGTATCGGCCGGGATCCGGACACCGGAGAAGCCACCGGAATGCTGTACGAGACCGCCATGATGCTCTACGTCTGGCCGAAACTGGCGGAGCTCGCATCCGACGAGGACCGGGACGCCGCCCTCGCGCTCGCGTTCCGCCACTATCTCGAGGACGGCGTGACCGGCGCGGTCGACATGGCTCTCGGCGCGGACGAATTAGCTTCGCTGGAAAGAGCATTGGATGCAGGAGACGGCACATTGCCGCTGCGCGTCGCGGCTCACTGGCTGATGACCCGCGAGGACAACGAGGCCGACAACGTCCGACAAGTTCACGACGTGATCGAACTCCACGAGCGCGTCCAAGGTCCGTGGCTCCGTATCGCCGGAATCAAGATCATCATCGACGGTGTGATCGACAGCTGCACTGCCGCAATGAAAGAGCCGTACTCTGACGGCACCAACGCCGAGCCCATCTGGGATCTCGAGTCCTTGATCCCCGTCGTGACAGCCGCTGACGCCGCAGGCCTGCAGATCGCGATGCACGCGATCGGCGACGAGGCGTCGGAGATCGGATTGACGGCACTCGAGTACGCGATCGCCGCCAACGGAGACATTCCCCGCAGGCACCGAATGGAACACTTGGAGTCCATCACCCGGGACAACGTCGAAAGGCTTGCCCGCCTGGGAATCATCGCCTCGATGCAACCGGTTCACGCTGACCCTGCTATCCAAGAGAACTGGCAGGCGATGCTCGGCGACTACCGGGTGAATCGCGCGTACCCCTGGCCCGAATTCACCGAGGCCGGAGCGGTTCTGGCGTTGGGTTCGGACGCTCCGACGGCGCCCCACCCGCCGCTGCCGAACATGTTCATCGCCACCACCCGTCGATCCGCAATCGATCCGTCACTGGCACCCAACCTGCCGGGGTACGCACTCCCCCTCGCGGACGCGCTGGCTCACGCAACCCGCGACGCTGCCTACTCGTGCCGGTGGGAAGATGTGACCGGCCAACTGGTTCGGGGAAAAGCAGCCGATTTTGTCGTACTGAAACAAGATCCGTTCACCGAAGGGGTCGATTCTCTCCTGACCACGGAAATCGCGATGACCGTGGTTGCCGGATCCGTGCGATACGACTCCGCTCGCGCCACAAACGCCGAAGCCGTCAACACCGAAGCCCGATAGCTGATCGTTACCGGTTGTTCGATAACGCACGCATGCGGCCCGGCGACAGAACGAGGGAGGGACTTGAACACGTGAACCCACACTCTCTGGAGGACGCATGCGCAGGAAAGCTCCGATTTCGGCCGCCGTCGCTGTCTCGGCACTGGTGACGACCACTGCCCTGATGGTCGCCGGTTGCGGGTCGACCGAAGGAACACCCGAGGCGGCGGCTAGTTCAACAGCGTCAAGCTCAACGGCGTCGGCGACCTCAACGGCGTCGGCGACCTCGACGGCAAACGAATCCGGGACGACGGTAACGAGTTCTCCCCCGCCGCAATCGGGCACCCCAGCAAGCGAATCCGTGCCGGCGACGACGCCTGCAGTCCCGGCTTCAGGTCCCTGTGTCGACGTCGACTCCCCGGTCGTCACGGACGCAATCGGTACCTTGGGAACCGACGTCAACGGCGGCAGCTGGATACCGAGATCCGCGAGCGAGGAGCAGATCGGTAATTGTCCTGACCTGCTCTGGGTTTCGGTCGATGGTGACGGCGTGGGCGATGCGACGTATCAGTCACACGTCCTGTTCTTCCACGACGGGACTTACCTGGGCACGGCTACCAGCAAGCCGTACTCGTACACACACGTCATCGACAGCAACAGGAATTCGGTGTCCGTCCAATACCGATGGTTGCTCGACGACGACGCATTCTGCTGCCCTCAAGGCGGACCGAATATCGTGAATTTCACGTGGAACGGCAGCGCTGTGGTCGCCGACGGCCAGTTCCCGCCCTCCTGAACCCGTTTCCGTACGATACAGCTCTGAATACAACTGTGCCCCAGCGACAACGGTCGCTGGGGCACAGTCTTCTTCAATCTACTCGCCGACGCTCCTACTCACCTACACCGAGTTCGCGCAGGCGAGTCTTGTACAGCTCGATGTTGCCGAGCTTGATGTCCTCGTAGCCGCGAACCACGTCCGGCAGCGCCGCGATCTCGACGGCGCGATCGTATCCGTCGGTTGCGAGCGTACGAGAGAGATCAGCGATCATGGCCTCGTACTCGGCGAGCAGTTCACGCTCGACCTTGCGGACGTGCATGTAGCCGAAGGGATCGAGCTTGGTACCGCGCAGCTTCTTGCCCTTGGCCAGAACCTTCAGTGCAACATGCGACTTGGGCCCGAGGCCGATCTTCTTCTTGCGGCCCATCACTCGGAGGATCGGGGGGTGGAGCTTGTAGGTCAGGTTCTCCCCGGCCGGCACCTGCGACTTGACGTCTTCGATGAAGGCAGGATCGACCAGCATGCGAGCAACTTCGTACTCGTCCTTGTACGCGGTGAACTTGAACAGGCCGCGGGCGACCGCTTCACTGAAATCGGTCCGCTCGGTTGCGGCACGTTCAGCAGTCCAGACTGCCTGAACCTGATCGATGTAGCGCTGGGCGATCTTGACGGACTGGAACTCGATGAGCTGTGCCGCACGCAGTTCGACCAGTCGCAGGGTTTCACCGGTGAAGGTGGTTCCGGCGAACATGTGAGCCGGTGCGACAACGGGTTCGCGGACGGACTTGGCCGGCGTGGTGACGGCCGAGAACGCTGCAGTGTCGGCAATTGCTGCACGGCCCCAACGGAATGCCGCGATGTTCGCGTCCACGGCAACGCCGTTGATGCCG
This sequence comes from Rhodococcus sp. IEGM 1406, assembly GCF_030056745.1. NCBI lineage: Bacteria > Bacillati > Actinomycetota > Actinomycetes > Mycobacteriales > Nocardiaceae > Rhodococcus > Rhodococcus sp. IEGM 1406. The sequence goes on along the minus strand of NZ_JASHKO010000001.1, from coordinate 1,261,212 downwards.
ATCGCTTCTTCGATGGCCTCGGCCGGCAGACGAAGTCCACCGCTCTGGTAGGCAGCACCGATCAGCAGGAAGTTGGCGGCTGCGGTGTTACCGAACAACTCCTGTGCCGCGGCGAGTGCGTCGAACGAGCGCAGGGTGCGCGACACCTTGTCGAGACGGGCGAGGAGTGACGTCTCCTCGGGGTAGCGAACAGCCTTGTCGTAGACCATGTCTCCGGTCGGCGTCTGCGACGTCGATGCGATGGAGACCGTCTTCTCGGCGTTGCCGTAGTCGAGGTTCTTGTTGTCCGTCGCGGTCAGCAGGTCGAAGGCGACGATGCAATCCGCGCTGCCCGGGGTGAGGCGGTTGGACGGCTCGAGCGCGCTGGAGCTGAAACGCAGGTGCGAGACAACCGGTCCGGCCTTCTGGCTCAGGCCGATCTGGTCAAGGCTCTCCACCTCGAGGCCGGCGCGCAGTGCCGCCGTTGCGAGCACCTGGTTGACGGTCACGATACCGGTGCCGCCGATGCCCGCGAGGAACACGTTCTGCGTGCTGGTGAGCGGTCCGAAATCGGGATCTGCGACGACGGGCGGGACGGGACGTGCGGCCTTGGGAGCCTTCTTGCCCGGCACCAGTTCGACGGTCACGAATGAGGGGCAATCGCCGTCCATGCAGGTGTAGTCCGTGTTGCAGGACGTCTGGTCGATCTTCGTCTTGCGACCGTACTCGGTGTCCACGGGCTGGACCGAGAGGCAGTTCGACTTCACACCGCAGTCACCGCAGCCCTCGCACACTGCCTCGTTGATGACGACGCGAGTGTTGCGAGTGGGCAGCGTGCCACGCTTGCGCTGGCGACGAGCGTCGGCCGCACAGTGCTGGTCGTAGATCAGTACGGTGACGCCCTTGATCTCGCGAAGCTCCTTCTGAGCCTCGTCGAGGCGATCGCGGTGCCAGAGCTTGGTGCCCTTGGCCAGGGCGCGCTTGTTGTGGCGCGAAGGCTCGTCGGCGCAGATGATGATCTGCTTGACGCCCTCGGTGGTCAGCTTGTGGCTGAGTTGAGCAACGGAGAGGGCACCTTCTGCGTCCTGTGCACCGGTCATCGCCACTACTTCGTTGTAGAGCAACTTGTAGGTGATGTTCACGCCTGCGGCGATGCATGCCTGGACAGCCAACTGACCGGAGTGGAAGAAGGTGCCGTCGCCGATGTTCTGGAACAGGTGAGGCACGTCGGTGAACGGTGCCTGCCCGATCCACTGGCTGCCCTCGCCGCCCATCTGCGTCAGGCCGGTGACAGCGCTGTCCTCACGGCCGGACATGGTGACGAGTGTGTGGCAACCGATTCCGCCGCCGCCGATTGAGCCCTCGGGGATAGCGGTGGAACGGTTGTGGGGGCACCCACTGCAGAAGTACGCGGTTCGCTTGGCGGAGAGCACGTTCAGTGACAGCGGTGCCGGGAGGGTGCGCTTGAGCTCGACGTGCGGCTTCAGTACGCGCCGCAACGGGGCGAGCAGCCGGCCTGCGGTCAGTTCACCACTGGCAGGCATGAGCAGACGGCCCTGGCCGTCACGCTTGCCGATGATGCGAGGAGCATCGTCGGTGCCGTACAGGACTTCCCGGATCTGAGCTTCGATGAACGCGGTCTTGTCCTCGACCACGACGATCTGCTCGAGACCTTCGGCGAACTCCTTGATCTTCTCGCCAACGACGGGGTAGCACATTCCGATGCGAAGGAGACGGATCCCGGCGCGGTGCAGCGCCGCATCATCGACGCCGAGGTCTGCCAGAGCTTGGCGGACGGAGTCGAAAGTTGTACCGGTGGCGGCGATACCGATCTTCGCACCGGAGGGGTTGACCTCGATCACATCGAGGTTGTTGGCAGTTCCGTACGCGTGAACAAGATCCCATCGCGGGCCGTACAGATCGGCCTCGGCGATGACACTGTCCGGCGGCGCAGCCATCTGACGCTGCTTGTAGACGAAGGGCTTGCCCTCGAACTGCACTTCCGGAACCACGATGTCGAAGTCCGCGATGCTGCCGTCGATCGTCCAGGCACCGTCGGCGACGTCGGCGACGATCTTCAGCGCTACGACGCAACCGGACACCCGCGAGAGTGCAACGGCGTGCATACCCATCGTGATGATCTCTTCGGCATTGCGCGGAAAGAGAACCGGCACACCCATCGCGGCAAGCGAGCGCTCGCTGACGGCCGGAACCGTGGAGGACTTCGACGCCGGGTCGTCGCCCACCAGCAGGACGACGCCGCCCTTGGGGTTCACGCCGTACATGTTGGCGTGGCGAATGGTGTCGGTAGCGCGGTCGACGCCGGGGCCCTTGCCGTACCAGACGCCGGTCACGCCGTCGTGGGTCGCGGTTCCGGCCGGGAGATCCGTCTGGCTTCCCCATACCGCGGTGGCAGCGAGCTCCTCGTTGAAGCCGGGGATGAAGGTGATGTCGTGTTCCGCGAGAACCTTGGGCATGCCGTGGAGCATCTTGTCGACGCCGCCGAGGGGGCTGCCCTGGTAACCGGAGACAAAAGTGGCAATACGCTTACCCGCCCGGATGTCGCGAACGTGCTGCTCGACGAAACCGCGTGCGATTGCCTGAACACCGGTCAGCAACACCGGTCCCGATCCCGACCGGTACCGATCATCGAGGTCATAGGGCTTGGCCTGGGCTACGCCCGACACCAGTTCAGTCATCGTGGACCACCGTTCCGTCTGCAGTGCATTTCAACTACCGTGCATTTTCAACAACCGCGTAACTCGATCTGTTCAGATGATCGTGGTCGAGGTATGTGAAAGCGTCAACAGAGGCTTGTTCAACTATTCAAATTGGCAATTTGTGAGCCAAATCACGTGACCTAGGTCATCGAATCAATCAGTTGGAGACCCGTTCGTGGCGATACGGCGAAACGGACATAAAACGTTCCCGACAATGCACACCGAGAACTTTCTTGACATTGACGCAACGTCAACTTGCATGCTGAATGAGCACAACCGATCCGAGAGTAGGAACTCCACGTGAGCGAATGGTCCATCCAAGAACTCGCCAAATCCGCCGGTACCACCAGCAGAACGCTGCGCCATTACGGCGATCTCGGACTCCTGGAACCAAGCCGCATCGGCGCCAACGGCTACCGCTTCTACGACGAAGACGCCCTGGTGCGACTGCAACGCATCCTGCTGCTTCGGGAACTCGGACTCGGATTGCCGGCCATCGCCGAAGTCCTCACCGGTGAACGCGACACGGCCGCCGCGCTGCGTACGCACCTCGAACTCCTCGAGCAAGAGCGCACGCGGATCTCGAGACAGATCGAATCGGTCAACAGGACGTTGAACAAGACGAAGAAAGGTGAATCACTCATGCCGGAAGATGTTTTCGACGGGTTCGACCACACCCGATACAAGGACGAGGTCATCGAGCGTTGGGGCAAGGACGCCTATACCAGCGGCGACAACTGGTGGCGGTCGATGTCCGAGCAGGACCGGAAAGCACATCTGCAAGCTCAAGCTGACATCGCAGCGGCATTCGGAAAAGCACTGACAGCGGGCCTACCCGCGGAAAGCGACGACGTCCAGACGATTACCCAGAGACAGTTCGAGTGGATAAAAATCGGTTGGCAGGGAAGGACTCCCAGCGCCGACGCCTTCACCGGACTCGGCCAGATGTACGTCGACGATCCCCGCTTCACTGCAAACTACGACAAGTACGGAGAAGGCACCGCTTCGCTGGTCCGTGACGCGATGAAGATCTACTCCGAGCGCAATTTGCACTGACGTCGATCAGTCCTGCCCACTGCCGAGGAGGTTGTGTCGGTGCGCTGCCGCGACGGCCTCTTCGCGGGAATGCGCACCGAGTTTGCGATACAGGGCTCGCAGGTGACTCTTCAATGTGTTGTTGGATACGAACAACTTTCGCGCTATCTCGCCGATCGGAATGCCGAGACCCAGTTCCACGAGAACGTCCATCTCCCGCTTCGTCAATTGGACTCGAACGATAGCTGCCGGATACATCTGCGGCACTTCGGATTCGAGAAAGGTTGCGACGGCACTGCTCGGGCCCTCGGCCCGCTCTTCCAGTTGCCTGATCAGATCACGCGATATGGTCGCCAGCGCCGACAGGACACCTGAGGTTTCGAGTAGTCCGCGAGCCTCCTCCCACGGACTGGCGGCAGCGGGGATTCTGCCCAGTTCGCACAGCGCAGCGCATTCGATCAGCAGGGACTCGAGCCGAAACCTCGTGAGATACTGCTCGCTCCAGTCGATTTCGCGACACAATTCCAATGCCTGTGACGGAGCCCCCGTCAGGAGATGCGCACGAGCGACAGAAACCGTGACAACAGCAAACGTATGCGGCGCAGCGACTGATTCCTCCAGCGCCTTGGTACCCTCCCCGGACGCCAACAGGAGATCGATACGCGCCGCGGTGAGAAGTGCGTCACCAAGTGATCGTTCACACGGATTCACGTGCCCGTGCGTTGCCACTGCGCGCTGGAGCGAAATCAGCCCTGAGAACGGATCCGATTGCAGCAGTGCGAATCTGGAGTAAGTGTAGGCCGCGAACGCCCACAGGTCGCCCGACGGTGTGATCTCGGCGAGCGCGTCCATCGCGGCAGCGCCGGCATTCAGGTCCACGCGATCGCACGCCACCAGTGCCCGCGCGATCGCTCCCCCCATGTGCGAGGGCGGTCCCAACCATCCCGAAACGTCCGGGTGTGTGCTTTCGAGGTGAAGCCAGTCTGTCGCGTGCGCGACGTCCCCGATCAGCGCGGAGTTGAGCGCGGCATTGCCAGCGGCGTGCCGCAGGACGAACTCCGGACCGTGTTCCATCGCACCCTGATAGGCGAGTCGCAATTCCACCGCGGCATCACCGAGGTCACCGGTCAGTTGATGCGAAACACCCCAGATCAGGCGCAGGGCGGGCAGTTGAGACCCCAACGCGCCCAACGACTCGTCGCCGAGTCCGTACACGACGTGAGCCAACTTGCGCGTGATCTCGGTAGAGCGTTGGTACTTACCGGATGTTCTCAGCACAACCGATTGGACTGTCCCGACGTTCAACAAGCTGTGCGCATGCGAACTACCACCTATCGCACGCAATTCCGCCGGTTCCGTCGGCAACGAATCGCCGTTGACCAACTGCGGCCGCAGGCGTGATTCGAGCAGGTCACGGCCCACCAGAATCGAAGAGTTCGAACTGAGTACGTCGCCGGGTATGGATTGCAACGCAGTCCGGACCAATCCGGTGTGATCGACCAGAAGATCGGCCCAGTGACGCTCGAGTATGTCGAGCACCCTGGTCCAATGGCGTCCGTCCAAGGCGTAGTGAACGGCACCGGCTATATCCGAAGTCCCGAGAGCGTGATCGACGAGAACCTGGAAGGGATCGTCGAATCCATCCCCTTGTTCGGTCCGTATCTGCATGAATGCCAGTCGAACTGACGGCGCAAAGTACCAGGATGCTTCTCCCTCGCGACCGTCCCGAAAGATCAGACCGAAAGACTCGAGCAAGTCCAGTTTGCCCTCCACGTCAAGATCGTCGGACAAGACACGAGCGATCTCTGGTGTGACGGTGCGGGCGGCGGCGATCGTAGTCGCGAAGTCGAACAACTCGAGCGACTTGCCCGATCGAGGAGCGGTCCGACTGACGTACGCGTGGATCGCCTGGTCCACTCGCTGCTGAACGCGTTCGCGCCCACGACTCGGTTCACTCAGCCCCGCAACCGCACTCAGAGCAACCTTCATCAGCACAGGAACGCCGGCAACACGCTCGCAGATCGAATGGACGATGCCCGAGGGAAGGTGGATCCCTGCCTCCGCGAACAGAACTGTGGACTCGTCGAGCGTGTACCTGAGGTCGTTCGCGCACAGGTACTCGTCCACGCGGACGTCCTCGAGTAAGTCCGTCGCAGACCGATCCTGCAGCGTGACGATTACTTTCAATCCGGGAAGCCGCACGATCAGATCCACGATTCGGCGTCCCACCTCGTCACCCTCAACCAGGTCGATGCGGTTGAACACCAACACGAATGGAGTGGGCGACGAGTCGAGAAGTGATTCGATTGCCCCCACCGGATCCTCGCGCATTCGTGGCGGGGCCTCGAGTGATTCCAGAGAATCTTGAATCACTGCGAGCGCAGTGTTCCAGTACTCGAGGGGGGTCATCCGATTCGATGGCGCCGGCACCCAGACAACTGGTCTGATGGGCATGTGCCCGAGAGTCGTGAGCCACAACGCGGCGAGGTCCGTCTTCCCGAAGCCACGCGGCGAATCGATGACCGTCAATCCCGCCGAGCGTTCCATCAACCCGAGCAGACGAGGACGAATCGCCGTGGCTCCACGCCCGGCGAGCCGTCTTTGCAGCGTGCCCCTTCCTCGAGGATTTCGCTTTGCTCGAGATAGCTGCGACCGATTCGAAGTGGATGTCATGATGGCCGACAAACGAGCAGTCGATCCCCGCCGAACTCGAGATTTCGTTCGAGCATCGAACTCCCAACCTGTCCACCCATAACGAACAACATAGACAGAATCACCGCGACACGCGAGCACTGGCCGTCTCACAAATACGCCCGATTTGTCTCATTATGTGGGCTCGGTCACTATTGACGTTTATTTGCGGGAGAGTGACTGCGACCTGCGGGATCTGACATATCATGCCCGCGTGCCGATGAATTCCGCCCGCATTCGCGTGTCGACTCGATCGGTGGGCCCTGCGGACGCCAACGACTTCTGGCGTGTCGTCACGCGTCCGTTCTTCGTCACCGAGCCGATAGGCGCCGACACGCCCCTCCAAGGCTCGATCTCCGCCCTGCCTATCGGGACCTCGCTGATCGGTGAAACGACCTTCAACGCGCAGAAGTACAACCGCAGCAAAGTTGTGATCGCCGAGAGCGGACTCGACGATCAGTACATGATCCAGGTCGTCCTCGGCGGACAGGTCAGTGGTGACGCCGACGGAGTGGATTTTGTCGCCCGCCCTGGGGACATCGCGTTCTTCGACCTCGGGCGAACCTGGACTGCTGACGTCGAAACCGAGGCGACCGGACGCACCATCACACTCCTGGCGCCGCGCTCCCTCGTCGAAGCGGAGTCGAAGGGTCGATCTCTACACGGGACGGTACTGCGCGGAGTTCCTGCCGTCGTGCTCGCTCAGTGCATGCAATCGGTCGTACTCGCGCTACCGCATCTCGATCCCGATGCTGCGGCCGGCTACGAGGACGTCGTCGCTTCCCTCCTGCGTGTCAGTTTGGGTATCGCCGAACCTGATCTATCGCCGCGGCTCGATCACTCGCTCCGCGATCGTGCGTACGCCTACATCGCCGAGCATCTCTCGGAGACCTGGCTCGGCCCGACGAGCATGTGCGCAGCATTGTCGGTCTCCCGAGCACAGCTCTACCGCGCATTCGCATCCGACGGCGGAATTGCTCTTGTCATACGGCGCAAGCGTCTCGAACTCGTCTACCGCCGGTTGACCAGAGCCGAGATGCCGAACGAAACGACCGACGCGTTGGCCCTGCGATGTGGCTTCACCTCGAAATCCCAATTGGCGCGCGCGTTCAAAGACTTCTACGGGATGACTCCGAGCCAAGCTCGTACCGATGGCAGGCGCACGATCGGGGACCCGTCGATCGCACGGCTGCACCGTCGACTCGAGTTCTTCAGCCCCTGAATCCGAAATACTCCACAGCCTCGGGATCGCGCCTGTGTTCTAGTTGTTCCATGAGCTGGGTCGACAAGGAACTGAGTCTGGCTGCGCTCACAGGCGCGGTCACAGGTGTTGCCTTGATGATCCCGATAGTCGGCGATGGAGCCTGGTCCTGGGTAGGACTGTTCATACCCGCTTTCATCGGAGCGCTGGTCGGGCTGATTGTTGGCTCGAGCGCTGTTGCAGGCGGGCGCTGCGCCCTGAGAACAAGCCACACATGGCCGGCGCGCACAGTCTGCTGCTGGAAGCATCGGTTCGCTGCGTACTCGGCCTTGGCGGTGACATTGTTGGTAATCGGAGTGTTCATGGCGGCCGTCACCGCTTCAGGTGCCCCGGTGCGAGATGCCGCAGGGTTCCCGACGTCCTTGATCGTACTGGCGGTCATCGCCGCAGTTACGTACGTGTTCTCCTACCTGCTCGCCCCCGCCCAGGCCTCCCAGACCCCGTAAGAACCTCTGCTTCATCACGATTCGGCCTCCGAACCGCGGTGGAGATCAATAATCTTGCCAGGCAGCGAGCTCAGATCACTTCAGCTGGAAATGAACCGGAGAACAAACTGCTCGATGCCTTCCGAAATGACTTTGGTCAGCGCAGTGAAGTCGTTCGACCAACGTTGAATATCCAAGCTGCTCATCACTTTCCTCCGTTCTTTGTGCCGTTGTCCGCACGAGACATGCGAGGCATCGGTCGCGCACTGGAACTATCCGCAAGAACGCGGCTTCCGTTACCGCTCGACCGATCGAACAGCACCGCATTCGCTATCGCATCAGACGGTCACTTCTTCGGCAGGTTTCCCCTCGTGGCTCGCCGCGCCGAAGACGGCTACGGCGACGGCGCCCGCGATCGCTCCGACGAATCCGACGATGGCAAGCCACTCCAGGCCAGGTCTCGACGCGTCGCCGAGCACCACGACGCCGACGATTCCCGGAACGACCGTCTCGCCGACAACCAGTGCCGCTGTCGCTCCGTTGACGGATCCCAGTTGCAACGCCACCGTGTGCAGATAGAAACCACCCAGGCCCGAGACGAGGATTGCCCAGCCGGCCGGATCGCGGAGCATCGTGCCGATTTCGAACGGATCGATTCCGTAGACCACGCGTACGGCAATGGCCAGACAGCCGAACAACACACCGGAGATCAACCCGGCGACAACTGCTGCGCGTGAGCCCAACCATCGGATCAAACCGATACCGATCGACAAGATCAACGCCGAGCCCACCAGGACACCCCAGTGGACGACGTCGTTGGAACTCCCGCCGCCCGCGTGACCGGAAGACAAACCGAGCAGCAGGAGCGATCCGATCACCGCGGCGATCGCGAACCAGTCGCGACGATGCAACTGGATGCCCAGGACCACGGTCCCCAGCACTGCCGTGATGACGAGATTGGCACTGACCACTGTCTGCGACAAGAACAGTGGAATGAGCCGCGCGGAGATGGCACTACCGGCGAATCCGACCGCATCGAGCACGGTGCCCAGGATGAACGACGCCGTCAGCGCTGCGGCGAACGTCGAACGCAAGGTCGGGCCACCCGTCGCCGTCACGTGTCCGGCCTCGCCTCGCTGCTCGGCGGCCGCTGCCGACTTGCGCGCGCCGTACGCCTGCAACACCGACGCCACGCCGTATCCGACGCACGCCACGATCGCGGCAATCAGTCCGATCAGCATCGAAATTCCACACGAAGTTCATGGGCAATGGTCATAGAGATAGACCCTGCCCTATTTTCCCAGGCCTGACATCACCCTCAGGTATTCGAACAAGTGCTACCCGAGAAGTACACCGACCGACCCTGACCGGTACCTGGGGACACCCCGACCCCTAGTGGAATTGCTTGAGAGCCCTGATCTTGTTCATGACGTCGAGCGCCGCCACCTTGTACGCCTCGGACAGTGTCGGATAGTTGAAGACGGCGTCGACAAGGTATTCGACGGTCCCGCCGCACCCCATCACCGCTTGGCCGATATGCACGAGATCCGTTGCACCCGAGCCGAAGATATGAACGCCGAGCAGTTTCAGGTCATCCGTCGACACCAGGATCTTGAGCATCCCGTAGGTGTCGCCGGCGATCTGCCCGCGCGCGAGTTCACGGTATCGGGAAACCCCGACCTCGTACGGCACCGATTCCTTGGTCAAATCGACCTCGGTGGCGCCTACGTACGACACCTCGGGAATCGAGTAGATGCCGATCGGCTGCAGATCCATCAGCTTCGCGCCTGGTTCGTCGAAGGCGTGGTAGGCCGCGAGTCGACCTTGATCCATCGACGTCGCCGCCAACGCCGGGAAGCCGATGACGTCACCGACGGCGTAGATGTGTTCGACCTTGGTGCGGAAATTGTCGTCGACGTAGATGCGGCCACGTTCGTCGGCTTCGAGCCCGGCGTTCTCCAGCGCGAGTGGCGCCGTGAGGCCTTGCCGTCCCGCCGAGTACATCACGGTCTCGGCGGGAATCTGCTTGCCGCTGCGCAGCGTCGTAAGCGTTCCGTTCGCTCCGACGTCGACGGCCGTCACTTCTTCACCGAATCGGAAAGTGACCGCCAGATCGCGTAAATGGAACCGAAGCGATTCGATGACCTCGGGGTCACAGAAGTCCAGCATCGACGTTCTCTTCTCGACGACGGTGACCTTGGTGCCGAGTGCCGCGAACATCGACGCGTACTCGATACCGATCACTCCCGCGCCCACCACGACCATGGTGGTCGGGATGGAGGTCAGATCGAGGATTCCGTCGGAGTCGAGCACCCGGTGACTGTCGAAGGACACCCCCGCCGGGCGGGCAGGCAACGTTCCGGTCGCGATCACAACGAATTTTGCCGTGATCGTCATCTTGTCTCCGCGCGAGGCGTCCTCGACGAGGATGGTGTGCTCGTCGACGAACGAGCCGACCCCTACCAACAATTCGACGCGGTTACGCAGGAGCTGAGATCGCACGACTTCGATTTCTTTGGTGATGACATGCTGGGTTCGCGCCAGCAGGTCGGCCGGAGTGATGTTCTCCTTGACGCGGTAACTTGCGCCGTACAGTTCGCGTTGGTTCATCCCGGTGAGGTAGAGAACCGCCTCGCGCAACGTCTTCGACGGAATGGTGCCGGTGTTGACGCACACTCCCCCGAGCATGTTGCCCTTCTCGACCATCGCTACCCGTTTACCCAGCTTGGCCGCCGCGATGGCAGCCTTCTGACCACCCGGGCCGGAGCCGATCACAACCAGGTCGTATTCCATCGGATCAGTCATCGCTTACAAATACCGTCTGCATACGACCGGCAGATGCCGAGCATGTCAATACTCGGTGAACAATCCGCGCGCCGAACGGGCACGACGGCTGTACACGAACCCTGTTGCAATTAAAAGAGATACAGTCAAACCCTTACGAAAATTGCTACACACAAACATATTCCGACATTCGCATGCGCACATTCTTCGCCGTCCGACGGAGTTCACAACGGTCTGTTGAAATTTGTTTCACCCCAGAGTGATTGATCGATCAACTGACAGGTGACCAGGGCAGTAAACCGGATGTCCAGTATTCGAATTGTCCGAAATAACGAGCAGAATGTTCCTCGTCACATCCCGGACCGAAGCAGTTGCGCGGAGCCTCAGGTCGCGTTCTACTTGCCTTGACTAATCATCTGTCACTCTCGGTTACAAACATCCGCCCCCGTTCACGATCCCCACCTTTCGCCATCTCGAGAGATCAGGTTTCCCAATGGAATTCACGGAACTTGCCGACTATCCCCTACCTCCTGGGACCGTCACCGAGTGGACTCCTGCCGCAGTGAATCCGCCCGAACTGTGGCCTGTCGACCAGCGTCCCGCCAGCTACATACACGAGGCACACTTGAAACATGCCGAGCAGGCGAAACGGCAGGCGCACCATCACAACGACGGATGCACTCCGTCGTGGCTGGGTACCTCGTTTCGTATCCACGACCGACTCGACCGAAGGATCTGGGCGGCCACTCTCGATCATTGGATCGATCGCCACGAAGTGCTCCGAACACGAGTCGCCATGGAGGGCGAAGCGATAGTCCGACGCACCGCGGGTCCTGGAGATGTCCGAATTCTGGGTAACGAAGTCGGACATCTTGCGTCCTCGATGTCCGTCTTCACGCATCTGCAGCAACTGCTCGACCGGTCGACCGATCCACTTGTGTGGCCTGCGTACCAGTTCGCGACAATTGAAGGTCCCAACCATTTCACCGTGGTCTTTGCCGCTGATCATGCTCTGCTGGACGGATATTCGGTGGCATTGACCGCGCACGAACTGCAGACGATCTACCGTTCGTCGAGCGAGGGAAGCCCTCCCTCGCCGCCGGAGACCGGAAGCTACATCGACTTCGGCACCAGGGAACGAGATCTCGTGGGACACGCGGACTGCTCTCACCCGGCGGTGCAGACGTGGCGCGAGTTCTACGCGCAGGGCGAGGCTCCGCTCTTTCCAGCGCTGCCCGAACCGGTCGCCGGACGCCGAGGCCCTCAGCAGAGCCTGTCCGCCTGGCTTCTGAGCGCCCGGGGAGCCGAACGCCTGGCAGAAGCGAGCAAGCGCAGCAACCAAGGATTCCTGGCCGCGATACTCGCGTGCGCGGCCAAGGTGACCGGTGATCTCACCGGTGCAGACGAATTCCGCGTCGTGGTGCCGCAACACACCCGTTCGGAGCTTCGATGGGCCGCGTCGCTGGGATGGTTCATCGGTGTTGTGCCGGTGAGGATCCCGATTGCTCCCGCAGCAACCGTGAGCGATCTGGCCAAGGTTGCCGGCACGGAGATGCGACGCGTCCGCCCCGCAGCGGCCCTGCCGTACTCGAAAGTGTGCGAGCTGATCGACTCCCCGCAGCACCTGCCGTTCGTGCTCTCGTACATGGACGTTCGTCACGTTCCTGGTGCCGAGCAATGGACGAGCTGGCAGACCAGAGGCCTTCGTAGTCGCGATCATTCGGGAACCGACGTCTACATCTGGCTCACACGGACTCCCGAAGGGCTCAATCTGGCCATACGCCACCCAGGCAACGCGCGCACAAGCCGCCACATCCATCAGTTCGCGGGACTCCTACGCCGCGAAATAGAGGACTTTGCCTTCTCGACCGACACATGCACACCTCCGACCAACACCGCTGTACCGATCAATACCGCTGTACCGATCAATACCGCTGTACCGATCAATACCGCTGCACCGATCGAGGAGAACTCTCATGGAAATGACACCCATCGATCTCTGGGCACCGAAAGCCGGGACGCTCACCGAGTTCAGGCCTACTGAGCAGTCCCTGACGGCAGCATCTCGAGCACCACTGAGCGACCAACCTCTCTCGTTCCTCCAAGAGGGACACATTCGTACCGCCGATCACAAGCGCGCACAAGGCGTCGACTGGTCACCGTGGATCGGATTCACGTTCACTCTGCCCGGTGATCTCGATCGGGAGGCACTGCGTCGGGCGGTCCAGGCGTTTGTCTTGCGGCACAACACACTTCACAGTTGGTTCGAGGTGAGACCATCCGAAGATCCTGGCGGCAGCGGGGTCATCGACCGTCATGTGGTGGATGAATCGACGATCGAACTCGCGCCGCACAGCGTCGGTTCCCTGAACACGACCGATGCGGTTCGCGAGCATGTCAGCCGAAGTTTCGCAGGCGATACCAGCCCACTGCAATGGCCTTCGTTCACCAGTGGCGCCGTCGAGCACGGCACCGGCGCCGGTTTCACCATCTACTACGGCGTCGATCACTCGCACACCGACGGCCTGTCGCTGATGTTGGGCGTCGAAGAACTTCGTGCGCTGTACATCGCCGAAAGCGCCGGCATCGACGCTCAACTTCCCTCTCCCGGTAGCTACGTCGAGTACAGCGGCGAAGAACGGGCAGCGGCGAAGAACCTCGACCTAGCCGCAGAACCTGTGCAGCAATGGATTTCGATTCTCGCCGCCAACGCCGGACAACTCCCGACGTTCCCCCTCGACCTCGGCGTCGCGCAGGGCGAACAGACCCGGTCGACCCGCACACATATCGACGTTCTCGACAGCGACGAGTCAGCCGCGTTCGCAGCGCTGTGCAAGTCCAATGGCGTCGGATTCTCCACGGGGATCTTCGCAGCCCTCGCCCTCACCGAGATCGAAGTTGCTGACAGAGCGAACTACTTCGCGCTCAACGCAGTCGGTACTCGTTCCGATCCGAGATACCTGTTTTCTCAAGGCTGGTTCATCAATCTCGTCCCGGTCTCGTTCACGCTGAGTGGTGTCACCACCTTCACCGATGCACTCCCCCTTGCTCACGCTGCTCGCGCAGCCGTGAAGGGACTCGCGGACGTGTCCATTCACTCGGTGATCGCCCAGGTGTCGAAGTTGACCGGATCCGACATCGGCGGAACCTCGGTCCCGCCGATGGTGTCGTACATCGACATGCGCCTGATTCCAGGTGCCGAGCACCACGACGAACTCGAAGCGCGCGCACTCGGTGGGCCAGGAACGACGGGTGATCTGTCGATGTGGATCAACCGGAAGGAAGACCGTACGTACGTGATGGTCAGTTTCCCCGATACCGAGCAAGCGCACACATCGGTGGATCGGTACCTTCGACACCTCCGCAACGTCCTGAGAACGGTCGCCGATACCGGCGACTACCGTGTCGTTCGTCAGGCGGATGCACGTCAGGAAGTGGAGACCGCCTGATGCACATCACCTTTCTCGACAGGTTCGAGGCACGGCCGGGCCGCATCCTGCAGTGGACGCCGAGCGAAATCTCCACCGGATCGACGTATCCGGTTCCTCCGACCTCGAATCAGCAGCTGCATCTTGCCGGGAGCCGCGGCGATACGACTTGGCTCGCCGCCACTTTCGACGTTCCCGGCCCGATCGACACGGACGCACTCCGGGCCAGCTTCGAGGAATGGACGTCCCGTCACGACGCCCTGTCGTGCTCGTTCTCCCAGGCCGAAGAAGCGGATGAATCCTCGGCGCTGTTCGTCGACGTCGCCGATGTCGTCGATCTGCGCCTCCGTGAGGAAACAGTGGCGGACGCGCGAACGCCGGAACAGGTGCGAGAACTCCTGGGCGAGCGCTTGGATCGATGGTGCAATCCTTTTGCGTTTCCCGCCTACTTTCTCGGGGCCATCACCCGCGAGGACCAGTCGACAGTGATCTGCGGATTCGACCATGCCATCTGCGACGGCTGGTCCATGAGCATCGCAATTACCGAGATCAGCACTCTGTATCGTGAATACACGCGGGCGGACCGTAATCCGATCGCGTCAGATCTCTTGCCCGAGCCCGGGAGTTTCCTCAACTACTGCTTCCGTGAATCGGCAACCGCGGATCCAGAGCCCGGCGACCACCGCATTTCGGGGTGGCGGTCTTTCCTTCGATCTTGCGGGGGTGACACTCCCCATTTTCCCGTAGATCTGGGGCTGCCCGCCGGGACCATGTCGCCCCAGGGCACAGACACCCGAATGCTCCTCGACGCCGACGAAGCAGAGCTGTTCGACCAGAACTGCGCCGATCATCGACACTCGTCGTTCGGTGCGATTCTTGCGTCGATCGGTTTGGCCACAACACAATTGACCGACAAGAGAGACACACGCCTTCTGTTCCCTGTTCACACGCGTCGGGAACCGCGGCACAACCACACCTTCGGCTGGCTGGTGGCCAATGCACCCATCACCGTGACGAGCATGGATGATCTTCACAGCACGGCTCGGGCAGTCAATCTCGCTTTCCACGAGTCACTTTCACTGTCGTCCGTGTCGTCGAGACAAGTGTTGAGGAGCTTGGGACCCGAGGTTTCGCCCACTCGCCGAGACATCTTCTCGGTGTCCTACGCCGACTACCGGACCATGCCCGGTGGATCTCGCCCCCGCGAATCACGGCCCGGCGACTCACAACCTGCGCCGATCAATCCGCAGCAACTCAGTCGCGTGTCGAGCGCCGACGACGTTCAGTTCTGGTTTTCGCGCACCAACGACGGGCTGGCAGTGCGCACCCGATTTCCGGCACCCGCGGCCCAGGCAGTGCTCACCTTCCTCGAGTGCGTATCCGAGATTCTGTCGACGCCGTAACCAGACGGCTGTGCATCCGCAGATCTATTTGACACTTCTTTGTTGTGCACAACTTAACTGTGCGCTACAGTTGTTCTCGTGACCAACCCACTCGCTCTCGAACGCCAGGTCTGCTTCGCCCTCTATTCGGCGTCGCGGGCCACTACGGCCGCGTACCGGGCAATGCTCGAGGTACTGGGAATCACGTATCCCCAGTACCTCGTCCTGTTGACACTCTGGGAACGAGACGGCCGGGGCGTGCGTGAGATCTGTGAGGCACTCGATCTCGATACCGGAACTCTGTCGCCGTTGCTCAAGAGGCTGGAGGGTCTGGGATTCATCGAGCGCCGCCGCCTCACCACGGACGAGCGTCGCGTCGAGATTCACCTGACCGAGGCGGGTTCCACCTTGCGCAGCAAGGCCGAGGACATCCCGGCCAAGCTCGCAGGCGCCACTGGTCTGAGTAACGACGAACTCACCGAACTCCGAGACGTTCTCACTCGTCTCGGTGAGTCACTTCAAGCATCCAACGCCCACTCCGACGGAAAGAAGAAGTCATGAACATCGTCTACACCGCAGAAGCACTTGCCACCGGCGAAGGCCGCAACGGTCACGCTCGCACTTCGGACGGACGCCTCGATCTCGGCCTCGCCATTCCCAAGGAAATGGGTGGCAGCGGCGAAGGCACCAACCCCGAGCAACTCTTTGCCGCCGGATACGCAGCATGCTTCCACTCCGCTCTGCAGATGGTCGCCCGCGCCGAGAAGGCCAACGTGGCTGATTCCGCAGTCGGTGCGCGGGTCGGTATCGGCCCCAACGGCGCAGGAGGCTTCGGACTTGCTGTGACGCTGGAGGTTTCACTCCCCCATCTGCCCCATGATCAGGCCGTCGAGCTGACGGAGAAGGCGCACCAGGTGTGCCCGTACTCCAATGCAACTCGCGGCAACATCGAGGTCACCCTCGAAGTAAGTAAGGACGACGAATGAGCACCACCACTGTCAGCCGGGAAATCCGTCTCGCTTCACGCCCGAACGGTTGGCCAACCTCGGAGAACTTCGCCACCGCCGAAGTAGAACTCCCCGAACTCGAAGACGGCCAGATCCTGGTCCGCAACATCGCCATCTCCGTCGACCCGTATATGCGCGGCCGAATGAACGACGTGAAGTCCTACCTTCCGCCGTTCCAGGTCGGTGCGCCGCTCGACGGTGGTGCTGTCGGCGAGGTCGTCGAATCCAAGTCGGCTGATCGCGCTGTGGGCGACGTTGTCGTCCACGGCCTCGGATGGCGTGAATACGCCATCCTCGACGGATCCGCAGTGACTCCGGCCGACACGTCCATCGCGCCGGCGACGGCCTACCTGGGTGCCCTCGGCATGACTGGCCTCACCGCGTATGCCGGCCTCACCGCGGTTGCGGAGTTCAAGGAAGGCGATACCGTATTCGTCTCCGGCGCAGCCGGTGCCGTCGGATCGCTCGTCGGTCAGATCGCCAAGTTGCTTGGAGCGAAGCGAGTAATCGGCAGCGCCGGTTCACCGGCGAAGGTTGCCCGACTTCTCGAACTCGGATTCGATGCGGCATTCGACTACCACGACGGCCCGATCACCGAACTGCTCGCCGCTGCCGCCCCTGAGGGCATCGACGTGTACTTCGACAACGTCGGTGGCGAGCATCTCGAAGCCGCCATCGATGCCATGAACCAGGGTGGCCGGATTGCCTTGTGCGGAGCCATCGCTCAGTACAACACCACCGAGAAGCCCACCGCTCCCCACAACCTGGCACTGGTGATCGGCAAGCAGCTCACACTGCGCGGATTCCTCGTGGGCGGCTACCGTCACCTCGGTGGCGAGTTCCGCACCCACATGGCAGGGTGGCTCGCCGACAACAAGATTCAGTGGGACGAGACCATCGTCGAAGGCCTGGAGAATGCACCGCAGGCTTTCATCGACCTGATGCGCGGCGCGAACACCGGCAAGATGGTTGTCACGCTGTAACCCGAACAACATCTGGCTCGAACGAATATGAAGGTGGCCGCGAACTTCTCGAAGTTCGCGGCCACCTTCATATCTGAATCAGATCCCGAACGAGACTCCGGTCAACTTCTCCGACAGTGTCCATAAACCCGAGGCTGTCTTCGAATCGTGTGACTTCTTGTTCGACCCCACGACCTTCGGATAACCTCGCTGCTCGAACGGACCGTCCGGTCCGATGTAACTGCCGCCGAAGGCATCCGGCGCGGTTGCCGCCCACAGTTCGGGAAGGGCACCCATCTCCGCGGACTGCGCGAAGATCGAATTGCCGATTCCCATCAGCTTGTCCTGGATCGACTCGGTGTGACCCTGCAGGTTCGTCGACGCGTATCCCGGATGCGAAGCAAGCGCTTTGAGCGAAGATCCCGAGGCCGCAAGCCTGCGTTGAAGTTCGTACGTGAACAACAAATTGGCAAGCTTGGACTGCCCGTAGGCCAACCAGCGGTTGTACTTCCGACGCTCGAAATTGAGATCGTCCAGATCGACAGTTCCGAGCTGATGCAGGGCACTGGACATCGTCACGACACGGTCGGTGAGCTTGTCCTTCAGCAATCCGGTCAACGCGAAGTGCCCGAGATGGTTTGTGCCGATCTGCATTTCGAATCCGTCGACAGTCCGGCGAAACGGAACCGCCATCACGCCGGCGTTGTTCACCAGGACGTCGACCTTCTCCGTTGCGTCGGCAAAGGCTCGTACCGACGACAGATCCGAGAGGTCCAATTTACGGACAACCGCGTTGGGTCCGATCTCGGCGGCTACGGCGTCGGCCTTCGTGGTGTCACGACAGGCGAGGACGACGTCGGCCCCGGCTTTGCCAAGCGCCCGTGCGACTACCTCACCCAGTCCGCTGTTCGCCCCCGTGACGACAAATGTGCGGCCGGTCTGATCGACTACGTCTTCTGCGGTCCATTTGGTCATGCATTCCAGCGTACGTGCCTTACCCGCCGGTAGGGAGGGGTCGCTTTTCGGTCATCGCTTGCGTTTGGCGCGGATCGGCTTTGCACCCGGCAGCGGCGGTGCTGCAGCCACCCTGGGCGACGGGGGCGCAGTCACTCCGGGTGTGGGCGACGATTCAGCTTCCTTCTGCTCCGCCGCGATCCGGCCGTAGACCAAATGCTGTTGTCCCAGCGTCCAGCAGTTGTTACTCACGAAATACAGCAGGATCGCCACGGGCGCGAAAGCACCGAAAGCGATCACACCCACCGGAAACACCCACAATGCGAGCTTGTTCATGATCGCTGTTTGAGGGTTGACGGTTCCGGTGTCCACTTGGCGCGCGATGGACGCCCGCGACGTGAAATGTGTAGCGACGGCGGCGAAGATCATCAGCGGTACGGCAACCAGAACGATGGAGATACGGCTGACGTCGCCGAACGCTTCCAGTTGCGCTGCCGGACTCGAAATCATGGCGGACAACGGCGCGCCGAACAGTTTGGCGTCGAGAAACGACTGCACGTCCGAGGCACTGAAGAAGTAGTTGGCCGTATTCGCGTTGTCCGCCACCGACATCGGTTCGGTCGGGCTCAGAAACGGGACGTGCGATGCCGCTCCAGTCCGATTGAACGATCGCAGGACGTGATAAAGGCCGATGAACACCGGTGCCTGAACGAGCATCGGCAGACAGCCGAGCAACGGACTGTAGTTGTGTTCCTTCTGCAGCTTGGCCATCTCGACAGTGAGTTTCTGCCGGTCACCCGAATACTTCTTCTGCAACGCCTTGATCTGAGGTTGCAGCTTCTGCATCACCAGTTGGGTGCGGACCTGCTTGACGAAGGGTTTGAACAGCAAAGCCTTGAGCGTGAAGACCAGAAATACGACCGACAACGCCCATACGACGCCGTTGTCGGGTGATCCGGAGATCAGTGAAAAGACCTTGTGCCAGAACCAGAGGATTCCGGACACGGGGTAGTAGACAAAATCGAGCATGACGAATGAACCTCACCGAGAGGCACGCTCAGAGAGATGAGAGCGCGGGAATGGTCGTGGACGCAAGACGTCTGACCGACCTACGACGAGTTCACACCCGCCGACGGCCGATCTACAGACCGATTCCCGGAGCTCGAGGCTGTGGACGGCCGGGCGCGTCCGGGCTGCTCTGCCTGCGGAAAGCGCCACGCAGGCAGCGTTCGTCATCAGAGGGGCCAGTGGCCGAAACCGTGCACAGCTGCAGAAGTTCGTACTTCGACGACGTTGCGAGGGCTGCGACCACGAAGACGGCAATCGCAGTTCCCAGCACCGCGGCGCTACCCGACGATCCAAGCGGAGGCACGGCGAGAAGAGCGATGAACGGCAGCAGAAGCAGCAACAGTGACCGTGTCACCGTTCCCGTGCTCCGCTGTTGCATGACTGCGAGAGTACAGAACATCTGCCGAATCCAGCTAGACGCTTGCCTCACGTACTTGTTCGCGCAGCCATTTGTGTGCTGGATCGTGGTCCAGCCGACCGTGCCACTGTTGGTGGATGGTGACGGCCGGTAGTTCGGTCGGCACCGCAAACCAGGCGACATCGAGGCGAGCGGCAAAGTATCGGGCAAGCCTTTCCGGCACCAGTGCAACGAGATCGCTGTCGGCCGCCATGAGCGCCGCCGCAACGGGCGAGGCAACCACCGCGATCACCCGCCGGCGCATTCCGACTGCGGACAACGCGTCGTCGATCGGTCCGTGTGTCCGGCCACGTCTGGATGTCGAGACATGTGGATGCTCACACAACTGCGCGAGTGTCGGCTGAGCCGTGCGGGCCAACGGCGACGACTTCGATACCAAGCCCACATGACGCTCTCGGTAGAGAATCTCACTGCACACATCCGACGACGGCAACGGATCAGTGCCGATATCGAGATCGATCGAACCGTTCCTCAGCGAGTCGACGTCCTCGTTTCCCTCTCCGACACAACGGATTACAGCGTTCGGCGCTTCCGCCGCGAAACGCCTGACCAGAGCCGGGGTGAGGCTGGCCGCCGTGCCCTCGTTGATTCGGACCACGAAAGTCCGCTCGAGCTCTGCTGGTTCGAAGTTCTTGCGGCCGATCAACAGGCCTTGCGCCCCTTCCAGGAGCGATCGGACCTGAGGTGCTGCACGCAACGCAAAGGGCGTCGGTACCAACCCACGCCCGGCACGAACAAAGATCGGGTCACCCATCGCACGCCGGAGACGCCCCAAAGCCCTACTGGTTGCCGGTATCGACAAGTTCAATCGCTCGGCCGCGCCGGTGACACTGCCCTCCGCCACCAGAGCGTCGAACACTCTCAAAAGATTGAGGTCCATATCCATCGCCATAGTTGCACCATACGCAACTATCTACTGCAATCTTTGCATTAGACGCACGTTACCGAGATCCCTACTGTCGTTTCAGTAGCCGAATTGGCTGTCGATCAACAACTCCCGCAATAGAACAAATTTCCGCAAAGAGGTGCGTCTTGTCCACAAATACTTCGATACCGACGGAGAGTCGGGCGAACTCGGACGCGCGACAAGGATTGGTGCTCGCAACGTTGTGCGCGGTCACCGTCCTCGTTATTGCGTTCGTCGCTGCCATCAACCTGGCAGTTCCGCTCCTGACGTCCGGGTCTCTGCATCCTTCCTCGACGCAGCTTCTATGGATCGTCGATTCCTACGTCACGGTCTTCGCCTGTCTGGTGATCCCCTGCGGGGCACTCGGTGATCGCTTCGGACGCAAAGGGGTGCTGACCATCGGGTTGATCCTCTTCGCAGCAGGCGCCGCCGTGTCCGCGAGTTCCCCCACAGTGGCGGTGATGCTGATCGGCCGCTGCGTCACCGGAGTCGGAGCCGCCTGTGTTCTGTCGAACAGCCTCGCAATCCTCATGCACGCGACTCCCCCACAGAAGCGTCCTCGCGCAATTGCCATTTGGGCATCGTCGACCGGATTCGGCGGCGTGGCAGGGAATGTCGGTGGTGGCGCGCTTCTGCAGACCGGGTCCTGGCGCTGGTTGTTCGTCGCCGTCGTACCCATCGCGTTGGCAGGTGCTGCCGCAGTCGCCTATCTCGCTCCTCGCACCCCTCGAAATCACCGCGGTCTCGACCCTGTCGGAACCGTCTTGCTGACGGCGGCGACGTTCGGGTTGCTGGTCGGTGTCATCGAAGGACCCGAAAGTGGTTGGGGCAGCATCACGGTGATCTCAGCATTCGTCGCGTCGGCGGCGCTTTATGCGGCATGGATCATCGTCGAGCTCCGCGTCGAGCAACCCTTGCTGGATCCGCGGTTGTTCCGCCTTCCTCTGCTGCGCGCGGGATGCCTGGGAATGACCGTCGCGTTCTTCGGTCTGTTCGCACTGTTCTACGTCAACGCATCATTTCTGCAGTACGCCAAGGGATTCAGCGTTCTCACCACCGGCCTGGCGGTGATACCGCTGACCATTCCACTGCTGTTCGGTGCTCGCTTCGTGCCGCTGATCTCGGCTCGTCTGGGTTCCACCATCACCGTGGCGGCAGCGTTCGCGTTCATCGGGGTCGGCATGTTCGGGCTGTCGACCAGCACAGCCCACACTCCCTATTTCGCCTACGCGTTGTGGCTCGTCGTCATCGGCATCGGCGCGGCAGCCGCGCTCCCCGTATTGACTCACGACATCGCGGACTCGCTGCCCCTCGAACAGGCAGGCGTCGGTTCAGGACTGCAGGCGACGGCACGAGAATTCGGCAGCGCCTTGGGCGTCGCCGTCATCGGCACCATCTTGACCAGCCGTTTCATCAGCGCATTGCCCGACTCGATGCGCGACGGAGACGGCGCCGCGCCACGCACGGTCGCAGACGGACTCGAGATGGCCGACACTCCCCTCGCTCACGACGCCGTCCTGAGTGCCTTCACCACCGGCGCGGACAGCTCCGTGCGCGTCATCGCGGTCATCACCCTGATCGCCGGCTGCCTGGTCACTGCGCAATCCGCGTGGTCGAACAGAACACGAACGAAGGAGACAGAACAGGTGCACTGACAGCTCGTCCGGCCTGTGATTCCGTCAACATCTGGCCGAACAACTCCGCATCGTCGATAAGCCAATTGTGATTGCCAGGAACCTCGCGAACCTCGGGATCACCCAAGGCGGCGCAGACAGCATGAAAACTCGTTCGCGGAATCACATGATCATCAGCTCCCCACAACACGACAACAGGCATCGCGCGGACTGCGATCTCTTCGAGTGCATCGATGAGATCCGCAGTCCGCGCGAGGTTGCCCGTTTGCCACACTCCATGGGCGTTGCGAAGCGCGTTGAACGCGAACTCGTCGAGTCGAAACTGTGGGATTCTGCGAGCGTGTACCGACTCGGCAGCCTCGACCATCGCCGACACACACCAGTTCCACCACGGACGTTCGCGAATCGGGCGCTCCTGACCACCAGCACTCGACCACACGCCACCACCAACCGAGTTCACCAGAACCAAGCGCGAGACTCGCGTGGGGAAGTCCCGCGCCACTGCTGTCGCTACACCGCCACCGAACGAATGCCCGACGACGGTCACCGGACCGGTAACTCCGGCCGCGTCCAGAAACCGAGTCACCCACGCCGCATAACCTTCGAAGTTGCGATCGGCTCGGTCTAGTTCAGCCGTACCGCCAAGTCCCGGAAGCGCAGGCGCAATCACCCTGGATCCCCGGTGAACGACGGCAGCAAGCGCCGATCCATAGGCGCGAGGGGACAACCCCCAACCGTGCAGAAACAGCACTGTCTCGCCGTGCCCACCGACGCCGAAGTCGACAGGTCGAGAATCGACCACGGCGGTGCGCCACTCGATCAATGCATCGGTTCGACTTGCGGTGACAATCATGATCAAATCCCAGTTCAGGTGAGGTTTTTCTCCGGGTGAAGTATCGAACTCGATATTGCCGCGCACGCACCGGCGCGGCGACGACCGTAGTACCTGCATCGGTACCTACTTCTTTCTTCTGCCACTTCGCGAGACGTCACGATTGCCGACATGCCACTCGAAAACAGGTATGCATCCCGTCCAACTGACCGGCGCGAACACGTCGAGGCGAAACCAGGCTGTGTGTCACAAGCCGAAGCCCGATCACGCCCAGCCGGATACCTGCTTCGGGACGCACCGACGCGAAGGCAACACGAGAAATGTCGCACCACCGATTCACCAGCCCCAGCACGACGAAGAACGCACTCGGAAGGGCGCTTGTCATCGGCGCGCTTTCACTGACAACCCTTGCCGTCAGTATCGACACCGCGAACGCTCAGGCCCCCTTACTTCCGGACTGGAACACCGCCGGAGTTTCCGTCGTCACGAATCCGGCGAAAGTGTCAGCTTTCGCTTCCTCGGATGGAGGCCGCGCATTGGCAGCCGCAGAGTCCAAGATCGGCGCACCGTACGTCTGGGGCGCGACCGGACCGGACTCGTTCGACTGCTCCGGCCTCGTTCAATGGGCCTATGCACAAGCGGGCGTTTCAATTCCGCGAACTACCTACGACCAGGCGGTCGGCGGAGCTCCGATTTCCCGGGACGATCTCCAGCCAGGTGACGTAGTCCTGTACTACGGCGGGGAACATGTGGGGATCTATGCCGGAGGCGGTGAGGTCCTTCACGCCCCGACGTCCGGGGAGTCGGTCAAACGCGCACCCGTGGACTCGATGCCATACTATCTCGCCCGGCGCTACTGATATGTATCACGTCAGCTTGACAAAAAGTCTTGTATCGCAACGATATTCGGGCCGTTCATCACGATCCGAATGCTTGACACTCCCCCATTGCGCGGAATGTGATGCCATCCTCTCCCCCGCGAGCGCGGTCTGCACCAGGTGTCGCGGGGCGCGGTTGGACGTAACGCGGTGTTGCGGAGACGGCACTGTCGTGTCCTGGCGAACGGTTCACGGCGACCCCACGACCGTTCTCGCCATCGTCGAATTGGACGAGGGGCCGTGGCTGTACACGTTGCTCACGGAATCCCCGCGCGCGGATGCGTCCGGACCGCTGCGAGTATTGTTTCAACGGCGAGAACTAGGTAAGCGGTACCCGGTGTTCTGCCTGTGCGGCGACGATCGGGGAGAACTGCAATCGGACTTCAGTTCCGATCTGCTGAACCATTGACCTCGCGCGAGTCACGCTCTTGCGCAGTCGATACCACCCACGCCGCGATCTGCGCTCTGGAGGTGAAGCCCAATTTCGTCAGCACGTGCTCCACGTGCCCCTGTGCTGTCCGTGGCGAAATGACGAGGTGCTCTGCGACAGCGCGGTTGGTGAGGCCCTGAGCAACCAGTTCCGCAACTTGCTGCTCACGACGGGTGAGTCGAATCGCCTCGGTCGACGATGTGTCCGGGACTCTGAGATGCTCGTCGAGCGCGTACGCGACAGCTTCACCCTCGGTCATCACAATTCCCCGGTGAAACTCCTTGTCGAAAGCACTCTTACCCAATGCCTTTTGAGCATCGTTTGCCGCCTTGTCATGGTGGGGTGGCAAGGTCGGAAGCAGCGCGAGCCGACTCCCGACCTTCTGCCAGTACATCGCCGCAGCGCCGAGCAGAACCGCCGATTGCTTCCAATCACGTTGCGCTGCAGCAATCCACGCCAACTGTTCGATACACCACGCCGAGTTCATTGAAGCGGCCGTGGCCCGCAGACTTCGCGCCAAATGGTCACGGGCGTGCTCGAGGTCACCCCGAAACCAATCCACCAGCCCTAGATTGCTCAACGCCGTCGCCTGATACATCACTTCGTGCAGCGGTCCGGTGATGGCAAGGGACTCGTTGAAACACTCCACCGACCGCTCCAGCGCGCCGGTAAAGATGCACGCGAGGCCGAGGGCAACCAAACCGGCCACTTTGTACTCCAGATTCTCGGCTGATTGGAAAACCTTTAGGGCAGCCTCCAACTTCCTGGCGGCAGTGTCGAATTCGCCGGTGAATGTGTCGACATATCCGTCCGCCCATCCAGCCAGGCCTCGAGAGCGTACATCTCCCACGACCTCGGCAAGGCGCCAACTCTCCTCTACCTGTCCGCGCGCCCGGACGAGGTCACCCTGCATCGCATGCGCTACGGCGTCGATACACAGAATTTCCACGCGATACGTGTCCGGCTCCCCATCGGAAGCTCTCAGGGTTCGATCCGCCCAGTGCCGCGCCGAAGCGATCCGACCACCGAGAACCCAGAATTGGTACAGCGCCGCTACCATTCGTGTCGCTGATCGCGTCTGACCCGGCGTCGAGATCGAAAACTCCAGCGCGTCGTAGACGTTGTGCAGTTCACGATCCAGCCGTGCGATCCACGCCGCTTGCCGGTCACTGATCCACTCGGCTTCCGCACGAACGACCAGCGCTTCGAACCAATCACGGTGGCGCCGTCGAAGTTCCACGTAGTCGTTCGAGATCTCGGCCTTCTCTCGTCCGTACTCCCGCAGAAGGTCGAGCAGGTGATAGCGAACGGTGCCGTCGATCTCCTCACGAATGAGGATGGACTTCTCGACCAACGCAGTGACGAGATCGAGCACTTCCGTCGAACTCGAATCCTGCCCGCACACTCCCTCGGCAGCGTCAAGCTCGAACCCGCCGGAAAATACTGTCAGCCGACCCCACAGCTGCTGCTCCGGAGGTGAGCACAAGTCGTAACTCCAATCGATCGACAAGCGCAGGGTCTGCTGACGACTGGGAACATCACGCCCACCGGAAGTCAACAGGCGGTAACGATCCGAAAGCCGATCCATGATCTGCTCCGCCGACATAGATCGCAGCCGAGCAGCAGCCAACTCGATCGGCAACGGCAATCCGTCCAGATCGTGGCAGATACGGGCAACCGCATTTCGGTTCCCTTCGGTCAACACGAAACCCGGCACCACAGTCGCAGCTCGTTCTGCGAACAACAAAACAGACTCGTACCGAGCCAGCCCGTCGAAAGCGCGCGGCCCCCGCAGTTCCGGCGTAGTGAGAGAAGGAACCCGCATCGCCACCTCACCGCCCACACCCAGAGACTCTCGCGACGTCGCCAGAATCTTCACACCGGCACACCGACGCAAGATCGCCCCGGCGAACCCGGCAACCGAATCCACCAGGTGTTCACAGTTGTCGAACACCAACAGCAGACTCCGATCAGCGCAAAAGTCGATCACAGCGCGCAGCGGATCAGACGACGAAACCGGCCGCACCCCCAACGTCACGGCGACGTAGTCCGCGAGCAGATCCGGATCCGACAGCTCCCCCAACTCCACCAACCAGGTACCGTCGCTGAACACCCGCTGCAGCGCACCCGCAAGCCGGATCGCCAGACGCGTCTTGCCCACGCCCCCAACGCCGGTCAGCGTCAACAAACGGGACGACTCGAACAATCTTCTGGCATCGGCCAACTCACGCCGCCGACCGACAAAACTCGTCAACTCCAACGGCAAGTTGCCGACAACCCGATGATCGGCTTCTGCACGCACAGCGGATGCCATCGACCGACTCGCTTTCTGCGATTCCACTCCAAAAGCAACGCTACCCCCGCGAACTGCACCCGAGAAGCGCTAACCACTGCCCGCGATCTCAGCCTCGGGAGTCGGTCTCCTGCTCGGTCGACACGAACCACGCCGCGATCTGCGCTCTGGAGGTGAAACCCAATTTGGTCAGCACATGCTCCACATGCCCCTGAGCCGTGCGAAGCGAGATCACGAGATGTTCCGCGATAGCGCGATTGGTCAGGCCCCGCGCAACGAGTTCCGCAACTTGCTGCTCACGACGAGTGAGGTGAGGTGCCTCAGTTGACGATGAACCCGGAACACTGCGACGCTCGTCGAGCGCATACGCGACAGCTTCACCCTCGGACATCACAAATCCGTTGCGAAACGACTTGTCGAAAGCACTCTTACCCATAGCCCTACGAGCAGTCTCTGCCGCAGTGTCGTGATGAGGCGACAAACCCGGCAGGCCCGCCAGCCGACCCCCGACCTTCTGCCAATACATGGCTGCCGCGCCGAGCAGAACCGCGGAATTCTTCCAATCACGTTGCGCTGCAGCAATCCACGCCAGTGGTTCGATACACCACGCCGAGTTCATCGGGGCATCGAGAATTCTCAGACTTCGCGTCAAATAATCACGTGCGCCATCTAATTCACCTCGGAGCCAGCCCACGAGCCCGAGGGTTCCCAACGCAAAAGCCTGGAACATGACTTCGTTGGCGGGCACGGTGATCGCGAGAGTCTCTTCGTTGCACTCCACCGAGCGATCGAGGGCCCCGGAAAGAAAGTACGCGATCCCCAGCGTGTCCAGGCCGATCACCACATGCAGCAGATTTTCGTCCAATCGAAACAGCGTCAACGCGGATTCCAGCTTGGCTGTAGCGGTATCGAAGTTGCCTCTGAACGTATCGACGTATCCGTCACCCCATGCCGCGAGACCGCGTGAGCGTACGTCCGCCAAGGCATTCGCCAGGTGCCAACTCTCGTCGACCAGCGCTTGTGCCCGTTCGAGTTCCCCCTGCATCGCGTGATTCACAGCGTCGATGGTCAAGACATCAACGCGGAACGGGTCGAGCTCCCGATCCTCTGTATTCAGAGCTCGATCCGTCCAATACCGTGCCTGCACAAGCAATCCACCAGAAAGCCAGAATCTGTACAACGCACCGACCATTCGCGTCGCAGATCGCGCCTCTCCGGTAGTGGAAATCGAAAACTCCAGCGCGTCGTAAACGTTGTGCTGTTCGCGACCCAGCCTTGCGATCCACGCCGCTTGCCGGTCACTGATCCACTCGGATTCCGCACGAACGACCAGCGCTTCGAACCAATCACGGTGGCGCCGTCGAAGTTCCACGTAGTCGTTCGAGAACTCGGCCTTCTCTCGTCCGTACTCCCGCAAGAGGTCGAGCAGGTGATAGCGAACGGTGCCGTCGATCTCCTCACGAATGAGGATGGACTTCTCGACCAACGCAGTGACGAGATCGAGCACTTCCGTCGAACTCGAATCCTGCCCGCACACTCCCTCGGCAGCGTCCAGCTCGAACCCGCCGGAAAATACTGTCAGCCGACCCCACAGCTGCTGCTCCGGAGGCGAGCACAAGTCGTAACTCCAATCGATCGACAATCGGAGAGTCTGCTGACGACTCGGTACGTCGCGTCCACCAGAAGTCAACAGGCGGTAACGATCCGAGAGCCGATCCATGATCTGCTCCGCCGACATACCGCGCAGGCGAGCGGCCGCCAACTCGATCGGAAGTGGGAGTCCATCCAGGTCGTGACAGATATGAGCAACGGCGCGCTTGTTCTCCTCAGTGAGGGTGAAACCGGGGACGACTGAAGCCGCACGCTCGGTGAACAACGACACGGATTCGTACTGGGCAAGTCCCTCGAATTCGCGCGGCTGTTGCTGCGGCGTGGTGAGCGAGGGAACGCGCATCGTCACCTCACCGCCCATTCCCAGCGATTCTCTGCTCGTCGCCAAGATCTTGACACCGGCACATCGCCGTAGGACCGCACCGGCAAACAGAGCGACGGCATCGACCAGATGTTCGCAGTTGTCGAGTACCAACAGCAGACTGCGATCGGAGCAGTAGTCGATCACAGTGTGCAGCGGGTCCGACGAGGACACCGGCCGCACCCCCAAAATCACGGCGACATAATCCTCGAGGAGTTCTGGATCCGTCTGCTCGCCCAACTCCACCAACCACGCGCCGTCTCGGAACACCCGCTGGAGCGCACTCGCAAGCCGGATCGCGAGCCGCGTCTTGCCGACACCTCCGATACCGGTGAGCGTCAATAAACGGGACGACTCGAACAATCTTCTGGCTTCGGCCAACTCACGCCGTCGGCCGACAAAACTCGTCAACTCCAAGGGCAAGTTGCCGACAACTCGCTGGTCGGCTTCTGATCGCACAACGGATGCCATCGACCGACTCGCTTTCTGCCAACCACTACAAATCAACGCTACCCCCGCGTTCGTCGCCCTGAGCAGCGCTCACTTGTGCTTCGTCATCGCAGTCGAAATGTCGGCCCTCACGCATGCGATTCACGACGGCCATGCCGGTGTCACGCGCCCGAAACAACGGATTTCTACCCTGGCAGCGACGAGAAGGGAGACCGACATGCCGCCGCGCCGTAGATCGGTACTACTGACGCAACTGGTAATCGACGCTCCCGGCAGTCCACAACAAACGATCCTCGACGAACTGCGCCGAGTGATTCTGTCGGGTTCGGCGCCTCCGGGTACCCCGATCCCTCTCGGCGACGTGGCTGATGTGTTCGGGGTCAGCCGAATACCAGTGCGGGAATCGCTGAAGACCCTGGTCGGAGAGTCGTTGGTCGACCACCGCCACCAATTCGGCTACACCGTTGCTCAGTTGACGCCGGCAGAACTGCGCGAGATGTACATCGTCCGCGAAACTCTCGAATCAGCTGCATTGGCCGTCGCCGTCGAGCAGGCCACCGAAGAGGATCACGAACACGCCGTCGAGGTGAATTCCCGTCTGGAGATCGCGTTGCGCTACGACGACTCTCAGTCCTATCACTGTGAGAGCCGAAACTTTCACCTCGCACTGACCCGACCGTCGCAAATGCTTCGACTTCTGCACATGTTCGAAGCTGCCTGGAACATCACCGAACCGGTACAGCCGATGGTCCATGTTGCCGGCGTCGATCGCCAGGTTCTGCACTCCGATCACACCGCGATGCTGGACGCATTCCTGCGTCGGGACGCAGCCGCTCTTCTGAGTGCTTCCGAAATCCATCATCGCCGACTCAACACCGTGATCGCGACTCTGCCGACAGACACCGGCCTACTGGCCGAGAAAGATATACCGATTGCGCAATAGCTGTGCAACACAGCGTCGATACCTTTCTCTCAACACAGTTTTCATCACTGACGCTGAGAGCTCGTGCACTGTCCGCTGATTTCCTGCACTGATGCACAGGAGCTGTCATGACCGACATTCTTCCGTCCCGAACGACCACTACCCCAACTCCCCCAAAGGAAACCGGCTCGGCCGACCTCGTCGAAGCCGCGGGCCACCCGGTCGGCGGCGGACTGATCAAACCGGGCTACGACCCTCGCTTGACCAACGAGGATCTGGCGCCGCTTCGCAAGCAGACCTGGTCGTCGTACAACATCTTCGCCTTCTGGATGTCCGACGTACACAGCGTCGGCGGATATGTCACTGCCGGTAGTCTTTTCGCACTGGGATTGGCCAGCTGGCAAGTACTCGTCGCCCTGCTGGTCGGTATCACGATCGTTTACTTCTTCTGCAATCTCGTCGCCAAGCCCAGCCAAGTTACCGGCGTACCGTATCCGGTGATCTGCCGCAGCGTGTTCGGTGTTCTCGGCGCGAACATCCCGGCAATCATTCGTGGCCTGATTGCCGTGGCCTGGTACGGGATTCAAACCTTCCTCGCTTCGGCAGCCCTCGATGTCGTACTGATCAAACTCTTTCCGTCACTCGCACCGTATGCCGTCGTCGAAGATTACGGATTCGCCGGACTCTCCGCACTGGGCTGGGGAAGTTTCATGCTCCTGTGGGTACTTCAGGCCTGTGTCTTCTGGCGAGGCATGGAATCGATCCGCCGCTTCATCGACTTCTGCGGGCCGGCTGTGTATGTCGTGATGTTCATGCTGTGCGGGTACCTCATCTACCAGGCAGGCTGGAGCGCTGTCGATCTCACACTCGGCGACGTCAAGTACTCCGGTTTCGACGCCGTGCCGGTCATGCTCGGTGCGATCGCTCTGGTTGTCTCGTACTTCTCCGGACCGATGCTCAACTTCGGTGACTTCTCCCGCTACGGGAAGTCGTTCACTGCAGTCAAGAAGGGCAACTTCCTCGGTTTGCCGTTGAACTTCCTCGTATTCTCGGTGTTGGTCGTCGTCACGGCGTCGTTGACACTGCCGGTGTACGGCGAACTGATCACCGATCCCGTCGCAACAGTGGCACGAATCGACAGCACCTTCGCCATCGTCCTCGGCGCACTCACCTTCACCATCGCCACGATCGGCATCAACATCGTGGCCAACTTCATTTCCCCCGCCTTCGACTTCTCCAACGTGAGCCCGCAGAAGATCAGCTGGCGCGCCGGCGGGATGATCGCGGCGATCGGCTCGATCCTCATCACCCCGTGGAACCTCTACAACAATCCCGACGTCATCCACTACACGCTCGAAACCCTCGGAGCCTTCATCGGTCCGCTGTTCGGAATCCTGATTGCCGACTACTACCTCGTGCGCAAGCAGAAGGTGATCGTCGACGAACTGTTCAGCATGTCGCCGACCGGAACCTACTGGTACAGCAAGGGATACAATCCTGCTGCAGTGATCGCCACCGTGGTGGGAGCCGTCGTCGCAATGGTCCCGGTCCTGGGCAAGGACCTCACCGGGATGTACACCGCAGCGCAGTACAGCTGGTTCATCGGTTGCGGGCTCGGATTCGCCGTCTACTACCTACTCGCCACGCGCACTTCCCTGGCTGTCCGGAATGCTTCTTCTCCCGACACTGTGACGGTCGACTGATCGTCATGAGAATCAAGGTGATCAACCCCAACACCACGTGGGCGATGACCGCCAAGATCGAGGAATGTGCCCGGGCCGTCGCGGGCTCGGGCACATTCGTCGAGGCCGTCAGCCCTGCGATGGGTCCCGCGTCGATCGAAAGCCACTACGACGAAGCTCTCAGCATCCCCGGAATGCTGGCCGAGATCGCCGCCGGAGAAAAGAACGAAGTCGACGGCTACGTCATTGCTTGCTTCGGTGACCCAGGCCTGGATGCAGCCAGAGAGCTGGCCAAGGGCCCCGTCGTAGCTGTCGCCGAAGCGGCAATGAACTACGCAAGTTTCCTGGGACGCGGATTCAGCATCGTGACCACCCTCGGTCGAACCCGCGGCCGCGCAGCCGATCTGGTGGACCGGTACGGCATGCAGGCTCGGTGCCGGGGTATCCACTCCTGCGAGATTCCGGTTCTGGAACTCGATCGTGATCCCGACGCGCGAAAGGTGATCTTGGAAGCCTGTTTCGACGCATTGGAGCAAGACGACTCGGACGTCCTCGTGCTGGGTTGCGCCGGCATGGCGGACCTGTGCCAGGATTTGTCCGACGAACTCGGTGTCCCGGTAGTCGACGGCGTTGCCGCTGGGGTCACGATGGTTCAATCGTTGGTCACCCTCGGACTGTCGACCAGTGCGCGCGGCGAGTTCACACGGCCACTGCCCAAAATCTACACCGGCACACTGACACCGTTCTCGCTGTGAACGTGCCCGAGCGAGAGTCGAGCACCGATCGTCACCAGTGCCAGGACCGAGAACAATACTCCGGCCCAGACTAATTGGCGGGTTTCGAAATGCGCGAGAAACAGTCCACCGACCGCAGTTCCGAGCGTGATCCCCAAGTTGGAGAACGAGATGAAAAGGCTGTTGCCGAATTCAGGCGCGTCGACTGCGTCTCGCCCCATCCAACTCTGCGAAACCACCAGACCACCGGAATGCACTACACCCCAAACCAACACGGCTACAACCATCGCACCGAAGTACGAGCCTGCCAGATAGAGCATCACGTAGACGAGAATGTACAGCAAGGGAAAAGCCACAACCGTGCGCACCACACTCTTGGCGAGCACCGCCCCGAAGACGAAGTTGCCGAAGATCATCACGACACCGAAAGCCAAGAGCATCGCGCTGATCCACGATCCGCTCATGCCCGTCACTCCGCCGAGGTATTCGGCGAAGTATCCGTACACCGAGAACATGGCTGCGAAGACGAAGGTGACGGAAAGGATGGTCAACCACACGCGCGGCCGGCGAAGGATCCCGACCTGTGCGCCGTACGACAGGCGTTGTGTCACCGGAGCCGAGGGCAGAAGTACGACAATCCCGAGAAACGCGAGAACGTTGACCACGGCACCGAAAACGAAAGCCGTGGACACCGAGAAGTTCTCGGCCAGATACGACGTCAGCGGTACACCGAATGCGAATCCTACTGTGACACCCGCAAATACTTTCGTCACAGCTGCAGTTGCTTCCTCCGGTGGCACCAGTCGAACCGCACTCGCGAGTGCGAGCGCGAAGAAGACCGGGTGAACCACGGCGGGAATGATCCGAAATACAAACATCACCTCGAAACTCGACGTGCTCGCGTACACCATGTTGGAGACCGCAAAGACTGCAATCGCCACCAACAGAACGGTTTTCCTGTTGATTCCCGAGGTGATCAGCGTCGTGAACGGACCGGTCACCGCCACGACGAGCGCAAACACACCGACCAACCATCCGGCAGTGGACGCGGTGATACCGAACTTTTCGCTGACCTGAGGCAGAACCCCGATAATGCCCATCTCCGTAGTGATGATTCCGAATACACCCAACGCCAGAACCGGTATCAACAATTTCGACTTCACGACACACTCCTTACTACTACGCCACACAAGACAGATACATATCTAGATATATAGATATGTTTGATTGAGCAAAACCGGCCGACGAGGGCAATCCGACCGCTACAGCTTTTCGCGAACGAATTCCCTGAACTCGCCGATCACGGTTTCGTTTCGTCGGTAGTACGTCCACTTCCCGATGCGCTCGGACTCGAGCAGACCCACATCTTTCATGCCCTGCAGGTACCCCGAGATCACCGACTGGGCAAGTCCCGATCGCCCCTGAATGTCACCGACACAGACTCCGATGTGAAACCCGAGATCCTGTTGCGTGTACGAGTCCTCGTCGAAATACTTCGCCGGATGCGCGAGCCACTCCAAGATCTGCAGACGAGTCGGGTTGGACAGCGCCTTGAAGATCGCCAAAGCATCCATGGACCGCACCCCTTCTCTCCGCCAACCGGAACGCATCTACTTTTGTGGATATGTTCGGCGAAGTCAAGCCCGATTCGGACGCAAAGCTACGTACGTCACATCGACGCATTCGAAGTGAGCTGTGCCACTTACGTTTCGACGACCTGCGGAAATCTCAGCGCCGACTTTCTATCTGTGACGACTTGTTTATAGTTATCGCCAACAACGAATTGCCGGAAGTTTCCGGTTCGCCCGAGAATGCTCGCGGGTGAACACAATTCGCTCAACACCAGCCGTACCCGGCTAGTCATTCGGGAGTCGAACCATGAACACACCGCATCAGTTCAGGGCCGTCCCCACATGGTAATGTCGAAGCTCGCCAAGTGGCAGCTGGTCGCACTCGTCGTGGTTGCGCTCCTGGGTTTGATCTATGTCGGAGCGAAATACGTACGGCTGGACAATCTTCTGGGATTCGGCCAATACACGGTCAAAACCGAACTGGCGACGTCCGGTGGCATCTTCACCAACGCCGAAGTGACCTATCGCGGTGTACCCGTCGGACGCGTCGGCGACATGTCGCTCACGTCCGACGGAATCGAAGTCGACCTGTTGATCGACAGCAGTGCTCCACAGATTCCCGCATCCGCGCGAGCCGTGGTGGCCAATCGCTCAGCCATCGGCGAGCAGTACGTCGACCTTCAGCCCGATACCGACCAGGGCCCGTTCCTCGAAGACGGCTCGGTGATCGCCGTGGGCGACACCACCACGCCGATCCCCATCGAGAACGTCTTGACCAGCGCGAACGGTCTGGTGCACTCCGTTCCGGTAGACGCACTCCACACCGTCGCGAAGGAACTCGGCGCGGCATTCAACGGCAAGGGCGAAGATCTGCAGGTACTTGCCGACTCGCTGTCGGGGATTTCCCAGTCGGGCCTCGACACCCTTCCCCAGACCCTCGGACTGATCCGCGACAGCCAGACGGTACTCACGACCCAGTCCGATCAATCGTCGGCGATCAAGCAGTTCAGCACCGACCTCGACGCACTGACTGCGCAATTGCGCACCAGCGACCCCGACATCCGACGCGTGATCGACAACGGCATACCGGCCAGCGAACAAGTCGGCTCTCTCGTCACCGAAGCCGGCCCCGCGCTCACGACCAACCTCTCCAACCTCTCCGCCGTTGCAGCGGCAGCCGCCCCGACACTGCCCTCGCTGCAGCCCTTCCTGCTCTTCCTGCCTGCCCTCGCCGGGGCGGCGCCCACCGTTGCACCGGGAGACGGCACAGTACATCTGGGCTTGGTACTCGAGACCAACAACCCGCTCTCGTGCACCGTCGGTTACGAAGGGACCATGGCGATCCTCGACGAGATGAAGCGCAAGGACCCGAACTTCGACGACACGACGCAGAACTTCCCGTTGAACACAGCCGCCAACTGCCAGGCACCCCAGGGCAGCGAAACGGGAGTTCGGAGCGCCAACCGCATCGCGTTCGCCGACCCGAACACCTCGCAACCGTGGGACAGCAAGCCCAAGGTGGACCCGGACAAGCTCAACCTGAACCCGATTGCCACACAACTCGCACCGATGCTCGGTGCCACCCCGAAGTAGCCGTAAAAAACTGGCACCGTCGACGCTCCGCGACGATGATGATGTGATGTCGCAAGGAACGCCTGAGAGGACGTCACGAAGTTTCGAGGAACTTGTCGCCGAAGCCGAATCCGCCTCCGTCGACGGGTGGGACTTCTCGTGGCTCGACGGGCGCGCCACGGAGCAGCGTCCGTCGTGGGGGTATCAGAGGTTGATAGGTGAACGTCTCGGTGGTGCCGGCGCTGCGCTGGACATCCAGACCGGCGGCGGCGAAGTCCTCGCCGCTGCACCGACACTCCCGCCGGTGATGGCGGCAACCGAATCCTGGCCACCGAACGTAACCAAGGCCACCGCGCTTCTGCGTCCCCGAGGTGTGGTGGTGGTCGCGGATCCGGACGAGCCACCGCTACCGTTTGCCGATTCGGCTTTCGATCTGGTGACCAGTCGACACCCTGCGACGGTGTGGTGGGCCGAGATCGCTCGGGTACTCGAACCGGGAGGAACGTACTTCGCTCAACATGTCGGTCACGCCAGCGTGTTCGAACTCGTCGAGTTCTTCCTCGGTCCTCAGCCGCAGGCTCGTCGCGGACGGCACTACGAGGACGAAAGCGCCGACGCGATTGCGGCCGGGCTCACCGTCGTCGACCTTCGTTTCGAGCGTCTGCGCATGGAATTCTTCGATATCGGCGCCGTTGTCTACTTCTTACGCAAGGTGATCTGGATGGTTCCGGGATTCACCGTCGCGCAGTATCTGGACCGGCTCCGGGAACTCGATCAGCAGATCCGTCGAGACGGATCTTTTGTCGCGTACTCGAGTCGATTTCTGATCGAGGCGCGCAAATAGCCCCGCATTACGCGGGGTGAATGGTCTTCCAGTGCTCGGCGATGTCGATTCGCCGCGAGATCCAGACCTTTTCGTGTGACTGCACATGGTCCAGGAAACGCTCGAGGGCGGCAGCTCGGGCAGGGCGTCCGACTATGCGGCAGTGCAACCCGACGGAGAGCATCTTCGGTGATCCGGCCGTTCCCTCCGCATACAGCACGTCGAAGGCGTCACGTAGGTGCGCAAAGAACTGATCGCCGCTGGGAAATCCTGCTGGAGAGGCGAAACGCATGTCGTTGGTATCGAGCGTGTACGGAACGACGAGATGCTTCACCGACTCTGTGCCACGCGGAACGTCTACCCAGTACGGCAGATCGTCGGCGTACGAATCGGAGTCGTAGACGAAGCCGCCGTGCTCGACCACCAATTCGCGGGTGTTCGGTGAATCGCGTCCGGTATACCAACCGAGAGGCGCCGAACCCGTCAGATCTTGCAGAATCTGGACTGCCTCGGCCATGTCGGCGCGTTCACGCTCGATGTCCACGGATTGGTAAGACTTCCAACGTAATCCGTGACACGCGATCTCGTGACCCAACTCCTGAAAAGCACTGACTGCTTCCGGGTTACGCTGCATTGCCCGCGCCACCGCAAAGACTGTGAGAGGCAGGTTTCGCCGCTCGAAGGTCCGCAGGACACGCCACAACCCGGCCCGGGAGCCGTACTCGTACAGCGATTCCATGCTCATGTGTCGATTCGGAAATGCTTCCGCCGGAGTCATTTCCGACAGAAAAGTCTCCGAAGCCGCGTCCCCGTCGAGGACGTTGTTCTCGGCTCCCTCTTCGTAGTTGAGTACGAACTGAACCGCTATCCGCGCGTCGCCGGGCCAGTGCGGATGCGGCGGATGAGGGCCGTACCCCACCATGTCCCGGGGATAGTCGTCGCGCGGATAGTCGCTCATGGCAACAACTTTACCGTCAGCGCCCGGAGATCACAGCGCGAGCAGCGTCGGTGAGTACGCCGAATACTCTCAGCCGCGCCAGGCCACCGTCCGGGAAGATGTCCAGACGAACATCGGTGACCGGAACTTCGGAATCGATCGGAAAGCGATGGCGCGTGTCCGGACGCAGCGTCGTACGCGGCAACAGTTCGAACCACTCCCCTTCCGGAGTTCGGCCGGTCAGAGCGCCCTCACCTGGACTGTTTCCGAGGAAGTACGAGGTGTCGATCTCGACGAAACTCAACACGCCTTCACCCGCGAGTTGTACTTGCACCCAGTCGTTTCCGTCGTCGCGGCGCCTGGCGGTCTCCCACCCGTCCCCCATCGAAGCAGCGCGTCCGGGGAACAGAATGTTCTGCGGTGAGCTGTAGAACATGTTGGAGCAATCGGTCACGCGGCCACCGTTTTCGAGTGCTGCAAGGTCCAACGGCCCGGCATCGAGGAAACGCGGGTCTGGCCGTGCTTCACCGTGAACACGGAATCTCGCAACGCCGCCGTCCGGATAAATGGTCAGCTTGACGTGCGTCCATCGATCCTCCGAAACCACCGAGAACGGATTCTCCGAGTCACCGTGCACGGTCGAGCGTTCGACGATGGTTGTCCACTCGCCGGATCCGGCCAGGTCGACGGGATCCGGATACCCGTCGACGGAGATTGCTTCCACCGAGATCTCGGGCGGGTAATTGCCCTTGAACCACGCGGTGTCGACCACGACGCCTCGCACCACTCCAGGAACACCGAGGCGCACGATCGCCTCGTCATGGCCTGCCACACGGCGACGACGCGTCTCCCAACCGTCGTACACCTGCCCCTTGTGTCCGAACGTCGCCGGCTGGTATCCGGCTTTACCTGGTCGGATCAGGGCCTCGCGCTCGGCGAATGCCTCGTCGTTCGCCCAGATGACGGCTCCGCCGAGGGTGCGCAGTGCCAGGTCGGGCAGCAAGGTGAATTCGGTGGTGCTCATCGGTCAGTGTTCTCCTGTGATCGGTGTGGTGCGTCCTACGAGGTGGTGGAGTGCGTTGGTGTCCGCGCTCGGGGCGAGCCGGAGAACGTCGGATTCTGGATAAGCCCCCGCGTCGAGCCCACGCAGTACCACCGCTGCCAGCGCCTGGGCAGTTGCAGGTTCGTCCATCACGTCGCCACCTTGGCGCCCCAGGTACGACTGGATGCGCGGGGCAGCGGCGCCGAGCGCGTTGCGGTAGAAGCCGAACGTGGCGAGCCAGCGGGTGACCAGATGCCCGGGGTGCATGTCCCACCCCTGGTAGTAACCGCGTTCAAGGGACCGCGTGACGAGGCGATGGTGCCGAGTGATCGCGTCGCGGATCGCCGTGGCGCTCCCGACGGGCGCGACCTGAGTTGACCCGTCGCACACCCAGACGCCGGTCTGCGCGGCAGCAGCCAACATGAGAGCCTTTGCGTGGTCTGCCACCGGATGTTCGAGCGACTGATGACGCGATGCAATTCCGCAAGCCGCACTGTAATCGTAAGTGCCGTAATGCAAACCGGTCAGACGGCCGGCACCGCGATGGATGGCCTGAGCAACTGCCACAGTTCCGTCGGCAGCGATGACCGCCTGCGGGCTCTCGATCTGCAGCTCGAACCGAAGCGAACCGGTCTCGAGTCCGTGCGCCTTCTCCAGTTCTTCGCAGAGCACCACCGTCGCCGTGACCTGCTCCACCGCGCGCAGTTTGGGAACGGTGAAGACAAATCCGTCCGGCACTCCGCCTGCCGCGTCGAGCACAAGCTCGAGCGTCCTGATCGAGCGTCGACGCTCACCGGCCGGCAGCCCTTTGAACCTGATGCCGCCCCAGTTCGGCCCGGCAGGATCAGCGCTCAACGCTGCAAGTGTCCGCCCGGCCGACGTCGCTGCTGCGTCTTCTTCTTCGTCGCTGTGGCGTCCGTACCCGTCCTCGAAATCGATCCGAAAGTCTTGGACCGGCTTGCGGCCGAGTTGAACTCGCACATCTGCGAGCGCATTCTCCGTGTCGAGATCGGCGAACACATGCGCATGGGAATCGAGAAGCGCGATCGCCTGCTCACCCCAGAGACGAGGGGTGTCGACGGTTGCATCCGCGGCACTGACGTAAATCGTGTGCACGGGCTGGATCTCGTCACGGTTTCCCGGGTACTGCGCCGCGAGCCGCTCGTCCACCGGATCCAGAAGTCCGTCCAGACGATCGTGGACGGCGGCGGAGAGTCGGGATTCTGTCATCGGACGATCTTCGCAGAACGTCCGCGAGCCCGCAGGTTCTCACGCCGCCGATCCAGTCCGGGTCAGCGACCCCCTACGAACGGAACGTTGACGAAGCTCGGCCGATCCGCAGCCAATTC
Source organism: Rhodococcus sp. IEGM 1406 (assembly GCF_030056745.1). Lineage (NCBI taxonomy): Bacteria > Bacillati > Actinomycetota > Actinomycetes > Mycobacteriales > Nocardiaceae > Rhodococcus > Rhodococcus sp. IEGM 1406. The sequence goes on along the minus strand of NZ_JASHKO010000001.1, from coordinate 1,221,070 downwards.
GATGTGCTGCGGCTTCAGTTGGCTGTCGGCAAGCATCGGCCCGAGCGCCAGGTATCGCGGCACGCTGGCAGCGTAGACGTCGACGCGGAGCCGGTGACCGGGTTGTAGCACTGCGTCGGTCGGGAGCATGTTGATGTCGACGGCGGTGACCTCACCGGGAACCACCGGCTGACGCGTGTCGATCGTCAGATAGTGGTGCGGTTCACTGTAGTCACCGTTGGCCGAGCGAGTGCTCTTGGAATCGTCGACCGCCCGGAGCGACGCAGTCAGAGCGCCGTTCGTGATCGGTGTCGATGTTCCGTCCGGCGCTACGTCGTTGACCGTCGCTGCCCAGAATCCGTCCGTCACGTCCAGGACTGTCTCGAGGTGGACGTTGATCGGGCCCGAGAGTGAGGTCGGCTCCGTGACTGCCTCACCGGTGAACGTCAGACCCTCCGCTTCCTGGAATCGGGAATCCTTGGAACACGACGCACCGAGCACCACGGAGATCCCGGCAGTGCCCTGAGTTCCGTCACCGGAGCAGAAGCCTCGCAGTCCGGGTGCGACTGTCAATCGCGCTGCGGCACTGGGCTGGTCACTGGTCAGTGAACCGTCGTAGGCCGCGTGTGCGGCAGTTCCGCTGGGCGCGGAGTTCAGATACATACGTTCGTACGTCGCGCCCGCTCGCGGGAACTGATCATCCGTGATCCATCCGCCACCTTGCTGGAACATCGTCACCGGACCGTATCGCTCGATTCCGTTGTCGATGCCCTTGAGCCACTTGTCGAACCACGCGCGTTCGAGTACGTCGAGGCGAGGCGGCGCACCGTCCTTGCCGAATCCTCCACCGGGAGTGACGTGATAGCCGTTGCCCATGATCAACTGCTTCTGCCCGGCCGGCAGATCGATTCCGTTGTAGATCCGCGGCTCGCTGTTGGCGAAGATGTCGTGCCAACCGCCGTAGACCATCGTCGGAACAGTGATGTTGCCGACGTCAGCGGATCGGTCCTGATAGAACTGACCGTCCTGTGCGACTTGCAGAGTCGACGGTGACACGTCCTCGATTCTCTGGGCCGTCATCGCTTGTACCAGTTCAGGAATCAGGGTGCCGGGATCCTCGAGGCGGCTCGCCAACCACAGTGGATCGAAGTTGCCTTGCAGGATGTCCTGAACGTTCGGAATGAGTTTGAGCCCGTTGACCGCGGTCAGCCACAACGGCATGAACCCGACTCCGAGTCCGCCACCGGTTCCGACGATGTCGCGTAGCAGATCGTTGCCTGGTTCGACCGGGAAGATTGCCTTCAACGCAGGCGGATTGTTACTCGCGGCCTGTACGGAGTTGATCGCGGAGTACGAGATTCCGGCCATCCCCACTTTGCCGTCGGACCACCCCTGCTTGCTCATCCAATCGATGACTTCGACCGAATCCTGTTGCTCGCGCTTGCCGAGCACGTCCCAATTACCTTGGGAGAAGCCGGTTCCACGAGCGTCGACCACTACCTGCGTGTATCCGTTCTGGACCAGATCACGGTTGACGCCGAGAACCCTGGCGCCTCCGCCGGCTATGACGCCCGTCAACTCCGAGACTCCGTCGAACGGCGCCGCGAGGTCGAGCGAGTTCGCCACGTCCATCAACGTCTCACCCACCTGCGGGATCGACAGAGCTGAATCCACCAACGTGTCCAGCAGTTTCGTGTACGGAGTTATGTTGAGAACCGAAGGCGCCTTCGATTCCACAGCGCGCCCGGACGCATCCGCCGGTCGGTACACATTTGCCTGCAGAACCGTGCCGTCACTCATCGTGATGGGTACGTCCCACTCGACGGAGACGCCCGGATACTGCGGCGCAGTCTCCGTGGCCGCGAGCCAGGTCTGTCCGTCCGACCCTCCCGTCGGATCCGCGGAAGCGACGGCGCTCGGCACCGTCAATCCCACGACGCACAGCCCCACCGCAATCGTTGTCGACCTTCGACGTAGAAGTCGTGTCCTCACGAAAACCCCAATTTTCTGTTGTGATGACCCAGCCCTGCCCCCACGACAGTGACCGGCGTCACGAACTTACCGGATAGTAACTTCCGTCCCATATGTCGTCAATAGGTCTCGATGCCGCCCGGACGGCTAGCTTTGAAGATGTGTCACGATCTCCCCTTCCCGTCCGCGACGGCCTGAACCCGAGTCGCATCCGTCAGCCAGACGACGGCATGTGGGCGACGACGCTCGACTACCTGCTCGAACGGTTTCCCCAGGACGCCGTCCGCCTACGGGAGAAAGTCGCAGCCGGGGAGGTCGTCGACGAGAAGGGCGTCGCGATCACCGAGACGAGCGGTTTCGCCCCCCGGCGTTTCGTCTACCTGTACCGCGACGCTCCCGTCGAAGCGCGGGTGCCGTTCGAGATCGACATCCTCTACCGGGACGAAAACATCCTGGTCGTGGACAAGCCGCACTTTCTCGCGAGCACGCCCCGCGGGCGATACATCGCCGAATCGGCCTTGGTGCGGTTGCGTCGGGATCTCGATCTGCCGGAGTTGAGTCCAGCGCATCGCCTCGACCGCGTCACGGCAGGACTGCTGCTGTTCACCGTGCATCAGGCGGCCCGGCGCGGCTATCAGACCATGTTCGCCGAGCGTCGCGTCACCAAGGAATACGAGGCCATCGCGCGTTACGACGCGCAGGTGAGCACTCCCGTGATCGTGCGCAGTCGCATCGTGAAAGAACGCGGCGTGCTCAAGGCCGCGGAGATCGAGGGCGAACCCAACAGCGAGTCGCGGATCGAACTGATCGAGACGCGAGACGGCTTCGCGCGGTACCGGTTGACTCCCCATACCGGCAAGACCCATCAACTTCGCCTGCACATGACCTCGCTCGGGCTCCCGATCCACGGCGACAACTTCTATCCCGACTTCTACGACGTTGCCGCAGAGGATTATTCGAACCCGCTGCGCCTGCTGTCGAAGGTTCTCGAGTTCGAGGATCCCACGACCGGCCGGCTGCAACGGTTCGAAAGTCGGCGGACCCTGTCCTGGCCGGACGAATCAGGCCGTGGCGACTCGCCGTAGGGACCCCGGACCCTTCCACTGCGCCTCCGATACCGGGAGGATGGAAGCGCAGACCGCACCGCAAGAGGAGACCAGATGAGCAAGACCGCCGTCGTACCCGAAGCCGTACGGGAGATCGAGCGCAAGTACGAGGCGCCGGCCGAGCAGGAAGTTCCCGCGCTGGGTGGACTTCCCGGTGTCGTCGGCGAACCGGTCCACGACTCGATACAGCTCTCTGCCACCTACTTCGACACCGCCGACTACCGGTTGCTCGCCGAGAAGATCACGCTGCGCAAGCGTGAGGGCGGCGACGACGCGGGGTGGCACATGAAACTTCCCGCAGGCGAGGACACTAGAACCGAAATCCAGCTTCCCCCGGACGAGAGCACCGATGTGCCCTCGCCGCTGGCGAGTCTGATCCGGGCGGTCATCCGCGGTCACGATCTGGTGCCGGTCGCCCTGATCATCACCGATCGGGAGCGCACCAGACTCAACGGCGAAAACGGTGTCCTGCTTGCCGAAGTGGTCTCCGACACCGTCATCGCCTGCAAGGCAGACGGTTCCGGTGAGTCGACGTGGCAGGAAGTCGAGGTCGAACAAGGCGCAGGCGGGCAAGCCCTGGCCGATGCAATCGAGTCGGTTCTACTGGACGCGGGGCTCGAGCGTTCTGCGAGTCCGTCCAAACTCAAACGAGCACTGGGCACTTCGGTCACTCCATACGTCGGCCACGAGGTCACCACTGGCAAAGCGTCGAATCCGCGAATTCTGTTGCGTAATTACCTCATCGAACAACTGCGCGCACTGGTCGCCGCGGATCTCGGCACGCGCCGCGCCGACGACGAAGCCGTTCACGACTTCCGGGTCGCAGCACGTCGTATCCGCAGCGCTCTACAGTCGTACGCCGGTCACTCCCCCAAGGCCGACGATCTCATCACGGATCTTCGGTGGATCGGTGGAAAGTTCGGTGACGCCCGCGACGTCGAGGTCCAGTGGGAGCGTCTCGTGGAACGACTCGGTGAAATCGACGAGATGCCCGAGCGAGAAGCAGTGTGCGCTCGAATCGACGAGTACTTCTCGGCCCGCGGTGAAACCGCACAGGAAACCGCCCTCGAAGCGCTCGATTCCGAGCGCTACACCACACTGCTCGATCGACTCGACGAGTACGTCGGCGACCTCGAATTCGACACTGCCGCCCACCGTGTAGGAAAGAAGGCGTCGGCGCGAGAGTTGGCTCATACCCTGCGCCATCTAGCTCACAAGGTCGGTAAGCGGGTCGATCACGTCTTCGATGCCGATACCCGCACCGAGCGTGACGAGCGAATGCACCGCGCACGCAAGGGCGCCAAGCGGATGAAGTACGCGATCGAGGTCATGGAACCGGTGTCGAAGAGCCGGGCCAAGCGTGCCTTGAAGCATTTCAGCCACTTCCAGGACGTTCTCGGCGAGCATCAGGATTCCGTTGTAGCCCAACATCATCTGCTCGAAATTGCTGCGGAGCAGGAGCACACCTCGCTCACCAGTTTTGGATTGGGCATGGCCTACCGACGAGAACTGGAAATCGCCGACGGGCAATCAACACTGCTCCGCAAGACGTGGAAGGAAGCCGTCAAATCAGCGTCGTCACTCTGGTGACCAGGCTGTAACCAGTCGACCGATCTCGATCATTTCAGAGGAGTAGACATGAACACACTTGCAGGACACCAGGACGTCGTCGCCGGTATCGACGGATCCGAGGCCTCGACGGCGGCGGCCCGGTGGGCAGCCTCGGTCGCGAACGCGGTGAACTCACGACTGATTCTGGCGCATGCCCTGCCGCAGGAGGGTCCGATCTACAGTCCCGCTGCAGTGATGTTGCAGTCGCAGTTCCTCAGCCAGATCCGCGAAGACGGCGAAGCGATCGTCGATGCCGCCGCCGCGGTGATTTCAGCTGAATTCCCGGAACTGACCATCGAATCCGAGATCGCACCGGGCCCGGCGTCGACGCACATCCTCGAATCCTCGGGTACCGCACGCCTGATCGTGATGGGGTCGACCGGATCCGGTGCACTGCGCTCGCGGCTGCTCGGATCGACCGCACTGAAGGTGGCAAATCACGCAACCTGTCCGGTCACCGTCTGGCGTGGTTCGGCGGAGAATCCCGGTCCGGATCAACGTCCCGTCATCGTCGGAGTCGACGGAAGTGCGTTGAGCAAGAAGGCCGTCGAGTACGCGTTTCGTTATGCCGATCAGTTCGACGCGCCGCTTATCGCGGTCCACACCTGGCAGGGCTCGTCCACCTTCCGCGAAGGCGGAGCGGGAATCCTCATCGACTGGGAGGCCGTCGAGCAGGAGGAATCAGCACTGCTGGCAGAGAACCTGGCCGGCATGGCCGATCAGTACCCGGACGTGCCGGTCACCCGCATCAGTGAACCCGGCGCCGCCGCCCCCGTCATGCTCAAGTACGCCGACGATGCGCAGTTGATAGTTGTCGGAAGCCACGGCCGCAGTGCGATGGCCGCCGCCGTGATGGGCTCGACCAGCCAGAATCTGCTGCACCATGCGCCAGGGCCGGTCATGATCTGTCGCGCCTGAATTGCTGTGCGCCTTTATTAACCCCCCGCGGTTAATAAAGGCGCACAGCAGGGGTCAGGTGAGGCCCGTCCCCACCAGCTGACCTACTCCGTAGGTCACAGCCATCGCGAGCGCGCCGCCGATCACCACTCGTAGCACCGCTCTGGTCTTGCGGGCTCCGCCGAGCGTCGCGCTGATCGTCCCGGTCAGTGCAAGTGCGATCAGCACTGCGAAGAAGGCGATGGGGACGCGGATACCCGTCGGCGGCAACAGGATTGCGACCAACGGGATCGCCGCGCCGATCGTGAACGAGATTGCCGACGAAATCGCCGCATGCCATGGATTGGTGAGATCGTCCGGGTCGATACCCAATTCGACTTCGACGTGTGCCGCAAAAGCATCGTGCTCGGTCAATTCTTCGGCGACGCGGCGGGCCGTCTCCGGACTCAATCCCTTGTTCTCGTAGATCTCGGTCAGTTCCTGGAGTTCCGCCTCCGGTGTCTCGAGGAGTTCCTTCTTCTCCTTCTGCAGGAGTGCGCGTTCGGTGTCTCGCTGAGCGCTGACCGAGACGTACTCACCCAACGCCATGGACACAGCGCCGGCAACCAGGCCAGCGAAACCGGCCGTGAAGATCGCGGAGCGCTCGGTTGTGGCTGCCGCGACACCGACCACGAGGCCTGCGGTCGAGACGATTCCGTCGTTTGCCCCCAGAACACCTGCACGCAGCCAATTCAGGCGATTGTTCAAACTCGGTGCGTGAGGTTCCGATTCCCCACCGGGCGCCCCGTCGGTCAACTGCACACTGTCTCCGGACATGGCAACAGATTAGGACGATCAGTCCGGTTGCGATAGCAATCTGAGCCTGTCCTTCGCGTACTGATATATTCCCTGACATAACCCAACCAAGCATTTGCTAGGTTATGAAACGCACACCTCTGGAGGCATTGTGAGCGCAGTACGCACCGCTTTTGTCAGCGGCGGAACCGGTGGAATCGGGTCAGCGATCGCCCTGACTCTCGCCGACCGCGGGCACGACGTCGCCTTCACCTACCGAAACAACAAGGACGCTGCCGAGCAACTGAGCGAGCAGATTCGAGCGCATGGCGTGCTCGCCCACTCGTACTCTCTCGACTTGACCGACGAGTTGTCGATCAGCTCCGCCGTCCGCGATGCGGTCAGTGATCTGGGAGCGTTGACGACACTGGTCCACGCTGCGGGACCGCACGTCCCGATGACGCACCTCTCACGCGTGACGCCGGCGTTCTTCACCGAACAACTGAACCAGGAAGCCGCGGCGTTCTTCACACTCGTCCACACCGCCCTGCCTGCGCTGCGGGCATCTTCGGGTTCGGTGGTAGCGGTGACAACCGCGGCAACGGATCGTTTTCCCGTGCGCGACGGACTCTCCGCAGGCACCAAAGGGGCTGTCGAACAACTTGTTCGCGGATTCGCCGCAGAGGAAGGACGCTACGGCGTTCGGTTCAACGCGGTAGGACCAGGCATGTTGACGGACGGAATGGCGGAGCGACTGATCAACTCCGCCGAACTCGACCAGAGCGCACTCGACGTGACAATGAGCCGAATTCCGTTGAAGCGCTTCGGATCAGCTGTCGACATCGCCGAAGCAGTATGTTTCCTCGCAAGCGACGCGGCCGGATTCATCAGCGGTCAAAAGCTCAACGTCGACGGCGGCTACACCGTCTGAGCGCTATCCACCCAACTTGCGAAAGACCAGTCGCACGGCAAGTTCGAGGTGCGCCATCACCTCGTCCGTCGTCATCCGGCCGGCAACCCACGAGACCAGACTCGACATCCAGACGTCGTCGATGACCTTCACCGCATCCATCTGCTGTTGCGAGACTTCCTCGACGCCGATCGCCTTCGCGAACATCTCGGTCACGACCCCACCGAGCGCGTTGAGTTCCGGAGTCGCCGATGCGTCCGCGAACATGTACGCCCGAACCAACGCTTCGTAACGGAGGTGATCGGTCTCGAGGACCTCCGTATTCTTGCGCAGCACAAACAGAATTCGGTCCGACGGAGTCTCGCCCGGGATTACAAAGTCCTGGAATCTGTCACGCAAACCCTCGAACATCCACAACAATGCGACGACGAGCATGTGGTTCTTGGACGGGAAATACCGGTAAACAGTGCCGATCGCGACGCCGGCGCGATCGGCGACCGATCGCATCTGCACCGCGTCGTAGCCGCCTTCGGAGGCGGATTCCATTGCGGCGTCGACAATCCGGCGAAAACGCGCTCGTTGCGACGGCGTCGTACGACGTCCGGTCACCGAGCTACGTTCGACCACCGACTGGTCTGCCTTGTCGCCACCTGCCATGTCCACAACCCTAATTAGACGTCGTTTTGCCGACTCCCAATGTAGCCGCCCAACGCAATCGTCGGGTGCATGACTGCCCGCTTCCGAGCTGGCCGCCAGTAAGACTGGCCGAGATCAGGAAGCGCGCCGCGGCCGATCGGATCGGCCGCGTCTACGTGGATCTTCCGACCAGTCGCGCGACGGTGCGCGTCGGCCCGGCGCTTGAGTCCGGCGCCTGTCGGGTTGCGGCGCCCGTCGCTCCGGTCGGCGTTGACCAGTAGGGGCAGGCTGGGCGCGGCGAGCAGGCGGCCGACGTCGGTCAGTCTGTGGCTTCTTGGCAATGCCGAACCGAGGCTTGCCGAAGACCAGCGGAATCCAACCGCGACCGCTGCTCTCGGCCGAGGCGACAGCCTCGGGCTCACGGAAGGCTGCGTGCGCGATGAGCCCGAACATCAGCAAGGTGGTGATCATCGACGTTCCGCCCGCCGAGATGAGCGGTAGTTGCAGCCCGGTCACCGGAATCAGGCCAACGACGTAGGCGATGTTGATGAACGCCTGCACGACGATCAACGTCGTTGCTGTCGCCGTCATGACCTTGAGGAACGGATCGGTCGACCGCTTCGCGATTCGCAGTCCGACGATCAGAACCGCGGCGAAGAGAGCAACGACGATCAGCGCACCGACCAGACCCAACTCTTCACCGATCACGGCAAAAATGAAGTCGTTGTGCGCCTGCGGGAGGTAACTCCATTTGGCGTCGGACTGCCCCAGACCGCGACCGAAGATGCCGCCGTTCGCCAAGGCGTACTTGGCCTGAGTGCTCTGGAAGTTCAAGCCTTGCGGGTCGAGATCAGGATTGAGGAAAGCCTTGATGCGATCCGAGCGGTAACCAGCAGTAAGCCCGAGCACGAGAAATGCGACTGCGGAACCGAGCGTGAGGCTGATGAACGTCTTCATCCGGAACAGCCCGAACCACAGCACCGACATGAAGATGATGCCGATGGTGATCGTGGTTCCGAGGTCCTTCTCCAACACCACCAGAACCAGAACCAGCAGCGTCGTACCGCCGATCACCGGCAGCGCACGGTTGACATCCATCCGCGCGTTCATGAACGACGCAACCGTCGCCGCGGACCAGATCGCCAGAGCAAGTTTGGCCAGCTCCGAAGGCTGGAAGGAAATACCCGCGATCACAAACCAGCTGCGAGCACCCATCTGTTCCGAGCCGATACCTGGAATCAGCACCAGGACAAGCAGAACAAGACACAGGATCAGCAGCCATGGTGAGGCTCTACGCATCGTTTCGGTCGGCAACCGCACGACCGCCACGAACATCACCAAACCGATCGCTGCGAACATGCACTGCGGCCAGAAGCGGGCGTAGGACGTCCCGGACAGAACATAGGATTCGACACCCGAAGACGACAGCACCATCAGCAGTCCGAACGCGACGATCAGCACGACCAGACCGACGATCATATGGAAATCGAACAGTGGCCGATTCGTCCACATCGCCGTTCGAGCGCGGAAGGGTGTCGATGTGCGGTCACGTTTGTCCGACGATCCACGGGGTGAGTTAACTGGCTCTCCACTCCCGCGACCGTTGGGCTTGTCTTCACTGCGACCGGTCACCACACAAGTATCGTCCCACGACTCCTAACCCATGGGTAACACAAGTCCCATGAGTCACACGGGCTCGGCCTCCCGAGGTCCATGGAGACCCACGAAATACCAGGTCACGTCCTTCGCCGGCGTCGGTCTGCCACCGCCCCCGCCAACGAGAGCGTCAACATGACCACGCAGACGGCAAGCGCGATCCCGAACGCACGTCCGTATCCGTCGGGCGACGATCCGAGTACACCGAGATACAACCCCGATACCGCGGCCAGCGAGATGGTCGCTGACAGGCGCTGAGACAGTTGAAGGAAACCCGCCGCAACACCGTTCGCGCCCGGCGGTGCATATTCGAGAGTCAGCACCCGATTGGGCGCGTCGACCAACCCGCTGGCAACTCCCGACAACACCGCCAGGACCACCAGCACCGGGATCAGATGTTCCCGCGGAATCAGATTGACCGCTGCGATGTACCCGAGGATGACAAGGATCTCGCCGACTATGGCAAAAACCACTGCACTTCGGCCGAACCTGGCAACCAGCCGCCATCCGAAAGCCGACGTCAATGCCATCGCGAGTGAGCTACCGGTCATGATCAACGCCGCACTCAGCGGGGCGAAGCCCAAACCTTCGATCAGGTAGAGGCTGAGCACCGCGTTGACGGCGAGGATGGATCCGAACCAGAAGAGTGCAACCGTCGTACCCAGTCGGAAGCCCCGTGAGGCGATCAACGACGGAAGCAGTACCGGCGTCCCGCCGCGCTCGGCGTACCGACGTTCCCAGAACCAGAAGGCAACGGCAGCGCCGAACGCACCGATCAGGAAAGCCGCAGCCACAGTGACACTGGTTCGGGTCACGATGGGCCACAGCAGGAGCCCGGTCGTAGTCGCCAGCAGACACAGCCCAACCGGATCGATCGATGCGCCTGATCGGGTAGTTCGATCACGGCGCAGAAAGCGAAACGCCAAAATCAGAGTGATCACGGCAAACGGCACGTTGAGAACGAGAAGCAACCGCCATCCGAAGTCGGCGTCGGAATACTTCAGCAGAACGCCACCGAGGATCGGTCCGGAAACGCCGGCCAGACCACCCGCGGTGCTGTACGCGCCTAACGCCTTCGCCCGAGCCTTTCCGGACACCCGGTCGGTGATGATGCCGAGCACCTGCGAACTGATGGTGCCTGCGCCGATCCCCTGTCCCAGACGAGCCAACACGATCATCGACGGATCCGACGCACATGCTCCGAGGATTCCCATCACCGCGAAAATGCTCAGCCCTGCCAAGAACAAGCGTCGACGCCCGACGACGTCACCGAGTCGGCCCGCCGGCACAAGGGCCAAGCCGAAAGTCAGCGAATAGCTCGCAAGGATCCACTGCACCTCGGAGGTCGACGCGCCCAGCGACGCCCGGATCGACGGAACCCCGATTCCGAGCACCGCCGAATCGAGAAGAGTGGTGAAGCCCGCGGCTACGCAGACGATGATCTCCCAGCGGACGGCCGAATCGAGCTTGGTGGATTCGGCCGCCGCCGTGACCGTGTGGGACAGGACCCGTTACCCCGCAGCTTCAGACGCGGCCCGACGCGTGAGCGGCGGTCGCAACCCCAAGTGCTCTCGCAGCGTCGACGTGGAGTACTCGGTGCGGTACGCCCCACGCTCCTGCAGTTCCGGGATCAACCAGTCGACGATCTCGTCGAGCCCGGTCGGCACCAGGTACGGCGAGATGTTGAAGCCGTCCGAAGCTCCGTTGCGCACCCAATGAACCAACTGATCTGCGACCTGCCCCGGAGTGCCCGCAAAACCCGAACGCTGCGAGGTCTCGATGGCGACCTGACGTAGGGACAGATTCTTTGCCTCGGCGAGAGCCCGCCATTCACGTGCAATCGCAATGGGGTCGTTGCCGTCTCGTGCGGAACCGCGCGTCTCGGACACCGGGCGGGCAACCGGATCTTCCTCCGGTAGTGGACCGTCCGGGTCTCGGTCGGAAAGGTCCTTCCCCCACACCAATCCGACGAGGGACAGTGCGGTTTGACCGGTGAACTGACCTTCGAGGACCCACCGCGCCTTCTCCTCGACCTCGGACTCGTTCTCCGCCAACACGATCTGCGTGCTGGGCAGGATCTTGACGTCGTCCTCCGGTCGCCCGACGCTACGCAACCGAGCCCGAATGTCGTCGGCGAAGTCGAGCGCGCCGTCGAAATGCGTTCCGTGTCGCGAGAAGATGACGTCGGCGTGCGTCGCCGCGAAATCGCGTCCAGTCGGCGAATCGCCCGCTTGAAAGATGACCGGATGTCCCTGTCTGCTGCGGGGAAGCGTCGGCGTCACGGTGATGTCGAACTGCGAAGCCTGGCGGCGTACGTCGCTCACGGCTCCCGGAGTCGACCAGTTCTCGGACGTGCGAGAGTCCGAGATCGCGTCGTCGGCCCACGAATCCCACAGTGCCCGTGCAGTTTCGATGAACTGCCCGGCACGCTCGTAACGCAGGGCGTGGTCGAGGAAACCACCGCGACGGAAATTCTCTCCCGTCCAAGCGTTGTCAGTGGTGACCGCGTTCCAGCCGGCCCGTCCGTCGGAAAGTAGATCGAGGCCGGAGAGTCGACGGGCGAGGTCGGCCGGTTCGTTGTACGTGGTGTTCTGTGTCGCGACCAACCCGATCTTGTCGGTGATACCGGCGAGGGCGGCCAACTGCGCAATGGCGTCGGGGCGGCCGGCGATATCCAGATCGAGAATCTTGCCGTTCTGCTCGCGAAGACGAAGGCCCTCACCGAGGAAGAAGGCGTCGAACAGACCTCGCTCGGCGGTGAGTACCAACCGCCGAAACGTCTCGAAGTCGATCTGGGATCCGCTCGAGGAATCGGACCAGATGGTGGTGTGGTTGACCCCTTGGAAGAAGACGCCGAAGTGAACGTGTGCGTCGGGTCGAGGTACGGCGGAGCGTGATGCAGTCATAGCCGAAATGTCCTTAGCGCGAAGTCAAGTCAGGAGGAGTGGACGAATCGATTTGCGGGCCGCTGCAGGCCGAGGTTGCCCCTCAGAGTCGATCCCGGAACCGGGCGTCGCGTCAATCCGGACTTCGACAGCGCCGGAAGCACGAATTTGGCCAGCACCGGAAGGTCCTCGTCGATCACGAGAGCGTGGAAATGAACACCGTCGAGGTGTCCGGCCAATTTCTTCAGAACCACGGCCGCTTCCCCCGGATCTGCAGCCAGGAGCAGTCGGCCAGTGACGACGGCATTCCCGTACGAGTTCAGCTCGATCAACCGCTGCGCCGCAGACAGATTCGGCGTATCGAATGCCACATCGACCTCGGCGACCACCAATGACGCGCCCTCATCGCGCGCCTTGGCAGCCGACTGTGCAATGGCCTCCACCGAATCACCGGAAACGAGAACAACATCGGCCTGGTGTGGTTCGATGGCGCCGTAGTGGCCGAACACCACCAACTGGCCTTGCGGCGGCCGCGGAACGATTGACGGCCCCTTCACCGAGAAGGTGTCGCCCTCGAAATTGACGTAATGCAGACGATCACGCTCGAGGAAACGCCCACTGAGATAGTCACGGACGACGGCGTCGTCCTCCCACGAATCCCAGAGATCTGTCACGACGGTAACCGAATCCCGCTGCTCCTGCTGACGCGCCGACTCCGTCGTTACCGGAGCCCTCCCCCACGCCCTCGCCGCGGCATCGTCTTCGACCGGAACAGCAAGCCAGCCGCCACGCCCACGCGAGGAGTAGTCCAATGTCGCCAATTGCGAAGAGGTGTGGAACGGTTCGGCGTACGTGGTCCCGACGACGGGGACCAGTCCGATCGTGCTGGTCGTCGCCGCCACGTATGACGCCCTGGAGACGGCATCGATGCGGCCGACAACGTCACCACTCGGAGGGAGGATGGAATCGTCGAACGTCGCGAAGGTGAAGCCCGCATTCTCGGCAGCCGCGACGCGATCGCGCACAGCCTTACCCGTGAGCAACTGATCCGGGCGATGTGAGCTTCGGCGCCAGGCAGCGGGGTGAGTGCCCTCGCCGTCCAGTTCGATACCCACGGCAAATACAGTCATGTGTCCTCCATCGGTCCTGGCGGTAGCACCCACACTGCGCAAACGAAGCGGGTTGCTGCGGCATCATCGAGCCAGGTCTCTCAGCCACTCTGGATGGTGGATGCAATCTATGCGGGCGACGCTGAACAAGTCAAATCGCACTTTACGAATCATATTGACCTACAACATATTTCAATACAATCATCCTGATCGAAAGGGTTGCGCAACGCTAGCCGACGTAGACACCGAAGAGCCCCGCCCGACTCGCGTCGGGCGGGGCTCTCGGTGTGCGCTGGAAAGCTACTTCGCGCCCATCCATGCCTGATCGAACAGCATGATGCCGGTTGCAGTCGGAACCACACCGTGCACGTTCTTCTGCCAAGCCCAGAACGACGTGAGCCCGCCGATCGGCGCCGACGGAACCGTCTCGTTCCACAGCGTCTGAATCTTGCCGATGATCGCCAGGGTCGACGAATTATCCTTGGCTTGTTGTAGATCTGCGATCAGCTGATCCATCGCCGGGTTCGCATATCCAGCAGTATTCGCCATCGAGGTGCTGTTGGTCGTGGAGAACAATCCGAGATCGAGAATCGACTCGTACATTCCGATGCCCGCGTGCGCGAGGTCGAAATCGTGCTTGACGTAGACGTTCTGCACGATGTCGCCGGCGTTGTTGGCCAAGATCAAGTTCACCTCGAACCCGACGGCCTGCAACAGTGACTGCACGGCGAGACCGATCGCGTGGTCCTTGGGCTCACTGAGCACGACGTAGTCGAGAGTGCCGTCGTATCCGTCTGCCTTCGCCTGATTCAGAAGCTCCTTGGCCTTTTCGGGGTCGTAGGCAATACCCGGTGTGTCTACGTGCCATTGCGACGTCGGACCGAACAACTCCGAGCCAGGCAGTCCCTCACCGTTTTCCACGCGCTGATCGATCAATGTCGTGTCGAGCGCGTAGCCGATCGCCTGGCGGACGCGAACATCCGAGCCCGGTCGGCCTTCACGATTGTTGACAATCTCGGCACTACCGGCGTTGAGCACGTCGATGTAGCCGGGGTAACCAGCGGACTTGGCGGAATTGATCGCCGAAGTAAGGCCGCGAATGTAGGCAACATCGAGCTGACCGCTGTTCAATGATTCGAGATTGGCCTGCGGACCGTTGAGTGCAACCATCCGCAGTTTGTCCAGCTTGGGAGCACCGCCGTAGTAGGACGGGTTGGCCTTGAAGATTCGCTCGACGCTCGGCGTGAAGAGATCTTCGGTGAAGGGTCCGGCACCCACCGCGGTGAACTTGTCGCCTTGCTGCGAACTCGGGGCGACGATCATCCCGTGCCCGAGAGCGAGCATCGACGGAAAGCGCATCCACGGCGTCTTCAGCTTGAAGTCGACCGTCGTGGGACCGCTTGCCTGCGCCGATTCCACCGAAGCCAGCCACAACTCGGCGCCATTGCCCTTGCCCGCGTTGTACCGATCGATGCTTGCAATCACGGCGTTGGCGTCGAGCGCGGAACCGTCGCTGAACTTCACACCGTCGCGAAGTTTCAACGTCCACGTGCTTCCGTCATCGCTGGTATCGAGCGATTCAGCCAACTTGGGCTCGAACTCGCCGCTCGCAGTGTCGTAACTCATCAGGACGTCGTACACCGCAGCAAAGGCCTCACCGCCGGAACCGCCGCGCGCTGCCGTCTTGGTCGGGTCAAGTGAGGGAACGAGAACCTGCACGCCGTACGTCATGGTCCCGCCGGCGACCGCGTCGCCTGGGTCCGGTTGCTCGTTGACCATGCCGGTCACGACGTCCCCCGACGTATTCGTCGTATCGGTTCCGCTGTCGTCACCGTTGCTCGCGCAGCCCACCAACAGAACCCCGGTACCGAGCAATGCGACGGCGACCCGGCTGACTTTCCCGATGCGCCAAGATCTCGAGTGCGACACGGAGATTCCACCTCACTTCCAGTAGACGCAGCCACGGATCGGCCGCAATCGGCTAATAGTGATGTCCTCTGTGGAGTGACGCCCAGCACGTTCCCGGTGACCGGAAACATTCACGGAGACAAAGGATGCGCACAACTGAGATGATCGGGCCGAGTGGTTGACGGCGACTGACATCCGAGCACGAGAAAGCTCCAACCTTATGTTCGAAGAACATGAGATTGGAGCTTGTCGATAAGAATTATGGTGGCCAGGGCCGGGATCGAACCGGCGACCTTCCGCTTTTCAGGCGGACGCTCGTACCAACTGAGCTACCTGGCCGGACGGCACCCGAACCGAATGCCTATCGCATTGCTTTGTTCTCAACCAATTGATTGAGAACAAAGCTTTGCGACCCTGACGGGACTCGAACCCGCGACCTCCGCCGTGACAGGGCGGCGCGCTAACCAACTGCGCCACAGGGCCTTGCTTTTTCCTTGCTGTGAAACCGTACTACATCTTCGAGCCGCTCCCAAACCACTGTCCTGGCCTGGCATTTGTGCATCTCAAAGCGTGTCGTGCGGGTCAAACCATACTGCATCGTTTCGCTTTCGCAAAACGTACCCCCTACGGGATTCGAACCCGCGCTACCGCCTTGAAAGGGCGGCGTCCTAGGCCGCTAGACGAAGGGGGCCCGCCGGATCTCTCCGAACTAGTACCCCAACGGCGTTCCGTTGGGAGCTTGGATAGCTTATGGCACAGCGTTCG
Organism: Rhodococcus sp. IEGM 1406; assembly: GCF_030056745.1. Lineage (NCBI taxonomy): Bacteria > Bacillati > Actinomycetota > Actinomycetes > Mycobacteriales > Nocardiaceae > Rhodococcus > Rhodococcus sp. IEGM 1406. The sequence continues at coordinate 1,204,863 of NZ_JASHKO010000001.1, read as the reverse complement.
GAAATCACAAATCGCCTGGTCATGGGCGAAAAGTGGACTATTCCGCGTCGGGGAACTCCACTTGTGGCCAGCCGTCGCGATGAAACTTCTCCAACCACTCCGGTGTGGCCATGGCTTCGAGCACCACTTCGAGGGACTCCTCGAACCACACACCCAGATCGCCACTCGAGGCAATCAGGTCCGCCATGTACCGCTGGCCGGCAAGGCTCGCTGCCAGTACGCGCGTGAATTTCTCCGGGTCCACGTCTTCGCGGAGCAAACCGTCGTCCTTGGCGCGCAATGCCAACTCGTAGGCGGTCTTTCCCCAGACCTGCCCGCCACCCGATTGCACATCCTTGTAGAACTCCGGCTCGATGATCAGCCGGAATTCCGCCTGCACGATTACCTCGGTACGGAAGACCTCGGCAATGTCGAGCACAAGCCCGTGCAAAGCGACGAATGGATCGAGGTCTGTTCTCTTGGCCCAACGATCAGTGATTCCAGTGAAGGTTTCGATAGCCGAGGTCAGAACCGCTCGCGCCAACTCTTCCTTGGACTGGAAATGGAAATACATGGCGCCTTTGGTGGCGCGGGAGCCCTCGAGGATCGTGTTCACCGACGCAGCTGCATAGCCGCGCTTGGCGAATTCGACTGCAGCCGCTTCGACCAGGGCGGCGCGGGTACGCCGCGCACGCTCTTGTTGACGTGCCATTTACGGTGTTGTGCCTCTCGCAGAGTTGGTACGCAGAATCGCCGTGATCGGCGCCTGTCATCCCCCGAAACCTCACAATATCCCCTCCAACACACCCTACGTAAGGACTAGAGCGATACCCGCCAAAAGTACTAGAGGCAATCGGCTGTTCGGGGGACAACAACCGACTTTATGCCCAAAAGACACCAAGTGGTATGGTTTTGGCCGCTCGGGTGCGCTGCAGGGGGTGCGCATCCGAGCTTTTTCGTGTCCGAGATTCCGATAATCCGACCTCGCAGACGGAACTGCTTCGCCGACGGATGAACGGCAATCCCAAGGTTTTAAACAACTAATGCGATTGTTTATTCCCCAGTTTTTGTCGAAACCGTGCTGGCAGCATCGAAATAACACAGTTAGACTGTCTAAATGAACGATGGCGAGGGTCGCAGCAAGACTCGGGACGAGATCGACGTACTTTGGGACGATCTGGGTGCCTTCGTCCGGCGTCTCCGCACCAAACGCCACGACCACAAACTCACGCCGAGCCAGATCCAAGCTCTCGGCCACCTCGACCGACAAGGTCCGTTGACCGCAAAAGAGCTGGCAAAATTCGAGCGCGTCACACCGCAATCCATCGCAAAGACCGTGGCCGCGCTCGAGGAACAGGGCATGGTGACGCGAAGGGCGGATCCATCGGACGGCCGCGCGGCCTTGGTCACGATGACCGAACTAGGCACGTCGACCCTTCACGAAGACCGAACCAAACGCACGCAGTGGCTGGCCGAGGTCATCGACGCCGAGTGCACCGAAGCCGAGCGTGACTTGCTTCTGATCGCCGGCCGAATCCTGCGCAGACTAGGCCAGGGCGCGTCCCCAGCATCGACATCGATATCAGAGGAGTCACTGATGAACCCGTGACCGCCGTCGTCGAAACGTCGACACCCCAAGCCTCCGTTCCCCTGAAACTGAGTCTTGCTCTCGGTTCGGGAACCGTTCTTCAGGCACTGAACTCGTCGATGATTGCGGTGGCAATCGTCCCGATCGCCACATACTTCGGTTCCAGTTCGGGCACAGCGTGGGTCATCTCGGCTCTCTACATCGCGACTGCAGTCACGGCACCGGCGGCGGGGCGACTCGGATCGATCCTCGGCGCCAAACGCGTCTATCTGGCGGGATTGGGTCTGATCGCTGCCGGATCGATCCTCGGCTCGCTCGCCCCGTCGCTGGGTTGGCTTATCGCGGCGCGAATTCTGCTCGGAATCGGCACGGCGACACAGTATCCGAATGCGATGACCGTCATCCGCGAATACGCTGACCGTCACCGGGCTCAAACCCGTTCAGCTATAGCAACACTCACCATTTGCGCTCAATCGGTCGTCGCGCTGGGGCCTACTCTCGGCGGGTTGCTGGTCGGCACACTCGGTTGGCAGTCGATCATGTGGGTGAACCTCCCGCTTGTCGTCGTCACTGCCATATGGGTCTTCTTCGCCGCTCCGAGCGCCTCCGCCCTGCCCGACCGGGCCGGCGCCACTGCGTTGTTCAAGTCACTCGACCCACTCGGTATCACGCTGTTTCTGGCCCTGACGACGTCGACGATGCTCTTCCTCCTGTCTCTCGCCGAGCACGCGAAGTGGTATCTCGTCCCGTCGACGGCCCTCTTCGCGTTCCTGTTCGTCTGGTGGGAACGTCGAACCACCTCGGCGTTCATCGACGTCCGTGCCGTCGCCCGAAACCGCGCACTGAGCATGACTCTCGGCCGGACCCTGCTGACTTACACAGCGTTCTACTGCATCTTCTTCGGACTCCCCCAGTGGCTACAGGTAGCCCGCGGAATGTCACCGATCAGCGCCGGGCTCTTCATGCTGCCCGTCGCTGCGGTCGGGATCTTCGCGACCATGTCCGCGTCCAGGGTGTACGGGAAATTCGGCGCACGAATCACCCTCCTGATCGGCACCGCCGCGTTGGCTGTCGGCGGGATTCTGATCGCCTTTGTCGAATCCAGTTCGACTCCCCTTGTGGCACTCCTGCTGATAGCGGCGATCCTGGGCATCCCCAACGGCTTCAACAACATGGGAAACCAGAACCTGATCAACTCGGTGACCACCTCCGCCGACGTCGGGACCGCGATCGGCCTGTACCGAACAATCCAGTACATCGGCGCCAACCTTGCGGCCGTCGTCATCGAGCTGACCATGCGCGGAACCATCGACGACCCGGGTCTGCATCGCACGGGCGGGACCATCGCCGTCATCGGAATCGCCCTTCTGGTGGGGGTGGTGTTTTCACGGACTCTGCGGTCCCGTTAGACTCTGCGCCGCGCCCCTATAGCTCAGTTGGTAGAGCTACGGACTTTTAATCCGCAGGTCGTAGGTTCGAGTCCTACTGGGGGCACCAAAGGAGTCCGAGGTCGAGACGGTTACCACCGCTCACCTCGGACTTTTCTTCGTTTTGCTAGTCGGAAAAGAGCATGAGATTAGCGTGACGAGCGGGGTTGGCCGAGCATGTCAGTGACCCATGGCAAGGTCATCGTCGTGGATTACTTCCCTGTGCGGATAGTCAACTCATCCTCCTGGTGGTCACTGTGGATTCCTTTTCTCGGTTCACTCGCAGTGGCCCTTGTAGCGCTGACTATCGGAATCAAAGCCAACCGGACAAATCGGGTAGCAATCGAGCGGGCCGACAAGCGCGAACACGAGCGCTGGAGAATGGATGCCGTCGCGAAGGCTGCCGCTTCGATTCTCGAATGCTCACAGGATGCCCGCTCCGTCGCAGACGAATTGGTACTGACATACCGCCGCGCCATGCGGCGCAAAGAAGAGCTTCCTAAATCTCCAGACCGTTTCGACTACCAGAAGCAATCCGAGAAGCTACGCAACGCGTGTTCCACATTGACGTTCTCGGCCGGACCCGGAGCAAACGATGCGACCCTCGGCCTTATGGGCAGCCACCGATTTGTCTTGAGTGCAATTCACGCACTTGAATCAATGATCGCCAACCAGTACTCGGGGTGGACTGCTGAGGATGGAAGCACCGATCCTGCTGCGCTCCTACAGAGTTCCTTGAATGGGATCAGTACCCACTGTGAGGGGGTCACGGCTTCTGAAGGACTCTTCGCGTCAGCTATACGCCGGGATCTCGGAATTTCGGAACCGACCACCAACGTGACACACAGGACTTGGATGAGCGAGGACGCACGACTCAACTCACCGCCAGAACCGACCCAATAGAAAACGGGGGTAGTCCTTACGCTCGTAACACCCGGCACCTACAGCACCGGGCAGTATCTTATTGCTACGGGGAACGCGCTGATGCACAAGGAAACATCATCGACAACAACATGGTGAGCATTTCTCAATCAATCACGGTAACTGTCGAGGAATCCGATGGTGCCTTCACCAGCAAAAAATGCGGCCCTTAGAAGTTGGTTGGTTAGCCGACAGACCTCCGACCAAATAGCCAGACGATGTTCGACAGTTGGGGCTGAGCCCGGCTCAAGACCCACAAGCCCGGACCCCGCGACGGTTCCTGCGATCGTCGATGGCTCGTCTACGATGTCCACGAGTTCCTCGAATCCGAGCGCAGTCCAATCCAGTCCGACCAGTCTGATATGTATCAGACATGAAACGGACACTCATTGCGCTCACCTTGGCGCCCCTAATACTCGCCGGTTGCGCAAACGAGGCCGAATCGAACAGTGCAGCAGACACCACAACCTCCGCACGGCAGGAATCGTCAAGCACAGAAACAACCACGACCCGCTCGTCGCCGACAACCTCTCAGATGTCCCCACGAGGGAACTTCATGACCGCAGTTGGCGCTGAATCCGCCATTGGTGACGTGAGCTCCAACGAACCGGCCGTCATTTGGAAGGTCACTGACATCACCGTAGATCCCCAGTGCACGCAGTCATTTTCAATTCCTGCAGTCAACGGTCACCTGATCTCGGCATCCTTCGAAGTCGAAACCACCGACATCTACTCGGCTGACTTCCGCGCCAGCTTCGCGCCTCAGAACGACTGGACGATCATCGATGCAGATGGCTATACCCAGACGAACCCGACCTCTGATGCGAGCACCTATTGCCTACCCCAGGATGTGCCCCGAGACCTCGTCCCTGCATCCAAGTACAAGTTCACGATCGTATTCGACTCGAAGTCACCCACCGGAGTTCTTCAATACCGGCCCTACATGGGATCCAGCGACGCAGGATGGGAATGGAACTTCCCGTCATGATCGAATTCCTCCGCTCGAACGCCGGGCTTTTCTGGCAGTACGGCCTCGCTGCACTTTTCCAACTCGTCGGTGTCGTTCTTGTCGTCCGAGATCTCATGCGATCTACCAAGAACGATCGACTATTGCAGAAGAACCTAGCAGTGCTCTCGAAGGTTAAGACCGATATCCCAGAGGACATGGAACCGTTCGTCGCAGAAAAAGTTGAGAGCGGTGACCTTCACCCCGAGGTTGCAGCCACCACGCTCTCTGCAATCAATGCTGGCGCGCAGGCAGAGGGGGCCTGGCTGGTCTTGGACCAGATCATCGGGCACGCCAACGCGACTAAGGAGCCGAAGAAGTGGCTCGTGTGGGCCGGCCTCTCATCACTCCTGCTCGGCATAGTCTTCGCCTTCTCCGCGAGCGTGTTTGCGGTCCGCTGATTTCACTTGGATTCCCGCAAGTGAATACGCGCACGGTGGCTTCAGAGTGGTCACAGACGACGCGTGTGACCACGTAGCCAGGCATCATGAGGCGGACCTCGGATCGGCGTTCACCTGCCGAAACGAGGTCCGTTCGTCATTGGGTGTCACCAGGTGTCACGTCTGGGTTCTACTTTTAATCCGCAGGTCGTAGGTTCGAGTCCTTCTGGGGGCACAAACACAGACCCGGCGCCTCATTCAGAGGCGCCGGGTCTTGTGCGTTCATGCCACATCAATTCGTGCCACATCAATGCATCAGCAGGTCATCGAAGCAGGAACTCGAGGGTCACGCGCTCGAATGCCTCCTTGGCTTCGATCATCACCCAGTGCCCGCAGTTCGGGAATACATGCAGTTCGGCGTTCGGAATCAGTCGCATCGGAATCATCGGCATGTCCGGTGGACACTGCCTGTCGTCGAGCCCCCATGTCAGCAAGGTCGGGCATTGCACCTTGTGCATCATCGACCAGTACGGCGGCACATCCGAGTTGGACATCATCTGCTGCTGAGCGGCAAAGGCTTTGGATCCGTACATCGCGGTCAATGCCTGGTGCGAGGCCGGATCGTTGGCCGTTTCCCATCGTTCCTCGATCCGCGCCTCGGTGACGACAGTCTTGTCGTACACCATGCATTCGAGCCATCGAACCAACTTCTCACGGCTGGGAGCGTCGGCGAAGTCCTGCAGGAGACGGGTACCTTCACTTGGATTCTGACTGAAGATGTTCGGGCCGACGCCACCGATGGTGACCAGCCTGCAGACACGCTCCGGGAACCTCATCGCGACGTTGACGCCGACTACCCCACCCATCGAATTGCCGATCATCGCAGCCGATTCGATTCCCAGCGCGTCCATGAATCGGATCACCGACGACGCTGCCGTGATCACCGGATGGCCGTCGACGGGATCGCTCACGCCGAAACCCGGGAACTCGAGGATGTAGCAGTGGAAATGCTTCGCGAATACCTCGAGGTTCCCCCGATAGTTCCGCCAACCACTCACACCGATCCCTGAGCCGTGCAACAGGATCAACGGCGGACCATCGCCCGCCTCGTGAAAGCGCAAAGTCCCCTTGTCGGTAGCGACTTCGCGTTTGGTCCCCTCATAGGTCACGTCCATCACGCAAGATTAGAACGTGTTACAGATTCAGGACGGCTGATTGCGGAACTTCGCAACCACCGTCAGAAGCATCCCCCGCTACCTCGACGCCCACTGCGATTCGTGGACTTCTGCTCGCTCGGTTTCGACTTCCCCGGCCCAGCCTTCACACACCGGTTGGGGCGCCGCACTTGCTCGAAGTGTCCGGCGCTCACAACATGACCGGCCACACTCACCCGGACAGACGTGTCTGCGCGGGCGGTTCCGACTTCCCCCGAACCCAACGTCAACGCGAATGCAGCCACCAGCACCAGGGCTACCTTCTTCGAGATCTTCATTGGCACGGCCACTGAGACACGGTTCCACTCCAGATACTGAACAGGTGCGCGCGCCGAAGGAACACGCTGAGTATCGACGATATTCAGTACGGGTGGCCGGCCGCGATCCTTTAGCTCACCAGTATCTGAACAGTCGACAACAAAAGTTGGGGCGGCACGTCAACATCCCGAGGGCGTCAACGAGCCAACGACCAAGCTACGCACCAATACTGAGAATCACGTAAACATCGTGCAGACGCCGGGGCCGGCGCCTTTCGAAAATCCCCCAAAGCGATGTCCAGGTTCACGTCCTGCCTGAATCGTTCTGTTTGGTACTTTTACCCCCTGAGGCGCACTCCTCAGATTCGCTGTCGACCCAGCACAAACGGCGTGCAGTACAAATCGGATACTGCGGCCCGCGAACGCCTTACCAAGCACTCACGAAAGCCCGGGCAAACATGACCGAAACGGAAACCACAGTGCGGGACGACCCGCCGCGGACGCCATTCGAACCCGAGGATCGCTGGGTTCCCGTCGACCGTAGATGGTTCGGCCTGGACCGAGCGACCATCATCCCGGCAGCGATAGTGCTGGCCGTTGCGATAGTCATGAGCATCCTCATCCCGGCCGTCAACAACTCTGTCGCCTACGACGACGAAGTCGTGGCCGGGGATGTCATGGAACTCAAAGACGGCATCACCTTCGTTCCCGCCGTCGGCTGGGGAATCACAGACGGGGTCCGCGAAACTGATGCTCCCGTCTCCGGTTCGTTCCCGCAGCGCGCAACTCTGGTGAACAGCGGTGCACTGTTCACCGTCTACACGGCACCCTTCGCCGGTGACGCGAACGCTTTACTCGAACAGATCAAGAAGACCTCGGACGCCCTGGCAACAGCAGAGTCTTTGCGCGTCAGCGGCGACTCTTCCTCGATCACCACGGCGAGCGGCATTCGTGGTGTCATCACCAGCTACTCGAACTCGACTGCCGACGGCGTGATCGCAGCATTTGTCGTCGACGGAAAAGGCATCGAAGTTGTCTCCACCGGGCCGAGCGATGTGGCTCCGACCATCACGGACGACATTGCTCACATGATCGTGAGCATCAGCCACCGAGCCGGAGAGGGTTCCTGATGAGCACTCCCACAACACAACCCGCAAACGATCTCCTCACCCGCGCCGGTGCGATCGAGAACTCCGGTTGGGGTAGGTCGTTCACGTTCTACCAGCCGCGCAACGCCGCTTTCTGGGTTTACCTCGCTTTGGTGGTGAGCGGCGCCTTCAAATTCTTCTCGCTGCTGTCGTCGTCCGCCGGCGCTTACGGAGAAGCCATCGCGCTTTCGCTGGTGCTGTTCGGTGTGTACGGCGCCATCTTCTGGTGGTTCACGCAGCACATCGACAGGTACGCGCGCCAACCGGTCAAACTGATCGTCGTTGCGTTCCTGTGGGGCAGCTTCGCCGCTACATGGGTGATGGCCGCAAACGCCAACGACGCCATCTTGTCCTTGTACGCCAAGACATTCGGACAGGCGTGGGCATCGGACTGGGGCCCCGGCCTGACAGCTCCGTTCACCGAAGAAATCGCCAAGGGCATCGGGTTGCTCCTGCTCATCGCACTGGCATCTCGATTGGTGCGCACCGCATTCGACGGATTCATCCTCGGCGCCTTCATCGGACTCGGCTTCCAGATCTTCGAAGACGTTCTGTACGCCTTGAACTCGGCCGCGTCGCAGTTCGGAGCCGATCCGGTCGGCGCTGCGATGCCGACGATCATCCTCCGCATGGTATTCGGAGTGGCCGCACACACTCTGTACAGTGCGATCTTCGGTGCCGGACTCGTCTATCTACTGGGACGGCCGGCGGAACCGCGTCGTGTGGGGCGCGGACTCGCGCTGATGGCGACCGCGATGCTGCTCCACGGCCTGTGGGATTCCGCCGGTGCCTTGACACAAGGCAAGAATGCACTCCTCTTTCCGCTCTTCTTTGTCATGGTCGCCGCTGCATTGACCCTCGTGGTCCGCGTGTTTCGAATGACGGTTCCACGTGAACGCCAGTTCCTGAGCGACATCCTGGCACCGGAAGTCGACCGTGGTGTCATCACGGACGAAGAATTCGTCGCTCTGTGCGGCGACCACAAGGCACGCAGGGCTTTCCGCAAATCTGCAGGCGGACACGCGGCCCGTAAACGCGCCGAATACGTCCTCGAAGCCGCGGCAGACCTCGCCGACGCTCTGGCAGACTCCCACGGAACCAACACCGGCCGAGTCGAATTCGCTCGATCCGAGGTAAGTCGTATCAGGAGTGGTCAGCCGTCGGTCAAGCTCTGACCCGCTCCGAACTGGAATTCAACGCCGCGTCCCCTCGTGCGAGAGCACAAGGGAACGCGGCGTTGGCCATTGATCACGTTGCACATCCGGTTCGTCACGTCGCGATCAACCGCTGAACCGCCCCGACCGCAGCCTCGCGACGCTGAGCGACGGGACGGGACGACTTGAGCGCGAACATCCGGGCGATGTCGGTGATCAACAGAATCAACTCCGCGGGATTCCACTCGGGGTCGATGTGTCCCTCGAGTTGACCTTTGCGAATCTCGGCTACCTTCGGCCGGAACGTCTTGCTTCGTATGTCGTCCTCGCTCATGACGTCCGGTGCTTCGAGATCCGCCCATTGCTGCAATCGAGCGTTCTCGGGATGCGCGACGTAGTTGTCGAAGAGTCGACCTGCATACCCCGGCAGATCATCACCTCGTAGCGCTGTCTCCGCTGTGGTTTCGGACGTCCATTGCTCAGTGACGGCAGAAAACAACTCTTCCTTGCTCGCGAAGTACGCGTAGAGACGGTCCTTGCTGGCACGCGCTTGCGCGGCGATCCGATTGATCCGCGCGCCGGCCAGGCCGTACGTCGCAAATTCGTCCTTTGCGGCCGCCAGAATGCGGTCTCTCGTGGCTTCCCCTGCTGAGCGCATGTTCACAGCCTAGAACGAATCGACCGTTGCCGAACCATCCGGTTCGGCGTAGCGTGCAGAGTTGACGAACAATTTGGTTCGCGAACTTCGGCCAACTCACCCGCCGACGCAAGGAGAGACATGAATCTCGATGACGCTCGAACCGCATTCACCCGGCTCCGTGGATCGGAAAGTGGTGTTTCACCAGCAGAACTCGACGAAGTGTGGGCCGCGCTGGAAACCGTTGCCGCCGAAGAAATCCTCGGCGAATGGAAGGGCGACGACTTCGCCACCGGTCATCGTCTGCACGAAAAACTGTTCGCGAGCCGCTGGTACGGCAAGACTTTCAATTCCGTCGAGGATGCCAAGCCGTTGATCTGCCGAGACGAAGACGGCAACCTCTACTCCGACGTCAAGAGCGGCAATGGCGAGGCAAGTCTGTGGAACATCGAGTTTCGTGGCGAAGTCACGGCGACGATGGTCTACGACGGCGCGCCGATCTTCGACCACTTCAAGAAAGTCGACGATTCGACGCTCATGGGCATCATGAACGGCAAATCGGCGTTGGTTCTCGACGGCGGACAGCACTACTACTTCCTGCTCGAGCGAGCGTGATTCGCGCCGAACAGAATTCGACGTCCGCCATGCAGATGACAGCGGCGCTCTCACACGGCCCGCACTCCCCCTTCACACTCGACACCGTCGAGATCGACCAACCCCGCGCAGACGAGATCCTGGTTCGCATCGTCGCGACAGGCCTGTGCCACACGGATCTGTTCACGAAGACGGTGCTACCGGAAAAGCTCGGGCCCTGCGTGTTCGGACACGAAGGCGCCGGCGTCGTGCAAGCCGTTGGCTCGTCGATCGACAACATCGCGGCTGGTGATCACGTATTGCTGAGCTACCGCAGTTGCGGTGTATGCAGGCAATGCCTCAGCGGCCATCGGGCGTACTGCGAAAGCTCACACGGGCTCAACAGCTCTGGCGCACGCACCGACGGCTCGACGCCGGTCCGGCGAAAGGGAACTCCGATACGGTCCGCATTCTTCGGCCAGTCCAGCTTCGCGGAATACGTCATCGCCTCTGCCGACAACACCGTCGTCGTCGATCCTGCGGTGGACCTGACCGTCGCGGCTCCGCTCGGCTGCGGGTTTCAAACCGGCGCGGGTGCCGTGCTGAATCTACTTCGCCCCGAGCCCGACTCGACGTTTGCCGTTTTCGGGGCAGGCAGCGTCGGACTCGCAGCGCTGCTGGCGGCGAGGGCTGCCGGCGTTTCCACCCTGGTCGCCGTGGACCCCGTTGCGCAGCGGCGCGAACTCGCCGAGGAATTCGGCGCCGTCACTGTCGATCCGACCACCGAGGACGCGGTTGAAGCAGTACGCGCCGCCACCGACGGAGGTTCGACACATTCCCTCGACACCACCGGAATCGGCTCCGTGATCAATCAAGCCGTCACATCACTTCGAGCACGGGGAACACTGGCGGTAGTCGGACTCGGAGCATCCACGGTCGAGGTGAACATGGCCGACATCATGCTGAGCGGAAAGACAATTCGAGGATGCATCGAAGGAGAGTCGGAAGTCTCGACGTTCATCCCCGAACTCGTCGAACTCTTCACTGGTGGCCGATTTCCGATCGACCGCTTGGTGACGCGCTACGCATTCGCCGACATCAACAAAGCCGTCGAAGATCAAGCGTCGGGGCGCGTCATCAAACCCGTTCTCGTGTGGTGAGGGGCGAAATGTCTCATTCGTCGACCCGACGGAATTCGCCCTAGACTGCGCTCCTGCACTAGACGTCGGAGCAAGGTGGGGACGATGACAGAACACACCAGTACAGGCGCGGGCCACGGCCGGGCCGTTATGCCGATCATCCGGATGCGCGCACGCAGCCGCGACGAGAACCATCGCGCATCGACGCCACTCGAACTGTTCTTCGACCTGTGTTTCGTGGTTGCGGCCGCACAGGCCGGAGTTCAACTGGTGCATGCTGTTGCCGAGGGCCACTACGTCGACGGCATCGCCGGTTATATGTTCGTCTTCTTCGCGCTGTGGTGGGCGTGGGTGAACTTCACCTGGTTCGCGTCTGCCTACGACACGGACGACGTCCCCTACCGGATCGCGACCTTCGTACAGATTTGTGGCGTGCTCGTCTTCGCCGCCGGAATCCCCGATGCGTTCGACGGAACCGACCGTACGACGGCCATCGTCGGCTACCTCATCATGCGAATTGCGCTCACCTGCCAATGGCTTCGAGCCGCCAGCGGTGAATCCGGTGCAGCGCGAACCACTGCTCTGCAATACGCCGCCGGGCTCGTGATCGTCCAGGCCGGCTGGATCGTGCTGCTCCTGATGCCGGCGTCGGCGTGGATTCCGGGCTTCTTCGTTCTCATGCTCGCCGAACTCGCGGTGCCGGCAATCGCCGAGCGCAACCACCAGACGCCGTGGCACCCGCAACACATCGCCGAACGCTACGGCCTCTTCACCATCATCATGCTCGGCGAAACCATTGCTGCCGCCACCATCGCGGTCCAATCCGGCATTCGTGATTTCGACGCCGCCGACCTATTGATTCCGATTGCTGTCGGCGGAGTTCTGATCGTGTTCTCCGCGTTGTGGATCTACTTCGCCGTCCCGATCCACGAGTACCTCGCAGACCAGGGCAATCGCGCCGTCCTGTTGTGGGGATACGGGCACTACTTCGTATTCGGATCCGCTGCGGCCATCGGCGCCGGCATCGAAGTAGCCGTCGAGGAAGCAGTTGGCGAGGCGCACATTTCGACGTTCGCAGCATCTGCCGCGGTCACGATCCCCGCCGCGATGTTCCTGATCTTCGTGTGGCTCATGCACTCACGACACTTCAAGCGTGACAGGATCGAGCAGGCTGTTCTACCGGTGAGCGCAATCCTGGTTCTCGCCTGCACATTTGCCGGACACTGGGCGGTCCCGCTCGCCGGACTGGTGGCGGCGGGAACCGTCGGAGTCGGTGTCGGCCTGAGTACTCGGTCGAAGAGCTGACTCAGATTTCCGGGGCTGGAGCCTCGCCCTTACTCTGCGGCTCGTGTTGCTTGAGCTCACCGCGCATCTTGTCGAGATCCTTGCCACGCTTTTTGTACATATAGCCGAGCGCAACAAGACCCAGGAACAACGCAACGCCCAGGACTGCACCGACAACGGAGGCTCCGCGGAAACCGGGGCCGTCGACGTCGAGGATCCGCTCGCCCGCATGCGCTGCATTGTTGTTGCCGAGAACAACTGTCAGAGAGAGCAGGTTCGGCAGCGCGAAGATCACACCCAACGCGAGAGCCGTGATCTGGATGATTCGAGCATGCTTGCGCTTGCGCACCTGCCAGACCGCTCGGAAGAAGATGAGCGGGACCAGGGTGCAGACGAGACCGAACAGCAGTCCCCACGCGATTCCGGCGCTGAAGCTGCCGTTCGCCAACGACGCAATTCGCTGCGCCCACCAACGCGGAAGGAAGGCGGCAAGGATGAAGTAAGCGATGACCAGGACCACCGCCATCACTGCGATCCCGATGGCCTTCTTCGCCCACGGCGGCATGCCCGGTTTTTCGGTGGCCGGTGAAGTTTCCGGTGTCGTCATGACAAATCCTCGTCTAGTCGGCGTCTGTACTGACGAATCTATCCGTTACGGGCGTTCCTCATCCGCATCGAGAACGATCCGGGCAAGCCGCTTCGGAGCAACGAGGGTGAACGAGGTGTAGATCCACTCCTCCAGTTGCGACCATTTCTCCTCGGAAACGTCGGTGCCGATGTCGAGCGCAACCCACCCGTGTCGACCGAGACCGTAGCCGGCAGCGCTTGCACCTGGTTCGGTGGCCACCACCGCTTCGGCTTCCTCCTTGCTCAACTTGACGGTCAAGGAGGTGGCTTCGACGTTGCAGAACACGAAGTTCTTGCCGCGGACCCGGAAGGTCGGGTGACCGTCCCACGCTTCGATGTCGACGCGCTCCGCCTCCGGCAGGGACAACGAGATCTCTTCGAGTCGACGCATGTTGTCGGGCATGGAGACGATTCTGCACGCTCGATACCGAGCTTGACACCCGCGACACAGCTAGGCTCGGCGACGACCGCGTTACCGAACTCCGAACACAGGGAGAGTGGCATGCGCACGTTAGTTCATCTGGTTCTGCTCATTTGTGGAATCGCCGTTGCCGTCGGCTCGTTCATGTACGTACTGGCCGGGGTCAAACCCAACAATGTTCGCCTCGAGGACCTGCGGGACGGTTTTCCGGCCGGGTGGGCAATCGAGCAACTCGGCGATCAGTCCGTGACCTTCTACCGTTCGATGGCGATACTTCTGCTCGCTGCAGCCGTGTTGATTCTGATCGCCGCTTTGTTCGGTTCTCGTATTTCAGCGTGGATCGGAATCATCGTGGGATTGGGAACTCTGGGCACGTTCTACTACCGAGTGAACGATCAATTCGACAATGTCATCAGGGAAAACTACTCCACGATCCTGACAAATCAGACAGGATTCATCTTGACGGCCGGCGGACTGATTCTCGCTCTTCTAGCGTGTCTGGTCCCCCGCGAGAAGACCCGAGCCTGACCGCTCGGCAACCGGAGGGTTACCGTCGACGCCGACATTCACTAGTGTCTGCAACAGCCGGGTACTGACGAGTAGTACCCCAGAAGAGGTAGGGCATCAATGGCATCGCTTGACGACCTTCTATCCCAGATCCCCATCGACCAGATCGCGCAGCAACTCGGCGTGGACCAGGCAACTGCCGAATCGGCGGTCAAGACTGCACTTCCGACCCTCGTCGGTGGCCTCGGCGCCAACGCTCAGGATCCCGCAGGCGCAGCCTCACTCGAAAGTGCGCTGCAGTCGCACGCTGACACCAGCCTTCTCGACGACGGCGTCGACATCAGCAAAGTCGACACCGCTGACGGTCAGAAGATCGTCTCGAACATCTTCGGCGGCAACACCGATCAAGTCGCCAGCGCACTGGGCGGTGTCGGTGGCGGCGGTGGAAACGATCTGGTGAAGCAGTTGCTGCCGATCCTCGCTCCCATCGTCCTGGCCTACCTCGCCAAGCAGTTCACCGGTGGCGGTGCCGGCGCGCAGACTCAGGCCTCCGGTGGCGGCGGGCTCGGGGATCTCCTCGGCGGAATTCTCGGCGGCGGCGGCAATTCCGGCGGCGGCATCGGCGGCGCACTCGGCGGCATCCTGGGTGGATCCGGTGGCGGCGGCCTCGGAGACCTGCTCGGCGGCCTCCTCGGCGGCGGCAAGAAGTAAGACGCTCGACAGATTCGCACTGCGGCGATCCCGTTCGGGGTCGCCGCAGTGCTCTGTCATTCGACCGTCGAAGATCGAAACATCCTCAGCGACAATGCAAACGCAACCAACAGCAGCGCGCCCACAAAGGCACTGACCCCACCCCAACCGCCGCCCGCGTACGCGAGACCAGCGAGGGCGCCCGCCACGGACGAACCCGCGTAATAGGCAAACAGATACAACGCCGACGCCTCGGCCCGGTGATCGGTCGCGATCAGCCCCACCCAACCGCTGGCCACCGAATGTGCCGCGAAGAATCCTCCGGTGAAGAGCAGCATCCCCACGAGAGTCAACGCCAGATTGTCCGGAACGGTCAGTGCCAGACCGATACCGATGACAACAACCGAGCCGAGCAGAACACTGCGCCTACCCAGCCGGTCCGAGGCCCCGCCGGCTACCGCTGAGGTGAAAGTTCCGGCGAGGTAGAAGAGAAAGACCAGGCCGACAAGTGCTTCAGGAAGTCCGAAAGGAGCTGCCGTGAGCCGAAACCCGAGGAAGTTGTAGATCGAGACGAATCCGCCCATGAGGATGAACCCCAAGGCGAAAAGCGTGCGCAGCGACGGGTTCGCAAGGTGGCGTCGTAGATTCGATGCGATCGCACGCACCGACACCGGCTGCGGGCGAAAGAACTTCGACGCGGGAAGCTTCCGGATCATGTTGAGCGCGAACAACGCTGACAGCAAGGCCGCAGTCACCAATGCCCAGCGCCACGTACTGAAATCGACGACGGCCGACGGAACCAGCCGTCCGATCAGCCCACCGATCGTCGTGCCGGCGACGTACCTTCCCATCGCTGCACCGAGGTCCTTGCGATCGACCTCCTCGGCCAGATAGGCCATCGCCACCGCCGGGACCCCCGCCAGAGCCAAGCCTTGCGCCGCGCGTCCGATCAGCAGAACCTCGATCGTCGGACTGAGCGGCAGAAGCAAACCGATCACACAGGATGCCGACGCCGACGCGATCATCACCCGTGTGCGACCGAACCGCTCGGAGAGCGCACTGGCCGGAATGATCGCCAACGCCAACATGCCCGTCGTCGCCGAGACCGAAAGTGCAGACACCGCGGGCGAGACGTCGAAGCCTTCGGCGAACGCAGGCAGCAATGCCTGTGCCGCGTACATCGAGATGAATGTCGACAGCCCGGCCGCGAACAGCGCAACGGTCACCGTGCGATACCCCGATGTCCCGCGGCGAAGCGGCACCACTTCGGATTCGATCACATTCTCGACAGTCACCACATACCTCCAGGCATCACTTACCTCCGGTAAGAATCCTCCCGCCGAGCTTCGACAAAAGAAAATGCATAAACTTGGAGTACTATATGCGTCAGAGGTATATAGATTGGGTTCGTGATGCTGACCGAAGACCTCGAATGGTTTGTCGTTCTCGCCGAAACCCAACAGGTGACCGCTACCGCAGATCTGACTCACCTGTCGCAGCCGACACTCTCGCGCAAACTTGCACGCCTCGAACGACAGATCGGAGTGACGCTCTTCGACCGTCAGGGACGCCGACTCGAACTGAACCGGTACGGCGAGATCCTCTACCGACACGCTCGCACCGCTCTTCACTCACTCGACGCGGCGCAGAGCGAAATCCAGTCGCTGGCGAGCCCCGAAAGCGGCACGGTCCGGCTCGACTTCCTCCACTCGTTCGGCACCTGGTTGGTGCCGCACATGCTGCGCGGATACCGCGTCGAGCATCCCGGAGTGCGATTCGAACTGCATCAGGACAGTGCGCAGTTCCTGGTCGACAGAATTGCCGCCGGCACGTCCGACCTGGCCGTCGTCTCGCCGCAGCCGCGTGATCCGCAGGTGGCATGGATGCAGATCGCCCAGCAGTCACTGGCATTGGCTGTTCCGGCTGATCATCGCTTTGCGAAGTTGCATTCGGTCGAGCTCGCGGACGCGGCCGACGAACCGTTCATCGGTATGCATCCGAACTTCGGGATGCGAAGAATTCTCGATGAACTGTGCGCGGCCGCAGGATTCACGCCGAATTTCGTCTTCGAGAGCAGCGAGCTGGCAACGGTCGGCGGACTGGTCTCCGCGTCCTTCGGTGTCTCGGTCATGCCGGTTCAGGATCCACCGATCTGGGCCGAAGGAGTCGTCTACGTACCGATCGAAGGAGCACAGCGAAAAATAGGGCTGATCTGGTCGAAGAGCCGCGAGCTGTCCGATCCCGCCCGGACGTTCCGCGACTACGTCGAAAGAACGACTTGGTAGTGAAAGTGCCCCCGGATAACTACGGATCGGTAACATCCCTCGAGGGGAGCAATTTTCATGCCATTCTTTTCAAACCTACGGTGCCGTAGGCTGGGGCGAAGTCGCGCATTCACTCAACATGGAGGCAAGAAATGACGAGGATTCTGACGCAGCTGGAGCTGCTACAAGAGCTGCAGCCGGTTGCCGAGGAGAACGTCAACCGCCACATCTCCATGGCCAAGGAATGGCATCCACACGACTACGTTCCGTGGGACGAGGGTCGTAACTTCGCAGCCATGGGCGGCGAAGACTGGAGCCTCGAGCAGTCACAGCTCGGCGAGGTAGCTCGCGCCGCGATGATCACCAACCTGCTCACCGAGGACAACCTGCCCTCGTACCACCGCGAGATCGCCGAGAACTTTTCGCAGGACGGCGCCTGGGGAACGTGGGTCGGCCGGTGGACCGCCGAGGAGAACCGTCACGGCATCGTGATGCGTGACTACCTCGTCGTCACGCGCGCAGTCGACCCCGTCGAGCTCGAGCGCTTCCGCATGGAACACATGACAAACGGTTACAGCGCACCCATCGACGAGGGCGACGCCGGCCTGCTGCACTCGGTCGCCTACGTGACCTTCCAGGAACTCGCGACGCGCGTCAGCCACCGCAACACCGGCAAGGCTTGCGACGAGCCGATTGCCGACAAGATGCTTCAGCGCATCGCCGCTGATGAGAACCTGCACATGATCTTCTACCGCAACATCTGCGCCGCCGCGCTCGATCTTGCTCCCGATCAGGCTCTCAAGGCTGTGGCGAACATCGTCCAGAACTTCCAGATGCCGGGCGCCGGCATGCCGAACTTCCGTCGTAACGGCGCTCTCATGGCCAAGCACGGCATCTACGACCTTCGCCAGCACCTCGACGAGGTCGTCTGGCCCGTCTTGCGCAAGTGGAACATCTTCGAGCGCAACGATTTCAGTGCCGAAGGCGAGAACACGCGCGAAGAGTTGGCGGCCTTCCTCGAGACCCTCGCCGCCAACGCGACGAAGTTCGAGGAACAGCGCGATCGCATGCTCGCACGCGAAGCCGCCAAGCGCGAACAGCAGGCTTCTTAGTTTCACCAGCTATTCTGTGCCCGGTACCGGATTCGGTACCGGGCACTTCCAATTGTCACAAGTATTTGTTCAGAGGTAGACATGTCATCCCTACGTATCGGTTCACTCGAGCTGCACAGCCCCGTGGTCCTCGCCCCTATGGCGGGTGTCACCAACGTCGCCTTCCGCACGCTGTGCCGTGAACTCGAACTCGAACGTGCAGGCAGCACGTCCGGCCTCTACGTCTGCGAGATGGTCACGGCACGTGCGCTCGTCGAGCGCCAGCCGGCCACGATGCACATGACCACGTTCGGCCCGACCGAAACGCCCCGGTCGCTGCAGCTGTACACAGTCGACCCGGATACGACCTACGCCGCGGCGAAGATGATCGTCGACGAGAACATGGCCGATCACATCGACATGAACTTCGGCTGCCCCGTCCCGAAGGTGACCCGCAAGGGCGGTGGCTCCGCGCTGCCGTACAAGCGTCGGCTGTTCGGACAGATCGTCGCGGCTGCTGTGCGCGCGACCGAGGGCACCGATATTCCGGTCACTGTGAAGATGCGCGTCGGCATCGACCCCGAACATCACACGCACCTCGACGCCGGCCGGATCGCCGCAGCTGAAGGCGCTGCTGCCGTCGCACTTCACGCACGTACCGCGTCGCAGCGCTACTCCGGCACTGCTGACTGGAACGAGATCACGCGTCTCAAGGAACACGTCACCGACGTTCCGATCCTCGGCAACGGTGACATCTTCGATGCTTCGGATGCTGCCCGGATGATGAACGAGACCGGCTGCGACGGCGTCGTCGTCGGACGTGGCTGCCTCGGACGGCCATGGCTGTTCGCGGAACTCAGCGCAGCTCTCAACGGACAACAGATCGCCACGCCGCCGACGCTCGGCGAAGTCACCAAGATCATCGCCCGTCACGCCCAGCTGCTCGCCGCACACCACGGTGAGATGAAGGGCTTGCGCGAACTTCGCAAGCACGTCTCCTGGTACATGCGTGGGTTCCCGGTCGGATCGGATCTGCGGGTCTCGATGGCGTTGGTCAGCACGTTGTCCGAACTGGACGACCTGCTCGGACAGCTCGATCACGACGTCCCGTTCCCCAAGGATGCCGAAGGTCCGCGGGGTCGCCAAGGCTCGCCCGGTCAGGTAGCACTTCCGGAAGGTTGGCTCGACGATCCCGAGGACGATCTTGTGCCGGTGGGGGCTGACATGATGCACTCCGGTGGCTAGCGAGAACACGCCGTCGGATTACTCTGATCACTTTCTGAGTGAAGCACTCAGGATTCACCAGTAATATGGCTCCAGCTTCGTCGACAACCGGTTGACGCCGGCATCTGAATGACGAGTTACTGACAGTCGACGACGGGACAGGTTGCATCGGTGGGTGATGATCACGATTCGGGCCCACCTCCGCCCGAGAGCCGCGCCCCCTGGGAACGTCCGCTCGCAGACAAGCGGTTCCGCAACGCCCGCCCGGACCAACCGGCAGCTCCCCAGCGTCCTGCCACACCCCAGCGACCAGCACCGCAACCACCCAGTCCCCCGGAGCGTCGCAGCAGTGGACGGACCGGCCGCCGGGATTCGCCTCCGACCGACGACTCTGTTTCGGTCGCCGAGTTGGTCCGTCGGGTAGGCGACAAGAAGCCGCCACCTGCCCCGGCTGCGCCGCCCAAGCCGGCGCCGACCAAATCCGTGCCACCCAGGACTCCACCTCCATCAGCGTCCGCGCCGCCCCCGGCCCGGCCGATTCCCGCGCGTCCGACAGTCCCGCCCGCCGCTGCGGACTGGATCACCGAAGAACATCCCGTGACCTCCGCAGTGCCGCGGGTAGTCGGTGACACCGGCGCTACCCGTCTGGCACAAAGCAAGATTCGCCGCCGCCATCGCGCAAAAGTGATCGGCCGATCGGCAGTAGCGTTCCTGGCCGTCATGTCTCTCGCGTTGACCGGCGTCGTCTGGGGTTATCTGCGGTCGGTCGAAGGCGGTTTCGATCAGATTGCGGCACTCGACACCGAGTCCGACGACATCATCGACGCCGGCGGCCAGCTCGGCGACGAGACGTACTTGATCATCGGCACCGATACCCGCGCCGGTGCGAGCGGTGAGATCGGCGCCGGAACCGTCGAAGACGCCGAAGGCGCCCGAGCCGACACGGTCATGCTGGTGAACATTCCCGCCGACCGAAGCCGCGTCGTCGCCGTCTCCTTCCCGCGTGACCTCGACGTCGAACGTCCGATCTGCCAGGGCTGGGACAACGACGCCGGCAAGTACACCAGCGAAACCTTCCCGGCCGCCAGTGGCGACAAGCTCAATGCGACGTACGCACTCGGTGGTCCCAAGTGCCTGGTCAAGGTCATCCAGAAGATGTCCGGCCTGAAAATCGGGCACTTCGTCGGAATGGACTTCGCCGGTTTCGAGCGCATGGTCGACACCGTCGGCGGCGTGAACGTCTGCTCCCCCGGACCGATCGAAGACGGCATCCTCGGAACCGTCCTCGCATCCGGCGGAACGCAGATGCTCGACGGCCGTACCGCCCTCAACTATGTGCGTGCGCGCCACGTCGAAGCCGAGGGTAACGGCGACTACGGACGCATCACCCGTCAGCAGAAGTTCCTGTCGGCGCTGCTCCGCTCGGCCCTGTCCAACCAGGTCCTCCTGAATCCGAGCAAGCTCAACGGATTCATCAACGCCTTCACCAGCGACACGTTCGTCGAGAACATCGACACGAAGTCGCTGGTCACCCTCGGCCGTTCGCTTCAGAACGTCGACGCGGGCGCGGTCACGTTCTTGACGGTCCCCACGGACGGCACCAACGACTGGGGCAACGAGATTCCTCGCACCGACGAGATCAAGTCCCTCTTCCAGGCGATCATCGACGACGAACCGCTTCCGGGTGAAGAGCGCGAGGACACCACACCGTCGTCGACCAGTTCCACGACAACCCCTCCTACGTCCAGCACGCCGCCCGCCGCCACTTCCGTCGAAGCGATGAGTGCCTACAACATCTCGGTCGACGTCTCCAACGCGTCGGGAATCGCCGGGCAGGCCGCGACGATCGCCGACAGCCTCGCTGCCTACGGTTTCCAGATCTCCACGGTCGGCAACTTCAGCGCAGCCACCGGCCTGGCGAATGCTCAAGCCTCGACCACCGTCGTGCGTTACGCAGCAGGTTACGAGGCTGAAGCGGTCACTGTCGCGTCGTCGATTCCCGGTGCGGTTCTCGTTCTCGCTCCGAGCATGGGAGACATGATCGAGGTCGTCGTCGGAAGCAATTTCGCCGGCACCGTCGTCGCCCCCGCGGACCCGGGGACCATCCTGGCGGCAAATCCGACATCGGTCGACACCAGCACCTCGACGGCTCTGCCCGCCGACATCGCCAGCGTCAACGCAGGCGACACCACCTGCGACTGACACGCGTTCATTCACCTTGCGTTCACCTGGTGCTTGTGACTTGGTCTTTCACGGCACGTAGGCTCTGACCTCATGCGCGTGGCTTACAACGAACAGATGACCGAGCTTGCAGACACGCTCGGCGAGATGGCAGGACTGGCAGGTGCCGCTATGGAGCGCGCCACCCAGTCCCTGCTCCAGGCAGACCTGTCCCTGGCAGAACAAGTAATCGGCGAACACGACAAGATCACCGAACTCAGCACCATTTGCGAGGAGCGCGCGTTTGCGCTGCTCGCCCTGCAGGCTCCCGTTGCCGGAGATCTGCGCTCGGTGGTCAGTGGAATCCAGATCGTCGCCGACATCGACCGCATGGGTGCACTCGCCCTGCACGTCGCGAAGATCGCGCGCCGCCGACATCCCAACCACGTGCTTCCCGAAGAGGTCAACGGCTACTTCGCCGAGATGGGACGCATCGCTGTCTCCATCGGTGCGGCCGCCAAGGTCGTCCTCGAGACCCGCGACCCCGAGCGCGCTGCCCGCCTGCGCGAAGAAGACGAAGCGATGGACGACCTCCACCGCCACCTCTTCACCGTCCTCATGGACCGCGAGTGGAAGCACGGCGTTGCCGCCGCAGTCGACGTCACGCTGCTCGGCCGCTTCTACGAGCGGTTCGCCGACCACGCCGTCGAGGTCGGCCGACGCGTCATCTTCCTGGTGACCGGCAAGCTGCCCGAAGAGCCGGAAACCACCGAGAAGGTCGACAACCTCACCTCGTACCCGGATCTCTGAACCCAACCGTCCACGTGAGTAAAAGGCGGCCGCGCACTTGCGCGGCCGCCTTTCCTATTCAGTTCTCGTGTAACCAGGTCTTCAACGTGGGTCCTGCAGTTGTGGATCCCGGCCCGGGCAGCAGCGCCCCACCCTTCATCGCCTTACCCGCTCCCGGCATCGAGATCGGGATCAGCCACTTGCGCCGGCCACGGTATTTCAAAATCTCACGCGTCATGGCCGGGATCTCGAGGACCTCAGGCCCGGCGAGATCTGGAGCCCTCCCGGTCGGACCGTTCTGAGCGCATGTCACCAGAGCCTCGGCGACGGTCTTCGCCGCTATCGGTTGGGAGCGCATCCGGGGAACCATCGCGACCGGCCCCAGTCCGAAGAGCGCGATGGTCTTCTCGCCGAACTCGAACCACTGAGTGGATCGCAGGATCGTGAAGGGAATGCCCGACGCTTCCACCGCGCGTTCCTGCGCGGCCTTTCCCTGGTAGTACCCGAAGGACTTCAACTGCGGATCGTCGCAGTTCACGATCGAGAGCAGCACGTGATGCTTCACGCCTGCTCTGGCTTCGGCCGCGGCGATGTTCTTCGCTGCCGTCTCGAAGAACTCGATCGCCTTCTTGGCACTGTTGGTGACGTGATCACTCACGTCGATGACAACGTCGGCACCGACAAATGCTTCGTCCAACCCCGCACCCGTGGAGATGTCGACTCCCGTCGATCGAGCGGCGGCGACGACGTCATGGCCCCCGATTTTCGCCTGCTCGACGACCAGCTTTCCCATCTGGCCGGTTCCGCCCAGAACAACAATCTGCATGATGCCTCCGTCAAACCCGTGCGCCCGGCTCTCTTCGGCCTGGTCACATACTGGACGACGCAGCCTCCCGAAGTGTGACGGTCGGGCGAATCAGTCGCTGTACTTCTGCGAAACCCGCCCACGCCAATGCGACCAGATCGGATCCAACGCTGCGCTCGCCTCGTGTGCGTGATCGGCCACGGCCCGTGCCAGCATCCCTGCTCCCGCCAGCGGCGTCACGTGCCCTTCGACGTCGTCGGAAGTCTTGATCCCCAACAGCATGGTCGTACCAAGCACGCGATGGCCACCGAGAATTCCCGGCAGCGAACGGCCCGGCACGCTACGCAGGTCGAGTGTTTCCACGAGCAGCGCGTCACCGTCGACGGTAATGCGCTGATCCGAGCGAAGGGCACCGCCGGTTTCGCCGGTCCGGCCGAACACGATCATCTCGTCGAGCAGCGCAACCGCATCGGATTCCAGTGAAATATCCACGCGCCTGGTCACATCCGCGCCGCCCGCGACGACAAACGGTGCCGCGCGCCAGATCAGCGCCGCACCGGCGCCGACGCTCGCCGAAGCCGACCACGACGCCCGGCCGCCACGCGCGTTGTACGCGACGGTCCCCGACGGCTCGATCACCTCGAGGCACGTACCCGGAGCGACTACGAATTCGATACGCAGGTCGTCGCCGGCCAGCAGCGTTGCACTGTGCCCTACCAAGGCAATTCGCACGGTGAGCCCGCGAGCGTCGACGAACCGCGGGGCCAGGAAGTCGCCCGAGATCAGCTCTCGCGCAACAGCGGTGTCACCCACTCTCTCGACGACGACCCGCGTAGCTCCGGTGCGCATCAGTGAGCGTGAGAGTGGCTGTGCCCGTGACCGTGTCCGTGGTCTTCTTCATCGGCATGGAAGTGCGGCGCCATCGGCCCCGGATCCTGCGGGGTGTGACTACCCGCACGGTGAGCTGCGATGACCTGGCGAAGCCACGCACTGAGCTGGTCGATCGTCGCGTGATCCTTCTGGCTGAGCGCGAGAACGGGAAGTCCGTCTCGCGCGGCCGTGGCATCGGCAACCATCTGGACCGCGTCGACGTCGACGTACGGGGCCAGGTCGATCTTGTTGACCACCAACAGATCTGCCCGCTCAATTCCGGGACCACCCTTACGTGCGACGTCTCCGCCGCCCGCGACGTCGATGCAGAAGATCTGGGCGTCGACCAGTGCCGGGCTGAACGTGGCGGTCAGGTTGTCACCGCCGCTTTCCACGATCACCATGTCGAGGGGATGGAACTGACGCTCGAGGTCTTCGACCGCAATGAGGTTCGGCGTCACGTCGTCACGGATGGCCGTGTGTGGGCACGCGCCGGTCTCGACTGCGACGATGCGCTCGATCGGAAGTACGTTGGCCGCGCGCAACAGTCGCGCGTCCTCGTCGGTGTAGATGTCGTTGGTGACCACCGCGATCTCGTACTCCGACGCGAGCTCGCGGCAGATGGTGGCGATGAGGGTACTTTTGCCTGTGCCGACGGGGCCGGCAACGCCGAGCCTCAAACCTCTTGCAGCAGTGGTGGTGTTGTTCAGGTTGTCAAGCACGGAAAATCCTCCTGGATCGAGCGTGGTGTTCGAGTGACCATTGTTCGACCAACGGTCCTGTTGTTGCGGGTATATCTGTGACGCCCTCGACTGCTACGGCAGCCGCGGCGACGGTTTCGATGGTCGGGGCTGCTCGGAGCAACCATTCGACCGGTTCTGCCGGATCCACCGGCAGTAGCTTCAGTGCCGCCGACGCCACCGTTTGAGCGTCGTCGTACAAACAAGATCTGGCTGCCTGCAGGTCGTCCATCCCGGAGATCGCCGTGAAGACTCCCAACGCGAGCGGACGCATCGGATGCCCAGGCAGCGCCATGAGCATCTGCACCGCGGGGTGCTGCGGCCACAATCGCGACGCCAGCCTGGCCAGTCCACGCCCGAGCTGAATCGACGCCTCACGCAGCGGCGCGCTGGGCGTCCGAGCGAGCAGTTCCCTCGAGATGTCCTCGAGTTCGCCTGCACTACCGGCACTTACGGCCCAGCGGCGCGTGACCACCGTTGCAGCGGCCTCGACAAGTCCCACTGTTTCGAGTCGACCGCGAATGAAGTCGGGGACCTGACTCTGTAGGAGTCCGCCCGCCAGTGCCGGTTCCAACCCCGACGAGTGCGCGTGACCGCCGGTAGGCAGACGCCCGTCTGCCAAGAGCATCGATGCTATCTCGGCAGACGCCATCTCGATTGACATGGTTTCAGAACAGCATGTAGCGCTGAGCCATCGGCACTACGTCAACGGGGTTGGGCGCGATCAGGTCGCCGTTGACCTTGATGGCAAACGTCTCCGGATCGACGTCGATGGACGGCAGTGCCGTGTTGTTCGGCATATCCGCCTTGGTGAGGTGCCGCGTCGGACGAACACCGGTAAGGGTGCGCGTGAGACCGAGACGACCGGCCAGACCGTCCTCGATCGCCATCGGCGAGACGAACGTCGTGGACAGGTGCGGGGCTGATCCCGGAGTTGCCGCGATGGCCGGCCGAACGAACACCGGCTGCGGGGTCGGGATAGCAGCGTTCGGATCACCCAGCGGCGCAGCAACTATCGCCCCACCCTTGATCACGGCAGAAGGACGGACACCGAAGAACGCGGGATCCCACAGCACCAGGTCCGCCATCTTCCCGGCCTCGACCGATCCGATCTCGTGATCGATACCGTGAGCCACCGCGGGGCAGATCGTGTACTTGGCGACGTAACGGCGCGCACGCTCGTTGTCGGCCGGCATGCTGGTACCCAGCTTGCCGTACTGGGCCTTCATGACGTGGGCGACCTGCCATGTCCGCAGGGTCACCTCACCGATACGGCCCATCGCCTGGGCGTCGGACGAGGTGATGGAGATGGCACCGATGTCGTGCAGAAAGTCTTCCGCTGCAATAGTTGTCGGCCGGATCCGTGACTCGGCAAAGGCAAGATCCTCCGGAACCCGGGGATTGAGCGCATGACACACGATGAGCATGTCGAGGTGCTCGGCAACCGTGTTTACGGTGTGCGGCAACGTCGGATTGGTCGATGCCGGAAGAACGTTCGGCTCACCTGCCGTCACGATGATGTCCGGAGCGTGCCCGCCGCCGGCGCCTTCCGCATGGAACACGTGGATCCCGCGTCCGGCGATCGCGTCCAAAGTGTGCTGTACGTAGCCGGTTTCGTTGAGGCTGTCGGCGTGCAGCGCCACCTGGAGCCCGAACTCGTCAGCTGCTCGCAGAGCTGCGTCGATTGCGGCCGGAGTGGAACCCCAGTCCTCGTGGACCTTGAATCCACCTGCGCCGGCGAGAGCTTCCTGACGCATGGCCTCATGGCTGACGGTGCTGCCCTTGCCGAGGAGAAGAACGTTGAGCGGGATGTGGTCGAGGGCCCGGTGCATCATCGTCAGCGACCAGGCGCCGGGCGTGACGGTGGTTGCCTTGCTTCCCTCGGTTGGGCCCGTTCCGCCGCCCGCCACCGTCGTCGTACCGGTCGCGAGCGCTTCCATCATCTCGATTTCACTGAGGAAGTGCACGTGAGTGTCGATCGCACCCGCGGTGAGGATCTTCCCCTCGCCGGCGATCACGTCGGTGCTCGGCCCGATGAGCAACTTGGGGTGCACGCCATCCATGATGTCGGGGTTACCGGACTTGCCGATCGCAACGATGCGTCCGTCGCGAATTCCGACGTCTGCCCGGACGATTCCCCAGTGATCGAGGATCACCGTGTTGGTGATGACGACGTCGAGAGCGCCCTGATCGCGAGTGGTCAGGCCCTGGCCCATCGACTCGCGGATGCTCTTGCCGCCGCCGAAGACCATCTCGTCGCCGGTCGCGGTGTAGTCGTGCTCGATCTCGATCCACAGATCTGTGTCGGCCAAACGGATCTGGTCGCCAGCGGTCGGGCCGTACAAGGAGGCGTAACCGCGTCGATCGATCCTGCTCATTCGGCTGTCCTCTCAACTGGCGTCGCGGCGTCATCCGGTGAATCCGCTTCGACTGGAACATCACTCACACGAACGTTCACCGAGGACGCTCGCAAAGGTTCTTCGACCTCGACACCGGGCGTGCCGAACGGCATCACGGTCTTGGGCTCACGCGCATGCGTCGGTAGGTCTTCGTCCGGCACGATCTGCAGGCCCGGAACCCTTTTGAGTCCGCCGAGCGCGATCAGTGTCACCGTCCTGCTTACCCCGGGTTCGAACCGAACCGACGTTCCCGAGGGGATGTCGAGCCGGAAGCCGTCTGCCGCTTCGCGATCGAAGGTCAGCGCCGGGTTGGCCGCTGGAAGGTGGAGATGTGAACCGATCTGAATGGGGCGGTCGCCGTCGTTGACGACGACCATCGTGATCTTTTCCGCGTCAGTACCGAACTCGAGCGGTTCGGTGGACACACGTACCTCACCGGGGATCATCGAATGGGCTCCGTCACGGTGACCAGCTTGCGACCGTCCGGGAAAGTGGCCTCCACCTGGACATTTGCAATCATCTCGGGTACCCCTTCCATCACGTCGTCGCGGGTGAGCACTTGCCGACCGGCGTTCATCAGTTCCGCAACCGTCATTCCGTCACGCGCACGCTCGAGAATCCAACACGAGATCAGGGCCATCGCTTCGGGGTAGTTCAGCAGTACCCCGCGCTCGCGGCGGTCGCGGGCGACCATGCCCGCAACGCTCAGGAGGAGCTTTTCGGTATCTGAAGGGGTGAGGTGCACTGACAAGCCCTTCCGGTTGTGAAACGACATCGATCGACAGCGTGCTGTCGGGCCGAGATTAGCATTGCCCGAAGCGTCGTCAGTATCCACGAGATTCACATCGGCGGCTACTTCAGCGCCCACTCGGCGCACTTACGCTGCTCATCGAATTATTCGGGCGCCCAACGACGCTCAGCTCTGCGCCCCGGAGTGGGAACTATCACCACAACCAAAAAGTTTCACCCCCGTCTCCTGTTGGAAACGGGGGTGAAACATCATCGTGCAGTGTGCAATCCCAGGGGCTATCCGAAGCGGCCGGAGATATAGTCCTCGGTGGCCTTCTGCGTCGGGTTCGAGAAGATCTTCTCGGTGTCGTCGATCTCGACGAGCTGCCCGGGCTTACCGGTTGCCTCGAGGTTGAAGAATGCCGTCTGGTCACTCACACGCGCAGCCTGCTGCATGTTGTGCGTGACGATGACGATCGTGAAGTCCTTCTTCAGCTCGGTGATCAGGTCCTCGATCGCGAGAGTCGAGATCGGGTCGAGCGCGGAGCACGGCTCGTCCATGAGCAGAACGTCGGGCGAGACCGCGATGGCACGCGCGATGCACAGACGCTGCTGCTGACCGCCTGAGAGGCCGCCACCGGGCTTGTCGAGGCGATCCTTGACCTCGGTCCACAGGTTGGCACCGCGCAGCGAACGCTCGGCCACCTCGTCGAGCTTCTTCTTGCTGCGCTCGCCCTGCAACTTCAAGCCCGCGACGACGTTGTCCTTGATGGACATGGTCGGGAAGGGGTTGGGTCGCTGGAACACCATGCCGATGGTCTTGCGGACGCCGACAGGATCGACGTTCGAGCCGTAGATGTCCTCGCCGTCGAGCAGGACCGAACCCTCGACGCGCGCACCGGGAATGACTTCGTGCATGCGGTTGAGTGAACGGAGAACGGTGGACTTGCCGCAACCGGACGGGCCGATGAAGGCGGTGACGCTCCGGGGCGGGACGGACAGGCCCACATCGGCGACGGCGTGGAACTTGCCGTAGTAGATGTTGACGTCCTTGAGATCCAGACGCTTGGCCATTACCGGCTCCCTACTGAGTTGTTGACGCTGTTGAGTACGAACATGTTCCGAGGCCGCATCACTTGCTTCTGACCTGTGAGAAGTGACCGATCAGCTTCGCGACGATGTTGAGGATCGCGATCAGCAGGATCAGGGTCAGTGCTGCGCCCCAGATGCGGTTGGTGCCGGCGTCGGTGGGGTTGTTCATCTCGGCGACCATGACGGAAGGCAGAGTGCCCATTTCGCCGTTGAACAGGTCGAAGTTGATGAACGGCGCGTAGCCGACGAGGATCAGCAGCGGCGCGGTCTCACCGAGCACGCGGGCCAGAGCCAGCATGACGCCGGTGATGATGCCGGGAAGCGCCGTCGGCAGAACGATTTTCGAGATGGTCTTCCACTTCGGCACACCGAGCGCGTACGACGCCTCGCGCAGATCCATCGGGACGATGCGCAGCATTTCCTCGGTGGAGCGGATGACGACCGGGACCATGAGAAGGACCAGAGCCAGCGACACGGCGAACGCGGACTTGGGGAAGCCGAAGGTCGCGATCCACAGTGCGTAGATGAACAGCGCGGCCACGATCGACGGAACACCGCTGAGGATGTCGACCATGAACGTGGTGAGCTTGCCCAGCTTCGACTTCCGGTCGGCGTACTCCACCAGGTAGATCGCGACGAAGATACCGAGCGGGATGGAGAAGACCGCACACACGATGCCTTGCAGCAGGGTGCCGATCAATGCGTGATAGATACCGCCGCCGTCGGCCGACGCCGTCAATCCGCTCAGTGAGTTGGTGAACCACGTGGGCGACGTCAGAGCGGGCAGGCCCTTGGCGATGACCGTGAAGAGCACCCAGACCAACGGGATGAGCGCGATGACGACTGCCAAGCTCACCAGGATGGTCGCGATGACGTCCTTGGCACGACGACGGGCGCCGACGCCTTGGAAAGTGGGGGCCTTGACCGGCCGGTCCAGAGTGGAGGTCATGGGTCAGTCCTTCTTTCCGGCGATCACTGCGCGGGCAGCCGCGTTGACGACGAAGGTCAGTACGAACAGCACCAGTCCGGCCGCGATGTACGCGCCTGCCTGGATGTCGTTGTTGAACTCCGCGTAGCCGAGGGCGATCTTGGAGGCGATGGTCGAGCCGCCGTCGAACAGCGACCAGCCGAAGGCCTGAGAGGTGGTGCGCAGGATCAGGTACAGCGCCATCGTCTCGCCGAGTGCGCGTCCGAGACCGAGCATCGAGCCGCTGATGTAGCCGGACTTACCGAACGGGATGACCGTGGTGCGCACAACTTCCCAGCGCGTGGCGCCGAGAGCGAGTGCAGCTTCGATCTGTGAGCGCGGGGTCTGGATGAACACCTCGCGGGTCACTGCGGTGATGACCGGAAGGATCATCACGGCGAGGACGATGCCTGCGGTGAAGATGGTGCCGCCGCCGGTGATCGATCCGCTGCCGTCGGCGAAGAGCGGGAACCAGCCGAGTGTGTCGTTGAGCCACACCGCGACCGGGGTGATCGCCGGAGCGAACACGAGAAGTCCCCACAGGCCGTAGACGATGGACGGCACGGCCGCGAGAAGGTCGATCGTGTACGACAGTGGCCGCGTGAGCCACTTGGGTGAGTACGAAGTCAGGAAGATCGCGATGCCCAGTGCGATCGGCATCGCGAGCACCAGTGCGAACAGCGAGACCAACACCGTGACCTGGAAAAGATCGAGGACACCGAACGCCATCGCGTTGATGTTCTGCGTCACCCATTCACGGCTGGTCAGGAAGTTGACCTGGTTCCGGCTCAAAGCAGGAACAGCACGCCAGATCAGGAACGCGCCGATCGCCGCGATGACAACCGTGATGAAGATTGCCGAACCGGAAGCGAGCGAGCTGAAGATGCGGTCACCCGGACGGGTCACCGTCTTGCTGTTGCCGCTTCCCGGACCGTCACCCTTCGGAGGATGCTCGGTTTCTGGAGCCTTGGTGGAAGTAATCGTGTCCTCCGTGGTGCCGTTCGGACCGCCCACCCCGGCCCCGCTGGTTGCGGGGCCGGGAGAACGAGATGTCGAGGTGATGGGCGCGTCACTCATGTGCGCTCACTTCCTTCACGTCTGAATGTAGATCCATGAGCTTGTCCGCACGAGTCTCTAGGTCAGCTGATTGCCGTGATGGACGCGTTGAGGCGATCCTGGACGTTGGCCGGCAGCGGGACGTAACCCTGCTCGGCCAGGTTGGCCTGACCCTCGTTGGCCGCGCTCGTCAGGAACGACTTCACTGCTGCGGTGGTGTCCGCGTCGTAGCCCTTGGAGCAGACGATCGAGTACGTGGCGAGAACCAGCGGGTATGCGCCGGCTTCGTTGGTCTTGAAGATCGACGCGAGGTCGAGCGTCAGGTCGCCGGTTGCGTCGGACTTGAACTTCGCGCCTGCGATCGACTTTGCGGCCGAGTCGTTGGTCAGTGCGACTGCCTCGGAGCCGGTGTTGATTTCTGCAACCGAGAGCTTGTTCTGATCGGCGAACGACTTCTCGACGTAGGTGATCGAACCCGGTGCCGTGGCAACTGCCTGTGCAACGCCCGCCGAACCCTTGGCGCCCTCACCGACGCCACCGGTGAAGTCGGACCCTGCGCCCGACGTCCAAGCACCGTTCGATGCCGCGTCGAGGTACTTCTGGAAGTTGTCGGTGGTGCCCGAGGAATCGGAGCGGATCACGGTGGTGATCTTCTCGTCGGGAAGCGAAGCACCGGAGTTGAGCGCGGCGATTGCCGGATCGTTCCACTTGGTGATGCCACCGTTGAAGATCTTCGCGAGAACCTCTGCGTTGAGAACGAGCTTGTCGACGCCGTCGAGGTTGTATGCAACCGCGATCGGGCCGAAGACGAGGGGAAGGTTCCAGGCTTCGCCGCCGACGCAACGCTCCTTGGCCTTGTCGGCCTGCTCGTCCTTGATGGCCGAGTCGGAGCCGGCGAAGTCGATCTGGCCGGCGATGAACTGCGTGCGACCGTCGCCCGAACCGCTGGGGTTGTAGGCGACGTTGACGGTCTTGCCCTTTTCCTGGCACACGGAGATGTAGGTGGCGACGAACTGGTCCATGGCATTCTTCTGTGCCGAGGAACCAGCGGCAGAGAGGTTGCTCTTGCCTTCGCACGTTGCGTTCGATGCGGACGCGTCCACACCCGTCGACGACGAGTTGTTGTCGCTGCCACATGCGGCCAAGGTCATGGCGCCCACGGCCACTACACCGAGCAGGGCACCACTGCGCTTGAGATTCACCAAGATCCTCCGGAAATCGCTACCGCCACGCCCACGATCGGGCGGCGACATGAGATGCAAAATGATTGAAATCTGCATCAGGCAACACGGCGCTGCCCACAGAGAAAAGTAGGCGGGCGCGGTGTCCGGTTGGACCACACATGGTTAACAGAGAATGAACAGACTGGACATTTCTGCGTGTTCGACTGTGACGTCAGAGCGCGCGAGCGTAAGCCATGTCCACGTGGAACCGATCGAAGCCGAGTCGCTCGTACGTGTGGAGGGCGGCAGTGTTGTCACCTTCGACGTACAGAAGGACCGTTCCGAGGCCGCGATCTCGCAGGTAATGCATGCCTGCGAGCGTCAGCACTCGGCCGAGACCACGTCCCTGCGCCGCGGGATCGATACCCACGACGTACACCTCCCCCAACTCCGGATCGTCACCTTCGGGTGCGTGCACCTTGGTCCAGTGAAAGCCGAGAAGAGTATCGGGATCGGTGTCCGCGAACGCCATGAACAGACCGGCCGGGTCGAACCAGCCTTCGGCCGTTCTCTCGTCGATCTCCGCCTGGGTCCAGCCACCCTGCTCGGGATGCCAGGAGAAGGCCGCATTGTTGACGCGAAGGATCTCGGAATCGTCTTCGGGCCCACGGTACGTCCGCATCGTTATACCTTCGGGCACAACGATTTCCGGAAGCTGCGGAGCATCGAGCGGTCGACGCAGCTGGAGGAGTTCACGAACGCTGACCAGATCGAGGCTCTTGGCGAATTCCACTGCGGCGTCGATGTTTCCGTGCGCCCAGACTCGCGTGCCCGGCCGACCTTCGTCGAATACCGCTGCGGCAAGCCTGGTTCCGATACCGCGGCGCCGCGCCTGCGGGTCGACCACCAACTCGGCCATGTCGGGATGCTCGTCCGAACCGGCTTGCAGCTGTGCATAACCGACGACCGTATCGCCGTCGAGTTCGAGAAAGTGTCGTGCTGCGCCGCGCCCGGCAACGGCATGGCGCCCCTGTTCCGACACGGGCGCCTTGCCGTCGAACTCGGTTGCGCGATCGAGAAGCGCGGAAACCTGCTCGGCGGATCCGGCCGGCAGTGAATCTGTCCAACCCACGTCAGACCACCGATCCGTCGGCCGCGTCGTAGTCGACGTCTTCGTCGTCCTCGAACTGAACGGGAGCAGCTGCGCCGCCCTTGGCCCTCGTCGGACGCACTGCCTTGTATCCGACATTTCGGACTGTACCGATCAAGGACTCGTATTCGGTGCCGAGTTTCGCCCGCAGACGACGCACGTGGACGTCGACCGTCCTGGTGCCGCCGAAGAAGTCGTAGCCCCACACTTCCTGCAACAGCTGTGCCCGGGTGAATACCCGACCGGCATGCTGCGCGAGGTACTTGAGCAGCTCGAATTCCTTGTAAGTCAAATCAAGGGGCCGTCCACGCAGTCGTGCCGTGTACGTCCCCTCGTCGATAACCAGTTCGCCCAGCGTGATCTTTCCCGACGCTTCCGGACTGGCAACACCGCCGCTGCGGGCGACCAACAACCGCAATCGAGCGTCCACCTCAGCCGGACCGGTACCGGGAAGCAGGATGTCGTCCAACCCCCAGTCGGCGTTGACGGCAACGAGTCCGCCTTCGGTGAGGACGGCGACCACAGGTACTGCGGATCCTGTGCTTCCGAGCAATCGACACAACCCGCGTGCGGCAGCTAGATCAGTGCGCGCATCCACCAATGCCACGTCCGCGGAACTTGCCTCGAGTAGCGAGGAAACCTCTGTGGGGGCAGGCCGAACCGAGTGCGCCAGCAACGCCAACGCCGGTAGTACAGCTTCCGGGTTGGGGTCGGAGGTGAGGAGGAGCAGTTCCACACGGCCTCCTATCTAGTAGCCCGCGCAACCCGTGAGGGCAACGCTCGAGTAGTTCGACGCTTTTGGTCGGTCCCTACATTAGCGTGCCTGGTACCGGGGCCGTCGCATCGAACCCCGACCGGAGTCCGTCACAATGGTGCGGTGCGCAAACTGATCATCGGCATCGTCTTTCTCCTCGGCCTCGGACTGGTGGCCGATTTCGGCGCTGCCGCGTACGCCGAGTACCGGGTTTCCCGCGAGCTCCGAACCGGCGCATCACTCGAGTCGGATCCGGAGGTCACCTTCAACGGGTTCCCCTTCCTCACCCAAGCACTCGGCGGGAAATACAAGGACGTCTACGTCAGAGCTACCGGCGTCCAGAGCGACGTGGTCGGCGAAGTGACCGTCGAAGCCGACCTGCGCGGGGTCACCGTTCCCTTCTCCGACATCGTGAACGGCAATGTCACCCAGCTCCCCGTCGACAAACTCGACGGCCGGATGGGAATCAACGCCACCGACCTCGGAAAGCTGCTCAACATCCCTGACCTGCAGGTATCTTCGCCGCCGGCCAACAAGTCGGATGGCACCGGGGGCAGCGGTGGAACGGGGGCGAGCACCGCGGGGGCCGTCGTGCTGACCGGAACGGTTGCCGTCGGTCCGGTCGAGACTGCAGTGAGCGTCCAGGCCAACCTGGTTCTGGAAGGTGGGCAGGTCAAGATCGTCGCAAGCAACCTGTACTTCGGTCCGGAGGGCAAAGCCGATTTCTCGATCCCCGCAGCACTCGAACCCGTGGTCCTCGGATTGTTCAGCTACACGATCGATCCGCAGGCACTCCCCTACGGAATTCAGCCGAGCCTGGTCTACGCGGAAGGCGGAAGAATCGTGATCGAAGGCAGCGCCGAAAACACGACGATCGATCTCGCAGAGCTGCAGAACCGATGACCGGGATCACAATTCTGCTGGTCGCGCTTGTCGCCGTCGTCGCGGTCGGGCTCTTTCTCAAGTCGCGCAACGGAGCAGTCCGAGCCACCACCGCGGCATCCGGCACCACCAACAGCCGCCTCGAACTCCTGAGTTCTGCCGGAGTCTCTTCGCCGAACGGTGGGCCCGTCGTACTGCATTTCTCCGCCGACTGGTGCGGACCGTGTGCGGCAGTACGCCGCGTCGTCGGCCAGGTTGTGGTGTCGATGGCCGACGCCCCGCGTCCGCCGGTGGAGATCGAG
This sequence comes from Rhodococcus sp. IEGM 1406, assembly GCF_030056745.1. Classification (NCBI taxonomy): domain Bacteria; kingdom Bacillati; phylum Actinomycetota; class Actinomycetes; order Mycobacteriales; family Nocardiaceae; genus Rhodococcus; species Rhodococcus sp. IEGM 1406. Next base: position 1,169,474 of record NZ_JASHKO010000001.1, on the reverse strand, counting down.
CTCGACATCGACAAGGAACCGGCTCTGGCACGCGAAATGAGCGTCCTGTCGCTGCCCACCACGTTCATCCTCGACGGTGGCCTGGAGGAACAGTTCCGAGTGTCCGGAGTTCCGTCCGCAACCGATCTGAAAGCGGCGCTCGTACCACTATCCGGACCCCACGAGCCAAAATCCGAGAATTCGGGGTAAACTCGCCGACGTGCAAACCCGCCACGAGCTGATGCTCACCCGACGCCGCGCAGTAGACCTGTGCCGCCTCGGGGGCTGTTGCTGTACCTGTTGCTGATCACCACATCCGTCAGATCTCTCTGACCTTCGAGCTTTCGCTCACGTGATCAATCCACCGAGTGGGACTTTTGCGTCCCCTTTTCTCGGTCCAGGCAAGCACCATGCAATCCAGCGCAGGAGCACTCCCGATGTCCACAACCACAGCCCAGCTCGAGCAAGTCGACGTCCGCGGACCTCGGTTCGCCGCGTGGGTCACCACCGGCGTTCTCGTTCTCACGCTCATCCTCTCGACCTTCTCTCTGCCCGCCGCCACCGTCGTTCTCGCATTGCAGGCGATCGTCTTCGCAGTCGGAGCGGTACTCGGCCCCAAGCGCAGCCCGTACGGCCAGATCTTCGGCAAGCTCGTCACCCCGCGACTCTCGCCGGTCAGCGAACGCGAACCCGTGGCGCCGTTGCGCTTCGCTCAGTTCGTCGGCTTCGTCTTCGCGTTGGCAGGCACGGTCGGTTTCCTGGCCGGGTCGACGATCGTCGGCACCGTTGCCACCGGCTTCGCCCTGTTCGCGGCCCTGCTCAACGCCGCGTTCGGCATCTGCCTCGGCTGCCAGATCTACCCACTCGTCGCCAGGCTGCGAAATACCGGCCGCGCGACCACCGCGTGAAAACGCTTGCCACACAACCCCGCTGAACCCCTGCTAGATATCGACCGATGCAAGACCACATCGAAAGGAACACCATGGCTCGCTCCGACGTCCTAGTCTCCGCTGACTGGGCTGAGCAGAACCTCAACACCCCCAAGACCGTTTTTGTCGAGGTGGACGAGGACACCAGCGCATACGACGGCGGCCACATCGAGGGTGCAGTCAAGCTCGACTGGCGCAAGGACCTCCAGGACGGCGTCCGACGCGACTTCCTGAACCAGGAGCAGTTCTCGGACCTGCTCTCCGCCAAGGGTATTGCGAACGACGACACCGTCGTTCTCTACGGTGGCAACAACAACTGGTTCGCCGCTTACGCGTACTGGTACTTCAAGCTGTACGGCCACCAGGACATCAAGCTGATCGACGGCGGCCGCAAGAAGTGGGAACTCGACGGACGCCCGCTCTCCAAGGACGCAGTCAACCGCGAAGCCACGCAGTACAAGGCCGAGACCCCCGACTTCTCGATCCGCGCATTCCGCGACGAGGTCATCGACGCCATCGGCAGCAAGAACCTCGTCGACGTTCGTAGCCCTGACGAGTTCTCCGGCAAGATCCTCGCTCCCGCCCACCTTCCGCAGGAGCAGGCGCAGCAGCGTGGCCACGTCCCCGGAGCCATCAACATCCCGTGGAGCACCACCGCCAACGAGGACGGCACCTTCAAGTCGGACGACGACCTCACCAAGCTGTACGCGGAGAAGGGCTTCGACGACACCAAGGAAACGATCGCCTACTGCCGCATCGGCGAGCGCTCGAGCCACACCTGGTTCGTACTGCAGGAGATCCTCGGCAAGAACAACGTCAAGAACTACGACGGCAGCTGGGTCGAATACGGCTCACTCGTCGGCGCACCGATCGAATTGGGAGCCTGATCATGTGTGGAGCACCTACCCAGGGGCAGACCCTGCCTGCCGGCGTCGACGTCGAGAAGGAAACGGTCATCACCGGCCGCGTTCTCGCCGCTGACGGCCAGCCCATCGGCGGCGCATTCGTGCGTCTGCTCGACGGCTCCGGAGAGTTCACGGCCGAGGTCGTGGCATCGGGAACCGGCGATTTCCGCTTCTTCGCCGCTCCGGGTGAGTGGACCGTGCGTGCACTGTCCAGCTCGGGCAACGGCACATCCACCGTCGCTCCCGAGGGCTCGGGCGTGCACAACGTGGACGTGACCGTCAGCAAGTAATTCCTGCTTTTCCAGGCGGCCCCGCACCCCTTCGGTGCGGGGCCTTCTGCATTCCGGCTCCCGATTTTTCCGGTCGGTCGCCGCGGTCTAAGATGTACCCGTGGTCATTTTCTTCGAGGTACTCCTCGCACTCGCATCCGTCATGATCGCTTGGTTCTCCGTGTACGTCGTGTACCGCTTGGTCACCGACGAGTCGTGAGTCAGGCTCCGGATTCAGGGTCCGACGCGACCGCTGACGATTCCGCCGCTGCAGGTGCCGTGAGGCGCGGCAGCGGGGACGAAGCTGTCGCCATCGCCGTCGAGCGCTCCAAGTCGACGGCGTCGCTCAACATTCCGACCCTGCCGGACCTTCCGTTGCCAGAGGACACCGCAAACCTGCGCCTCGGCCCGGACATCAATCCCGAACTCCTCGCACTGCTCCCCCTCGTCGGCGTCTGGCGCGGCGAAGGCGAAGGGCACGACGAGACCGGCGACTACGCCTTCGGTCAGCAGATCGTCATCTCTCACGACGGCGGCCCCTACCTCAATTGGGAGTCCAGATCTTGGCGTCTTGACGCCGACGGCAAGTACGTGAGCCCTGATCTGCGCGAGAGCGGGTACTGGCGCATGGGCGGCGACGGCATCCCGGGCAGCGTCAACCAGGAAGTCGTCGAGCTCCTGCTCAGCCACAGCTCCGGCGTCGTCGAAATGTACTACGGCCGTGCGCTTACCCAGGCGTCGTGGGAACTTGCCACCGACGTGGTGATCCGCAGCCAGTCCGGTGCACTGTACGGCGGCGCGAAGCGCCTCTACGGCATCGTCGAAGGCGGCGACCTCGCGTACGTCGAAGAGCGGATCATGTCTGACGGTGGCCTGGAACCGCGCCTCTCGGCGCGGCTGACCCGCTACATCGGCTAGTTCTGCTGTGCGCCTTTATTAACCCCCGGCGGTTAATAAAGGCGCACAGCAGATCCATCCACAGGCACCGACAAATTCCACAGGCAGGCTTCGGAGCGGCATCTTCGACCGATTCCTGTCGGACCGCGATCTCACGGTATTCGCATGAACTGCGACTACATCGATCCTGATCTCCGAAGACTCTTCGACTTCCAACACGGACTCGCGACCAATAAACAACTACGCCCTTTCGGCTATTCACCGCGGCGCATCCAACATCTGGTCGAATCGGGTCAATGGACTTCCGTCCTCCACGGCGTTCAATCCAGCACCAACGGCCCACTCAACCGAGCAATGATTCTCGAGGCCGCCCTTCTGTTCGGCGGCGGAGAGACCTACCTGAGTCACCGGACTGCTGCTGAAGAGTGGGGGCTCACGCACATCGAGTCCGAACTGCCGGTCCACATCACGGTCCGATACGGCAGATCCTCACGCTGTCAGAGGCCGACGGTCAGACCCGAACGCTCCCCGGCGCGCCCCGTTCCGTTGGGGTGGTCCACTGCCCATCCCGGAGTGATCGTTCATCGTTCACGCGCTCAGGCCCACATCGGCGTTGCCACTCAGCCTGCTCGTACTTCGCTGGCCGACACCGCAATTGACCTGGCGGTTGCAGAGCCGTCGGCTCGCGACGCCGCTCGTTCTCTGGTCCGATTGGCCACGGCGTGCAAGGTGTCCCGGATGGAACTACGCACCCGAATGGAATGCCGCCGGCCGAGGCGATATGTCAAAGCGCTGTCCTCGACGTTGGACCTCTTGGATCGCGGCGTCCAGTCGGTACTCGAACATCGCTACGCAATCGAAGTCGAGCGCGCACACGGTTTACCGGAAGCGCGACGGCAATCGCCGGTCCTCGTCGATGGGAGAACTCTCTACGAGGACGTCGACTACCGCAATTGCGGTGTCGCACTGATCGTTCGACTCGACGGTTTTGCCTTCCACTCTTCTCGGGCGACTGCACTGCGGGATCGGCGGCGAGGTAACGCATCCGAACTGTCAGGCAACGCCACACTGGTCTTCGGTTGGGAGGAGGTGGAGGGGGCCTCGTGCCGAACTGCAGCCGAGGTCAGAGCGATCCTCGAGCGCGGTGGTTGGTGGGGGCCTAATCCTTGTCCACGCTGTGCGCCTTTATTAACCGCCGGGGGTTAATAAAGGCGCACGGCACGAAGCGACCCCCGAGCCACACCCACGCTTTCGCGCGGATCCCGGTCGGACTGATCGGGGGCTCGGGGGTCGGGTGGCTGCCTGGGATTCGCCGGCCGCTCACGCGGTAAGTGAATTCCATCAGCGATTGCGGCTAGCTGGCAGCCACCTCACGCGTCCGTCTGTACTTCAATTTCAGACCACCTCCTTCCTTGTGTAAAGGAGAAAGTACGCCCACTTCACGACGACGGCAACGTATTTTCCACAGAAACTTTTCCGACGCATATCACCTGGTCAGCTGCTGCGCCGTCCGGAAGTTGGTGGGTGACGACAACAACGGTTCGCGAAGAATCGACCAGCGTTGCGTCGCGACTGAGCAACTCGCGGAGCAACTGAGCGCCTGCCTCCGCGTCCATGTGCTCGGTCGGCTCGTCGAGCAGCAGCACCTCCGCAGGCGAGACGATCGCGCGTGCCAACAGCAACCGACGACGCTCACCGCCCGAAACCGCTCGCATACCGCCGACCAGGTAGGTATCGAGCCCTTCCGGCAGTTCCGACAACCAGTCGCCGAGACCAACTGCGGCAAGTGCCTTCTCCGCGTCCTCGGCGGTGAGGTCACCCCGCGCAACGCGCAGGTTCTCGAGTACCGACGTCTCGAAGAGGTGTGCGTCTTCGGCGAAGTACCCGACGTGCCTGCGCAGTTCGGCCGGATCGATATCCGAAATATCCACTGCGCCAACGCGAACTGTTCCCGCGACGGGCGGCAGCAACCCCGCCGTCGTCATCAGCGCGGTGGTCTTTCCGGATCCACTCTCCCCGACGACGGCAACGCGGGCACCGCGAGGAAGATCCACGGAGAGCGGTTCGGTCACTTTTCCCCCGGGCCAACCCGCCTGCAATGCATGCACGCTGAGAATCCCGTTCTCCGGCCACGCACGATTTCCTTCGACGTGTTCCGCGTCGGCTCGATCGAGTACCGCCATGATGCGAGCCGACGCCAGCCGCGCCTTGGTCAATGCAACTGCCGCGCTGGGCAGTATCGCGGTTCCCTCGAAAGCCGACAGCGGAAGCAGTACAAGGATTCCCATGGACATCGGTGACATGTCGGTGGTTCCGTACAGCGCAATTCCGATCAGCAGGGCACCGAGGACGCTCACGCCGATTGCCAGGGGCGTCGCAGCGGCGGCAAAGGCACTCGGTACCGCCGCGCGATCGGTTGCATCGACCACCTCGTTCTCGGCGGACACAGCCTCGCTCACCGCCTGATCCAAGCGACCTGATACTCGAAGCTCAGCGGAATGGTCGAGCGCGGTAACCGCCGACGCACTGAATCGCGCTGCGGCAGCTGAACTGTCGGCCTCCGCAAGTCGAGCAGCTCGCGCCGACAGCCAGGGCGCCGCAATCCCGGACACGGCCAGCGCAACAGCCAGAATGAGTGCGGCCGGAACCGAGATGAACAACAGGATTCCCACCGCGGCGAACGCGAGGACAACCGAAACAGCAATCGGGATCAGCGCTTTGACGACGACGTCGCCCAGCGCGTCCACGTCGGCGCCCGTACGGGAGAGCAGGTCACCGCGTCGTAGTCCGGCGGCGGCCGCGGGATCTCCCGCTGCCAACTGCTGGTAGATCCTCGACCGCGCTGCGGTGGTGCCGCGCAATGCGACGTCGTGCGTCGTCAATCGTTCGAGATAGCGGAAGACACCACGTGAGATTCCCAACGCGCGTACGGCAACCACAGCGACGCTGAGATCGAGAACGGGAGGCATCTCCCATGCGCGCGTGATCAACCATGCGGACAGCGCGGCCAAGGCGAGTGCGCTACCGAGTGTTGCCACACCGGCGGCCACCGCAGTCAGTACGCGTCGTGGTCGAAGTTCCAGTAGCCGAAGAGCACGCAGAAGCGGATCGTGAGCGTCACTTCTCATGAGCGCGCACCTCGACGATCCGGTCAGCTGCGGCGAGCACACTCGGACGGTGGCCGATCACGACGACTGTGTCGCCGCGCTCCGCCCGTGCTCTCAGAGAAGCCAACACTGTCCCTTCAGAATCGGAATCGAGGTGAGCGGTGGGTTCGTCCAGGACAAGAACTGCGCGGTCGGAGGCGAGCACGCGTGTCAGCGACAGTCGTTGTCGCTGCCCCAGCGACAAACCTGTGCCGCCGACGCCGATAACGGTCTCGACACCCGCAGGCAGCTCGGCCAATACCGCGTCGAATCCCGTCGCAGCAGCGGCGCGAGCCAATGCTTGCGCATCGACGACCCCGGTGAGATCGAGATTTTCACGAACGGTGCCGGGTAGGAGGACCGGATGCTGGGGAAGCCATGCCAACTGACTCCACCACGCGTGCTCGTCCAGGTCTCGGACATCGACGCCGGCGACCGTCACGCGGCCACTGCTCGGTTCGATCAGTCCGAGCAGCGCGTGCACTGCCGTCGACTTGCCGCAGCCGTTGGGACCGGTGAGCACGGTGATCGCCCCTGGCAACGCCACGGCGGAAAGTTGAGACGGTGCGACTCCCCCACGAGAGGTCACGCCGAGTCCGTCGAAGACGATGTCGGCACCGCGAGCGACCACCGTCGTGCTACCACCCTCCGGTGCCGCAGAATCCGCCTCGATCACCTCGAATGCCTTGTCGGCTGCTGCCATTCCGTCCTCGGCGGCGTGGAACTGGGTTCCCACCATCCGAAGCGGCAGATACACCTCGGGTGCGAGGATCAACGCGACTATCCCCGGCTCGAGTGACATGTCCCCGTACACGAGTCGCAAGCCGATGCTCACGGCCACCAATGCGACGCAGAGTGTTGCGAGCAGTTCAAGCACCATCGAGGACAGGAATGCGACGCGGAGGGCAGACATGGTCGTTCGCCGATGGGCGTCACCAAGTTCACGGACTCGCTCGGCAGGGCCTTGCTGACGACCGAGCGCTCGCAGCGTCGGCAGTCCGGCAAGTAGATCGAGCAGTTGCGAAGACAGCGTGGTCATCGCGGCCAGTGTCTTCTCCGACTTACCCTTCGTCAGCAAGCCGATGAGAATCATGAAGATCGGGATCAGCGGCAGCGTCACGAAAATGATGACCGCGGACGTCATGTCCTGCACCGCAATGACTATCAGGGTGATGGGCGTCAGTGTCACCGACAGGACCAGAGCCGGAAGGTATCCCGTCAGGTACGGGCCGAGGCCGTCGACACCGCGGGTGACCACGGTCGCGATCTCGTCACGCCGAGGATCCAGATCGCGCGGACTCATCGCCGTCGCCGACGTCAGCACGCCGTTCTTGATCTCGGCAACGACGCGAGTCGACGCCCGGTGCGCATACCTGGTCTGCAGCCAGGTCCCCAGAACCCTGACCGCCACAGCTGCGGCCAGAACAACCAATTCGGTTGTCCACGAAGAAACATCCACAGTTCGAGTGGTGATCACTCCGGCCAGCACTCGGCCGATCATGAGCGCCGCGACGATGACCATCACGACGTTCACCATCGACAGAGCGACCGTCAGGATCAGATAGCCGCGCGCAGAAGCGGAATGTCGCCACAGCCGCGGGTCGATCGGCCCCCGGCGACGCTCCCGAGTGGTGGGAGCGTCGCCTACTTCGATAGTCACGTGAATTCGACCGTCAGTTCTTTCGTGTTTCGAATCTTTTGTGATTGCGGGTTTGCCACTACCACGTCTTCTCCTTGAATCGCAGACCGATCGACGCCGGAATCTGCTTGGAGGAGATGCGCTGTCGGAACACCCAGTACGTCCAACCCTGGTAGATGATCACCACCGGCGTCATGAATGCCGCGGCCCACGTCATCACCTTGAGCGTGTACGGACTCGACGACGCGTTCTCGATGGTCAGGCTGTACGCCGGATCGAGCGTCGACGGCATGACGTTCGGGAACAGCGAGGCGAACAGCAGCACGACGGTGGCGATGACGGCCACACAGGTGAGAACGAAAGCCCAGCCTTCTCGCTCGGCCCGCGTCAGGAAGACGACGCCGATCAGTGCAGCAGCAGCGGCGGCTACCAGAATCCACGTCCATCCCTTGCCGTAGGCGAGCTGCGTCCACAGGACGAATCCGCCGGCGACTGGAATAGCCGGAATTGCGAGTCGTGCAGCAATTTTCACTGCGTCTTCACGAACCTCGTCGGCACTCTTGAGTGCCAGGAACACAGCGCCGTGGAGAGCGAACACCAGCGCGGTGGTCAGACCGCCGAGCAGTGCGTACGGGTTGAGCAGATCGAAAAATCCCGACTCGACCTGCTTGTCGGCGTTGATCGCCACGCCCCGAACGATGTTCGCGAAAGCCACGCCCCAGAGAACTGCCGGGACCCAGGAGCCGAAGATGATGCCCCAGTCGCAGCGCTGACGCCATTTGTCGTCGTCGATCTTGCTTCGCCATTCGATGGCACAGATTCGAACGATCAAGGCCACCAGGATGATCAGCAGCGGCAGATAGAACCCGGAGAACAATGTCGCGTACCACTCCGGGAATGCCGCGAACATCGCGCCACCGGCGGTGATCAGCCACACCTCGTTGCCGTCCCACACCGGGCCGATCGTGTTGAGCGCCACCCGTCGACGCGTATCTGCCGGGAGGTCACTGCCTCTGCCGACGATCGGCATGAGCATTCCGACACCGAAGTCGAACCCTTCGAGGACGAAGTAACCGATGAAGAGCACTGCGACGAGCACGAACCATACTTCTTGAAGTCCCATGATCGCCTCCTAGTACGCGAACGACAGTTGTTTGGGCTTGTCCGGATCTTCCGGCTCGTCATGATCCGTATCGCCCGGTGGATGCATGTCGTGCTCCAACGGACCTTCCTTCGCGTACCGCACGATCAGCTTGAACCAGACAACACCCAGCGCTCCGTACAGGAGGGTGAAGGTGATCAGCGAAGCCCAGACGGTAGCCGACGCGTGGTCCGAAACACCTTGGTCGACAGTCAGTCTGATCATGTCGACGCCGGTCGGATTGGGATGCACCACCCAGGGCTGACGGCCCATCTCGGTGAAGATCCAGCCCGCGCTGTTCGCCATGAACGGAGTGGGAATCGCGACGAGACTGAGGATTCCGAACCACTTTTGGTCCGGGACCCGCCCCTTACGTGTGACCCACAGTCCCGCGAGAGCCAGTGCTGCCGAACCGGCGGCGAGGCCGATCATGGCGCGGAAAGACCAGTACGTGACAAAGAGATTCGGTCGGTAGTTGCCCGGTCCGAAGTCCTGCTCCGCCTGCTCCTGCAGTTGGTTCACGCCTTGCAGTTCGACGCCGGTGAACTTGCCCTCGGCCAACCACGACAAAGCGTATGGCACCTTTATTACGTGAGTCACGCTGTCGCAGTTGTTGTGAGTTCCGATGGTCAGGAGTGAGAAATCGGGATCCATCTCGGTCTCGCACAGCGACTCTGCCGACGCCATCTTCATCGGCTGCTGCTGGAACATGAGCTTGCCTTGGACGTCACCGGTGTAGATGATGCCGATTCCGGCCACGATCATGACGAGCAAGGCGAATCGTGTTGCCGGACGGTACATCGTGCGCGCATCGGATTCGAGGCGCTCTGCTTCGGCGGCCTCAGCCTGCTTGGCGCGGCGCATGTTCCGCACCATCCACCAACCACTGATGCCGGCAACAAACGTCGCCGCCGTCAGGAAGGCGCCGGCAACCGCGTGCGGGAAGGCAGCGAGAGCGGTGTTGTTGGTCAACAACTCCCAGATGCTGGTGAGTTCGGCACGACCCGTCTCAGGGTTGTACGTCGCACCGACCGGATGCTGCATGAACGAGTTGGCCGCGATGATGAAGAACGCCGACGCGTTGACGCCGATCGCCACGAGCCAAATGCACGCCAGGTGTACAAGTTTGGGAAGCCTGCCCCAACCGAAGATCCACAGTCCGATGAAGACGGACTCCATGAAGAAGGCGACCAGGCCTTCCAACGCGAGTGGAGCTCCGAACACGTCGCCGACGAATCGCGAGTACTCGCTCCAGTTCATGCCGAACTGGAACTCCTGCACGATGCCGGTGGCTACACCGAGTGCGAAGTTGATGAGAAAGAGCTTGCCGAAAAACTTGGTGAGCCGATACCAGTGGTCCTTTTTGGTGACCACCCACATCGTCTGCATGATCGCGATCATCGGTGCAAGTCCGATGGTCAGCGGAACAAGGATGAAGTGGTAGACGGTAGTGATACCGAACTGCCACCTGGAGACGTCCAAAGTATCCATTGGCTACTCCGAGAGTAGGGCCCTGGGACAGGCTTCGGGGTTCGAGACGCGGGCAGTCGCTCGGCCCCTGCGGACACGGTACTGCTGTCCGGTTTGGACCGCAGGACTTTGCTACTACCAAATGTAGTAGAGACCTGTCGCGATTCCTATTCGCCTATCGCCCTGCTGAATCCGAATCAATTGCACGTTCAACCAATTCCGCGAATTCCTCGGAGACCTTCGGCTCTGGCAATGCGAGCCCGTCGAGTGTATGGACGCGTGCGGCCAGCGTGACGCTCGAAACCATCCACACTCCGTCGGCCGCAATCAAATCCGCAGGTCGGAGGGTTTCGTATCGGCAATCGAAGCGAGCACTGCCGGCAACGTCGAACAGAGCACGCTGCGTCGTACCCATCAAAATGCCCTGTGCGGGAGGCGGTGTGATCAAAGTCCTGTCCCGAACGATCACCACCGTCGAGCGTGGCCCCTCCAACACATTGCCCTCGGAACTGACGAAGATCACATCGTCGGCACCCAAATTCGCCGCATATCGGAGCGCTGCCATGTTGGTTGCGTAGGACAACGTCTTCGCGCCCAGTAGCTGCCAGGGTGCCCGGGCAGAGAGATCGACCGAGAAACCTCGCTCGAGAGTCATCACCGACAGCCCCGATTCGCGGACCTGTCTGACCCGATCAGCCACCGGACCGACCATCACGAAGGCTGTCGGCTTGTCACCGCTCTCACGGCCGCGGGTCAGAACAAGACGAAGAGCGCCTTCCTTCTCTGTCCCCCACTCCTCGGCTGCCATCTCGATCGCCAGACGCCAGTCATCGAGAACGGGGGCGGGCAGACCCAGTGCCCGCGCGCTCAGAACCAGTCGACTCAGATGTCCCTCGACCACCCGCGCCCTACCGTCGCGCACCAACAGCGTCTCGAAGACTCCGTCGCCGCGCACCACCGCCAGGTCGTCGGCGTGCAGAAACGGTGCGTCAGCATCGAGCACCTCATGGTCGAGAGTCACCAATACGCGATCAGGCATGCCATCAACCCTAACGATCCGCCAAGCCGCCGGGGCCGCCCTGTAACCGCGATCCCGCCCACACTCCTAGACTGGTCTTGTGGTCGACAACGCTCTTGTGCCCAACAGCCCACTTCTGACTTCCCCCGGCGCGGTCACCGCACCGGACGGTTCGGCCGACATCGGTGTCGCATGGCACTACGGCGATCCCCTCGGTGAACAGCGAACCGCGCAGCGCGCAGCAGTGGTGGTCGACCGCAGTCACAGATTCGTGATCGCCATTCCCGGCGACGAACGCCTCACGTGGCTGCACACGATTTCGAGCCAGCACATCGCCGCGCTCCCCGACGGCAAGAGTGCCGAGAACCTGAGCCTGGATGTCAACGGACGCGTCGAGCACCACTTCGTGCAGACGGACCTGGCCGGTGTCACCTGGATCGACACCGAAGCCGACCGCGGACCCGACCTCCTCTCCTTCTTGAAGAAGATGGTGTTCTGGTCCAAGGCCGAACCTCGGGACGGCAACGAACGCGCGGTCCTGAGCCTGGTCGGTCCCGAATCCCCGGCTGTCCTCTCCGCGATCGGCGTGCAGACACCAACCGATGCCTACGACGCTCTCGCGCTGGCCGACGGCGGGTTCGTCCGCCGCATGCCGTGGCCCACCGAGGACTCTTTCGATCTGCTCGTCCCACGTGAGCAACTGGCGGCATGGTGGACCAAGCTGACCGATGCCGGTGCCAAGCCCGCCGGAAGTTGGGCCTTCGAGGCGCTCCGCGTCGAAGCGAGGAGGCCTCGCCTCGGACTGGACACCGACGAGCGGACGATCCCGCACGAGGTCCACTGGATCGGCGGGCCGGCCGAACACGGCGCCGTCCACCTCGACAAGGGCTGCTACCGCGGTCAGGAAACCGTCGCCCGGGTTCACAATCTCGGCAAGCCCCCGCGCCATCTCGTCATGTTGCACCTCGACGGCAGCGCCGAAGCGGTCCCGGAACCGGGTGACCCGATCACGGCGGGCGGACGGGCAGTCGGACGTGTCGGGACCGTCGTCAATCATCACGAACTCGGCCCCATCGCGCTCGCTCTGATCAAGCGCAACATTCCGGTCGACACCGAACTGATGGCCGGCCCCAGCGCTGCGTCCATCGATCCGGATTCGATCGTCGCGGACGACGCACCCCAGGCCGGACGTGAGGCTGTCAACCGATTGCGCGGAAAGTGACGGGCATGGTCGACGCGGTCTGCGTCGTCCACACCGAACGTGACAGTGGCGTCAGGCGAGTCCCCCGGACCGCGATCGACAAGCGTCCCGTCGACGGCCGCGTCGCGGTGGGACGACTCGGTCTGGGTGGCGACTACGTCTGCGACACCGAATTCCACGGCGGCGCCTTCCAAGCTGTCTACGCGTATCAGCGCGACGAAGCGCAGCGATGGTCGGACGAGTTGGGCCGACCGCTCGCCCCGGGGTGGTTCGGCGAGAACCTCCACATCAGCGGAATGCTCGTCACGGACGCCGTGATCGGCGAGCGTTGGCACATCACCGGAGCCGAGGCGTCGGACGTTCTCGAACTCGAGGTAACCGCTCCCCGCGTCCCGTGCGGCACCTTCGGCATCTGGGCCGCGGAAAAGGGCTGGGTCAAAAGATTCACCGAGCGGACCGACGTCGGCGCATACCTTCGCGTCAACCGGACCGGCACGATCGCCGCGGGCGACTCGGTCACCCGAGTCCACGTACCGGATCACGGCGTGACTGTTCGAGAGGTCTTCGCCGGAACCGACCCCGAGAGACTCCGACGGCTCCTCGCAGAACACACCGATCTTGCACCGAACGTCGCCGTGCGCGTCCAGAGGTTCATCGAACAAGCAGAAGCGCAGGTGCACTCGTGAGTATCGAATTGGTGGAAGTGGTCCGCTCCGGATTCCGCGAATGCGTGCATCGCGGATCGGCCGTCATTCTCGGCGCCGACGGCGAGGTCGTTGTCGGACTCGGGGAGATTCACACACCCATCTACCCGCGCTCGGCGAACAAGCCGCTGCAAGCCGTCGCTGCGCTTCGTAACGGCTTTGCACCCACCAGTCCGGAAGAGTTGGCCGTCGCGTCGTCCTCACATGCGGGCGAGGCCGATCACATCGAACTGGTCGCCGCGCTTCTCGCGCGCTACCAACTCGGTGTCGACCAGTTGCAGTGCCCCTCCGATCTGCCGGGCAACGAACTGGCCCGAGCCGAACTGATCGCAGCGGGCGAACTTCCCAGTCCGATCTACATGACCTGCTCGGGCAAGCACTCCGCGATGCTCGCGACGTGCGTCGTGAACGACTGGCCGCTCGAGACGTACATGGAGCCGACCCATCCCCTCCAACTCGCGATCCAGGAGACGATCTTCGATCTCAGCGGCGAGGAAGAGCAGGAACTCGGCATCGACGGTTGTGGTCTCCCGATCGTCCCGCTTTCGCTCACGAACCTGGCTCGGGCATTCGGACGCCTGCCCTCGGCTGAGCCGGACTCCCCTGAACGGGCTGTGGCCGACGCGGTCCGCGAAAACCCCTTCCTCGTCTCGGGCACGGGCCGCAACGATCAGCGCCTGATGTCCGCCGTGCCGGGTCTGTTCTCCAAGACCGGATACGACGGCATCTACGCCGGAGCGCTTCCCGACGGTTCCGCTTTCGCCCTCAAGATCGACGACGGCCACGAGCGGGCGCTCCTGCCATTGGCGGCAGCTCTGCTCAAGCGAATGAACACCGAGTGGACCGAGGAATTGGCGGCTCTCGCATCCGCTCCGGTCTTCGGCGGGGACGCCCGAGTGGGGACGATTCGCGCAATTCCCGGAAACTTCTGAGCAGTTCTCACAAAGTTCTGACGAGTTCTTTCAGCATCCTGGCAGCTCGCGGCCATAGTGAGAGCAATCAGACACGGCGGTGAGGCGTTCGTGGAAGCGGAAGCGACTTTTCCACGCTAGAGTGTGTGTCAGGAAACTTACACACTCAAACGGGGCCGCCAAATTCCCCAGGCCGCCCCGCGAAAGCGCGAGGGGGTCAGCCATGGGCCGCGGCCGGGCTAAGGCAAAGCAGACCAAGGTTGCACGCGAATTGAAATACAGCGTACCGACCACGGATTTCGACAGCCTGCAAAGAGAGCTCGCAGGTGGATCGACCAACTCGCATCGGAGCAGTGTCCGATCGGACCAGACTTCCGATAGGGAAGGGCATGCGCGAGAGGACGACTACGACGACTGGCGGCGTTGACCGCGCACTGCCATCGCGCAGACTGTGAAATGAGGAAGAGCTGATCGCTCTTCCTCATTTTTGCGTTCCATTTTCTGCCTCGCGCCTGCTTGTATGGACACACAAAACTGCCCCACCGGATCTCTCCGATGGGGCAGCTGACGTTGCGGTCTAGAAGCGCGGGTGGTCTCCGGCCAGGAACGCACGCTCTGCAGCGGCGTCCGACGCCTTCTTGACGCTACCGAGCGTCCAGCAGTCGATGTGGCGTGCAGTCAGGACGGCAAGTGCGCGGTCGACGTCCTCGGGCGCCACGACGGCAACCATGCCGACGCCCATGTTGAAGGTCTGCTCCATCTCGGCGCGCTCGACGCGTCCGCGCTGCGCGATCATCGCGAACACCGGAGCGGGGCTCCAGGTTCCGCGATCGAGTTCGGCGACCAAGCCCTTGGGCATGACGCGCGCGAGGTTGTTGGCAAGGCCGCCACCCGTGACGTGGCAGAACGTGCGCACGTCGGTCTCGGCAGCGAGTGCCAGGCAGTCCTTGGCGTAGATCTTGGTGGGCTCGAGCAGTTCTTCACCGAGCGTGCGGCCGAACTCGTCGACGTGTGCGCTCAGGTTCATGCGGTCGATCTCGAGCAGGACCTTGCGGGCCAGCGAGTAACCGTTGGAGTGAAGTCCCGACGAGCCCATGGCGATGACGACGTCGCCGGGGCGAACGCGGTCCGGTCCGAGCAGCTTCTCGGCCTCCACGACACCGACGCCGGTGGCGGAGAGGTCGTAGTCACCGTCAGCCATGATGCCGGGGTGCTCGGCGGTCTCGCCTCCGAGGAGAGCGCAACCGGCCTGGATGCAGCCCTCGGCGATGCCGCTGACCAATTCCGCGACGCGCTCGGGGATGACCCGGCCGACAGCGATGTAGT
Organism: Rhodococcus sp. IEGM 1406; assembly: GCF_030056745.1. Lineage (NCBI taxonomy): Bacteria > Bacillati > Actinomycetota > Actinomycetes > Mycobacteriales > Nocardiaceae > Rhodococcus > Rhodococcus sp. IEGM 1406. The sequence continues at coordinate 1,153,939 of NZ_JASHKO010000001.1, read as the reverse complement.
CCTGAAGGAACAGCGGCTCGGCGCCACAGACGACGAGGTCGTCGACAACCATGGCGACGAGGTCGAGTCCGACCGTGTCGTGCTTGTCCATCGCCTGCGCGACAGCGAGCTTGGTTCCGACGCCGTCGGTCGATGCGGCGAGCAGCGGCTCCTTGTAGTCACCCTTGAGGGAGAACAAGCCGGCGAAACCACCGAGGCCACCCATGACCTCGGGGCGGCTGGCCTTCTTGGCCAGAGGGGCGAAGAGTTCCACCGCCCGGTCGCCTGCGGCGATATCGACTCCTGCTGCCGCGTAGGAGGCGCCTGCGGTGCGGTGACTGTCCTCGGTCATCGGGTTACTACTCCAGCCTTGTATTTCTCGCGAGCACGTATTGCTCGTGCACAGGTAAGTGGTCTTGCAATGTGAAGTGTTTGCAATCCTCGTGACGCGAGATGGATCGTTCGACTCGAGACCCAGAGCGCGCACACAAATACCGACGATTACGCCCATACGCTACCGGACCGGCCCCCTCGGTGAGACCTCGCGTACCCCGAGACGTCAGTTCTGCAGCCGCGCACCGATCGAGGAGTGCAGCGCTCGCAGACTGTTCTGCCCGAGTGCAACGGTCTCGGATTCGATGTGTTTGAGGAGGTGCCCGTCGTGGACGACCTTCTCGCTCGACTGGATCAGCACCGTGCCGGCTCCGGTGAAATCGAACTGGCGTTCTTCACCGGTATTCGCGCCGAACATGCTTCCCCGAACCGCGCCCAGGAAGCTCTGCATCCAGTCCGCATCGAAGTGATGGGACGGCGACGGGCAGTCGGCCCAACCCACCAACGCCTTTGGGTCGATGCGCAGCGGCGGCTCCGCGAACATGACCGGGCCGTTGGACGACGCCAGGAACTTGCCCGTTCCCAGCAGCGTCAAAAAGCCTGGGACGATGGACTGTTTGAGGTCCAGGCTCGTCTCGAAGGCGAGGAGATTGGCCGCGCGAATCGTGAGGTTGCCGTCGTCGAGGTCGTAGGAATTGATGTTGAATCCGCGGTCGCCGAGGATCAACTTGCCCTGCCCCTGGGCGAGCACCCAGTCGTCCGCGTAGAGCGGCGAAGAGAACCTGGCCGCGACGATCGCCGTCATGCTCGTGCGCCCGAGCGGCTCGAAGTTGATGTTTCCGTAGTACGCGATCATCGCGCCCTTGGACGTGAACCACGGTTGTCCGGCCATCTCGACGCAGAAGGCGTAGTCGTTGCCCGGGACGTTGTCGTTGGCGGGCAGAGTTGCCGGATTGTGAATTTCGATACCCATGCTCTTTGCCCTCTCAGAACTTCTGCTCGGACGCCTGGACCCAGACGGTGCCGGCGCCGGTCATCTTCAGCTGGATGGACTCCCCCGAGCCCTTGCCGACGGCCTCGCGCCAGCCGACGTTCGCGGAGATGTCGACGTTGATCTGACCGATGTGGCACACGTATGCCTGCGGGTCGACGACGACCTGAGGATTGTTCGGACCGACCTGCAACGGAATCGCGCCCCCGTGCGAGAGAACCGCGACGCTTCCCTGTCCGTGCAACTGCGTCGTGAACAGCCCTTGACCGGTCATCGCTCCGCGTACCGCTCCGCGCACACCGCCCTGCGACGTGAGAGCGACTATCGAACTCTGGAGGTAACCGTCGTGTGCGAGGAGTCGGTCGGCTTCGACGGTGAGCATCGACGAACCGTCGAGGTGGATGACCTCGACATACAAACCGGCGTGCCCGTAGAAGACCTCACCGTTTCCCTCGGCCGCCATCATGCGTGCATGCTCGCCGGACATCATGCGGCCGGCCATCCCGGCGATACCGCCCATGTTCGGCATGGCGCCTGGCCCACCGCCCATGCTGTGCGGGATGAAGCGGACGTCACCGGTGTAGTAGAGCATCGACCCGGTGCGGGCGAGCACGTTCTGGCCAGGCGCGAGGGTCGACTTGACGACCTTGCTGTTCACCAATTCCAACGGCATGGTTCAGCGCTCCTCGGGCTGGATGTAGACGACTCCGGATCCGTCGAATCGCAGCGAGAACGCTTCACCGCTGCCACCGCCGATCGCGGAGCGCCAGGTGACGTCGGTGACGAAGCTCTGGTTGAGCTGGCCGCGGTGAGCGACGAATGCGTCGGGATCGGCAACCAGCGGATACTGCGGGCTGACTTCGAGCGCGATGATCGGTCCGCCCTTCGACAGCACGGCCACCAGACCGGTGCCGCTGACGACCGTCGTGAACAAGCCCTGTCCGGAACCTGCGCCGCGGAGGCCGGCAAATTTCACATCGGTTCGCAGCTGTCCGACCAGTGCGAGCAACTGTGACGCTTCCACGTGCAGAGCGTCGTTGTCGAGTTCGATGATCGTGATGTCCTGGGCGTCGACCGCGAAGTAGACGGTGCCTTGTCCGCTGACTTCCATCAGGGACAGTGATTCACCTGCCGCCTTCTGTTTCAGCGCGGCACGTAACCCTCCGCCACCGCCCATACCGGCGTTCTTGAAGGTGATCGCACCCTCGTACGCCACCATCGAACCGTTGATCGCTTTGATGGTGTCCCCCACCAGGTCTGCGACCAGTACCCGGTGCCCATCCATTCTCAGTTGCGCCACGGAGGGCACTATGCCAGATGCTCACGACGTATGCCGTGTCGTCGAACGGAAAGTCGTGGAACAGAAAATCTGCCGCCCACATGTTGTGGACGGCAGATTCTCGGCTATCGATTTTCGGCGCTTTGCAGCTTTCGGTGTTCAGGGGCGGCTGAGCGCGCTCGCGTTGTCGTTGTCGCGAGTGGCCGTCGAACCTGCGGTGCTCTCGAGCATCCCCTCGAGGACGTTCTTGCCGATCGACGTTTCCTTGGGAAGCGCGATCGGGTAGGTCCCGTCGAAGCAGGCGGCGCACAGACGGCTGGCCGGCTGCTCGGTCGCGGCGATCATGCCTTCGGTGGAGATGTATCCGAGCGTGTCCGCTCCGATGGAACGACGCACACCGTCGAGCATTTCCTCGAACGTCGCGTCCTGTCCGCCTGCTCCGTTGGCAATCAATTCGGCCGGTGAGGCGAAGTCGATGCCGTAGAAGCAGGGCCACTTGACCGGCGGCGAGGCGATACGGACGTGAATTTCGAGGGCGCCGGCTTCGCGGAGCATCCGGATGAGCGCACGCTGAGTGTTACCGCGGACGATCGAATCGTCCACCACCACAAGCCGCTTGCCGCGGATGACTTCCTTGAGCGGGTTGAGCTTGAGCCTGATACCGAGCTGACGGATCGTCTGCGACGGCTGGATGAAGGTACGGCCGACGTAAGCGTTCTTCATCAAACCCTGGCCGTAAGGAATGCCCGAACCCTGGGCGTACCCGACGGCGGCGGGGGTGCCGGACTCGGGAACGGGGATGACCAGATCGCCTTCGGCGGGGTGCTCGCTGGCGAGCAGACGGCCGATCTCGACGCGGGTCGAGTGGACCGAACGGCCACCGATGACGCTGTCGGGACGCGCGAGGTAGACGTACTCGAAGACACAACCCTTGGGAGTCGGGTTCGCGAAACGCGAGGAGCGGACGCCGTCTGCGTCGATCGCGAGAAGCTCACCGGGTTCGATGTCGCGAACGAACGACGCGCCGACGATGTCGAGGGCTGCGGTCTCGCTGGCGACTACCCAACCGCGGTCGAGTCGACCGAGGCAGAGCGGGCGGATGCCGTGCGGATCGCGCGCTGCGTACAGCGTGTGCTCGTCCATGAAGGTGAGGCAGAACGCGCCCTCCAACGTGGGAAGCAATTCCATCGCGGCCTGTTCGATGGTGCTGTCGCCGGCAGCGTGTGCCAGGAGACCACCGATGAGGTCGGAGTCGGAAGTCGCGGCATTGGGGCGCTTGTCGTTGACCAGGCCGGCGGCACGGGTGCGGCTCGCGAGTTCAGCGGTGTTGACCAGGTTGCCGTTGTGGCCGAGCGCGATGCCGGTACCGGCAGTGGTCGTACGGAAGATGGGCTGCGCGTTCTCCCACGTCGTGGAACCGGTGGTGGAGTAACGGCAATGTCCGACGGCGACATGTCCTGGCATCGCTGCGAGAGTCTGCTCGTCGAATACCTGGCTGACCAGGCCGAGATCCTTGAACACCAACACCTGGGAGCCGTCGGCTACCGCAATGCCGGCAGCTTCTTGACCACGGTGCTGAAGTGCGTACAGGCCGTAATAAGTGAGCTTCGCCACATCCTCTCCCGGCGCCCAGACGCCGAATACACCGCATTCTTCGCGGGGCTCGTTCTCGTCCTCGTCGGACGGGTTCGAAGCGAGGAGATTTGGACTGTTGACCGACAGATCGGCACGAGTCACCGGGCGCTCCCTTTGTGGGCAGGGGTTGGGGGGCCTCCACAGTCTACGGCCATTTTGGGACACACTTCCCCTGAGGGCAGCCTTGGGCCTCAGATCACGCCGAAGCGAACCGGATGGTCTCTGTCACTACGCCAACCGGAGCAGTGGGAGCCAGTGCGCAATTTCGGGGGCGCGGCTACCTGAGGCGTCGACTCGCCCGTCACCTGCGGCCTCGGAAAACTCGAGCAGTCCGGTGACCATCTGCAACCACGTGCGAGCGTCCGTCTCGACGACGTTTGGCGGGGTTCCGCGCGTATGGCGTGGACCTTCGATGCATTGCACGGCGACAAACGGCGGCACCCGCACCTCGACGCTCGATCCTGGGGCGATCTGTTCGAGAGTGCGCGCACTCATCTTCACTGCGGCGCCGAGTTCAGCGCGAGAAGGCTTCGGAAGTTCCGGATCGCGAAGCCACGGGCCGACAGCCAGGACGGCGGCACGGAATTCGGCGGGGTCGACGGCGCGGCGAGGCGGCATCAGTTCACTCCCTGTCTTCGAGTAGCGATACGAACGGCAAGTGCCCCACCGGCATTGGTCGCAAGGTGCAGCAATGCCGGTGCGAGGACACTGCCGCCCCTGCGATGCAGCCACTCGAACAGCAATGCCGACGCGCCGGTGAATGCCACTGCAGCGGGAACGTTGTCGCCGGCACCGCGGGCGGGGGCAACGTGCCACAACCCGAAAGTCAGTGCATGAACAGCCTGCGCGGTGGGACGGTTCAGCTCACGATTCCAGACTGCGGACATCGCGCTACGGAACAACAGTTCCTCGGAAAACACCGTGCCGAAGGGGATGTGCAAGATGATCCATTCGAGGAAGTCCTCACGGCCGTCTGCTCGCTCGTCGGCAGCGAGTGTCGCACGCAAGGACGGGACAACCAGAGCGGCGCTGTAGCCGGTGAGGACCGCCCCGGCCGCGGCTCCGCCGAACTGGGCACCACCACGAATTCCGGTGTGTGCCAATCCGAGTTCCTCGCGGGTGTAACCACGTGCGAGTAAGACTCCGATGGCCGACAGACCGGCTGCGGTGTTGACCACGGCGCGAGCGCGAGGCGAAAGACCGAATGCCGGAAGCACGACGTTGCTCCAGGTGATCGCGGCGGCGGAGAGCGCGATCGAGGCGACTCCCCTCACTTCTCGGGGCCCTCGGATTTCACGGCGACAACCAACGCCGACCGCACCCGCTCGGTTTCTGCGGCCGTCCATCCCTCGGGCTGGGCGACGCTGATCCAGGCGTCCAGAACGGAGGTTCCGTAATTGTGACCGTGACCGTCCGGAACTCCCGCGGCGTTACCGAGGTCTGCAGACACCTGCCAGAACGTCACGACCGGGAACCATTTCATCGACGGTGAGCGGTCGAATCCCGGTACTTCCTTGAGCCACTCGGGCCGGTTGAACATGAGGTCGGGTGACCACCACACCACCGGATCGGAAGGATGCTGGACAAACAGAACTCGCGGCTGCGGCCACGTCATACCGTCGGTCGGGATGTCTTCGGAGCGATCCGCGAACCGGACTCCGGCCAGACCGTCCGCGTACACGGGCGCCACTTCGGGAGTGCCGGGATCGCGCCTCTTCTCGATCGAACGCCACAACTGCGTCGCGTTCGGTGGACCTACCCACAGAATTCCGTCGGCGGTATCGCGCGCCGCTTGCAGTGTGTCGAATGCCCCCGCGCCGGCCATGACGCCGAGGCTCTCGCCGTAGACCATGAACTTCGGCCTGGTGGCTTCCGGTTCCTGAAGCCATCTTTCGTGTACCCGCTCGATCAACAGGCGACCGGCAGCTTGCGCCTTCTCCTGGTCTGCGAGGAACGAGATCCAACTCGGCAGGTACGAGTACTGGCTGGCGACGAGAGCAGTGTCGCCGCCATGTACAAGCTCGATTGCCTGTGCCGCAGTGGGATTGACCCACCCTGTACCTGTCGTCGGAATGACCACGAGGACCTTGCGTTGGAAGGCGCCGGTTCGCTCCAGTTCCTTGATGACCAGATCCATACGCTCTTCGGGATCTTCGGCGCTTTCGAGTCCGGCATACACGCGAATCGGATCCATCGCAGGGTTACCGGTTGCCGCTTCGAGTTCCTGGGCGTCCAGTCCACGCGAGACGAAGTTGCGCCCCTCGAACCCCAATGTGTCCCAGGGAGCAGCAGATTCGGGGCTGCCCGATTTCATCGGATCCTGCGGTTCGACGACGCCGTCTCGAGTGGTCGAGTTCTGCAGACTGAAGATCGAGTTGGTCGCGGCATAGATTCCGCGGACGAGGACGCCGTCGACCAACATGAAGAACAGGACGGTGACAACCAGGACGCCGACACCATTGGCCACAGACCGCGACCAGTGGAACCGCCGCATCAGCTGTCGGGCAATCAGTTTCACCAGATCGTGGAGGACCCGCCAGATCGAGATGAGCAGGCCGCCGATGAAGAGGCTCAATCCGAGGGTTCGGATGTAGCCGGAGGTGGTCGTGCCTTCGGCGTCGGTCAGCGCCGCAATTTCGCGTTGCCACCCGGCGGCGTAGACCAACATGATGATCGCCGCGACGATGGATGCGACCGGTACGAAGACCTTGATCGCGGAAGGCACCGGCTCGGGCAGGGGCCACCACCGTCGACCGCTGAGCAGGTATCGCTCCACAGCCCAACCGATCGCGGTGCCGACGCCGTAGCCGATGGCCGAGTTGATGCCGCCGATCAGACCTTGGAAGAGCCAATCGCGCGGCAGCAACGACGGCGTCAGAGACCAGCAGAAGAAGAACGCGGCAAACGCGATGCCGGTGAAGTCGAGTTTGAGGAGCCCCCACGCCCACTCGGTGAAGCGGTTGTCGAACTTCTCGAGAGATGCGGGAACAGCCAGCCGCAGGTGGTGTTCCTGCGGCTGGCTGTCAGAAGAAGTCAGTTCTCCGGAATCGACCATCTATCACCCGAACAGTGCGGGCAGCGTTCCCTCGAAGGCCTCACGGAGCTTGGCCATCGTGACGGAGAAGTGTCCCTGGACCTCGACGGAGTCGCTGCCCTCGTCGACGACCCCGATACGCGTCCACGGCAAGCCGCGAGCGGTGCACATACCGGTGAAGCGGGTCTCCTCGGTGCGAGGAACCGCAACCAGGACGCGTCCGGACGATTCCGAGAACAGGGTCACGAACGGATCTGCGCCCTCGGGAATCAGGATGCGGCAACCGGTTTCACCGGCCAGCGCGGCTTCGACGACAGCCTGGGCCAGTCCACCCTCGGAGAGGTCGTGAGCTGCGGTGACCAGTCCGTCACGCGAGGAGGCGAGCAGGATGTCCGCAAGCAGCTGCTCCCGGGCGAGGTCGACCTTCGGCGGCACGCCACCGAGGTGACCGTGCTCGACCTGCGACCAGATGGAACCGTCGAACTCGTCGTGGGTGTCGCCGAGCAGGATCAGCGTCTCGCCAGGCTCGAGTCCGAGGCCCGTCGGGATACGGCGGTGAACGTCGTCGATCACACCGAGGACGGCAACCACCGGCGTCGGCAGGATGGCCGTGGATCCGGTCTGGTTGTAGAAGCTGACGTTGCCGCCGGTGACGGGGATGCCGAGGGTGGCGCAGCCGTCGGCGAGGCCGCGAACAGCCTGCTGGAACTGCCACATGACACCCGGGTCCTCGGGCGAACCGAAGTTCAAGCAGTTGGAGACGGCCTTGGGCGTTGCGCCCGTGACTGCCACGTTGCGGAAAGCCTCGGCCAATGCGAGCTGCGCGCCGGTGTACGGATCGAGCGCGGTGTAGCGGCCCGAAGCGTCGGTGGACAGTGCGATTCCGCGTCCGGTCTTCTCGTCGATGCGGATGACACCGCCGTCGGCGTTCTCGGCCAGGACGGTGTTACCGCGGACGTAGCGGTCGTACTGCTCGGTGATCCACTTGCGGCTGCACAGGGCAGGCGAGGCGATCATCTTCAGCAGGGTCGCTTCGAGCTCGGCGTCGGTTTCGGGACGCTTCAGTCCGGCGGTCGTGTTCGCGATCAACGCGTCCTGGCTTGCCGGGCGCTCGACGGGACGGTTGTAGACCGGGCCCTCGTGAGCGACGGTGCGCGGGGGAACGTCGACGACGGTCTCGCCGTGCCAGGAGATGGTGAGGTGCTCACCGTCGGTGACCTCGCCGATGTCGGTGGCCAGGACGTCCCACTTCTTGCAGACCTCCATGAACGCATCGACGTTCTCGGGAGTGACCACGGCGCACATGCGCTCCTGCGATTCGCTCGAGAGCACCTCGGCGGGGGTCATGCCGGTGGCGCGCATCGGAACCTTCTCGAGGTTGATGTGCATGCCGCCGTCACCCGCTGCAGCCAACTCGGAGGTGGCGCAGGACAGTCCGGCGCCGCCGAGGTCCTGGATACCGACAACGAGGCCGGCCTTGTAAAGGTCGAGACAGCACTCGATGAGCACCTTCTCGGTGAACGGGTCGCCAACCTGAACCGCGGGCAGCTTCTTACGTCCGCCGGTGTCTCCACCCTCGTCGTCGAACGTCGCCGACGCAAGGACCGAGACGCCGCCGATGCCGTCGAGACCGGTGCGTGCGCCGAACAGGATGATCTTGTTGCCTGCACCCGAAGCGAAGGCCAGATGCAGATCCTCGACGCGCATGACGCCGGCTGCCAGTGCGTTGACCAGCGGGTTGCCTGCGTAGGACTCGTCGAAGACCGTCTCGCCGCCGATGTTGGGGAGGCCGAGGGAGTTTCCGTATCCACCGACACCACGCACGACACCGTCGACGACGCGACGGGTATCGGGGGCGTCGGCAGCACCGAACCGAAGCTGATCCATGACGGCGATCGGACGAGCACCCATGGCCATGATGTCGCGGACGATGCCGCCGACACCGGTTGCCGCACCCTGGTAGGGCTCGACGTACGACGGGTGGTTGTGGCTCTCGACCTTGAACGTGACTGCCCAGCCGTCACCGATGTCGACGACGCCGGCGTTCTCGCCGATACCGGCCAGCATGTTGGCGCGCATCTCGTCGGTGGTGGTCTTGCCGAAGTATCCGAGGTGGACCTTCGAGGACTTGTACGAGCAGTGCTCGCTCCACATCACCGAGTACATCGCCAGTTCGGCGTCCGTGGGACGGCGGCCCAGGATCTCCTTGATGCGTGCGTATTCGTCGTCCTTGAGACCGAGCTCCTTGAACGGCTGAGCGGCATCGGGATCAGCCGATGCGTGCGTGACGGTATCGACCTGGTGAGCAGACACTGGAGAGTGGTCCCTTCCCTACGGGAGTCAAGAGGCAAGCCGGCGCGGAGCGGGACACCACGAATGTGCCCAACGAAAGAACGTGCCGGGGGACAGTCTATCGGTGTGGGCCGACGACTTCCGCAGACGGCAGCACCCGCAACACCTCCGGGCCTGCGAAGTATCGCCCGTCACACCCACCCCGGTTTGGGTAATCCGGTCGGTTTTCTTAAGGTCAGGCCGGTTCATTCTTTCCCTCGAAAGGTCTCGCATGCCCCAGGATGTTCGTCAAGCCGACCTCACGGCACAGTCCCAGTCGGTGACCACTCCCCTCACTCCGGCTGCAATTTTCCTGGTCGCGACCGTGAATCCGGGTGGCGAGAACACCACACGAGAACTGCTCGCCGATGTCGCCGGTCTGCAGCGGGCTGTGGGGCTGCGTGTCCCTGGATCGGGTTTGGACGTCGTGACGAGCATCGGTTCGCTGGCCTGGGATCGACTGTTCGCCGGTCAGCGCCCTGCGCTGCTGCACCCGTTCACCGCTTTGCAGGGTGACGTTCACTCGGCGCCGTCGACTCCCGGTGATCTGCTCTTCCACATCCGCGCGATGAGCATGGACGCGTGTTTCGAGGTGGCTCGGCAGATCACGAAGCGACTGCACGGCGCGGCCACGGTGGTCGACGAGGTTCACGGCTTCCAGTACTTCGAGAACCGCGACCTCATCGGCTTCGTCGACGGCACCGAGAATCCGGTCGGCCGCGACGCCGTCGCCGCAGTGACGGTCGGCGACGAGGATCCTGCGTTCACCGGCGGCAGCTACGTCCATATCCAGCGCTACATCCACAAGATGCGCGATTGGGAAGCAATCACCGTCGACGAGCAGGAGCGTGTGATCGGGCGCAGCAAGCTCGAGGACATCGAGATGACGTCCGACGTGAAGCCGGCCAACTCGCACGTCGCGCTCAACGCGATCAAGGACGAGAACGGCAAGGCTCTAGAGATCCTGCGTGCCAACATGCCGTACGGGCGCCTCGGTGACGACGAGATCGGCACCTATTTCATCGGCTACTGCCGCACGCCTGCGATCACCGAACGGATGCTGGAGAACATGTTTCTCGGCGACCCCCGCGGCAACTACGACCGACTACTCGACTTCTCGACGGCCGTGACGGGCTCGATGTTCTTCACACCGAGCGCCGACTTCTTCGAGGGTCTCCCGGCCGCACCCGCCGGGCTCTCAGCACTTTAACTACGCGACCTCTAACTTCGAGGCGTGAGGAAGGCACCGAGCGCGTCGGCATACATGCGGACGTCTGCCGCGCCCATCAACTCGCGGGCCGAGTGCATCGCGAGCTGGGGCGCGCCGACGTCGACGGTGGACAGTCCGGTCCGTGATGCCGTGATGGGTCCGATGGTGGAGCCGCACGGCAGATCGGCGCGGTGGACGTAGCGCTGCATCGGCACTCCCGCCTGATCACACGCGAGCGCGAATTCGCCTGCACCGGCCGCATCGGTGGCGTATCGCAGGTTCTGGTTCACCTTGAGTACAGGCCCACCGTTGATCTCGATCCGATGAGCGGGCTCATGGCGGTCCGGGTAGTTGGGGTGCGTCGCGTGAGCCATGTCGCCCGACGCACACACCGAGCCCGCCATCGCCTGCAGGAATTCTTCGCGGCCACCACCGCGCCCCAACACGATCCGTTCGAGCACGGTGTTCAGCAGATCTGAGAAAGCTCCACGGTCGGACATGCTGCCGACCTCTTCATGATCGAAGAGTGCGAGCACCGGGACCTGCTGACCGGGCGACTCGACTGCGGCCAGAAGTGCTTGTGTCCCTGCATAACACGTGCCCTGATTGTCCAGCCGAGGGGCGCTGACCAATTCCTTGTCCACCCCCACGACTGCGCTGGGCGCAAGATCGTGTGTCATCAATTCCCAGCCGAGAACCGACGACGCGGCTACACCCGCACGCTCGGCGACAAATCCGATGAACGACTTGGGTTTCGAACCCACTCCCCAGATTCCGTTGACGTGCCGCTGCGGATCCAGCGTCACGCCCTTGCGATCTTCGGACAGGTGGATAGCCAACTGCGGAACACGCAGAATCGGGTCGTCGATGCGAACCAGCTTCTGCTCCACCGTGTTTCCCACCCGGACACTCAATCGGCCGGAGATACCGAGATCGCGGTCGAGCCAAGAGTTCAGCCACGCACCGCCATACGGTTCGAGGCCCACCATCTGCCACCCGGCCGAAGTGAGGTCGGGATGCTGTTTGACCCGCAGATTCGGGCTGTCGGTGTGACCTCCGACGATCCGGAACGGAGCGGTGTTTCCCACGCCCTCGGTGCTCCAGGCAATCAGCGAACCACCGCGCACGAGGAAGTACCGTCCGGGCTCGGCGGGCCACGACTGCGTTTCGTGGACTTCGACGAACCCGCCGGCCGTCAGCTCGGTCGCCACCGTCGCGCACACATGGAACGGCGACGGTGACGAATCGACGAAGCTGCACAGGCCGACTGCGTCGGCCCCGGTCCGAGAAGTCTGAGAAGTCATGCCCCTCATCATGCCCGAATCGGTGCCCGCGAAATCAGTGGGCACGAAATCAGTGGGCGCGAATCGGGTGAGCTCAGAACCTGTCAGCTCAGGCGTGAGGACCGGACACGCAGAACTGGTTCCCATCAGGATCGAGGAGCGTCACCCAACGGAAACCGTCCATGTTCTCGCGGTGGTGCTCGGTTGCTCCGGCCTCGACGAGCCGCGCCACCTCGGCGTCGAGATCCGGACTCCCCAAATCGAGATGGATGCGATTCTTGCCGGCCGTGGGGTCCGGGACCTTCTGGAATGCGAAGTTGGTGGCGCTGTCAGGGACCGCGACGATGTAGAACCAACCGTCGTTCTCCTCGACGATGTTTCCGCCCAACTGCGCCGCCCACCACGTTGCGAGCGGACCGGGATCGAGACTGTCGAAAGTGATCATGCCGAGTGTGAGAGTCATGCGCACAAGCTAATACAAGCCACCGACAAAGAGTCTCGATCTCGGGCTGAGATGAGACGATCCTCGAATACGATTCACAACGCTGCGCGACCGTGTTGCAGAACCACTCTTCGCAGTTTTCATCGCGACCGGATTACTCCGGAGCGTCCTGATCACCTTCACCGCAACAGGTCTTGCCGTCGGCCTTCTCGCGGCCGCCCTGCTTTATGTCCGGAACTACTCGCTCACACGAACGAACTAGCGGGCGCGGAGATCACTCGACCGCTTCGAGTTCCGCGACACTTCCGTCCGAGATCACTCGGACGTGGCGGGTGATCTTCTCGATCGGCCAGTCCCACCACGCAATTCGCACCAACTTCTCGATGTCTTCAGCGCTGAAGCGGCGCTTGATCTCCATTGCCGGGTTGCCGCCGACAATTGCGTAGTCCGGGACGTCGCGCGTTACGACGGCGCCGGTGGACACGATCGACCCGTGGCCGATCCGGACACCGGGCATGACTGTCACGTTCCCGCCGAACCACACGTCGTTCCCCACGACGGTGTCACCGCGCGACGGCAAATCCTGCACCAAATCCATGTGCCGGGCCCAATCGCCGCCCATGATCGGGAACGGGTAAGTGGAGACACCGTTCATACGATGGTTCGCGCCGTTCATGATGAAGGTGACACCGGTGGCCAGGGCGCAGAACTTTCCGATCACCAGTTTGTCGGGACCGTAGTGATGCAACACGTTTCGAGTCTCGAACTCTTCGGCGAACTCCGGATCGTCGTAGTAGGTGTACTCCCCTACCTCGATCAACGGGTTGTCGATCAACGGCTTCAGCAACACCACTCGTGGTTGCCCGGCCATCGGATGAACATTTGTGGGATCTGGCGCGTTCACTGCTTACTCCGATCCGCCGGCGCGGTGTCGCCGACCGCAGCAAGACTATCCGGTTCCTGCTGCGGTCGACCGACCACCGAAAACGTTCCGGTGTCAGCCCAGGAGGCCCTTGGCGATATGGGTGACCTGAATTTCGTTGCTGCCCGCATAGATCATGAGCGACTTGGCATCACGCGCCAACTGCTCGACTCGGTATTCGGCCATGTAGCCGTTTCCACCGAACAGCTGTACGGCTTCCATCGCGACCTCGGTCGCTGCGCGCGACGAGTACAGCTTCATCGCCGACGCCTCCGCCAGGCTCACTTTGTCTCCGGCCGCGGTGCGTTCGATCGCGTTGAAGACCATGTTCTGCACGTTGATTCGAGCGACCTCCATCTCGGCGAGCTTGAGCTGGATGAGCTGGAACTGCCCGATCTCACGTCCCCACAGTTTGCGGGACTTCGCGTATTCGATGCTCAGACGGTGGCATTCGTTGATGATGCCGAGCGAAAGGGACGCGATGCCGATCCGTTCGGCGGCAAAGCTCTCCTTGGCGCTGGACTTTCCGTCGGACTTTCCGCTGTCCTCGGTTTCGCCGAGCAGACGATCCTTGGTGATGCGGACGTTGTCGAAGAACAGCTCACCGGTGGGCGAGGAGTTCATTCCCATCTTCTTGAACGGCGGGCTCTGTGTGAGCCCCTCCATGCCCTTGTCGAGGATGAAGGCGAGCACCTTGCGGTCACGACGATCAACCGAAGCGTCCCCCTCGTCGAGCTTTGCGTAGACGATCATCACGTCGGCGTACGGACCGTTGGTGATGAAGGTCTTGTTGCCGTTGAGGATGTAGTCGTCACCGTCGCGGCGTACGTAGGACTTCATACCGCCGAAGGCATCCGAGCCGGAGTCCGGTTCGGTGATCGCCCATGCACCGACGGTTTCGAAAGTCACCAAGCCGGGGAGCCAGCGTTCCTTCTGCGCGAGAGTGCCGCGGCTGCGGATAGTTCCGGCGGCCAATCCGAGGCTGACGCCCAACGACGCGACAAGGCCGAGGCTGACGCCGGCCAATTCGCTGTTGAGCACAACGCCCATGCTGCCTGCGCCGCTGAAGGCGCTCGACTTCTCACCGTCACCGGACGGAGTATCGCCGCGCTCGCGTGCGAGCGACTTCTCGAGGCCCTCGCGTGCCATGTCGGCCAGACCGAAGGTCGAGTACAGCTTGCGAATGATGTCGAACGGCGGCAGCGCACCACTTTCGAGCTCGTCGACGTGAGGTCGCACCTCTTTGTCGATAAAGCCCCGCAAGGCGTCGCGGAACATCAGGTCGGTGTCGGACCACTCGTACATGTGCCTGAACTCCAGTCGGTGAACGATCGAGAGACTGCCGAACGGCAGCCACACACCGAATATAGAACACGTTCCAAAACCGGAACAGGATTCAGCTGATCAGTCCCATTCGCTGCGAGATCCACGTCAGCTCCTGCTCGACGCCGGCCGACCACACCGAAAAGCTGTGACCACCGGGAAGCTCGAGATATCTGGCGTCCATTCCGGCCGCTTTGGCCGCTTCGTACACCTTTTGCTGGCCGGGCTTGAACTCGTTGTCATCTGTTCCGACCACGAACACTCCGCCCGAGTTCGGGAACTTCCGGGTCGCCAGCAGGTCCATCGGATTCACCTTCACGAATGCCGCCTCGTCGCCGCCGAATATCTCGTCGACGGTTCGCTGTCGGTCACCGAGCGAGGGCTCCAACTGACCGGAGAGATCGAGGAACGTCGGATACACGTCGGGGTAGTTGGTAGCCATCTGCAGCGAGCAGGTACCGCCGTAAGAGAGTCCACCGATGGCCCACGCCCTCGGGTTCGTGTCGATCTGGAACGCCTTCGCCACCGCAGCGGGCAAGTCCTTTGCCAGATACGTGCCGACCTTGCCCTGCGACGAGTCGGTGCACAGCGGATTGGCCATCTGCGAGCCTGTTCCATCGGCTATCACGACGACCGGAGCCAACCCCTCGTGATCCCGGGCAAAAGCATCCATTGTCGCGGTCAGCTTTCCGCCCTGGAGCCAGTCCTCCGGCTTGCCAGGCTGACCGGCCATGAGCACGAGCACGGGAAGAAGCGGACGCGGATTGGTGAAGTACGACGGCGGCAGATACACCTGGGCATCGCGCGCGGAGAATCCCGAAATCGTTCCGGGAACAGGCAAAGTCGTGACTCGTCCGCGAATCGGCATGCCTTCCGGCGCTTTCCACACCGTGTCGGTGGGATCGCCGGTGACAACAGGATCCGTCGGACCGGGAACTTCGCTGAGTGAAATGCGGTCGAAATCGTCGTGTCCGAAGGCAATTCCCACTGTCGGGTAGGCAGCAAAGACCAGATTGATCTGCGTCGCGGCGGTGACGATGACCAGCAAAGTCGCAACCACAGACAGCGCCGCCTTGGCTACGGTTCCGCCCGCTTTGATTCGCGGCCCGAGAAGTAGCAGCGCGTAGATACCGATTCCGATCCACACGTAGATCGACATCTCGATGGGATCCGGGAACGGCACGATCACCTTTTCGACGGTGATCCAGACGGCGATCATGATCACCAGCGCGATCAGCCCCGCGATCGGTACCGCTCTGCGGTAGTACCAGCGGACGTTCGAACCGAGCAGCCACACACCACCCAGGACCCCGAGCACAGTCAGGATCACCGGCAGTGGTCCCGAGATCAAACTGATTCGGTAGAGCCAGTCCACGTCAAGCCTCTCGCACGTAGAAATGTCGCACGCACGAGGCTAGACGACGACGCTGGTACGGCGACGGCGCTAGTACTGTGTATCAGGTGACATTCATCAAGGTCTGTGGGCTGCGGGACGCTGACACGGTCGACCTCGCGGTGGGCCTGGGCGTCGACGCCATCGGTTTCGTCTTCGCCGAGAGCGTCCGCAAAGTCGACCCCGCACTCGCAGTCGATCTTCTTGCACGAATCCCCGAACACATCCGGGCAATCGGAGTATTTCTCGGCAACCCGATCGATCAGGTCCTCGAGATCGCCGAGATCACCGGTCTTCGTACCGTGCAGATTCACGATCTGGTCGACGCCGAGCAAGTGCAGCGCTTGCACGACGCCGGCCTCACTGTCATCCGCGCTGTTGTCTCCATCAACGTCCCCGACGGTTACAACCTCGACCTCGGCGAGGACGAACTTCTGATCGACGGCGCCGACGCCGGATCCGGGGTGCCGTGGGACTGGGCACAACAGCAATCGCGCCCCCAAGGCCAGTGGATCCTGGCGGGCGGACTGTCCCCGGAGAACGTGCGCGACGCGCTGGATGCCACCGGCGCCTGGGGCGTCGATGTCTCCAGCGGCGTCGAGTCTTCCCGCGGCGTCAAGGACCACGCTTTGATCGAGAAGTTCGTCAGCGCTGTCCGGCAGACCGATCACTCGAAATAGGACGCGTAGTCACTGAAGGCGACTTGACCGGTGGGACTGGACTTCACGGCGTCGGCAACGGCAGGCGGAATGGGAGCCCAGTGCGCAGGCATGGCCGCCGCCAGTGACGGCTTCAAGATGTAGAGCAGTGCGAAGTTCACTATCCAGAGCGGCGGCGCCATCGACATGCCAACTTCCGAACTCACATCGCCTTTGGTGTTGGTCACCAGCTGTGCTTCTCCCGAAATCTGTTGCGCTGCAAATCCGTAGACTGCCTGCACCGTGTATGCCGACTGATAGAGCGCAATCAGAGTGTGCGTCGCACCGTTGTTGCGCAACCAGGTGCCCACAAAACCGCCAGGGGCGATCAGCGTATTCACCTGTCGCGTCGGCGCATCCGCGTTAGCCGGACTCTCCAGCAATCCGTCGGGATTCACGTACAACCCGTAACTGGCCAGAACCGACGGCGTAGTGCCGGAATAGAGGGGCCGCCCGTTCGTATTGGTGAGAATCCGGGCGCATTCGTCGATCACCTCGGCATCCTCGAGATTGCCACCGACCCCACCGCCGGCCATGAGGTCGCGATACTGCTCCTCGGTCAAAGCGTCGGCTGGCTCGAGTCCGATCTGCGCGGCAATCTTTTCCGCAGTCTGCTGACCGAGCGGCTGGTTGAGTTGATCCGGAGTAGTCATCTGCGTGGGCGCGACGCTCTCGTAGACCGGTGCCCCGGCAAAAGGGATCACGAACCCGGTATCGACATTCTCTGCAACCGGTTGCGCGCCGGCCATCTGAGTGGTGGCAAACGAAAGTACGCACACCCCAACCAAAGCCAGAACCGAGACCGTCCCGCGATGAGATCTTGCTCGGTGTGATTCTTGTCCACGTCTACAGCCCTCGCCTGAGAAAGCCTTGCCTGCAATTCCATTGCCGCGCATAGGTCAACCTCCCGGGACACAGTCCGGCGAATCAACTCGAGCTTGCATCTCAGTCAAACGCTGTGACCAGCGCCGTGTCAAGACACTGGCCAGGTCGGGGCACCTACGGCGACAGCTCGCTCGATACAGTCGACAGCTCGCCCGCTACAGTGATGCTTCCAACTGAAGTGACCTCACCCCATTTGACCGCTCGTGTTGTGCGCGTCAATTGCAGGACATCTCTGGAGGCGAGCAGTGTCTGACAAGCGCGGGACCGTGTTGATCACCGGCGTCGGCCGGAGCAAGTCGATCGGAGCAAGCCTCGCATTGGGTCTCGCCGAGGATGGTTGGGATCTGACGATCGGCTACTGGGCGCCTTATGACGAACGCGTCGGGTTCGTCCGCGGAGCGCACGATCCGCAGGACGTTGCCGAGAAGTGTCGCGCACTCGGGAGCCGTGTCGACCTGGTTCCCGGAGATCTGGCCTCGCCGGATGCGGCCGCACAGCTCGTTGACGCTGCCGCATCGCGGAATGACCTTCGTGGGCTGGTGCTCTCGCACTGCGAAAGCGTCGACAGCTCGATCCTCGATACCACCGTCGAGAGCTGGGAACGACATTTCGCGGTCAACGCCCGCGCCTCTTGGCTGCTGATCAAAGCGTTCGCTGAACGCCTTCCGGAGCAGCGCGACGTCAGTCAGGTGACCGGGCGGATCATCGCACTCACCAGCGACCATGCGGCCCATAATCTTCCGTACGGCGCCAGCAAGGGCGCTCTCGACCGCATCGTCATCGCCGCCGCAGTCGAACTGGGATCACGCGGCGTAAGGGCAAACGTCATCAACCCAGGACCGATCGACACAGGATGGATGACACCGGAGATCAAACAGGCCACAACCCTCCACACCCCTGCCGGCCGGCTGGGTACACCCGGCGACACTGCAGACCTCGTCCGATTTCTGATGTCCGACGCCGGAGGCTGGATAACAGGACAACTTCTTCACTCCAACGGCGGATTCAGCACGAGTTGAGCAGGCAGACCCGGCCCGCTCCGAAATCAGGTCAGGCCTTGTAGTTCGGTAGCGTCTGCCCGAGCCTGCGGCCCATCTCGGCAGCCAATGCGGCGAGCCCGCTGGCCGGACGCACCATGACCTCGAAATCGACGATCTTGCCGTCCTCGTCGAATTCGACCATGTCGATTCCCTTGAGGCTCTTGTCTCCGATGTTCGCACTGAATTCGAGAACGACCTGCCGACCGTTGGCTCCGGCGAACTGACGGTGGTACTCGAAATTCTCGAACACCTGGATCACCGTATTGAGAATGAGCACAACGGCATCCGCGGACTGGTACGGCTTGAATCCGGTGGGCGATCGGAACTGCGCGTCGGGCGCGACAATGGTCGGCAGTGCCGACAGGTCACCGGTTTCGATCATGGTGTGCCACAACTGCAGTGCAGCTTCGACTTTCGGTTCGAGCGTCAATTCCGTGCTCATGCTTCTACCCTTTCCTCGATGTTACCTGCCGCTTGATTTACCGGCACTTGACTTGCGACGGCCCACGCACTCAACACAGTTCGCACCCCGGTCACGAGTTGCAACGGCTGATCGATCATGACGTGATGGCCGGCTTCGGGAATCTCCGCCACGATGGCCTCCGGTCCGAACAGTCCGCGCATGTGCTCCATGAGTCGATCGGACACGATACCGTTCTCAGCTCGGAAATAGGCTACGCGGCAACGCGGTTCACTGTCGAGAACATCTTCGGCGCCAACTCGGAGAAAGAAGTTCGGATCGAATTTCCATGACCAACCGCCATCGACTTCCTCCATGGACGTGGCTGCCACATGGTCACGCACCGCAGGCAGTCCCGAATCCTGGGGCGGAACGAAGCGGAATCGACCCATCGCGTCTTCCCTGGTGGGATAAACTTTCTTGGGGCCGAACGCATTCTGGCGTCGAGCTGCCTCCTCTTCGGGCGTCCGCGCCTTGAGTGGCGAATCGATGATGACAACGCCGTCCAACAGTTCGCCGTGCAGATGCGAGGCCACGAAGGAAACAATCCCACCCATACTGTGCCCCACCAGAATCGGCTTGCCGTCGATTCCCCCGGCCTCGGCCGCCGCCAGCACCTCGCGAGCCCACTGGGATATCGCGTAGGCGTCGCGAGTGTCACTGTCTCCGTGGCCCGTCAAGTCGAGAGCGACGACGCGGCGCCCCTCGGCGAACTGCGGCGCGATGTGATCCCACCAGCGACTGTGGGCTGCGCCGCCGTGGATCAGCACAATTCCCGGCCCCGCCGACCCCCAAGCCCGAAAGTGCACCGAAGCGCCCTCGACCTCCACCGACCCCGTCTCGACCGGCGCTTCCAGCGCCCGAGTGAACCAACCAGGCGCGTCTTCGACGACATTGCTCATCGATCGAACATACATAGTCGTCAATCGGTTCATCCAACTCTTCCCAGTTCGTGATCCATCACCTATATTGAATCCGGCCTCAAGTTCAATTCGTTTCGCCGAAGGGGAGAGATGACCAACCGCCAAGTACGCCTCGCCGCCCGCCCGACAGGACTTCCCGACGCTTCCACCTGGGAATATGTCGACGCCGAGATCCCGTCCGCCGGGCCGGGTGAGTTTGTCGTCAAGGTCGAATACCTCTCCCTCGACCCCGCGATGCGCGGTTGGCTCAACGACGTCAAGTCGTACGTTCCGCCGGTCAAGCTCGGTTCCGTCATGCGCGCCCACGGCGTCGGACGCATCACCGAATCCCAACACCCCGATTACCAGGTCGGGGACATCGTGGCGGGATCGTTCGGCGCTTCCGAGTACGGAGTGTCCGACGGAACAGACGTGACCCGGGTCGACGAATCGATCGCTCCCCTACCGACCTGGCTCGGAGCTCTCGGATTCCCCGGCGTCACCGCATATTTCGGACTGCTCGACGTCGGAAAGCTGAAAGACGGTGACACCGTCGTCGTATCCGGTGCCGCGGGCGCGGTCGGCAGCCTGGTCGGTCAGATCGCAAAGCTCCACGGATGCAAGGTCATCGGCATCGCCGGCGGTCCGGAGAAGTGCGCGTGGCTCACCGAGGACCTCGGCTTCGATGTCGCCATCGACTACAAGAACGAATCCGTCTACAAGGCGCTCAAGTCCAACGCTCCCGACGGTATCGACGTGTACTTCGACAACGTCGGCGGAGAAATTCTCGACGCTGCTCTCTCCCGTTTGCGCCTGGGCGCTCGGGTGGTCATCTGCGGCGCCATCGCGGGTTACAACGCCACCGAGCCTCAGCCAGGCCCCGCGCACTACCTGTCACTTCTCGTCAATCGGGCCACGATGGCCGGCTTCGTGGTCTTCGACTACCTCGATCGCTACGCAGAAGCGCAGGAGCAGATCGGAAAGTGGATCAAGAGTGGCGAATTGACTGCCCGCGAGCACGTCGTCGACGGGGGTATCGACGCGTTCGGCGACAGCCTCAACCTTCTCTTCGCCGGTGCGAACACCGGAAAGCTGGTCCTGAAGGTCAGCTGAGTCACCCACACACGCAGATCGGCCACCGGTATTCCGGTGGCCGATTCGCTTGGGTCAACTGACTCCCGACGGAGTAGGAACGCTGTCCTCCCCCAACCGCGGCGGGGCCGACCGATAGGTTGCCGGCGTGCCGCTCATCCGAATCGGATTGGCTACCTGCCGGGTCGGTGCATCGCGACGCGGGTCGTCGATGGACACCACCGGATCGAGATTCAGTCGCTCCGCCAGAGCTATCGCGTCGGCGATGTCGTTGAGAGGTCCACACGGGACACCTCGCTCGGTCAGCGCCTCGAACCACGAGTCTGCAGTGCCCTTGGCCAACGCAGCAGTGACGGCATCGAACAACTCTTCTCGATGCGCGACCCGATCCCGGTTCGAGATGAACCGCACATCCGCGGCAAGTTCGGGAACTCCGAGAACCTCTGTCAACGAACCGAATTGCCGGTCATTGCCGACAGCGAGGACCAGTGGACGGTCCGCGGTGTCGAATACCTCATATGGTGCGATGCTCGGATGTCGATTGCCCATCGCCTGAGGCACCACGCCCGCGGCAACGTAGCCGGACGACTGGTTGGCGAGCGCGGACAGCAACGAGGACAACAGATTGACCTCGACGTGCTGTCCTTCGCCCGTTCGATCGCGATGGCGCAGCGCTGCAAGGATTCCCACGCTGGCGTGTAGGCCCGTGATGACGTCGACCACCGCGACGCCGACCTTGGTGGGAGTCTTGGAATCGGGGCCGGTGATACTCATCAATCCGCCCACCGCCTGGATCAACAGGTCGTATCCCGGCAAAGAGTTGTTGCCACCGAAGCCACTGATCGAGCAGTAGACCGCACGCGGATTCATTTCTCGCACAGAGTCGTAGCCCAATCCCAGCCGGTCCATCGTTCCCGGCAGGAAGTTCTGAACCACTACATCCGCGCCGCGAACCAACTCACGCGCACTCTCCAGATCCTCCTGCTCGCGCAGATCCAGAGTGACCGACTTCTTGTTGCGGTTCACCGACAGGAAGTAACTCGACTCGTCCCCGACCCATGGCGGACCCCAACTACGAGTGTCGTCGCCGACACCCGGACGTTCGATCTTGACTACCTCCGCGCCGAGGTCGGCGAGAATCATCGTGGCGTACGGGCTGGCGAGGACGCGACCGAAATCAGCGATCACCAGCCCGTCGAGTGCTCCGACAGCGTCGACCGTCACCGGAACGCTTCTTCACCGGTGAGAGCGCGACCGATCACGAGCTGGTGAACCTCGGAGGTGCCCTCGTAGGTGAGAACGGATTCGAGGTTGTTGGCGTGCCGAATCACGGGGTACTCGAGCGTGATGCCGTTGGCGCCCAAAATGGTGCGGCATTCACGGGCGATCTTGATGGCCTCGCGGACATTGTTGAGCTTGCCGGTGCTGACCTGCTCGGGGCGAACCGTCCCGGCGTCCTTGAGGCGTCCGAGGTGGATGGCAAGCAACTGCCCCTTGCCCAATTCGACTGCCATGTCGGCGATCTTGGCCTGGGTGATCTGGTACGCGGCGAGCGACTTGTCGAAGACCTTGCGATCACGCGCGTAGGAAATCGCGGTCTCGAGGCAGTCACGTGCGGCACCCATCGCGCCGAAGATGATGCCGAAGCGTGCCTCGTTGAGGCAGCCGAGGGGCCCGGAAAGTCCGCGTGCCTTGGGCAGCATCGCCGAGGCAGGAAGACGCACGTCCTCGAGCACCAGTTCCGAGGTGACCGACGCGCGCAGCGACATCTTGTTCTTGATCTCGGGGGCGGAGAATCCCGGAGTGTCGGTGGGAACGACAAATCCGCGCACGCCGTCGTCTGTTCGCGCCCAGACCACGGCGACGTCCGCGATGGAGCCGTTGGTGATCCACATCTTGGTGCCGTTGAGGATCCAGTCGTCGCCGTCGCGCTTGGCGTTGGTTCGCATACCGCCGGGGTTGGATCCGAAATCAGGTTCCGTGAGACCGAAGCAGCCGATGGCTTCACCCGCCGCCATCCGGGGGAGCCATTCTTCCTTCTGCTCTTCACTTCCGTTGTGGTGGATCGCGAACATGGCCAGTGAGCCCTGGACCGAGACGAGGCTGCGAATGCCCGAATCGACAGCTTCGAGTTCCTGGCAGGCCAACCCGTACGCCGTGGCGCTCATTCCGGCACAGCCGTAGCCCTCGAGGTGCATGCCCAGAACGCCGAGCGCGCCCAGTTCCTTGGCCAGTTCACGCGCCGGCAGTGCTGCCGCTTCGAACCATTCGCCTATGTGCGGGCGGATGCGATCGTCGACCATCTTGCGGACCGTGTCGCGGATCGCGATCTCCTCGGCGTCCAGCAGGGTGTCGATGGCAAAAAGCTCGGACAGGGACTGCGGCGTGGTCACGGGGCCTCCAGTGTTCTCGGGCGCAATCCTTTGCGAGAACGATTGCGCAATCGTTTGCATCGCTTAGAGTAGAGCCCGGTTGCACACCCGTCAATCCCCGGACAGCCAACCGACTCAGAACCGTCTCAGAACCGACGCACACCAGGAGCCCCGACGCAGATGACGCCCGATCCGTCGAACCGCAGCAACGGCCGTCCGCCAACGCTGCGCGAAATCGCCGACCAGGCCGGGGTCCACATCTCGACGGCGTCGCGGGTCCTCCGTCAGCCCGAGCCCGCCGACGGTTGGTCCGACTCCGCACTCCGAGTTCGTCAGGTTGCCGAGGAACTCGGTTACCAACCGAACCTGTGGGCGGCCAGCCTGCGTACCCGCAAGACCACCACCATCGGCGTCGTGATGCCGAGGCTGACGGACGTAGTGGTGGCCACGATGTTCCAAGGCATCGAGGAAGCCGCCACCGCAGCCGGGTACTCCGTCCTGCTCTCCAGCCCACCCGACGATCTAGACGCGCAGCGCAAAGCGGTCGAGTTCCTGGTCAGCCGACAGGTCGACGGTCTCATGCTGAGCAGCATCCACCTGCCGGGTACCGATTTCGTCGACTCGCTCCCCCTGCGCGCATTGCCGATCCTGCTGCTGAACCGGCACACCGACTCGGCGACGTCGTCTCCGAACCGAGGTCTTCCCTTTGTCAGCGGCGACGACCGCCTCGGCGGCTACCTCGCGGGGAAGCATCTACTGGACTGCGGCTATCGCGATCTCGGAGTGATCGCGGGGCCGGATCACGCCAGCACGTCGCGGGAACGCGTCGCGGGTTTCCGCGATGCCCTGACCGAAGCCGGTCTGGAACTGCCGCCGAACCGAATAGTGGCGTCCGAGTTCGAAGTTCAAGGGGGTGTCGATGCGGCGGCGACATTGCTCGGTGGAGATTCACGCCCCGACGCCGTCTTCACGGTGAGCGACACCATCGCGATCGGCGTACTCGGTGTGGCCCGTGATCTCGGGTTGAGCATTCCCGACGATCTTGCGCTGGTCGGCTACAACGACATTCCGGTTGTCTCGCAACTCCCGGTGCCCCTGACAACGGTGAGGTCCCCCGCCCGAAAGATCGGCGCGACCGGGCTCGAGCACCTACTCGCACTGATCTCCGGCAAGAACGTCGAATCCGTGAAACTTCCCGTCGAACTGATCGTGCGAGCCTCCACCAGAAAGCCTGCCAGTCGCAAACTCTGAGCAGCTACCAAACCTGAGATTCGTCGATGCCCAACTGTCGCGCGTAACCGGAGTTGAGTGCGTCCCAACCGTACTCGCGCGCCCGTTCGCCCACGATCGGTCCGAAGGGCTCGCCTGCCAGAAGGGCATCGAGTACGTCGAAGCACAAATGCCACCCGGCAGCGAGTGCCGACGCCATCCCCTCGGCGCGCGACCTCTGCGTCAGTACGACGCGGGTGCCGCCCTCGACCGAGGTCAGGTCCCACACCAATTCGTCCGGGCCCCACTCGTGTTCGAGCCGCCGAGTGGTCTCCACAACGTGAACGGTGACCGGCAGCGACATTTCGGGGGCTCCGTCCTCGGTGAGCATGGTGATCACGGCGTCACCGGTACGGCTCAGATTCCGATCGGCGGTGTACGGCGTCCATTGCGCCAACATCTCCGGGTCGGTGATCGCCTCCCACACCTTCTCGACGGGATACGGCAGCACCCGAGGGAAGCTGACGACTGTGTCGTCCCCGTCGACGCTCACCGTGACGTCGGACAGGGCACTGGGCTGATACGGCTGGGCACTCATGATTCGATCTCACCAGGAACCACCGACACGGGCAACTGCCCGCTCGGCGTTCAGAACACAAACAAAGCCGATGCGGCCGCGACTGTCGCCTCCACCACCGGAAACTTCACCACGGACAAGTCGTGTCGCGCTCCTTCGAACTCCACCAGACGTGTCGCGGCGGGAACCAGGTCGAGTGCTGCCTGTATCTCCTCCGTCGTCGCGAACTCGTCCTTCGATCCGTGGACGACAACGGTCGGTGTGTTCAGGTCGGGCAGGTGTTCGGTTCTGAGCTTCTCGGGCTTCTTCGGTGGATGCAGTGGATAGGACAGCAGGACCAGGCCGTCGACAAGTCCCGGGTTCTCCGCTGCCAGCATCGACGCCTGCCGACCGCCGTACGAATGTCCGCCGAGCAGAACGGGTCCGGGCACCGAGTAGTCCGAGCGAACAGCGGCAATCACCTCGGCAATGCCCGCACGATCCTCCGCAGCACGCGACGGATGCGGCGGCCCCGAAGCTCGACGCACCCGAAACGCGAGATCGAAGCGCAGAACTTGCACTCCTGCTGCAGCAAAGCCGTCGGCGACAGCACGCAACAGCACAGTGTCGCAATTACTTCCGGCGCCGTGGGTCAATGCCAGGGTTGCGACGGGCACTGACTCGGGGCGGTGCAGGAAACCGTGCACCGCGCCTTCGTCGACCGTTTCGACAGTACTCATGGACGCATCCTTGTCCGGCCCGCTCGGGCCTGTTCGACTGCGGCAGCCAAGCTGCCTTCGTAGACCGGCCCGTGTCCGGGAAACAGCGCGCCGGCGGGCGCAGCGGCAATATTGTCCAACGCCTGGTCCGTCGCTCCACGGTCATGGTTGAAGGGGCACACCAGAAATTGTGGTCCGGCGACGCTCGACGTCGCATGTCCGGTCACCAGAGCGTCACCCGACGCGATGACTCCTGCCTCGGGGACAAGGTAAGCGCTGTGGCCGTCGGTATGCCCGTGGGTAGGAATCGGCACGATCCGACCGGGAACGTCCAGCGCACCACCTGACGCAAAGGCCTGTGCTCGAGGCAGTTCCGCGCCTTTCAACGCGCCCGCTCCGATCACGTCACGTAGCCACTTCGGAGCGCCTCGCCGCCACAACAGCAACGGAACTTTGGCCGGCGACAACTGCTGCAGGTACTCCCGCTTCGCGTGGGGCACTTCCAACGGATCCATCAGGACCGGAACCTCGAGCCGAGTCACGATGTCCGCGATTCCACCGATGTGGTCGACATGCGCGTGAGTGACGAGGATTGCCCGAACATCCCCGAGCTGGTGACCGATCTGCTCGATCGAGCGTTCGACGTCGGCGCCGTTAGCCGGGTATCCGCCGTCGATCAACGTCAGATCGGCCCCCTCTTCGACCAGGACCCAATTGGCGTGACCGCACCGAACCAGATGTGTGTTCTCGATCTGCGTGATCGACAGTGCCGCAGTAGTCATGCTTGGTAGTCTGCGCCACGTGTCGGAATCCGTGAAGCAGGCCAGCCGCCGCAGCATTCGAGATCGCGCCGAAGCGTCCTTGGTAGCAGCCGCATTCGCGCTGCCCAGCGCGGTGAAACGTCGAATCACCGGGCCACCCGTCGTCATCGAGGGCAACACGCTCGACGCCGACGCACACCTGCTGCTCACGCTCGCGAAGACGCGGCCACTCCCCTCACATTCCACCGATCCCCAGTCACTCGCCGCTGCTCGCGCCAATCTCACCCGAACCGCGATCATGATGGGCGGCAGACCCGCGCAGGTCCGCACCGAAGAGATCTCCGTTTCGGGTGCCGACGGCCCGCTCCGCGCCCGGCTCTACGTTCCGACTGCCGACACCGGCGCTCTGCTCGTCTACTTCCACGGCGGCGGCTGGGTACAGGGCGGCATCGAATCCCACGACGCTCCGTGTCGCCTGTTGGCCGAGACCTCCGGCGCACGGGTCATCTCGGTCGACTACCGGCTTTCACCCGAATTCGCTTTCCCCACACCGGTAGACGACGCCTATGCCGCGTACCAGGATATCGTCGACCACGCCGAAGAGTTCGGGGCAGACCCGACACGCATCGCTGTCGGTGGAGACAGTGCGGGCGGGCACCTGTCCGCGACGGTGGCGTTGCGTGCCCGCGACGACGGCAAGACCCCACCGGCAGCACAGCTGTTGATCTACCCCGCTACCGACTTTCACGAGAAGGCTCCCTCGAGAACGACGTTCGGTGAAGGCTTCTTCCTGACCGAGGCCAATATGAACTTCTACGAGTCCAGCTTCCTCGGCAAGGATGCCGATCGACTCGACCCGTTGGTATCGCCGCTACGCGCCCCCGACGTGGCCGGACTGCCACCAGCCATCGTGATCACGGCGGGATTCGATCCACTCCGAGACGAAGGCGAAGCGTACGCAGCACGATTGCGAGACAACGGTGTTCACGTCACGGATCGACGCTATCCCGGCTTCATCCACGGCTTCGTCAACGTTCTGGGGCCCAGTGCCGGATCCCGTGCAGCGGTCGCCGAGATCGGCGGCATGCTCCGCGCACTCCTCAGCCGCCCGACAGAATCTCCCGCACCGTATCCACCAGCGGATCGACGGGAAGCTCTGGGCTGATTGCGCGCTGTAGCCCCAAACCGATTCCGACGCTGAGCATTCGCAGCGCGGCTGCGTCCGGATCCAGCGTCGGCGTCACCCCGTTGGATTCCGTGAGGTGTTGGACCAATCCGGCGATCAGTCCCCGCACCTGGTCTGCACCCGCCGCGATCTTCTCCCGAATGTCCTCGCTGTGCCGCGATCTCACCGAGAACTCGACCTCGAGCAGCGTCCACCTCTGGTCCCCGATTGTTCGCTCGGCCCACCGCGCGAATTCAGCCACCGCATCGTCGAGGGTCGATTTCGCCCCGAGTTGCGCAGTGATCTCACCGACCTTGGTCAGCCTGATCCGGCCGAGAACTTCGGCACACAATTCATCCTTGTTCTTGAAATTCGAGTACACCGCCCCCTTGGAGTACCCGGCGTCCTCGGCGATCTGATCGAGAGAGGCCGCGGCGTATCCGCGATCGAGAAAGTGCTCGACGGCCGTCGCCAACAGGGTCTCGCGGGTCAACGCCTGCGTTTCCTGCCTGGTCAATCGCGCCATCGGAACCTCCCAGTGGTCCTCGGTATCGAGATTCCCACGGTAGCCGAATACCGCGAACGGTCGTCGAGTGGAGTACTGAAACCAATTTTTGGGGTACCAACGTTATTCGGATACTGATAGTCTCCGAAACATGACTTCAGATGTGACCGGTACCACCGTGCGCCAAAACAGCGCACCGAGACGCGGCTTGGCCATCGGCTGCGGCGGCACTCTCGGTTTTGCCTGGACTGTTGCCGCGCTCGCCTCGGTCCGGGATGCACTCGACTGGGATCCACGGGAAGCCACAGCCATCATCGGGACGTCCGCCGGCGCCGAGTTCGTGACGATGCTCGGCAGCGGAGTCGGTGTCGACGAGTTGGTTGCCATGCAACTCGGCAACGCCGCCGCACGCCCCGAGCTCCTCACCCACATCGCGTCGGCGCCCGGAAAGCTCCCGCCACTTCCGAGACTGGGCGTCGGCAATCCACGACTCCTCACGCGTCGAGACCTTCCGGTTCTGAGCCGGATGAGCGGCATTGCACCGGTTGGTGGCGGCGACCCGTCCTGGCTCACTACGCTCGCCGAATCACTTGCTCCGGGCGATTCGTGGCTCCCACATCCGAACGCTTACATGGTATCCATGGACTACAGAACGGGGCGACGGGTCGCATTCGGGGCACAGGGGGCTCCGAAAGTGACCGTCGGTGAAGCACTCCGAGCGTCATGGGCGATTCCCGGCTGGTTTCCACCCGTCACGATCGACGGCGTCAGGTACATCGACGGCGGCGCCGCATCCACGGCTTCGGTAGACCTTCTGCTCCCCCTCCAACTGGACGAGCTGGTTGTACTGGCGCCCATGGCTTCTCGAACCCTGAGGCCGGCGCGCGGAGCCGCCCGTATCGAACGCGGTGCCCTGCGCAATGCCATGTCCAAGGGGCTCGATCAGGAGATCGAACTGGTCCGCTCCGCGGGTACCAGAGTCATACGAATCGATGCCACCGACGACGACCTTGCCGTGATGGGCGCCAACTTCATGGACGGCCGCCGACGGCTCGCCACCTTCGAATCATCGCTGCGTACAACACGTGCGAGCGTCAAGCGCGAACTCGATGTGCACCCGTTCCAGCCCACTCGTTCCCACCAGTGAAAGCGCAGACTCAGTGAACAACGAATCTGACCACTTCGAGGTCGTGATCATCGGCGGTGGAATTTCCGGAATCGGCGCGGCTATCCACCTGCAGCGTCTCGGAATCGACAACTTCGCACTCCTCGAGAAGGCCGACTCCCTCGGTGGAACCTGGCGCGCCAACACCTATCCCGGGTGCGCCTGCGACGTTCCATCCGGTCTGTACTCGTACTCCTTTGCCGCCAATCCGGATTGGACGCGCTTGTTCGCGGAGCAACCGGAGATCCGCGAATACATCGAGAACACGGCGGGCACGCACGGAGTCGACAAACACGTTCGCTTCGGGGTCGAAATGCTCTCCGCGCGATGGGATGCGTCGCAATCACTGTGGAAGATAACAACTTCCAGCGGCGAACTGACTGCTCGCTTCGTGATAGCCGCTGCCGGCCCATGGAACGAACCCCTGACACCGGCGATCCCCGGACTGGAAGCGTTCGAGGGAGAGGTGTTTCATTCCTCGCAGTGGAATCACGACTACGACCTGACCGGAAAACGCGTCGCCGTCGTAGGAACCGGAGCGTCGGCAGTCCAGTTCGTTCCGCGCATCGTCTCCCAGGTCTCCGCCCTTCACCTCTACCAGCGAACCGCTCAATGGGTTCTCCCCAAACCCGATCACTACGTACCGCGGATCGAAAGGTCCGTCATGCGATTCGTGCCGGGAGCACAGAAAGCCTTGCGCAGCATCGAATACGGAATCATGGAAGCGCTCGGATTGGGATTCCGTAATCCATGGATCCTGCGAATCGTGCAGAAACTCGGGTCAGCCCAATTGCGCCTACAGGTACGCGATCCGAAGCTGCGCAAGGCATTGACTCCCGACTACACCCTCGGTTGCAAGCGACTGCTCATGTCGAACTCGTACTATCCGGCCCTCGGCAAACCCAACGTCAGCGTCCATGCCAACGCCGTCGAGCAGATCCGCGGTAACACCGTGATCGGCGCCGACGGAGTGGAGGCGGAGGTGGACGCCATCATCTTCGGAACGGGCTTCCACATCCTCGACATGCCCATCGCATCCAAGGTATTCGACGGAGAAGGTCGATCACTCGACGATCATTGGCAGGGAAGCCCGCAGGCGTACTTCGGCTCCGCCGTCAGTGGATTCCCCAACGCATTCATCCTGCTGGGCCCGAGCCTCGGCACCGGGCACACATCGGCGTTCATGATCTTGGAAGCCCAACTGAACTATGTGGCGCAGGCAATCGGCCACGCCCGTCGTCACGGCTGGCAGACCATCGACGTGCGAGAGGAAGTTCAGGCAGCCTTCAATTCTCAGGTTCAGGAGGCATTGGGGACCACGGTCTACAACGCCGGTGGTTGCGAAAGCTATTTCTTCGACGTCAACGGCCGCAACAGTTTCAACTGGCCGTGGTCGTCCGGCGCCATGCGTCGACGGCTACGGGACTTCGATCCGTATGCCTACAACCACACGTCGAACCCTGAGTCAGACAACACGCCCCCGGAACCCACGCCATCTGAACCCACGCCATCCGAGCCCACCACCAGTCCGGAACCGGAGTACACCGCATGAGCCTCTTCGGCACCACCTACCCGCCGATCGATCTCGACGGAGCGGTCGTCGTCATCTCGGGCGGTGGCCGCGGAATCGGCCGGGCGACAGCCAAGTTGTTCGCTACTCGCGGTGCACTCGTATGCGTCGGCGATCTCGACGAGGAGACGGCCGTCGACACAGCGGAGTCCATCGGCCCACGTGCCCGCGGTTACCTGCTGGACGTCACCTCACGCGATTCCTGGGATGTGTTCGTCTCCAAGGTGATCGGCGAATTCGGCCACATCGACATTCTCGTCAACAACGCGGGAGTGATGCCGCTCGGCAGCTTCCTCGACGAGTCCGACGCCACCAGTCGAGTCACCCTCGACGTCAACGTCTGGGGGCCTATTCACGGGATGCGCGCCGTGTTGCCCGGCATGGTGGATCGACGACGCGGGCACGTCGTCAACATCGCATCGATGGCAGGCAAACTTCCGGTACCCGGGATGGCCGTGTACAACGCCAGCAAGTTCGGCGCAGTGGGTCTTTCGGCTTCTGCCCGTGTCGAATTCGCAGATTCCGGGGTCAGCGTCAGCGCGATCCTGCCCAGCGCGGTGCGGACCGGCCTCTCGTCAGGCGTGCCACTCGGAAAGGGAATGCCGACGGTTGAGCCCGAGGTAGTGGCCAAGGCCGTCGTCGACACGGTCGCGCATCGGCGAGCCGAAACTGCAGTTCCCCGTTACCTTGCGGGCTGGGATCTCGTCGACGCACTGGCCCCCGAATGGATCATCAACATCGGCCGCCGGGTGATCGACGATCGCCGCGCACTGACATCGGTAGATCCGAACGGGCGTGCGGACTACGAAAAGCGAGTGGCACGTCAGGCCGAAAACGGGGAGCACAATCCGAAGTGAACCGGGTAGTTTCGTGGCCATGTACATCCGCCGCGAAACTTCTTCCGACCGTGACGCCATCTATTCACTGCTCGGGGCGGCGTTTGCCGACCAGGCACCGCCCGGCGAGACTCCCTACGAGATCGAACTGACACGCCAACTCTTCGCCTCGGACGACTACTTACCGAAGTTGTCGCTGGTCGCCGTAGCCGGCGGTGAGATCGTCGGCTTCGTGATCGGGACACGCGGATGGGTAGGTCCCGTGGAGGCTGTTGGCCTCGGCCCGCTGGCTGTCACCCCGGGTAACCAGCGCAGCGGGGTTGGTTCGGCACTGATGCACGCGGTGGTCGGCGCGTGCGACGCCCTGGACGTGCCGCTGATCGCACTCTTGGGCAGCACCGAGTACTACCCGCGGTTCGGATTCGTCACCAGCACGGACGTCGGAGTGGAGTCTCCGGAAGCTGAGTGGGGCGCTCACTTTCAGATCAGAACGCTCACCACACATCGCGCTGATCAGACGGGGAAGTTTTCATACGCAGCGCCTTTCGGAATCGCGTGACCCGAAGCGCGATGTAAGAGTTCTTTGACATACGGCGTGCGTGAATCTACGCTCAACCCTGTCAAAGAACTCTTACATCCGGGAGGCTTCATGAGCACCACGGCACGGTGGAGCCTGGTTATCGGCATCGGCGTCGCAGTAACGCTGACCCTCGGCTTTTTCGCAGCACTGACCGCCGGCGACCAGAAGACGTTGACCTTCGTCGTCTTCGCAATCGTCATGGCGCCGGCTTGCATCGGATCGGTATGGGCCCTTTTCCCATCCGAAAAGAACAAGGCTCCCGCCTATCCCGAGGACACCGTCGAAACAGAATGGAGTCGCAAGGCCGGATTCGGCGCGTTCACAGACTTGATCACTGCCATGGGAATCGCGCTGATCGCGCACAATGTCTTCGGCGCTCCCGAACTGCCGCTCCTGATCTTCACTGCCCTCGGCCTGGTCGACTTCGGAATTCGGTACTGGGCGGTGTCGAGGGACCGCGCCCCCACGATCGAGATCTGATGCGCAACAACCTTCAAGAACTTCGTACGGCAGCCGGATTGTCACAGCAAGCGTGCGCCGACGCACTCGGAATCACGCGCCAAACCGTCATCTCGATCGAGAAGGGCCACTTCGACCCGCGTCTGTCGCTGGCGTTCCGAATCGCCGAGTACTTCGACAAACGCGTCGACGACATTTTCTCCAGCTGACGTCTTCTCCAGCTGACGCCGTCTCGGGCTGACAGAAGATCAGTCGAACAGGGTAGGCGACCCGTTTTCGTCTTTCCCGTCGTCGACCGCCGTCGTCTTCTTGCCCGAGCCCTTGCGGACGACGGTCAACGTCGTCGTTCGACGCGACAACCTGTGCCCGTCACTGTGTTCGAGCAACGCCATGCCCTGGCGAACTTCGACTACCGTCCACGGACCCGCATGGCCGGCTGCCTGCACGAGGTCACCGGACTCCACCTCAGTTGCCATGACCACTCCTTGTTCGTCGTGTCCTGCACGTTCTCCTTCCTATTATCGACGCGGCCACCTGGTAGCCGACGCGCAGGGTACCTACGCTGCAGCAGCAACCTTGACCGCATGGCCGACTTCGGCTCGGAATGCCGCGTATTCGGGTGAGCCTCGGAGATCGTCGGGATCGACGCCGGTTCGTGGCAGATCGATTTTCAGGTCCAGCGCGACCTTGCCGGGCCGGCTTGTCAGAACTACGACGCGGGAGCCGAGAAAGGCCGCCTCGTCGGCACTGTGAGTGACGAAGACACTTGTTCGCCCCGATTCGGCACTGACACTGCGGAGGTCCTCCTGCAGACGCTCGCGAGTGAGGGCGTCCAATGCGGCAAAGGGCTCGTCCAGCAACAGCAACGACGTTTCGGCCGCCAAGGCCCGGGCAATTGCCACCCGCTGCTGCTGCCCGCCGGATATTTCCCAGATACGCCGGTCCGCTGTGCCGCCCAGACCGACGCGGTCGAGAAGCTCGTCGCGCCTTCGCCCGCGTTCGCTCTTCGTCACCCCGGCATATTTGAGTGCCAGATCGATGTTGCCGCCCACCGATTTCCACGGAAACAGTCGTGGTTGCTGAAACACCACGCCGGCACTCGACCCGGGAATCGGGTCGGATCCTGATACCTGAACTGTTCCACTGGAAGGATTTTCGAAACCCGCAATCAGCCGCAGCAACGTGCTCTTGCCGCAACCCGACGCTCCGACGAGGACCAGAAACTCACCAGGGGCGACGTCGATCGATACCGGCCCGAGTGCCGTGACGGACTCTCGACCGTGGCCGTACCTGTGTGAGACGGTGTCGATTCGGATCGCGCCCGGGCGGTCGGGGGCGAATCCACCCGAGGCCTGCTGTGCGGTCACGCTACTGGTCAAGGACATCGGGAAGCCCCTTCACATAGAGAGCATTCTGAAAGACCGCCAGATCAGGCACACTGTCGATCTGCTTCTGCTCGGCCAGGAATTGCGCTGCACTCTGCAGGTTCACTGCCAGATTCCCGGGAGCGCCCTCGGTGCCCAACCATTCCGGCGAAGAGATCTGCTCCGGAGTGAGGAACACACCCTGTTTCAACTGCGCTGCCGCGTCTTCCTTCGAGGCGCCTAATTGTGCGGCAACAGCTTCCGCTGCCGCGTTCGGATCAGTGGCGATCGTCGTGAGCGCGCGGGCCTGAACCTGGCGCCAGGTGTCGACGATCTCGGGGTGATTCTTGGCAAACGCAGTCGACACCACACCAAGATCGAGTGTCGGCTTTCCTGCTGTCGCGAGCTCACGGCTGGCGATCAACTGTGTTCCGTCCTTACGGAGTTCGTCTAGCGTGGGCAGCCAGGTGTAGACGGCATCGATGTCACCGCGCTGCCAGGCTGCGAGGGATGCTTGCGGCTGGAGATCCACCAATTGGACGTCGTCGGCACTGAGTCCGGCCTGGTTCAGCGCTGCCAGCAGACTGTAGTGCGCGGTCGAGGCGAATGCCGTGGCCACTTTCTTGCCGCGCAGATCTGCGACGGTCTTGATTCCGGTTGCGTTGCGCGCCACCAGGGCTTCGTTGTCGCCGGCCACGTCCAGAACAAACGCGACCTGATACGGAATGTTCAGCGGTGCCGAGAGTCCACGAGCAACCGGACTCGAACCGATTGCGCCGAAATCGATTTCACCGGCGATGAAGGCGGTGTTGATGTCGGCTCCCGAATCGAACTTCGTCCACTTCACGTTGTACTCGGGCAGTGCGTCTTCGAGCCAGCGATTGTTCTTGACTATCAAGTCGCCGCTCGGGAACGACTGGTAAGCGATACGGATTGTTTCCTTGGACGAATCCTGGCCCGAATGATCCACCGAGCACGCACCGAGAACAAGGGCAAGGACGCCGATCAGCACCGTGAACGCCGTCCGGGCAGCCCTTCCTTCATTGGGCGTCGAATTACTGCTGCGCTTCAGATTGCTGCTGGCGTGTTTCTGATTGTCAGTCATACTTTTCCCCTCCAGGGAACGGCGCGGCGCTCTGCAGCCCGCAGCAGTCCGTCGATGATCAGGCCGGAGAATCCGATGGCAAAGATCCCCACCAGCACGACCGGTGTGTTGTTGTAATTGCTTGCATCCTTGACCATTCCGCCGATTCCGGGGATGCCGTTGAACAGTTCGGCCGCGACCACCGACGAGTACGCCATACCTACCGACAGCCGAATGCCCGTGAAAGTTTCCGGTAAGGCCGACGGGACGACGACGTCCCGGATCACTTGCGCCCGTGAGGCTCCCAGGGCCCTGGCCGCTTCGACCAGTCCGACCGGCGCCGCGACCACAGCAGCTGTGGTGGCCACCGCTGCCGGCGGAAGAGCAGCGAGCGCCAGCAATGTAATCTTCGGCGCCTCGTCGATTCCCAGCCAGATCACCAGCAGGAAGAAATACGCCAGGGGCGGCAGTGCGCGCAGGAACGTCAACCAAGGTTCGAGCAGGCTCCGCAGCCATGTCACCGATCCCATGGCCAAACCGAGGATCACGCCCAATCCGACGCCGATGATCACACCGACCAGCACCCGTCGCAGCGTCATGTAGAGGTGCTCCCAGAGCAGGTAGCCCTGGTAGCCGCGCACTCCGTCGTGCGTGGTCATCGTGTTGACGAAGGCATGCCAGACCGTGCTCGGGAACGGCACGAAGGTCTCACTCCAGGTGCCGCTCGCGGCAGCGACCTGCCACAGGGCCAAGAATGCGATCACGGAAAGCACCGGCAGTCCGACAGTGGTCGCACTCGAAGTCCACGGCCGACGCGGCTCACGGTTCGGTTCCGTGACTGATGTTGGTTCTATTGCTTCGACAGGAGTCGACATCGCTGTTCTTCCTCGACGTACGGAAAATTCCGGCACACATGCAGCAACGGGCGCATATGCAGGGGCGAAGGCGCACAGAGCGGCGCCATTCTCACTCAGGAGAGTCGGAAGGAATCAACAGCAACAGCAGTTGGCACCAAGACGGCACAGGTCGACGGCGATGCGTCGTGTCAGTGGCGTCGAGGGCATGGGGGTAATTACTACCTGTGTCTGCAATTACCCGCAAATGCGGGGGAAATAGGCGTCAATCGGCCAAGCGAACCGACAGCGAATACATGAGCGGGATCTCGGGTCGTCCGGCCGGGACTCCCCAACGCTTGCCGCCGAGTTCAGCCATCTCCTCGAATCCTTGCCAACCGTTGGCGTACGGGTACTCGTCGAAAGACTCGAGCGTCAATCCGGCGCGCCGCAAAGCTCCTAGCACCTCGGAAATGGACCAGTTGAATTCACATGAGGGGAAAGGATTTTCGAAGTTCTCGACTCCGTTTCCCTCAGCGCCTGGCAAGACGAGATCGGCCGAATCTGCCACGTAGTCGCCCACGCCACGGGGTTCGGTCACGGGAGTCCCGCCTCCGTACGGGTATGTCAGCGACCACTTCTCGTCGAAACACATGGCAAACGGATGAAACTCCACCAGAACGAATCGACCGTTCGGCGCCAGAACACCGGCAATCCCCTCGGCCCACTCGTCGAGATCGGGTAACCAGATCACCGTTCCGTACGAAGAAAAGACTCGGTCGAACTTTCTCTGGCCAGCGGCAGCAGCGCGGAGCCACGCAGATACATCGGCACGCTCGAAATCGGCGGCAATATCGGATTCCGCGGACAAGGTTCGGGCGAAGTCGATCGCGGAATCCGCGATGTCGACGCCGGTCACCGCGGCACCGAGAGCGGCCAAACTCAACGAATCCTGACCGGAATTGCACTGCAGATGAAGAATCGAGGAGCCGTCGATCTCGCCGAGCAGCGCCAGTTCTTCCGGATACAAGGTCGACCCGCCGTTGCGAAAGAACTGTGCCTGGTCTCCTTTGTGACTGTTGTGAGCGACGGTCGCCGCATTCCACGACAACCGATTCATCTCCGCTGCATCCATCACTACTGCATCCACCTCTACTGCATCCACTTCTCGACCCACAACAAGTCCGCCCGAGTTCACCACGTCCCCGGTCACGTCGGCAATCGATTTACTGGGCTGGAAACCTATCCGAACGAAGATGCAACAGGTTACAGTTTTTCGACGGACCATCGAAGGAGAACCAGTGCGCTACGGACTCAGCCTGTTCACCAGTGATCGCGGCATCCGCCCTGCCGATGCAGCAAAGGCTGCGGAGGCGAATGGATTCGACGCCTTCTACGTTCCGGAGCACACTCACATCCCCGTATCGAGGGATTCCGATCACCCCGGAACCCAGTCGGCAGAATTGCCCGACGACCGTTACATGCGCACACTCGACCCCTGGGTTGCCCTCGGCACCGCCGCGTCGGTCACGAGCACCATCCGATTGGGCACCTCGGTGGCACTCCCCCTCGAGCACGATCCGATCACTCTCGCGAAAACCATCGCATCACTGGACCATCTTTCCGACGGACGCGTGGTTTTCGGAGTCGGATTCGGCTGGAATGCAGAGGAACTCGCCGACCACGGCGTACCGCCCAACAAACGCCGGACCGCACTCCGGGAGTATCTCGAAGCCATGGGTGAACTGTGGTCGAAGGAAGAAGCTTCGTACGACGGCCAATTCGTGAAGTACGGGCCTAGTTGGGCCTGGCCCAAGCCCGTTCAGAAGCCCCGTCCTCCCATCCTCTTGGGCGGCGGCGGCAACGAGAAGACTTTCAAGTGGATCGCAAAGTCTGCCGACGGGTGGATCACCACACCCATCGAGCAGGAGATCGACGGAAACGTGGAACTGCTCCGAAAGATCTGGGCCGAAGCAGGTAGAGTCGGCGAGCCTGAAATAACCGTCCTGGCAGGCAAACCCGATCCGGAGAAGCTCGCCCACTGGGAAGACATCGGTGTCACCGAAGCAATGTTCGGCACTCCGGACAAGAGCCCCGACGAGGTTGTCGGATACATGGAACGTCTGGCAGCCAAGCTCGGACGGTGAGGTCCGCCACAGCATCTTGACCTCAACTGCACTCGAGGTTTTAACGTCGGTATTGCACAAGACAGTGCAACGGCAGCAAAACCCGAGACAGAAGAGGGGCGAGGAGTGACCACAAAACTGGTTGGCACCCAATCTGTTTCGGACGACTCTGTTGATGCGGAGCCGTCCATCCGAAACTCCTTCGTCGAGGCGTTCCGGAACCATCCCGCCGGCGTCTCGATCATCACCGCAACGGGCGATGACGGCCCGGCCGGCATCACGTCGTCGTCGGTGATCTCGATCAGCGCCGATCCTGCAGTTCTGGCGTTTTCACTGCAGTCGTTGCGAGGCTCTGCGAGCGTCATCGCTTCCGCCCGCAGTTTTGTTGTTCACCTGGCAAATTCGGCGAACGAACGACTGGCTTCCACGTTCGCAACCCGCGGCGCTGTGCGCTTCGGAGACGATATGCCCTGGTCGTTTCTCTCGACGGGTGAACCGTTCCTACATGGGACAGGCCACGCCCTGCGTGCGGTTCCCTTGAATGCCACTACATGTGGCGCCGCAGTGATCGTCACTGCACGCGTCGTCGACGTCATCGATCCGCAGCACGTGTCAGCGCCGCTCGTCTATCACAATCGAACCTATCGAAATCTCTCGACTCACAACATTTCCTCAAAGGAAGGCATGTCACATGACTGAATACGTTCTCCCCGAACTGGATTACGACTACGCCGCTCTCGAACCGCACATCTCCGGCGAGATCATGGAACTGCACCACAGCAAGCACCACGCCACGTACGTGGCGGGCGCCAACAGCGCAATCGAGCAGTTGGCTGCTGCGCGCGAAGACGGCACGATCACCGCGAAGGCGCCGCTGCTCAGCAAGAACCTCGCCTTCCACCTCGGCGGCCACACCAATCACTCCATCTTCTGGAAGAACCTCTCCCCCAACGGCGGTGAGCGGCCAGAGGGCGAGTTGGCAGCCGCAATCGACGAGCACTTCGGCACCTTCGACGCATTCGTCAACCACTTCTCCGCTGTAGCAACCACTTTGCAGGGGTCCGGCTGGGCGGTACTGGCCTACGACACGGTCGGGCAGCGCCTGGTCATCGAGCAGCTCACCGACCAGCAAGGCAACATCAGCATCGGTATCGTTCCGTTGCTCATGCTCGACATGTGGGAGCACGCTTTCTACCTGCAGTACAAGAACGTCAAGGCCGACTGCGTGAAGGCCTACTGGAACGTCATCAACTGGGAAGACGTTGCACAGCGTTACGCAACGGCCACGGCGGCGACGGGCTTGATCGTCCCCGCCTGATCGTCCCCACCTGATCACTGCCGCTTCACCCCGATCACCCCAGCTCGGCACGGTGGCTCCGTTGCCGAGCTGGGTTTCTGCACCCACGAAGTCGATGTATGTGAAGGCAGGTAACATACACCGAGCGCGGCTGACTCGGCCGTCCGCCGAT
Organism: Rhodococcus sp. IEGM 1406; assembly: GCF_030056745.1. Classification (NCBI taxonomy): domain Bacteria; kingdom Bacillati; phylum Actinomycetota; class Actinomycetes; order Mycobacteriales; family Nocardiaceae; genus Rhodococcus; species Rhodococcus sp. IEGM 1406. The sequence goes on along the minus strand of NZ_JASHKO010000001.1, from coordinate 1,113,934 downwards.
TCGACTCCGAGGGGAACCAGTGCTCGATATCAGTGGTTTGATCGCGACATGGCGTCCGACGCTGGACACCGCAGCACGCAATGCATGGGGACTCTCGTTCGGCGACGGTGTCGAGAAGACCGAACGCACCCCGTCCGTACTGATCAGCGAAGGTCCACACCGCGATCTGTATCGCTTCGGCGCATTGTGGAGGCCAAGAGGTAATCCGGTTCTCCTCGTACCGCCCCTCGCGGTTTCAGCCGACTGCTACGACCTTCGTGCGGGCCAAAGCCTCGCCGCACACCTACTGGATGGGGCGAACACGCCCTACCTCCTCGACTACGGGACCATGCGGTACTCCGACCGCGGGATGGGTTTCGAGGCCTGGGTCGACGACATCATCCCCGAAGCGATCCGTACGATCTCGGATCTACACGACGGCGCACCGGTTTCGCTGATCGGGTGGAGCCTCGGCGGGACCATGTCTCTGCTCACGGGCTCCGCTCACTCCGACCTGCCGATCGCATCGATCACGGCAATCGGAACGCCAATCGATTACACGAAGATTCCCGCTATCAGCCCCTTGAGGCTGATCGGCAAATACACGGGCGACACCCCACTCACGTCCGCGACCAATCTTGTCGGCGGACTACCTGCTCCACTCGTTCAGGCGAGTTACAAGGTGACGGCGTTGCAGCGCGAAGTTCTCAAGCCATGGTTCATCATGCGCAACCTCCACAACACCGAGACACTGGCTCGCATGGAATCGATAGACAAGTTCATGGCAGCCATGCCTGGATACCCTGGCAAGGCTTTTCAGCAGATCTGCGAACAACTCATGCTGGGCAACAATCTCTTCAACGACACCGTCACGCTTGCCGGACGCGAGATCAAACTGTCAGCTCTGAGCGTTCCCGTTCTCGCGGTCGGCGGCACCACTGACGTGATTGCACCCATCGCTTCGGTGGAAGCGATCACGTCGGTCCTCACCGGCGCGCCGTCGGTCCGGTTCGAGAAGGCGCCGGGAAGTCACCTCGGGCTCGTTGCCGGCCCCACCGCGAGAGACTCCACCTGGGCGCACATCGACGAATTCTTGAAAGAGAATGCACCGCAGCTGGTTTCGACCAGCTAAATCACGGCGTCGTGATGCCCGCGGCTACAGCTGCCTTGTGCCAATCCGGGAATTCACTCAGCAAACGGGTGTACAACTGGGCGTCGTCGACGGTGTCGATGTCGTCCAGCGCGAAGAATCCGGCATTGTCGACCACCCTGCCGTCGAGGTCGTCGAGCTTCTCCAGCACTCCGTAGTTGGCCTTGCCGATTCCGACGAACTGCCAAAAGGCCGGGAGCCCAGACGCTTCGCGCATCAATTTCGTGATTTCCTTGCGCTCGCTGAAGCCACCGTCGGTGAAGAACAGGACGAGCGTCGGCGCCGAACCACGTGTCAGGCCGGAAAGAATCTCAGTCATGATCGGCACTTCACGATTTGCGGCGCCGATCTTGTCGTAGTTGAATCCGCCGTGCGAGCCGCGCAAGTGCAGGTAGGTATCCGACCACTCTTCCGCGCCATGGACAGAGATCTCGGGGAGTTTGACGAAGCTGACTGCATACAAGTACGGCTCCAGCTTGCCGTCGTCATCGAGTTGGATCGCAACGGGAATCATGCGTTCGACAACACGATGCACCACTCTGGTGCGGTACTGCTTGGCCATACTTCCGGTTTTGTCGATCACCAGGACCACCCGTGCCCGAATTCCGTTGCCACCCTTCGTCAGCAGGACCTTGGCCACTTCGCGCTTTCGGAGGTCCAGCTTCTCCCGCTTCACCATGGAGAGTTTGGCTTCGTCGGGCACGGTCCGAATGCCGTCTGTCGTTTCAGCAGAGCCGGCGGGTCGAGCCGGCGGTTCCTCGTCGACCGACACTCCGAATGCTGTTACCAGGTCCGCCAATCCGCTGTCCCAGCCAGCTGACACGTTTCGCAGCTTCCAGCCCGTGCCGCGGCGATAGATCTCGACGAGAACCGCTGCTCTCTCACTCGTCAACCCCAAAGCCTGAGCCACGATGGCGGTGGAACCAACCTGCTCCACCACGACACCAAGGCCCCCGACAGCAGACAGGGTTCCGTTTGCCGCCGCATCAAGTGCCACGGCAACACTCAGCTGATGGATGTCAGCGGGCAACCTCGCAATGTCGATTTCGATGACGCCGCCGGGCTCCAAGCGCACCGCGCCTTCGGGTGAGACCGGCTGATTGAAGAAGACAAAATCTGCGTCGTCCCGTACTTTGTTCCGTTCGTCGAGCTGGAACACCATCAGGTCTACCGTGCCCGGGGCGCTACCGTTCACCGCCACCTTCAGCGAAGTTCCCTCAACGACTGTGTTCGCTCCACGCGCCAGCTCCATACCGGAAGATTAGCTGGCCACCAAAGAATCAACGGCCCCGCGGTCGGAAGAATCCCAGCACACTTTCAGCAATCGCGAGGATTCTCGAGGCAGACTGTTTGTGGAAGATTTGTCGCACGCGGGACCAAGAGCCTGAACATCGACAGAATCCTAGGGTCGATCAGGAGGTCAAAATGCCGCACGGCCAGACGCGCACCATCCCGATGTTGCCACTCTTGCCACCTCTGACGAATTTCGACGACGCAAGTCGCTCGGTCGTGTCCTACCTCGACGAATATCTTCCGCTGGCACTGTGGTCGATCACGCGGTTCGACGGGTCCAATCAAATCTTTCTCACCGTCTCACCCAACCCACTTCACATCGAAGTCGGCGAGACCCGGGCTTGGCCAAACACCATGTGCAGCGAGGTGGTACTCGGAAATGCGCCGCCAGTCTCATCGAATCGCGCGCTCGTGCGCGCACTGTCCCGTGATGGCAGGTGGGAAGGCATTGGCGCATACGTCAGCATCCCAATCCTCCACAACGACGGCAGCCTCTTCGGCACTCTGTGTGGCGCCGACCCGAGTGCGGGCGACTCCGCACTCGAGGACAACCTGGCCCTCCTCAATCTCCTGTGCCGACTTCTCGGAACCATTCTCGATGTCGACTATCAGCGCGCGCAGTCAGTCCGACTGGCCGAAACTGCGCAACTCGATGCCGAGACCGACCCGTTGACAGGTCTTCTCAATCGGCGCGGGTGGAATCGCATCCTCGAGGCCGAGCAAACTCGGTACCGCCAATTCGCCGATCCGGGAGCTATCATCATCGTCGATCTGGACGGCATGAAGACCATCAACGACGAACTCGGCCACGCCGCGGGCGACGAATACGTTCAAAAGGCTGGCAAGATCTTGGCAGCGTGCGCGCACCCTGGTGCGGTGGTTTCACGGTTGGGCGGAGACGAGTTCGGAATCGCTCTGCCCGATACACAGCCGCGCGCCGTCGACTACCTGCTCGAGTGTTTGGAGAAGGCGTTCCGGAATGCCGACGTCTGTTGTTCGATCGGTCGAGCCGACTTTTCCATGACCCAAAGCCTTTCCGAGACTTGGGATACGGCCGACGCCGAGATGTACCGCCACAAGCGCTCGAAGCGCTGATTAGCCTCCCCCACGGCCTGTTGGCACCGCATCGAGGTCTCCTTCGATGCGGTGCCCGGGCCGTGTTCTGTTGTCGCCAAAGAGGTTTGACCTCTCAGGTTTTGAAGGTGGTGTTCGCCGGCCGTGGGTGCTGCCCGGGGTCGATCGAGGGCGGCGGGACGAACCAGGGTTTGTTGTCGGCGCCGATTCGGATTTCCCATTTCCCGACGAACCCGGATTTCCGGTGCATCAGCCGGTGATGTGAACGGCACAGCAGGACCAGGTTGTTCATCACCGTCGGGCCACCGTTGGCCCAGTGCCGGATATGGTGCGCATCCGTCCAGGCAGGCACACATGTGCAGCCCGGGAACGCGCAGCCCTTGTCTCGGGCGATCAACGCGACCCGTTGTTCGGGGGTGACCAATCGTTTTCCGGGTTTCGCATCCAAGGGTGCGCCGTGGCCATCGAGCAGGACGGTGGAGAGGAAGCAGTCGCAGCCGAGGAGTCTGGTCTGCGAGACGGACAGTGGCCCCAGCCACGGCATGTGCCCGACATCAAGATCGGCCAGGTCCAGTGAGCCGTCATCACCCGAATCCGAAGACTGTGCGGAACAATCCCGATGCTCGACCAGATCCCGAGCGTTGATGTGCACGTTCACGTGCGGCCGCTGCCCACCGTCTTTGCCGGTCTTGGCGCAATCGAGGTAGCGGCGGATCAGTTCGGTGAACCCGTCTGCGGTCCGCTTCGCTGCCGACCGGGCATCGGGGGTTCCATCGGGTGCCGGGGTGGGCATCGTCAGATTCGACAGGGCCGATAGCAGCATTTCCCCGGTGAGGGCATCGAACTCGCCGCGCACCACCACTCGACCGTTCAACGTCGACGCGATCCGCAACTCGTTCCGGTCGACGTCTTCGGCGGGCGGAATCTCATCCGATTCGAACAACCGCTCCAAGGTCGCGATCACGTTCCGCACCTTCGTCGTTGTCGCCTCCACCCCCGACGCGGCAGCGAGCAACAAATCGATGCACTTCGGTAGCGCCTCCTCCGGCATGCCTTTAGGTGGCGACTCGCAGAACGCCACGATCAACACGGCATGCTCGAACGAGCAATCCCCGCAATCGAACCGAGCTCCCACCGCCGGAAACGGCCGCAAAGCCGCACCCAACGCGGCGATCTTCTTCCCGTCCCGAACCTGCAACATCGTGTTGCCCGCCAACCAGGACCCCACCCCGCGACTGGCAATCACCTGATCATCCGGGCGCAACGAGAGTTCGTCGACCACCGCCACTCGAACGGCTTCCAGGCGCAGAATCTCCACACTCGCCTCGACAGCAGCCTCACGCAACTCAGCAGCAGTCAACCGCCACAGGCGTCCGCGCAACCCCACCGCAGAACCAGACACCACATCCGACAACAAGACACTCATTGAATCCCCCGATCCCCTCCCCAAACAATACTCGAACACGCGTTCGAGTCAACCCCTTGCTACCAGCGCAAATGAGAGCAGGGAATAGTTCGACCGTCGCACGCGTATTATTTGAGTAAGCAATACTTGCGGTCGCAAATAAATGGAGGGCGTCACCGATGACAACTGATGAACACGTACGTGGTCGTGTGTGGCGCGACCTCGTCGTCTCCCACAGCGTCATCCTCGGCAAGATGGAGGCGGACCTTCGAACCACCACCGGACTCACCCTTGGCCAGTACGACGTTCTGCTCCGACTGCACGAAGCTCCGGGAAACACGATCCGAATGGGCGATCTGGCCGAACTGGTCCTGGTCACCACCAGTGGCGTGACGCGCGTCGTCGATCGATTGGTCGAGGCCGGATTAGTGGAGCGTGTTAGACCGGACAACGATCGACGCGTCGTGACGGTATCGATGACGCCTGCGGGCAAGAAGACGCTTCGAAAAGCGTCCGCCATACACACGCGAGGGATCGCCGAATACTTCTCCGATCTCATTGAAACCGAGGAGCTTCCGGTACTCGAACGCTTCTTCTCCCGACTTGCCACACATCACACGAATCAAGGCGGCGCATGCGATGCGCACGTAGAACAACTCTCCATCACCCCCACGAACAGATAGCGAGAAACAACATGGCTTTCGAATTGGGCGTCTACCATTTCGGTGAACTCACCCCAGATCCCACTACCGGCGCGATGATGAATCCCGGTGTCCACCTTCGTCATTTGGTGGAGCAGGCAACCGTTGCCGATCAGGTTGGACTCGATGTCTTCGGCGTCGGCGAGCACCATCGCACCGACTTCGCAGTCTCAGCCCCTGCAGTTGTGCTCGCGGCAATGACTCAGGCTACCGACAACATCAAGCTGTCCAGCGCCGTAACCGTACTCAGTTCCGATGATCCCGTACGTGTGTTCCAACAGTTCGCGACAGTTGACCTGCTTTCCGAAGGCCGTGCCGAGATCATTGCCGGCCGAGGTTCGTACACGGAGTCATTTCCGCTTTTCGGGTACGACCTGTCCCAGTACAACGAACTCTTCGCCGAAAAGCTCGATCTACTACTGAAACTGCGCGACGAGAACCCGATCAACTGGGAAGGACAACTTCGCCCACCACTGATCGACGGTGACGTGACGCCCCGCCCGGACCGTCAGATTCCGGTGTGGATCGCAGTCGGAGGTACTCCGGCCTCTGTCGTCCGTGCCGCGAAACTGGGCCTGCCCCTCTCACTGGCCATCATCGGTGGAAGTTACCAACAGTTCGAACCGTTCGTCGATCTATACCGCAGGGCTGCAGCGGAGTTCGGACACGATCCGAAGAAACTGGCTGTCTCGATTGCTTCGCCAGGATTTGTCGATACCTCGAAGCAAACAGCACTCGACACGTCGTACCCGTACTTCCAGGCCGGGTGGATGCAGAATCATCATCAGCGCGGAAACGGAGTTCCCATGCCCCGCAGGGCATATGAAGCGCAGGCAACCACCGCGGGTGCGTTCTTCCTCGGCGGCCCGCAGGAAATCATCGACAAGACGATGGCGCAGTACGAACTGTTCCATCATGACCGCATCATGATCCAGATGGGGTTCGGCAACGTGCCACAGAAGGACATGCTGCGTGCGATCGAGATCCTCGGCACCGAAGTAGCCCCCGTTGTGCGTAAGGAAATCGAATCACTGAAGTCGTCCCAAGAATAGGAGTTTCGATGAGCACACCGCTCAAAATTGTTGCCGTTGTCGGCAATCTCCAAAAACCCTCCAAGACTCGTGCCCTCGTCGACCTGATCGTCGAAACCTTGGGAGACTTCGAGCAGATCGACACACGAGTTTTCGAGATCGTGGATCTGATTCCAGGTCTTGCAACTGCTCTGGATCGCGATCACGTCGACTCAGTGACCGCCGAAGCGCTGGCAGCAGTCGAGTCTGCCGATATCGTCATCGCGGCGTCACCGGTGTTCCGCGGTTCGTACACGGGAATGTTCAAGCATTTTTTCGATCTCGTCGACCAGTACGCGCTTGCCAACACTCCGGTGATTCTTGCCGCTACAGGTGGTAGCGACCGCCATGCTCTCGTGTTGGAGCATGCCCTGCGGCCACTGTTCGCTTTCTTCCAAGCGCTGACCGCTCCGGTCGGGATCTATCTCAGCTCAGGTGATTTCGACGGAACGACCATCCTCAATCCCGAGGTATTCGAACGTATCGAGATGGCAGCAAAGGACGTCCTGCCGGTAGCGAGGATGCTCGCGGAGCGGGATCGAGTTGCGCTGACGTGAACACCCCTCATTCGCACAACACGGCAACAGTTGCCGGTCTGAGGATGATCGAACAGCTACGTCAGGTTCACGAACCTCTGCGAGCCGATATCGAGGTACTCGAGAATGCCCTGCAACTGTTTTCGGACGAAACCGCCGATCTGACTCGGATACCCGAGATGATCGACAATCTGACGATCGCGGATTTCGTCTGGCAACTACGGGTCAACTGCGACTTCTACTGCAACACGCTGACTCTGCACCACACCATCGAAGATCAACGAATGTTCCCGGTAATGACCAGGAACTTTCCCGAGTTGGCCCCTGCGGTCGAACGACTGCAGGCAGAACACAAGCTTGTCGGGGAGATCGTGTCGGAAGCCAAGCGTGCGTCGCTCGCGCTGAGCACCGAATCCTCCACGGTCAATCGGGCACACGCCGCAATCTCCGAATTGGCGGATCATATGCAGTCGCACCTCGATTTCGAGGAGGCCACACTCTTTCCGTACTTCCGACGGATGGATCGCGACTGGCATTACGGCTGATCGCGCACACTCAGTGATTCTTCAGCTCCATCGCAGTAGCGTCGAAAGGGCCACCTCATGTCAGGAGCCCCCCATGACCACCCCGGATCAACCCACTGTCCAGCAATCCGTTCCTCAGCACCCGATTCGACCACCCGTCAATGCGGGCTGGGCAGTGGTCTCGCTGCTGTTCTTCTGGCCGCTTTCCTTCTCCGCTTTCACGCACGCCTTCAACGTGTATCCGCTGTGGGCTGACGGCGATGTGGCCGGGTCGCGGTATGCGTCCGATCGAGTGAAACGGCTCGGTCAGATCTCGCTGTGGATCGCAGGCGGCCTACTACTCCTGGTCTGCATCCTGTACGCGATTGCGGCAATCGTGTGGTTCGCCAACGGTGGCCACGATTACGGGCCGCGACGTATGCGCTGAACAACCACACTGAAACAACAACAACACCGCCGAACATCACCTCATCAATCGATCGATGAACTCCATGGTCTGGTCCATCGAAGCGACCGTCGTTTGACCGTGGCTGATTCCGGCGAGTTCTTGATACTCGAACTGCGTTCCCCGCGAACGCATGTCGACCAGTTGCGCCCAGGCAAGGGCGACAGGAACCGTTGTGTCCGACACGCTCTGCACCACGCGCAGTGGACGGTCGTAGCCGTCGACCGGCACCTGCATCATCTCGCGGAACAGGTCGTACATGCGCGGCGTCCATACTGACCGAGAAAACAACGAGCTCAACTGGATTCGTTCGGCTCGAATGTGTCGGCCGAGATCTCCGGCGCACAGTGTCCGAGCCTTTTCCATCCACTCGATCCCCTGCGGCGAGAGAACCTCGCGAATGTTCTCTTCGGGTCGTTGATCGTCGATCCCAGCCAGGACGTACAGCGCATATCCCACCAGCCCGGTGATACCGATGTCGGGAAACAGCGGGCCGCCCAACGGAAACAGCCCTTCCATGTGTGTGGGGCCTGCGACGACAACCGAGCCACGGAAATCCAATTCCGGTGCACGAGTGGTGGCATCGTGTCCCGCGAAGTACGCCGCATGACCACCTTCGGACAAACCCGCGACCATCCACCGCGGACTCAGCACATTGCCGTACAACTCGTGCGCGGCCCGCACGATGTCGACGGCATTCGCCCCGGCGGCATGTCCGTCGAGATAGGCCAGCACCCCGTCGGTACCGACTCCCGAGTAGTCGGTAGCGACCACCGCGTACCCCTGCTCCAACCAGCGTTCGATCGGTTCGATCTCGCCCGGACCGAATCCGGTCGACGAGGGTGCACACTGATCCGCACTGCCCAAAGTTCCGTGGGCATAGGAGATGACGGGCCAACCGCCCGCCGGTGGGGCGCCTTCCGGCAGAAACACGGACCCTGACGACTCTCCCCATCTGTCAGCGGTACGCAGAGTTCGATAGACGACCCGCTGCGTCTCACCGGCGCCGACCGGAAACACTGCGGCCGAGAGTTCGCCATAGGACTCCAGCGCGCCCGCGACTTCCGGTTCGTCCGCCGTCGCCACTGCAACACCTGACCCCCACCCGAGACCCGACAACAGAATGCTCGCCACCACGGCCGCAACAGAGGTTCTACCCGAACGACTCACCACGCCAACCCCTCCCGACCTGTGCAGAGCATGATGTCGATATGCAGATCATCATCACCGGTCACAGCCTGCCCGGACGTGAGTGTTCCGAAACCGCAACCTTCGAAGAGCGCAGCAACATCCACGTCGGCGTTCAGCGCCGAGGCAAGCCACACGAAATCCTCGACCTCGTACCGGGAGATACCGAGACAGTGCGATGGGAACTGACAGCGAGTCTGGAGCGAAAGTCCGGTGCCTGGGACTTACTCGGTCCATACATCCAGGGTCCACCTCGCGGACGCTTCATCTACCTGTCCTGGGTGACGGTATCCGAGGACCAGACGTTCGAGATGTTTCGGCGCGCAAAGCTGATGCTCGACGCGATCCCCGAGCACATCGCCGAGGAGGCCGACGCTTCCGGCATGCTCCACGGAGACCTCGGCCTCACCGACGCCGCAGGTAAACCACTGTGTGCGGCTATCCGACCGCCGACGATCACATGGTCATCCTCGCCTTACTGAGCATCGTTCAGTAGTGTGGAGATCGAACACTTAGCCTGCCCGGTGGCCCCACACGATCGATACGGAGTCCGAACTGATGAGCACCGAACACCTCGATGTCCTGATCGTCGGCGCCGGCTTGTCCGGCATCGGTGCTGCGTATCGACTCCAGACCGAGCTTCCCGGCAAGTCGTACGCAATCCTCGAGGCCCGCGCGAACAGTGGCGGAACCTGGGACCTCTTCAAATACCCTGGCATCCGGTCGGATTCCGACATGTTCACGCTCGGCTACCCGTTTCGGCCGTGGACAGATGCCAAAGCAATCGCCGACGGTGATTCGATCCTCCGGTACGTGCGCGACACCGCGCGAGAGAACGGGATCGACAAGAAGATTCGGTACAACCGGAAGGTGACGGCCGCATCATGGTCGTCAGCGGACTCGACGTGGACAGTCACGGTCACGACCGGCGACGAAGACGAAACATTGACCTGTAACTTCCTCTATCTCTGCAGCGGTTACTACAGCTACGAGGGCGGATACACCCCCGACTTCCCCGGACGTGAATCGTTTGCCGGCGAGGTTGTGCACCCGCAGTTCTGGCCCGAAGAACTCGATTACTCCGACAAGAAGGTCGTTGTGATCGGAAGCGGCGCCACCGCAGTCACATTGGTCCCCACGATGTCACGGGACGCAAGCCACGTCACGATGCTCCAGCGATCACCGACATACATTCTGGCTCTGCCGTCCAGCGACAAATTATCGGACACCATTCGCGCAGTACTGCCGAATCAACTCGCGCACAGCATCGCTCGATGGAAGAGCATCGTAGTGAACCTGAGTTTCTACCAACTGTGCCGGCGCAGTCCTGCGCGCGCAAAGCGGTTGCTGAACCTCGCGATCAGTCGCCAACTCCCGGAAGAGATCCCACTCGATCCTCACTTCACACCCACCTACGATCCCTGGGATCAACGCTTGTGCGTCGTACCGGACGGCGATTTGTTCAAAGCCCTCCGATCCGGCAAGGCCTCGATCGAGACCGATCGCATCGACACTTTCACCGAGACCGGAATTCGTCTCGCGTCAGGTCGCGAACTCGAAGCTGACATCATCGTCACTGCAACAGGATTGAAGATGGAAGCGTGCGGCGGGATGTCGATCGAAGTGGACGGCGAACCCGTCACCCTCGGTGATCGTTACGTCTACAAGGGCATGATGATCAGCGACGTACCGAACTTCGCGATGTGCGTCGGCTACACCAACGCCTCGTGGACTCTGCGAGCAGATCTCACGTCGATGTACGTCTGCCGACTGCTGACGGAGATGGACAAGCGCGGCTATTCGAAGTGCGTGCCGCACGCGAGCGAAGAGATGGACCAGCGGCCGATCCTGGACCTGGCGTCGGGGTACGTCATGCGTGCTGTGGAACAGTTCCCGAAGCAGGGATCGAAGTCACCGTGGAACATGCGTCAGAACTACATCCTTGATCGTCTTCACTCGACGTTCGGGAGCATCAACGACCACATGACGTTCTCGAAGGCGCCAGCTCGACATTCGACACCGGTACCGAGCAAGAGTTGAGCGGACCACGAACAACCAGGTAGAGCAATCGGGCGAAGCCACCAATCGATCCGACGACAAAGAACACACCCGAACCTGCGACTACTGCACAGAGCGCACCGAGAACGATGATCGCCGACGCCTCTACCATTCGACCGGCGGACTCCGATCCGAGAACGTGTATTTCATCAACTCCTTCGTCCATAAAACTATTTTCAGCCAACCGTCCAGCCGGTTTGTAGGGACTTTAGTCGCGAGTCGGATCAAAATGGACTCATAATTGCAGGTCAAGCGTTCAGTTGGCCATTCCGGCCGGATGATCTCCAGTCCGTTCCGTTGTGATGGTCGGCAACAGAGTGCTGGTCGAATACATGGACGATTCACGAATCGACACGGTCGTATCAAATCTCCGTGCCTCTCTACCCACTCTTGCGCAAGGTTTGGCCCAGCAGCGTGACCACCAGTGAAAACATCGGCAGGGCAATGATCACCCTCGCGGCAAACACGCCCGATCTTCCCGACCGCGTCCTTCGCAGCGACAAGATCAACGAACTCGCGCAGGCCTGACAGTCTTACCTCGAAAGACGAAACCGCGGGCGACGAGTTCCAACGCCACGGCGACCGAGCAGGTTTGCGCCAACAGCAGCCCTGCCAGCACAAGAATTTGCACGGCACCGGCTTGAACGGCCGACCCCGTCGCGAGCAAAACGCCGACAAAAGCGCCGGGCAATGTCACGAGGCCGACGGTGCGCGTCTGGTCGACTCCCGGTAGCAGGGCGTCGGAGGCAGCGGTGCGGGCTACTTCCCACCGTGCATCGCGCTGGGAAAATCCAAGGCTCAGTGCGGCTTCCACTTCCCCGTATCGATCATCGACTGCGTCGAGTCCGCGTTTGGCTGCCATCGATGTCGCAGTCATCGCGCCGCCCAGAACAATTCCGCCGATCGGCACCAGAGCGATGCCTTCCAGCGGAACCACTCCGGACAGCAGCATCAGTGGCAGAACCACACCGATTCCCGACGCCAAGGCGATGGTCAGCCACGCTCCGGACGTACCTGCGCCGCAGCGTCGTGCCGCGGTGAACGACGCGGCAGCGAACATGCCGACGAGCACGAGGAGCGCTGACCAGATGTGAGCCAAGGCAGCGGCGAGTATCAACGAAATCGCAGCCAACTGAAGAGCGCCACGAGCGAGTGCGCCGGGGACTACCCGAACGCTACCGAGAGAGGCGAATCGGTAGACGAGCGTGGCGACAAGAGCCATGACGATGCAGAGCACAGCCAGACGGATGCCGGAGTCGGCTATCGAAAGGCTCATGGGTCACAGTGTTCCCTACGAGCCGAGTCCGATTCGAATTCGAGAACCGCTCAGAAAACCCAACCGCGAAGAGCGACGAATCGCAGGCCACCGACAATTCCGCTCACTGCGATCACAAGCCCGGCTTGAAGAAGTCCGTCGGCGCCGGGGAGAAGGAAGCCGAGCGCACTGATGGCGGCCGAACTGGCGATCAACCCGACCAGAGCGAGTCCACCGCCTTCCCACTGCGCGGTGAACCAGTTGACGCGATCCGCGGCATGGAAGGTGAGCCGGCGATGCAGCTCGTTGGCCAGAATGGTGCTCAAGACTGCACCAACGGCGTTGGCGACCAGCGCTCCGTCACCGCGCAGCGCCAGAAAAGCGGCAAAGTACAAGATATTGCTGGCTCCGCCGACGAGGGCAAAACGAACGAGCTGAGCAAAGGCGCCGTCGCCGGCAAGAGCGCGAAGCCTCGTTGCCGCGAAACCTGCACTCCGCGTACCCACCATCGAGATCGGATTGCTCCCGACCCAGATGTCAGACGTGCTCATATCGGCTTCTCTCATACGGACAATCGGAACCACACGTTCCGCTTAGTAATATAGCACTAACGGAATCGATCATTCCGCTTAGTGCCGTAGACTGTGAGGATGCCGACAACACACCCCGACGCTTCTCATGCGGGGACCTCGGCCGACTGCTCACAGCCGCGCCTTCGGTCCGACGCCAAGGCCAACCTCGAGCGCATCCTCAACTCCGCTCGCGAGGTGTTCGCTGCCCAAGGACTCGACGCCACGCTGGCGGACGTCGCCAAGCACGCCGGCGTCGGCGTCGGCACCGTCTATCGCCGGTTCGCCAGCAAGGACGAGCTGATCCAGGCCCTGTTCGACACACGGTGCTCCGAGATCGAAACGATTGCCGCCACCGCCCGGGAGATGCCAGACGCCTGGGAAGGTCTTGTCTACTTTCTCGACGTGATCTCCCTGCGCATGGCAGACAACCGCGGATTCGGCGATCTCCTGATGGACGGGCGCTTCGCGTCCGACACTTTCGCTCGCGCGCGCGCCGGGATCGCTCAGCACACCGCGGCACTTGTCAATCGCGCCAAGGAACAGGGCACCCTGCGCAGCGACTTCGAAGTCAACGACATTCCGCTTCTCATGCAGGTCGTCAAGATGGCCCAGAAGTTCGGCGGCGACGAGGCCCCTCAGGCTTACCGCCGCGCACTCGGGTTCATGATCGACGGACTCTGCGCGTCCCGCACCGGCCATCGCGAGTTGCCCGTCCCGGCGCTTTCCTCCGAACAACTCGATCACGTCCTTCATCGGTTTCAGGCATCGCCCGATAAGAACTGCTGACTCGATTTCGGGGTCGACGCCGCAATGGCGTCGACCCCGAAATTAGCTGTCAGTGAGCGATTACCGGTTCACCTTCCGGCGAATCCGGAAGCAGTCCACTCCGAAGAACCAGTCCGGTCAAGACCGCACCGACCGCGAATATGCCTGCGGCCCAATAGAACGTGGTGGTGTAACTCTCGACGGCAGCCTGTGCCTGGGTCAGCGGATTCATCTCGCGGCCCACCAGGTAGTTGGTGGAAGCCGAGGCTGCAATCGTGCTGAGCAGTGCAGTTCCGATCGAGCCGCCCACCTGCTGCATCGTGTTGACCGTGGCAGATGCGACGCCGGCATCTTCGTGGTGCACGCCTGAAGTTGCTCCCTGCATCGACGGGGCGAAAATGCTGCCCATGCCGAGTCCGGTGACAACGAGCCCCGGCAGAATGTGGACTGCATAGGTGCTGTCCACGGAAATCTGGGCCAGCAGCGTCATTCCGATCGCCGCGATAACCATTCCGCTCACGATCAGCACTCGCGGACCGACGCGCGGTAGCAAAACCGCTGTCGAAAGCGTTGCCGCTGTCACGATTCCGAACACCATCGGCATGAATGCGAGGCCGGTCATGATCGGGCTGTACCCGAGGATCAGCTGCATGTAGTACGTCAGGAACAGGAAGACTGCGAACATGCCTGCGCCGGAAAGGAAGATCGCCAGGTACGAGCCAGCCCGGATTCGGTCGAGGACCACCCGCAGCGGAAGGAGCGGGTGCTCGGACTTGGTCTGCCAGTAGATGAACGCCGCCATGAACACGACGCCGGCAACGAGCCACGAGATGGTGGGAGTTGCACTCCACCCGTCCGATTCGGCCTTCGAGAATCCGAAGACGATGCTGAACAAGCTGATCGACACCAGGATCGTTCCCGGGATGTCGAGCTTGGGTCGCGAGTCACTGGTGTGCGGCGCGAGCAACAGGACTGCTCCGACCAGGGCGATCGCCGCGAAGAAGAGATTCACGAAGAGGCACCAGCGCCAGTCGACCCACTCGGTGAGTGCGCCGCCGAGCAGCAGTCCGATGGCGCCACCGCCGCCGGCAACGGCACCGAAGATACCGAAAGCCTTGGCACGCTCACCCGGATCCGTGAATGTCACGGACAGCAGCGACAGGGCTGCCGGGGCAAGGAGCGCACCGAATACGCCCTGGCCGGCACGAGCGGCAACAAGCATTTCGAAGTTGACGGCTGCGCCACCGATGGCGGAAGCCACTGCGAAGCCGATAAGACCGACGATGAAAGTTCGCCTGCGCCCGAACAAGTCGCTCAATCGACCGCCGAGTAGCAGCAAGCTGCCGAACGCCAATGCGTATGCCGTGATGATCCACTGGCGGTCCGAATCACCGAACTCCAGTGAGCGCTGCGCAGCAGGCAGCGCGATGTTGACGATGGTGGCATCCAAGACCACCATCAGCTGCGCAATTCCCAGAACCGCGAGAACCAGCCACCGCTTTGCGTGGTTGTCCCCTGAAGGCGCTGAGGACTGCTCGAATTCAGTCCGTTCAGCAATGTCTGACATAGTCCCTCGCCCAACCTATGCGGAGATGGCTTCTCCGGTTAGCAAAAACGCTACACGAAAACGGAGAGGCTGTCTCCACTTGGCGGGTAGAGTGGGGACATGAGTACCGCAATGGAGCGCCCCCTTCGCGCCGATGCTGCACGTAATCGGCAGTTGATCATCGACGCCGCACGTGAATTGTTCGCCGAAGAAGGGATCGACGTCACACTCGACGACGTCGCCCGGCGCGCGGGTGTCGGCGTCGGAACGGTCTATCGGCGGTTCGCCAGCAAAGAAGAATTGATCGACGGAGTCTTCCAACAGAACTTCGCCGACATGGCGGCGGCCGCGGACGCGTCACTCGCCAATCCGGATCCGTGGGACGGCCTTGTCACCTTTGCCGAATTCGCCTGCAGCCGTATGTCGGTCAACCGCGGGCTCAAAGACGTCCTGAACGGAACCGACGAGGGATGCGAGCAAGTCGCATGCCAACGATCCATCATCGAACCGTCGGTCGAGAGGATCTTCTACCGGGCCCAGGAGGCCGGGATGCTGCGCCCCGACGCCGTACCGACGGACCTGTTCGGCCTCATCTTCATGGTGGGCGCAGTCACCGAATTTGCTCAGCCCGTCAACCCGACCGTGTGGCGTCGATACCTCTCGGTAATGCTCGACGGCCTACGCACGGAGGGCTTGCACCGTGACGCACTCCCCCTTCCTCCGCTGAGTTCGGAGGAATTGCACGAGGCGAAGCAATGCCTGAAAGACCGCCGCCGTTGAGCGGTTCGGTCAGATCTGCTCACGAGGAATGAAAATCCACATCACGATGTAGATCAGAAACTGCGGGCCGGGCAGCAGGCACGAGAGCACGAACAGCAAGCGGACAGTCGACGACTTCCAACCGAAGTATCGAGCGATTCCGGCGCACACCCCACCGAACATTGCTCCCGAGCGGGCGCGGGTGAGCTTGCGGGTCTTCATCGGGGAGGTCATGTGTTGTTTCCTTTCAACGGAACTCGCGGTTCATCCGCGTCGACCTCCACTATCCGCTGCCGATCCACCTGTGCGCATCAGGCCATGGACCCATCTTTTCCGACGCGGTGTGTCCTCAGGTACGAGTCCGTCCCCGCGTCTGACTCAGGGTTCTCCCCCACACCCCGGCCTCGGACCTCAGCCTCGCACCCCAGCCTCGTACCTCAGCAGGGAAACATGCGTCGAAGCCGTTTCGGAGCCGCAAAAGGTTGCCAGTTGTCGACGTCCTGCGCCAGACGATCGGCAACGGTCCACAACGCCGACGGGTTGTGGGTCAACCCCATGTGACTGCCTTGCACCGCAATGCTTTCCGACAGGCCTGCCGAGGTTTCACAGCACGCTTGCCATGGAACGATACCGTCGTGCCTGGAGTAGACCGACGTGGCGGGAACGGAAATAGGCGATCCCTGTTCGGATTCGATGCCGTCGACCGGAGGCAGTATCGCGTGATTGCCGGACAAACGAGCGTAGAGAGATCCGACTCTCGTCTGCTCCAGACTGGTGAGACCGAAAGGACTTCCCAGTGTCACTACCTGACGCACCGAATCCGGCAGGTCCCTCGCCAGCTTTCGAGCGTAGATACCGCCCAGACTCCAGCCAATTACCGACACCTTCTGCTCGTATCGATCTGCTACCTCGGCCAATGCGGCAGGCAGTCCGTCGACCACCGTCGCCGTCGGACCGGTGTTCAGACCCAGATTCCAACCGTGAACCCGGTATCCGAGAAAGCTCAAGTATGTCCTCAAGGCGAGAGTCGAAACGTCCGAAGTCAGCAATCCGGGGAGAACGAGGACCGGATGCCCGTCCCCACGCGGCGATCGAAGCAACCACGGAGCCGCGAGAAGCAGTGAAGCGATGTCGACCAGTCCGCGCGTCGGTTCGCTCAGACACATCGCCAAGGATGGTGGCCCCGGAACGAGTGGGTCGACTTCACGAATCAGCGTCGATCGCTGCGCCCAATCGAATTCGGTCTCCGCGAAATCGATCGCCGAGACTTCCGCAACTACGGACACCTGAACTCCTGTCGGCCGGTGCCCTCGTCGGGGCGTGTGGTTGGGCGGTTCCGCGAGCTGTGTGCTCAACCCGCGGAACCTTGTCCTCATCCACCACCGGTAGCGAACCAGGACCCGTTCTGCCCACAGATTCGTGACCAAAGGCCTCTCGACCACACGAACACTGTGTGATCCAGAACACTAGTTTTGGTTACGTTGCATCTACGTTGCGTAGATGTTTCATCGCTACCAAGGAGAATCTCGACAAGTCTTGTCAAGCACTGCGGCAGGCCGTTTCCTCCGGCAGAGCCGCCGGCGCTGCAGGTCCGAAGGGTCTGAGTGAAGTCACGCTGCCAATCGGTTGCGTCTCGATTGATCCCCTTTTCCAGTCGCTGCAACCAGCCTGGAAGCCATGATCGGTACAGACAGCGGTACCCAGATCCGACAGTTCGCATGCCGGATCTGTTTGTCGCGACGTTTGTCGGCGCAGACATTCCCACCGATCCGCAAGACAGCTGTCAGCCTGAAGCCTCGAAAGTCCAGTTCCGGCAGTGGGTCAGGCGCCTACGGCGATGTGCCAGGCCTGGCGTCCCGGCGCGTGACTGATTTCCATTGGCGACCGGATCGGGGCAACGAGAACAGCAGCAGCACAACTACTCCAGCGAGCACGATACCGATCAGATTGACACCGAGCTGAGCCAGCGAACTCAGCACGACATTCCACTTACCTGCGAAGACCGCAACGACCGCCAATCCCGCAGCTGGCACCGTCGTCACCGAGATGAACACCCCCACCAGGACCGTAGAGGTAGAGGTGACCGTTGCCAGCATGCCAGCCGCTCCCGCCAGCAGTGCTACCACCAGTGAGAACGGCCCCACCTCGTAGATGAAGTCGAATGCGCGGGCGTTCTCGACATCGCCGATTCCGACCCAGCCCAGACGAATCCACAGCAAGGTAGCCAGGCCGGTGAGGGCCATCGCGGCCGGAAACGAGATCGCGAGGGTACGAATCGAATTTCGCACGAGATCTTTGTCTCGACGTACCAGACCCACTGAAAGCGCTGCCAGCGGCCGGAACTCCGGCCCCACCACCATTGCACCGACCAGGGTCAGCGGCGACGCCGTGGCAACACCGACTGCCGAGAGCAAAAACGCGATCACCAGGAAGGCCAGGAACGCCGGAGTCAGTCGGGCACCTTCGCGCACCTGACCGAGCAACTGCTCCCACACCACTGTCTCGTCGGGTCTTCTCGGGGCCGCAGTGTCCGCCCGTTCTGCGGAGAAGGACAGCATGGTTCCCGCCGGCTCGAACGAAATACCGCCAGCCCTCACCAGGTCCAGAGCAGTCAACGCGGCAAGCACGTCGTTCGCGCATGCGCGGGCTACATCGGCCTCGATCACATCTCCCGGCGGATCGACAGCGGCTCTGAGTGCGAGTGTCACATGAGTAGCCCCAGGTTCGGCGGCCAACATGTTCAGCACATCTCCGGTCCGCTCACTCGGCGAGATGACACGCAGATGCAGCACAGTATTGTCTCCTTCAGCCGGCGGTGGCCTCGGGTGCAGGCAGCATCGACGGCCGGTCCATCACCGGAAACCATAGCGGGCTCGGACATGTCACAACACCGTGGATTCTCAGCGCTACGAGCCACACTCCCCCGGCGCACATACATCTACCGCACTGCGTTAGTCGCTAGGGCGCTCACGCAGCCGCGGCGGTAGTCGGTCCAAGTTGATAGATCGCGTTATCGCGGAGGAGCGCCCACCACACGTTCAGTCTCCGCCTCCCAACGCAAGAACCGCCTGCGTATGACACTGCCCCTCGGCCCGTTTGCGGGTACAAAAAGCCTACGACTGAGCGTTGTGCCGGATACTGTGCTGCGCGGACAGATAGAAGGCCCGCAACAGCCTGCGGTCGTACCTGCGCGGCCGGCGCAGATTTCCACTGACTCGGCCCGAATCTCGCGGCACAGGTGCTAGACCCTGAGATGCCGGCCAATCTGTCTGCGCTTCCGAACGCAGACACGTCACCACCCGTGGCGGCGACATCTGCCCAGCCACCCGCACCAACTACCCGTTTGCGGCCTCGACCGCGGCGTCGTCAATCCGAGAGGCGTTGTATGCCTTCTTGTTCCGGAACCACACTTCCGACTTCGTCCGGCCGAATTTTCGAAGTCCGTCAGGCGATTGATAGGTCGAGTCGTCGAGAACACCGGGCGGCCGTTCTCCTTCAGCCATGCGAACAGCAGCACAAAAAGAGCCATACCCGGCGTCCCCAGGCAGCCCCGAACCGACAAATGTTCGGCCAGTATCGCCCGGGAAAAACGGTAAGGAAATAACAACTGGCAGAAACAGGACCCGCGCAGTCGCTGAACTGCCGTTCGAGCTAGCGCTCAGTTCGAGCAACTCTCGGGTGGCAGATTTTCGGCGGCCCACGTTGTCAGTTCACTGAGAGCGGGGAGCAGCGCCTGCCCCGACGCTGTGAGTTCGTACTCCACGGCGATGGGCGGACCTGCATCGACGCTCCTCGTCACCAGGCCTGCCCCTGCCAACTCCGTCAGGCGTTCCGAGAGCACCGAATCACTGATCCCGCCCACCGCGCGCTTGAGTTCGGAGAATCCCGCCGGCCCGTTCAGCAGCGTGCCGAGAATGACGCCGTTCCACCGTTTGCCCAGGAAGCCGAACGCGCGGGCCAGAGCCCCGTCACATGCGCGGGGCTCGTGTCCCGCTTCGCTCTTGCTTGCCACCCCACCATCCTAGCCACAGTGCTAACGTATCCGTAGGCACTATTTTTTTACTAGCAACTAGCTTTACCGGGTGATGCTCGGTCGAGCTACCACGGAACGGAAACCCCCGATGTCTCTCGACGCAGCCACCCCATTCACCGCCCAGCAACTCGACGAAGCCGGCCGCGAACTCCTCTTCACTGCGGCTCGCACCGCCAACTCCTTCTCGAACGAACCTGTGACCGACGACGAACTGACTGCGATCTGGGAGCTCGCGAAGTGGGCACCGACCGCGGCCAACACCAATCCGCTACGTGTGCTGTTCGTCCGTACCGAGGAAGGCAAAGCACGCCTCGTCGAACACATGGCAGATGGCAACAAAGCCAAGACCGAGGCCGCTCCTGCAGTTGCCGTTCTGGCGGTGGACACCGAGTTCTACAAGCACATCCCCAACCTGTTCCCCATTCGCCCGGAGATGAAGGACTACTTCGAATCCGACGAGGCTGCCGCCAGTTCGACGAGTCGGTTCAATGCCGCACTTCAGGCCGGCTACGTGATCCTCGCGATTCGCGCACAGGGTCTGGTCGCCGGCCCGATGGCCGGGTTCGACGCCGACGGCATCGACGGCGAATTCTTCGCAGACGGACGTTTCAAGACGATCCTCGTGGTGAACATCGGCCATCCCGGTGAGAACCCCTGGTTCGATCGTCTGCCGCGCCTCTCCGATGAGGATGCGCTCAGCTGGGCCTGAGGACAATTCGGACAAATCAAGCAATGCGGGAGAGTTCTGCGGAACTCTCCCGCTTTGCCATCTCCAGCGCGTTTCAACTCTGCCCGCAGTGGGTACATACCCGCGTCTCGCAAAATCTCACGTCCAGAACAACATCCGACACGCTGCAATCGGAATTAGTTGCAGTATCTCAGTTTTTGGACGACAGTCGAGGGAAACCCCTCGGCCTACGGAGGCTGCGGGGAAAGCCCTTGTGCGCCGGTCGGTGTCGAGGGAAGACGTTCGAGCGAGCAGAAGTCCGAAGAAAGTGGGTTCGGAAATATGGGCGCCCTATGGGATTTTGTCGTTGCACGACGACAACAATTGATGACCGACTCGTACCTACATGTTTCAGCAGTTATCCAGTCCGTGATCATCGCGACGATTGCCGCCGTGATCATCGGCATTCTCGTCTACCGGAGCCCGGCGGGATCCTCCATCGCTACGGCGTTGGCCAGCACGATCCTGACGGTTCCTTCATTCGCCCTCCTCGGACTGCTCATTCCGATTCTCGGTCTCGGCGTCGCTCCCACGATCACCGCGTTGATCTTGTATGCCCTGCTCCCGATCATTCGGAACACGATCATCGGTCTGGATGCAGTCAACCCGGCGATCACGGACGCAGCCCGCGGTGTCGGAATGAATCGCATGCACGTACTGAGTCGAATCGAGCTACCGATCGCGTGGCCGTCGATCCTCACCGGCATGCGGGTCAGTACACAGATGCTCATGGGCATCCTCGCCATCGCGGCGTACGCCAAAGGTCCTGGTCTGGGAAACCTGATCTTCTCCGGACTCTCGCGTGTCGGTAGCCCGAATGCTGTTCCGCAAGCGCTGGTCGGCACCGTACTGATCGTCATTCTCGCTCTGATTCTCGACGGAATCTACGTCGTCATCGGTCGTCTCACTACTTCGAAGGGGCTGCAATGACTGAAACCATTCCGTCTGACGTATCCACAGATCAGAAGGTATCCGGGGTCGAGATCGTCCTGGAGTCCGTCACCAAGCGGTACCCGGGCCAGAAAGCTGCAGCGGTGGACAATGTTTCGCTGACTGTTCCGGCCGGTGAAATCGTGGTCTTCGTCGGACCTTCGGGTTGCGGCAAAACAACGACGATGCGCATGATCAACCGCCTGATCGAACCTACCTCCGGCAAGATCACCATCGACGGCAAGGACGCGCTGTCGATCGACCCGGACAAGCTCCGCCGTGGCATCGGGTACTCGATCCAGCAGGCAGGCTTGTTCCCGCACTTCACGATTGCGAAGAACGTCGCGACTGTCCCGGGTCTGATCGGTTGGGACAAGAAACGTATCGCAGCGCGCACCGACGAGATGCTCGACCTCGTAGGCCTCGATCCCGATACCTATCGCGACCGCTACCCTCGCCAATTGTCCGGCGGGCAGCAACAGCGTGTGGGCGTGGCACGGGCGCTGGCTGCCGATCCTCCGGTGCTGTTGATGGACGAACCTTTCGGTGCCGTCGATCCGATCACTCGCGGCCTGCTGCAGGACGAACTGATGCGTCTGCAGTCGGAGTTGGGTAAGACCATCGTCTTCGTCACCCACGATTTCAACGAGGCAGTCAAACTCGGTGACCGTATTGCCGTACTGGGCAATCAGTCCAGCATCATGCAGTACGACACTCCGGAAGCGATTCTCGCCAATCCCGCAAACGACATGGTCGCGGGATTTGTCGGGGCGGACGCCTCGCTCAAGCAGCTGACCCTGACACGCGTGCGCCAGATCAAACTCAAGCAGTGCCTCACCGCCCGCGAAACCGATTCGGTCGATGATTTGAGAACCGCACTCGCAGCGCGTAAGTGGAAGTGGGCCTTGATTCTCGATCATCGTGGACGGCCGCTTCGCTGGGTCTCGCCCGGCCACCTCGCCCATGCGTCGACGCTTCGAGGTGTCGGTAACGAGATCGGCGAAGCCGTGTCCATCCAGTCCACCCTGCAGGATGCCTTGGAAGCTCTTCTCGCTGAAAGCAATGCGTCCACTGTGGTCACCGGACGGCGCGGCGAGTATGTCGGTCTCATCACCATCGACACACTGGTCAGCCATCTCTCCGAGATGCGCGAGGAGCATGCGCACGACCACGACGAAGAGCCAGACACCGAGAACGTCGAGGGTTGAACATGACTGCCACGACAGAGGAGCGCGTCTCCGCGCCTGAGATGGAACCGGATGCCCCCGATCTGGGTGCGGCCGAGAACGCCGCCACGCGCCGTGCGGAACGGATGCGACTGTATGTGCAACCGGTCATCGTCCTGATCCTGGTTGCGGGCGTGTTGATCTGGGCATTCAGCCGAGATCTCAACGCGACGCAGAAGGCGAGCATCAATCTCGACAACATCGTCACACTGACCTGGCAGCACGTACTGATCACGGCCGCCGTGGTCATCATCGTCGTCGCCATCGCGGTTCCACTCGGAACTCTGCTGACCAGGCCGAAATTCACCCGGCTGGCACCGTTCTTCGTGGGGATAGCCAACATCGGAGCCGCGGCGCCTGCCATCGGCCTGCTCGTGCTGTTCTATCTCGCAACAAGAACGACGGGCTTCTGGATAGGCGTGTTTCCCATCGCGTTCTATTCGCTGCTCCCGGTGCTACGCAACACTATTCTCGGCTATCAGCAAGTGGACAAGACCTTGATCGATGCCGGGCGCGGGCAGGGAATGTCTTCGCTCACGGTCCTGCGTCAACTCGAATTCCCGATGGCCGTCCCGTACATCCTTGCAGGACTGCGCACTTCGCTCGTTCTGGCAGTCGGCACCGCGACGCTGTGCTTCCTGGTCAGTGCCGGCGGACTCGGCATTCTGATCGACACCGGATACAAGCTCCGCGACAACGTCACCCTCGTGGTCGGTGCCGTACTGGCGGTGTCGTTGGCCTTGCTGATCGACTGGCTCGGCGCGCTCGCCGAAACTTATCTCGGGCCCAAGGGATTACGATGACCAAGACTTCGATCACCAGAACGTGGGGCTGGAAAGTCGCGGTTGCCACGATCGGCCTCACACTTGTCGCTTCGTGTGGCCTCGAGTCCGGTGGCGCTCTGCCCCTGGCTGTCGGCCCCGGCAGCATCGAGCCGGTTCCCGAGCTCGAGGGTGTGAAGATGACCGTCGGCTCCAAGGACTTCACCGAGCAGATCGTGCTCGGATACGTCATCGAATTCGCGATGGCCGCTGCGGGCGCAGATGTTCGAGATCTCACGAACATCCAGGGCTCGAACAGCACCCGTGACGCACAGTTGAACGGGCAGATCGACCTTGCGTACGAGTACACCGGGACCGGCTGGATCAACTACCTCGGCAACGAGACTCCTCTTCCCGATTCGCAGGCGCAGTTCGAGGCCGTCCGTGATGCGGACCTTGCTGCGAACGACATGGTGTGGACCGATCCGGCGCCGATGAACAATACGTATGCATTGGCGATGAGCAAGGAGACCGCTGAGAAGACCGGCGTCAAGACGGTTTCCGACTACGCGAAGTTGGTCGAATCCGATCCCGGCGCCGCGGTGACGTGCGTCGAGACCGAGTTCAACGTCCGCCAGGACGGATACCCCGGCCTGGCAGCGAAATACGGTTTCGACGCCTCGCGTGCCCAGCGCCAGATCCTGCAGACCGGCATCATCTACCAGGCGACAGCCGACAGCGATCAGTGCAAGTTCGGCGAGGTGTTCACCACCGACGGTCGCATCATCGCACTCGATCTCGTTCTGCTCGAAGACGATCTGCAGTTCTTCCCGAAATACAATCCGGCATTGGTCATGAAAAAGGACTTCGCGGAAGCACATCCGGAGGTTGCCGAAGTCATGGCGCCGATCTCGGAGAAACTGACCAACGAGGTGATGACCGAGCTCAACCGGCAGGTCGACGTCGACGGCAAGGAGCCGGCGGACGTGGCTCGCGACTGGCTGGTCTCGGAAGGCTTTGTCACCGCTGAGTGATCGGCGGACCGCAGCACAGCCGAGTAGTTACCGCTTGCGTCCCACGCAGAACACCCGCCGGAACGGAAACAGCGTTCCGGCGGCTGTTGCGGGATACGCCTCCCGCAGCAGATCCGAATACTGGCGCTCGAACTCCGGAGCGTCGGCCTCGCCGAGAACGTCCAGCACCGGCCGAAGTCCAGTCCCTCGAACCCATCCGAGCACCGGATCAGCACCGGCCAGCACGTGTACGTACGTCGTCTCCCAGGCGTCGACGTCGAATCCGTGCTCCTGCAGACGCTGCGCGTACGCAACCGGACTGTCGACGCCTTCCGGGCCGCGTAGGACGCCGCCCAGTCGCTCGCTCCATTCCGCGGACTCCGCGAGGCTTCGCATGAGCGCATGTGACGGTGCATCGAAGTTTCCCGGAACCTGCCACGCCAGCCACGACCCGGATACCAGGGTGTCCGCCCACTGGTCGATCAGCTCGCGGTGGCGCGGAACCCACTGCAATGCAGCGTTACTGACGACCACGTCGTAACCCGTGGCATCGAAGGACATGATGTCCCCCAACTCGACGGTGACGTTTCCCGGTAAGTCTGTCGGGGCCTGCGCCACCATTTCGGGAGACGAATCGAAACCGGATACCGCCGCGTCCGGCCATCGTTCCCCCAGCATCGCGGTCAAGCTACCTGATCCGCAGCCGAGGTCGGCTACCCGCGTCGGGTCTTCGGTCGCCACCCGTGACACCAGGTCCACGAACGGGCGTGACCGCTCACCCGAATAGCGGCCGTAGACTTCGGGATTCCACGTGACAGTGCGCATGAACCCATCCTGCACCCTGTTCCTGAGAATTGCCGCCCGTCAGATCTCGCTCTTCACGATCCGGCCTTTCGAAAATCACCGACGCGGCACCACGGTGGACAGTACGTTCGGCAACCTCGACCAGTCCGCGGTGATGTAACTTGCGTGCTGCCCGGCCAACAGGTCGAGACGCTCGCTCGCCTCGGTTTCGGTGGCATGGGTTCCGTCGATCTGCGGAGCGACCTTGTGCGCGTCGGTCATGACGAGCAGGTAGCCGCGATCGTGGTACCAACTCGGATCCACGACTCCGGCGGTGTAGTCGAGAGCGTCGCCGTCGAAAATCACGAACCACGGACGGATCCCCGGGTCGGTATAGCGGTCGAGACGTGGGTCTCCCGGTGATGCACGGTGAACAGCGGGAAAGGCGGCGCTGAGTTCGACGAGCCCGGCGGAGGACAGATCTCGCAGGTGCGTCGCATACTGCCGGTCCGTCCACTCCGTATCGAGAGGGTTTCCCTCCTCGATCGTTCCCGGTATCAGCTCGAACAGAAATTTCCCGGTCATTTCGGAATTGCTCGGCCATCCACGCTCGGTGACGGCGGCATCCGGGGTGGAGTAGGACTCCCCCATCAAATCGGCCGGCGTGAAAACCGCGTCTCCGAGTGTCCCGAGAATCAGGGCGTCGAGATCCGCGGGCCCACGTCCGTACCCGGCAGTGAACCCGTCCTTGATTTCCAACTTGATCATCACCGGCGGGTGCTCGGGATTGGCCTCGTGCCACGCCCGCATATCTGCCAGGCATCCACGGAATCCCTGATCTCGTAGACCGCTTCGCAACCCGGATGCGTCCTGAGCGCCGACGCAGTTGCTCTCGCTCGCCACCGGATTCATGTGCGACACACGCCAGTCCGGACCGCCCCCGTTGGTCCACAGGTCCAGCTCGAGCAACGACGCCCCGGAATCCAAAGCGTCGGCGAAGTACGGAAACGTCGCCTTCTCGTAGGAATTGTGGACCCCGACTGACGTGGTCTCGGAAAACGAGCGCACTTGGTTCGTAGTCGTTTCGGCGCCGGCAGAGGGCGCCGAGACGACCGCCACGAACGCACTCATACCGGCTACCAGGATTGCTCGCATGTTCGACACTCTCGCAGAAATCACCCCACGGCAGGATGGAATCGTCAGAGTTAACTGGACAATCGTCTAGATTGCACCGGAGTGGGGCATGATTTCAGGCGGTGGGTGAGGGCAATTGTCAGGCCAATAGCATCAGTGCCGGAACTGATCCGAGTCAGAGCACTCGCCGCACACTCGCAGGAGGAATCGCATGCAGCTGACTCAATTCGTTCACCGATCCCTACGAGCGTCGCCCGAAGCGGTGATGACGATCTCCGATGGCCGAGTGCGCACGTCTCGCGAATCGGTCGACCGGATCAAGAGGCTCGCGGGCGGGCTGCAGACGTTAGGCCTGCACACCGGTGACAGAGTCGCGATCTTGGCATCGAACTCCGACTACTACCACGAGGCGCTCCTGGCCTGCTGGTGGTTCGGAGCAGTGGCCAGTCCGGTCAATTCTCGCTGGAGCACGGCGGAAATCAGGTACGCCCTGGAAGATTCAGGGTCGACGGTATTACTCGTGGACGAGAATTTTGCTTCCGTCGGATCTACCCTTCGCGAGGCGTGTCCAGGCCTGACCACTGTCGTCTACTGCGGCAACGACCGAGTTCCGGACGGAATGCTCGACTACGAACAGGTGATCGCGGAGGCGATTCCGGTCGACGATCTGCGCGTCGGCGGCGACACGCTTGCACTACTCCTCTACACCGGCGGGACCACCGGAGTGCCGAAGGGCGTGATGATCAGCCATCAAGCGCTGATGACCTCGGCGCTGGGCACTCTCGCGGCAGGCGGCGTGGCAATCAGCAACGGAACGAACCTCGCGGTGAACCCTCTGTTTCACATTGCCGGGATCGTCGGATGGTTGGCTCAGTCGCTGATGGGTGGAACCCAGGTCTTCGTAGCGAACTTCAGCCCACGGACGTTCCTCGAGGCCGTGGACCGCTATCGCCCGACAACCGTGGGTCTGGTGCCGACAATGCTCCAGATGTTGGTCGCCCACAAAAACGAAACGGGCGAAGACGCAACCACCTACGATCTGTCCAGCGTCAGGATCCTGAGATACGGCGCCTCGCCCATATCTCCGACGCTTCTCGGGCAGGTCATGCAAATGTTCCCCAACAGTTCCTTCGCTCAGGGCTACGGGATGACTGAAACCGCGCACATCAGCATGCTGAGTCCAGCCGATCACCTCGAAGGTGGTGATCTCCTCCGCAGCGCTGGTCGCGCACTCCCTCACTGCGAACTGAAAATCGTCGACCCGGCCGGCTCGGAACTCCCACCCGGCGAGGTGGGCGAAATCGTCACGTTCGGCAGCCACGTCATGCTCGGATACTGGAACAAACCGAAGGAGACCGCTGAAGTGCTCCGCAGCGGGTGGATGCATACCGGCGACGCGGGGTACCTCGACGCCCGCGGTTACCTGTTCATCGTCGATCGCATCAAGGACATGATCGTCACCGGTGGCGAGAACGTCTACTCCACCGAGGTCGAAAACGCTCTGGCACAACACGAATCCGTCGCGGCCTGTTCCGTGATCGGTCTGCCCGATGCCCAGTGGGGCGAGCGTGTCCATGCCGTGGTCGTCCTTCGGCATGGTTTCGACGCCGACGCCGACGAACTGCGCGCTCACGTGAAAACGCTGATAGCCGGATACAAATCTCCGCGCACTTTCCAATTCGTCGATGCATTGCCGCTGTCGGCAGCAGGCAAGGTGCTGAAGCGCGATCTTCGTTGCAACGCAACGTAATCCTTTACGACGGTCAGGATTACAGCTTCAATGTCGGTTCTGGGTCGGTGATCAAGCGGTGCAGTGACGGCGACGCCGCTACGGCCTCTCCTAGTTGCGTCGCACTCGCGATTTCGTCGCCGAACTCCGATCGCCAGGCGTGCAGTCGACGCGTCAGTTGTTGCAATCGGTATTCGCGGGTCATGCCGATTGCACCGTGTGCCTGGTGGGCGGCGCGGACGCTCACGAGCGCATTCTGCGAAACCACCAATTTGGTTGCGCTCACTTCGAAGTCGGCGTCGCCTCTGATGAGTGCATGTGCAGTGCGATCGACGGCCAGCGTGGACATCGAAGCCATCTGAGCAAGCGTCACGATATGCTGCTGGACTGCTTGAAACTGCGCGACGGGCCTACCGAATTGCACCCGGTCGGACACATAGCGCCGGGTCAACGTCGACGCCGACTCCATCGCTCCCGACATCTGCACCGAGCGCAAGAACGCGCCGAGCTTGCTGAGAATCCGGGCATCGACCGGGTTGTCGCCGTCAATGGTCCGCGCTTCGGAGAACGTCAGGCTCTCACGCGGTTGCCCCGCAAGATCCGTCCCGCCACCGATCTCGGCGTCGGAGATGTCAAGGAGTACGACGCGATCACCGAGAACTGCTGCCAGCACTGATGCGGCACTACCCCACGGCACGTCGTGAAAGGTTCCCGACAGGAAACCGTCGTCGGTCCGGCGCACATCGTCGCGCGGCGAACCCGGGGCGACCGTTGCGATTCCGGAGGGCACGGGTAACCCGCCCGCTGTTGCCAGCCTGCCCGCGAGGTACGTCTCGGCGAGCGGCAGCGGCGCAGCGTGCCTCGCCGCCGCGCGCTGGACAGTCACGGCGTCGAGGAGCGAGCCACCGGAACCACCAACCGATTCGGGAAGACCGACCAGAGGTAACCCTAGTTCGACTGCCGCGCTCCATAATCCGGCGGGCAGACCGCCGATCTCCGCCTGCGCTACCACCTCGGTGCCGGACTTCTCGGCGAAAAATTGCTCGACCATCGATTCGAGGTCGGCGTCGAATGTGTACGCGTTGATCTGTGACCCCGAATTCATCGGTCCAACCCTTTCATGATCACGGTGCGGAGAATTTCGTTGGTACCGCCGCGAATCGACCACGACGGCGCCACCAGCACGGCCCGGGCGAGCAGCGACTCGTACGGATCGTCGGATGCAAGGTCCGGAGCCCGGCCGAGGTGCCGCGCGACGGTCGCAACACAGTCCTGTTCGAAGCGTGTTGCCATCTCCTTGATCAGCGCGGCCTCCGTGACCGGCGAGCGACCGGCGTCGACCATCCGTGCGATGGACAGCGACATCCCGCGAAAAGCCCAGCAGCGTGCGGTAATCGAGCCCAGATCGGCGAGGGCAGCTGGACCGCATTGCGCTGCTTGGTTGGCCGCGAAGTTCTCGAGGACCGGCATCAGCGACATCCAACGGTCGACGCCACCTCGCTCGAGTGCGAGTTCACCGGTGTTTTGTCCCCAGCCCGCTCCGACGTCTCCGAGGCGACGCGAATCCGGCACGAAAACATCCTGGAACGACACCTCGCAGAAGTCCTCACTACCGTCGATGAACGGAATGGGTGAGACGGTCAGACCCTCGCTGTCGCGATCGACGATCAGCTGAGTGAGACCGTTGTGCTTGTCTGCCGAGGTTCGAAGCAGGGCGAGTATGTGTGTGGCATGGAAGGCGCCGGTGGTCCAGATCTTGGTGCCGTTGACTTTCCAGCCACCATCGACACGTTCGGCGCGAGTGCGCACCGATGCCAGGTCCGAACCCGAGTCGGGCTCACTCATCCCGATCGAGAACGAGAACTCACCGCTCGCGATACCGGGAAGGAAGTACCGCTTCTGTTCTTCCGTGCCGTTGGCGGCGATGCTCGGACCCGACTGTCTGTCTCCGATCCAGTGATAGCCGACCGGCGCTCCCCGCGCGAGAAGTTCTTCGACGACGACCAATCGATCCACTGCTGACCGTCCGCCCCCGCCGTATTCCTTCGGCAGCGACATGCCGAGCCACCCACGTCGACCCAGATCTCGCGAGAACACCGGATCCACCGCCCCGGCCATCCCGAGTCCGAGCGAGTAGGTACCGGGGGTGAGTCGCTTGTCGAGGTACTCCCGCACTTCAGCCTGAAGAGCAAGCTCCTCGATCGTCAGTTCTGTTGCGTCGAAACGCATGACGTCTCCGATCAGTTTCGTGAGTCGATCCGCCGCCCGTGGCGCTTACCCGAATTTTTCATGCGCCCAGCAGCAGGGCGCAGCCGATCTCGAAGAGTCTGTCCGACAGGTCGTCGCGACGGCGAAGCCGGCCGATTCGGACGGCGTTCTCCACAACTGTCAAAGTGGCATTGACGGTGATCCTGGCGGTGGCGGACTCGAGGCCCGGACGGACTTCTTCGAGCATCTTGACCCATAGCGCGACGTACTCACGTTGATTCTGTTCACACGTGCGGCGGAACTTGTCCGGTAATTGGTCGAGTTCGCTGATCAACAACCCGATCAAATGACGCTCGTTGATCGCGAAATCGATATGTGCGGCAAGCAATCCGGACAGCGCGTCCTCCGGGCCGGTTGCGGCGCCGAGAGCCTGTGCAACGCCGAGCCGGCGACGCTCGCCGCCCCTCGAGACCGCGGAGATCAGCAGGTCGATCTTGGCATCGAAGTGGTTGTACACATTCGGGCCTGTCGTTCCTGCAGCCTCACCGATGTCCTCGGTATTGACTGCTTGATATCCACGCTCGTCGAACAGCCGAATTGCTTCGGTCAACAAGAGTTCACGTCTGGGTATCACAACGGGCAGGTGACCCGTTGCCGCCACGACTTTCACTTCTGAGCGACCCAGTTCCGCGTATGCAGCGCGGTCTGCCAACTCGACAAGCAGCAGTTCCATCTGACGCCTCGGCAAGGACACTCGATGCGAAGACACACTGTTGAAGACTGCGATGACAGCCCAGGCGAGCAGATAGCTGTCTTCCTCGTCGAGGTCGGGACGCTCAATTCGGATCAGCGCTGCATCGCGCGAAGCTGCACTCTTGAGGGTCGAACGCATTTCCTCACGTTGCTCGTCAGGCAGATAGCGTGCCTCTCGCTGCCACAGGAGCGACAGACCCCGACGTTTGGACACCGATGCCGCAAGTTCGGTGATCAGTGTTTTCAGATCCTCGGCACCTGCGACCCGATCGTAGAGCGATTCGATGCCTGCGTTGACCGCGGCGTAGAGGAGATCCGGCTTGTTCTTGAAGTGCCGATAGAGCGCAGGTGCCGTGATTCCAACTGCAGCAGCCACCTGAGCGACAGACACGTTGTGATAACCGTGCTCACGGAAAAGCTCACCTGCAGCCGCAAGAATCTGCTGCTTACGGTCGCGGGGCCTGCGTACGACCATCGTGACTCTCTCCTTCGCGGCAGCGGACAAGCTCAGAGTACCGAGCCGAGGAATGAAGCAATGAACCGAACCGTCTACAGCAGCGACGATCCGATGCACCGTTCACGAACACGGAATCCCGCTCAGGAGTAGATGAACGACTCGACCATCCGTCGTTCGGCGGCCCTGTCTGCGAGAGGCCATGCCAAGAGCATCAACACGATCCGAACCACCCACTGCGACTCTTGACCTTCAGGATCCAAGCCCGCAAGTTCCAGCGCAGTACGCGGCAGCAACGGCGAGGACACGAGATACTCGTCGATTCCGTTGGCCCGCGCCGCCGCAAGGCCGTGGCTCATGGCAGCGTCGGATCTGATCGCGTCGACGGCGACGAGGATCGACTCCACGGTGCGCTCGTCGCCGTGCAGTGATTCGACGGCAGTCGCGACCTGGCTCGCCACGGATGCCGCGCCTCGTGACAACAACCCCTCGCGGATCGCGGACTTGCCACCTACGTAGCGGTAGAGCGTTGCCCTCGAACAGCCTGCGCGGGCAGCGACGTCGTCGGCATTGAACCGATCGAATCCCTGTTCTCGAATCAGCTCTGCCGCAGCCGCGAAGATGCGCTCGGTTGCGAGTTCACGGCGGTTACCGCCGGCCAACCAGTCGGCGGCGCGGCGCTCGTTTGCACCGGTCACTCTCCGTCACCTCGTCTCACATTGAGACAGATTCAATCAGAAATCTCAAGGCTACGGAAGGCCGCGAGCCTCTGACCTGGGAGAAGTACGAGGGGGTTGAAGTGCGTGAGATTTTCTCAAAATGCCAGTTCAGAGGCATTTTCCACCTGTTGACTTCTCCTCGACGGCCGTGAAATCTTCCCTTCGTGACACCATCGACGCTCGACATCAACCCTTTCCTGCCGTCGAACATCGACGACCCGTACCCGCTATACGACGTACTCCGGCGCGAGCACCCCGTGTACCGCATTCCTGAGACCGACTTCTATCTGGTGTCCACGTGGGAATTGGTCACCGAAGCCGTTTCCCGTACCGACGACTTCTCCAACAACCTCACCGGCGTGCTCGTTCGTACACCGGACGGTTCGGCCGTGACCTTCGACATGAACGGCGGCGGCCAAGCTGTTCACGTTCTCGCGACTGCCGACGAGCCCGACCATCAACACCAGCGCAAACTTGTCTTACCGACACTGGTCGCCAAACGTATACGAGCACTCGAGCCGGTGATGACCGAGTACACCCAGCAGTTGTGGGACAACGGCTTCGACGGTCGACGGATCGAATGGGTCACGTCGGTAGCGGACACGCTGCCGCTGCAGATGGTTGCCACGCTGATCGGCTTGCCGGCACACGATGTCCCCCAATTGCTGGCGTGGTCGTACGACAGCACCGAACTTCTCAGCGGCATCGTGACGTCGGAGCGTTTGGCAGGCGTCGTCACCTCGGCGGCCGAACTCACCGGGTACCTCTACAGCAAGTTTCGTGAGGCACGGGCTCACCCGGTGGATGATCTACTCGGAGATCTCGTCCGTTGCTGTGACGCAGGCGAACTCAGCGAAGACGGGGCCGTGCTGATGTTGGTGCAACTCGTCGGTGCGGGTGGCGAATCGACCGCCGGACTGATCGCCAACTCTGCACGGTTGCTCGCCGAGCACCCTGAGATTCAGACGCAGCTGCGCGAGGACCCTCTACTCGTGGGCGCGTTCCTGGAAGAAACGCTCAGACTCGAGTCACCCTTTCGCGGACATCACCGACATGTCAACGCGGACACAACACTCGGCGACGTGGCGCTACCTGCCGGCAGTCACCTCATACTGCTGTGGGGCTCGGCGAACCGCGATCCTGAGTCATTCACCGAACCACAGGTGATGAACCTCGACAGAGTCAATCCCCGAGCGCATTTCGCCTTCGGTAAAGGAGCACATTTCTGTGTCGGGGCCGCGCTGGCTCGTCTGGAAGCAAAGACCGCGATCGCAGTCCTTCTCGAAAACAGTGCGCACTTCACAATCGATTCCGAATCCCCACCCCGTTGGGTCCCCAGCATGTTCGTACGCCGCCATCAGAG
The DNA here is from genome assembly GCF_030056745.1 of Rhodococcus sp. IEGM 1406. Taxonomy (NCBI): domain Bacteria; kingdom Bacillati; phylum Actinomycetota; class Actinomycetes; order Mycobacteriales; family Nocardiaceae; genus Rhodococcus; species Rhodococcus sp. IEGM 1406. Next base: position 1,079,781 of record NZ_JASHKO010000001.1, on the reverse strand, counting down.
TTTGCACCTGAACGTCTCACCACACCGAGAGGTCACACCATGAGCCCTGAAGAACTTGTCACTGCTTTCTGCGCCGAGTGGAAGATGGGCAGTGCCGAGAAAATCGCGTCGTACTTCAGTGAAGATGCTGTCTACCATAATATTCCGATGGCCCCGATCGTCGGGCGCACCGAGATCCTGAATTTCCTGGAAGGCTTCATTTCGGCCTTCGGTGGGATCGAATTCACGATTCATCACCAGTCTGCCAACGGTGCGACTGTACTCAACGAACGGACCGACCGATTCGACCTCGGCGACAAACACGTAGTCCTGCCGGTTATGGGGATCTTCGAGATCGTGGACTCGAAAATTGTTGCATGGCGTGACTATTTCGATTTTGCACCGATCAACAAACTGCTGGCCGGGTGACTCGCTCAGTTGTCGAAATTGTGGGCTATCCAGTCGATCGTCTGCATTCCGAACAGATCAGTTCCCCAACCGTATGGATCCGTGAATGCGCGGTCCATACTGCAGTCGGTCGGCTGGTAGCTCACGTCGGTCCCTCCACTCCTGTACGTGTCCGCCAGTTCTCGCGCATCAGCTGCCGGTACAAGTGACATCGGGGAGTCGTCCTTTGCACACGACGTTATCAATACCTTCGACGCCGGAGCAACGTGGCCCAGTACGTTGTCGTCGTACGCGCGCTGGAAACTGAATTCTGTGATCGGATCGATCCCCGGCTCGAAAAGGCTCGCCAGCGGCACGAACGGAAGCGTGAAGTACGCCGGCATCTGGCACTCATCCCGGTACACGTCGGCAATCGCTCGGCCCACGGGATTGAGCTTGTCGTTCAACTTCATCTCGGGGTACCAGGGTTCGAGGCCAAGGAGCGTCGCAAATCCGAAGCCGGCACCGACCGAGGAATCTGTTGTCTCCATGAATGTTCGGGGCTTGATCACCATTCCCTCGAGGACTGTCGAGACGATGTCGAGTTCCGGTGCGTAGGACTGCGCAGATTCTGCGGCGAATGCCGAACCGACTCCACCACCAGCGATTCCGAACAACGCAATCTCCGCATCCGGATTCAGCTCGGAATCCTGCAGCTGAAATGCTGCGCGCACAGCATCCAACTGCGCGTGCCCCGCGAACTTGCCCGCGAAGACGCCGTGAGGATCACGGTCTCCGTTGTTCCCGACGTCGGATATCACTACGGCATAGCCTTTTCCGAACATCAGTGCCAGCGGACCCAACGCCGACCAGGAGGCGCCGTCCAGCGGATCGCCGCCCGTCCAGTGCGAACTCGGATGACAGTAGCCGCCGACGCTGTCGTTGGCCTCCTGGTAGCTGATGACTTTCTTCTCCGATGCCGGTGTTCCGTCGATCGGGATCATCATGATCCCGGTGCTCACTACCGGCGTCGAACCGTCGATTCCTGTTGTGACGTACATGATCTTGTAGGCGTCGAGCTGTCCCGGTTTGTATCCCGTGAACAGTACGTCCACCTTCTTCGACTTCAGGAGGTCACCGGGACGCTCGACGCCGGTCAACACCGGCTCGTCGTAAAACGGATCATCGGCGGTGAGCGCAGTGAAGATCTCCTCTTCCGATGCGAACTCCCCCGACCTGAGCGCACCGACCGTGAACCCGTTGAAAATCTCTCCCAGAGTGGGAGTATCGGTCCGAAACTCCTGGGATACCGGAGCTTGCGCATCGTCTGGAACACCACTGCCTGGGGCCTCGGCTTCAGCAGTCGCAGGCAGAACCAGCGCAACGGTCAGCGCTACCAGCGGGGCAAACCTTCGAAATCTGGCACCCGACATCACTGAACCGTCACTTTCAAACTGGAGAGGGCCGATTCGAGCGTTTGTGGGAGGGTCACCATCGGGCGGTGACTCTCCAATTGAATTTCGTAGGGAACACTCAATGTGGCTACGAGCCGTGGCCAATCTTCTTCGACCATCGCTCGGTACTTCGGCAAGAGCTGTGAGGTGATGTAGTCCCAGCGGTCCTCGTACACCGACCAGTTCCAATCCGGGAGGGGCAGTGTCACTGTCGCGGTGCGTCCGTCCGCCAGTGTCGTCGCGAACTCGAGAGACCGAAACGAGCGAGGCGGTACGACGCCGGCGACCGAAGGTGAACCGGCGACAGTCGATGCGTAAGTGATCGCCTCTCCCACATCACCTTTGTAGGCGCGCACGGTATCCCACTGGTCACGGATGATCATCCCTTGCTCACGTTGGAGCAGTGCTACGTTCCCACGTGCAATCCGATTCGAATCGCCGGAAGCTACATCACGCCAGGCGTCCATGACATCCTGACCGAACATTCCGGCACCCTGCATTTCTTCCAGCGCGGGAAGTCCTTCATCCACGTATGCCTGATGCATCGGCATCAGATCCGAGAAGATGTTCTTCTGCATCACCAGGATCATCCCCAGCACATAATCCAAGTCGTCCGCTGTGACGTTCCTGCCCACCGCGGCGAGTGCGCGCAGCCCTGCCGGCAATTGGTTCAGCGCTTGCACGCCAACCTGATCCATGACCTGAGAAACTATCGAATTGGCAACATATTGCAGATTCGGAAACGAGTACATGTCCGCCATCAGTTCGAAGTCGATCAGTCCTCCGCCGAAGTCCGCACCAACCTGTCCGCCCATGCCCGCCCACTGCAATTCCGGGTGACCGAGTTGCAGATCCTCGTAGAAGCGGTACGACTTCACCAGGTTCGAGCGATTGGCAAGCACTCCGGCGCGCGGATTCCACGATGAGAGATCGATTCCGGCGGCTTCCGTGGCAGCGACCAATCGATACTGAAACAGCAAGGCCGCATAGGATTCCGGACTGCGACCACTGGCGCGGGCTTCTTTCACAAGGGCTTGCAAGGTGCCGAGATCAGTCGGCAACGCGGGATGGACACCGCCCGGACCGTGTTCGGCATTCCGATTCACCAAAGGCAAATTCACGTACTCGTCCAGCTCGGACGCCGACGCTGAAATCTGTACCGAGAGCAACGCGGACATCGCCAGCGCACATGCCGTCGCGGCTGCGAATACGTCGCGCGCCCAACGACGTCGCCGAACACCTGCCCCCAGGTTCATCCGCATATCGATCCCTGTACTCAGGTCGGCATAGCCCCGATCGACGCCGACACCAAACACTTACTTTGCAGTAAGATAACTCGAGCCCCGAATAAGTGCCAATCCACTGCGAACGCTTCAGGCATCTCTACACGTCGTTGCCGTCTGCAGTTGGTTTATCCAGTTCACGGGCGGCCGAAACCTCTCCAGCGGGCGACCAGCCGGTTACCTGATTGCCCGACACCGTCGGAACATGCGCAGCTACGACTGTGCCCCCGGGTCCGGAAACTCGGGGGCACAGTCCAGACGTCGAGTGATTGGCCGCTACCCGAAGTCAGGCATGTTCTGCCCGCTGTCCTTGTAGAACTTCCACGTGCCGTCCTGCGGCGACTCCATGATGCGGTAGACCTCGGTTGCACCGACAATCCACAACTGGCCGTCGTACCAGTGCAGAGTGGAACCCGATTCGACACGGCCACTTGCGAGTTCGTTGCCGTCGGCGTCGACCACTGCAACCTTGTTACCACCCGCAGTCCAGCCGCCGGTGAGGCCGCCACTCTCGACTGTGTCCGTCAGAACCGGCTTCGGATCAGCCGAGGGGGTGGTCTCCGGCGACGTGGTTTCCGGGGTGGTCGGTGCCGGAGTTGTCGTGCTCGGTGCCGTCGTGGTCGTGGCCTCCGTTGTGCTGGTCGGCTCGGTAGACGTTGTCGGATTGGCGGTCTCGCTCGTGGACGGAGCTTGGGTGGTGGTCGTCTCCAACGCATCAGGCTCGTTCGGCACCATCGCTTCGGCCTGCATCCTGCTCAGAGGGTTCGCCCCGTTCGGGGCCGGGGTAGTCGGATCCCAGGTGGAGACGTTCTCCCACGCCTGGTTCTCCAAGCGCCACGGATTGCCTGAACACGTCGTGTCCTGGGCACCATTGTGATAGAAAGCCGACCGCAGAGATCCACTCGAGACCTGACGATTCACCGGGAGAATTGATAGGTCTGTATCACTGACAACTTGAACGACGATGTTGTAGGTTCCCAGTCCACCTGTTCCGTAGTCAAAGTTTCTTGAAGTGTTCGTCTGGTACCACGGTCCACCCTTGACAGAAGTTCCCTGAACGACGGACACCTTGTAGCTGGTTCCTGGCCCCGCCGAAGGCCAAGACATCGTCGCATCCCGAAAGCCAGCCCATCCGTTATTGCTGCACGAAATGTTGCCAACAGGCAGCGGCGTCGGATAGAAGTTGCCCGTCGCCACCTGTGCGCCAGTCGAATTGACCACGTCAGTTGGATTGGCCAGCGTCCCGCTGGCCTGAGCCAGGCCGAACGCCATTGCAGCAGCGCCACCGATTGCGATCAACGACCGCAGCGACTTCATGCGGGTGCTAGCCCGACGCATTTCAATCATTATGAGCCTCCTGAAGCTCCCCGCAGGTTTCGTCAGCATCGACGCGGGCGTCATTTGTAGTGGCGGCGCGGGCATTCTCCAGACGCCGGTCTTTAGTTCGTCCAAATGCGATGACCAGCACCGCGCCTACCAATCCGCCGCCGAGGAAGGTTGCGAGCGGGCTGGAAAGCCAAGCAACGACATAGCCGAGCGCACCGACGCTGATGAACACTCGGTCGGCCTCGGTGATGTTGTAGGGCAGTCGATCAGCCACATTGTTGGCATCGCCCTTGAGCGTGGCGAGCACGGTGTCCGCTCCTGCCGATTCGAGTTCGACTACACGGTGGGTGATGCGCACGCCTTGGTCGTTGTCGACGCTGATCACGTCGCCGACAGCCAGTTCAGTTGCAGGCACGGTCTTCGCCAGCGCCAGCGCACCGGTGGAAATTGCAGGTTCCATCGAACCCGAGCGAAACACCAGCGGTTTGATCCCGAATATCAGGGACGCGAGAGTGGCGATTATGCAGATGAGCCCGGCGACCGCAGCCACATTCAAGGCAATTTCCTTGCCACGACTGCGTCCCACGCTCACCTCCTCATCGGTGCTGTCCATCGCGATGATCACTGCCCGGTTGCGGTGAAGTTGAAGCCCAGATCGGCGATCTTGAACTGCTCCGTCTGACCCGCGGTCGAATCGACGGTCACCTTGATGCACACCTGCTCCGAAACACCGGCAGCGAGTGATCGGCCAGAGACGAGTGTCGGGTTCCCGGAGAACGCTTGCTGCGTCCCGATGATCGGTCCTGAACAGGTACTGCCGTCGTTGGCGCCGGTCTGATGTAGCGAAACCTTGAGCTTCCCGATCAGCGCGGACGAGCCAGTGGCCGTTGCCGATACCGCCCACTGGAAGTTGGCCGTTCCGGTGTTCTGAACCGTCAATGCCCCGGCCTCACTCTGGCCTGGCAGCATGCTGTTGCGCTTGAGTTCGGTGAATTGGTGTGCGGGCCGCTGGTTGTCGACTTTCAGCTGGACCGACGAAGTGCTGAACATGCCGGTGGTCGCAGTAGCGCTATCGGACCACGCCGCCATCGTGCCGACCGCTCCGAGGCCCAGGACCATGCCCAGTGAGAGCACGGCCCGGGTCCGTATCCAACCGGTCTCGCCCAGACGGCTTCGCATCCGCGCCCCGAGACGCGCGTCGCCGCCCGATTTCTGTTCTGTAGACATTCTGCTGTCCTATTTCGATTCGGAGGTTGGTGCCGATGGATCGGCGGGCAATACCGGCGCGCCGAGTTCAGGGCCGGAAAGAGTCGGGTCTGTGCCACTTTCGTCGTCACCGGCCTTGCCCCGCTTGTCGCGGATGCCACTGACGACCATCCACACGGCATATACAGCCAGGCCCGCAGCTACGCCTGTGGTGAGAATCGAACGCGATTGCCCGTTGATCACCGAGTTCACCCGGCCCAGATACGGCACCGAGTAGATGACCCGACCACGGATCTGCTCGGGCACCAGCGACCACGAGTCGGCGACGGGGTTGTTGTCGCCGCGAGTGTGGATGCGACGCTCCCCTTCTCCCGTGTAATAGATGCCTTCGATGCGGTGGGTGACCACCGCTGGATCGCCGGAGACGGGCTGGAACGTGATCACGTCCCCGGTGGTCAGATCCTCGTTGGGGGTCGGCTTGACCACGATGAGCGTGCCAGGGGGCATGGTCGGTTCCATCGAACCGGTGAGAACCGTGTACGCGGTGGAGCCGGTGAGTCGAGGGATAACGACCATCACCGCGAGAATGCCGACCATCAGCAGCAGCAGTACCCACGAGACGATGGTGCGAGTCCACCACCATAGGGTGGTCTTGTCGTCTCCGCCTTGTTCGGGATCATGTTGCCGCTCAGATGTTTCCACGTGTGCGCTGTGCCGGGGTCGATACTCGGCACGTTCGCCTGCACGCCGGCTTCTCGCGGTGACGGTCATGACTGGCTCACTGAGCTTGCGTCGAAAGTGAACGTCGCGTTGGACTGCTGGCTCGCTGCCGCGCCCTGGCCCAGCGTGGCCCGCAGGCACAACACCTGCATCTGCCCGGCCGGAACCAGCTGTTCGGAAAAGGCCGCGCCGTCCATGGCACCGTTGTAGAGCTCAGTGCCCACGTCGCCAGTGGCGGTGCAGGCCGCCTCGTTGGCTACCTTGGCCACGCGCAGGCTCAGCGGCGGTGGGGTCGCGCCGTTGAGTACAACATCGGAAAGCACGTAGTTCATCTGCACGTTGCCGGAGTTGATCACCGGCAGAGGCATCTGAATGCTGTCGCCCGGGCCCTTGTTGTCCAACTTGAACCCATCGAGGTTGAACTGCTTGACCCCTTCACCGCCGGCAGAGATATCGAGCATGCCTGCCTGGATAGTGCCGCCGGTCGATTCTGCGGTATCGCGCCACAGCGCGCCGGTCTGCTGCACCGAGACGAACCCGATGAGCAGAACCGACGACGCTGCGATCGCCCATTTGTACTGGGTCTTCACGTGACCTTCTTTGGCTTAGTTGAGCGTCTGCTCGAGGGTGACCGCGCCGCCGGCGAGGCTGGCGGTCTTCGTCTGACCGGTGTTGTCGCCCGCGGCCCCCGCGTTGAATGTGATGGTGGTCGTGAACGTTGCCGCCTGATCCAGGCCGGCGGTGTATGTAGTCACGGTGCCACTAGCCGGGGCCACGGTCAGCTGATTCAGCGTGACGAGGTCTCCGGTGACCCCCGTGAGCGAAGGCGTCAACTTCGCCTTCAGGTTCGTGCCAACGAGGTCGATGCTGTAGTTCGCGGTGTAGGTGACGACATCACCGGGCACAATCAGGTCGCTCGCGGGATTGAAGGTACTGCCGTTTGCCCACTTCCACACGCCGGCGCCGACCTGCTCGACCGACAGCGAACCGGCGCCAACCGTCTGCGGAGCGCCACCGTTGGTGGACGAGTTCCACGCGGCCATGGTTCCGGCACCGCCGGCGAGCAGAACGGCAGCCGCACCAGCGGCGATGGCACCCTTTGTGGTCTTGTTCATCTGGTATTCCTCCTGTGCAGTTCGCGGCGGGACATCCGACGCGCTTGGTTGAGCCCGGGCCGTGCGGATGTGCACTCCGGTGAAACAGCCCCAGGAAGGGGCATGGGAAATGAAGCCGCCGAATTGAATTCGGTGACCGAGAAGGTTGGCGATGCGCGGAGATGGTCGAGATCGCCCCGCGCATCGCGAGGTCTAAGTGGCCGGTTGGGCCGGAGTGGTTATCCGCCGAGGCTGCCGAACAGGTCGAGACTTCCGAGCGAACCGGTGCTACTTCCGAGCGAACCGCTGCTGCTGCCACCTGGATCGGTGGATTTCGCCGTGACCTTCACCGTCACCGCGGTAGAGGCCGGGCTGGTCCCACCCTCATTTGTCGCAGTGGCGGTGATCGGATGACTGCCGGGCGTGGTGATCGTCAGGTTGCAGCTGAAGTTCCCACTCGTATCCGCGGTGGCGGTGCAGGTGGCGCCGCCTCCGGTGACGGTGACGGTGCTGTTCGGCTCTGCCTTGCCGGAGACCTTGACGGGTGTACCCGCCTCTACTTCGGCGGCGCCCAGAGACAAGTCGGTCGGAGCACTCGGGGCGACCACGGCAGGCTCGCCCTCCACCAGGACCAGACCCCAGCCGGGGTTGATCTCGTATCCCTGCAAAACTTCGCCGGCAGGGATGCCGATCATGAAACCAGCCATCACGTTGGCGTTCTGCGCGAGAGGCGTTTTCACCAGCTCGATCCGCGTCGACGAATTCGCATTCGGTCCAATCACGAACTGCTGGCCGACCTGGCCGTCGAGCTTGCCCCGCACTGTCGCAGTGCCGCCGCCCGAGACGGACCAGCTCTCACTGAAAAGAGTGAGCGTGGCAGGAAGGTCGCAGACATTACGAACGTTGAAGGCCAACTGCGTGCCCTCGTCACCGGGGATCGGGATGTAGTCGGTTCCACTGGGATCGAAGGCCGCCGGCTTCACCCAGGGTCCACCGTTCTGGGACATCTCCAGGCACTGGTCCGTGATGTCGTCGCCCGGGGCGGCCGCGGCGGTGCCGGGCGCAAGCAGCGCGCCGGAGGTCGCGAGGAGCAATGCAGCCGGCAGCGCCGCCAACACAGCAGTGGCGCGCCGGGGGAGACGGGATTCGCGTCCGTCCCCGACCGGGAAAAATCGAGGCATGTGAAGACTCATTTCGTCTGTCCCGTTGCCGGGCATTGGGGTGATAAGACGACAGATCCAGGTACATCCGCCATCGGTGCCGAACATGTTGCAGAAGGCTTGCGAGCCGAACCGTGACGCTGTGCATGCCCTCGCTCATACATAGCTACTGTTCCGCTTCGGATCAATTTTTATCACACGTATCAGCTTTTGTGGCGGTTTTACTGGTCAAACGTTCAGGAGGAATTCGAACACTCCATGCGGATGAATTATGCGCGCTGACCAGTACTGTTAGAAACAGTTAGCTGCGCTTCGTAACTTGTTCCCGAAAAACCCTTTGGCGCCGAAGGGGCGATTCGTTCCGCTCGTTACGAGAACACGTTCTACATACTCTTGGTATGTCCGAGGATATTCACGAACGAACTCGTCGAGAACAGCGACCCTCGAGCAAACAGAAGGATCGAACCGTTTCGAGCACGTGCTGCATTTCGTTCACGAACGCCACAGACACGGACATCATCGATCGCCGCGCCTCGCCGGATCAGGCGGCCATGACAAACCCTCGCACGCCCCGAAACCAGCACTCCACCAATAACTTTGTCCGACCATCGAATAGCGACTGCCCCTGGTGCGTCCAAAGCTGTGGGCCGGGAAGCGAATTCGCTACCCGGCCCACGTGCGTCTACAGGTGCGAAGCCGGTAAGGAGTTGACTACCGGCACCCAATCCCAAGGTAAAGCTACGAGCACCTACACCTCGAAGATGGTCTCACCGCCGACAACCGTGCGCAGGACCGACAGTTCGTTCAATTCCTGAGAAGCGCTCCGCAACGGATCTCCGTCGAGCACAACAAAATCCGCCAAAAGTCCCACCGCTATCCGACCTTTGTCCGATGACTCACCGGTGAGACGGGCGGCAGCGCTTGTGTAACCGGCCAACGCATCGGACGCGGAAACCCGTTGCTCTGCACCCAGAACATGACCTTCTCGCGTCACACGGTGTACGGCTGTGTTCATCGTGAAGAGCGGGTTCACGGGAGTGACAGGGCAGTCGCAATGCAGCGCGTAGGCAAGCCCGGCCGCCACGACCGAAGCCACGGGGCTGATCCGCTCGCCGCGACCCGGCCCCAAGAACCGATCACGGTGCCGGTCGCCCCAGTAGTAGACGTGGTTCACGAAGATCGACGCCACCACCCCGAGTTCGACCATCCGCACGATCTGATCTTCCCGCAACGTCTGAACGTGCTCGAGTCGATGCGAAACTTCGACGTCCGGGTGTGCCGTCCGTGCCGCTGCAATTGCGTCCAGTGCAAAATCGATAGCTTGATCACCGTTGGTATGAATCGCAACCTGCCGGCCGGCAGCGTGATGTTCCGCGACGAGCACCCCGAGTGCACCTGCCGGGATTGCCATTCCGCCGCAGTGGCATCCGCCCAGATCGTGGTACGGCTCGGTCAGGGCAGCGGTGTGCAACTGAATCGACCCGTCCGAAATGAGTTTGACGCCGCCCACACGAACTCGGTCTGTCGAATCGGCGAGTTCACCCAATTGATCGTGCACCCCGTGGCCGAGGTAGAGGCGCGCACGCAGACGCAGTTCACCATCAGCGTCCAGTTGTCGGTACGCCTCGTACATCTCGGCTGTGACGTACATGTCGTGAAAACTTGTCACGCCCACCGAAGCCATGACTTCCTGCGCCCGCAGCATCGCGATCTTGGACGCATCCGGGTTCATATCCGGAACAAGTCCGTGCACCAGAGACATTGCCGGAACCTCGCACAGTTCACCGGTGGGTACACCGTCACTGTCCCGAACGATGACACCACCCTCCGGATCGACCGTGGTGGCATCGATCCCGGCCTTCTCCAGTGCGACCGAGTTGACATAGATCCCGTGAGCAGACAAGTGCCGCACCAGAATCGGATGCTCGGTGGATGCCTTGTCCAGATCAACTGCGGTCAGACCTCGATCTTCCGCCACGAGGCTGTCGTCGAAGCCCCACGCTTCTATGGGCTCGCCAACTGGTGTGATCGCGGCCCGCGCGGCCAACGCCGTGATCAACTGCTCGATGGTCGGGCACGCACTCGTCGTTGCGTCGACCCCACTGAGCATCAAACCCCACATCATCGGATGAAGGTGCGTCTCGATGAACCCCGGAACAACCACCGCTCCGGCGAGATCGACAACGGAGGTTTCGGAATCGGTCAGCGCCGAGATCTCGGCATCAGTTCCGAGGGCGACGAATCTGCCGTCCTTGACTGCCACAGCGGTCGCGTTATCGCTGACAGCACCGTCCATGGTCCTGATCTCGCCGTTGATGTAGATGTGGTCAGCCACCGGTGTCATACGCTTGTCTCCATTCGTTTTCCGACTACAGTCGTCGAGGACTTCTTCGCAGGTATCCGCGTCGCCACAACCACTCCGGCCAAAATCATTCCGGCACCTGCAAGTTGGACGAGAGTTGGGGTCTGCGCAAGCATCACCGCGCCGAACAGCAGTGCCGACGCCGATTGCAACACCAGGCTGGCGGCGACTGCACTGGCAGGCAGACGCTGACTGGCGCTTGCCACCAGGAGCCACCCGATCACCTGAGATACCAACGCGAGCAGGACAAGCCAGCCTTGAGCTACGAGCGAAGGCGTCAGATCCAAAGTTCCACTCACGAGGCCGTATGCACCTGCAGTGAGGGCAGTGGCTCCCGTCGAGACGAACATCGGCAGAGCCGTTCTACCCGCCGCCCGAGTAGCCAGACCCATCAGGAAGATGTAGACCGCGTAGGCGCCTGCGGCGATCACGGCAAACGACACTCCGACAGCAGGATTCGCCCCGGTGAGCGTTGTGCTCGTCCCGGCTACCAGAGCAACTCCGACGAAGAGCAACGGAAGGCTGGCGACCAGTTCCCGGCCGATCCGTTGGCGCAGAACAACGTAGCCGAGGATTGCGACGAACAGCACTTGCAAATTCAGGATCACCGTCGAAAGACCTGCCCCGATCGAATGAATCGACTCGTGCCAGAGCACAAGATCGATTCCGAGGAACGCGCCGGCAAGCAATGACTTCACAATCCAGGGCGCCGAGATCGAAGACCGGGATGACCGATGACGCTGAACGAGCACGAGTATGCCGAGGGGGATGAGCGCATAGAGACACCGAAAGAAGGCACCCGTCGACGGAGACACTCCTGAGAGTTCATAGAGAACCGAGGTCAACCCGAGGATGCATGCACCGGTGACGACTACGCGCAGGTCACGACGGCGTAGTTGATCGCCGGACGGCACGCGTGGCGATACTTCATCACTCATGGTGATAATATATCACCGACGCAAAGCCTGTCATACAGGGAAGATGCGTGCATGAGAACTCCGGTTACCCGTGAACGCGTGATCGCTGCCGCAGCCGACCTGGTCGACAGCAAAGGCGCCGACGCTCTGGTACTGAGTCAACTCGCCGAGACCCTCGACGTCCGGCAGTCAGCCCTGTACAAACACGTCGACGGGGTCGACGACGTCCACCATCAACTCAGCCTCCTCGCACGCAACCTTCTCGCCGAACAACTGCGTGCCGCCGCGGTTGGTCTCTCGCGCGACGACGCCGTCATGGCGCTCGCAGACGCATGGCGTGCCTTCGTCCGGGTGCACCCCGGGCTCTACGCCATCACCGACCGCTACCCCACTGCTCCGCATCCCGATCTGGTCTCCGCCGTCGGCGAGGTGGTAGACGTCATCAACAAGGTGATCGCGGGATACGGTCTGAGCCCGGATGATTCGGAGCAGGCGGCGTGGTCTCTTCGTAGCGCGCTGCACGGTTTCTGCATCCTCGAATCGGTAGAGGGTCAACCGGCCGGCACCGACCCGGATCGGGTGTACCGAAGACTGGTCGAACTTCTCTGCGCCGGTATTGCTCGTATGTAAATACCGGCTCCTGTTATCGTCGGATGAAACGACACAGACCAAAAAGGATCAGACATGGTTGGTGAACTCGACATCTCCGGATAAAACCGGGCATGACGGCCACCGGCAGACGCCTCGGAGCGCTGCCGTAGTGGCCATGTTGTCGTTCACTTACCCGACTTTTTGCGGAGCAGCGTTGCCGCGCCCGCACGACACCTGAGGTCTATTCATGTCCGATACCTACATCGTTTGCTCGAATCTGTCTTTTGCCTGGCCGGACGACACTCCGGTCTTCGACGAATTGTCCTTCACCGTGCCCGGTGGCCGAACCGGGCTGGTTGCCCAGAACGGCGTCGGGAAAAGCACTCTGCTCAGATTGATCGCCGGTCAACTCCGCCCACGCGCCGGCAGTGTGTCCGTCGACGGCATTCTCGGATACCTTCCGCAGGACCTGCCACTGACGGGCGATCTGACCGTTGCCGAGGTCTTGGGCATCGCCCCGACGCTCGCTGCGTTGGACGCCGTCGAATCCGGGGACACACGAGAAGAACACTTCACGACAATCGGGTCCGACTGGGATATCGAGGAACGAACGCGTGCCCAACTCGGTCGACTCGGTTTGGCCGACATGACGTTCGATCGTCGCCTCGACACTCTGAGCGGCGGGCAGGTCGTCTCGCTCGGACTGGCAGCTCAACTCCTGCGACGCCCCGATGTCCTTCTCCTCGACGAACCCACCAACAACCTCGACCTGGACGCGCGCCGCAGGCTTTACGACGTTCTCGACGACTGGAATGGTTGTCTGTTGGTAGTCAGTCACGATCGAGGACTACTCGACCGCATGGACCGCATCGCCGAACTTCACAGCGGCGAGATCAGCTTCTACGGTGGCAATTTCACCGACTACGAAGCCGCGGCACGCTCTGCTCGCGAAGTGGCGGAGAAGAACATCCGCAACGCCGAGCAGGACGTCAAACGCGAGAAGCGCGAACTGCAGCAGGCCCGAGAACGCGCTTCACGACGCGCAAGTAACGCTGCCCGCAATCTCGGGAACGCGGGCTTGCCCAAGATCTTTGCGGGGACCATGAAGCGCAATGCTCAGGAGTCGGCCGGCAAGGCGAACGAGACACACCTCGCCCGGGTCGACGCGGCAAAGGACCGACTCGACAGAGCGGGCCGCGCTCTTCGAGACGACCAGACGATTTCGCTCGAACTGCCAGGCACTCACGTACCCGCCGGACGCATGGTGTTCCTTGGTGAGCGAATGCAATTCGCGTTCGGCGATCGTGAGATCTTCGCCGACCCCGGCATTGACCTGGCCATTCGAGGACCGGAGCGTATCGCGTTGACCGGGCCGAACGGCGTCGGAAAGTCGACGCTACTTCGCATCGTCAACGGGGATGTTGCGCCGACTTCCGGTGAGGTCAAACGAGCCGACGGTCGGGTGGCATATCTGTCGCAGAGGCTCGACCTACTCGACCCCGCACGCACCGTCGCCGAGAACTTTGCATTGTCGGCTCCAGGCCTTCCGGCCCCGGAACGCATGAACATCCTGGCGCGCTTTCTCTTTCGGGGTGCGGGTGCTCACCTACCCGTCGCTGCGCTCTCGGGCGGTGAACGATTGCGGGCTACGTTGGCGTGCGTTCTCTTCGCCGATCCGGCTCCGCAACTTCTGCTTCTCGACGAGCCGACCAACAACCTCGACTTGGTGAGCGTCGCGCAACTCGAAAGCGCTCTGAACGCGTACCAGGGGGCGTTCGTGGTGGTCAGCCACGACGAGAGATTCCTGGCCGAAGTGAAGGTCGAACGCTGGCTGAGGCTCTCGGACGGCCGTTTGACCGAGGTCGCCGCACCGGAGGCAGCGGGCTGATCCGAGTAGTGAACAGACGAAAGGCCTTCACACACGATGTGTGTGAAGGCCTTTCGTCTGCGCGGCCGGTCAGGGAGTTCTGGTAAAGACCGGGTCGTCGAACGATCGCCGTTGTGTCACCCAGTCCGTGGGCAAGACGTTCTCGATCACGTCTTCGCGAGATTCGTCGAACACGACGATGCGATCGGCGATTCGCCACTCACCACGGCGCCTTTCGAACCTGTCGACGTAACGGCACTTGATCGTGGCAAGCGTCTGCACCGAATCCGTACCGGAACGCTCCTGACGGAGGAAACACAAGCAGTACGACTCGCACTGAGCGACATCGCCGTTGACGTCGATCAGTACGTTGGAGATGCAGTGAATCGACGAGTCGATCGTCTTGTGCCTGAGCTTCATGTCTTCGATGAGCCCGTCGACAGTTCCGATGTAACCACCGTGGTTGTCTATCGCGTCGTCGAAGTAGCAGAGAGCTACGCTGTCGAAATCTTTCCGATCGACGGCCCGAGCGTAGCGATACAGAACTTCGGTGATTTCTTGCTTGTCAGCGAGGGACACAGCCCGTCTCCTGTTCTCCCGAGGTGATCAATCAACCTGCAGTTCAACGCCCTTGGTCTCCTTGATGAAGAAGACCGTGACGAGGGTGATCACGGCACAGAACACGAAGTATCCGGCCGGGGCGAGAGAGTTACCGGTCAAGCTGATGAGATAGGTGGCGATGAAGGGCGCGGTGCCACCGAGGAACATGTTGGTGACGTTGTTACCCAAGGCCAGACCGCTGTACCGAACAGATGCTTTCAGCATTTCGACATAGGTCACGTACGAAGCACCGTTGACAACGGAAACGCAGATGAAGAGCACCGACTGACCGACAACCGCCTGCCAGATACCAGAACCGGCCATCATCATGAACATCGGGATTCCGAGAACCACTGCGGCGGCACTACCGGCGAACAGCACCGGCCGACGCCCGTACTTGTCTGCCATGTATCCCGAGATCGGCAACGTGATGACGCCGAGAACCAGCGCAAGAGAAGTGGAAAGGAAGGCAACGCGCGACGAGTGACCGCCGGTGGTCTGCAGGTACGTTGCGGCATACACCGAGGCGATGTAGTAGCCACCGGTGATGAGTGCGCCCAGCAGGATGATCTTGACGACGCTGCCACCGGAGGTGCTGAGCAGCTCACGGATGGGAAGCTTCTTGGTCTCACCCTTGTCCTGCAGTTCCTCGAACTGAGGAGTGTCTTCCATCTGGCTACGGATCCAGATACCGATGCCACCGATCAGCAGGCTGAGCAGGAACGGGATACGCCAAGCCCATTCGAGGATCTGCTCTTGCGAGAATACCGACGTCAGGCCGAGGGCCATGAGCGAAGCAGCCAGCGAACCCAGGTAGGTGCCGGTATTGACCATCGAGGTCTGCGTCGCACGCCACCGCTTGGGAGCGGACTCGGAGACAAACGCGTTGGCACCGCCGAGTTCACCGCCGGCCGCGAAGCCCTGCAGGCAACGAGCCAGAACGAGGATGGACGTGGCCCACACACCCAACGTGGCGTACGTCGGCAGCAAGCCCATTCCGGCTGTCGCCAGAACCATCAGAAGGATGGTCCAGGAGAGAGCATTCTTGCGGCCGTACTTGTCGCCGATGTGGCCGAAGAAGATTCCGCCGGGCACGCGTAGAAAGAAGGCCACGGCAAATGCTGCAAAGGTACCGAGCAGTGCTGCGTTCGGGTCGTGGGAAACGAAGAACAGCGCGGCGATTGTCGTGGCCATGTATCCGTAGATACCGAAGTCGTAGTACTCGACGACGGTACCGACGATGGCCGCGCGAATTACCTTCGTCGTCGACTGTCGTTCGGTTGCCACGCTGCTGCCCTCGGTGGATTCGGCTCTCGCCATGGTCTCATTCTCTGACATGTTGTTCCCTGCCTGGATTGGATACTGACTGGATTCGGTGCCGCGCAGACGTCGGACGTCAGGAGTGCGCGATGGAATGGACCGGTGCGCGCTCAGCGCTGGTCCTGGTGTAATTCGCCGCATTACGTCCCGCTACGCGGCCCATGGTCAAAGCGTTGGCAACTGCATTGCCGCCGCCCACGTATCTCAGTCCGAGGATTCCGGCGCCGGCCTCACCGGCCGCGTACAGACCCTCGATAGGTACTCCGGTGCTGCCGAGCACGGCCGCATCGGTGTTGATTTCCATTCCCGCATGCGTGCATACGAGCTCTGCCGGAAGGATTTTCGCGGCATAGAACGGTGCTGTCGCAATAGGATCCGGGTTGCCGACGGCACCCTTGTTTCGCAGCGTGCGATGACGGAGGAAGTCGTCGTCGTGACCGCTGGGCAATTGCTCGTTCCACCGACGCAGGGTTTGCGTCAATGTCGCAACCGGAACACCCGTAGCCACTGCGAGGTCTTCGATCGTATCCGCGCGAATCGTGCCACCGGCGGCAACTTCTTCCTCGATGCGTTCGGGATTCCAATCCGCATATCCCGGAGCCAGATTCACGCGAGCGTTCTCGTCGAAGATCATCCAACCGTATCCACCCTGATGGTCGATGATGCCGGTCGAGACGGCGTACGAGCTGTCCTCGTCCATGAATCGACGGCCGTCCTGGTTGACGTAGATCCGCGACTTCGGCGGAAAACCGGCCTGCCAGTGATGGAATCGCTGGAAGTAGACCGTGGGCAGCATCAGACCCCAGCCGTCGCCCGCCACGGAAGCACCGAGGTCCTCGGCAAAACGAAGATGGTCTCCGCGACTCCCCTCGGCTGCGACGACGAACAAGGCGTCTCCGGCCTTGTTCGCGTCCGGGAAGTGGCGCGCCACCAAGCCCGGATCTTGCGCGAATCCACCGGAAGCAACAACGACGGCGCCCGCACGTACCTCGATGTCGTCGGCGACAACACCGACAACCCGACCGTCTTCCTCGATCAGCTTCTGCACCCGTGTTCCGAAGATGACCTCGATCCCGTGCTTACGACGAGCCTTGTCCAGCACCTGAATCAGTCCGTATCCCTGATCCTTGGGCACATGGCCGCGCCAGACGTCCTCGACGCCGGCCTGGGCGAGTCCCGGTTGGTGAGCGTTACCCGAGATTGCCGCCGGAATTTCGACGCCAAGTCCGATGAGCCATTCCAGTGTCGGACCGGCGTTTTCGCAGAACGCACGAATCAGCCCGGGTGAGAGCATCCACTGGTTGAGGTCCATGTAGTGCTGGAAGAACTTCTCCGCCGAGTCGTCGACGCCGAGGCCGGCCTGCACGCTTGTTCCGGCGGCCGTGAAGATTCCGGCCGACAGCGCAGTGGATCCACCGAGTTCGGTTTCGGACTCGAACAGCAGAACGGATGCGCCTTCTTCAGCTGCGGACACCGCAGCGGCGAGGCCTGCTCCGCCGCCGCCGATGACAACGACGTCCCAGTGCTCGGTCATGAAAGTTCTCCAGTCTCCGCGATGATGCGGTGGTAAAGACCGTTCGACACCAACCCGCCGTCGACAGTGAGTTCCGTACCGGTGGTGTAGGTCGAACTGTTCGAGAGCAGGAACAGCACTGCTTCGGTGATCTCGTCGAGAGTTCCCATGCGCCCAAAGGGAACCGACTTCAGCGATGCGGCGACGAAGTCGTTTGCGCCGCCGAGCAGCGCTGTGCCGACCAGTCCCGGGTGCACAGAGTTGACGCGAATCCCCCACTGCGCGAAATTGCCTGCGGCCGACTTCGACAGACCGGTCAGCCCCCACTTGCTCGACGAGTAAGCCGGAGAAAAGTATCCGATCTGACCGGCAATGGACGAGATGTTGACGATCGATCCACCGCCACTCTCACGCATCAGCGGTGCCACCGCCTTCATACCGTAGAACGGGCCGAAGAGGTTGATCTTCATGGTCAGTTCCCAGATGTCGTTCGGGGTGTCCATGAATTCGAGCCGCCGCGAGATGCCGGCATTGTTGACCAGTCCGCCGAGTTCTCCACGAGTAGTGCGAATTTCGTCGACGACCCGGACCCAAGCTTCGGCATCGGTGACGTCGAGGAGATGAGCCGAAGCTGATCCACCGGCCGAGACGATGTCGTCGACCACGCCGGATGAATCGGAAACATCGGCAATGCAGACGTGCGAACCACGGGCCGCGAGGGTCCGTGCGTGGTGCGCTCCCATCCCGGCAGCACCGCCGGTGACGAGAACGACGCCGGGGTATGTCATGGACTCAGACATGCCGCGAACCACCGTCGACCGCAATGCTGTGCCCGGTGACGTAACGCGCGCTGTCCGAGAGCAGGAACAGCAGCGGTCCGAAGACCTCTTCGGGCGAGCCCAGACGATGCAGCGGCACCGCGTCGAGTGCGTTCGCGAGTGCGATCGGATCTTCCTGGACCCACTTCGTCATCGCCGTGTCGATGTAGCCGGGCGCGATGGAGTTCACCCGAATACCCTTGTCGCCGAACTCCACTGCGAGAGACTCCGTGAGGTGCGCGACGGCGGCTTTCGACGTGCAGTATGCGCCTCTCCCCTTCCGCACCCGCAGTGCAGATACCGAGGACATGTTGACGATGGCGCCGCCGGGACCGAGGTGGCGCGCCGCCGCCTGAGCGCCGTAGAGCACTCCTTCGACGTTGACACTCAGCGTTGCGCCGATCTGCTCCGGGGTGATCTCCTCGGCCAGCGCGAACGGGAAGATACCCGCATTGTTGATCCAGAAATCGACCCGGCCGAACTCCTTCAACGCCAACTGGGCAAGCAGTTCGTGCTCGTCCGGTTTGGTGACGTCGACCCGAGCTCCGACGACGCGACCCGGCTTGTCCGCCAGTGCATTCGATTCCAGGTCCGTGTTGATTCGTGCGGCCGTGGCGAGCATCTGCTCTTCGTTGATGTCAGCGCCGACGACGTGTACGCCGCGTGTTGCCAGTCCTTCGGCGAACGTCGCACCCATACCCTGGGCCGCGCCGGTCACCACTGCGACCTTGCCTGCCAACTCCGGGTACACCGCCGACATCTGCGTCACAACGGTACGGCCCGGGTTCGTCTGGTCAGAGCTTTCGGTCATGATGTACTTCTCCTACTGAATATTGTTGTGCAAGAAACTTTTCGGTACTTCAGCCTTGTTCGGACACTCGAGGTGCGTCGTCTCGGGAGACGGTGCGGCGGGCGATCTTCCATTCCTCACCGACCTGAACCATGCGATCAGCAACAGTCGTCATCCGCACCAGTCGCGACTCGCCGCCGCGCGCTGTGGCAACGATCTGCAGGTACCCGTTCACTGCGAGGGCACTGTCGCCCACCGCTTCGACGACGACGTTCGTCACAACATGCCGATGCACCTCGTCGACGGCTTCCGCCGCAGCGTAGAAGCGAGCAGCGAACGCTGCAAGGTCGTCGAAACCGACCACGGGTTCCGGATAACTGGGGGAATGAAATTCACCGTTGTCGGTGAATGTCTGCGCCCAATCCTGGTGGCGCCCAGAGTCTATGCAATGACTCTGATGGCCGTACAGCTGGTGGATTGCGACAACGTCCTCCGTTGCCACGACGCGGTAGTTGCTCATGAAGGTTCTCTCCGAACACGCTGCGCTGCATCTGCCCGAAGGTTGTGCAGCTCCGTAAAGTGTGCGATAATCGCACACACTGTGCGATATGCTCAAAGCGTAGGTGGCATACCTCACAAACGTCAAGAAAGGGATTTGATGTCAGAGCTGAGCGAGGAACACCGACCGCGCAAAAGTGCAGTTCAAGTGGACTCCAGCATGTCGAAAACGCTGCACCACGGACTCGAGATCTTGGAACTCCTGACGTCCTATCCGCATGGCCTTTCGGTCACCGACATCGCCGACGGAGTGGGAGTCCACCGAACCGTCGCCCATCGGTTGATTCGAACACTCGAGGCACATCACCTGTGTCGCAAGGACTCCTTCAAGCGAGTCACTCTCGGCGCCGGCCTGGTCACCCTCGCCGAACCGGTGGAACAGGATTTGCGCACTCTCGCACGCCCGATACTTCAAGAACTCGCCGAGGCCACCGAGGCGACCGCGCACCTGGTGGTCCGCGAGAGCGCCACCGAAGTGCGCGCGCTGATGGTGGTCGAGCCGCGCAGCGCCAAGGTTCACGTCGCGTTTCATCCAGGGCAGGTCGATCCGATCGACCGCGGCTCCGCCGGGCTTTCCATCCTTGCTTCACTCCCGCCGACGAGCGGGGAACGAGAGGAAGTTGCGGCCGCACGCGCACGCGGCTACGCAGTGACCGTCGGCGAAGTCATCCCGTCCGTCCTGGGAATCTCGGCAGTGATCCCCGGCCGACGCCGCGACGCCATCTCCAGCCTCGGAATTTCCGTCTTCGACTCCGAGGACCAAGCAGCGCTGGGCGCCGAGGTCATGGCAGCTGCAAAGACCCTAGGCAGCATGTTGCGCTGATTCAGACAACAGGCTGATCCGAACACCAGTCGAGCCCCGGGAATACCCGGGGCTCGACTTTGTTGACTCCTGATGAGATAGTTGAACAATCAACTACCTGACATCAGCTTCACGGATACAAGGAGTACGACATGCCTGCTGTGACAGTCGAGAACATCTTGGCCCTGCCCCGCCTCGACGAGCCGGCAGAGTCAGCAGTCGACCGCCCCGTCAAGAGCATCACCACCGCACCGGTCGGATACGAAGGTGAAGGCTTTCCCGTTCACCGCGCCTTCGCGGGCATCGACCTCTCCGCTCTCGATCCCTTCATCCACATGGACCAGATGGGTGAAGTCAACTACGCACCCGGAGAGCCCAAGGGCACTCCGTGGCACCCGCACCGCGGCTTCGAAACCGTCACGTACATGATCGACGGCATCATGGAGCACCAGGACTCCAACGGCGGCGGCGGTGTGATCGGCGGCGGCGACACCCAGTGGATGACCGCCGGCGGCGGCATCCTCCACATCGAAACTCCGCCGGAGCACCTCGTCGTCAGCGGCGGCCTGTTCCACGGCGTCCAACTGTGGGTCAACCTGCCCCGCGACAACAAGATGGCAGCGCCGCGGTACCAGGACATCACCGGCAACAAGGTGGCCCTGCTTTCCTCGTCGGACGGCGGAGCCCTGGTACGCGTCATCGCCGGAGACATCGCCGGCCACGCCGGACCCGGATCGACCTACACGCCCATCGCGCTCTCCCACACCACTGTCGCCCCGGGTGCGAGCCTGACTCTTCCCTGGAACCCCGAGTTCAACGCCATCGTCTACGTGCTCGCCGGCGAAGGAACGGTCGGAGCCGAGCGTCGACCCATTCGAACCGGGCAGACGGCTGTCTTCGGACGCGGTGACTCCATCACCGTCGCCGCTTCCGATCGCCAGGATTCACGGACCGAATCCCTCGAGGTCTTCATCCTCGGCGGCAAGCCGATCCGCGAGCCGATCGCCATGGCCGGACCGTTCGTCATGAACACCAAGTCCGAGGTCATGCAGGCTTTCGAGGACTTCCAGGCCGGACGCCTAGGATCCATCCCGGCAGCACACGAGAAGCTGAGCTGACATGTCGTCGACGGTCGTCCAACGAGCGGACGAACGTAGGCACCTCGACTACGGCTGGCTCACGGCGCGTCACAGTTTCCCCTTCGCGGGAAACTTCGATCACGCCGCGTACGCGCACGGACTTCTGTTGGTGAACAACGACGACATCATCGAAGCCGACTCCGGTTTCGACACCCATCAGCACCGCGACACCGAGATCGTGACGTGGGTGCTCAGCGGATCGCTGGTTCACCAGGATTCCGCCGGGCACTCCGGTGTCATCCATCGGGGCCTCGCACAGAGAATGAGCGCCGGCTCCGGAATCCTGCACTCCGAGCGCAACGATCGCTGGCGGGCCGATGGCTCCCGTGTCACCGAACCCGTTCACCTCGTCCAGATGTGGATTCCGCCGGACGAATCCGGAGTCACTCCGAGTTATCAGGAACTCGACATCAATTCCGAACTCGACGGTGGCGGCCTGATCACCTTGGCGTCGGGGATGCCCGCGCATCGCGATCACAGCGCGATCAGTCTGCACAACAAACATGCGGCACTTCATGTTGCACGCCTCGAGACCGGCGGGTCGGTATTCCTACCGGACGCACCGTACGTGCACGGGTTCGTTGCCAGCGGCACCGTCGACGTCGAGGGAGTCGGACTACTCGGAGCGGGAGATTCGTTGCGACTCAAGGATACTGGAGGTCACCTCGTCCAGGGAATCGACGATGCCGAGATACTCGTGTGGGAGATGCACGCGTCGGCGAACTGACGACACCACCGAGTACGCCCAATGCTCGGACTACACAGCAGGTTCGTCGTAGGGTGGATGCCGGTAGTGGTGGATCCGGCAGTGGTGGATCCCGGTGGCACAGAAGGAGGAGCCATGGCATCTGGTCGAGCACAGGCCCCACGGACGACACCGCACATCGATGTGCACCGCTCCGGTGATCGCTTGAAATCCCGCGTCTCCTGGCTGGATTCGAAGCATTCGTTCTCGTTCGGACAGCACTACGATCCGGACAACACCCATCACGGACTGCTGCTCGTGAACAACGACGACACCGTTCTGGCGGGTACCGGCTTCGACACCCACCCCCACAAGGACATGGAAATCGTGACGTGGGTGCTTCGCGGTTCACTCGTGCACCAGGACTCCATCGGCCACAGCGGCGTCATCTATCCCGGACTCGCCCAGCGTATGAGTGCCGGCACCGGAATCATGCACAGCGAGAAGAACGATTCGTGGCGCCTCGGCGGCGAACAGCATTCCGACCCCGTACATTTCGTGCAAATGTGGGTGGTACCGGACGAAGGCGGACTCACACCCGGGTACGAGCAACTCGAGATCGACGACGAACTGCTGCGCGGCGGTCTGATCCCGGTCGCCTCCGGAATGGACCGTTACAAGGATCATTCGGCGATTCGCATCAACAACAAGAACGCTGCCATGCACGTCGCGCGGATTCTGCCCGGCACCTCCGTGAATCTTCCCAGCGCACCGTTCCTGCACGTCTTCGTTGCGCAGGGCACTGCCGAGATGGAGTGCGTCGGCACACTGTACGAGGGTGATGCCGTCCGGTTGAGCGATTCGGGTGGGCAGCAACTGACCTCCGACGCCGGGGCGGAAGTCCTCGTCTGGGAGATGCATTCACGTATCGGTGGTTGAGACCCGGTCTCGGCAGGACTGGGTGCGCTGGAGATACTCGACGGATGAGCATCGACAACTCCGCCGCACCCGTCACGCAACTTGACCCCCTCAACACCTTGATGGGTGTGCGCGCCGTATCGGTCGTGCCTGGCGACTTGGCCTTCGCGCAGGCAGTCGGCCCGCGCTTCCACGATCACCGTGGCAAGACGGTGCTCGGTTCCATCGGCGTCATGATCGACGGTGCCATGGGCGGCGCGGTGTACTCGGGGCTGACCTCGGGCCATCAATCCGTGCTCGCGCAGGTCACGGTCAGCGCGGGCGCCGACATTCCCGCTCTCGCAGACGTCGGCGCCACCGGCACGCTCGTGCATCTCGACGACGGCGTCGGGCTCGCGTCCGGTCAACTTCGCGACGAGAACGGTACCCTCCTGGCCGTGATGGCCGGCCGCGCAATGGTGGTCTCGCGTCCACCCGTCGTCGGAATCGACGACTACGTGGACGGTGCGCCGCTACCGGTCCCGACGCCGGAGAAAACGAGCAACCTGAGTGGGTTGTCGGGGTCCGACGTCGTCGAAGGTATCCGAGGCGGCAAACTCGAACGCGGACCGCTCGCCGGGCTACTCGATCTTGCTGTCGTCGACGTGACGCCAGGTTCCGTCGTCGGTGAGTTCTCACCCGTGGCCTGGATGGCCAACCCGCTGGGCGCCGTGCAGGGTGGTGTCCTCATCTCGGCAGTCGACGCCGTTACGGGACTGGCAGCACAGACCCTGACCAGCGCCGATCAGGACTATCGCGTCCTCGACCACAAGATCGACTTCCTGCGATCACCCGACATCGGTGGGCCGGTCTTGCGCGCCGAAGCCTCCGTGATTCGCGCCGGGCGCAGGCTCGCGCTGATCGAAACTCGCATCGTCGACGCCGGCGGGCAGGTCTACGTACGGGCCACCTCGAGCATCCAGATGCTCTCCCAGCAAGTTCACAGCGGATAACCAGTTCCGCACCAGGTCGCCCGTCCACCATTGAGACAACAGCCCACACAATGGAGGTACAGCGGCGTGAACAAAGACATCGAAGCGAGCAGGCTACGCGTGAGCCGTCGACGGGCCCTCGCTCTCGGCGGAACCATCAGTCTCGGCGGGCTCATCGCAGCCTGTTCCGGTAACAGTGGCACCGCCACGACGACTTCGGCCGCGGCTGCATCGGCGACAACCACTTCCGGCGCTTCCGCAGCGGCCACGTCCGGCGATGCCGTCACCGCACTTCTGGCCAAAGCACCGCAGTGCGTCATGAGCAAGGAAGAGACACAGGGCCCCTACTGGTTCGACGTCGACTCCATTCGCGGCGACATCCGCGAAGACCGTCCGGGCACCACACTGCAGGTGGCAATGCGCGTGCAGGACAACAGCCAGTGCAACGTCGACGGCAGCATCGGCGCGGTCTCCAACGCCGTCGTCGAGATCTGGCACTGCGACGCCGGCGGCGTGTACTCCGGCTTCGAATCCGGTTCGCTGAGCGCCAACGGCGGCGGCGGTGGCGGCGGCGGAACTCCCCCGGCCGGCGGGATGGGTGAACCTCCGTCAGGTGCACCCGGAGGTGGAATGGGCGAACCTCCGTCAGGCGCACCCGGAGGAATGGGCGGCGGTATGGGCGGTTCCGGAGAGACCTCCGACGGTTCGTACAGCGTCGGCGACACCGAAGCCACCACCACCGACGACGGCACCTACCTGCGCGGCGCCCAGACCACCGATGCAAACGGCATCGCGCAGTTCACCACGATCTTTCCCGGCTGGTACATGGGCCGCACCACCCACATTCACGTCAAGGTGCACATCGACAAGAAGACGGTCCTCACGTCGCAGACCTTCTTCGACGAGACCCTTCTCGACGAGGTGTACTCGCAGTCCCCGTACAGCGAGCACACCGGTCGTGAGAACAACACGAACAACGCCAGTGACGGTATCTACGACGACACCGGCCTCATGACCGTCGAGAAGCAGTCGGACGGTTCCTACCTCGCCGTCATCAACCTGGGTATCGACGCCTGAGGTAGGAGCCAGGTCAGCCGCCGACGTATGCCGCGAGGTGCTTTCCGGTGAGGGTGGAGCCGTCGGCGACGAGCTCCTCGGGAGTGCCTTCGAAGACGATCCGACCGCCGTCGTGACCGGCTCCAGGGCCGAGGTCGATGATCCAGTCGGCGTGCGCCATCACGGCCTGGTGGTGCTCGATGACGATGACGGACTTACCGGAATCGACGAGTCGATCGAGCAGGCCGAGCAACTGCTCGACGTCGGCCAGGTGCAGTCCGGTGGTCGGCTCGTCGAGGACGTACACGCCACCCTTCTCGCCGAGGTGCGTCGCCAGCTTGATGCGCTGACGCTCACCGCCCGACAGCGTCGTCAACGGCTGGCCGATCGTGAGGTACCCGAGCCCCACGTCGACCAGTCGGGCGAGGATCTTGTGCGCAGCGAGCGTCTTCGCCTCACCGTCGCCGAAGAACTCCTCGGCCTCGGCCACCGACATCGTGAGAACCTCGTTGATGTCCTTGCCACCGAATTTGTATTCGAGAACTTCCGCCTGGAAGCGCTTGCCTTCGCACTCCTCGCAGAGAGTGGCAACGCCGGCCATCATCGCCAGGTCGCTGTAGATGACGCCGTTGCCGTTGCACGTCGGGCAGGCGCCTTCGGAGTTGGCACTGAAGAGCGCCGGCTTCACGCCGTTGGCCTTCGCGAATGCCTTGCGGATCGGGTCGAGCAGCCCGGTATACGTTGCCGGGTTGCTCCGACGCGAGCCGCGGATCGCACTCTGATCGACCGACACCACGTCCTCGCGTTTCGCGAGCGAGCCGTGGATCAGCGAACTCTTACCCGATCCGGCCACACCAGTCACCACGACCAGTACACCGAGCGGTACGTCGACATCTACATCTTGGAGGTTGTGTGAGTTCGCTCCACGAATCTCGATTGCTCCGGTGGACTCCCGCACGGTCTCCTTGAGGGCGGCCCGGTCGTCGAAGTGACGCCCGGTGACCGTATCGCTGGCTCGCAAGCCATCGACTGTGCCCTCGAAGCAGACGTTTCCACCGGCGCTACCCGCGCCTGGCCCGAGGTCGACGATGTGATCGGCGATCACGATCGTCTCCGGCTTGTGCTCGACAACGAGCACGGTGTTGCCCTTGTCCCGCAGGCGCAGCAGAAGATCGTTCATCCTCGCGATGTCGTGCGGATGCAGGCCGGTAGTGGGCTCGTCGAATACATACGTGATGTCGGTGAGCGAGGAACCCAGGTGCCGAATCATCTTGGTGCGCTGAGCTTCACCACCGGACAGCGTTCCCGACGGACGGTCGAGACTGAGGTAGCCGAGTCCGATCTCCACGAAGGAGTCGAGCGTTTCGCCGAGCGTCGTGAGCAAAGGCGCGACCGATGGTTCCTTCAGACCGCTGACCCATTCCGCGAGATCGCTGATCTGCATCGAGCAGGCGTCGGCGATGTTGACGCCCTTGATCTTCGACGACCGCGCGCCCTCGCTCAAACGCGTCCCGTCACATTCAGGGCAGGTGGTGAACGTGATCGCCCGCTCGACGAATGCCCGGATGTGGGGCTGCATCGCGTCGACGTCCTTGGCGAGGAACGACTTCTGAATCTGCGGAATCAGACCCGTGTACGTCAGGTTGATGCCTTCGACCTTGATCTTGGTCGGCTCTTTGTAGAGCAGATCGTTCAGTTCCTTCTTGGTGTACTTCTTGATCGGCTTGTCGGGATCGAAGAAACCGCAGCCGCGGTAGATCCGGCCGTACCAACCCTCCATGCTGTAGCCGGGGACCGTGATCGCACTCTCGTTGAGCGACTTGGTGTCGTCGTACAACGCGGTCAGATCGAAATCGTTGACCGCCCCTCGTCCCTCACATCGCGGACACATGCCGCCGGTGATCTTGAAGCTACGACGCTCTTTCGTCTGACGTCCGCCGCGTTCCATCGTGACCGCGCCTGCTCCGGAGATCGAGGCCACGTTGAACGAAAACGCCTGAGGCGAACCGATGTGAGGCTTTCCGAGACGGCTGAACAAGATACGGAGCATCGCGTTGGCGTCGGTGGCGGTTCCGACTGTCGAGCGCGGGTCGACGCCCATCCGCTGTTGATCGACGATGATCGCGGTGGTCAGGCCGTCGAGAACATCGACGTCCGGCCGCGCGAGCGTCGGCATGAATCCTTGAACGAAAGCGCTGTAGGTCTCGTTGATCATCCGCTGCGATTCCGCGGCGATCGTACTGAACACCAGCGAGCTCTTTCCCGAACCGGAGACGCCGGTGAATACCGTCAGCCTCCGCTTCGGGATCTCGACGCTGATGTCTTCGAGATTGTTCACCCGCGCGCCTTGCACGCGGATCAAATCGTGGCTGTCTGCAGTGTGCAGGGCAGTCATCGTGTCTCCATCTGTCAGTCGATCGCCGACGGTCTCAGCGCAGTTGACGGGCTCAGCGCAGTTCTTGAATACGGATCAGGTTTCCCGCTGGGTCGCGGACGGCGCAATCGCGAACGCCGTACGGCTGCTCGGTCGGTTCCTGGACGACGTCGATGTCGCCGGCCTGAAGCCGCTCGAACGTATCGTCCAGATCTTTGGTGGCCAGAAGAAGTCCGCCGTACGTGCCCTTGGCCATCATCTCGATGATGGTGCGGCGCTCGTCGTCGGTGATTCCGGGATCGACGGCCGGCGGATGCAACACGATGGAGGTGCCGGGCTGGCCGGGCGGCCCCACCGTGATCCAACGCATCCCGTCGTAGCCGACGTCGTTGCGCACCTCGAAGCCGAGGGTGTCGCGGTAGAAGTTCAGGGCGGCGTCAGGGTCGTCCTGCGGAAGGAAACTCGAGTGAATGGTGATGTCCATGGCGATCACGTTAATTGCGGTTGTGGGTTCTGCGCTTCTCGATTCCTGATCGGTCTGGTGACTTGTTTGGACACGCAGGACGGCATTCCGGCCGTCGACTGCTCGGCCTCGCGCCGATAGACGCTGGGCGGGACCCCTACCAATTCGGTGAACTTACTGCTGAAAGTGCCGAGAGAGCTGCAGCCGACTTCGAAGCAGACGTCCGTGACACTGAGGTCCCCGCGGCGCAGTAACGCCATTGCGCGCTCGATTCGCCTGGTCATCAGGTATGCGTACGGCGGTTCGCCGTACGCCTGACGGAATTGGCGACTGAGATGCCCCGCAGACATGTTCACTCCCCGCGCGAGCGCCTCCACGTCCAGAGGCCGCGCGTACTCCCGGTCGATACGGTCACGCACGCGTCGTAGTCGCGCGAGGTCCTGCAGGTGCGGATCTGCGGCAGGTCTGCTGGTCACGTATTCGATCGTGCCATGCGGTACCGACGTTGCCCAGCACAAGAGATGAACTGGGGTGTGGAGCGATCACGCACACACCGAGCAGTTCGTCATGATCGTGTAAGGATGGAGAAATGACCACGGCTCATCGCTCAGGCATCGACCTCACCCACCTCGACGGCGACACACGGGCGCAGGACGATCTGTTCGTCCACGTCAACGGAAAATGGCTCGCCGAATACGAGATTCCGGCAGACCGCGCAGTCGACGGGGCCTTCCGGACGCTCTACGACAAGGCCGAAGAAGACGTACAGACCATCATCACCGAAGCCGCGGAGTCCAACTCTGCCGCCGGTACCGATGCACAGCGCATCGGCGACCTGTACTCGAGCTTCATGGACGCCGACGCCGTGGAGGCCGCGGGCCTCAGCCCCATCGACGACGAGCTGGACGCCGTCGCCGATGCGCCGGACAGGTCGTCGTTGGCCACCGTGATCGGACGCCACCAGCGCGTCGGCGTCGGCGGTGCCATCTCGCATTACGTCGACACCGATGCCAAGAACTCCGAGCGGTACCTGATCCACTTCAGCCAGTCGGGAATCAGCCTGCCCGACGAGTCGTACTACCGCGAGGACAACTACGCGGAGATCCGCGAGAAGTACGTCGCGCACATCGACAAGATGTTCACCCTCGCCGGCGTCGGCTACGACGCACAGCGTGTGTTCGAACTCGAGAAGAAGATCGCGGCCGGGCATTGGGACGTCGTCAAGCGTCGTGACGCAGATCTGAGTTACAACCTCGTGGGCTTCGAGGAACTGACCGAGCAGAACCCCGGTTTGGACTGGGCGGCATGGCTGTCCGGTCTCGGCGCCGATTCGGAGAAGTTCGCCGAGATCGTGGTTCGCCAGCCCGATTTCCTGCACACCTTCACTGCACTCTGGGCGTCGGAGTCACTCGACGACTGGAAGGCATGGGCGGCGTGGAAGGTGCTGCACGCTCGCTCCCCCTACCTGCATTCCGCGCTGGTCGACGAGACCTTCGCTTTCTACGGCACCACGCTCTCGGGTACCGAAGAGAACCGTGAGCGCTGGAAGCGCGGGGTCAGCCTGGTTCAGGATCTGCTCGGCGAGGCCGTCGGCAAGCTCTACGTCGACCGTCACTTCCCCGCTGAGGCGAAGACCCGCATGCTGGAACTGGTCGCCAACCTGCAGGAGGCGTACCGCCGCAACATCTCCGACCTCGAGTGGATGAGCCCGCAGACTCGTGAGGCCGCGTTGGCCAAGCTCGAGAAGTTCACCCCGAAGATCGGTTACCCCGACAAGTGGCGCGACTACGCCGGTCTCGATATCTCGGCTACCGACCTGGTGGGCAACTACCGTCGTGGATACGCCGCCGAGTACGACCGTGACCTGTCCAAGCTGGGTGGCCCCGTGGACCGTGACGAGTGGTTCATGACGCCGCAGACCGTCAACGCCTACTACAACCCAGGCATGAACGAAATCGTGTTCCCCGCAGCCATTCTCCAGCCGCCGTTCTTCGACGCCGCAGCCGACGACGCCGCCAACTACGGGGGTATCGGCGCCGTCATCGGCCACGAGATCGGGCACGGCTTCGACGATCAGGGCGCCAAGTACGACGGCGACGGCAACATGGTCGACTGGTGGACCGACGAGGATCGTAGCGAATTCGGCAAGCGCACAAAGGCTCTCATCGAGCAGTACAACGAGTTCGAGCCCAAGGAACTGCCGGGCCACCACGTCAACGGTGAATTCACGATCGGCGAGAACATCGGCGATCTCGGCGGGCTGTCGATCGCGATCGCGGCGTACAAGATCGCGACCGAAGGTACCGAACCTCCGGTCATCGACGGACTCACCGGTCTGCAGCGCGTGTTCTTCGGGTGGGCGCAGGTATGGCGCACGAAGGCCCGTGAGGCCGAAGCGCTTCGCCGTCTGGCCGTCGACCCGCACTCGCCGCCGGAGTTCCGGTGCAACGGCGTCGTCCGCAACCTCGACACGTTCCACGAGGAGTTCGACGTCAAGCCAGGTGACGCACTGTATTTGGAGCCGGAGAAGCGTGTGAAGATCTGGTAGCAAGGGCAAGCCCCTGTGCGCGCTTAAGGACCCCCTGGACTCCCTGAGCGCGCACGGGGCCGAAGGCCCTACCGGGCGTACATGATCACCCCGACGCCGACCAGACAGATCAGCGCACCGGCGATGTCGAAACGATCCGGGCGGAATCCGTCCATCACCACCGCCCACAGCAGTGAACCCGCTACGAAGATCCCGCCGTACGCGGCGAGGATGCGCCCGAAGTTCGCATCGGGTTGCATGGTCGCGACCAGACCGTAGAGACCGAGCGAGGTGACGCCGAGCCCTACCCAGATCCAGCCCTTGTGCTCGCGAATTCCCTGCCACACCAACCACGCGCCCCCGATCTCGAGCAGCGCGGCGAGTACGAACAGCAATAGCGAACGTGCGACGGTCATGCCGCACACAGTATCGCTACAGACGTACCCCGGTCTCCGCGGAAAAGAAGTACACCTCGCCGGCCTTGGGCAGCAGATGAAGCGACTCCCCCGGTGCCACCGACATCTTCCGATCGACGCGAATGACAATTCGGCCGGATCGGCTCTGCCACTGCGAATCCGGGGCACCCTTTGCATAGACGAACGATTCGGCGCCCAGCTCTTCAAGCAGGTCGGCATCCACGGCCAGCGAGCCCTTTCGCCACGCTCCCACCAGATCCCACGACTCGGGACGCACTCCCACGACGACCCGCTCCCGCTCGGACGCCCCGGTGGGCAGCGGAATCCGCAGGTCACCGAGCACTGCGACGGTACCCTCGACCGGCGCTTCGATCAGGTTCATGCCGGGCGATCCGATGAAGGCGGCCACAAAGGTGTTGACGGGGTTGTCGTAAAGTTCCCGCGGCTTCGCCACCTGCTGCAAACGACCGTCCAGCATCACCGCCACCCGGTCCCCCATCGTCATCGCCTCGACCTGATCGTGGGTGACGTAGACCGTCGTGGTGCCGAGTCGACGCTGTAAGGCAGCGATCTGCGACCGCGTGCTCACGCGTAGTTTGGCGTCCAGATTGCTGAGCGGCTCATCCATGCAGAACACCTTGGGATGGCGAACGATGGCCCTACCCATGGCAACTCGCTGACGTTGCCCACCGGACAACTTTGCCGGTTTACGTCCGAGCAGCGGTTCGAGTTCAAGCATCCGTGCTGCCTCGAGTACCCGCTCCCGCCGTTCGGACTTTCCCACTCCCGCGTTCTGGAGCGCAAAACCCATGTTCTGCTCGACGGTCATGTTCGGGTACAGCGCGTAACTCTGAAACACCATGGCGACGTCACGTGCTCGCGGCGCGAGATGCGTGACGTCCGTGCCGCCGATCTCGATCCGGCCGTCCGACGCGGATTCGAGACCGGCGAGCATTCGCAGGCTGGTGGACTTACCGCAACCGGAAGGCCCTACGAGTACCAGGAACTCACCGTCGGCGATGTCGAGGTCGAGACGGTCGACTGCCGGTCGATCGGTTCCTTCGTAGCGGTGCGTGACTCCCGCGAATTGCACGTTGGCCATGAGTGTTCTCTCCTACTACTTCGGCAGCTTTGGGGTGATCTGCCGGTCGATGATCTGCTGCAACTGGGTGGCAACGCCGGCGAATGTCGATGCGACGTCGGCTTTCTGGAGAGCAATCTGCTCGAGTCCGGTGCCGATGATCTGATCGCCACCCGGGACGAACACGCGTGCGTAGTCCTGCGAGCGCGT
Organism: Rhodococcus sp. IEGM 1406; assembly: GCF_030056745.1. Classification (NCBI taxonomy): domain Bacteria; kingdom Bacillati; phylum Actinomycetota; class Actinomycetes; order Mycobacteriales; family Nocardiaceae; genus Rhodococcus; species Rhodococcus sp. IEGM 1406. The sequence continues at coordinate 1,047,194 of NZ_JASHKO010000001.1, read as the reverse complement.
ACGCGAAAGCTGATCCACAGCGGTACGGGAGTTCGGATTCGCGTCGAGGAATGCCTTCATGCTCGGCTCCGACGTTGCCGACTTGCGGACCGGCATGTAGCCGACGTTCTGCGAGAAGTACGCCGTGTTCTCACCATTGGTGATGAAGTCGATGAACTTGAGCGCGTTCTTCTTACGCTGATCGGAGATCTTGGACGGGATGGCGAGCCCGGCGCCGCCGGTGGGGCAACCGGGAGTTCCGTCCACCGCCGGGAGGAACGCGGTGCCGAAGTCGAAGTTGGCAGTCTTCTTGATGCCGGACAGGTCACCCGTCGACGCGATGGTCGACGCCAGGATGCCCGTACCGAATTCGTTTGCGATGTCAGTGGAGACCGCGGCGTACTTCTTGTCGTGAATCATGCTGGAGAGGAACTGCCCTGCGGCAATGGTCTTCTCATTGTCGAGCTGCAAATTCCACTGGTCGGAGTACGATCCGCCGAAGGTCCAGATGGGGCCTTCGTAGGTCCAGCCGAGGTAATCCTTCGCGTTGCCCCACCCGTGTGCCAACTTGCCGTTGCCCACGACCTTCTGCAGCTCAGGTCCCCACTCGTCGAACTCCTGCCACGTTGCAGGCCCACGGTCGGGAAGTCCGGCCTGCGACCAGACCGCCTTGTTGTAGTAGAACAACGGCGTCGACCGCGCATAGGGAAGTGCGTAGTGCTTGCCCTGGAACAGGTAGTCGGCGAGCAACGAGTCGACGTAGTCGGCCGAGTCGACGCCCACCTCGGAGAAGAGTCCGTCGAGCGGCTCGATTGCCCCGGCAAGTGCGTAGTTGAACCACCAGACATCCGACAGCACAACCACATCGGGAACATCTCCGCCGGAGAGAGCAGCGTTGAACTTCTGCGCCACCTCTTCGTAGTTCTTGCCGCCGTCCACCAAGTTGACCTTCAAGTCCGGGTACTTGGTCTGGAAGCGGTTGATCAATTCCTTCTCCACGTCGGTGGACTTACCCGGGTGGTTCGACCAGAAGGTGATGGTGTTGGACTCACCCGACGCACCGGATGTTCCCGCAGCATCAGCGCTGGAACCACCGGATCCCGCGCACGCGGTCAGTGCTGCGCCGGCGGCGATTGCACCGCCGAGGCTCAGAAATCCGCGTCTGTTCATGTTTGCCATTACTGCTCCTCGAGAAAGAAATGTGACGGGAAAAGCTGTCAGCCCTTGACCGCACCGGAGGTGAGGCCTTTGATCATGTGTCGTTGCAGCAGAAGGAAAATCACCAGGATCGGTAGCATCGTCAGTACCGTTCCTGCCATGACGGGACCCCAGTTGGTGAGTCCGTCGTTGTTCTGCAGTTGGGTCAATCCGATCGGCAGCGGCGCCACCGAGGAATCGTCGGACATGAGGAACGGCCACAGGTACTCGTTCCATTCGTTGACCACCGTGATGATGCCGAACGCCACCATCGTGGGCCCGGAAACGGGGAGCACCACTCGCCAGAGAAGCCGCCAGTGGCCGGCGCCGTCCATCCGCGCTGCCTCGATGATCTCCGAAGGTATCGAGAGAAAATGGTTGCGCATGAGGAACGTACCGAAGGCTACACCCGCAAGCGGAACTATGATGCCCTGGAACGTGTTACGCCAGCCCCACTCTGCCACGAGCGCGTAGTTCGAGATCACGGTGATCTGGTTCGGAACCATCAATGCGGCGATGATTCCGAGAAAGACGAAGTTCTTCCCCGGGAAGCGCAGGAACACCAGCCCATAGGCGCTGAGAGTCCCCAGAACGAACTTCGCCGCGGACAGTATCGTCGTGATCACTATCGAGTTCCGCAAAAACATCCAGAACGGAACCGATGTCGTTGCTTCGGAATAGTTTTCGGGATGCAGCGATGACGGCCACCACGTTGCAGGCTGCGTGTAGATCTCCGGACGCTCCTTGAACGAGGTCATCACGATCCAGTAGAGCGGCAGGACGATGATGACCAAGGCGATCACCATTGCCGCGTAGCCGAGGATCTTCACACCGACCTCACGCCGGTCCACGTTCTTGCGATCCGGCCCGGGTCGGACGACGGAAGTCGGAGCAGCGCTTTTCTTTTCCTCTACCGCTGTCATTTCTCTTCTCCCCGATCCATGGCACGAACCTGGTAGACGGTGATGATCAGCAGGATCAAGAACATGATGGTGGCAACCGTCGCGCCGTAGCCCGCCCGGAAGTTTCGGAATGTCTCGTTGTACACCTGGTAGACCATCGTCGTCGTCCCTGTACCCAGCGGGCCACCACGGGTCATGACGTTGATGATGTCGAAGACCTGGAGCGAGTTGAGCATGACGGTGATGGAGAGGAAGAACGTCGTCGGGCGCAACTGAGGTAGGAGCACCCGGCGGAACTTGGTCCACGGCTTGGCACCGTCGATTTCGGCGGCTTCGTTCAATTCTTGCCGAACTCCTTGCAGCGCAGCGAGATAGATGACAAACGTGTAGCCGAGGTTCTTCCACATGTATGTCACCGTCACCATGAACAGCGCCCAGTGGGGGTCCTGATAGAAGTCGGGCGATTGGAGTCCGACGCGGTGCAGGAGATCCTGGATCAGACCGAAGTTGGGGTCGAAGACGAACTGAAACGCGACACCGATCGCTGCACCGGAGATCACGAACGGCGCGAAGATCGCCGACCGGACCAGGTTTCGCCCGACGAGCTTGCGATCGAGCAGCATGGCCAACGCCAGACCGATGACCATCGAACCCACCACTGTGACCAATGTGAATACCACTGTGTTGGTGACGATCTGCCAGGTGTCGCTTCGTCCGAACCACTCGCGGTAGTTGCTCAGCCCGATGAACGTCGCCTTCGGGTCCGCAATGTTCCAGTCGAAGAACGAAAGTCGGATGTTGTCCACCAGCGGGCGATAGGTGAACAAGATCAGCAACGCGAGATTGGGACCTACCAAGAGCGCAAAGAGCGCGTAATCACGCCATGGTCTGCCCCACAGACCTGGCTTGCCTGAAGTGGGCAGCGTTCTTTCCGGACTCGATCTCACTGAGGCAGTCTGACCGCTCGCAACGAATGAATGGTGAACGTACAAGACACTCGAGCTGAACGCGACACGAAAAAGGCCCTGCGCGAATACTTCTCGCGCAGGGCCTTCCTCGTCGATGTCTAGCGGTTCCAATCACCCAATCCGTCGGCGCCGCTGAGGACTCCACCTGCGGTGTTCTGCACGATCACCGGGTCACCCTTGCCTGCGTTCTCGAAGAACCACTTGGCGTCTTCGGTGCTGACATTGAGGCAGCCGTGGCTGACGTTGGTGAAACCTTGTTGCGCTACCGACCACGGAGCGGCATGGACGAAGATGCCACTGTAGGAAATTCGTGTCGCGTACTCGACGTAGGTGCGGTAACCCTCGGGAGAATCGATCGGAACGCCGTACGTGGACGAATCCATGTACATGTCGCGCAGCTGCTCGCCGACGATGTACGTGCCGTTCGGTGTTTCGTGCCCCGGCTTGCCGAACGACGTCGGCATGGTGCGCACGACCTCACCGTTGCGGGTGACGGTGACCTGCTTGGTGTTGTCGTCCGCGACGGTGACGAGTGCGTCACCGATGTTGAACGTGGAGTGCGAATCACCGGCGTCGACGGTCACGGAGATGTTCGCCGGCCAGAACTGTGCCGGCTTCCAACGGACCTGGCTGTCGTTGATCCAATAGAAGCTGCCATCGACCGGAGGATCGGTGGTCACGCGAATCGCGCGCTCGGCCGTGGCACGGTCGCCGACTGCCTCGTTGAAACGAATGATGATCGGCTGCGCGATGCCGACTGTCTCACCCGCCGACGGGTTGAGCGACGGCGCGGAGAAGTTGGGAGCGCCGATGGGAGCCTGAATCGGTGTACCCGGGATGCCCGGAACCGGAATCGCCGGATCGAGGTACGGAACGCCGGGAATGACGGGCAATGGAATGTCCGGTCCACCGGGGAAGAGAGGAACGGCCGCGGAAGGTCCGGCGAGAGCCAGGCCGGCAGCCACCGCTCCGACGATTGCCACGGCAACCCGTGACGTCCGACGACCCTGTTTGCTGCCCATGTCACTACCTTCGCTCGAATGACCACGTACTCACGTGGATTTTGCGCGGCCGGCATCGATACCCGCCTGGTCCCGATGCCGATGCACCATCCGGACGCGCCCGCCGGGCGCACACCTACACACCCGAGCACGCCAAAGAGAGCAAACCGCACATTTCCATAGTCATTAACACACAAATGCGGCAATCGAGCAATTCGGATGTTCGCCCAAACGTTGCTATCCCTCGCTGCGAGCAGCCGCCAACATCGATTCGATGGAGATGAGTTTGGTTCGCGGTCGACCGGCGGCGGCACCGGATGCTCGTTCTGCCTTGTCGATCCGCTGCCAACCTTGGTAGTCCACCTGATCCGGCGACCGATCTGCCAGCAGAACCTGCAACTTGTCAGCGTCCTCGGTCGGCGTGGCGAGGCGCCCACCAGCGAAGTCGTCGAAGATCATCGACACAGTCTCGGCGGAGCAGTACTTGTTGGTGCCGATTACGCCGGTCGGTCCGCGCTTGATCCAACCCGCGACGTAGACACCCGGGATCGGCGTGCCGGTGTGGGTGTCGATCACGCGACCGTTCTCGTTGGGGATCACGCCGCGAGCGTCGTCGAAGGGCAAGTCGGCCATCGGTGTACCGCGGTATCCGACCGACCGAAGCACCAGGGAGGTGTCGATCGTCTCCTCGGTTTCGGTAGGCCGGGCGGAGAGTTGACCGGTCGGCGTTGCCACCAACTCGTTTTTCACGATCCGCACCTGCGCGACTGCGTCGTCACCGAGGATCTCGACGGGCGAGGTGAGGAACCGGAGAACGATCCGCTTGCGGGAAGGATCTGCGGTACGGGAAGCAAATTCCTGCGCCTGCTTGACCTTGAGCAGCACGGACGGCTCCGCGGCATCGCTGTCCACGAACGCCTGACTGGCCTCGTCGAGTTCGGCTTCGATCGGGTCGACGACTACGTCCACGTTCGCCATCTGTCCGAGGGCCAACAGTTCGGGATTGGTGTACGCGGCCTGCGCCGGCCCGCGACGCCCGAGAATGACGACCTCACGAATCTTGCTGTTACGCAGCGCTTCCAATGCGTGCTCGGCGAGGTCCGTCTTCGCCAGCTGGTCAGGGTCGGTCACCAGGATGCGTGCGACGTCGAGTGCGACGTTGCCGTTTCCGACGATCACCGCTCGCTCGCCGGACAGATCGAAAGTCCGATCGGCATATCCCGGGTGCCCGTTGTACCAGGCGACGAACTCGGTGGCAGCATGACTTCCCGGCAGTTCCTCGCCGGGGATCTCGAGCTTGCGATCCCCGGCAGCGCCGACCGCGTAGATCACTGCGTGGTGATGGTCCAAGAGTTCCGAATGCGAGATGTGGGTACCCACCTCGACGTTGAAGTGGCAGCGCACGGTCTTTTTCGCGACCACGGCGCGGAACTGGTCGGTGACGCCTTTGGTTCCGGGATGATCCGGCGCCACGCCGGCGCGCACCAATCCGTAGGGAGTGGGAAGCCGATCGAACATGTCGACCTCGACGCGAGGCTTGCCGGTCAGTTCCATCGCCGCATAGCAGGCTGCGGGGCCGGAGCCGATGATCGCCACTTTCAGCGTTCCCAGTTCGGGATCGATCTTGGCCATCGTGATCGGCTCGGGCCAATCCGGGCCCATCGGATGCTTCTCGAAGTACGACGCGTTCATCTGCAGGTACGGCGCGTCGTCCTCGTCGAGTTCGTTGTCCGGGAAGATCGCCTCGACCGGGCACTCGTCCACACACGCACCACAATCGATGCAGGTGTCGGGATCGATGTAGAGCATTTCGGTGGTCGCGAACGGAGCTTCGTCCGGTGTCGGGTGAATGCAATTGACCGGACACACGTCAACACACGAGGCGTCGTTGCAGCACGGCTGCGTGATCACATACGCCATGACATTCCCCTATCCCTGAAACACGAAGCACGAACTGATTCCCAGACTATAACGTGTTCCAATTTGGCGCGAGAATCGTTTTCAGATCACCCCATTGCGCTTCAGCAGCCATACCGCCTGCACGGTGGCGTGACCTCGCCATTCCAACGCCGCGGCGGGCGAATAGCTGTCGAAATCCACCGCCCAACCGCCGTCGTCGTTTTGCCGTGCAGCGAGCGCGGACAGTTCGGAGTCGATCACCGCTGCATCGAACAACGCGCGGGTCGGACCGCCAGGAAGCGGTGAGAAATCGAGGGGCCGCATGAATTCGCCCTCGGCTCCCCCGTCCACGTGAACCAAGCCGTCAGCCGGGATACGCGAACCAAGAGTGCTCACCAACGACGACGCTTCGGGACTGTTCCGGTGAACCGCGTCGAGAAACTGCAAGGCAAAGGCGAGCTCGAGGGCATGCAGAGAATCCGCCCCGTCGATCGCGTCGAGGCAATATCGAACGGCAGAGGCGAACCACGGATGTTCGGCGACGGCCTCGTCGAATTCGGCAACGCGAGCCGCTGCAGCACACACGATGCTGGTGATCTGCAACGACGGCGCCGACGGGTCCGCGCTCACCCAGAAGGGCGCACACCCGGCTGGGTCGGCAATCGGGAAGGCGAAGGGTAAACCGCCGCCTGCCAGCGAATTGGTCTGCAACCAGTCGCACAGTTCGACCGCTCTGGGCGTCGGCGTTCCGATGTCGGCAAAGGCTTCGAAGGCATGCAGCGCTCCGCCAGGTTGGCTGGTTGCCGAGCGAAGATCCGGTTCGAGTCCCCAGCCGTACCCACCGTCCGGGTTGCGATAACCGTCCACGGCCGCACAAGCCGCGGCCCGGTCACCCTGTCCAAGAATCAAATTCAGCCGATGCCGATCGAGAGTCCTGGCATGTCCCGCCATGAACCCGACGGCTGCCGCGAGATCAACACTCATGAAGAACGGTTCAGGATTCGTCGCCGTCGAGCCGGAAGCCGACCTTCAACGTGACCTGGAAATGCGCCACGGCGCCGTTCTCGATGTGGCCGCGAGTTTCCACCACCTCGAACCATTCGAGGTTGCGCACCGTCTCGTTCGCCCGGGCGATGGCGGTGCGAATTGCCGCGTCACTGCTCTCGGTGGACGAGCCGACGATCTCGGTCACCCGGTACACGTTGCTGCTCATGGCATTCCCTTCGTGTCAGATTCGACGAACCAACTCCTGCGCCTCGGCGCCGAGCCTCGCAAGGCGAAGATCACCGAGAGCTGTCACAGCACTACCCAACCTGTTGGTGGTGAAACCGAGCGAGAGTCCGCTGGACAGGTCCGCATACGCGCCTGAACCGCCGACTCCGTAGTGGCCTATCGCATTCCGCGGCTGCCGCCGCGCGGCAATGATCGGCGGGTGGTAACCGAGAGTCCAGTTGGGCCGCACCGCCAGCACGTAATCCCGATCGCGAGTCTGGATGGTCGACATCTGGTCGATGGTCGATTCCTTCAGGAACCGCTTCCCGTCGATCACGCCGCCGTTCGCGATGGCGCCGTACATCTTCGCGAGAGCACGCGCGCTGAACACTCCGTTCCAGCCCGGCATGACGGCGTCGTGGACAGCCGGGTTGCGCACCATGACGTCGAAACCGTCCGGCATCGCGGCCTCCGCGAGTCCGCGAGTCGGACCGACGTGTGAGAGCACGGTAGACGCGAAGGCCCAGTTCAAGCCCGCAGGGTTGATATGTGGGAACAGCTTCGCGATCCGTGGGCGCTCGGTTTCGGGTACGCGGTACCAGAATTCGTCGACTCCGAGGGGCTTCGCTATCTCCGCTTGTACGACGTCGATGAACGGCTGACCGGACACCCTGGCCACAAGTTCGGCTACCAACCAGCCGTAGGTCACAGCGTGATAGCCGGGGCCTCGAAGCCGACGCGGATCCGGCTTCTCGGCAGCCAGGGCGGCAACGACCGCGTCGTAGTCCATCAGGTCGAGGGGATGCGGCATCAGGCCGCGAACGCGGTGAAGGCCCGCGCGATGTGACATCAGTTCCCGGACGGTGATCTTGTCCTTGCCGGCCCCTGAGAATTCGGGCCAGTACTGAGCAACCGGAGCGTCGTAGTCGATCAGCCCGCGTTCGGCGAGTCGATGAACGACGGTGCTGGCCACGCCCTTGCCGGTCGAGAAGGAAAGCGACACCGTGTCGTGGTCCCAGCGCCTGTCGCGGTCGGCATTGCCGGCCCAGATGTCGAGAACTTTCTCGCCGCCCAGGTACACGACCAGCGCGCCGCCGCCTTGTTGCGGTTGGCGATACATCGCGAAGAAGCGGTCGGCCAAGGGAAGGAATCGCCGGTCCACATACAGCTCGGTGCGCGAAGGCACCTCCACCCGGGCGAGCGAACCCCGTCGTGCATTGGGAGCCATCGCGTCCTCCGATCCCCGCTGATTCAAGTTGTCCGGTCACCGGATCGGTGGCAGGAGCTTGACACCATTGTGACCACTGTCACGCAAGAGGCTCAGGACCGGGGTGCACTCACGGGGTGACCCACGTCGAAGTGCCGTCGCTGACACATCCCTGACCTGTGGCAAGGTTGAAAACAAGGGTGGGACCACCCGAGCAGATCGCCCCGACGTCCGCGTCACCCACCGCCGCTCTGCCGCCAGGTCCGCTGAGCACCACGGCAAAGGGTGAGGAGTCTGTGCGACCGAGTGCGAGCGAACCCGGGCCGTACGCAACGGCGGCAAGCAGCCCACCGCGCGACTCCGCTGCAGCAACGCCGCCGAAGAGTCCGACGCCCGCCGACCGGCCACCGTCTCGCGAATCGGCGACGCCGACGCCATCGCCCTCCACGTGTGAAATCGCGTAACTGGAGGGATCTGCCACCGCTCGGCATGCGGATGACCCGTCGACGATCGTCTGATCTTGGCCGCGCGCCGAACAATCCAACGTCGCGGCCGACGCTGTTCCGCTACCGAGTGACAATCCGAAGGCGGCAAGAATCACGCCACCCGCCGCTAAGCCTGCTGCTCGCATTTTCCGGCGATCCATATCCAACCCCCACAGTGCATTCGACGTGACCGTACATTCGACGTCTAATCGAATTACCCGATATGTCCGCCTCTGACGCTACCCGTCTTTGTTCTTCCGATCGCGGTCCTTGCTCGGTTGAACTCGTTTGGGTTCACCGGGCATTTTGGGATAGTTCGGCGGGTACGACAGATCGCCAAGTCCCGCCACCAGATCCTTCTCCCACATCTCCAACAGAACGTCGAGGGCAAAGGCCTTGTCGTGCATCGCTTCCATCGGATCACCACGATCGGCGAGCAAGCCGGGAACCGTGGCGATGGTGCAGTCGTCTGGATGCACGTCCCGCAGTTCGTCCCAGGTCACCGGCGTGGACACAGTTGCGATCGGCGTCTTACGAGCCGAATACGCCGCCGCGATCGTCCGGTCTCGGGCATTCTGATTGAAGTCGATGAAGATCCGTTCACCCCGCTCTTCCTTCCACCACGCGGTTGTGGCGCGATCGGCACTACGCCGTTCGACTTCACGGGCGAGGGCGATACCCGCGTGGCGGACCTCGACAAAATCCCAGCGCGCCTCGAGCGGGATGTAGACGTGAAGGCCTCGGCCACCGGACGTCTTGGGAAATCCTTCCAATCCCAACTCGGCGAGCAGAGGGCGAAGGACCTCGTCCGCGATGGCAACGGCCTCGTCGAACCCGGTCCCCGGTTGCGGATCGAGATCGATGCGGAGTTCGTCCGGGTGGTCGGTGTCCGGGCACCGCACGGCCCAGGGATGAAACGTGACAGTCCCGAGATTGGCGGCCCACACGATGTTCGCAGCACTTCGCACTCGAAGGACGTCAGCCTTGCGACCCGACGGGAACGTGACCTCGCAGGATTCGACGTGCTCGGGCCGCTTTGCCGGCAGCCGCTTCTGGTAAACCTCTTCGCCCTCGATGCCGTCGGGGAATCGCTGAAGATGCGTTGGCCGATCTTGGAGCGCCCGCAACGCTGCACCCTGCAGCGCCACCGTTCGGTAGTACTCGACAAGATGCCGTTTGGTTCCGCCGTCCTCACCCAACTGCGGATAGTAGATCTTGTCCGGGCTCGACAACCGGACCGCGATCCCGTCGACGTCCAGTTCCTCTGCGGGACTCGCCATCACTTACCACCTGCAAGAACATCCGCGAAGTCGTATCGCACCGGAACCTCCAACTGATCGAAAGTGCATTCGTCGGGCACCCTGTCCGGACGCCAGCGCAGGAACCGTGCGGCGTGCCGAAAGCGTTCCCCTTCCATCTGGTCGTACGCCACTTCCAGCACCCGCTCAGGACGAAGCGGAATCCAGGAGCGGTCTGCGGCCGATCTCCACCGGCTGGCCTCTCCCTCTGCCACAACGTCGTCCCCGAGGCGCAAAGGTTCGAGTTCGGCCAACAACTCGATCCGCCGCGCCGCGGTGAAAGCCGAAGCGCCACCGATCATCTTCAATTCGGAACCGTCGAACAGACCCAGAAGCATCGACCCGATACCCGGCTGGCTCTTGTGTGGACGGTAGCCCAGCAGTACGACATCCGCGGTCCTGGCGTGTTTCACCTTGATCATCTCGCGTTTGTTCGGCAGGTACGGTCCCGCCAGCTTCTTGGCGACAACCCCATCGAGGCCCGCGCCTTCGAAGGTTTCGAACCAGGCCATTGCTTCGGCGCTGTCGGCCGTCGCTGCCGTGACGTGGCAACTCGGCCCGCCACCGACGCAATCGAGGAGCAACGCACGTCGCACACCGAAGTCCTCGATCGAGACGTCGCGATCCCCGAGCGCCAGTAAATCGAACCCGACAAATTGCGCGGGCGTCTGTTCCGACAACAATGCGACGCGGCTCGCGGCGGGGTGAATCCGCTCGGAGAGCGCTTCCCAACTCAGGCGCGTCACACCGTCGATCTCACGGGGAACCACCAGTTCTCCGTCCACCACACATTTTTCGGGCAATTCAGACTTGACGGCTTCCACCGCCTCGGGAAAGTACCGCGCCAAGTCCTTTCCTCCTCGCGACCCGAGCACCACTTCGTCACCGTCACGAAAGATGATTGCTCGAAATCCGTCCCATTTCGGCTCGTACGACCACGTCGGGTCACCGGACTCGGGCTGAGGCGGCACAGTGGCCGCAGCCTTCGCGAGCATCGGGGCAAGCGGCGGCATCAGGGGTAGCTCCACCTACCCATACTGACAGTCCGGTTGGCAATTCGACTACCGATGTATTGGAATAGGTCCCGAACAATCTACGAACCAACAGAATTATCCAAGAATCAACAAAGGGGTCCTTATGTCCGGAATCGTCCGGCGACTTTGCACTGCGGTGATCGCAACTTCTGCAATCGCCGCCTTCACCGTCGGTTGCGGTTCCGACATCGAGCCGAAAGCCATTGCGGAATCATCTTCCTCGGTTGCCGATTCGACCACTACGTCCGCAGCCCCGACCACCTCGAAGATCACCGGCCAGGAGGGTTCGGACGACGGCGGCGACGTCGACATCGACGTGTCGATCGGTGATTGCGTCAAGCTCGGCGGTACCACGACGGCCGCGGAAATCGACAACGCGGACTGCGGTAGCAAGGATTCCAACTACAAGGTGGTCGCCAAGGTTCCCACCTCTGATCAGTGTGCCTCCGATGTCGACTCGTACTACTACGAGACCCTCGCGGGTGACGAGCAGGGCGCTGTCTGTCTCGACGTCGACTGGGTAGTCGGCGGATGCATGGACCTCGGCAGCGGAATGGACGAGCCCGCCCGCATCGAATGCTCGGATACCAGCGGCACCAATGTAGTCGAGGTCGTCGAAATCCTGCAGAACTCCACGTCGATCGACGAATGCGGTTCGGGGGCAGACTCGGGATTCGAGCACCCGGAACGTAAGTTCACGGTCTGCGTCGCAACGCTCTGATTCGAGCGCCCTCCCGAAAAACACCTGTGCGCCTTGCCAACCGATCTCGGTTGGCAAGGCGCACAGCGCTTTCTACAGCCAGTGCCTTCTACAACCAGCGCTTTCTACAACCAGCCCCGACGTTTGAAGATCGTGTAGAGACTTCCACACGTCAAGAACATCATCGAGAGCGCAAACGGATAGCCCAAGTGCCAGTGCAGTTCCGGCATGTCGTCGAAGTTCATTCCGTACACGGTTCCGATAAGCGTCGGCGCGAAGAGAATTGCCGCCCACGCCGAGACCTTCTTGATCTCCTCGTTCTGCGCGTAGCTCGCCTGCGTCAGATTGCGCATCTCCTCGTTCTGGTTCTGCGACACCAGAGTTGCGTTCACCGTGAGGATGTTTCCGAGCAACTGACGAAAGCCGTCGGCCCGCTCCACCACAGTCGTCGCATGGTCGGTGACGTCGCGGAGGTAACGCTGGAGTTCCTCGTCCGTGTGGTACTTGTCGAACCCCGCCGACAACCCACGCAGCATTCCCAGCAGCGGACGCGTCGCCCGCTGGAATTCGATCACCTCACGGGTCAGTTCGTAGATGCGACGCGAAACTCCGGGATCGCCACTGAACACTTCGGTTTCGATCTCGTCGATGTCGTTCTGCAGGCCGGCCACCACCGGGGCGTACCCGTCGACGACTGCGTCGAGAATGGCGTAGAGAACGGCCTCGGTACCCAACCGCAACAGGTCAGGATCGTTCTCCATGCGAGTCCGCACCGCCGAGAGATCCGGCGATTCACTGTGACGGACGGTCAGAATGAAGTTCGGACCACAGAAGATGTGCAACTCGCCGAATTCGACCCGCTCGGTCTCGTCGCGGTACCGCGCAGCACGCAGGACCACGAACAGTGTCTTGCCGTAGCGCTCGAGCTTGGGACGCTGGTGCGCGACAATCGCATCCTCGACCGCCAGTTCGTGGAGGTCGAAATGTTGTGCAGCGGCATACAACTGGGCGTCGTCGGGCCGGTACATGCCGATCCACGCCATCGACTGCGAATCCGGAAGGCATGACAGTGCTTCCGCCAGCGTGGACGGCGACGCTATCCGCTCGCCGTCGCGGTACACGCCACTGTTGACGACGGTCGATTCGACGGGCGCCACCGCCTCGGGCGGGGCAGCCTTGACGACGGTGCGTGCGGCACGCGAGTGCCCGGGATGTGAGTCACCGAGACCCGCGGAACGACGTGGCAGTACCGACCGTGAACGACGAAATTCGCGCATGCTGAACAGCTTTCGAGGGAAGAGTGAACGACGACGCTTGCTTCACAGCAAAGCCGAAGCCGATGAACACACGATGAAGCTGCAGCAAAATACCGGAACAACCCGGGCGGCTACAGCTTCAGTTGGTACTCGGAGGTTGGCCACGCATTACAGCCACACCTCCTCTTCCCTGAATTCCTACGCAAGTCCGCGCACGACGCCAACATGCTACCCCGACTGTCAGAGCGGGACAAACCGAACGACAAGCCGCAGGACAGCACGAACCGGTCGGAGGAAACCCGCTCGACGAATGCAGCTTTCAGTCAGTTCGCAGCGCGCAATCCGCCGATCAAGAGTTCGACGATCTGGTCCGCCAACGACTCCGTCTCCGCCAAAGTCTGCCCTTCACGCCTTCGGTACCAGAGGTCGATGCCGTTGAGACTGCTGAGGAGTATTTTTGCCGCCATTCGCGGCGAGCTCGCACGAATGGAACCATCCGCGACACCTTCGGTCATCACGTCGACGAACAGATTCTCGTAGTCGAGTCGCAGCGAATTCAGTTCCACGAGGACTTGCTGTTGCCTCGGCTTGAGCGCGGAGTTCATCTGGCCCCGGACACCTTGGTGGATCGTGTGGTGGTACCCGAGATGTGTCATGAGATTGACCAGGTGGGCGTGCGACATCGCTTCGAGACGCGCGAGGCCGCTGTCTGCCCCGTCGATCCGAGACTCGACCTCCGCGCGGAGCAGGCTCATCCCGCGCTCGTAGATTGCCAGGTAGATGTCGAACTTCGAACGAAAGTGGTAGTAGACAAGACCTTTGGTGGCCCCGATTCGATCGGCCAGCAAATCCATGGTCGTGGCCGCGTAACCGTCTTCGGCAAAGGCGTCGGCGGCGCTGGTGATGATCGCGGATCGCACGTCCGGAAGATCACTACTCATTCGACTTCCACTCCCATTCGCACTGCCTGCCGGCCCTTGACTGTTTCCACGCTATCGCATAGTAATACTGAGTAGTATCCCAGATCAGAGAGGTTTTCCAATGTCGTTGGATTTTTCCGGCAAGGTAGCGATCATCACAGGCGCAGGCGGCGGACTCGGCCGTTCGCATGCATTGGCCCTCGCCGCACGCGGCGCACGCGTCGTCGTCAACGACATGGGTGGCTCGGTCAACGGCAGTGGCGGCGCTGATACCGCAGCAGCCAAGGTAGTGGCGGAAATCGTCGAGTTGGGTGGCGAGGCGATCGCGGACCACTGCGACATCACCGACGTCGACGCCGTTGCCGCCATGGTCGCGACGGCCGTGGACAAGTGGGGCCGCGTGGACATCCTGATCAACAACGCCGGAATCCTGCGCGACAAGTCCTTCATCAAGGCCGAGCTCGACGACTTCCGCAAAGTCATCGACGTGCATCTGATGGGTTCCGTCATCTGTTCCAAGGCAGTCTGGCCGCACATGGTCGAACAGAACTACGGACGCATCCTCATGACTACGTCGGCATCGGGAATTTACGGCAACTTCGGCCAGGCAAATTACGGCGCCGCGAAGTCCGGCGTCGTCGGCCTGATGAACGTTCTCGCTATCGAGGGCGAACGCAAGGGCATCCGCGTCAACTCGCTGGCCCCGACCGCCGCGACCCGCATGACCGAAGACCTCCTCGACGAGAAGACTCTCGCTCTGCTTGCACCCGAATCGATTTCACCCGGCGCACTGTTCATGGTCTCCGATGACGCACCGACCAAGACCATCCTCAGCGCCGGTGCCGGTGTCTTCGCGATCGCTCGCATGGAAGAGTCGCAGGGCGTGTACATCCCCGAAGGCGCACTCTCCCCTGAGGTCGTCGCCGAACGGTGGTCCGAGATCAGTGACATGACCAATTCCGTCCAGGTGCCCGCGGCGTTCGATCAGACCCGCCGGTTCGTCGAGAAAGCTGTAGCCGAGCAGCCGGCCAACTGAGCTGGGCAACCAGCCGACTGATCGATCCTGCTCCCCCTAAGGTGTGGTGGTGACCACACCAACGGGAGTTTCGATCGTCGACATCGTCGACAGACTGGGAATGACGTTCCTCAGCGGAGGCGACACCGTCGACGACGCCCGCACTGTCAGCCGAGTGACCCTGCACGAAGGGTCCGGAGTCACGCAAGGCAGTGCGGGCGCCGTCGTGCTCGGCGCAGGACTGGCCGAGTCGGCCGACATTGCCACTGCAGTAAAAGAATACGGTTCGGCCGGAGCCGTCGCGCTGATCGTCAGGGAGCCATTGGCCGTCGACGAAAGCGTCGCACGGGCGGTCGCCGAAGCCGATATCGCACTACTTGGAATGGTCAAGGATGCAAGCTGGCTGCAAAGTGCGTCGCTGATCAACGAGATCCTCGAATCCGGCAACAACGGGGACCGCACGTCCGCCGCCGACGCCGACCTGTTCGATCTTGCCAACTCGATCGCTCAGGTATTGAACGGCCCGGTCACCATCGAGAATCAGTCGAGCCGGATCCTCGCGTTTTCGGCGGATCAAGCCTTCGGTGACGAGGCACGTAAGCAGAGCGTCCTCGGACATCAAGTGCCGCAGCACTATTCCGACCGACTCCGGTCGATGGGGTACTTCAACAAGATCTACGGCTCTACCCTGCCGGTATTTCTACCGGGTATCGGGCCGGGCATCAGGCCCCGGGTCGGCATGCGAATACATGCGGCATCCCAGATCCTCGGTTCGATCTGGGTGATCTTGGACGAGGAGCCGAACGAATTGCAGGTGAAAACGCTCGTCGAGGCGGCGGGCGTAGCCGCGATGAGCTTGCTTCGTGCCAAGCTGGCCGCCGATTCCGCACGACGGCTGAGGTTGGGCGAGGTGATCACGCTACTGAGTGGCGGCACTTCGGCCAAGGAAGCGGCCGAGCGACTGGGCTACGGCCGCTCGAAAGCAAACGTACTTGCGGCCGGCTTCCGTAGCGGCGCCGGCGCATCGTTGGAGGCCGAAGCCGACGTCGATCAACTGGCCCTGACACTCAATACCTATCTCGACCAAGTATTTCCGTTGTCGGTGGCGGCAGCGATCGGCGGCACCGTCTACGCCGTCATCCCACACACCCGGCACCAGACCGACGACGACTACGTGCGTCGGATCGCGTCGGAGTTTGCAGACCGTTCCCGTTCGGAAAAGTCGGTGGTCATCGGAATCGGTGCGACAGTGGCCGACGTGATGACGCTGGAGAAGTCACGCGACGAAGCCGACCGAGCGCTTCGCGTTCTGAGGTCGACGTGGAATTCCTCGGGCCGGACCGTCGCGCGCGCCGACGACGTGCAGATCAATTCCCTACTTCTGCGCCTCTCCGACGCCCTGGCGGACGAGAACGAGACCGCGTCGGGTCCGCTCGCGGTACTGCGTGAGTACGACCGCACTCACGACATCAACCTCGTGGACACCCTTCGAGCCTGGCTCGACACGTTCGGCGACATTCCGGCGGCTGCGTCGTTGGTTCACATCCACGTCAACACGTTCCGGTACCGCCTCAAGAAACTTGCCGGGATTGCCGGAATCGATCTCGATGATCCGGAAACTCGATTCAGCCTGATGCTCCAGCTTCGTCTCTTCTATCCGACAGCGTTGTAGCGATCTACCAAGTCTCACGAAACATTCGTAAATCCGGACGATGTTCTCCTCCTTTTGTTGGGTGAGGATTCAAGCAATCGTTTTTTGCTCCTGACCCGACAGACCTCGCGTCACTCGGGCGGGACTACACCTTCCGGAGGCACCATGAAACAACGGTCCTACGCACTGCTGGCTGCGGCAACTGGCACCGTTCTTGCCCTGACCGCGTGCTCATCGGGTGGCTCGTCGGGTTCGGGTTCGGGTGGGGGTGAACCCGTCACGGACGGCACCTTCAAATTGGCTCTCGTGGCCGACCCCGGCGCTCTGAATCCGCTGATGACGGCAGCATCGCCGGCGCACCAGCTGGCGCGTCTGAGCTACGACTATCTGCTCCACCCGGATCCCGATACCGGAGTCACCAAGCCATGGCTCGCCGAGAAATGGGAAGAGACAACCACTTCCGCGTCCTTCACCATTCGCGACGGCGTCACCTGTACCGACGGATCCGCTCTGACTGCCCAGACTGTCGCCGACAACGTCAATTTCATCACCAACGCAGCAAACAAATCTGCTCTCCGCGGGGTGTACGCACCGGCAACTGCCAGCGCCACCGCCGACCCGGCGACACGGACAGTAACGGTGACGACTCCGGAGCCCTCTCCGTTCCTGCTCCTCAACCTGGCGCGAATACCGATCATGTGCGAGGCCGGGTTGAAGGATCCGACGGCGGCAAACAAGACGACCTTCGGGTCGGGCATGTTCCAGATGACAGAGGCAGTCGCCAACGATCATTACTCCTACGTCCGGCGCGACGGCTACAACTGGGGACCGGACGGCACCACCTCGGATACGGCTGGAGTACCCAAGAATGTCGTCGCGTCCATCATCACGAACAACAGCACAGCGGCCAACCAGGTGTTGTCCGGTGATCTGAATGCCGCAGCAGTTTCGGGC
Source organism: Rhodococcus sp. IEGM 1406 (assembly GCF_030056745.1). Lineage (NCBI taxonomy): Bacteria > Bacillati > Actinomycetota > Actinomycetes > Mycobacteriales > Nocardiaceae > Rhodococcus > Rhodococcus sp. IEGM 1406. The sequence continues at coordinate 1,029,516 of NZ_JASHKO010000001.1, read as the reverse complement.
CCTGACCAGGATCGCATGAACGCCGCGAACCTGGATACCGTCAAGCAGCCTGCTCCGGCGGGCGAGATGTTCTTCAACCACAGTCCCGGTAATCCGACGAGCGATCCTGCCGTCCGCAAGGCTCTGGTCCAGGCTCTCAATCTCGACGACCTCGCCGAGATCTTCACGGCCGGTCGCGGAACCAGATCGACCACGATGGTGTCCATCGAACCGCGGGCCTGCATCTACGACTCTGTCGCCGGAAACCTGCCGGACTTCGATACCAGTGCAGCCGCAGCAACTCTCGAGTCTGCGGGCTGGAAGGTCGGCGCGGACGGTAAGCGCAGCAAGGACGGCACACCGCTCCGAATTCGGATGGTCTACGAGACGTTCGGTGACGCGACCGATGCTGCCGCCGACGTCGCGGTCAACGCGTGGAACGACCTGGGCGCCACCGTTGAACTCACCAGCGGCGACTCGAACAAGATTCTCGATGTAGCACTCAGCGGCAAGGACAACACGGCGTGGGATGTTGTGTGGGAGCCGATCAACGTCGCGCTGCCCAGCATGCTGGTCCCCTTCCTCTCCGGTCCTGTGCCCGCTGCGGGAATGAATTTTGCGTCGATCTCCAACCCGGCCTACGACGCAGCCGTCACCAAGGCTTCCGGGCTGACGGGCGAGGACGCTTGTGCCGCTTGGGCAGACGCTGAGTCCGAGATCATCAAAGCAAACTCGGCGGTACCTTTTGCCGACAAGATCACGACTCTCTACTTCAACAATGCGGGTCTTGCATTCGGCCGCAATTTCATCGGTTCGGCCCTGCGCCTGTACCAGTAGACCGCCGGTAGCGACCGGGGAAATCGTCGTGTTTCGCCGGTCGCTGTCGGTATACGGACAGGTATTCACCGATCCAGGCGGTTTTCGTGGGAGCGGACGAAAATCGACCCGATTTTCGTGAGGATCGACAGAGATGCGCGTCACGTCATGCGCCAAGATTTAGCAGTCAACACTCAATCGCGCCCTCACGTTTTTCGCTCGGGCCCCAGCTCCATCCCGGAGGCACCATGAAACACCGCTCCTATCCAACACTTGCGGCAGCCGCAGGGCTCACGCTTGTGTTGTCTGCTTGTGGCTCGGGAGGCACGTCCTCGGGCGCCAGTGGCGGTGAACCGGCCACGGACGGGACTTTCCGGTTCGCGATGCAGGCCGATCCGGGCGCACTCAACCCGATCATGGCGGCGTCCTCGGCAACTGGCGAGATGTCGAAGTTAGCGTACGACTACCTGATCTACCAGGACCCCGATACCAGTGAAATCAAACCGTGGTTGGCAGAGAAGTGGGAGGAGACCCCTACCTCGGCGTCCTTCACCATCCGCGACGGGGTGACCTGTACCGACGGATCAACACTGACCCCGCAGACCGTTGCCGACAACATCAATTTCGTGGCCAACCCGGACAACGGTTCACAGTTGCGCGGCCAGACCGTGCCGACTGGCGCGACTGCAACCGCCGATCCGGCAACGCGCATTGTCACGGTGACCACTGCGGCGCCGAGCCCGTTCCTTCTTCTGAACGTCGGCGCCCGTCTGGCGATCATGTGTGACGCCGGGCTCAAGGACCCGACCGCTTCGAACAAGAAGTCTCTCGGTACCGGCATGTTCGAACTCACCGAAGTTGTCCCCAACGACCACTACACGTTCCAGCGTCGTGAGGGTTACAACTGGGGCCCGGACGGAACCACCTCCGACACCCCCGGTGTCCCCAAGACCGTCGTCGCCGCCATGGCACCCAATGTCAGCACCGCCGCAAATCAGCTTCTCTCGGGTGAACTCAATGCCGCCCCGATCGCCGGGCCGGACAAGGACCGCGTCGACGCCGCCAACCTGGACTCAGTCCTGAGGCCGAATCCCGCCGGTCAGATGTACTTCAATCAGATCGCGAGCAATCCCACCAGTGATCCCGCAGTGCGTAAGGCACTGATCCAAGCAGTCAATCTCGACGACCTCACTCAGGTCATCACTGCGGGGCGCGGTGTCCGGGCCACCAGTCTCGTCGGCGTCGAACCGCGCGCCTGTGTCTACGACTCTGTCGCAGGCAACATTCCGGACTTCGACCTCACAGCTGCAAAGGCAACACTGGACGCTGCGGGTTGGACCGCCGGTTCTGACGGAAAGCGAAGCAAGGACGGAAAGCCGCTGAACCTTCGCCTCGTGTACGACGGCACCGACGATCCGCGCAACGCAGCAGCAGAACTCGCTCAGTCGGCGTGGTCCGAACTCGGTGCAAACGTCGAGGTGACCGGGGGCGACTCGAACAAGATCATCGACGTCATCCTCAGCGGTAAGGACAACACTGCCTGGGACATCGCCTGGGTCCAGATCAACACTCCGCTCCCCAGCACCTTCGCCGCGTACTTCGCCGGGCCGGTTCCCGCAGCAGGCAAGAACTTCGCGTCGATCAGCAACCCTGCCTACGAAGCAGCAGCCACCAAGGCTTCCGGTCTGACCGGTAGCGACGCTTGTGACGCCTGGGCCGACGCCGAGTCGGAGATCACCAAGACGATCTCGGCCGTGCCCTTCGCAGATTCCGTCATGAACGTGTACTTCAACAAGGCCGGACTCGCATTCGGTAAGTCCTACACCGGTTCTGCGTTGCGTCTGTACCAGTAGGCAGCATCCCGCACTGAAGATCTTCCCGCCCCAGCATCCCGCCCTCCGGAAAGACAGCCCATGAGTCAAACTATTGAAGCCGCGAAAACAGAAGCGGCGCCTCAGGCTCGAGCAAAGTGGCTCGAGTCCGACAGCTGGCCCGCATATCTTCTGCGTCGTTTCGGCACCTTCGTGATTTCACTCTGGGCGCTGGTGACTGCGGCGTTCCTGATGCTCCAACTGATTCCGGGCGACCCGGTTCGGTTGGCTCTGGGAATGAACGCACCGGTCGAACTGGTCGAGACAACGAGGTCTCAGCTCGGTTACGACCTTCCCTTGTGGCAGCAGTACTTCCGATTCGTCGGCGGGTTGCTGAGCGGGAATCCCGGTGACTCGATCACCTTGAGGACTCCGGTCTTCGAGGTGATCGCGTCCCGCCTCCCTGCAACACTCGAACTGGCTGTACTCACAGTCGTCACGGTGCTGCTACTGGGCATTCCGATCGGCCTCATCTTCGCTGCACTGACCCGCAACGGTCGACGACGCGGAGTCGAGATCGGTTACACCGCAACGTCAGGCACCATCGCCGTGATCCCCGAGTTCATGTTCGGTACGGCGCTGGTCTACCTCTTTGCCGTCACGTTCCCTGTTCTGCCCGTCGCCGGCCGAGGTGGACCGGAAAGCTACATCCTCCCGGTCGCGGCCATGTCGATCGGTGCCATCGCCTCGATGTCGCGCATCGTCCGTGCAGAGGCACTCGGCGTGTTGGACATGGACTACATCCGTACGGCGCGCGCCAAGCGAATGCCCGTGGCACGAATCTACTTCCGTCATGCAATGCCCAACCTCATGACGTCGACGCTGACGCTCGCCGGACTCCTCCTGGGTGGTCTGATTGCCGGCACCGTGCTCATCGAGAGCATCTTCGCCTGGCCCGGCATGGGCATGGCGCTGGTCAAGTCCATCACCGAGAAGGACTACCCGCTCGCCCAGACACTGGTCGTGATCTACGGCGCCATCGTCCTTCTCATCAATTTCATCGTCGACGTGGTGCTCGCTCTCATCGACCCACGATCCACAATTCGGGAGAACTGAGTTGAGCACCTCACCTACGGCCCCCACTGCGGCCCCCAAGACGCCCCCGCGACGACACTGGATCGTCGGAACGTTCCGCACCCCATTGGGAATCCTGGCCCTCACCTTCCTGACCGCTCTGATCGCCCTCGTCATCTTCGGACCGATGATCTGGGGTGACGCCGCTGTCGCAGCCAACCCGAAGGCACTCTCTCAGGGACCGAGTTCCGAGCACATCTTCGGCACCGACGCCGGCGGGCGTGACGTCTTCGCCCGCACGATGACCGCCGCGAGACTGTCGGTGCTCATGGCTCTCGGAGCCGTCGCACTCGGTGTCACAATTGGCCTGATACTCGGTACGCTCCCGACGCTCGCTCCCCGCTGGGTCGGACGAATGGTCGTGGCATTCCTCAACTTCGCCATCGCATTCCCCGGACTGCTCCTCGCGATCTTCCTGTTGGTCGTTCTCGGACAGGGTGCGGGCAGCGCGGTGATCGCCATCGGTCTCGCCCTGGCCTCGCCGTTCGCGAGGTTGACGTACGCACTGGCTTCGTCGGTCAACGGACGCGACTTCATCGACGCAGCACGCATCCTCGGGGTCACCAAGCCGGGGCTGCTGTTCCGCCACATTCTCCCCAATATCCGTGAACCACTCATCGTCAATGCCAGCATCGCTGTCGGCAGCGGCCTGGTGGTCTTCGCCGGACTCTCGTTCCTCGGCTTGGGCATTCAGCCGCCTGCATTCGACTGGGGCCGGATGCTCAACGAAGGTCTGTCGAAGATCTTCGTCAACCCGGCCACCGCACTTGCCCCCGGCATCGCCGTCGTGCTCGCCGGCTTGACCTTCACGCTGCTCGGCGAGGCCATTGCTCGCGGCGCGGGAGTTCGCAGCCCGATCAGCAGTCGCCTGCCGAAGTGGAAGCCGATCAACCGGAAAACTGCCCAGGCCGATTCGGCGCCCAGTGACGAGGACGCAGTTCTCACCGTCCGCAACATGTCCGTCGCAGTCCCCGCGGGTGACGACTGGCGTCGCCCCGTCGACAACATCAGTTTTACAGTTCATCGCGGCGAAACCGTGGGCATCGTCGGTGAATCCGGCTCCGGAAAGTCACTGAGTTGCATGGCAATCGCGCAGCTGACCGACCACCCCACTGTGGTCGACGCCGGGCTCATCGAGTTCGACGGCACCGTGCTGATGAAGGACGGGAAGCGGCCGGACAACGCGGCTTCGCGCAAGGTTGCCCGCCAACTCGGCACACGTATGGCGATGGTGTTCCAGGATCCGATGTCGTCCATGAATCCGTCTCTCAAGGTCGGATACCAGGTCGCCGAGATCGGTTGGCTCCACGAAGGTATGAGCAAGGTCGACGCGAAGAAGGCGGCAGTCGAGCGACTGAACGCCGTCAAGATCCCCGACGCTCCCAGGCGTGCGAAGCAGTACCCCCACGAGTTCTCCGGCGGTATGCGTCAGCGCGCGATGATCGCCATGGGTCTGATGGGCAAGCCCGCTCTGATCATCGCGGACGAACCCACCACTGCGCTCGACGTGACCGTTCAGCGTGAGGTTCTCGGACTGCTCCACGAGGTTCGCGAAGAAACCGGCGCCGCAATCCTTCTCATCTCGCACGATATGGCCGTCATCACCGGCATGTGCACCCGTGTCCTGGTCATGTTTGCCGGCGAAATCGTCGAAGACATCGCAGTCGACGATCTGATCGCCGGTCGTGCAAAGCATCCGTACACCCGCGCGCTGATCGCCGCGGTCCCCACCATGAGCACCGATCGCGACAAGCCGCTTGCCACCGTCGACGAAGCCTGGCAGGTGGAGAGCCTCGATTCCGAGGAGAGCACCGCCGACATCGAGTTGGAAGAACTGTTGGCTGTTGCAGAGGAGATCCGATGAGCAGGCTCGAATTCCGTGACGTCAACGTCCACCTCGGTAGCGGTTCGAAAAAATTCCACGCCGTCAAGAACATCAATCTCGACATCCCCTCCGGATCGGTGGTCGGTCTCGTCGGTGAATCGGGTTCCGGAAAGTCGACACTGGCCCGAGCAACTGTCGGCTTGGCCGAGCCCAGTTCCGGCCAGATCCTTCTCGACGGTGTGGACGTCGCTCACGCCCGCGGCGCGACGGCTCGTCTGCGCCACCGGATCCAGATGGTCTTCCAAGATCCGTACTCGTGCCTCGACCCGCGAATGACCATCGGCCAGTCACTCGCCGAGGCTCTGCGGTCCACCGAGCGTCGTGACAAAGCTCGCCGCGGCCGCGGCGACCGCGCTGCCGAGGTGGCTCGACTCCTCAGCACCGTCCAACTGCCGGTGGAGAAGGCGCACGAATACCCGTCGTCGTTGTCTGGTGGTCAGCGCCAACGCGTTGCCCTCGCGCGGGCATTGGCAGCCGCACCGGCAGTTCTGCTTGCAGACGAAATCACCTCCGCTCTGGACGTGTCCGTGCAGGGCGCGGTTCTGAATCTGTTGGTGGATCTGCAGAAGCAGCTAGGTCTGACGGTTCTGTTCGTCAGTCACAACCTGGCGGTGATCCGCTATGTCTGTGACCACGTCGCAGTCATGCTCGGCGGCGAGATCGTCGAACACGGGCCGGTTCTCGACGTGATCGATTCGCCCAAGGAGCCGTACACGGCAAAGCTGTTGTCCGCGATCCCGACCTTCGGGGAGCCGATGTTCCAATGACAACGCCGACCACTCTCGACTCCCCCGCTGCCGTAGCCCGTGCCGAAGAACGTCGTTCGGCGAGAATCCAGGATTACGCGTCCGTGGTCACACCGACCAGCATCGCCGTCTCGGCGTCGGGACGCATTGCATACGTACGTACCGAAGCGAATCCGGCCGCGGATACCAACGAGCACTCGATCTGGTTGGCTTCCCCGCAACTACAGCTCACCGCGGGACCTGCCGACACCTCGCCGGCATGGCATCCCGTTTCCACGCTGTTGGTCTTCGTTCGGCCGGATTCCTCGGGCACACCGCAACTGTGGAAGGTCGACGCCACCGGCGGGCCCGCCGTTCAGATGACCACCACGGCGCAGCTCCCGCTCGGCGCTGGGGCACCAGTGTTCTCTCCCGACGGTGCTCGAATCGCCTTCAGTGCCCCGGTCGACCGCACTGCCGCCGGATCGTCACACCTCTTGGTGGCGAAACGCCTCAACTACAAGGTCGACGGATCCGGTGTCCGGGGCAGCGTTCGGGCGCACTTGTTCGAGTTCGATCTGGCCGCCGGCTCGCTTCGGCAACTGACGGACGGCGATTGGGACGCTTCGCATCCCGCGTACAGCCCCGACGGCACCGAACTTGCTTTCACCGCGGCGATGGACGGCAATGCCGATCTGACACGGGCGAGCTCCGCGTGGACCGTATCGCTGACTGATCTCGCCTCGGCTCCGCGGATGCTGGGGCACGCACGCGGCATCGCCGGACCACTTACGTGGACACCTGTCGGCGACGCCGTCGTAGCAGTCGGTTGGCACACGCCGATCATTCACAACAACGAACTTCTTGTCCTGCACCGCGACCAGCGAGTGGAAGACCGCAGTCTGACATCCGAACTCGACCGAAACGTCATGCCTGGCGGGACCGGTTATCCCGGTGGCGCACCGTGTTTCACCGCCGACGGCGACATCGTCTTCTGCATCCGCAACCACGGCTCCACCGAACTGCACAAGGTCGATTTCGGATCAGGCTCCGTCTCACCACTTCTCACCGGAGAACAGACAGTGGTCTTCGGTCTTGCCCTGACGTCCGAGAAGGCCGTCGTCGCGCTGGCAACGGCGACGTCCTTCGGTGAGGTCGCCGTCATCGACCCCGAGACTCGTGCAGTCGAAACCGTCACCGAATTGAACACGGAACTGACAACTTCCGTCGCGTTTCCAGTCGCCTCCGAGCGTTGGTTCGACATCAGCGACGGCACCCGTGTTCAGGGTTGGATCCTGCGCGACCCGAACGTCACGGGCGCCGGTCCGCTGGTTCTGGACGTCCACGGCGGACCACACAATGCCTGGACCGGTACACCCACCCCGATGCACGCGTACCACGCGGAACTGGTCGCGCTCGGATACACGGTCTTGATGATCAATCCGCGGGGAAGCGACGGCTACGGCAACGAGTTCTTCGACGGTGTGCGTGACGGTTGGGGTGAGGCGGATCGCGCCGACCTGCTCGAACCAGTCGAAACCCTTGTCGCCGAAGGGATGGCCGATCCGAAGCAACTGGTGCTCACGGGCTACAGCTACGGCGGATTCATGACGTGCGCCCTGACGTCCGTCACCGATCGGTTTGCCGTCGCAGTCGCTGGCGGCCTTGTCTGCGACATCGCGAACACGGCGGGCCCCTCGGACGAAGGCATCTTGCTGCAGACGGTCGAATTCGACCCGCAGTCATCTCGGGTACAGGAACTTTCGCCGCTGGGGCGAGTCTCCCAGGTGACGACACCGACGCTGATACTTCACGGCGGTAGCGACGTCCGCTGCCCGGTCAACCAGGCAGAACAGTGGTTCGGTGGACTGCGTTTGGCCGGCACCCCGACCGAACTGGTGGTCTTCCCGGGCGCGTCGCATGCCTTTGTGCTGACGGGTCGACCCTCCCACCGTCTGGATTACAGCACCCGTCTCGTCGACTGGATCGAACGTCATCTCTCGCCTACGCCGGCACTGACCACGGTCGATCCCGACTACTGGCAGTACCGACTCGACACCCTGAGCGCGAAGTACGGGGTACCCGGTGCCTCGCTCGGAATTCTGACCACTACCCGCAGCGGTTTCGACCGCACCGTGGTGACGTCCGGTGTCGTCAGTACCCGCACCGGTGTCGCGGCCACTCCCGACACGTTGTTCCAGATGGGTTCGATCAGCAAGGTCTGGACGGCCACCCTGATCATGCAACTCGTCGAAGAAGGATTACTGGACCTCGACTCGCCTGTCCGGAACATTCTGCCGGGCTTCGCAGTTGCCGACGCGGTAGCCACTGAAACGGTCACCACTCGCCACCTGTTGACTCACACCAGTGGCATCGACGGTGACGTCTTCATCGACGGCGGACGCGGCGACGACTGCGTCGAGCGATACGTCGCAGCCCTGGCATCGACGGTGCAGCTCTTCGCACCCGGTACCGATTGGTCGTACTGCAACACCGGCTTCGTCATCGCCGGACGAATCATCGAGGTTCTCCGAGGCAAGAGTTGGGACGCGGTTCTGCGTGAGCGGATCATCGAGCCGCTCGGCCTGACCAAGACCACGACCTTGCCCGAGGAGACGGCACTGCACCGCGCTGCGGTCGGGCATGTCGGCGGTGCCGACAATCTCGCGCAGACACCACAATTCCTCATCCCTCGCTCGATGGGCCCCGCCGGTCTCATCAACAGCACCGCCGAGGACCTTCTTCTGTTCGCGCAGGATTCGATGCGCGAGGATCCGATTCTGCTTCAGCGGTCCACCCATCTGGCGATGCTCGAGGAGCGCCGCCAGATCGGAGAGGTGTCGTCTGCAGACATCATGGGAACCACGTGGCTGCTGCACAATTGGGACGGGGTGCTGGCGCATGGTCACAACGGTGGAACCCTCGGACAGCAGTCCTTCTTGCGGGTGGTCCCGTCCTGCGGCATTGCGGTAGTCCTGATGGCCAACGGCGGTGCGATGGACGCTCTCTCGGGCGACCTTCTCACCGAAGTGATCGGTTCCATCGGCGGCGTCGCCGTGACACCGGCATTTTCGCCTGGAGACCCCGCCGCCCGCACCACGTCCTCACCTGAGGAACTCGATGCGCTGTGCGGTCTGTACCGCGATGCTGCTGCCGATTTCGTCCTGGAAAGGACCGGGAGTTCCCTGACCGCCCGCCGCACCGATCACATCGACCCTTCGGTCAACGCCGAAAGCGCAGAGTCCGTCTCTCTCAGCCTGATCGAAGTTCACCCTGGAGTATTCGCGACCCAACTACCTCAATCAGCGGGTTGGATCCGGATCACTTTCTCCGACACCGGGAGTACACAATTGCTACACGTCGGAAGCCGCGCGTATCCGCGAGTGAACAACCGATGACCATTCTCCGCGATCTGGCCGAGCGCCAACTTCCTCAGATCCTCGAGGACGTCATCGCGCTCATCGAAGTCGAGTCGCCGTCGCACGATCTCGAAGCTGTTGCCCGCAGCGCGAAGTGGACGTCAGACCTTGTCCACGAACGACTCGGAGTGACACCGGAGTCGATAGTGACGGAAGGCCGAACCCATCTGGTGACCCGTTTCGGCAGCTCACCGACGCGGCTGATGCTGCTCGGTCACCACGACACCGTGTGGCCGATCGGAACCCTGACGCGCCTACCCGCAGCGGTCACCGACGGCGCACTTCGAGGTCCGGGTGGCCTCGACATGAAACTTGGTGTCGTTCAGGCAATCCACGCCCTCGCCATCGTCCGAGAGTTGCACGGCGACGATGCACTCGACGGAATCACACTCCTGGTCACCGGTGACGAAGAAATCGGTTCGCCCACGTCGCGGTCACTGATCGAGAAACTCGCGGCGGGCGCGGTACTGGTTCTCGAGGCCGGCGGAGACGGCGGCGAACTGAAGACTGTCCGCAAGGGAGTGTCTCTGTATCGGATCCATGTTGCCGGTCGCGCCGCCCACGCCGGGCTGGAGCCGGAAAAGGGCATCAACGCTGCAGTAGAACTGGCTCGTCTCGTGATCGCGATCAACGACTTGTCCTCGCCGGCGCAGGCAACCACCGTCACCCCGACCGTCATTTCAGCCGGAACTACGACCAACACCGTTCCGGCAGAGGCCTTTGTCGATGTGGACGTGCGCGCAACCAGCGCTGCCGAGCAGGAACGGGTCGATGCGAATATCCGAGCCCTGCAGGCAATCCACCCCGAAGCCGTAGTCACGGTCTCGGGTGGCGTCAACCGTCCACCTCTCGAAGCGACGATGTCCGCACCGTTGCTGGCGTTGGCGGAACGTGTTGCGCTCGAGCATGATCTGACTCCTCCCGTCGGGCTCGCCGTAGGCGGAGCCTCGGACGGAAACTTCACTGCCGGTATCGGTATCCCCACCCTCGACGGCCTCGGTGGCGTCGGCGGCGGTGCACACGCCGAGACCGAGCATGCGCTCGTGTCCGCTATCGCCCCGAGAACGGCGTTGGTTGCGGGCCTTATTCGTTCGATCACGTCTGAAGGGGGCCCTCGTGTCGAAAAGCAAAGCGGTTGAGTTTCGAGAACTGGTCGACACCCGCGAAATAGCTGATCTGTCTGCCGTTTTCGACGAGATCTGGGCTACAAGTCCCGGACCGGCTCATTTCGGAACGGCGATGTTGGTTGCGCTTCACCACGGTGGTCATTACGTGGTGGGAGCCTTCTCTGAAGGCGAAATGATCGGAGGTTGCGTCGGATTCTTCGTCGAGCCTCTCGGCGAGGTCCTGCACTCACACATCGCCGGAGTTCTACCCGGGCATGCAGGCAAGGGAATCGGCCGGGCCCTCAAGCATCATCAGCGTGACTGGTGCATCGAGCGCGGCGTCAGGACGATCCGGTGGACCTTCGATCCACTCGTCGCACGAAATGCCTACTTCAACATCCAGCGTCTCGGTGCCGAACCCGCCGAATACAACCCGGATTTCTACGGATCGATGGCAGACGGCATCAATGCCGGCGACGCCAGCGACCGCATGCTGGTCAGCTGGGATCTCGACGCCGACGGAGCTCCGAGTTCTTCTGTGGCCGTTGATGATACATTCAAAGTGCTCCAACCCACCGAAGACGGGACGCCTCGGATGCTCCCGATCCCACCCGACTGCGTCGACATCGCGGTCGGAATACCCAGAGACATAGAGCATCTGAGAACCGTCGACCGCGCTTCTGCCTTCGCCTGGCGACACGCGCTTCGCGAGTACCTCGAACCACTGATCGCCTCGAAGGAATGGCAATCGACCGGCTTCGACCCCAGCGGCTATTACATGTTCACGAAAATCTGCGAGACAACCGGAGAAGAGCAAGTCCATGCACATTGAGTCCGTCGAATTGCGCGAACTGCGCATCCCTCTCGTCTCCCCCTTCACCACGTCGTTCAGCACCCAACTCGAGCGCAACACCCTCGTCCTGAAGGTGAGTGGCACCACCGACGGCCCCAATGGCCCGGTGGAGACTGTCGGCTGGGGCGAGTGCGGCTCGCTGAGCGATCCGTACTACAACTCGGAGTACACCGCCGGTGCGCGGGCGATGCTTCGCGAGTATCTCGTTCCGACGCTGCGTAAGTCGCAGTCGGATCAGCCGCTCTCGGCCGAGACGGTCGGCAGCGTGCTTCACCACATCGTGGGTCACCAGATGTCCAAGTCGGCCATCGAAATGGCAATCCTCGACGCCGAATTGCGCGCTCGTGGACAATCTTTCGCTCGGTACCTCGGTGCAACGCGCACACGAGTTCCCTCGGGAGTGTCCGTCGGCATCCAGGACAGCATCCCTCAGCTGCTCGAGACCGTCGGCAACTATCTGTCGCAGGGGTACGTGCGAATCAAGCTGAAGATCAAGCCGGGCTGGGACATCGCTCCCGTGGCTGCGGTGCGCAAGGAGTTCGGCTACGACGTTCCTCTGCAGGTCGACGCAAATGCCGCGTACACCCTCGTCGACGCGCAGTTGCTCCGTCGCCTGGACGAATTCGCACTGCTCCTCATCGAACAGCCGCTGGCCGAGGACGATTTGGTGCAGCACGCCAAGCTCGCCCAGTCCCTCTCGACTCCGATCTGCCTCGACGAGTCGGTCGAGTCGGCCAAGGATGCGGCGGATGCCATCACGCTCGGTGCCGCTTCGGTCATCAACATCAAGCCGAGCCGTGTCGGTGGATATCTGGAAGCCAAGCGCATCCACGATCTCGCCTCGGCACACGGTATCGCGGTGTGGTGCGGCGGAATGCTCGAGACCGGAATCGGCCGCGCCGCCAACGCGGCCCTCGCGGCGCTGGACGGGTTCACGCTGCCCGGCGACATCTCGGCGTCCGATCGCTTCTACAAGGAAGACATCACCGAACCGTTTGTCATCGAGGACGGCCACATCGCCGTGCCGCAGGGACCGGGCTTCGGTGTGACTCCACGTGAAGACGTCATGGATCGCTTCACGGTCGGAACCGAGACTCTGTAGGTCCACACAGTCACGCAGCAGCCACCTCCACCTTCACCCGGCGGAGGTGGCTGTTCGTCGTTTCTGTCGGTAGGGAGGTGCATAGTGATTCGGACATGACGTTCTGCACCGAAAGGCCCCCGATGAGTAGCTGGTCCGATCGCCCGATCTGCGCGTTCGACCTCGAGACCACGGGGCGGGATCCGTCGACCGCTCGCATCGTCAGTGCCTGCGTCGCGGTCATCGACGGTTCGAATGTCGAAACACGCACGTGGTTACTCGATCCCGGCGTCGATATCCCCGCCGACGCTTCGGCTATTCACGGAATCAGCACCGAGTACGCGACGCGGCACGGCCAGAACTACGCCGAGGGCTACGAAGAGATTCGCGATGCTCTGCACAATTCCTGGGCGCGCGATCACGCCGTCGTGGCGTTCAATGCCTCCTATGATCTGACGGTCATGCATGCCGAGGGTCTGCGCATCGGCAAGCCCGCATTCGTTCCCGGGTTGGTGATTGATCCGTACGTGATCGATCGGGCGATGGATACGTTCCGCAAGGGCAAGCGAACGCTTGCGGCTGTGTGCGAGCACTACGGAATTTCATTGGAGTCGGCGCACGAAGCCGAGGCCGATGCCAAAGCGGCGGCGGCGTTGGCCCGCGAGTTGGCCGTGAGGTTCCCCGACCTCCTGGGGCTCGATCTCATGGTCGATCAAGCCGATTGGCACGCCGAGCGCCAGCGTGATTTCGCCGAGTACCTACTCAGCCAGGGCCGGGACGTGGGAGACGTCAACGGCCAGTGGCCGATTCGCGTTATCGCCTGACCTCACCCCGCCGCGATCCTCGTCCCGACGGTATGGACGATCTGCACGTCCGGGTTCCACGGAATCAGTGCGTCGATCGATGCCTCCAGTTCATCCAGTGGGGGAAGGGTTTCCGGGCCGAGCACGTCGATGGTGGCGGTGCTGCCCTGCCAGGTGACATCGGTGACCTCGGCTCCCGGAGTGTCTGCGAGCCACTGTTGCGCCGCGCTCCCGATCTGCCTCGCCCACAACGACGACAGGGAGTTGCCGACCATCGGAATCGCGACGACGATCAACAGAGCGGCAAGCACGAGGTATGCCCGCCGCCGCGACGTCTTCAAGATCCCGGCGTCGCGCGCGTACCCAGCTGCGACGAACACGCCTGTCGCAGTGATGATCATGGCAACCACGTTCGATGTGAACAGTACAAACGCGCCCACCGCCAAACTCGGTGACCCCGAGCCGAGACAGACACCTACCACCGCCAACGGTGGGACAAGCGAAATTGCGATGGCAACACCGGGAAGTACGTCGCCGACATCCTTGCGCGCGATCGCGATGGCCCCGACCAAACCGGTCGCAAGTGTTGCCGTCAAGTCCATCAACGTCGGCGAAGTACGCCCAAGCACTTGGGAATTGGTCAGCACGTTGGAGGGATTCGGCAATACCTGAGCGAACGCGACACCCAATACGACGACGAGGCAGATACCACCGACGACATAGACCAGGCTCCGCCCCACCAAAGCGCCTTGGCCAGTTGTGATGCCCAACCCGACCCCGAGAATCGGCGTCGACAAGGGAGCGACGATCATCGCTCCGATGACGGTTGCCGTGGAATCGCCCACGACACCGGCCACGGCGATCACGGCAGACAGCGTCAGCATCACCCAGAAGGCGGATCGCTTCGAATCTCGGTCCCCCACCGAAAAATTGAGCTTTTCGTCGAGCTCCGCCAATGTGCGCCGTTGTGCTTGCGGAACCACCCCGTTCACGGTCGATACTCCATCACACGCCGATACGGCGAGTGGTCTGCGCTGACCCTGCGACCCCGGTGAGCAACGAGACGATCGCGATACCGACGACGAAGTAGATTGCGGCGCTGGCGACTCGCGATGCGGTGGTCGCTGCGATCGTGAACGGCCACAGCGCGGTGGCGATCGTTGCGAGGATTCCGATCCACGCGAAGAAGTTCGACGCACGTGGCGTCGACACCATCAACGCATGCAGAAGTGCGGTAGCGACCAGCGCTGCGATCGCGGCGCTGAGAGCAACCGAGCCGGCTTGGGAATTCCCCGGCATCCGCTCCGGTGTGATGACCGGAGTGTCGAGGATTCCCCGCACGATCAGTAGTCCGACGACCGCGGCCAGGGCCGCGACGAGCGCAGTTGCGGCCCCGCCCGCCCACAGTCGTTGTGCATTGACGGCGGGAGTCGCCGGACTGTCTGGTTGGAACTGGCTCATCGAGAGACTCCTTCACCGATACCGGATAGGGCTGTCCTTCCGAACTGTATGCGTTTCGGGACGGCCCACATTCACCCTCGACGGGTGAAAAGTACGGTGTTCTCGACTCTTCGACGGTGCCTGGGCTACGCCGGGACGGGCGGCCACACTGGGGCAATGCTCCACGGGCGCGCCACCTCGAGCTGCGACGCAACCCGGATCAGCAAATCTTCACGCCCGAACGCACCCACCAACTGCACGCCGATAGGAACGCCGGCCGTGTCATGACCCATCGGCAAGGAAATCGCGGGCTGACCTGAACTGTTGAACGGACTGGTCAAACCGCTGTACCCGGCCGAATGCTCCCAGATCGACATGGGATTTGCCGTATCGAGCAGACCGAGCGGAGCTGCCGGTCGAGCCATCGTCGGCGTCAGCAACAGGTCGTGATCGACAAAGAACGCACCGATCACCTGGGCGGCCCGCTCGAGTTCCTGCAATGCCTTGACGACGTTCGTCGCACTTTCGGACTTCGCGCGGTCGTAGATCATCCGAGCCATCGGTTCGAGGTCGTCGTCGCGGATTGCGCGGTTCAGGGCCTCGAGTCGTTCGTCGACCTCGATCGTCATCGGAATGCCCATCAACACGGAAAGCCCGGCAGTGAGCGCATCGAGCGGAAAGTTCGGGGCACTCTCGGTGACATCGTGACCGAGGTCTTCGAGCAGGCCGGCAACACTGGTTGTGACGGCCGAGCACTGCGGGTCCACCGGGGTGCCATCAGGAAGAGTGTTACTCAGACCGATCCGCAACCGTCCGGGATCCGCACCAACTTCCTCGACGTACGGCCGCTTCGGCGCCAGGATCACGTAAGGATCGCCGACAGTCGGTCCGGCGGAGAGATCGAGAAGCAGTGCAGTGTCGCGGACACTTCGGGTGAGTGCGTGATGAACACTCATCGGCGACGAGAACAGCGTGCGCGCCGGTGCCGTCGGAGTACGTCCACGGCTGGGCTTGAGGCCTACCAAGCCACAGGCCGATGCGGGAATACGGATCGATCCACCGCCGTCACTGGCATGGCCGCCGGGCACGATCCCGACGGCAACAGCTACAGCCGTGCCACCCGAAGATCCGCCGGGTGAACGATCAAGGGCATAAGGGTTGCGGGTAGGCCCGAACAGCGCAGGTTCGGTACTCGCATTCTTACCGAACTCCGGGGTGTTCGTCTTGCCGATGACAACCAGACCGGCCTCACGGTACCGCTCCACGAGCGTCGAATCTTTTTCTGCCACAGCATCGGCGAACAATCGAGATCCGTTGGTGCTCGGCAATCCTGCGACGTCCATGCCCAGGTCTTTGATCACGAAAGGGACGCCGTGCAGTGGACCTTCCGGCAAGCCGTCTGATACCTCGTTGCGTGCCTCCTCGCGACGCTCACTGATCACCGCGTTGACTGCCGGGTTGCGCTCGTCGAGTCTGTCCAGGCTGAACTCGAGAACTTCCTTGGCGGAGACGTCGCCGCTCTTGATCGCTTCGGCCAGGCCGGTCATGTCGTTGTTGTCGAACAAATCCTGCATCGATGCCCTCATCACTCGTGTCGAACTCTGCCGATAGTGAGGTCCGTCATACCAACCATGGCGAAGGCGTAGCTTTGAAATTCCGCTTGGCGGGACCGGCCCACCGATTCAGCCTTACAGAATCAAGCCCTGCCGCCGCGCTTCCACAACTGCTTCGTGCCGACTGCGGACGTCGAGTTTTCCCATCAGATTCCGCATGTACGTCTTGATCGTTTCGACGCTCAGGGACAACCTCTCGGCGATCTCGGCATTGCGCAGTCCCAGAGCTACGTAGCCCATCACCTCCCGCTCGCGGGGCGACAGGACAACGGTGTTCGCGACTGGAGTGTTCGCGGAAGGTTTCGGCGACGCCAACGCCCGCAACTTTGCCTCGACGGCGAGGACCTGCGCGCTGAGAGCCATGTCCTCGAGGTTCGCCGCGATCTCGCCGAGCGCCAGGACGCTCTCGGTCAACCCTTCGGATATCTGGGCATCGCGATTCGAACCATGTTCCACCGCAGCGGTATCGAGCATCGCCACCCGACGATCCACTTCGTCGCGAATCTCGAATTCGCGGGCCAACGCGTACGACGATCGCATCATCGTCTCGGCGATCACGTCGCCGATCGGCAGGTTGGCGCGCAGTCCTCCGTAGATCGCTCCGCGAGTAACCCCGCGTACGACGATCGGGACTGCCATCAAGGATTCGATGGCTTCGGTGCCCACTTCGTAGTCGTAGTCGTGGGTGATGTGCGACGAGTTCGCGTAGTCCTGCACCGCGCCCGGTCGTTGTTCTGCGATCGCACGACCACCCAGTCCGCATTCGGCGTCGATCTTCAAATTTCGCAGGATGTTGCTACGAGTCCCGACGTAGCCGGTGATGGTCAGCGACCGGTCGTCGACACAACCGCCGAACAGAACCGGCAACTCGGTTCGGGGGTGCAGTCGACGCAGTTCGGCGCGCAACGCGTCGTCGTCGCTCGGTCTCAGTACCCTGCTCACTCTCACCTCCACATACCCAATTCAGAGGGTAGCGGCACCTTTGACTGGGCAATAGCGTGCATCCAGGCCATTTGTAGTGCCGATCACAACTACCGTGACACCAACCGTGTCACGTCGCCTTCGGAGGAACCGTGTCTGTCTCGACAGCTCTCGCAGCCAACAACACCCCGCTCAGTCCGCTGCGCTTTCTCGAGCGCAGCGCTGCGGTGTTCCCCGATCGCACCGCCGTCATTCACGGCGACCGGACCTACACGTACCGAGAGTTCGGTGACGAGGTCGCAGCGCTGGCCCGCGTCCTGCGTGAACGCATTCAGCCCGGTGACCGCGTTGCATACCTGGCGCCGAACGTTCCCGAGATGCTGTTCGCGCATTTTGCCGTCCCACTCGCCGGCGGAGTCCTGATCGCCCTGAACTCACGCCTCGCCGGTCCCGAACTCGAGTACATCCTCGATCACTCGGGAACCACGATCCTGTTCGTCGACTCCGAATTCGTCGGCTCGGTCACCTCGTCCAAGGCGAACGTGACGAGCCTGCGCGAGATCATCGAGATCCCGGACTCCACCGTCCCGTCCCCGGAGGTCCCCACCGGAATCGTCACCGGGCAGTACGCCGATCTGATTGCCGAAGGTCAGGCTCTCACCGATCAGCCACTGCACTGGGGCGTCGACGACGAGCAGCAGTGCATCGCCATCAACTACACCTCTGGCACCACCGGAAAACCCAAGGGCGTCATGTACTCCCACCGCGGGGCGTACCTGAACTCGCTCGGCGAGACCTTCCACAACGGCTTCGACGGATCGACGAAGTATCTGTGGACACTGCCGATGTTCCACTGCAACGGGTGGTGCACGCCCTGGGCCGTCACGCAGGCCGCGGGCACGCACATCTGCCTGCGCGCGGTCCGCGCCGACGCGATCTGGGACGCCATCGACAATCTGGGCGTGACGCATCTGTGCGGCGCTCCTACCGTCTGCTCCACCATCGCCGACGCGGACCAGGCCCACAAGGTCGACGCCCTGCACATCACCACCGCCGGCGCTCCCCCGTCACCGACGATCATCGGAAAACTCGAAGACATCGGTGTCACCGTCGTTCACGTCTACGGCCTCACCGAGGTATACGGCCCTTACACGATCTGCGAGTACCAGGAAGCCTGGGACGACAAGCCGCAGTCCGAGCGCGCGGCACTTCTTTCCCGTCAGGGTGTCGGCATGGTGCAGGCCGAAAATGCTCGCGTTGTCGATGACGAGATGAACGACGTTCCCGCCGACGGCCAGACCATGGGTGAGATCGTGCTCCGCGGCAACAACGTGATGCTCGGTTACTACCGTGACGAGGCCGCGACCGCCGAAGCATTTGCCGGTGGTTGGTTTCATTCCGGCGACCTCGGCGTCATGCATCCCGACGGTTACATCCAGCTCAAGGACCGCGCGAAGGACATCATCATCTCGGGCGGTGAGAACATCTCCACCGTCGAGGTGGAGCAGGCGATCATGAGTCACCCTGCCGTGATCGACGTGGCAGTCGTCGGCGTTCCCGACGAGAAGTGGGGCGAGCGCCCGAAGGCATTCGTGGTGCTGGGCAAGGGATTACAGGCTTCCGCCGAAGACATCGTCGAGCACACCCGTGCATTGCTGGCCGGGTACAAGGTTCCCCGCGACATCGTCTTTCCACTCGACCTTCCTCGCACCCCGACCGGCAAGGTTCTCAAGTTCCAATTGCGTGCGTCGAAGTAATTCGGCCGTAGGGTCTCAGGGCACCGAACTGTGACGTCGGCGCAGATCGACAGGTTGCCCGTCCGAAGGGAACGGCAAGGACGTGAAGTCGAGCGGAGCGACGTATTTTGCGTCGACGTTCCAGTCGAAGCGCATGAGGAGGTGGTGCATGATTGCCTTGATCTCGGCACCGGCAAAGTGCATTCCCAGACATTTGTGCACTCCACCGCCGAACGGTTCCCACGCGTACCGATGAACCTTGTCTTCGCGTCGATTCTCGGCGAAACGTTCGGGATCGAAACGCTCGGGATCAGGCCAGTACTGCGCCATGTGGTGCGTGAAGTGAGGGGCGACAGAAACATACGTTCCCGCAGGCACGAAGTGACCCCGTACTTGAGTGTCGCGGACCGCTCGCCGCGCCATGACCGGTACGGGAGAGACGAGTCGGAGGCATTCCTTCATCACCAGGTCAAGGCTGCTCAGGCCGTCGAGATCTGCATAGCTGGGCGTCGAGGTCCCCAGAGCGAGCGACTCGGCACGGCACCTGTCCTGCCACTTCGGATGTTGACCTAGATATTGCATCATCGTGGAAAGGGTGATCGTCGAAGTGTCGTGTGCGGCCATCAGGAGGAAGATCATATGGTCGATCACTTCGTCGTCACTGAAGCGTTGTCCCGCTTCGGATTCGATGTGACAAAGCACGGAGAACAAATCATCGGTTGCGCGAGCTCGACGCGCCGGCAGGTAGCGACGAAAGAAGTCTTCGAGGACCCGGCGGCCGTCGAGTCCTCGCTTCCATCTGGTCCCCGGCACGCGGTAGCGGACCAGAGAAGTAGCCGCCTGCACACAATCCACGAAAGCCTTTTTCACCGAAGATATTTCGCTTTCGGTACTTCCTTCCGCACCGCCCATGAAGATGTCGGTGGCGAGATCGAGGGTGAGTGTCTTCAGCGCTGTGTATGCACGAAATCCGTCAGTGGGGGTCCATGTGTCGAGCGCCGAGTCGATTGCCGGATTGAGAACGTCGACACACTTCTCGATCCGAGTCCGAGTGAACGCCTGCTGCATGATTCGACGATGCCGTAGATGTTCTTCCGAATCGAGAAGCATCAGCCCACCGTGAAAAAAGGGGCCGATAAGCACCGACCAGCCGTCGCTGTTCACAAAAGCCCGATCTTTGTTCTGCAGCACTTCCTGGCACGCGTCGGGTCCGAGAACAGCGATCCACTGCCGACCGACCATCGAGAACCAAGAGACCTCGCCGTATCGATCCCAGTTCTCTTGCATCAATGCGAGTGGATCGCGGATGTATGCAAGAGCGTGCCCGACGAGAGGCAGCCCGGAACGGCCCGAAATCGGGTGCAACTGCGAGTTCACGGGGGGACGAGCCAGGATCTTGGACACTGCGACCTCTACTCTCGCTCAATCTGACAGTGCATCCTGTCAGATTGACTGTAGTCTGCGTCACAGTGGTTGCGTCTGTCAATATCGACCTATGACTTCTCCGACGCCGCGGCGGTATGCCGGCCTCAGCGGCGACCAGCGCTCAGCATTGCGGCGCGAGAGCTTGCTAGAGGCAGGGCTGGAACTATTCGCTGTCGCAGGCAGTCGAGGCGCCACGATGACCGCGATCTGTGCGCGAGCCAAGTTGACGGAACGCTACTTTTACGAAAGTTTTTCCAGCAGAGACGAACTGCTGAAAACAATACTGGACGGAATTGCCGACGAGGTTCGCGACGCCGGCATGACCGCACTACGAGCGAGCGACGGGACGCTCGAGCAGCGCGTACGAGATGCCATCGCGTCGTTCGTCACCCTCCTCACCGACGATCCCCGCAAGGGGCGTGTGGCAATGATCGAATCCGCTGCATACGAGCCCCTTCGCGCACACCGGCGTGCGGTACTGCACGGCTTCGCGCAAATGGTCGCGGACGAAGCCTCGCGAATGTACGGCGACCGAGCTTGGCCATCTCATCAAGGTCAGATCAACGGACTGCTCTTCGTCGGGGGCCTTGCTGAATTGGTCACCGCGTGGCTGAACGAGGAGATCGCTATTACCCCTGACGAGATCGTCGAGGCGGCAACCTACCAATTCACGTCCACCGCACACCGTTGAGATGGAACCCATCGGCATGCGGTTGCTGCCCGCCACACCGGGATGGCGCGAACAGGCGCAATACTTGTCCCCATGAGTGAACGCGCAGACCTGCCCGGAACTGACCCCGCACAGTTTCGGGTACACGTCGCGTCTCAAGCGATCCGGTTGTTCTCGGAGAACGGGTACGAAGCCACCACCGTCGAGCAGATCGCCGCTGCCGCCGGTGTGTCGCGCCGGACGTTCTTCCGGCAGTTCCGTTCCAAGGAAGACGTGATCTTCGCCGATCACGAGTCCCTCCTCGAACACGTCGCCGAGTTCCTCGCGTCCGATTCCGCCGACCCCTGGGCGTCCGTGTGCGAGGCCGCGGGACTGGTCTTCGATTTCTTCCGCCGGAACCGTGACCTTTCGATGCGGCGATACCGCGTCGTACAGCATGTTCCGGCTCTTCGCGACCGCGAACTCGTCACCGGATTCCGCTATGAGCGCCTATTCGTCGACTACCTGCGCAGCGCTGTTCCCCGCGAACCGGTCCTCGAGGTTGTCGGTTTTGCCGCAGCTGTCACCGCGTGCCACAACTACCTCTTGCGAAGCATGATCAAAGGCGACGAAGACGCCACAGCCGATGCGCTGAGCCAGGCATTGCTCGACGTTCGGCGGACGTACGGCGTGGCGCCCGGGTCCAAGACCAGCACGCCAGAATCGAAGTCTGTGCTGGTAGTGGCATTTCCACCGGGCACCTCCGCCGAGGAGATCAGCAGAAAAATCCACGAACAACTCGGCTGACACCGATCGTGCACCGGAACTTCACACGCCCATCCCTTGACCTGGCACTCAGTGCCGTGTTTGACTGGGGTCATTGGCACCGGTCTGTCCGCGAATCTCGTCGGTAACGCCGGAGCCGCACCGACCGCCTTCAAGCAACCTTCACCAAGGAGCGTTCCCATGGCAGGAAACCCGGATTTCAATCTCTTCGCACTGAACGAAGAGCACGACGAACTGCGGGCTGCTATCCGCGGACTCTCCGAGAAGGAAATCGCGCCGTACGCCAAGGACGTCGACGAGAACGCACGTTTCCCCGAGGAAGCGCTCACCGCTCTCAACGCGTCTGGCTTCAACGCCATCCACGTTCCCGAGGCTTACGACGGCCAGGGCGCCGACTCCGTCGCCACCTGCATCGTCATCGAGGAAGTCGCCCGCGTCTGTGGCTCCTCCTCGCTGATCCCCGCCGTGAACAAGCTCGGCACCATGGGCCTGATCCTCAAGGGTTCCGAAGAGCTCAAGTCCAAGGTGCTCCCGGACCTCGTGAACGGCGGAATGGCGTCGTACGCACTGTCCGAGCGTGAAGCCGGATCCGACGCCGCTTCGATGCGTACCCGCGCGAAGGCTGACGGCAACGACTGGATCCTCAACGGTTCCAAGTGCTGGATCACCAACGGCGGCAAGTCGACCTGGTACACCGTCATGGCTGTCACCGATCCCGACAAGGGCGCAAACGGCATCTCCTCCTTCATGGTCCACAAGGACGACGAGGGCTTTGTCGTCGGACCGAAGGAAAAGAAGCTCGGCATCAAGGGCTCCCCCACCGCTGAGCTGTACTTCGAGAACTGCCGCATCCCCGGCGACCGCATCATCGGCGAACCGGGCACCGGCTTCAAGACGGCACTCGAGACCCTCGACCACACGCGTCCCACCATCGGCGCTCAGGCTGTCGGCCTGGCCCAGGGCGCACTCGACGCAGCTCTGGCATACACCAAGGATCGCAAGCAGTTCGGCAAGTCCATCAGCGACTTCCAGGCTGTTCAGTTCATGCTCGCGGACATGGCAATGAAGGTCGAAGCCGCACGTCTGATGGTCTACACCTCCGCTGCTCGCGCCGAGCGCGGCGAGAAGAACCTCGGTTTCATCTCCGCTGCGGCGAAGTGCTTCGCTTCCGACGTTGCCATGGAGGTCACCACCGACGCCGTACAGCTGTTCGGTGGCGCCGGCTACACCACCGACTTCCCGGTCGAGCGCATGATGCGCGACGCCAAGATCACGCAGATCTACGAAGGCACAAACCAGATTCAGCGCGTCGTGATGTCGCGTGCGCTACTGAAGTAGGGCCTCCGGCCCTGTGCGCGGTCAGGCAGTCCATAGACTCCTTAACCGCGCACGGGGGCTTGACCCCTGTCTGAAGAATCTTGAGGAGAATCGTGGAACTCGTAGGCGTAATCGGCGGCGGCACCATGGGTGCCGGCATTGCCGAAGTTTGTGCAAAAGCCGGTAGCTCGGTACTGGTGCTCGAAACCAAGGAAGAATTTGCCGCCGCTGCTCGCGAACGGATCGCCAAGTCGATCAACCGCGGCGTAGCCAAGGGCAAGATCACGCAGGAAGACGCCGACGCCGCCATCGCACGCGTTCGCGTCACCCTGGACATGGAAGAGTTCGCCGATCGCGACCTGGTGATCGAGGCGGCTCCCGAGATCGAAGCTCTCAAGTACGAGATCTTCGGCAAGCTCGACAAGATCGTCAAGCCTGCAGGCATTCTGGCGACCAACACCTCGTCGATCCCCGTCATCAAGATCGCCAAGGCCACCTCGCGCCCCGGCCAGGTTGTGGGCGTTCACTTCTTCAACCCCGTGCCGGTCATGCCGCTCGTGGAGATCGTGGTCAGCCTCACGACGTCCGAAGAGACCGTCCTCGCCGTCACCGACTACGCCAAGAACACGTTGCGTAAGAAGACGGTTCGCGCGGGCGACCGCTCGGGCTTCATCGTCAACGCTCTGCTCATCCCTTACCTGTGCCAGGCAGTCCGGATGCTCGAATCCGGCTACGCCACAGCAGAAGACATCGACGAGGCCATGAAGGGCGGCTGCGGCTACCCGATGGGTCCGCTGACGCTGCTCGACACCGTCGGTCTCGACATTGCCCTCGCAGCGGCAGAGTCCCTGCACGCGGAATTCGCAGAACCGCACTACGCTCCGCCGGCGCTGCTTCGCCGCATGGTCGACGCCGGTCGTCTCGGCAAGAAGACCGGTCGCGGGTTCTACGAATACGCCTGAGTCCGACCGCTTCACTCTTCCGGCCCCTCACCTGTTGCAGGTGAGGGGCCGGAGTTGTTTTTCGGACAGATCTTGTCGAATCGATTGACAAATTCGTGTAGCGCGGCAAAAGTCATCATGTGACAACAACCGTTGTCACATGATGGCAGGCGGAGGGGCACCCAGATGAGCAGCGATGCGGACACCGGCACTCGTCGACCCAAGCCTCGAGAACTACGAGCCGATCCGATCGGCCCCGGCTCCCTGACATGGACACACTTCGGCGACGTTCGCGGCCTGCTGTACCTCGGACGCGCAGGCACCCTGCAGAACATGCACCCCGCGGTAAGCGGAGCGCTGCAAGATCATTCGAATTTCTTCGACAACCCGCTCGACCGCCTGTTCCGCTCCCTGCCGCCCATCTACGGCGTCGTGTACGACCGGACCGAAGAGGGCACAGGCACGCTCGTTCGCAACTTCCACACCGATCTCAAAGGAATCGACGAAACCGGCGGGCGCTACCACGCCCTCGCTCCTGACACTTTCTGGTGGACACACGTCACGTTCTTCGAGGTGATTCTCGATTTCAACGAGCGATTCGCGTACAAGAAGTTCACGCAGGAGCAGAAGGACCAACTTGTCCGTGAGGCCGTAACCTGGTGGCGCTGTTACGGACTCACCGATCGGCCGGCTTTCGACGACTACGCCAGCTTCCGCATGTACTGGGAAGACATGCTCGACAACCAGTTGATCAACACCCACACCACGAAGTGGTCGACACACATCGCCGAGCACGACATCGCACCGGCTCCGAAGGTTCCGACATGGCTGTGGCGTCTTAGCTCTCGCCCCACGATGGCCGTGGCGAACTGGATCGGCAAGGCACTGATGCCGGAGAAGGCACGCAAGACCCTTGAATGGGAATGGACGCCGCGCGACGAACGGATGTACTTCTGGTTCGCCCGCTTCCTGACATTGACAGATCGGTTCTGGCATCTGCTGCCGCTACGACTGCGGTATGCGCCGCGCGCCTACTCGGGCATCCGCGCGCAGGGTCTGTGAGCACTCGTCGGTAGGCTGGAGTGCGTGCCAGCCCAACTCCCCTCCGACGCGATCAGTGTCCGCGTGGACAGCTGGACGTGGGCGGTTCGGCTGTTCAAGACACGCTCGCAGGCGGCGACGGCCTGCCGATCGGGACACGTTCGGGTCAATGGAACGTCGGCAAAGGCGGCTCAGCAGGTGAAAGCCGGCGACGAGGTGCGGGTGCGTGTATCCGGCATCGAACGCATTGTCGTCGTGGTCAAGCCGATCACGAAGCGAGTCAGCGCGGTGCTGGCCGCCGATTGCCTGCAGGACAATTCGCCGCCCCCACCACCGCCCGAACTGATTGCGTCCATTCCGCGACGTGATCGCGGCGCCGGCAGACCGACCAAGCGCGAGCGACGTGACCTCGAGAAGTTGCGCGGCCTCGAGCCGTAACCACCGCCTCGAACGCGTCACGACCTCGAAACAGGCTGACGCAGAACCGTCTTCAGTTTCTCGGGCGGCGTCCGGCGCGCATCACTGAGGTAGATCTCGTGATGATCGCCGTTGAAACTGAAGCCGTTCGACGGGATGAACGTGTTGTGCAGCCGGTCCAAGGTGGGAGCTTCGTCGTCGTACGAGCCGACGTGAAGAATCTGGACGGACAGACCTTCCTCCAACTCGAGAAACCTGACCTTGTCGAGAGCGGCAATCTCCTTCTTGGCCCGCACTGCCTTGGCTCGGACTGCTGCAATCGCCGCAGACAGTTCGGCCTGAGCGATCCATTCCGGTTGCGAGATCATCATCGTCCAATCCCAAGCCGCCTTGTCCCGTGTCACGAACACCTCGGGATCATCTGCCCGCCACAACCCTTCCAGCGGGCCAACGACGAAGTCGCGATCCAATTCCTTCTTGCTCGCGAATTTTGCCGAGTAGGACACCGAATACAGCGCTTCGAGCGCCTCGGAGTACTCGGTGGCAGTGTTGGGGTCGCCGTGACCGTCGACGGCGAAGTAGCCGAAGCGGGGAACGGTCACGAGGGCAAAATCGCGGCGCCCAGGCGAGTAGAGATCCTTGTATGCCTTCTTGACGTCGTACTTCTCCATGCGCCACCCACCTGATCACTGGCCGAGTTTCAACGTTCGGAAACCTATCCGAGAACACCGACATCCCGATAGCGGACCACTGTCCCCTTGTTAATAGACCAGTGGACCTTTACTCTGGACGGGGTGACTACACCCCAGGCGACCGACGTCGCTCGAGTTCCGCGCCGCAGACCGTTGCGGATCGTTGCCATATCCGCGATTGTCGCGTCGATCTTGGCTCTGTTGTTCGTGTACCCATGGTGGAGCTTGTTCATCCGGCCGGACTGGCCGGCGGCGGTGGCAGTTTTCGGCACCGTTCTGTTTGCCGCCCTCTTGATCGCCCTGCCTGCGAGCATGGTGCTCAGCCACGGACACACCGACCGCGATCCAGTTCGCCTGATCGGCGACGCACTCCTCGGAATCATCTGGGTCGTGTTCGTGTGGACCCTGCTCGGCGAAGTTCTGAGGCTCGGACTGCTCGTCGGCGGCGTGGATGACCCGCTTCGATCGAGAATCGTCGCCGTTGCCGCACTGATCATCTCGGCCCTTCTGCTGATCTGGGGCTACCGGGAAGCCATGAGACTGCCACGGATCAAGCAGGTCGACGTCACCATCCCCCGCCTTGGTGCGGGAATGGACAAACTTCGGGTAGTCGCGATCACCGACACTCACTTTGGGCCGATCAATCGCGAGAAGTGGTCCGAGCGCGTGATCGCGGCAGTCAACGATCTCGACGCCGACATCGTGGCCCACGTCGGTGACATCGCCGACGGAACGGTAGAGCAGCGCCTCGGCCAAGCGACCCCCCTCGCATCGGTCGAAGCCGGGCTCGCTCGCGTCTACGTGACCGGCAATCACGAGTACTTCCACGAGGCTCAGGAGTGGCTCGACTACATGACCTCGATCGGCTGGGACGCGCTGCACAACCGCCACCTCGTCGTCACCAAGGGCGGAGACAGACTGGTCATCGCCGGAGTCGACGATGCGACAGCGTTGGGATCGAAACTGGACGGGCACGGCGCGAACTTCGACATGGCCCTGGCCGGCTCCGACCCCGAATTGCCGATCCTGATGCTCGCCCACCAACCGAAGCAGGTTACTCAGTCCGCTTCCGCGGGAGTGGATCTGCAGCTCGCCGGTCATACCCACGGCGGACAGATCTGGCCCTTCAACTTTCTGGTGAAACTCGATCAACCGTCGGTGCACGGGCTTACCAGGCACGGAGAACGTACGCAGCTGTACACCAGCCGGGGAACCGGATTCTGGGGTCCGCCCTTCAGGGTGTTCGCACCGAGCGAGATAACCGTTCTGACGCTGCACAGCGCCTGATCGTTCTCAGCTCGTT
The DNA here is from genome assembly GCF_030056745.1 of Rhodococcus sp. IEGM 1406. Classification (NCBI taxonomy): domain Bacteria; kingdom Bacillati; phylum Actinomycetota; class Actinomycetes; order Mycobacteriales; family Nocardiaceae; genus Rhodococcus; species Rhodococcus sp. IEGM 1406. Next base: position 1,001,623 of record NZ_JASHKO010000001.1, on the reverse strand, counting down.
CGGGTTGCCGCTCGCGCCGACAACCCGACGAGCTGGTTGATCAGACCTTCACGCAGGCCGACTGCGAACATGTCGGAGGCCGGGGGCGCCTGCATCTCGTTCAGTACGACGACCATGGATTCAGTCGGCTCGGCAGTCGGCCACAAGCCGGCAACGATCACCAGGGTTACCTTGGCGAATTGAGCGGCGTCGCCCTCCGAGAGATGGGGCAGTTGCGAATGAACCAGCGACGCAAACCTTCCCGAGTTGACCGTCGCCCGCCTCTTGAAGTCACGGGCGAAGTCGACGGAGATGTTTCTTTCGAGGACACCGGCCATGACACTCATCAACTCGCACAGCAACCGCTGTGAGACAAGCGATTCCGCAACCGCGGATGCCACATGAATTTCAGCGGCAAACGGTGAGTCGTCACTGGTCGGAGTCAACGACTCGGACAACCCGTCCAGCCACGCTACCCAGTTCTCGTCGAGCACTTCGAGAAAGATGGCCTCGCGACTGTCGAAGTACCGGAGCACGTTCGACTTCGCGAGGCCGACGCTCTCACTGAGCTCACGCAGACTGATGTCTGCGACTGGCTTGGACCCGAGCATCGCGCGAGCTGCGTCGAGAATCGCGCACCGACGTGCTTCGATCTGCTCGGGCCTGCGCGCGCGCTGGAATCCATGGGTCGCCACCATCACGCAAGATTATCAGACCATCGTTCTATTGTTTGCTGTACTGCGGGTCAATTGTCCGAAGGTGCATGCTGCGCCACGACTCCCCTCGACGCCAGTTCGCGACGCAGCGAATCGGTATCGACGGACGCGAGATCGACTCGGTGCGTGCGGGTGGCCAAAGCTCGGACCTCCACGGACAGATCTGCCACCTGCTTACGCGTCGCGGCCTGCCCTGCCTCGTCCTGTTCCGCCACTCGCTCGACCAACCAGGAAGCGAGTGTGGCAGTCACGATGCCCAGCAATGCAATTCCGCCGATCATCAACGCTCCGGCGATCAGGCGCCCGGTTGTAGTGACAGGAGCCATGTCTCCGTAACCGACGGTCGTAACCGTCTCCATCGCCCACCACAACGCCGTCCCGTGCGACGTGATGGCGGCGCCCTCAGCGTGCCGCTCGGCGTCGAGCATGGCCAGTGCCGCGACACCGATCAGCAAGGCCGTAGCCCCGGTGGCGTAAACAACCACTCGTCCACGCAAGCTTTGCCCGCTCGAGCGGTGGACTATTGCAAGCAGGGTGACCAATCGAAGGAGGCGCAAGGGACGCAGCATGGGTAGCACCACCATCGCCAAATCCAAGAGATGCCTGACGAACCAGCGACCGCGTGCAGGAGCCAACCACAGGCGAACTGCGTAGTCGACGGCAAATACGAACCACGCGGCCCACATGATCCATTCGGTCAGGCGATGCGGGAAGCCAGTCGGTTGCGCCAGGACTTGGTACGCGTACGCCACCAAGAACAGGCAGGCCGCAGCGGTCAAGGGGATGTCGGTGGTGAGCTGCCACCGCTTCGACGTCCACGCAGTGCGGTGGTGCACCGACCTCCTTGATTCGTTCATCCGAGAAGTCTTACACCACTGCTACCGCGTGACTGGCAGAACCGACTCAGATCCGAGTGTGCGTCAAGATGTTGAGCGCCATGGGAACTGCCTCGATCGTGATGGGCAACGGCCCCACCCGATCACCGTCCGCGTAAGCGACGATGCCTTCGGAGACCAACCGCACCTTCTTCGATCGATACGTCTGTACCGCATCCAAGGAGACGTGAGTTCCCTTGTACACCCGCGGAAACAGGCGCACCAGACGCAACCTCGAACCGTGCCCGACGACGGTCAGATCCAGCAACCCATCAGACTTCGACGCGCCCGGAGTGATGAGCATGCCGCCACCGTACGAGCGCCCGTTGCCGACAGCCACGAGCGTCGCGTCCACCGTGATGACCTCGTCGTCGAGTTCGATCCGGTACGGCAGCGGCTTCATCTTCGCCAACTCGGCGAGCATCGCCAAGTTGTAGCGCATCGGTCCCTTGGGCCACGACATCCGATTGGCCCGTTCACTGACCAGCGAATCGAATCCGCTGGCGATGATCGTTCCCGACCAGACGACGGAACCGTCGGCAAGCGTGATCTTCGCCAGGTCGGACTGCTGCACGACGCCGTCGGCGATCACATCGGCGGCTGCCTCGGGATCGCCTGTGGGAATGCCGAACTCACGGGCGTGATCGTTACCGGTGCCCGCCGGGATGAGCCCGATAGGAGTATCGGTCAACGCGGCAGCCTGCAATCCGATGCTGATGGCACCGTCACCGCCGACCACCACCAGCGCGTCGGTACCCTCCTCGATCGCACGACGCGCCAACTTCTTGGCGTCGTCGGCATCGGTTCCGATGATCTCGGTGACGGCAACTCCCCGAGCACGCAGTCGCGCAACACCTTTGCGTCCGGCTGCAGGCGCGTGACCATGTCCCGCCATCGGATTGATCAGGACGGTAACCTTCTCGATCTGACTGCGGGTTTCGGTCACGGAATCAGCTTTCCAGGATTGAGGATGCCGGCAGGGTCCACTGCATTCTTCACTGCGCGAAGGATATTCGCGCCCAATTCGCCGATCTCGTCCTTCATCCACGGGCGATGGTCAGCTCCGACTGCGTGATGATGGGTGATCGTGCCACCGGCGGCGATGATCGCATCGCCAGCGGCAGTTTTCGCCTTGTGCCACTGAGCGATCGGATCCTCGGTCTGCGCGCTGACTACTGTGAAGTACAGCGAAGCACCGGTCTTGTAGGTGTGCGAAATGTGGCACATCACGAGCGGCTGAGTCCCCTGCTCGACGAGAGCCTTGGTCAGCGCTTCGGTGACCGAGGAGCGCAGGTTCGCGAGGTTACCCCAGGTGGTTGCTGTCTCGAGGGTTTCACACAGTGCGCCGACGTCGAGAAGAGCGTCACGCAGATACGGCGCATCGAATCGCCCGTGTTCCCAACTGTTTCCGGGCTCCTCACCGAGCGAAGTCCCACCGTGAGCGGTGAGAATTGCTCGGGCCTCCGCCACCCGTTCAGCGGTGTGCGAAGCGGTGCCCTCGTAGGTGGTGATGCCGAGGCAACCACCCGTGAAAGCGTTCTCGCCGATCTTGTCGGTAGTCGCCAGATTCACGCCACTCTCGGCCTCGTCGGACAACCGCAATACTGTCGGAGCCGATCCTTCCTGGACCAGCTCACGCAATGCTGCTGCGCCGGTGGCGAAGTCGGGGAAGCTCCACCCTTCGCGCACGGTGGTCTCGGGCAGGCGGTGAACCCGCACACGCACGTGCGTGATGACGCCGAATGTCCCCTCGGAGCCGACAAAAAGCTCACCCAGATCGGGGCCTGCGGCAGATGCCGGCGCACGCCCGGTCTCGACCACACCACTCGGGGTGACAACAGTGAGGCCCTGAACCATGTCCTCGAAACGTCCGTATCCAGCCGACGCCTGCCCCGAAGACCGGGTGGCGGCAAACCCGCCCAGAGTGGCGAACAGGAAGCTCTGCGGGAAGTGCCCGACCGAGAAACCGTGCTCACGCAGAAGCTCCTCGGCCCGTGGGCCGGTGGTTCCGCCGCCGAACGTCGCAATGCCCGATTCCTCGTCCAACCCGACGAGCTGATCGAACCTGCGCAGATCGAGAGATAGAACTGCGTCGAACCCGTCACGAATGGGATCGAGCCCGCCGACGACGCTGGTGCCACCACCGAACGGGACCACTGCGATCCGGTTGGCAGAGCAGTATCGGAGAACCTGCTCGACCTCTGCGTCTGTCCCTGGAGTGACGACTGCGTCCGGTGCGTCCTGCGACTCGGCGCTACGACGGCGAAGCAGATCCGGGGTGCTCTTGCCACCGGCCCGAAGGATTCGATCCGAATCCTCGGTGCTGACGTACTCGGCCCCGACCAGCCCAGCCAGCGCCTCGACGTGCGACTGAGCCAGGGCGGACGGAGTCACCTGAACGTCTTCGATGGCGAGGCGCGAGCGAGTCGGTGCGGACACACCGAGAAATCCGGTCAACAATGATGTGACTGCGTCCGACAGTTCACGCTTCTTGGCCGGATCGCCCCAGGCGTCCCACTGCATCGGCGGTTGCAAGGCAGACTTTTCGGTGCTCATAGACACTAGTGTTACATATTTGTGTGATGTGTAAACATCCCGGTTGATCGAGCTGTCGATCAACCCATCGTCTTCGAGCCGTCGATGGCTTCACGAAGCATGTCTGCGTGGCCCGCATGCTGGGCCGTCTCGGCGATGATGTGCAGCAATGCGCGCCGCGCTGACCAGCGAGCGCCGGCTTCGAACCACGGAGCGCTCGGAAGTGGATGAGAGATGTCGAGGCTGTCCAGCGAGGCCACCAACTGGTCGGTCCTGGCCGCGATCCCTTCGTACTCGGAAACGATGCTTGCCAAGGTTTCACCCTCGACCATGGCAAATTCGTTCGCCCGTTCCTGTTGCATCTCTTCCGACCACTGGGTCGGGTCGAAGTCCCCGCCAAGTCCGGCCGGCCCTTCCAGAATGAAGTCGACCCAACCCTTCTCCGCCTGACCCACATGCTTGATCAATCCGCCTAGGCACAGTTCGCTCACGGTCGGCCTCGAAGCAGCCTGGTCGTCGGTGAGGTTCTTGACGGTGAAGAGCAGGAATTCACGATGTTGACGCAGGCTCTGGAGGAGATCCGCGCGCTCGCCGGTGACGGTGGTGGTCGGTGCGTTCATGATGTTTTTCCTTCGCTCGTGGGTTCTTTGCCCTGTGAGAACTACGTTAGAAGTCATTGCGGACAGAAACGGTCCTCATTAGAAAACGATCAAAGAAAAAACTCCCGGCACTCACCAATGAGGGTGAGTGCCGGGAGTTCGAGCGAGGTAGAACGAGATCAGACTGTGCGGGCCAAACGATCGGCCAGCAGGCGCGTGAAGTGCGCCGGGTCGCTCAGCTCGCCGCCCTCGGCAAGCAACGCCATGCCGTAGAGCAACTGAGCCGTCTCAGTCAGGTTCTCCGCATTGTCGTTGGCGGCCTGCGCCTCCCGAAGACCCGAGACAAGCGGGTGCTCCGGGTTGAGCTCGAGGATGCGCTTGCTGTGCGGAACAGGCTGACCCGAAGCCTTGTACATCTTCTCGAGCGTCGGAGACATGCTGAACGCGTCGCCGACGATGCAGGCAGCCGAGGTGGTCAGTCGCGTCGAGAGACGCGTTTCCTTGATGTCGTCGGACAGGGTTTCGGTCAGCCACGTCAGCAGCTCGCCGAATTCCTTCTCCTTCTCTTCGCGCTCGGCCTCGGCCGCCTTCTTCTCGTCCTCGGTGTCGAGGTCGACCTCGCCCTTGGCGATCGACTGGAAGGTCTTGCCGTCGAAGTCCGAGACAGCGTCGACCCACATCTCGTCCACCGGGTCGGTGAGAACCAGAACCTCGAGGCCCTTGGCCTTGAAAGCCTCCATGTGCGGAGAGCTTTCGATCAGGTGACGAGATTCGCCCGTCATGAAGTAGATCTGTTCCTGACCGTCCTTCATGCGCTCCACGTACTCGGCGAGAGTGGTCACGCCCTCTTCGCTGTTGGTCGAGGCAAACGAAGAGATGTCGAGCAGCGTCTTGCGGTTGTCGGCATCGGCCATCAGGCCTTCCTTGAGCGCGCGTCCGAACTCGGTCCAGAAGGTCGAGTACTTCTCGGGCTCGTTCGCCTTCATGTCCTTGATGGTCGAGAGGACCTTCTTGGTCAGACGACGACGGATGGCAGCGATCTGCCGGTCCTGCTGCAGAATTTCACGAGAGACGTTGAGCGAGAGGTCTTGTGCGTCGACCACACCCTTGACGAAGCGCAGGTAATCGGGCACCAACTCTTCGCAGTCGTCCATGATGAAGACGCGCTTGACGTAGAGGTGGATGCCGGCCTTGCGCTCACGCATGAACAGATCGAACGGCGCCGTCGACGGAATGAACAGCAGCGCTTGGTATTCGAAAGTACCTTCGGCCTTCATCGGGATGACCTCGAGAGGCTCGTCCCAGGCGTGGCTGACGTGCTTGTAGAACTCCTTGTACTCGTCCTCGGACACCTCGTCCTTGGAGCGAGTCCACAGAGCCTTCATCGAGTTGATCGTCTCGGTCTCGATGGTGACCTCGGGCTCCTCGCCCTCCGCCGGCGTCGACGTACGAGCGACATCCATGCGGATAGGCCACGCGATGAAGTCGGAGTACTTCTTGACCAGTTCCTTGATCTTCCATTCCGACGTGTAGTCGTGCAGGCCGTTCTCGGAATCCTCGGGCATCAGGTGCAGGGTCACGGAGCTACCCTGAGGCGCCTCGTTCACATGCTCGAGCGTGTACGTGCCTTCGCCGGTCGACTCCCAGCGCGTCGCGTGATCTTCACCGGCGCGGCGGGTCAGCAGCGTGACCTTGTCCGCCACCATGAACGTGGAGTAGAAGCCGATGCCGAACTGACCGATCAGTTCTTCCGATGCCGCTGCATCCTTGGCTTCCTTGAGCTTACGACGCACCTCGGCGGTGCCGGACTTGGCGAGCGTGCCGATCAGGTCGACGACCTCGTCACGCGACATTCCGATGCCGTTGTCGCGGATGGTCAGGGTGTGTGCCGCCTTGTCGATGTCGATCTCGATATGCAGATCGGAGACGTCGACGTTGAGGTCTTTGTCCTGGTACGACTCGAGGCGGAGCTTGTCCAGCGCGTCCGAAGCGTTGGAGATCAACTCACGAAGGAAGCTGTCCTTGTTCGTATAGATTGAATGAACCATCAGATCCAGCAGCTGACGTGTTTCTGCTTGGAACTCGAGCTGCTCGGTATGCGCGGTCACTTCGATCCCTTTCTCTTCTCGGACTGATCACAGGAATTTTACTTGACCTCGAATACCGAGGGTCGGCGCCCGCACGGACAAAGGGAGGTCACCCGAACCTGTTCGTCCAGTTGGATTCGAGTCGCGGCGATCTCGGCCCTTTCGGCGGTGAGTTTGCCGGGTTTCTCACATCTTGCCCTGCAGGCGGGGTCACTGTGAACCGCTGGACTCAACTCACCCTGACACACAGAGCGTCGGCGCTAACAGAGTTCTAATCTCGCTCACGCACAGTGCCGATATGACAAACGAACCGCGATCGACTCTGCGAGTCGCCATCGGAGCGGGTGGCACCGGTGGACATATTTATCCGGGACTCGCTGTAGCCGAGGCCTTGTGTCAGATTCCCGATGCCAATGTCGAGATCGACTTCTTCGGCGCGAAAGGCAGACTGGAAGAGAGAATTGTGCCCGCGGCCGGCTACCGACTGCACACAGCCGAGATCGAAGGCCTTACCGGTGTGCGCGGTAGCGCAAGAGCAGCGACACGACTCGCACGGTCCGGCATTCAGTGCGCCAGAACGATTCGTGAACTCGATATAGACGTCGTGTTCGGTACCGGCGGGTATCCCAGTCTGCCAATCGTGCTGGGTGCGCACCTCGCCGGAATACCGACACTGATCCACGAATCCAATGCCGTGGCAGGACGGGCAAACCGACTGTGCGCGAACTTGTCTTCCCGGGTCGCAGTAGCATTTGCCGAGGCTGCGCCGGCATTCAAGCGCAGTGAGGTTCGGGTAGTCGGAACCCCGCTGATGAGGGAGATCGCCGGCCTCGACAAACATGCGCTCCGTGATCAGGCACGTGCCAGTTTCGATGCGGCGGCAGGACAAGCCCTCGTCATCGTCTGCGGCGGCAGCCTCGGATCTCGCCGAATGACCGATACCGCACTGTCACTGGCGCGCGAGTGGCGCGGCCGCAACAACATCCGCCTGGTTGTGAAGGCTGGGCCCGAGTACTTCTCCGAGGCCTCCGCCGCTGTCGAAGACCTCGACAACGTGCTGGTGTTGCCGTACTTGGACCGGATGGATTTGGTATATGCGGGCGCCGACGTCTTTGTCGGGAGATCCGGAGCGATCACCGTCGCCGAGATTTCGCATGTAGAGGTGCCCAGCGTCCTCGTGCCTTACCCACACGCGATCGGTGACCATCAGCGACACAATGCTCGAGCTCTCGTAACTCGCGGCGGCGCCCGAATGCTGGGAGACGCGGATCTGACCACGGCAAACCTGGCGAGCGCGATTGACGACCTTCTCGGAGATTCCGCTGAACGTGCGACGGCGGCAACCGATCTCACTCCGGGACTGAGCGATTCCGCACGAACAGTAGCGAACTGGCTACGGGAGCTCGCCACCCGCAAACACGCGACGCCTGAAAACGTCAATACGAGAGAAGGAATCAAATGAGTGAAATTGTGCAAGTCAATGGATTCTGGTTCGGACGAAAGGTCTTGGTCACCGGCGGCGAAGGCTTCATCGGCAGCTCCCTGGTTGAGCAGTTACTCAGGCAAGGCGCGCACGTACGAGTTCTCGCGCACTACAAGCCCTACGCATCGGCCGGCTTTCTTTCGGATCACCTTCCCGATATCGAGATGATCGCAGGAGATGTCCGTGACAGCGGACAAGTCCTCGATGCGGCAGAGGGGATCGACACCATCTTCCACCTCGCGGCACTGATCGGAATCCCATACAGTTACCAGGCTCCACAAACGTATCTGGAGACGAATGTCCTTGGTACCCAGAATATTGTGGACGCCGCGCGCCGTCACGGCGCGCGGCGGGTGGTGCACACGTCAACCAGCGAGGTCTACGGAACTGCTCGGGAAGTACCTATATCCGAAACTCACCCGTTGCAACCCCAGTCTCCCTACTCCGCATCCAAGATTGCGGCGGACATGGTCGCGTTGTCCTATTTTCACTCGTTCGATACGCCGGTTTCGATCTGCCGACCGTTCAACACGTTCGGCCCGCGGCAATCGACACGCGCCGTGATTCCTGCGATCCTGCACCAGTTGCATTCCGGTGCAGGCGAGATCGCTATCGGCGCGCTGACCCCGACTCGGGACTTCACCTACGTCGACGATACTGCCCGGGGCTTCATGGAGATCGCGGAATCCGAGCGAACGCTCGGATTGACCTTGAATCTCGGCACCGGCCACGAGATTTCGATCCGCGACCTGATTGACATGCTGATCGAGATCACGGGGTCTTCCGCATCTGTCACAACCGAAGACTCACGTAACCGTCCAGCAGGCAGCGAGGTTCACCGCCTGGTGTCCGACAACAGTCGAGTGCGTGAGTTGACGGACTGGAGCCCACAGGTCTCCCTGAAAGCAGGACTCACGCGCACCTCGGAGTGGATCAAAGCTCATCCGATCACCGATCCTCGCCGCTACCGTGTGTGATGCGAAACGTCGCACGGGTTGTATCCGTATCGGACTCATGTCAGGCACGATAAGTAGATGATCCTAGTCGTCGATGATGATCCGTCGGTCCGCGAAGCGGTAGTGACAACTCTCGAATCCGACGGGTACGAGGTGCAGGCGGTTTCCGACGGTTCGAGCGCTCTGGCCGCGGTCTCCGAGCATTCGTTCGATGCGATGGTGCTCGACGTCATGATGCCGGGAATCGACGGTCTCGCCGTATGTCGAATCTTGCGTGAGCAGGGCAATCGGATCCCCATCCTGGTTCTGACGGCACGCTCGGAGGTAGGCGATCGGATTGCGGGGCTCGATGCGGGGGCAGACGACTACCTGCCGAAGCCCTTTGACATCGACGAACTCGGCGCGCGGGTACGTGCCCTGCTACGGCGGGCAGCGCCACCGGAACCCGAGGTGCAGTTCGGGGATCTTTCTCTCGACCCGCAGACACGGCGCGGCGTCAGATCCGGCCGGAGCATGGACTTCACTGCAACCGAGTTCGCGCTGCTGGAACTACTCATCGCGAACTCCGGCCAGACGCTCACCCGTGAGGTGATCAGCGATCGGGTGTGGGGTCAAGATTTCGGGCCTCAGTCGAATTCCATTGCCGTATATATTAATTACCTGCGCACGAAACTAGAGGCGGGCGGCGAGTCACGCATTATTCATACGGTTCGCGGGATCGGATACCGGCTGGAGTTGCCGTGACGCGTACGCGATTGGCCATCCGAACGAGAATGGCCATCACCACGTCGATTGCCGTGGCTGCGGTGGTGCTGCTTTGCGCGGTGGGGGCGTACTGGATCTCGTCACGGGAGGTGTACCGAAGCCTCGACATCGGTCTCATCCGGGAAGCGACGGCGATCCAATTACGGATCGCCGGTGGCCAGGAGTTGGGCAGTGGCGCCGAGTGCGCCTATCTTTCCTCGCCGGCTTGCTTCGAGGTCCTCGATGCGACAGGCGAACCGAGTGCCACAGACGAACCCGCCACTATCCTGCCGAAGCCCCCTGCCCTCGATGCCGTCCTCGACGGCGAGTCAGGGCCTTTCCTCGCGAACATCGACCTCGCGGGTCTACCCGGACGGATGTATGTGACACCGCTCGAGGACGGTGGTGCGCTCCTTGTCGGAGTCCGTGCCGATCAGCAACACCGGGCGCTCGATCGGATTGCATGGTTGTTAGCGCTGTTGTGCGGTATCGGCATCATCATCAGCGCTATCCTCGGCTACGCAGTCGCCCGCTACACGCTGCGTCCCGTTGCCAGACTGTCCCGCGAGGCCGAAACTGTTGCAAAGGAACGGGATCCGAGCCGAAAGATCACAGTAGAGGGATCGGACGAGCTTGCCAGGCTCGGGGAATCGATCAACACCATGCTTGGTGCACTCGATGACTCCGTCCAATCGCAGAAACGGTTGGTTTCCGACGCCTCGCACGAGCTGCGGACGCCACTGACGGGGATCATCGCGAACGCGGAACTTCTGGCCCGAAGCGACACGCTGACAGACGAACAGCAGAAGAGGGTACGGGCTGCGCTCGCTCGCAGTACTGCAGATATGCGAAGGTTGATCGACGACATCGTAGATATCGCACGGGGCACCGAGCCGGACATCGAGAGGGAGGATGTCGCGTTCGAGCGCGTCGTCGAGCAGGTAGTCGAGGCGGCACGTGCCCATTGGCCGAAGATTGATTTCCACTGCGCGACGAATCCGTACACGGGAGGCGGTAACGATGTGCGGCTCGCGAAGATGGTGTCGAATCTGGTTGACAACGCGGCAAAATTCACTCCGCCGGGTGGGACGGTGAACGTGAGCCTGACAGGCGGTGTTCTCACCGTTTCGGACAACGGACCCGGCATAGACGAAGCGGATTTGCCTCGGATCTTCGAACGCTTCTATCGGTCACCCCGTAGTCGGGGCACCTCCGGCTCCGGACTGGGACTGGCTATGGCCCAACAGATCGCGCATGCCCACGGCGCCTCGATCAGCGTGGGCAACAACCCCGACGGTGGAGCGGTGTTCACCGTGCGCCTGCCGGCCCGAGAGTAAGTCACTCTGATCTTGTTCTAATGTTCGGCGCTTACTTTTCGAACTATGAGAACACAGGCATTGACTTCTATCGCTGTGGGCACCGTGTTGGTCGCGCTTGCCTCCACGGGGTGTACCGCGAGTGCGGCGGACCCTGCGGTGCGGGTGGATGGAAGCACCATCACGGTGCAGATCGAGGGCGGCGAGGCCAGGATCGATGTGAACGACCTACGCGTGGACAGCGACGTCGAACTGTCAGCCGCCGCTGGGACAGACCTCGGAGTTCCCGGCCAGGTGTCAGTCGAGAACGACAGTGCCCGTTGGTCATACCCCGACCGCGGCCTCGACGTGACGGCGGTTGCTCAGGCCGGCCGCCTGGTGATCGACCTGACCAGTTCGCGAGATCAACTCGTGTCGTGGCCGGTCACCGGGGCCGGTGCACGAGATCTGCAACTGCCCCAAGGCGAGGGGCTGAGTATCCCGGTCGACGACGTATTCTGGAACAACCCCGATATCGGATTGGTCGGGGACGAGGGGCAACGATTGCAGGACCTGACGATGCCGTTCTGGGGGTTCAGCGCGGGCGCTGTAGGGGCGAGCTATCTGGTGCCGACCGACTTGGGTACCTCCCTGAACTTCGCCTCGGTTGAAGGCCACCTGCGCAGCACTGCAACACACGAGTTCAGCCAGGAAAAGGGCACCGGCACCTACACGGTTGCCCTGTCAGTCACCGACGGGTCCCCGATTGCCCCTGCACTGGATTACCGCAGTCTGCTCGGGGAACAGGGCGGACTGCGCACACTGCAGCAGAAGATCGCGGAGAACCCGGACACTGCCAAGCTGATCGGTGCCTTTCACGCCTATCTGTGGGGAGATGCGCGTACTCCCGAAGCGATACGCCAACTCCATGACCTCGGCATCACCAAGATGTGGCTCGGCTACGACTCCGACGATCAGCCGATGACCCGCGAGGCCGTCGAAACTGCCACGAACTACGGCTTTCTCGTCGGGCCGTACGACACCTTCGCCAACGCGCAGGACCCGTCCGGCGAGGTCGACAATCCCTCGTCTTCGTGGCCCGACGGGATTTGGCCCGACGCCTGCGTCGTCGGCAAAAGTGGTGACCTTGAAGGCGGATTCAGCGGCCGTGGCTGTTACCTGAGCTCCGAGGCATTGGCTGCCGACCCGGAGCTTGTTGCCTCTCGCGTCGCCGCAAAGTTGGGTAACGGCGTGAACAGCTACTTCCTGGACGTCGATGCGACAGGCGAGGTATTCGACGACTACAACCCGGACCACCGGATGACCCAGTCCAAGGACCGGCAGAACCGCATCGAGCGCATGAAGGTGATCGGCAAGGATCTGGTGCTGGGATCCGAGACAGCCGGGTCGTGGGCCAACAGCGTTGTGTCCTTCAGTCACGGATCGAGCACGCCGGTGATGAACGGCCTCTGGAAAGCGGAACGAGACAAGGCGAACTGGGGTGCGTACTGGGGGAAGAACGGCCCGGCTTTCTTCTTCAAGTCCGTCGCGCTTTCAGCAGAACTGAAAATTGGCATGTTCGATCCGAAATACCTTGTGCCGCTGTACGAGACGGTGCTGCACGATTCGGTAGTCAGCACGGATCGATGGGAGTTGTCCTTCAACAAGCTGCCGGCCGAGCAAACCGATCGCGCGTTGTTGGCAATGCTGTACAACACGCCACTGAACTACACCCTGAACGCGCAAATCATCGCGGAGGAAGGTCCGAGGATGGCGACCATGCAGAAGTTCTTCGCCACCCTGCAAGAAGCGGCTGGAACTGAGCCCATGACGGACTTTCAATGGTTGTCGGATGACAGAATGGTGCAGCAAACCAATTTCGGGGAAGGAAAGCTGTTGGTGACAGCCAACTTTGGCGACAGCACTTTCCATGACCCCGACGTCGGCGATATCGGCCCCGGCTGCGTCAGTGCATCCATCGACGCCGCGAGCACGACGCTGTGCCCGTGACCGAATCCGCCCCGATGACGCCCGCCGTACGCAACAGACCACGGTGGACAGTGATTGTCGTCGGCATGTCATTCGCCGCGGGTGCGGCGGCCGTATTCCTTCTGATTGTTGGTACCGCCGGCGGTCAACGACTCGACCGGCAAGTATTTCAGGCTGCGAAGTCGGCGCAGGACGGCATACCGGTGCCCGACGTCCTGCGGCTGGACATCATGACCAATCCGCTCATGTGGATCTCTGTCGCAGCCGCGATCCTGTTGACAGGAAATGTGGTTCGTCAGCCGCTCTTTACTGCGGCGACGCTTGCAGTTCCCGTCATGTGCATAGTGGCGGCGAGAACGCTTCGCCTCGAAGTTCTCGAGCGGCCTCAACTCGATCAGGATGTTCCCTGGCCGACGGCGAACACGTTTCCGAGCGGTCATGTCGCCGGCGCGATGGGTATTGCCCTCAGCCTGCTCCTGGTCGCACCGTCGTGGATGCGCCTGGTCGGAGTCGTGCCCTGCGCGGCGTGGGTGGCGCTGGTCAGCCGCGACATCATGGGCGAGGGATGGCACCGCCTCAGCGATGTCGCGGGATCCGTATTGCTCGCAGCCGCAATCGTCAGCCTCTTCGCAGCCGTCTTCGTAGTGGGTGGTCGCCGAATACGGGGGTTCACATTGGTGTCCACGCTGGTGGGCGGGCCGGTAGCGACGACGGTGATCGTTCTGGCCCTCGATTCACGACCATACGGTGTGCTCACCGGTGTACTCGCGGCAACGGTGGCGGTTCCAATGACTGTCTTCGTCTGCGCGATATCGCAAACTCCGAACTGCTCGCGTGACAGAGAGCGCCGGACAAGCCGATTTCGAGTCTGCCACGCCCATTGCTTAGAGTTGTCAGCCAGGGCGACAACACACGTCAGATCAATGATCACCACAATCAGATCGCCGAACCGTAAGAAGTGCGGCAACGAGGTTCACATCGAATGTCGAAGAAACGACACAGAACAATGACGAACAGACGGTCTGGATCCCTTCTCGTATGCGCAGCAGCAACGACAATGGCGGCGGTTTTCACTGCCGGGTGCAGTCAACACGACCCCACGTCCGCCCCTCCCCCGACCGTGACGGCCCCACAACTGATTACCCCGCACCCGAAAATCACGCCAGTGCCAGCGGATGCCCCCTCACCCAGCCCTGAAATACTCGCGGCAGTGCTCCAACCCGCACTCGACAACCCCGATCTCGGAAGTTTGACAGGTCACGTCACCGACGCCCAGACCGGCGCAACACTGTGGCAACAACAGACCGACACCCCGCAAGTGCCTGGTTCCATAGTCAAAGTTCTCACGACCGCCGCCGCACTACTGACACTGCCGGCCGATCACCGAACCACAACAACGGTCGTCCAAGGCGCCACCCCCGGCCAACTGGTGCTCGTCGGCGGCGGCGACCCGACACTGACCGCGAAACCTACCGGCACGCAAGGCTATTACACCGACGCACCGCATCTCGACGACCTGATCAGCCAGATCCACCGTTCCGGTATACACGTCAGCAGCCTCATGGTGGACAACACAATATTTGCGGGCCCGACAATCGCCCCCGGATGGGACACCGCCGACATCGCCGGCGGCAGTATCGCCCCCATCGAATCGGTCATGCTCGACGGCGGCCGCACAGACCCCTTGGCGGACTACTCCCCGCGCACCCACACCCCCGCACTGGACACCGGCCGAGCCCTCGCCGAACAACTCGGACTGGACCCGGCATCGGTCACCGAAGGCATCACACCTTCTACTGCCACACCAGCAACTCCCGTAGTGGCCTCGGTTCAATCTGCTCCGCTGAGCACACGCTTGCGCGACCTGATGGTGCACTCCGACGACGTACTCGCCGAGACCGTGGGGTTCGAAATTGCACTCGCCCGAGGGTTACCCGCAACTTTCGACGGAGCAGTCGACGCCATCACTCACACACTGCAAGAGAGCGGATCCGACACCACCGGAGCACAATTGCGAGACGCAAGCGGATTATCGACCTATGACCGCATCTCGGCACACCTCATCGATCAGGTGCTCACCGCGGCAGCAGGGCCCGACACCCCCGAACTTCGCCCACTGCTCGACACACTCCCCGTCGCCGGAGCGACAGGCACCTTGGTGGATCGATTCAACCCGCCCTCCCCGGCGGCAGGGTGGGTGCGCGCGAAAACTGGCTCCCTCTCCGGTGTAAGTTCACTGGCAGGTATCGTCGTCGACAACGACCGGCGAGTCCTGACATTCACGCTCATGTCCAACGGCACCGCACCCGAGGCAGCAAGACCCGCCCTCGACGCCGTAGCAACGGCGCTACGCGGTTGCGGGTGCCGATAAACCCCCGAGACCTCGGGATCGTTCATACAACGTGCGGCAAGACGCATGCCCACTCAGCTCACATCGTGGCGACGACGTTGTTGATCTACGACGTCAGGTGAGCGCTGAGACGACGAGACGTGTGGCGTCGGCGATGATCGCTTTGTCAGCGGCGTCGTCTCTATCCGACCGTGTAGTCAGGATAGAAATCGTCACCGCATCCGAAGTATCCGTCCACGCGACACCGACATCGTTGCTGGTTCCGTAGTCGCCGCTGCCAGTCTTGTCGGCGACCGTCCACCCTTGTGGAACACCGGCCCGTATCTGCTCCGCACCAGTGGTATTGCCTCGAAGCCAATCCGCGAGCACCTCACGCTTGTCCGGCGTCAGCGCATCGCCGAGGACAAGACGCTCATAGTCCGTACCAATCGCCCGCGGGGACGTCGTGTCACGATCATCGCCTGGAATGGCGGTATTGAGCTCGGGTTCGATCCGATCCAGCCGAGTCACATCATCACCGATACTGCGTAGATACGCATTGACGGCGGAAGGTCCGCCAAGCATCTGCAGCAGGAGGTTGGCGGCGGTATTGTCACTGTATTGCACTGCTGCGGAGCATAATTCACCAACCGTCATCCCGGTATCGAGCTTTTGCTCCGCGATCGGGGCGTACGACTGCAGATCAGCGGCAGTGTAGTGGACTACTGTATCGAGATAACTCAATGGATACTTACCCAATACAGCTGCGACAGCGAGGGTTTTGAATGTAGAGCAGAACGCGAACCGCTCGTCGGCGCGATACTCCACCACCCTCCCGGTGTTCGAACTACTCGCATACACACCCAGCCTCGCATCGTATCGGCCTTCGAGTTCGACCAGAAGATCACTCGGATCTCCCCCGCCAACTTTCGACGGCCCGGCATCTGCAATCTGATTACTCTTCGCCGAACATCCCACGACCGGAATCAACACCGCCGCAACCAAAAACGCACGTCGCGTGACTGCCCCACCCTCAACCATCACTGCCGGCAACCCTTCACAAACAAACTGGTGGAAACCCAAAATCCATTCCACACAACAACATACGTGAGACGAAGAACGCTCGCCGACGCACGTTCGCTGTGTCTGAGCTCAGCGCGATGGCCACTCCCCGGCCCCGACGTTACTAGGTCCGCGGACGAGGTGCACGATTTCCTCGGCCCAAACGGCGCCAGAAAAGTCCACCACCATCCGAAGCCTCCTCGGCACCCATACGGGCCACCTCCGGCCAAACCCACTACTCGGGTTTCTTTCAGGATCCCTACTCCACTCGAGAACCCTTAAGGCAACGGCGGCAGTACGCGTCCGGCGACATCGGTGCTGACTCGGTGTCTGTCACCACAGTTGCATTCGTAGAATCCGCTGACCGGCCTTTCTGTCCCAGACGGTAGGCCTGCTCATCGACACTTCGAGACGCCGCCGGCCAGCACCCGAAGGTGATCGTCCGAGCCGCCCAAAGTGTGTTCGATGGCCACCAGCCGCGAGACGTAGTGCCCGACCGGATACTCGGCTGTCATTCCGATACCACCGTGCATCTGAATCGCTTCCTGTCCGATCTGATGCGCGGCGCGACCGATAGTCAGCTTCGCGCGCGACGCGATGGTCGGATCGATCACGCCGTCGGCGATGGACATGGTGGCGTACAGACTCATGCTGCTCGCCAGCTCGAGCGCCACGTACATGTCGGCAGCCCGATGCGTCAAAGTCTGGAACTTCGCGAGCGGAACGCCGAACTGCTTGCGCTGCTTCAGGTAATCCGTCGTCAGTCGCAGCGCTTCGGTCATGATCCCGATCGCCTCGGCGCACAGAGCTGCCTGCGCCCGGACCTCCGCTTCGACGATCGCGGCCGTGACATCGCCGCCCTCACCAAGTGGTTCGGCCGCGGCATCGGTGAACGTGAACTGCGCACCGCGACGGCCGTCGTGGGTGGCATACGTGCTCCGTGTGACACCTGAGCCCTCCGCATCCACCAGGAAGAGCCCGGTGCCGCCGCCTGGAAGTGTGGCGCTGACGACCACGACGTGCGCGCTGTCGCCCTGCAGGACCGGGTTCTTGACGCCGGTGATAGTCCACCCCGATCCCGACTGCGTCGCCGTGGTCGTGACGGTGGCGACCGGCCAGCGCGTGCCGGGTTCCGTATGCGCGAAGGCCGACAGAGTGGTCCCGTCGCTGAGCGCCGGCAGGAGCCGCGCCCGCTGATCTGCCGAACCGACAGCCGCGATCAAACCGCCGGGGATCAGAACACCACCCAAGTACGGCTCGGGTGCAAGCGCTCGGCCCAGTTCGGTCATCACGACCATGGTCTCGACCGGTCCAGCGCCCATTCCGCCGTCAGACTCCGCGAACGGCAGGCCGAGCAGCCCAAGCTCCGCGAACTGCTTCCACACCGCGGCATTCCATCCCTCGTCAGTAGCCGAGGTGGCGTTGCGCTTCTCCGCGTCGTAGCTGCGGTTGAGCAATTCACGCGTCGTGTCGCGAAGCATCGTCTGCTCGTCGTCGAGTTCGAAATTCATGTCAGATGCTCACAATCCGAGAATCGAGGAGGCAATGATGGAGCGCTGCACCTCACTTGATCCGCTGTAGATGGAAACCTTCCGGTAGTTCAGGTAGCGCGGCGCCGCTTGCTGCGCCCACTCCGGCGAGTCGATCTCGACCGTATTCACCGGCAACGAGTCCGGACCCGCAACATCCATCAGCAATTCCGTTGCTGCCTGCTGCAATTCGGAGCCGCGGAGCTTGAGCAGCGAGGACGCCGGGTTCGGCTTGCCGTCTGCCGAACTCGCCACAACTCGCAGTTGAGTCAGATCCAGCGCAAGCAAATCGTTTTCCAGCTCAGCCAACCGAGCCGCGAACAACGGATCATCGAGGAGGGTGCCGGTTCCGACGCGAACCTCCCGCGCCTTCTCTTTGGCCGTGGCGACAAGAGTTTTGGAGAACCCGACCCGCGTGACGCCCGTGCGTTCGTTGCCGAGCAGGAACTTGGCGTAGTCCCAGCCCTTGTTCTCCTCGCCGACAAGATTTTCCGCAGGAACACGGACGTTGTCGAAGAACACCTCGTTGACCTCGACGCTGCCGTCGATCAGTTTGATGGGACGAATCGTGATGCCGGGAGTCGCCAAATCGATGAGCAGGAACGAAATTCCTGCCTGACGCTTCTGGGCACTGGCATCTGTCCGAACCAGACAGAAGATCCACTCGGCGTGCTGCGCGAGAGTAGTCCACGTCTTCTGACCGTTGACGATGTAATCCGCGCCGTCACGGACAGCAGCCGTCTTGAGTGAAGCGAGATCCGAACCGGCTTCTGGTTCCGAAAAACCTTGGCACCACCAGATATCGGCGTTAGCCGTCGCCGGGAGAAACTTTTCCTTCTGCTCCTGCGAGCCGAAGGCTGCGATAACGGGCCCAACCATGCTCACGTTGAACGGCAACGGGTTGGGTACCGACGCCAACTGCATTTCCTCGGAATAGATGTGGCGCTGTACCGGAGTCCAGTCCTTGCCACCCCATTCGACCGGCCAGTGCGGAACCGCCAGTCCGTGTGCGTTCAGAATCTGTTGGCCCGCAACGATGTCTTCACGCGTCAGCTTTCCGAATCCCGCTGCACGTGCACGAAGTTCGGGCGAGAATTCGGTGGTGAAGAACTTTCGCATCTCCTCGCGGAACGCAACTTCCTCACCGGTCAATTCGAGATTCATATGGAGTCTGCTTTCTTCTGGCAGGATTTCAGAACAAGATTCGTGCGACGGTCTGCGCAACAACGGCTGGCTTGTCCACGCCTTCGATCTCGACGGTGTTGGTGATCTGACTCTGCAGCGAACCGTTCGGCAACTCTTCAATCGCGGAGAGCACTGCAGTGTTTCGAACCTTGGCTCCGACCGGCACCGGACTCGGGAATCGAACCTTGTCGGACCCGTAGTTGATGACCATCTTCGCCCCGTCGATGCGGTACACGGACTTCGACAGAAGCGGCAGGAGCGAGAGAGTCAGATACCCGTGGGCAATCGGACCGCCGAAAGGTGATTCACGCTTTGCCCTTTCGTCGTCGACGTGAATCCACTGATGGTCACCGGTCGCGTCGGCAAATTGATGGACCATCTCGCGGGTGACCTCGACCCACTCGCTCGAGCCCAGCGTTTCACCGACCGCCCCCAGGAGATCGGCCTTGTTCTCGAACACCCGCGTCATCTGATCCTCCACGTTCCCGAACACTGTTAGGTTAATTGGATAATAAACTCACGGTGTAAGGTTGTCCAGTACTTTCACACGAAAGGGTGTGCGATGGCGCGACCGCGGATTCCACTACTGAGCAAGCCGATCATCAGGGACACCGCCCTGAAATTGGTCGACGAGCACGGTTTGACCGACTTCTCGATGCGCAAACTCGCCACCGTTCTCGGCGTGCAGGCACCATCGCTGTACAGCCATTACGCCAACAAGGACGAGCTACTCGACGACGTCGCGAACGTCATCATGGAGTCCGTCGACGTGAGCGGCTTCGACTCTGACGATTGGCGCGGTGCGCTTCGCACGTGGGCGCGGTCCTACCACGCTGCCCTGGGCAAGCATCCCAATATCGTTCCCTACTTGGCCTACGGTCCGAGCGTCAGGCCCATCGCCCTTGACCGCGCCAACGCCATCCACGGCGGGCTGGTGCGCGCCGGATGGCCGCAGCGCACGGCAACGCTGATCGGCGCTTCCGTCAAGTACGTAGTCATGGGCGCTGCGACAGCGACGTTCTCCGGCGGATTCGTGGACGATCCGGCGATCTACGCCGAGCGTTACCCGCACCTCACGCGAGCACATCTGTTGCGCGAGCGTGCTACGGAAATCGATGGTGCCAGTTTCGAACTCGCGCTGGAATCCCTGCTGGACGGGCTGGAAGCCAAATATGCACTGCTGCAGACCACTTCAGAGTTATCCCTTGAAAACTGAGGGTTGCTACTTTCGGTCAAGCACGCCGAGCATCGCAACAAAGGCCGCCTGACGATCCCCGAGAGCGGCAAAGAATTCCCGATCCGATGCTTCGACCGCACGATTTGCCTTGCCTGCCAGGGCCGCACCCGCCTGGGTCACCACCACCGAGCGTGCCCGAGCGTCCGTCGGGTGTGGACGTCGTTCGACCAATTTCTTGGATTCGAGGGTCCGTATCACCTGTGACGTCATCATCGGATCAGTGCGCGCATACTCGGCAAGATCGCGTTGAGTTATCGGTGTTTCCGCGTCCAGCCACGTCAGTGCGGCGAGCAGAACGAACTGCACGTGAGTCAGGTCGAAAGGCCGCAGCGCCGCGCGAATCGAGGCCTGCCACGCGTTGGTGACACGCCACAACATCAGACCCGGACTGTCGCCAGCATCCTCGAAGTCGGTTTCCAGTTTCTTCACCACAGCGTCAGTGTGTCAGCTCGTTGTCGAGCGCAGAATCTCGACGTCGTTGCCACCCAACGGAATCAAGCCTCGGCGGAGCTGATACCCCCAGTTCGGTGTCGAGGTCAATGCCAATCGACTCCGTACGTCGCCGAGAGGAACGGGCGTGAACGGCTCGTATCGCACTCGACGCCGAAACGGCTTGAAGCACCCCTCGTCCGCCTGCCAGATCTCACCCTCTTCGATCACACCGAGGGCTGTGAACTCGCGCAACGGATCTCGATCACCAATGGACTCGACCGGCGAATAGTAGACAAGCACATCGCCCGCCTTCATCCGCGCCAATCCGGACCTCTTCCCGTGCCCGATCTGCGCGATCCCAAGATCCACTGCGCGACGCACATGTTCGGCCGAGACAACCCCTAACCAGGCGTTCATCGCCGACCACCTGGCGAACCGAGCGCAAGTTCAATCATGATTTTAGTATGCGCGCTTATTATATTCCTCGCAACAGATCGACTCTTGAACGTGTTCAACTTCAAGGCGTACGCTGAACTTGAACACGTTCAAAGGAAGGGAGCCCATGAGCAGTCGCGGGATCGAAACCAGGGAAAAGCTGGTGGCAACAGCTTTGCGGCTCTTCCGCGACGAAG
Source organism: Rhodococcus sp. IEGM 1406 (assembly GCF_030056745.1). Lineage (NCBI taxonomy): Bacteria > Bacillati > Actinomycetota > Actinomycetes > Mycobacteriales > Nocardiaceae > Rhodococcus > Rhodococcus sp. IEGM 1406. The sequence goes on along the minus strand of NZ_JASHKO010000001.1, from coordinate 979,959 downwards.
GCTTCGCAGCGACGACCATGCGCAAGATCGCGACCGAAGCGGAGGTCTCCCTCGGGAATGCCTACTACTACTTCGCCAGCAAGGACGAACTGGTTCACGAGCTGTATCTCGTCATCCAACGTGATCACCGAGAGCGTGCGCTTCCACTCCTGCGGCAGGGTGGCTCACTCGCGGAAAATCTCGCGATCGTTCTGCACACCGGACTCGATGTCATGGGGCCATATCACGGGTTCGGTGGCGCGTTTCTGCACGTTGCCCTACCAACCGCATCGCCGTCCAGCCCGTTCTCGGCCGAGTCGAGCGATGCGAGATCGATGGCCGTCGAATTGATGCGCGAAGCACTGGCGGCGTCGAAGCAGAAGACGCCGGCGTCCTTGGAGACCCAGCTCCCCACACTCTTGTGGCTCAGCTATCTGGGCGTGACGCTGCACTGGGTCACCGACCCGTCTCCGGGGCAAACTCGTACCCGATCCCTGGTCGACGGCTTGGTCCCGATCATCGCCAAAGCGCTCACCCTCGCGCGACTACCAGTGGCCCGCGGCCTGGTCGGCGACGTCGCCGCCCTGATGACCAAAGTCGTTTCTCCAGAGCGGAACAAAAAATCATGAAGACTGTCGTTGTATGTGGGGCGTCGGGTTACATAGGGCAATCTCTCCTTCGAGCGCTCGAATCGAACGGGGTCGAGATTCGGACGATCGGCCGCGGAGGAACGAGCGATGCCACCTGGTCCGACGAGCAAGGTGTCGCCGACGTACTCAGCGGCGCGGATCTGCTGATCAACCTCGCCGGACGCTCTGTGAGCTGCCGATACAACAAGCGCAATGCCGACGAAATCTTCTCCTCCCGCGTGGAAACGACCGCGCTGTTGGGTCGCGCACTGGCCCGTACACCGCAGCCACCCTCGCTCTGGGCGAATGCCAGTACCGGCACGATCTACCGAGACGCGCGGGATCGACCGATGGACGAGAAGAACGGAGAGCTGGGTAAGGGATTCTCCGTCGCGGTCGCGCGGGCGTGGGAGCACGAATTGTTCTCAGCCCCAACCCCCGTTCGCAAAGTGGCGTTACGAATGCCGATCGTTCTCGGAGCCGGCGGCGGAGCAATCAACCCCTTCGTGAACCTGGCCCGAATCGGTTTTGGCGGAAGAATGGGCGACGGACGACAAATGTTCAGTTGGATACATATCGCCGATGTCGTTCGCTCGGTCATCCACATCTACGAGCATCCGGAGATCTCAGGCCCGGTCAATATCGCATCCCCGTATCCGGTAACCAACACCGACATGATGCGGATGGTACGAGCGAAACTTGGCCGACAATACGGGTTTCCGACGCCGGGCTGGATGCTCGAGTTCGGCGCACGAATCATCCGCACCGAGGCTGAACTGGTAACGAAGAGTCGCTGGGTTTTACCAGGGGTGCTCGCGGACAGCGGCTTCCAGTATCAATTTCCGACGTTGGAGTCTGCGCTGGAACAGATCGCTCAGGAGACCCCGCGAGGGCTGCTTCCGGTGACACTCGGCTGAGTATCCTGCTCTCCGGTCCGCCCGCCGTACGTCGCAATCTTGTACTCCGTCGCAGCCAAAGACAACGTGAGCTCCTTGATCTGCCGACGAACGGTGTCCCGGTGCTCGAGCAGCATGTCGAGCCTCTCCGGAACTGTCCCTTCACCGGCGTCGACCAGTTCGACGTAGTGCTGCAGGTCACGAATCGCCATGCCTGAGATACGCATGCGGGTCAGAAATACCAGCCTGCGAATAGATTCCGGCCCGTACACACGATGTCCGCTCGAATCACGATCCACCGCAACCAAGCCGATCTTCTCGTAATAACGCAGGGTATGTGCCGAAACATCCAGCAGGTCTGACACTTCGGCGATCGACATCGGGTCCTGAACATCCCCTGTATCGACGAGTCGATGGATCACCTCGATCGACATGGGCCCGTCCACTTCCCCAAGTGCCTCGAGTGCCTTGCGCATCAAGTCTTCGGTAGCCATGCTTCTCAGCCTAGAACGGACGGACGGGTCCGGCAGCATCCGCGAAGTCGGCACTGCGAGCCAGATCAGCCCAGACTGCTACCTCGGCCAGATTCTTCCGATACGACGCGGATATCCGCTCCACGGCTTCCTTTCCGAGCGGCAAGCGAAGTGGCACATTCTCGCTGTGCACCAGCGAGGTGATGATCTCTGCTGCCTTCTCCGGATCACCCTCCTGAACACCGTCTGCCGCCGCCATGTCCCGCAGAACAGGATCGAGCAAATCACGGTAGTCCGAGGATGATTCGGCGAAGCTCAGAACGCCAGGTGTGTTGAATGCTGTACGGAATCGGCTGGGCTCGACGATCATGACCCGGATGCCGAACTGCCCGACCTCACCGGCAAGGGCCTCCGACCAGCCTTCAATCGCGAATTTGGACGCCGAGTACGCCCCGACGCCGGGAAACGACATGCGGCCGCCTTGACTGCTCATCTGCACGATCGTTCCGCTGCCCTGCGCTCGCATCGAAGGGAGGACGGCGCGCACCAACGCGGCGGGTCCGATCAGGTGCAGTTCCATGAGATCCCGCAAGGTCGAATCGTCCACCATCTCCGCCGCGCCGACCATCCCGCGACCGGCATTGTTGACCAGCACGTCGACACGACCGAAATGCTCGAGCGCATGTTCGACGACGCTGGGTGCCGCCGCGGTGTCGCGGACGTCGAACGTCACCGCCGAGAACCGATCCGGATGCTCCGACGCGATATCTGCAACGGACTCGGGCCTACGAACTGCCGCGACTACCGCGTCCCCGGTTCGAAGTGCGGACACTGCAAGCTCGCGGCCGAAACCCTGAGAAACTCCAGTGATGATCCAGGTTTTTGTTGTCATGGTCGGCAACGCTAGGGGTTAGAGCGCGCTCCAACGCAAGCCTTTGGTTCTACAGCCGAGCTACACGCCGGCCCAAACCGGTCGCTCGCCGCGAAGGAAACCGTCGACACCGGCTTTGAAGTCGTCACTGCTGTAGATCATGCGCATCAGATCATCGTTGTCGGTGATCGATCGGGTCCTGATGCGGCGCAGGGACTCTCGAATCGTCCACACGGTCATCGGGGCAGCCGCAAGGAGTTCCCGCGATACCTGGGCAGTCAGGCTCGCGAACTCGGTCTCTGTTGCACAGTCGCTGAGGAAGCCGTTCCGCAGAGCCTCGTCGCTCGACATGACCCCCGCCCGAGCGACCAACGACATCAGACGCGAACTGCCGATCCTGTCCGCCAGCAACGCCACGGAATGGACCGACAACGAGTTTCCGAGCGTGCGCGCGATCGGAAGGCAGAAGAGGGACCCGTGCGTCGCGATCCGCACATCGCACGCTGCCGCTAACAACAGCCCGGCTCCCGCGCACACACCGTCGATGACCGCCAGCGTGGGAACCCGCACTTTCTCGAGTTCGGTCAGCACGCCGACGAACCGACTTTCGTAGTCGAGCCCGTCGTGAAAACTCGAGAAGGTCTGAAAATGGCCTATGTCGGAACCCGCCGAGAACGCCTCTCCCCCAGCACCTCGGAGAGTGAGTAACCGGATCTCGCGGTCGGAGTCGGCGCTTCGGCAGGCTCCGGCAATGGCGTCGTACATCTGAGGAGTCAATGCGTTGTGTTTTTCCGGCCGGTTGAACACGACGTCAAGCGTGTCGCCATGACGAATGATCGAGATGTCTTCGTGCGTTTCAGTCATGACACTGACGCTATTACCGGCAAGGAACAAACGAAACACATTGCACTCGAGTATCTTTGCGAATATTCGGTGCGAAGTTGCAGATAGTGCGAACGGAGAGGCGTCGACGAGGCCAGGAGACGGTGATGCCAGAACCGAACCTCGCCGACGCAGCATTAGTGGGGTGTCATGCCACGATTGTTGAAAGCGTTATGCCACAACGGTCCGCTGCGGCACACCGGAGTACTGACTCAGCGGCCTGATCAGTGCATTCGACTGCCCCTGCTCGATGATGTGCGCCGTCCATCCGGTGATGCGGCTCATCACGAAGATCGGCGTGAACATCTCGACGTCGAAGCCCATGAGGAAATACGCAGGGCCCGTGGGGAAATCGAGATTCGGCTTGATTCCGGTGGCACTGACCATCGTCTTCTCGAGGATCTCGTACATCTGCACCCACTTCTCGCCGTCCGTCGCTGCCGCTACGTCGAGGAGCGCCTGCTTCATGGTCGGAACACGCGAATCACCGTTCTTGTAGACACGGTGCCCGAAGCCCATGACCTTCTCTTTGGCAGCCAATTTCTCCGACATCCAGGCTTCTGCGCGGTCGGGGTCGTCGATCTCGAGCATGTCGTGCATGACAGCTTCGTTTGCGCCGCCGTGCAACGAGCCCTTGAGCGTGCCGATCGCAGCCGTCACTGCGCTGTAGATGTCCGAAAGTGTGGACGTCACAACACGAGCGGCAAACGTCGAGGCGTTGAAGGAGTGCTCCGCATACAGGATCAGCGAGACCTCGAAGGCCTTTACGATCGCCGGCTCCGGAACAGCACCGAAGCACATGTTCAAGAAGTTTTCGGCGAAACCCAGGTCCGACTGCGGCGCGATGGGATCCTGGCCGCGCCGGCGGCGGAAATCGGCTGCGACGATGGTCGGAAGCACAGCCGTCATCCGCAGTGCCTTGGCCAGATTGGCCTTCTCCGAGTTGTCGTCCTCCGCCGGATCCTCGGCGCCGAGGTAGCTGATCGCCGTACGGACCACATCCATGGGGTGGCAGTTGTCCGGCATCTTGGTCAGGAGCGAGAGCAGTGATCGATCGGCACGGCGAGCCGCACGCTCACGCAGACAGAGCAATTCGAGCTGCTCGGGTGTCGGCAGTTCGCCGTACCACAGCAGGTGCGCAACTTCTTCGAAGCTACAATTCGCGGCGAGGTCCTGCACTGCGTAACCGCGATACGTCAACGAATTCGTCTCGGGCACAACCTTGGAGATAGCCGTCGTGTCGACGACAACCCCGGCCAAGCCCTTGTAGATCGTCGGAATCTGTTCGGTCATGTCCTACTCCCCTCCACGCTGAAATTGAAAATGCCACTGTCGAATTCGTTGTAACGCTCGTACTCGAGAATCTCGTACAACCTGCTGCGCTGCTGCATCTCGCCGAGCAGTCCTTCTTGCGTGCCCTCCGCAAAAATCTCGCGCAGACCCTTTTCGATAGCGAACATCGCCAGACGAAGGGTGGTCACGGGGTAGATGACGGCGTTGAAACCGATCTCTTCCAATGTCCTCGCCGAAATGAGGTTCGACTTTCCGAACTCGGTCATGTTGGCGAGCAACGGAGTGTCGACTGCTGCGCGGAACTTCTCGAAGTCGGCCTCGGTGGCAAGAGCCTCTGTGAAGATCAAATCAGCGCCGGCATCCGCGTAGGCCTTTGCTCGCTCGATCGCTGCGTCGATACCGTCGATTCCGGCAGCATCGGTACGCGCGCAGATGACGAAGTTCGGGTCACGACGTGCCGAGACTGCAGCACGAACTCGGCGAACCATGTCTTCGGTAGGCACGATCACTTTGCCGTCGAGGTGCCCACAGCGCTTGGGGTTGATCTGATCCTCCAGGTGCAGACCGGCTATACCGTCGTCCTCGAAGACCGTGACCGTGCGGGCAGCACTCATGGGTTCACCGAAACCGGTGTCGGCATCGATCAGCGTCGGGAGGTCGGTGACCCGCGCGATCTGCTTGCTGTGGGCGGCGACCTCGGTCAACGTGGTCAGCCCGATGTCGGGAAGCGCCAATCCGGCGGAATACGCACCACCCGAAACGTAGACACCTTCGAACCCGATTTCCTGAATCAGCTTGGCTGTCAGCGGATTGATGGCACCTGGCAAGCGCTGAATCTTTCCGCACGTCAGCCCCGCCCGGAAGGCAATCCGCTTGTCGGCCGCGGACGTCGATGCTGCGATGAGGCCCGACATCAGAAAAGTCCCTTGGCGACCTTGGGTGCCCGAGCAAGGACGTCTTCGGAAACGGTGAAGGTCAGCTGATCCAGTTCGCCTGCCTTCAATTCGGCGGTGCGCTGAGCCGCGTCGAGGAAGCGGTCCTGTTCGCTCGGCTCGATGACGCCCTCGGCGAGGGTGCGGAACTTCGCGACGTACTGATCGCGAGCGAACGGACGTGCGCCGAGCGGGTGTGCATCGGCCACCGCAAGCTCGTCGACGATGACCTCGCCGCTCTTCAAGGTGATCTCGGCGCGAGCACCGAAAGCCTTCTCGTCCGGATCAGTCGAGTGGTAGCGGCGTGTCCATTCGGGATCTTCGCGCGTGGAGATCTTGTTCCACAGCTCGATCGTGTCGGGGCGCTGTGCACGCTCGGGCGCGTAGGAATGCTCGTGGTGCCACGTACCGTCCTGCAGCGCAACGGCAAAGATGTACATCACCGAGTGGTCGAGGGTTTCACGCGATGCGGTGGGGTCGAACTTCTGCGGATCGCCGGAACCGGTGCCGATGACGACGTGGGTGTGGTGACTGGTATGCAGGACGATCGAGGCGATCTGATCGAGATCACCTACGCGGGCACGCATCCGACGAGCGAGGTCGATCGGTGCCTGGCTCTGGTACTCAGCGGAGTGTTCCTTGGTGTACGAGTCGAGGATGGCGCGCTTCGCCTCACCCGAACCGGGAAGCGGAACGTGGTACTCCTTGTCCGGGCCACCGAGCAGCCAGGCGATGACGCCGTCTTCGCCTTCCCAGATCGGTGACGGTGCACCTTCACCGCGCATCGCACGATCGACTGCCTCGACGGCAACCTTGCCGGCCAGCGCGGGCGCGTATGCCTTCCAACTTGAGATCTCGCCCTTGCGGGACTGACGTGTCGCCGTCGTGAGATGCAGCGCCTGACCGATTGCCTGGTAGACCGTCTCGGTGCCCAGGCCCAGCAAAGTTCCGATACCTGCCGCAGCCGAGGGGCCGAGGTGTGCGACGTGGTCGATCTTGTGCTCGTGCAGACAGATAGCCCGAACCAGGTCGATCTGAATCTCGTAGCCGGTTGCGAGACCACGAATCAGGTCCTTACCGTCACGGCCGGTGTGCTGAGCGACGGCGAGGATCGGCGGGATGTTGTCACCGGGGTGCGAGTACTCGGCGGCGAGGAACGTGTCGTGGAAGTCGAGTTCGCGAACCGCGACGCCGTTCGCCCAGGCGGCCCACTCCGGCGAGAAAGTACCCGAGATACCGAACACGGTGGACCCGGGCGTGTACGGATGTGACTGCGCCTGTGCACGCGCATTCACCACGGGTCGACGGACCAGGGAAGCTGCGGCAACTGCCGCGTTGTCGATGATCCGGTTGACGATCATGTCGGACGTGGCGTCGGTGACCTCGACGGAATCCGTCGCAACTTCCGCGATCTTCCACGCGAGGTGGTCTTCCTTGGGGAACTCTTCGGCAGAGCGGTGGGTGCGTACGAGATGCGTCTTCATCGATCCTCTTCTCACGTGCTTCGGTATCTATTTGCACGCTACGCAGCTCATTAACCTCGGGATAGGCCCTCGCAACTGCCTATTTGTGCAATAACGATCCTGCAATGTTGCGAATGTTGCGAATGGCTCCTCGGTAGGGTGAACGCGATCGGCACCGAGGAGATTCGATGAAGAAGATGTACGCGGGAGCGCGGCTGCGACGGCTGCGGGAAGAACGAAACCTGTCACAGTCCGCACTGGCGAAGGCACTCGAACTCTCCCCCAGCTATGTCAATCAACTAGAGAACGATCAACGACCGCTGACGGTCCCCGTCCTTCTCAAGCTCAACGCCGAGTTCGATCTCGACGTGCAATTCTTCGCCTCCGATTCCGACGCACGCCTCGTGGCTGACGTTCATCACGCCTTGGCCGAAACCTCGGAATCCGGGGAGGTATCGCTGGCAGAGGTAGACGAATTGGTGGCCCGAATGCCCGCGGTCGGACGCACCCTCGTGATGTTGCACCGTCGTTTGCACGCCGCAACCGAGCAGTTGGACCAGTTCTCGACGCAATTGTCCGGCGAGGCCGCATCTGATGTGTCGCTCGTACCCATGCCCTACGAGGAGGTTCGGGACTTCTTCTACGACCGAAAGAATCACATCGCCGTTCTGGACGACGCTGCCGAGCAGATGTTCGTGGACAACGGATTGTCCGTTGGCGCAGTGGATTTGCAACTGGCACGACTACTTCGCGATCAGCACGGCGTCACCGTGACGATCCGTACCGACGAACCAGACAAGCTCGGCCCCAAGCGTTTCTACGATCCGGACAAGTCGGTACTCACCCTCGCCCGTCGTCTGTCGGCAGGGCAACGCGCGTTCCAGATCGCGATGCAGTTGGCCTTCTTCACCCAAGCCGACGTGATCGATTCTCTTGTCGCCGAGGATGAATCATTGAGTGCCGAATCCGCAGCTCTCGCCCGCATCGGACTCGCGCATTACTTCGCCGGCGCGCTACTACTGCCGTACACCCAATTCCTGGAATCCGCTGAGGCCTTGCGATACGACATCGATCTGCTGAGCCTCAAGTTCGAGGTCGGCTTCGAGACCGTCTGCCACCGGTTGTCCACACTCCAACGGCACGGCCAGCGCGGCATTCCCTTCTTCTTCGTCAGAACCGATCGCGCCGGAAACATCTCGAAGAGACAGTCCGCTACCGCTTTTCACTTCTCCAGAGTCGGCGGCAGTTGCCCGCTGTGGGTCATCCACGAGGCGTTCGCGAGCCCAGGGCGCATCCTCACCCAGGTCGCGAAGATGCCCGACGGCCGGACATACCTCTGGGTGGCGCGCACTACCCACAGCGGCGGGCTCGGGTACCTCGCCCCCGAGCGGAACTTCGCCGTCGGACTCGGTTGCGACATCGGCTACGCCGATCGCATGGTCTACTCCCACGGAATCCAGACGGACGACCCCGCGACCATCGTGCCGATCGGCGCGGGGTGCAAAGTCTGTGACAGACCGGCGTGCTCTCAACGCGCCTTCCCCCAACTCGGCCGCTCGATCTCCGTCAGTCAGAACAGCAGCAGCCATCTGCCGTATCCGCAACAGTAGGGCGCAAACAATAGGGCGCACCGACTCCACCTGCGCTTCCCCGGAGCTACGGCGCCTTTCTGCTTCGATGGATGTCATGCAACCCGATACCGTGACCCCTCGTCGACTGGTTCTTCGCCGCCTTTCGGCCGTGGTTGGTGTGGCCGGAATCGTGACGGGTTTGGTTGCCTTGATCGCAACTCAGCTGGACGTCGATCACAACATCGTGATCGTTCTGGCGTCAGTGGCACCCTTGTTGATGATTGCTCCGCTGATCGGTGCCGTCGTCTCGGGTATCGGGCTTCAGTGGATCGTATGTGCCGCATCCCTTGTCGTCCTTGCACTGTTCGGATGGTCTGTGAGCCCGCTGTACATCGGCGGAACTGGGGAGTCGACGTCTGCGAACGGTCCATCGATTCGGTTGATGCAGGCCAACTTGATGGTCGGTGCAGCGGATCCGGAGTCGCTTGTGGCGATGGTCCGCGAACGCAACGTCGACGTGGTGACGGTCCAGGAGTTGACGTACCAGGAAGCCGAGGCGCTCGAAGCCGCCGGGCTTGAAGAGGTTCTGAGCCACCAGTTCCTGATCCCCTACGCCGACGGCGGTGGCGGGGCCGGAATCTACAGTCGCTTTCCTCTCTCCAATCCACGTAGCCTCGACGGGTTCTCACCCGAAACGCTGTCCGCAGAGCTGAATGTCGGCTTGGCGCAGCCAGTCACATTGTTCGCCGTGCATCCGGCACCTGCGTACATCTCGCCGGCTTCGGTGTGGGCGGCCGAGCAGCAGAAGCTTGGGTCTTACATGGACGAAGTCGCCGGGATGGACAATGTGATAGTCAGCGGCGATTTCAATGCGTCGTACTCGAACAAACAGTTCCGGAATCTCCTCAGCAACGGATACACCAGCGCCGCCGATCAATTGGGTTCCGGCCTGATCCCGACGTACCCGACCGACAAGTGGTATCCGGCGGTGGTCGGTATCGACCACATAATCACCAAAGGCGCCGTGGCGACATCCTTGGAACGGATCGAGATCAAGGGATCCGATCACCACGGCCTGATTGCCGACATCACGTTGTCTTGACTAAATCCTGGATTGAGCGAGCACCGGGGCATGGTTGTGCCCGGTGCTCGCGTCTCGAGTTATTTCACTTCAGGCTGCTGTCGGTGGGCTGTTCCCGCCGATCGGCTGCTGATACGGATCAACCGACATCGGCGGATAGAACACCGACTTCCGATCCGGGCCGATCTCCACCCGCCACTCGGTGTGGTGCACCGTCCGGTGGTGATGACCGCACAACAAGATCAGGTTGTCGAGATCTGTTGGGCCACCATCACCCCAGTGAACAATATGATGGGCATCGCACCACCCCGACGGAGTCCCACACCCCGGAAATGCACACCCGCCATCACGAACCGCCAACGCCCGCCGCTGCGGCACCGTCGCCGTTCTCGCTTCCTTACCGCAGACGAGCGGAACACCGTTCTCGTCCAGGAGGATCCGGGTGACGGTGCAGTCGCACGCCAGCATCCGGGCAGTGTCGAGACTGATCGGCCCTACCCAATCCGTCCACGCAAATCCCAGCTCCTCGGTGGACGGCAACAGGTCTTTCAGAACTTTAAGGTCCGTCATGTCTTTCGCCGATGCGGTGACCGTGATGTGTGGTTTCACCCCGCCCTCGATCGGACCCAACCCCGCCCGCTCGTACCGGCGCAACAATTCGCAAAACCCGTCCGCCCGCCGTAGCGCCGGAGTACGGGTGTCCTTCACGCCATCCTTCTCCGGCGTCGGCGCCGACAAACTCGACAACAACGTGATCAACCGCGCCCCGTTCACAGCATCTAGGTCGCCCTTCACAGTCACCCGCCCGTACAAGCCTTTCGAGGCGTAGAACTCATTCCGCTCCGAATCTTCCCCGACCGGAACGCCATCCTCGCGTTTTCCGTACTGCTTCTCGATCCGCCGAATCGCTGCCCGCACCGCATCACAATCCGCGATGTTCTTCGACGCCAACCCGAGCAGAATCCCGCGGGCCTTATCCACATCCGCCAGGGTCATGTTCTTGGGCGGATGCTGACAAAACGACGCCACCTGCCGGGCTTTCAACGCATCCACATCGCCACGGTGAAACGCATCGCCCACAACGGGTTCGAGCATCAACAACCGCGCCAACCCGACCAGCAGACTGCACTCACCGATCTCCAGATTCGTCGAACCGTGCAACCACTGCGCGATCGCCCGAAAACCCTTCCCGCCGAGAACCTCACGGGAAAACATCTCCACGATCAACAACACCATCCGCGACTGCAACTCGTGCCGGGCGCGCACCAGATCGAGAACCTCACTCTTGAGGTCCTCACCATCCAGCTGCCACGCATCCCGACTGTTCATACCGAAAGTTTAATCGAACACACTTTCGATAACCAGAGACAAAACGGACAACTTCACGAGCGCCCAGAACTCGAGACTCGTTGAAATACAGCCTCATTCAACTGCCACACGCTGCTACGTCGGCGTGACTATCGCAAAGTTCGGATCAGGCTCGTCGAGGTGCCCCGCAAGTTCTGCGAGCTTCGCCGGGTCGCCGGCCACCGTGATACTGCCATTCGCAATCTCGGCGCCCAGGTCCGCACCACCGAGCAGCACACCGAGTAAGCCGAGACGACTCAAACTGAACGTCGCATCCACAGACCCGGCATCTGCAGACCCACCTTCCACGTCGAAATGGATCAGCACTCCGTTGCTCAGTTCCGTTCGGTGCACGATGTTTTCGTCGGTGATGTTCCAATCGATGACGATGTGGGAATTCGCTGCACTCACTCCGTCCACGCGGAGCGACACAGCGTCGAACACCTGCTTCACCGACAACGCTGCGGTGATATCAGGAGCTGCAGCAACTGTGGGCGTACCCACCGAACCGTTGCGCAGTTCGTATGCACCCGTGAGGTAGAAGTTTCGCCAGGTGCCGTTCTCTGCGCCGTACCCGAGTTGCTCGAAGGTATCGGCCTGCAGGGTCTTGGCCTCCGCGTTGTCCGGTTCAGCAAAGATGACGTAGTTCACCACATGCGCGACCCACCGAAAGTCTCCGCTCTCGTACGATTCCCGAGCTTTTCGGAGCACCTCTGCCGATCCGCCCATGAACTCCACGTGACGCTTGGCCGATTCGACGGGTGGATGCTCCCACAGGTGCGCTGGGTTGCCGTCGAACCATCCCATGTAGCGCTGGTAGATGGCTTTGACGTTGTGACTGACGGAACCGTAGTACCCGTGTGTGTGCCACGCCTGCGCCAAGGCGGCTGGCAGTTCGATGGATTCGGCGATCTCTAGACCGGTCCACCCCTGATTGATTCGACGAAGTGTCTGATCGTGAAGGTACCCGTAGAGATCGCGCTGCAATGACATGAACTCGGTGAGCCGTTCGGTCCCCCACGTCGGCCAATGGTGGGATGCAAACACGACATCGGATCGTGAGGCGTAGCGATTGATCGATTCGGTCAGGTACGCCGACCACACATGCGGATCTCGCACCAACGCTCCACGAAGTGTGAGCAGGTTGTGCAGATTATGAGTTGCGTTCTCCGCCATGCACAGTGCGCGAAAGTCCGGGAAGTAGAAGTTCATCTCGGACGGCGCCTCGGTGCCTGGGGTCATCTGGAACTCGATCCGAACGCCGTCGATCGTCTCTGTATGACCAGTCTTCGAGATCGACACCGTCGGTGAAATCAGCGTCGGTGTACCGGTGGAGGTGGTCTGGCCCAATCCTGCACCGACGCCACCTCGAGGACCTCGAGGCAATGCCGCCCCGTACATGTATGCCGCGCGTCGAGCCATTGCCGTTCCCGCATAGACGTTTTCCTCGACGGCATGCTCCACGAACCCCGTTGGCGCAAAGATCACGCATCGCCCGGCAGCGACGTCGTCGTCGGTGGTCACCCCTTTGACCCCACCGAAATGGTCGATATGCGAATGCGTGTAGATCACCGCGACAACCGGTCGATCACCACGATGCTCCCGATACAACGCGAGACCAGCGGCCGCGGTTTCCCGAGAAATCAGTGGATCGATGACGATGATCCCGCTCTCCCCCTCGATCAGGGTCATATTCGACAGATCGAGTCCGCGTATCTGATAGATCGAATCCGTCACCGCAAATAGTCCTTGCTTGGCCACCAACCTCGATTGACGCCACAAGCTCGGATTGACGGTCGGCGGGCACTCTTCATCCAGGAATGAGTACGAGTCGTTGTCCCACAGCACTTTTCCGTCGGGTCCGGTTACCACGCCGGGATCGAGCGCGCCGATGAACCCGCGCTCGGCATCGGTGAAATCGGTCTTGTCGGAGAACGGCAGGGTCTCGGTGACTCGGGAGTTCGCCGCTTCGATTGCGGCCGATGCTGCGCGTGGGTCGATCATAGATCAGCCTTTCATGCTCAATTGTCCAGTGTGGTAAACCCGTTCAAGGCTTCAAGAACCAGCAGGCACTAGCTCAGCAACTGCGACTTTGCCGCGGCGAACTCCGCGTCGGTCAACACGCCGGACTGATGAAGCTGACCCAGCTCCTGCAGCTTGGAGACCAGATCGTCCGCGCCAGAAGGGGGAACGGACTGCACGGGTGCGACCTGCGGCGGCGGCTGTTGCTGCTGGTACTCCTGCTGGTATTCCTGCTGCTGCTCGCTGGCCTTCCGTTGACTCCGTCGATCCATGGCGTTGGACGTCGCTTTTGCGGTTCCAGCCACTACCGCAGTGCGCGCCACCGTGCCGAGCAACCCCGGCCGCCCTCTGCGTCCACCTCGAAAAACCATGCCGAACTCCTTGGGTAATTGTCGCTACTGAAATGCTGCTTCGACCGCTGCGACGACTACCTCGCGCGGTACCTGAACGTGAAGGACTACATCGCCGCCGCCGCCGCGAACCGTCGACGCGAGCTCACGCGCCCACGTCTGCTCATAGACGATGACTGCGGCGGACGTTCCTGGTTCGAGTGACTCACGGACCACGTCCAGATCCTCGTCACTGATCAATGCCTTGGCTTCGATGGACAGAATCGCCAGTCCGATCTCTGTGAGATCTTCGTCGACGTCGATCTGTGACACCTGTCCGTCGGCGTCCTTGGCGATGTACACGAGGTCGAGCAGGGTGACAAAACCTCGTTCCACCACGTTTTGCAGCGCGGCGACGGCTTCAGGATCCACAGTGGAACCTGGGAATGCCAGCACCACGAGCTCGACCGGTCCGATGTTCATTGCGTCGTTCATCCATCAAGCCTGGTGGCTCGGACGCTTGGGAACCTCACCCGCAGGGGATGAATTACCCGATGCGATCGAGTTATTTGTTGCGACGAATGACTTCGCGAATCGGCCGTACGTGTACGCCTTCTGCCGCGAGGGCTCGCCGGGCTTTGCCTCGGGTGACGAGCACACCGACGATGCCGAGAATCCAGACCGGATATTGCACCATCCAGGCGACGCGGAATCCGTCGAACGTGTACCCGCCCATGTGTCCGAGGATTACGCCCATCACTTGAATCACGATGAGGGAAGCGAGGAATCCACCGATGTTGACCATGCCCTGTGCGGTGCCCATCGCCGAACTCGGGTTGGACGTACGCGCGTAGTCGAAGCCGATCACCGAACCCGGCCCACCCACCGAGATGACGACCACCAGGATCGTCAACAACCAGAGCGGAGACGGTTCGCTTCGTGAAAGCACGATCGTCCACATGAGCGCGCTGGCGACCATGATGGTGAGAACCAACCACGATCGACGCATGGGATAGCGACCGGTGAGAATGCCGAGTATCGGACCGGCCACGATTGCCGAGATGACCGACAGCGTCAGCAGCGAGCCGACGGTCGCGGAATCGAGGCCCTGAGCCGATTTCAGATACGGCACGCCCCACAGCAGCGCGAACGTCGTGATCGAGAACTGAGTCCCCATGTGGCTGAAGAACCCGAGGCGGGTGCCGGGCCGCATCCACACCGTCTTGATCTGTCGCCCGATCTCCTTGGCGCCGGCCGGCACGGCGACCACGTCGGCACCGGGAGGCGCGTCGCGGATGACACTCAACGCCAGTGCAAACGCCAACAGTCCGACGGCGGCAGCGCTGCCGTAGGCAAAAGTCCAGCCCGGTCCGGACAACAGCAACATGAACGGAAGCGCAGACATCACCTGGCCCAGCTGACCGAGGATGCCCGTGAACTGCGAGACCAACGGCACCTGCCGGGGCGGGAACCACTGCGGTACCAACCGCAACACCGAGATGAAGGTGAGTGCATCCCCGGCACCGACGGCAATACGTGCACCGATCGCGACGGGCAGCGATTCGGTGAAGGCGAGAGCCAACTGCGCGGACATCATGATGAACGCACCGACTGCGATCATGATCCGCGAACCGTAGCGGTCAAGGAGAACTCCCGCCGGAATCTGCATACCGGCGTACACGACGATCTGCAGCACGACGAAGCTCGACAGAACGCTGGGCGAGATCGAGAACCGATCAGCAGCAGACAGACCCGAGACACCGAACGAAGTGCGGTGAAGCACGGCGATCACGTAGGCAAAAACACCGACACCCCAGACCAACCACACTTTTTTCATCGGGTCTGTATGTTACTCCTGTCTTTCGCAAGGCTCAGGACATGATTATTCGCGGCCCTGAGAGACCCAATTCAAATCAGCCGAACGGAAGCCTTCGGTGATCGCGGCGAGGGAGTCGAGGCGAGCGATCTGGTCTTCGCTCAGAACGATGTCCAACGCTCCGGCGTTTTCGGTGACTCGTGCAGCGAACCGCGTGCCGGGAATCGAAACGGAAGGCAACCCGTACTGACGGCCCTTGGCATCGAGCCATGCCAGGGAAACCTGTGCAGGCGTCGCGCCGAGCTCCTCACCGACGGCGCGGACCACGTCGAGAACCTTCTGATTAGCAGGGAGCGCGGAGTCCGAGAAGCGTGGGAAGCGTCGGCGCAGGTCGTTGTCACCGAGCGTCTCCGCATCGAACGATCCCGCCAGGAAGCCTCGGCCCACAGGTGAGAAGGGCACGAATCCGACTCCGAGTTCCGCGGCGGTGGGTACTACCTTGTTCTCGACGTCCCGACTCCAGATGCTCCATTCCGACTGGATCGCCGCGATCGGATGCACCCCGTACGCACGACGCAGTTCATCGCCGGTCGCCTCGGACAGGCCGATGTTGCGGACCTTGCCCGCCTTCACCTGCTCTGCGATCGCGCCGACGGTGTCTTCGATCGGAACGTTCGGGTCGACCCGGTGCAAGTAGTAGAGGTCGACATGATCGACGCCGAGTCGTCCCAGAGACTCGTCGAGTGCCTGCGGTACGTAGGCCGGGTCTCCGTTGATCCCGCGCTGACCGTTGGCGATGTTGCCGACCAGACCGAACTTCGTCGCCAACTGCACTTCGTCCCGGCGGTCTTTGAGAAGCTCTCCCACCGCACGCTCGCTCGAGCCCTCGCCGTACACGTTGGCGGTGTCGATGAACGTGATCCCGATGTCCACCGCATGGTGCAATGTGGCAAGCGCCTCGGCCGGATCCACCGGGCCGTAGACAGGGGCGACGGACATCGCGCCGTATCCCTGGGCGCTGACAGTGAGACCTTCGGCCAGAGTGACGGTGGGGACGGTCATGAAAACTCCTCGATTCGACTAAGCGACAACCTCGACAGTCTTCACCGAATCGAAGCCTCACGCACCGATTAACGTCACGCTGATCGGGTTACCCTCGAGTGATGGCATTCGATTGGCTCGAACTCGTGCTCACCGCCCACCGCGAATTCGGTTCACGACTCGCCGCAGTCGAGGACTGGAACGCACCCACGCCCGACTCCGACTGGCACGTCGAACACCTCGTCCGCCACGTCATCGAGGAGCAGCAGTGGGTACCGCCGCTCCTGGCCGGACTGACGGTCGGCGAGGCGACACCGGACATCGTTCCCGTCGGGGACGACCTGTGGACCGAATGGCAGAAGTACTCCGATGCCGCCATCAAAGCGTGGAAATCGACGGACCTCAGTGCCCACGTTCACCTCTCGTACGGCACGGTGAAGGTGGAACCCTATCTGCGCCAGCAGACCTCGGACGTCACGATCCACACCTGGGATCTCGCGCGAGCGGTCGGAGCAGACGAGCGACTCGATCCAGACCTCGTCGAGGCCGTCTGGTCCGACCTCGACGGGCAGCGCGACATGCTCGCCGAGAGCGGCCTGTTCTCCGCTCCCGTCGATCTTCCTGACGATGCGTCGTTGCAGGACAAGCTGATTGCCCTGACCGGCCGCGATCCTCGTTAGACGTTCAGCGTCACGCCCGTCGTGCGGGCGACGCCGTCCCAGCCGCCGGCAGGTGCACCGAGGCCGAGCAGAGCCGCAACCGTCGGCGCGACGTCGATCGTGCGAGCCTGCGTGTCGATCTTCCGTCCACCGTCGAGAGCGGGATGCCCGCCGCTGAGGAAGAACGGGATGGGCAGTGTCACGAAATGGCCGTGGTTGCCGGGAATCGGGTTGGACAGTGGAGTCGGATCACTGAACCGCCAGCCCTGAGCGCAAAACGCAACGACGTCACCGGCATTGGTGCCGAGATCGAATTCGGCGGGGAGGTGGCTGGATTCGACGCCGTCCACACCATCCACGATCTGCTGAATCCGGCTGACGGCTTCCGCCCGTTCGCCATCGGGTCCGACGAAGTAGATCAGGTCTGCGCCACCGTTCTGGGCGATTCGAATCTTGCCTGCCAGCAACGGGTCCGCGTTCAGCGGTCGATCGAGTCCGATGAGCCGCGCGGGCTCCGACCAGTCCATGGAGTGGTCGGCCAACACGATCAGAATGCTCCGATTCCAGCGACCCGTGTTATGAAGGAAGTCGACGAAGCGGCGAACCTGGTTGTCGGTGTTCTGAAGTGCGGCCGTGCGAGCGATCCGGATGGACGGACCGGACAGATCCAGGTGCCCAACCCGATCGACGTCACCGAGGTTGGTGAACGAGAGCCGCGGCGAGTTCCCGCCGACGATACGGATCAAGGCGTCGATCGTGAAGTTGTCCGGCGCGTGCTCCGTGCCGGGAACGAGCGGCTGAGGATCCCACACCAGTGAGGCGCGGTCACCGAACAGCCCGTGGAGGTAGTGCTTCGACAGCACACTCGCAGTGGTCAATCCGAGTTCGGTGCGCACCCGATCAAGAACCGTCGATGCCTGCAGGTCGGAAGGCCGATCGAGGTCACGCTTCTTGTCGATGGACGGATCGTAGACGGAGTTTGCAGGCACTCCCGAACGCGCCGGCAGCACTCCCGTCATCATCGCCGTGTGATTCGGCAGCGTCTCCGCGATCGTGATGGCGCTGGCGTCCGGGTAGTGAATACCGCCGGCCGCAAGCCCGGTCAGCGTCGGGGTGAGCTCCGATCGCAGCTCGTCCGGACGCATGCCGTCGACGACGATGACATGCACGTCCAGGTCTGGGATGCCTGCGCTGGTGGGAACGCTCGCGCGAGCGGGCGTTCCGAGCAATGCCGTTCCGGCGACAACACTTCCACCGATCAGAACGCTACGACGCGAAACTTCGATACTCACTGGTCGACTCCTGGTCGGTACGAGGCCTGATCGAGGGCGGCCGAAGTGGGCGAGACTCTACTGCCCGCGCCTGCCGGTAGACGGTAGCTCACGGCATAGTGCGCATTGCTCTGTGGATTGGTGAGATCGTCGACGTAGTACCAATCCATCTGAGTACCTTCGCGGGCGATTTCGAATACGCCGAAGCCGTGCGAATCCAGTTCGACGTACCGCACATGTCGGTTCACTGCCTTGAATGCTTCTTCTGCCGCAACGGTTACCGTTCGCGGCGGCACTTTCAGCATGTCGTCGATGTTGGGCGACGTCACCGACGGGACGACGAACTCAGCGCCGACAGTCGGCCCGCCTGGGTAATTCGCGGCATTGGTCGGTAGGTCGCAAGCCCACGACGTGTGGATGTCACCGGTGATGAAGACGGTGTTGTCCACACCGTTCGAGGTGATCGCATCGAAAAGCCTGGTGCGGTCGGCGGTGTACCCGTCCCACTGATCCGTGTTGTACGGGACACCGGCCTGCGGCACTCCCACCAGTTCGGTCAACGCCGCGGTGGTCGCCGGTTCCAGCGGCGGGAACACGCAGGGCGTGATCATGACCGGATTGCCGACGATGTTCCACTGCGTCGGGGAGGTGACGATTCCGCTGGTCAACCAATCCATCTGTGCGCGTCCGGTAATGGTGCGTGACGGATCGTCGACCTGCTTCATCGTCGGCTGCTCGTCGCGGTAGGTACGCAGGTCGAGCATCGAGATCTCGGCCAGATTCCCGAAGCGGAACCGTCGATACAGCTGAACGCTCGAACCACTACCCGACGGGCGGACAGGCATCCACTCGAAATATGCCTTGGCCGAGTTCGCCTTTCGATCTGCCCAATCGCCTTCGATACCGGGAGTGTGATTTTCGGCGCCGTCCCGGTACGCGTTGTCGGCCGATTCGTGATCGTCCCACGTAGTGATGAACGGGAGTTTCAGGTGAAGAGCAGCCAGATCCGGGTCGGTCTTGTACTGCGCGTGCCGAATTCGGTAGTCGGCCAGCGAAATGATCTCGTGGGCCGGCTCGTGAAGGCGAACGGATCCGTTCCGCGCGCCGTACTCCCCCTGCCCGTACTCGTAGATGTAGTCACCGAGATGAATGATCGCGTCGAGGTCTTCGCGGAATGCGAGGTGGCGATAAGCACCGAAATATCCTGCTTCCCAGTTGGAGCAGGACACGACGCCGAAGCGGAGACGATCGAGATCTGCCGAGTTCGACGGAGCCGTGCGGGTGCGTCCCACCGGAGAAACAGCCGAACCCGCAGTGAATCGGTACCAGTACGTCGTCGACGAATCGAGTCCGGTGACGTCGACCTTCGCGGTGTGATCGGATTCTGCCGAAGCAGCAACACTTCCCGACGCCACAACGCTCGCGAACCCCTCATCGGTCGCGACCTGCCAGTTGAGCGTCACCGCCGCCCCGACGCCCGAACCTGGCGTTGCGTCTGCCGTTGGGGTGATGCGGGTCCAGATGATCACGGCATCCGGCAACGGGTCACCGGATGCCACGCCGTGCGCGAATCCCGGGCTGCCACCCGGAACCTCGGCACCGGCGTGGCTCGCCGAAGCGACACCGAGACCTACTGCGCCGGCGAGAGCCGCCGATCCCTGCAGTAGGCCACGTCTGGATATTCGATCGAAGGCATTCGTGTGCACGCTAGGAGTGAACCCGCACCTGAACGGCCGTTCAAGAGAGCTTCGGGATGTTCACCCAGGCTTCGCCTGCGATTCTCTGAAAGTTTGACCGAGTCGATCCCGATCACAACCGGTAGTCGAGGGCCGAGCCTCGAACCACACCGACCTTGACTCCGATGTAACCGCCGAGTGCACCCCCGGCCGCGATCAGGATCCAGAACGCCGGCGGAATCAGAGCCTCGGACCCGTCGATCTCGGAGAACGCGGAATAGCCGGCGATCAACGCACCGAACAGCACAGGCAGTATCAGCAGTGCGGCAAAGAAAGTCACCCACACCGATACGAAGCGGCCCTTCCACCGGGCAATCTCGTGCAGAACCGTCAGAACAACCAGGAAGACACCACTACCGGTCAAGACGGCCGCCAGAACTGCAAACCCGAAAGCTGAAATCAGTTCCGACTCCACCTGAATCCCCCTGTACGTCAATCACCTGCACACTCAGCCCCGACTGCGATGCGACGAGTCTATTCACGACGGACGACGTCTGTTGGCAACTCGAGTCGCTCGTCTGCCGGAAAGACATCCTGCTGACGCCTATGCTTGGAAAATGACCGAACCCGACATCAAGCCCAGAAGTCGTGACGTCACCGACGGACTCGAAAAGACCGCAGCGCGCGGCATGTTGCGTGCAGTAGGAATGGGTGACGACGACTGGGTCAAGTCGCAGATCGGCGTCGCCTCGTCCTGGAACGAGATCACACCGTGCAACCTGTCCCTCGATCGCCTGGCCAAGGCCGTCAAGGAAGGTGTCCGGGAGGCCGGTGGATTCCCCCTCGAATTCGGCACCATCTCCGTTTCCGACGGCATTTCGATGGGTCACGAGGGCATGCACTTCTCCCTCGTCTCCCGTGAAGTGATCGCGGACAGCGTCGAGACCGTCATGCAGGCCGAGCGCCTCGACGGATCGGTTCTTCTCGCCGGCTGCGACAAGTCGTTGCCCGGCATGATGATGGCGGCGGCCCGCCTCGACCTCGCCAGCGTGTTCCTGTACGCCGGTTCCACCCTCCCCGGCGTCGCCAAACTTTCCGACGGCAGCGAGCGGGAAGTCACCGTCATCGACGCGTTCGAGGCTGTTGGCGCCTGCTCGCGTGGACTGATGAGCCGCGCCGACGTCGACACCATCGAACGGGCGATCTGCCCGGGCGAAGGCGCGTGCGGCGGCATGTACACGGCAAACACGATGGCCAGCGCCGCCGAGGCCATGGGAATGTCGCTGCCCGGCAGCGCTTCACCGCCCGCACCGGACCGTCGCCGCGACGGATTCGCCCGCGAGAGCGGCAAAGCCGTGGTCGAACTCCTGCGTCGGGGCATCACCGCCAGGGACATCCTCACCAAGGAAGCGTTCGAGAACGCCATCGCAGTAGTCATGGCGTTCGGCGGATCCACCAATGCGGTGCTCCATCTCCTCGCGATCGCGCACGAAGCGTACGTCCCGCTGACGCTCGACGACTTCGCTCGCGTCGGCGCGAAGGTCCCGCACCTCGCCGACGTCAAGCCCTTCGGAAAGCACGTCATGACGGACGTCGACCGTATCGGCGGCGTCCCCGTCATCATGAAGGCATTACTCGACGCGGGACTCATGCACGGAGATTGCCTGACCGTCACCGGCAAGACTGTTGCGGAGAACCTGGCGCACATCACCCCGCCCGATCCGGACGGCAAGGTCCTGCGGGCGATGAACAAGCCCATTCACCCGACCGGAGGCATCACGATCCTGAAGGGCTCGCTCGCTCCCGGCGGCGCGGTGGTCAAGTCGGCAGGATTCGAGTCTGATGTATTCGTCGGCACTGCAAGGGTTTTCGAACGTGAACGTGCCGCAATGGACGCGCTCGAAGACGGGACCATCACTGGTGGCGACGTCGTCGTCATCCGCTACGAGGGCCCGAAGGGTGGTCCCGGAATGCGCGAGATGCTGGCCATCACGGGCGCGATCAAGGGTGCGGGTCTCGGCAAGGACGTCCTGCTGCTGACGGACGGACGATTCTCGGGCGGCACCACCGGCCTGTGTGTCGGACACGTTGCGCCCGAGGCCGTGGACGGCGGTCCCATCGCGTTCGTTCGCGACGGCGACCAGATCCGGCTCGACGTGGGTACCGGACAACTCGAGTTGTTGGTCGACGACTCCGAATTGGAAGTCCGCAAGAAGGGCTGGGAGCCGTTGCCGCCTCGCTACACACGTGGTGTGTTGGCCAAGTACTCCAAGCTCGTGGGATCAGCCTCGGGTGGAGCAGTGTGCGGCTGATCCCAGCTCGCAGCTAGATGGGCCGGTACCCGGCGCCGACGCCTCCGTGGGCATTGATCGTGTCCACGATGGAGGTCATGTTGGTGCCGAGTTCCGGCCCCAGGCACGGTACCCAGAGGTAGGCGTTGACCATCGCGACCAGCGTCGTGCCGACCGTGACCGGGGCTCCCGAATCACCGTGGTCGACGCAGATCTGAGTCCAGGTGGATGCGTCGGCGCTCAGGTCTCCCCAGACGACGCCGCAGGTGGTGCCCGTCGTACGGCCTTCCTTGCAGGCTGTAGCCGGGAAGCTGGCCGGAGCGCCGATCGAGGTGATGGTTGCCGCGCCCACCGTTCGAACTGGTGTGACCTTGCCCGGATCGAACTGGATGACCCCGTAGTCCAGGTCCGGGTTCGACTCGACGAACGTGCCGACCACGCCTGCGTCCTCGTTGCTTTCCGGGATCACGAACGATCCAGGATCACCGCAGTGACCTGCGGTGATACCCACGAGTCTGCCGCCGTTGTCGTGCCCGATAGTGGTCAACGTGCAGACCAGCTGATTGTCGATGATGATGCCCGAACCACCACCCATGGGCGTGGGTGCAGCAACCGCGTTGCTGCTGACGATGAACCCGAGTCCGAGTGCCAAGACCAACGCTGCCAGAGCCGAAACAATTCGCTGCAACATCACAATCTCTCCGCCGGTAATCTCCCCGCTGCAAAAAACGCATACCCCGGAAAGTGCGGACCTACGCAGCGTTTCTAGTCGGTAGCTCCGAGCGCTTCGAGCATCTTGCGTGCCTCCTCGAGTTGACGACTCAACTCGTCGACTCGCGCTGCAGCCATGTCCCGTGCAGCGACGATGATGGACTCGACAGCTTCGATGGCGGTGGGCTCACCCAACTCGCGGACAGCTCGCTCGACTGCATCGGGTGCGACCGGAACTGCTTTGCCCGGACGCTTGGCGCCCTGTGTGACCGTCACGCTCCAGTCGTTGTCCGCGCCCGCATGGATGGTGACGCTGATTCCGGCCGGCAGTTTCTTCGCACGCTTGACGGCCGGACGAGGTGTCGCGGCAGGGGCAGCAGTGGTAGTCGGTACCGGAGCGGGTGCAGGCTGCGCACGCGGCTTCGGTCGAACAGGCTCTACGAGTGGCTCCATCAGGGGCTCGGACTCCACAACTGGTTTGGGCCGTGGCGCCGGTTTGGCCGGTGCCGCGGAGACGCGGTTGATGCGCAATTCTTCTGCCTCGAAAGGTAATTCGTCGTTCACGCCCTTGGGGCGGATCATCACGGTGTTGCCGTCCACCGACACGACTTTCGCCGAGGTACCGGCTTCGATCCCCAGGCTGGGAGTCGCCTCGCGCAGATAGACGGTGGCGCGCTTGCCTTCGGCGACAGCCGTGGCGAGCGCTGCCAGATTGTCCGCAGTGAGGTGATCCGGCGTTGATGCGGCAGCGCCGGAACGTCTACGGGGTGGCATGCGCAGGTCCTTTCAGAAGTATCTCGTGCATTTCAGTATCGACAGTGCTTTTCTCGGGGCAACTCTTGCACAAGCCACCGACGTGTTGACTCTCACCGCCCGCCTGGGCCCGAGGATCCGTAGCCGGTTCGGCCAATTCAGTACTGTTCTCGGGGCACCGCGTGGAAGATGGTGGACAGAAATTCGTTGCGGCAAGAAGGAGCACGGTGAGCAGTTCGGAGTCAGAGTGGATCGACGAGGTCACCGAACCCGCCCCTGCTGAATCTCACGCTGCTGAACCTCACCCTGCTGAGCCGGTCGATGTCGATGCGCATCTGCTCAGCCGGATTCAAGCCGACATCGAGGAGTCCCTCCTCGGCGGACCGCGCTGCTTCACACAGTCGCAGATCGCGGAATTCGCCGGGGTGACACGCGAGCGCGCCGATCGTCTGTGGGTGGCGATGGGCTTTGCCGTCGACGAGGATCCCGACGCGGTCATGTTCACGCAGCAAGACGCCGACGCCCTCAAGACCATCACCGACATGGTCAATCGAGGCGTCATCTCGCAGAACAGTGAGGTGGCAGCTGCCCGTTCTCTCGGACAGTCGATGTCGAGGTTGGCGGAGTGGCAGGTATCGCTGATCAGCACACACATCATCGATCAGCTTGCGGACTCGGTGGATCACGAACCCGACGCCATCAGAAATGTCGTTCTGAGCCTCGGCGCCGAGATCATTCCCGCTGTCGAATCTCTGCAGACGTACGTATGGAAGCGTCACGTCGCGTCGTCGACGGGCCGCAACGTGGGAAACCCGGGCGAAGAAGTCGCGAGTCGTGTTCTGGTGGTGGGTTTCGCCGACATCGTCGGGTACACCTCGCTGACTCGCGGACTCGACTCCGCCGAACTCAACGATCTGCTCGAGCGGTTCGAGTCCGCGTCCACCGAAATCATCGGACGCAACTACGGCTGGGTGGTCAAGACCGTCGGTGACGAGGTCATGTTTGCCGCCGAGAGTCCTCATCACGCCGCCGAGATCGCCTTGCAGATCCAGCAGGCGGTCCTCGCCGATCACGACGATCCACAGCTTCGGGTAGGTCTGGCCATGGGTCCGACGTTGGTTCGCTTCGGAGATCTCTACGGTTCGGTGGTCAACAAGGCCGCGCGCCTGACCAGCTCCGCTCGCCCCGGCACCGTGCTGATCGACTCCGAGCTGGCCACCCAGCTCGGCTCGGACGCCAATTTCAAACTGCGACACCTTCGTCCGCGACGAGTGCGCGGCATCGACCGCCTCGAGCAGTACGTGCTACGACGCAATCTGGAGCCGTGAGCTGTCAGCTCGACACTCCGCGTGCAGCCAGAAAATCGTCCACGATCTGCTCACACGCGGCCTCCCCGAGAGGCGTCAGCGTGGCCAGCTTGGTGAGCACCAAAGGTCCGACCAACTGAGCAAGTGCGACGTCGTAGTCGTACTCCCCCAACGCTTCGATCGCATCCGGTGAGCGCAGGATCCGATCGAACGCGTGACGGTACTGCTCGAAGACCGTCTGGCGCAGCGATCGCAATTCGGGCTTGTCCGTCGACAGCGCGTCGACGCTCGAGTAGCCCTTCAGCTCCGGCCCCAAGCCGAGCCAGCACATCGCCGTCACCTGGATCGGTGCGCTTTCGATGGCCTTGGCCTGACTGGTCAACAACTCGAGCAATTGCGCGCGGAGGTCACCTTCCCCGGACATCTCGGGCACCGGCGGTAAGAGGCGAGCAAATGCCGCGGCGAGTAACTCCGTGCCGCTGTCGAAATGCCGATACAACGTCGCACGTGCGACGTTGGCCAATTTGGTGACGGCATCGATCGTCACCGCGTCCACGCCGCCTTCTGCCAGCAGCTTGGTCGCCGCGTCGAGCAACCTGGACCTGGAACGCTGTTTACGCGGATCCTCGTCGCTGACCTGCTTGTCGATTTCCTGCTTGTCGATTCCCGCCGTCACAACCTCAGTTATACCCACTTGGGGGTTGTGGAACTGCTGTTCTTGTAACGATACTGATGGTCTTGTTTCTATCGGGAGGTTTCGTGAGTAGCGATACGACGCTCGAACAGTCCACGTGGACCATCCGACAGATCTGGATGCTGACGGTCGCGTGCTGCGCCGTCGCGCTGGTCGTCGCAGCGATGGCCGCTCTCAACACGGCCCTTCCCGACTTGGCCCGCGATACCGGTGCAACACAGAGCCAGCTCACGTGGATCGTGGACGGGTACACGCTCACGCTGGCTTGTCTCTTGTTGCCGGCGGGCGCACTCGGCGATCGATACGGTCGACGAGAACTGCTCATGTTCGGACTACTCGTTTTTGCTGCCGGCTCGTCGATTCCGGTCTTCGCGGACGAACCGTCGTGGATCATCGTCTCCCGCGTGATCTCCGGCGTCGGCGCCGCATTTGTCATGCCGGCGACGCTGTCTCTACTCACTGCAGGTTTCCCGCCGGCGCAGCGTGCCCGTGCCGTCGGAGTCTGGTCCGGCGTCGCAGGGTCCGGTGCAATCGCCGGACTCGTCGTCTCCGGGCTACTCCTCGAAAAATGGTCCTGGCATTCGATTTTCGTCAGCCTGGCCGTCGTCTCGGTCCTCATCCTCGTGGTGTCGTTCACGATCGTGACGTCGAAGGACACGGAGGCAACTCCACTCGATCTACCTGGTACAGCGCTGATCGCCGGCTCGATCGGACTGTTCGTCCTGGGGATGATCGAGGCGCCGGCCCGTGGTTGGCTCGATCCGGTAGTTCTCGCGTTGCTGGTCGGCGGAATTGCCATGGCCGCGGTATTCAGCTGGGTCGAATTACATACTCGCCATCCACTTCTGGACGTGAGGCTGTTCGCCAATCGCGCATTCGGCAGCGGCGCAGCGTCACTGACCCTGCAATTCCTGGCGACTTTCGGCTTGTTCTTCCTGATCGTGCAGTATCTCCAACTGGTGCTCGACTACTCCCCCCTGCAATCGGCGCTCGCCCTCATGCCGATCGCTGTGCCGGTGATGGCGCTGTCCGTGGTTGCGCCCCTACTGATTCCGCGTATCGGCCTTCGCGCTCTCACCGCCACCGGTGTTGCCTTCCTCGGAACCGGAATTGCGCTTTTGACGCGCTTGGACGCCAGTTCGACCTACGCCGAAGTCTGTGTCCCCTTGGTAGTAGCCGCTATCGGATTGGGCTTGTCGACAACCCCCGCCACTGCTGCCATCGTCTCCAACGCACCAGACTCCAAACAGGGTGTTGCCTCAGCAGTCAACGACGCAACCCGTGAGATCGGCTCTGCCATCGGCGTTGCACTGGCGGGAAGTATCCTCGCCGCCGGCTATGGCAATCACGTCCAGCCCGCGGTCGACTTGCTGCCCGAACCCGCCAAGGAACCGGTATCCGGTTCTCTGGCCGCCGCTCTCCATGTCGCCGAAGCAGCCGGGCCGCAGGGTGCCCAGTTGGCCGAATTCGCCCGTGAAGCCTTCATCAAAGGCATGGATCAAGGAGCACTCACGCTCACCGCGATCATGTGGGTATCCGCGATCGTTCTGGGATTCTGGGCTCCGGGTCGTCAGCGAGACTGACCGCCTCGTCGGTATGCCGGGGCCTTGGTCGTCTGCTCCGATTGCAGAGTCTGCAGTAAGGGCATCGACCGGAGCGGCACCACAACCGAGAGAACCATGACGCTGGTCGACCGGGTGGCTATCCCCGACCGATTCAGTTCGAGCAGCGTCGCTTGCAAATCCTCGTGCGACGCAGCGGCAATCCGGCACAGCACGTCGCCGGAGCCTGTGGTGGCAAAGGCTTCGAGCACACCGGGGATTGCCTCGAGTTCCGCGGTGACGGTGTCGAGCGCCCCCTGGGCGATCTGCAAAGTCACGAATGCTTGTACTCCGAAACCCGCTGCAGCCAAATTGATGTGCGGCGCGTATCCGGCGATGACGCCCGCATCTTCCATCCTTTTCAATCTCGCCTGCACTGTCGCCCGCGCCACCTTGACCTGACGCGAAAGCTCCAACGCACCGGCCCTCGGGTGCTTGTTCATCGCGTCCAACAGAGCCAGATCCACTGCGTCGAGATTCACGTCTGCTCCACTCGTCGTTCAACTATGCAAATTGCCTACAAAACAGTGCCACCATCTTCGCATTCCGGCGTTGTGTCTACTTTCAACTACCTCCGTTGACTACCCAACCTTTGAAGGACTTATCTGTTTGTACTGGCAGTGCCGAACATAACTCGAGCACCGCGCTGTGTACATCGCACTCAGAGGGGACTCAACATGACCGTCGAACAGACTCTCACCGACGACGAACAGCTGGCCGGCCTGGATCTGGAGCAATTGCGCCAGTTGGTCGGCTTGGTCGAGTACGACAGCGATCACGATCCCTTCCCCGTGAGCGGTTGGGACGGCCTCGAATGGATCGTCGGCAATGCCACGCAGACTTCACATTTCTTCCAGTCCGCGTTCGGCATGGAATTGGTGGCCTATTCAGGCCCGTCGACGGGAAACCGCGACCACCACGCGTTTGTACTCAAAAGCGGGGCCGTGCGGTTTGTCGTCAAGGGCGCTGTGGATCCGGCAAGTCCGCTGATCGAACATCACAGCCGTCACGGCGACGGTATCCGCGACATCGCGCTCAGCGTCCCTGACGTGGACAAGTGCATCGCACACGCCATCACCCAAGGCGCGACGGTGTTGAGCGAACCGCACGACGTCACCGACGAGCACGGCACCGTTCGCCTGGCCAGCATCGCGACGTACGGCGAGACTCGGCACACCCTCGTCGACCGTTCCCGCTACACCGGCCCTTACCTCCCCGGCTATGTCGAACGGACGTCGTCGTACCGCAAGCGTGACGGCGCGCCCAAGCGAATCTTCCAGGCCCTCGACCACGTCGTAGGCAATGTCGAACTCGGCAAGATGGACCAGTGGGTCGACTTCTACAACCGGGTCATGGGATTCACCAACATGGCCGAGTTCGTGGGCGGCGACATAGCCACCGACTACTCCGCGCTGATGAGCAAGGTCGTCTCGAGCGGCAATCACCGAGTCAAGTTCCCACTCAACGAACCTGCCATCGCGAAGAAGCGGTCACAGATCGACGAGTACCTCGAGTTCTACCAAGGTCCCGGCGCTCAGCATCTCGCACTTGCGACCAACGACATCCTCGGAGCAGTCGACGCTCTGGTCGACGAAGGAATCGAGTTTCTCTCCACTCCTGCTTCGTATTACGAGGATCCCGAACTGCGCGCGCGTATCGGAGAGGTTCGAGTTCCGATCGAGGAATTGCAGAAGCGAGGCATCCTCGTCGACCGCGACGAGGACGGCTATCTTCTTCAGATCTTCACCAAGCCGATCGGAGATCGTCCCACCGTGTTCTTCGAGATCATCGAACGCCACGGCTCACTGGGATTCGGACTGGGAAACTTCAAAGCCCTGTTCGAAGCGATCGAGCGTGAGCAGGCCGCGCGGGGCAACTTCTGAGGTAGGTCAGCTGTTTTCGGTCCACGCCCAGACCACCGCGGGTCGCCCGGTGGCACTGACCCGGACTCGTTCGTCCGTACGTTCCAGCCCTGGCAACGCTTTGAGCGTCCGGTTCAAGTTGCCCGGGTCCGGACGCACACCGGAAAGCTCCTCCGCCACCGCCAGCGCGTACGACGCCGGAAACGACGGACCCAGTAGTGCCCGCGTGAAAGCCTGATCTCGCCACAACAGGGTGTCAGCAAGGATCGGGCGGGTATCGGCGACTATCCGATTGTGGTCGAACGCAAGGTCCCCCGGGTTGTCCCAGCTCACCCATTCGGCCGAACCCGGCACTTCGTCCGACGAGATCACTGCCCACATGGTCACCGAGAGCGTCGGACCGCGGGGGTCGCGATTGGGTTCGTCGAACACGGTCAATTGACCGCTGACGAGGATCTTCTCGTCGGGAATTCCGAGCTTGGTGGTCACGGCTCGCCTGGCGGCGTCCTGCAGCCGCTCACCGGCGCCCAGCAGTACACCGGGCAGCGCCAACTGCCCGGTGTACGGCTCCGCTTGCCGCGGAGTGACGGCAAATCGCAACATCCCGGGTTCCGGATTGCCGAACCGGAGCGCGATGACATCGATCGAGACAAGTGACTGGTCCACACCGTCCATCATGCAGGCACTGGGCATCGCATCTGACGATCGACCCGGTCGGCACCGTTCGCGGTCAGCACTACCGGCGCACCCATTTCCTCGCTCAGATACCGGGCGAAATCCTCCGGGTCGGCCGGAAGTTCCTTCGGCACGACCCCTACGGCTTTCAGGGAATCTGTCAGCGCCTGCTGGTGATCGAGATCCTTCCACTCTCCGACGGGAACGAACGGCAATCCTTCGTACGCGTGCACCCCGTGGATCGGGATGCCTGCAGCCCGCGCGCGATCCATCGCGTCGAGATGAGTAAGCGCTAAGCCGTCGACGCCACCGCTCACCTCGATTGCGTAGTGCAACAACAACTCGTCGAAGTGGCCCGTCCGGAATCCGCCTTGATACTCACCCGTCCCGTTGTGCAGCTCGGGCAACACCTTCGCCAGCTCCGGATCCTCCGTCGGGAACGGCCCAGCTCCGTGTCGTGTCATGTACGTGCGGGTGACGCCGAGTACGTAACTGTCCCGGCCCAACTCGTCGATCATCACTCGCGCGTTGGACGGCTCGACCGTCGACCACGTGGTGTGTGGGTGAAACCCCCGCCACTCGTCGAGAAGGACACCTTGTGCCCCCTCGAACACCAGACGACCACCGGCACCCAACGCGCCCAGCGCATCCGGGTCGGAGATGTCCACGACGGCACCGAATTCGGCGTACATGTCGACCATGTCGTCGATCGGCGGAAACCCGTGGCGACTCTCCGCGATCAACGGTCCGTAGAATGTGGCCAACGCCGACAACTTACGACGCAAGGAATCAGGTCGCCGGCAGTCTCCCACCGTAGGCGCACTCGCAACTTCGAGCGCATACGCCGCGGTCTCACCGATCCCCTTGCCACACGAGCCGTGTCGGTTACCGCCGCGAGCATCCTCGCGGGCCCTGTTGGCGGCCACGTGGATCGGTGTCGTCAACAATGCGCGCGCGTCGATCCGTATCAGATCGAACGGATTTCGAACTCCGAGCGCTTCCAGTGCACGCGCTTCCCGTGCGAGCGCGATGGGTTCGACCAACACGAATCTCGAGAGAAACGTCGGGACGCCGGACAGCGTTCCCGAGCCGAACTGCGAAAACGTGTGGTGGCGCTCGCCGACCGTCACGTTGTGCGCTGCCTGTGCCCCACCGTTGAAGCGGACCACTGCGGCCACATTCAGATCGGCTCGATCGGAGCAAAGCCAATCGACGGTTGCCCCCTTCCCTGCATCTCCGAACCCGAGGTCTACGACGACGATATCGCGGTCTTCGAACGGCTCCATCATGTTCTCCTTCTAGGCGAAATCGACATCGTCCGTGCAGGTTCCGAGATCGCGAGGCAACCCGGCCACCGTCGCGGTGCTGCGCCCTGGAATCAGGGCGAGAGCCTTTCCGACAGTCTCGGCTTCAGCTCTTGAACCGATGTCGCGGAGATCCGCCAGTCCGTCACGCAGGTCGATGCGGTCCTCGCCGATTCCGACCGTCAGCGCGATCAGTTCGCACACCGCGGCGGGATCGTCGAGTTTGACGAAGCGTTCACCGAGCAACGTCTTCCAGTGATCCGCGATTTCCGGATCGTTGAAGTACGACGACTGATCCGGCAGAACGAAGTAGACGTTCCATCTTTCTTCGAGTTCACGGTAGATCGACGGCACCGACACGTCCTGACGTACCTTGTCCCCGATCACCGAACGGATGTGACGAGCCGAGAGCCGCGGCTTGTTCAGCTCGTCGCCGATGATGAAGAGGTAGCCTTTCCTTCCGCGCTTCTCCCAGGCATCCGTACTGGTGTGACGTGCCACGAAATATGCGGCCAATTCATAGCTTTCCGACTTCTGACCACCACCGTTGCCCTCGAGGAAGATGGTCCGAAGCTGCTCGTCCATCGCGTTACCCGACTCGAACTGGCCGACTTGTAGTGGCACCTGATCGGAATCGGCGTCGCCGATACCACCGAACAGAATCTGCGGATCATCCGCATATCCCTTGCGTTGCAGCAGCCCGTGCAGCTTTCCGAGCTTGTCCTGCATGATTCGAGGAACAGCGCCCATCGAGCCGGTGACATCGAAAAGCACTGCTATCGGGAGAGAATCGGGGTGCCCGTCCGAGTCTCGGCATTCACGCTTGTCGACGCCGAAGGGGTCGAGGGTCGGGTCCGCTTTCCAACTGCTTCGCGGACGCGACCGAAGCGAATCGGTGTAACCGAAATCGTCGACACCGCGTGCGGCACGAAAAGTCTTGCCCGCCAAATAGGTGTTGTCGTCCCAGTATCCGTAGCCCATGACAATCACTGTCCTTTCGTGGATGGAACGGCGAACGGACGAAATGTCCGCTGGCCATAGAGAAGATCGAGGAGTTCGTCGAACTCGCCAAGTAGGTCGACCGCGTCGGGACGCAATCTCGGGTTGTCCTGCATGCAGCCGTCGGCAAACGCCTTCATCCGTTCGTGGGTCTGCTCGCCCAGCATTCGGAGCATCAAATGATGAGCCATGTACACGTCCCAGGCCGGAGACGCTCCTTCGCCGAGTTCCGGTGGGTACGAATCACGATCGGAACCGATCGTCGCCACCGGGCGGCTGCCCGTACGGGTGGCAAAGGACCAGCCGACCAGCACCACCCCGTGCCGATCAGGCTCGATCAGCACGTTCTCCGCGGTAATCGCGGTGTGCACCCAACCAGTCGCATGCGCTGCTGCCAGAGCACGAAGTAGCCGTCGGTGCATCCACGCCCAGTCCCGTGGATCGAGGCCACCTGGATACGCCTCACGGACCTCGGCGAGACTCACAAAACCTTCGGTCAGATCGTCCAACACATCGATCTGACGTCTCGTGCCGCTGCCCACATGGGTGATTTGATCGATCAATCGCGGGAAGTACGAGACTGCCCAACCGGCTTCGCACGAATTCTCGATGTCCGTCAACACGTTCCGTTCAGCCTCGATCATCGAGTTCGCCCGAGGGTTTCGCGGAATCTTCAGTACGACACCGGCATCGGACCGGTACAGGTTAGCGACCGAGCCGCGCGCTACCAGTCCACCCAACGTGTACTCGCCCCGCTCGCCGACATAAACGGGTCGAGAATCTGCCGGCTCGAACTCCGCTGCCCAACTGCGGTAAAGCTCGTTCAACCGAGATGTTGCGGCCGAGTATCGCACCCGATCTTCGGGCTTCGCCCGGTCCGGATGAATGGCGGAGGCGAGCCGATGAAAACGACGCTTCGCAGCGCGACGGGTGTCGTGATCGCTGGAGTCTCCCCCGAACACATCGGCCGAAACTCGCGCTGCCTCGACGATTTCAAGTGCCGTGCTGATCGTTTTCATGGTTTTAGTCTAACTGACTAAAACGAAGACGGCAAGAATGCGTATTTCATCCGAGTACATGCGCATCACATCAGGACACGGCAATCACCTGGCGGCACCGAGGGCTGAAACAGCTTTGCGTAGCTCGATCACTGCCGGACTGCTGTCGCCCTCGCGGGTACACAGATCGATCGAACACTGCTCGATGTCGGAAATGCGCACGAAACTGATATCCGAGCGGGTGTAGTACTCGGCAATGGTTGCTGCCGTTATCACCACCGCCCGACCGTTGGCGACAACCTCGAGTGCTTCGTCCATCGTGCGGACCGAGGGACCGTACCGGACGGGTACACCACTCGGGCGCGGGTCCACCGACCACCATTTCACCCATTCGGGTGGTGCGCCGTCACTCGAAACCTGCACAGTCCCATCTATTTCAGAAATTTCGATGCTCGCGCGACCCGCCAGTTGGTGCCCTCGAGGCAGAGCCACCACCCGCGGTTCGACGCCTATCCGTTCGAGCACCACACCGTCGAGCACCGGCAGTGGCGGTCGCACGAATGCCGCGTCGACGGTCGCGCTCGCCACCGCCGAAACCTGTTGGGACCAATCCAACTGGACGAGCTCCACCTCCGCATGCAACGAATCGATCACCGCACGCCCCAAACTCCCGGCAGCCCCGTTGATGAATCCGATCCGCAACCGCCTGGCCCGCCGACGCTCGAGTGCGTCGAGACCGTTCATCGCGCGAACGGCAAACTCGAGAGCGGGCCGCGCATCCGCGACGAACACCTCACCCGCGGCGGTGAGCACCACCGGATGCGAACTGCGATCGACCAACTCGACTCCCACCTGCTCCTCGAGTCGACGAATCTGCTGACTGAGGGCGGGCGCGGTGACGAACAGCCGGTCTGCCGCTCGCCCGAAGTGCCCTTCCGCCACGACGACGAGCAACGAGGACACCAAACGCAGATTCAGATCTTCGCCTCTTCTCGCCTTCTTCATTACCGTCCATTCGGTTGTTTTCGGCCCGCCGCCCGACTTAAAGTGACGACCATCACGGTATCTGAACAGTGAAGTTAAGCAAACTGGCAATTCTCGAACGAAGATCTACATGTACAGCGAATGCCTCGCCAGGTCACAGTTGTCGCAGATCCGGACAGCCCGCCGAATCTGCGAAACCAGGAGATGTGATGAGCAGGTACGAGCACGAATTCGTCCACATGATGGATGGCGTCGAAAAGCAATTGGAAACCATCGACAATCCGCGGCACCAGAAGATCCTCCGTAACTACCGACGCCACGCCTTGCTCGAGGTCTCCGGTCGCTACAAGGAAATCCTCTCGCCGGACATGACCGTCGAAGAACCCGTCTACCGGTTGTTCGAAGACGGTCAGTCGATTGTCCTCGACGGCATGGACGCCGTCACCAACTTCTACCAGTCACTCGCCGAGACGGACACCCTTGTCATGTGGACCGGGAAGTCCGACTTCGCGGTATCGGACAGCGGGTTCTCGGGTGAGACACTCTTCAGTCAATTCGTTCCTGGATCGATCCTCGGAGACGGGGTGTTCGGCGCGGTGCACGAATCGGGCGGATCCACGTCCGCAGCCCCTGAACAGTCGTCGGGCATCGACTCCGACGGTTGGTATCTCGTGCGTCGGACCTTGGCATTCGTCTGGCCGTACGACGAGCAGGGTCGACTCATCGGTGAGCACGTCTACGAAGATTCTGCTTCGAAAGTCGTCACCAAGGTGGATCCGAGCGAGGTCATCACGGCAGCGCGCGCAGCCGAACTGCTTGCCCCACTGCTCGAAACGCACCTGCCGTGAGCGCGCCCGTAGCCATTGTCACGGGCGCAGCGGCCGGGTTGGGCGCCGCTATTGCCGAGCGGCTTGCCGAGGACTTCGGCACCCTGCTTCTACTCGACATCGAAGAGGCTGCACTCGCCGACACCGCAGCACGCCTGGAAAGCCTTGGCGTCGATCGGTGCCCGCTTGGGCGGTGACATGCTCGCGCACTACGGACCGTCGAAGGTCGCCGTGATCGAGATGAGTCACAGCGTCGCCCGGATCGGCGCGACTCGAGGGCTCCGTTCGAACACGGTCATGCCCGGGCTGATCCTCACCGACATGTGGCTGCGAACCATCAAGGAACTGCGTCGGCGCGATGCTGCACTAGCGGGCGTTTCCGATGCTGATGTCTTCGATTCTTTTGTTGCCCAAATGGTTCCGATGGGTCGAGCCCAGACGCCCGGAGACATCGCCGAGATGGTCGTGTTCTTGCTCAGCGACAAGGCTCGCAACGTCACCGGGCAGACGATTGCCGTCGACGGCGGCGCCGTGATGACCTGATCGAGTCGATGGCGGTCAGCCCCAGCGCGACTGACCGCCGTCGAGCGGGATCGTGGCACCCGTCAGGTAACCGGCGTCTTCGCTGACGAGGAAGACGACGGCACGACCGATGT
The DNA here is from genome assembly GCF_030056745.1 of Rhodococcus sp. IEGM 1406. NCBI lineage: Bacteria > Bacillati > Actinomycetota > Actinomycetes > Mycobacteriales > Nocardiaceae > Rhodococcus > Rhodococcus sp. IEGM 1406. The sequence continues at coordinate 944,066 of NZ_JASHKO010000001.1, read as the reverse complement.
CGGTCTCGGGATCTCCGACGCGTCCCAGCGGGATACCCGCGACAAAAGCCGCAGCCTCTTCCGGATTCTTGTCCATCCACCACTGCAACGCGGGGGTCTTGGCGTGCGGGGCGACATTGAGAACGCGGATGTTGTCCTTGCCCCATTCACAGGCGGCAGCGCGGGTCAACGAGCGCATGCCTTCCTTGATGGAACCGTAAGCGCCGTAGTTACTGGCATCCCAGCGCACGGCGGCCGAGGTGACCATGTTGATGATGACGCCGCCCCCACGACTGTTCATGTGCGGGTACGACGCCTGCATCATGCGCAGGGTGGCGAGTGGGCCCGTCGCGAAAGAACGCTCGAAGTCTTCGTCCAGCACGCTCAAGAGCGGGCCGGGCTTGCAGTCGTTGGCGTTGTTGACCAGGATGTCGATTCCGCCGAACAGTTCGACGGTTCGGTCCACGGCCGCCGTGATGTCGTCCTTCTTACTGACGTCACAAACCACGGCCTCACCGCGCGCACCGATGTCAGCGAGTAGTCCGCAGGTGGTGTGCAACTTGGATTCGGTGCGACCGGCAACGGCGATCACGGCGCCCTCTTTGGCCAAGGCCAGGGCAATCCCCTGCCCGATTCCCTGACCCGCACCCGTGATGAGTGCAACTTTGCCTTCGAGCTTGCCCATGTGACTACTCCAATGTCTGTCGACGCAGAGGTCCCTTTGCGGGAGGGACCGGTCGATTCTGGTGACTGCCGCCGTTTGTCGTCTACACTCGACCTACAAAACAACCAAGCACTTGCTTGACCCTAAGGTGTGCGACCACGTCGCGTCAATCACATTGGGCGGCAATTCAGCTCGGCACCGCACCAGGAAGGCTCCACCGTGACACTGCCCAACCCCGTCGATTTCAGCGGACGCTCGGTGATCGTCACCGGCGGCACCAAAGGCATCGGCTACGTCATCGCCGAAACCTTCCTCGCCGCGGGTGCGAACGTGCTGGTCTGTGGCCGTAACGAGCCCGAAAACCTACCCACCGCCGACGGCCGTAGCGCAGCCTTTCGCGCCACTGACGTCCGCGATCCCGCCGACGCCGCAGCCCTCGTCCAGGATGCCGTCGAGCGCTTCGGCCGTCTGGACGTCCTGGTCAACAACGCCGGCGGCTCCCCCGATGCCGATGCTGCGACGGTGTCACCCCGCTTCGTCGAGAAGATCGTGGCCCTGAACCTGTTGGCACCCTTCAACGTTGCCCAGGCCGCCAACGCAGTGATGCAGACTCAGGACGACGGCGGTGCCATCATCAACATCGGCAGTGTCTCGGCAATCGATCCGCAGCCCGGAACCGCGGCGTACAGCGCAGCCAAGGCCGGCCTCCTCGTTCTGACCAAGGCATTGGCCCTCGAATGGGCGCCGAAGGTCCGGATCAACCACATCACCACCGGCCTGATCCGTACCGAGGCTGCCGCCGAGGTCTACGGCGCCGACGGCGGCGCGGCGGTCACCAGGACCATTCCGATGGAGCGCATGGCCGTCCCGGCCGATATCGCAAACTCCTGCCTGTTCCTGGCGAGCCCACTCTCCTCGTACGTGAACGGCGCCGACATCGCCGTTCACGGCGGCGGTGAGTACCCGGCTCGCTACATGGCGACCCATCAGGACTGAACACAAGCACAGAGCAGCCCCTGAGCGAATCGCTCAGGGGCTGCTTCTTCGTGCAAACAACTGCGGGGCGCGACAAGGGGTCAAGCACCCCGCAGTTGAGTCTGGAGGGACTAGTGGGCGGAGAAGCTCACTCGTGCACCGGAAATCGCTACCTGATCACCCTTGGTGACCTGGAAGGCCAGGTCGTCGGGAGTTCCCCACGCAACGATGGACGGCGACTCACCCGGATGGATCGCCGCAGCGAATCGGCCCTCGAGACTGACAAGATCAGCCGGATGCACTCCGGCGACCCGAGCAAGCTCGAGTGTGCTGGCGGCCAACGTGCACAGCCCGTGCATGATCGGACGCGGCTGGTTGATCCGCGCCGCAGCCTCGGGATCGATGTGGATGTGGTGTTTGTCGCCCAGGAGCCGGTACATCGCCGTCTGGTTCTCCGCTGTGGTCAGCACACCGGTCAGCGAAGGCTCACCGGTCGGCTCCGCCGGACGTGAGGGTCCACGTTCTCCGCCGAATCCACCGGCACCGGGAGCAAAAAGTGACCAGGTCGCGACGAAGTACTCGCATTCCACCTTCACTTCGAACACCGCTGCTGCGCCCTTGTCCCACACCTCGCCGACCGAAGCCTTCAACGTCACCTCACCGCTACGCGGAAGCGGAGCAAGCACTTTCAACTCTTGCGAGCCGTGCAGTGCCGTCGAGGTGTCGAAGGCGCCCGCCGAGCCCAGAGCGTCGGGAGCCCACTGTGCCAGCGTCAGAGCAAAAGTCGGCAGTACCCGAAGCTGATCCTCGAAGACGAGGTCCAGCTCGGTTGACTTGGCGCCCACGGCGAGTGCGTACAAGATCGCGTCGCGCTCGGTGTACGCCACGGTGCGGGTGCCGAGATCGGCTCCGCGCCAATCGCCGGCGGTCTTCGCAGCTTCCGAAGTTGTCACTGTCATTTCCTCTCTTAAACAGCGCCTAGAACGAGACCGCTGGTGGGCACTGCCGTTCCGGCTGTGACCAAGACGTTTTCGACGCCATCGGGCTGATTGGTCGACGTTCCTCGGACCAGTCGCACACCTTCGGCAATTCCGTTGACGCCGTGCAGGTATGCCTCGCCGACCTGACCACCGTGAGTGTTGGACGGCAAGCGTCCACCGATCTCGAGGTTGCCTTCGCGAATGAAGTCCTTGGCTTCGCCTGGCTTGCAGAAGCCCAGTTCTTCGAGCTGCGGAAGCACCAACGGGGTGAAGTGGTCGTACAGAATCGCGGCGTTGATGTCATCAGGGGTCAGGCCGCTCTGGCCGTACAACTGACGAGCAACCAGGCCCATCTCCGGGATACCCGAGATGTCAGGACGGTAGTAGCTGGTCATCATGTGCTGATCCTTGCTACTGCCCTGAGCGGCGCCCTTGATGATGACGGGCTTGTTGGCCAGATCCTTTGCACGCTCGGCAGAGACGATGACCAATGCCTGGCCGCCGTCGGTTTCCTGGCAGCAGTCGAGCAGGTGCAGAGGCTCGGCGATCCAGCGCGAGTTCTGATGGTCTTCGAGTGTGATCGGACGCTCGTAGAACCAGGCAGCCGGGTTGTTGGCGGCATGCTTGCGCGCCACCACTGCAACTCGTCCGAAGTCCTCACTCGTCGCACCGTACTGGTGCATGTAGCGGCGGGCGAACAGGGCGACCCACTGAGCGGGAGTCGACAATCCCTGCGGAGTCATCCACGCATATGCCGCGCGATCCGCGGTGCTGTCCATGGGGCGATCGTGCTGCCCAAGGCCGTAGCGCACACCGGAGCGCTCGTTGAAGGCGCGGTAACAAACCACGACGTCGGCAACACCCGTCGCAACTGCCATGGCCGCCTGCTGCACGGTGGCACACGCGGCGCCGCCGCCGTAGTGAATGCGCGAGAAGAACTTCAGCTCGCCGAGGCCACAGTTGCGAGCCACAATGGCTTCGCCGTTTGTCTCCGACGTGTAGGTGGACAGACCGTCGACCTCGGACGGATCGATACCGGCGTCAGCGAGTGCCGCGACGATGGCCTCACACGCCAACTGCAGTTCGGTGCGGCCGGAGTTCTTGGAGAACTCGGTGGATCCGATGCCGACGATGGCGGCGGCTCCCGAGAGTGGGCTGATCGCCATCAGGGCCTCTCCTCTTCCTTGAAAGCGACTGCGACGGTGCCGGATGCATGATTGCCGAGGCTGTTTGCACCCTGCACCTTGACCACGACCACTCCGTCTTCCTTGGACACGACCTCACCGGTCATCGTCATGGTGTCACCCGGGTAGTTGGGCGCCCCGAGACGAATGGCGATGCGGCGCAGGGTCGATGCAGATCCGGCCCAGTCCGTGACGTATCGACCGACAAGACCGTTGCTCGTGAGGATGTTCATGAAGACATCCTTGGAGCCGCGCTCCTGGGCCAGGCTCGGATCGTGGTGCACGTCCTGGAAATCGCGGGTGGCGATTGCGGTGGCGACGATCAACGTACGGGTCAACGGGATCGCCAACTCGGGCAATGCCTCTCCGACAACGACGTCTGCGTAACTACGACCGGCAAGAACGGTCATGCGAGCACCTCCACACCGGATGCGAGCTGCGCACCCAGACGCGCGAGATCGGAGCTGGAACCGCCGAGGGTGGCAGCAATCTGCTTGCCCCACAAGAGGTGACGGTGAACCGGGTAGTCGGTGTCGACGCCCATACCGCCGTGGACATGCGTGGTGCGATGCACGACGCGCTGTCCGCCGTCGGTTGCCCACCACTTGGCGACCAGTACCGAGGTGCCGAGATCCAATCCCTCGGAGATACGCCAGGCGGCCTGCCATAGTGTCACCCTCATCGCTTCGAGATCGATGTAGCAGTCAGCGAGTTGATGATTGACGGCCTGGAAGGTCGCCAGCGGACGGCCGAACTGCTTGCGGCCGTTCAGGTACGTGACAGCCTGCGCGACTGCACCCGAGCCGACACCCCATTGAATTGCGGCCAATGCCAGCTCAACTCGGTCGATCAGCCACGGAACCGTGGTGCCGTCAGCCGCACCGATCAGCTGCGCGGGGGCACCGGCAAAGGTGACGTTGGCACAGATCTCCCAGTTGGTGGACTGCGTCTGTTCGAGCGTCACTCCTTCGGCACTCAGATCCACAAGCAGCAGTGCCGTACCGGTGGAAGCGGTTGCCGAAACGAGAGCAAGGTTCGCGACGTGAGTCATCGGCACTACTGCCTTCTCACCCGTCACGGTCCAGTTGCCGTCGGCGTCCTGCTCGGCCGTGGTCAGCGGGTCGCCGCCCGTGTACGGCCCGAATTCCTCGAGCCCGACGGTCAGGAATCGACTGCCGTCGGCAACACTCGGAAGGAGCTCGGCACGAAGGGAATCGGAACCGAACTCGTTGACAGCCAATGCCGCAAGGATCGTTTCCCAGATCGGCACGGCCGCAACGTGACGGCCCTGCTCCTCCAGCAGTGCGTACAGCTCGGACAAGCCGAGTCCGCCGCCGCCGAACTCCTCGGGCAGTGCGATACCGAGCAGGCCGGTACTCGCGAGTTCTCGCCACAGTTCGCGGTCGACACGCTCGGTGGAAAGTTCGATCTCCTTGGTGCGCTCGATCGTTGCCTTGCTGGTGAAGACCTCGTCGGCCAGTGAGCGAATCGCGTCCTGCTCTTCGCTGAAATTGAAGTCCATCAGTGCTCCTCGCGTACGGCCGGCCGGAACGCGGGAAGCGTCAGATCCGGGTCGGCGTCGATCCAGTCAAGTTCCACGGGCATGTCGACCACGACATCTTCGGGCGCGATACCCACCATGTTGGCGATCAATCGGGTTCCCTCTTCGAGTTCGATTACCGCAACGATGAGCGGGTAGTCGAACGCGTCGATCTTGGGGTGATGATTGACCACGAAGCTGTACACCGTGCCACGCCCCGACGCGTCGATCGTGTCCCACTCGAGTGACTGGCACTCGCCGCACATCGGGCCGGTGGGATGACGCAACGTCTTGCAGGACGTGCAGCGCTGGATCACCAGACGGTGCTCCTTGGCCGCTTCGAACCAGAAAGCATTGTCCGCGTTGAGAGCCGGACGCGGACGCAATGCGCGCGGAGCCTCCGGGGCCTTGGCTTCCTGCGGCTTGAACCGCAGTGTCCGCCACCGCTGCGTGCCGACAACTTCGTCGTCGCCGTTGCGGTACGTCTTGAGCGTCGTCACGAAGTGTCCGACGCCGAGTCCGGTCTTCTTTTCAGGGGAAATCGACTCGATGACCTCGGTGTAGTTCACGCGATCGCCTGGGCGCAGTTCGGCGAAGAACTCCTGATCGGAATCGGTGGCGACGACGGAACTGTAGCCCGCAGCGTCGAGGGTGGCGATCAGATCGGTCCACACCTGCGACGGGTCGTTGCCCGCCATCTTGTCGGTGAACGTCCGCATGATCCAGACCTGGAGCATCTGAGCCGGAGCGACGACGCCGTCACGGCCGGTGGCGCGGGCAGCGTCGTCGTCGAGGTAGACGGGGTTGGTATCGCCCATGGTCTCGGCCCAATGCCGGATCATGGGGATGTTGACCTCGTCGGGTCCCCAGGTTGTGGGAACAAGCGTCTGGCCGACAAAAGCGTCGAGTTGCGCCGAAATGTCGCTCACTTGACCCTCTTTTCGCGAACGAGTCCCAAGCCGATGGTGCCGACCATGTCACGCAGAACCTCGTTGACGCCGCCGCCGAAGGTGTTCACGACACCCTGACGCGAGATCTGCTCGATCTGACCGGCAAGCAAAGCGCCCGGAGACTCGGGGCGGATGCGTCCGGCGGAGCCGAGAATTCCGAGCAGGGTGCGGTAGACGTCGACGTGAGTCTCGGTCCCGTACGTCTTGGTAGCGCCGGCGTCGGCTCCGGAGAGCGTGTCCTGTGCGACGGCTGCCGTCATCTTCCAGTTCAGCAGGCGCATGGCCTCGAGCTTGGCGTGTGTACGAGCGAAGTCCTGCTGCACCCACGGGATGTTGATGGCACCGTTTTCCTTGGCCCAGTCCAGAACGAGGTTCCACAGACCGTAAGTGCGACCACCGATGGCCGCCAAGCCGATTCGCTCGTGATTGAGCTGAGCCGTGATGAGCTGCCAGCCGCCGTTGACCTCGCCGACAACGTCCTTCGACGGAACACGAATGCCGGAGTAGTACGTCGACGTCACCATCAAACCGCCGACGGTGTTGATCGGTGACCACTCGAAGCCTGCGTCCTCGGTGGGGACGATCAGGATCGAGATGCCCTTGTGCTTGGGGGCGTCCGCGTCGGTGCGGCAGGCCAGCCACACGTAGTCGGCAGTGTTTGCGCCACTGGTGAAGATCTTGTTGCCGTCGACGATCCACTCGTCACCGTCGAGAACCGCACGAGTCTTGAGTGATGCGAGGTCGGTGCCGGCCTCGGGCTCGGTGTAGCCGATGGCGAAGACGATGTCGCCGGCAAGAATGCCGGGCAGGAATCGTTCCTTCTGCTCTTCGGTGCCGTACTTCATCAACGTCGGTCCGACGGTATTGACCGTCACGAAGGGGAACGGCAGTCCCGCGCGCTGAACCTCGTCGAAGAACACGAACTGTTCTTCGATGGAGCGGCCCTGTCCACCGAATTCCTTGGGCCAACCGATGCCGAGCCAGCCGTCCTTACCCAGCAACTTCACGATCTCGCGGAAGTACTCGCCGCCCACACCTTGCTCGCCGGCCGCGCGACGCTTCTCTTCCGGCAGCAGCGCCGCGAAGTACGCGCGCAACTCCTTGCGGAGCTCCTGCTGCTCGGGCGATTCCCTCAGATCCATCGCTGTTTCTCCTATGGCATTCATGGCTGGCAACTCTTGGTCTGGACGCTAACCAGATGCCCAGGTGGGCGCTGTGAATGTCTCGTTGAGCGGGAAGCCGAAACATGAGCGGCGTCACATAGGGTGAGATATGCGCATGGACTCCTCGGATCGCGTCGCTCTCACCGACTTGGCCGCCAGGTATGCACAGGCCGTCGACCGCCGAAACACCACCGCGCTTGCGGCTCTCTTCACTGACGACGTGGCATTCGTCTTGCCGCCGGCATTGAACGGAACGGATGCGCCGACGGAGATACGTGGGAACACCGTCGTCAGCAGTTCGGTGGTCGATGCCGTCTCACATCTGCACTCGACCCGGCACATCGTCGAGCAGCAGATCCTCGACCTCGACAGCCCCACCACCGCGCACGGTGAGGCCTACTGCTCCGCTCACCACATCTATCCGCGGGGCGAGGGCCACCGGGACAACCGGATCGAGATTCGTTATCAGGACAGCTTCGAAAAGGTCGACGGCACCTGGCTGTTCTCGCGTCGCGAATTGGTAGTCGATTTTGCCGAGGACGTTCCGGTCATCCTGCTCGGACAATAGGTACAGGAAAAAATCGCGGTGATTCTGTATCTCCTCACGGGAGGTTTACCGGGCTAGCGTTCAGCAACTGTCACGCCATCTCGGCGTGACGTTCGGCTATGTCTTGGAGATTCACATGTCACGCTCGCGCACCAGAAGATTCCTCGCTGCCTTCGCAGTGGCCGCCGTCGCAGTCGGAACCGTCGCAGCGTGCTCGAGCGACAACTCCTCCGATGAGAACGCGCCCCTTCGCATCGTCGCTTCTTCGGTTCCGCACGCCGAGATCTTGAAGTTCGTCGAAGAAAAGGGCCTGCTCGACGACACCAAGATCGAGGTCAGCGAGATCACCGGCGACCTCGACGCCAACGAGGTGCTCGAAGCGGGCGACACCGACGCCAACTTCTTCCAGCACGTGCCCTATCAGGAATCGTGGTCGAAGGAAAAGGGTGTCGACGACCTGGTCGCCGTGGCGAAGGTCCACGTCGAGCCCCTCGGTGCATATTCCAAGAAGGTCACCAACCTGGCCGACCTGCGCCAGGGCGCAACGGTCGCTTTGTCCAACAACGTGACGAACTTCGCCCGTGGGCTGTACCTGCTGCAGCAGGCCGGTTTGATCAAGCTCGATCAGCAGTTGGGAGCCCCCGGCACCGACATCACGCAGATCAGCGAGAAGAACATCATCGACAACCCCAAGGGACTCACGTTCACCCAGGTCGATCCCCCGCAGCTTCCGCGCACTCTCGACGACGGAAATGTCGATCTCGCAATCATCAACGGCAACTACGCAATCGAAGGCGGCCTCAATCCCGCCAAGGACGCACTGGTGCTCGAGAAGGCCGAGGGCAACCCGTACGCCAACGTCCTGACGGTTCGCACCTCCCTCGAAAACGATGCGCGAGTGCAGAAGTTGGCCGAGGCATTGACGTCCACCGACGTCGCGACGTTCATCGAGCAGACCTACCAGGGCTCGGTCATTCCGGCCAGCGCTACCTGATCGAGACCCGTCATGGTCTTCTCGATCGAATCGGTCTCCAAGGAATACGGCAGCGGCACAAAAGTTCTGCATGCACTCGATTCCGTGTCCCTGAAAATCGAAGACGGCGAGATCTTCGGCATCATCGGCAAGAGCGGCGCCGGTAAATCGACTCTGCTGCGCTGCCTCAACCTGCTCGAACGCCCGACCAGTGGCCGGATTCTGTTGGGCGACACCGATCTGACCGCGTTGAGCCCGGCGCAGTTGCGCGATGCACGCAAGCGGATCGGTGTCGTGTTCCAGCATTTCAACCTGCTGCACTCCCGCTCGGTCGCCGCCAACATCGCCTTTCCTCTCGAAGTGGCGGGGTACTCGCGGGCAGATCGCCGTGCCCGCGTCGACGAGCTGATCGAGTTGGTCGGCCTGGAAGACCGACGTGACGCCTTCCCTTCGCAACTGTCCGGCGGACAGAAACAACGGGTCGGGATCGCGAGGGCCTTGGCGGCTTCTCCCGATGTCCTCCTGTGCGACGAAGCCACGAGCGCCCTCGACTCGGATACGACCGATTCGATCCTCGACCTGCTCGCCGACCTCAATCGACGTCTGGGTGTGACCATCGTTCTGATCACCCACGAGCTCAACGTGGTTCGACGGATCTGTCACCGCGCCGCCCTGATCGACCAGGGACGTATCGTCGACGAGGGAACGCTCACCGAACTGGTTGCGGACCCGGACTCACCCCTCGGCGAGGCGCTACTGCCGACCGGAACGGTGCGAACGTCCCCGACCGGAATTCCGGCACTCCTCACCTTTGTCGATTCGCTGTCGACCTCGCCCGTGATTTCCCAACTCTCGCGTGATCTCGATGTCGACGTCACCGTGATCTCCGGCGGTATCGAGGACATCGGAGCCCATCAGGTCGGCCGCCTTCGCGTGGAGTTCGCCTCGCACACCGGACTCGCCAACGACGAAGAGACAAGAAAGTCTGTCGAAGAACATCTTTCGCAGCGCGGAGTGAAGGTGACGTTCTCATGAACAAGACGTCCTGGCAGGATTCCCTGGGCGAAGCATGGGAAGCCCTACTCGACACGCTCTACATGGTCGGCGTCTCGTTCGTGCTCACCGTGATCATCGGTATCGCCCTCGGCGTTCTGTTGCACGCGAGCGCGCCCGACGGAATCCGTCCGAACCGCGTTCTCAATTCGGTACTGGGCACCGTGGTGAACATCGGCCGTTCGCTGCCGTTCGTGATTCTGTTGGTCCTCCTCATCCCGGCGACGCGGGCGATCGTCGGAACAGCGCTCGGGGCGACGGCAGCGATCGTCCCGCTGACCATCGGCTCGGTGCCCTTCTTCGCTCGCGTCGTCGAGAACGCACTGCGTGAGGTCGATTCCGGACGCGTCGAAGCAGCACGATCCATGGGCGCCACCGACAAGGACATCATCACCAAGGTCCTACTGCCCGAATCAGTTCCGGGATTGGTAGCCGGAGCGACCCTGACGGCGGTGATGCTGATCGGTTTCTCAGCCATGGCAGGCGCCATCGGCGCCGGCGGTCTCGGCGACTTCGCGATCAAGTACGGCTACCAACGATTCAACACCCCGGTGTTGTTCGTCGCTGTCGTGATCTTGATCGTGTTGGTTCAGGCGATCCAGTCGACCGGCGATCTCGTAGTTCGTTCGATGGCCCACAAGCGGTAACCGATCAGCTCGACACCATCGCGATCGCAGTTCGCAGGCCTCGCCGCTTACCGGTCTGCGGATCGACGCCGAAGACTTCCTTGATTCCGCCGCGGATGCGGAACTTCAACTCCGAGTGCGTCTCCGGAGCATCGTCCTGGGACGCGGAGAGAAACCTGTTGGGCAGCGACAACTTCCAGATGGTCCGCAACGTCAATCCGTACTGCTTCCACAGCGGCCCGGTGGTGTACGGGAGGTCGTACTTGTCACACAAGTCCCGCAGCGGCACCGCGATTTCCGAGTACCGATTGCTCGGCAGGTCAGGGAAGCAGTGATGCTCGATCTGGTAGCAGAGGTTGCCGCTCATGAAGGCCATGACGGGGCCGGCATGAAAGTTGGCGGACCCCAGCATCTGTCGTAAGTACCACTGAGCGCGGGATTCGTTCTCGAATTCCTCGAGCGTGAACTTCTCGGCACCGTCGGGGAAGTGCCCGCAGAAGATGACGGCGTAACTCCAATAGTTGCGGATGAGATTTGCAACGGCGTTGGCCGTCAACGTGGTCTTCCACGCCGGGCCGGTCAGGGCGGGGAACAGGATGTAATCCTTCGCCACCTGTCGCGCGATCTTCTTTCCGACGTCCTTGGCCATCTCCGATTTCTCGGACCACTTCACCTCGCCCTTGCGAAGCTTGTCGGTCTCGAGGTGATGCAGTGCGACGCCCCACTCGAAGAGGGTCGCCAGCACGAAATTCGTGATCGGTTGGAAGAGATAGTCGGCGTGCCACTTCTGATCGCGCGTGACGCGCATGATGCCGTAGCCGACATCGTTGTCGAGGCCGACGATGTTGGTGAACTTGTGATGAGTGAAGTTGTGCGAGTGCTTCCATCCCGAGGACGGGCAGGTGTTGTCCCACTCCCAGTTGCTCGAGTGAATCTCGGGATCGTTCATCCAGTCCCACTGACCGTGGATGATGTTGTGGCCGAGTTCCATGTTCTCGATGATCTTGCCGACCCCCAGCAGCGCAGTCCCCAGAATCCAGGCAGGCTTCTTCTTGCTGGCGAACAAGACGATGCGGCCGGCCACCATCAGAGAGCGTTGAAACGCGATCGTCCGCTGGATGTATCGAGCATCGTGCGCGCCGCGCTTCTCCTCGATGTCGAGCCGAATGGCGTCCAACTCGCGCCCGAGCGCTTCGACGTCTTCCTCGGTGAGATGGGCATATTCCTTGATGTCGGTGATCGCCACAGTGTTTCTCCGTATCGGTTTTCTCCGTGCCGCAGGACTGGTCCGTCGGGCGGTACCCCTGGGAGCCGGTGCGGAAACGTCAGCCCCGATATTCATGTGCGTCTTCACGCAATCTATGCCAAAGTCGATATACGTGAGCCCCGAAAACAAGATCACCATCCGCACCGCTACCGAGAGCGACTGGCCGGCTCTCCAACTACTCGACTCGGTGGGGTTCGGTTTTCACCCGTCTCCCGCGGTCAGCGAACTGACGAAGGCTCTCTACAAGCCCGAGGACATCATCCTCGCCGTCGACGGTGACCTACCCGTCGGCGTGGCCATCGAAATCGACATGGAATTCACCGTGCCCGGCGGACGCCAACTCCCCACGCGCGGAATCACCTGGGTATCCGTCGCCCCGACTCACCGTCGCCGTGGCGTCCTACGCTCGATGTTCACTGCACTTCACGCCCACATCGAGTCGACCGGAGCACCACTTGCCGCCCTGACGGCCAGCGAGGCCGGCATCTACAACCGCTTCGGATACGGCCCGGCCACCTTCAGCGAGGGCATCACCCTCGATCGCCGCTTCGCGCGGTTCCGCCCCGAGGTGCCCGACAACGGTGGCGTGTCGATCGTCGACGTCAAAGCTGCCTCGACGCTTCTACCCGAGATCTACGACCGCTGGCGACTGCTGACACCCGGCGCTCAATTGCGTCCGCAACCGCTCTGGGACCACATGTTCGCCGACCCGTCCGAGGATCGTGACGGCGCCTCCGGACTGTTCTTTCTGACACACGCGGACGGATACATCGCTTACCGGCACACGAGCGAGGGCCGCGACAGCATCGCCCGGATCGACGAGTTCGTGACGATCACCGAAGACGCGCACGCGGCGCTGTGGCGCACGATCTGCGGCCTCGACCTCGTCACCCGGATCGAGACACGCCAACATCCTGCCGATCCACTCCGGCTGATGCTGACGGACTACCGCCTTGCCCGAACGACGACGCGCTCCGATCGACTGTGGCTGCGCATCATGGACGTGCCCGCGGCTCTCGAGGCTCGCGAATATGCTGCTGACCTGGACACCGTCATCAAGGTCGAAGATCCGTTCCTGAAGGCCGGCGGAACTTTTGCACTTCAGGTCAAGGGTGGCAAGGCCACCTGTACGGCCACTGACGCGGAGCCCGCGATCACGATGCCCTCTGATGTCCTGAGCAGCTTGTACCTGGGCGAGCACCAGGCCAAGACCTTCGCGGCGGCGCACCGACTCCACGCGTCCGATCCGCGGGAAATCCGGAATTTCGACTTCGCCTTCAACGCAGAGAAGCCCGCAATTCTCGGGTACGGATTCTGATGATCTTGCCGACACGGGCATCGACGATTTGTGCCGTCGGTCGTATTCAGGGTTAGCCTCGAACAATGGCGTTTGTCGAAAAGATGGTCAATAGGCTTCCTGAGCGGGTTCTCGTGCGCGTCCTGCCGCACGCAGAAATGCTCAAGTTCCTGGTGGTCGGCGGCATCGCCTTCATCGTCACCACGGTGCTGTTCTTCGGCATCAAGTGGACGGTTCTGCCTCAGCACCCGGTGACGGCCAACATCCTTGCGGTCCTGATCGCGACGGTTCTGTCTTACGTCCTCAACCGCGAATGGTCGTTTGCTCAGCGCGGTGGTCGACAGCGCCATCACGAGGCCGCTCTGTTCTTCATCGTCGCGGGTATCGGTTTGGCCATCAACCAGGTACCTCTCTGGACCTCCAGGTACGTGTTCCACCTGCGTCAACCCGAGGTGTCGGTGTTGATGGAGAACTTCGCGGACTTCATCAGCGGATCGATCATCGGGACCCTGCTGGCGACGGCCTTCCGCTGGTGGGCCATGCGTCGGTACGTCTTCCCCGAAGAAGCCACCGACAGCCAGGTCGTTCTCGACATCGAAGCGACTCCCGGCACCAAGACGCCGACAACCGACGCCACCGCCCTCGACTGACGTCCCGGATCGACGCACCCGATCGCTCGCGCTTCGTGGGCGCGATGGTCCTGAACGGGCTGGCGCATCCCTGATCAGAGAAAGGACTACGCGCCGAGCCCCAGCCGCTTCGAGCATTCAGCCATTTCGTCGATGATCAATTCCAACGACGTGCCACGACGGCTCGCGGACAACACGATTCGATCGGCTCCCAACCCGCGTGCCCACTCGAGTTTCGCTTCGTCGAGCCTGGGCAGTGTCGCACCGAGTACCAGCGATACGTCGGCAGGATCTCGATCTGCCTTCACCGCAGCCGCTTTCATCGCCGCTACAGCCTTGTCGAGATCTTCACCGGCCAGTCCCAGCGGCTGGAAACCATCACCCAACCGGCCTGCTCGCCGAGCAGCAGCGAGACTGTGTCCACCGATGTAGAGCGGAACTCCGGATTCGCGGTGCGGCTTCGGCCAGCTGTACGCACCCTTGAACGAGAAGTAATCGCCGTCGAAATCGACTGCTTCCTTGCCCTCCCAGAGTGAACGCATCACCGCGATGGCCTCATCGGCTACCTTGCCGCGGCGCTCGAAGTCACCGCCGCACGCTTCGATCTCTTCTTTCATCCAGCCCAGACCGAGACAGATGCGCAATCGCCCACCCGAAAGTCGATCCAGCGTCGCCAAGCGCTTGGCAAGCACTACCGGATTGTGGTTGGGAAGCACCAGAACTCCGGTGGACAGACCCAAAGTCGTTGTGGCGCCGGCAACAAATGACAGTAGTTCCAGTGGGTCCGGGATGTCACAGTCATCGGGTAGGTGAGATTTTCCGGTCGGAGAGTACGGGTATTCGCTCGCCGTATCCGCGATGACAACCGAGTGCTCCACGGCCGAGATCTCGTCGAAACCCAACGATTCGGCAGCACGGGCGAATTGCAGAATCCAGGCGGGATCTCCACTTCGACCCAATTCGACCGGAACAACTACGCCGAGCTTCATACCGTTTCCTCCAGTGTCGCCATCAATTTCGGACCGTCCACGACGCGACCGAGGAACCGGTCCGCATCCGGATCTGTTGCAAGCCACACCGCAGCAGCGGCGGGCACGGATGCCGGTGTGGCCGCAAATCCGGCTTCCACTATCGCGTCCGCGCCACCACGGGCTTTCCCTGATTCCGTGATGACAAATCCCGGACTCAGGTTGAACGCTTTGATTCCGGCGCCTCGATACTCCGAGTTGATCGCTCCGGCGATACGTCCGAACGACGCCTTCGACGCGGCGTACGACAAACCCCAACCACCCTCGCCGGGAGGCGCAGGCGGATCCAGGGTCGCCGAACCAGATGCGAGGTTGACGACCACCCCGTTGCCGCTCTTGATCATCGACGGCAGAATCACCTGAATCAACGCAAGCTGGTGCAGATAGTTGCCGATCGCCATCGCCTGGGCGTCGTCGATCTCGATGTCGAGCACCCGGTCCATGTTTCCGACCGTCTGGGCGTAGGCGTTGTTCACCAACACGTCGACATGTCCCCACTCCGCCAGCACCCGTTCACCGGCGCCGCGGACGGAGGCCAGATCGAGCAGATTCATCGGAACGGCCAAGGCGCGCACACCGAAGGACTCGATCTCGGCAACCGTCGTCTCCAGGCTGCCGGGTACCGGAATGACCTGCTCCCCCTGCCTCGTTCGCGGGGCCGCCCGCCCTTCGCCTTCACGAACGGTGCGGGCTGTGATCGCAACATCGAATCCGGCGCGCGCGAATGCCAGCGCGCACTCACGGCCGATCCCCCGGGAAGCGCCGGTTACCAGCGCAACACGACTCATAGGAACCGCGTGCGGCCGTGAGTCTCGAACTCCTTCTCCAGGTTCACCACGTCAGCTTCGGTCATCAACGTGTATTCGGGAGTGCCTCGGCCCACCCAGTGGAACACTGGTTCGTCGGTCCGCCAGCGGTCGGCTTGAAGTTCACGTTTGAGTACCTTGTTGGAGCCCGTGACGGGCAGATCAGTCGAAACACGAACAAATCGCGGCGCTGCCTTGGTACCCAAATCCGCCTGCGCGGCAAGGTAGGCAGCGAACTCGGCCGGATCGAAATCGGCAAAGTCGGCGACCTCGACAGCTGCCATCACCTGATCGCCCGAACGCGGATCCGGTACCGCGAAGACACCCGTGGCAATCACTTTGGGGTGCCGACGCAGGATGTGCTCGATCATCAGGGCCGAGGTGTTCTCACCGTCGACGCGGATCCAGTCACCCTTACGTCCGGCGAAGTAGATGAACCCGGCCTCGTCGACGTAGCCGAGATCGCCTGTCCAGTACCAACCGTGGCGAATCTTCTCGGCAATTGCGTCTTCGTTCTTGTAGTACCCCTCGAACTTCTTCGATCCGGCCTTGTCGACCATCTCGCCGATGGATTCGTCGGGGTTCAGCACGTGACCGTGCTCGTCGAGAATTGCGCGGGGTCGCTCTTCGCGGGTATCGGGATCGACGATGACGATGTTCTCGCTCGCCGGACGGCCAAGCGCGCCGGCAGGTTGGTTCGGATCGAGCACGACCGAACCGGCACCTTCACTCGAACCGTATCCCTCGAAAAGCTGCGCACCGAAACGGCGGATGAACTCTGCCTTGTCCCCCGGCGACGCCTCGGTCCCGAAGCCGTGCGTGAGGGTGTTCTCGATGTCGTCGGGCAGTTCCGGCGTCGCCATGAGATACCCCAAGGCCTTACCGACGTAGGTGAAATATGTTGCGCCGTAGAACCGAACGTCCGGCATGAATCCCGAGGCGGTGAACTTACGAACGAGGCAGACCGTAGCTCCCTGCGAAAGGGCCGGCGCCCACAGAGCCATCAACGCGTTGCCGTGGAAGAGCGGCATGCAGCAGTAGCAGACGTCGTCGCGGTCGATGTCGTACTTGGCGCAGTTCGCGTAGGCCAACCGCGTCAGACGCCCCTGGCTGCACCGCACCGCCTTGGACATTCCGGTGGTGCCCGAGGTGAAGAGAAGCAAGAACAGCGTCGACGCGTCGACGCCGAGGTCGATCTGAGGCGACTCGACCTGGTGAGCGGAAATCTTGTCCGGGTATGACGCGTCGTCGACCAGAACAAAACGATCTTCGGTCAGTCCGAGGTCAAGGCCGGACAACTTCTCGTAGCCCGCTTTGTCGGTGACGATCAGCTGGCAGTCGACGTACCGAACCTCAGCCTCGAGTTCAGCTCCACGCCTGGTCGGATTGATGCCGACGATCGTGGCCCCGGTCAGGGCCGCGCCGCCGAGCCAGAACAGGAACTCGGGATCGTTCTCCAGAAGTACTCCGATGTGAAACGGTCCAGGCGCGCGAAGCGACTTCGCAAGCGAGCCGCGCGCCGCGCTCTCGCGCACCACCTCGTCCCAGCTCCAGTCCTGCGTCCGCGTCCGCAGACCCAGGTGCTGATCACCGAGACGGTCGATCAACATCTGCGCGACGTCCTCGCGCTGAGGAGCTGCAAGAGCTGCATTCGAAGATGCTTCGGTGGCGGTGTTCGTCATCGTGTCCTGTGTCCTAGTCGATATCGGAATGTCGATTACTCCAACTGCGATACGACTCGAACGTATCGACGCCTCAATGCCGGAACCGTCCCAGTCTCGCTCAGTGGTAACCGCCGCCACAGATATGATTTTCTCGTGAGATTTTGTGACGTGAAAAGCGCCACAATACGAAAGGCCATTCCATGACTGCCCCCGCAGATCCGCAGTTGCTTCTGGACCAGGCGGTCTCACGCCTCACCGGTCCAGGTGGGCCATTCGAGATCGTCGAAGAAGAGGTTCTCGGCACCGTCATGCCCGTGATGAAGAACCGTGGTCACGCCATCGGTGAACTCATCTCGGCATCTCGCGCCTGGGGCGACGGCGACTATCTCGTCACCAGCGATCGTCGAATCTCGTTCACCGAGCACGCCGATTCCGTCGCCGCGCTGGCAACTGCTCTGCGGGACAAGTACGGAGTCCGCAAGGGCGACCGTGTGGGCATCCTCGCTGCCAACACTCCCGAATGGGTCATGACGTTCTTCGCGACGCAGGCGCTCGGCGCGATCGCTGTCGGTCTCAACGGTTGGTGGGTTCCGCGCGAGGTCACCCACGGGATCGAGCTCTCACGCCCGAAGGTTCTGGTCGTGGACGCCAAGCGCGGCGCCGCCCTCCCCGAACTGCCGGCAGACATCACGGTCCTCACCATGGAAGAGGATCTGCCCGCGCTCATCGCGGAATATGCAGGCTCCGACGTGCCGAGCACCGACATCGACGAGGACGACCCCGCCGTAATCCTGTTCACCAGCGGTACCAGTGGCCGCCCCAAGGGCGCACTCCACTCGCACCGCAACGTGATGGCCGTCGTCGACTACCACAAATACAGCGACGCGATCGGCGCTGCATTCACCGGCCGTGAGTACGACGCTTCCAAGCCGAGCCCATTGCGTTATCTACTCACCTCCCCGCTCTTCCACATCGCCAGCCTGCACAATCTGGTGGTCCCCCGTCTCGCGACAGGCAGCGCCGTCATCCTGACCGAGGGCGGCTTCGACGTCGACAAGGTGCTCGGGTTGGTCGAACGCGAGCGCGTCACCAACTGGGGTGCTGTCCCCACGATGGCATCGCGGCTACTCGAACACGGCAACATCGCCAAGTACGACGTCTCTTCGTTGACTGCATTCTCGCTGGCGTCCGCGCCGTCGTCGCCCGCGTTCAAGGAACGCCTCAAGGAGCAGGTGCCGTTCGCACGCAACGCTCTGGTCGACAGTTACGGCCTCACCGAATGCAGCACCGCAATTGCGGTCGCCGTCGGCGCCGAACTCGAAGAGTTCCCAGGTACTCTCGGACGTCCGATCATCACCGTCTCGATGGAGATTCGCGATCCCTTCGGCGAGTGGCTGCCGGACGGCATCGAAGGTGAAGTGTGCGTGCGCAGCCCGTTCGTCATGCTCGGATACTGGGAGAACGACGAGGCGACCGAGTCTGCAATTGCACCGGGACGCTGGCTCCGCACCGGCGATTTCGGCGTCATCGAGAACGGACGTCTCCGTCTCACCGGTCGTCGTTCCGACCTGATCCTGCGTGGTGGCGAGAACGTCTACCCCACCGAGATCGAGCAGACGCTCGACGAACACCCCGACGTGATCGAGTGCGCTGTCATCGGCATGCCGCACCCCGACCTCGGCCAGGAAGTGTCCGCCGTGGTTGTACTGCGTCCCGGGGCTGCCACCACGGAGGCGGAGCTGCGCGACTACGCCGCCGAGCGACTTTCCTACTTCAAGGTGCCGTCGAAGTGGCGCATCACCAGTGATCTGTTGCCTCGCAACGCAACCGGCAAGATGGTTCGGCGCGAGATCACCGTATGACCGCGGAGCTGTCACGGATCGTCGCCGAGTCTGCGATCCGTGACCTGCTCTGTGAGTACACGCATCTGATCGATCAGGGCAGATTGGGTGAAGTCGCTGCATTGTTCGCCCAGTCCGACTACGGGCAGTGCGGACCGGACGGGGTTGCCACCACTCTCATTTCGTCCGACGCCGACGCAGTGTTCGCAGCCTGCAGCGGCTTCATTCGGATGTACGGAGATCCGCCGGTTCCACGCACCAAACATCTGCTGACCAACACGCGAATCTCGGTCGACGGTGAATCAGCGACGGCGCTCTCGTACGTCACGGTCATACAAGGTACCGAAGATCTTGCCCTGCAACCTATTTTGTCGGGGCGCTACTTCGATCGCTTCACGTGCATCGACGGGTCGTGGCAGTTCAGCTCGAGGCTCTTCTGTTTGGACAACATGGGCGACATGTCCGCTCATGCCAAGCGGGCACTGTAGAGGAACGACTGTGGAAATCGGTGTCAACGTTTTGGGTCTCGAGGCCCTGTTCGACGGCAAGGTCCGCCCGGTCCTGGACTTCGCCGCGCGTGCTGACAGTGCCGGGATCGATCTGATCTGCACCGGCGACCACCTCGGGTTCAATGCCGACGCTCACGCCCAGCGGGTAGTCGAACACAACTTCCTGTTCCCGTTGGATCACCCTTGGTACGAACCGATTTCATTTCTGTCTTCGATCGCCGCGGTGACGGAACGAGCTCGCCTCGGAGTATCGGTTCTGATCGCCACTGTTCGCCCGGCGGCCCTGCTTGCAAAGCAGGTTGCCACTCTCGACTCATTGTCCGAAGGTCGAACTGTCATGGGTTTCGGCGTTGGATGGCAAGAAGCTGAATACACCGCCACCAACATGCCTTTCGACGCGCGATTCGGGCGCATGGAGGAGACCGTCGCAGCCTGCCGCGAACTGTGGACCAATGCACCGGCCACCTTCAAGGGACGCGACTTCGCTTTCGAGAACTACCACAGCCTCCCGCTGCCGATCCAACCCCGAATACCGGTGCTCTTCGGTTTCGGACCAAGCCGGCGGAACTTCGACCGCATCGCACGCGTCGCAGACGGCTGGACCGTGAACCCGACCGATCTGGGAACGTTCACCGACAGTGTTGCACTGTTGCGCAACACGTTCGAAGCCCACCAACGTGACCCGGAGTCGGCGCGCGTGCAAGTGTCTGCGGCGCCGGTTCGACGCGACAACGGGTCCGTCGACCTCTCGGCAACCGCAGACAAGGCCCGGGACTGGTTCGCCCGCGGCGCGTCCGTCGTCGTTTTTCGACCCGCCGTATTCGATTGCGCTGCCGAAGAACTACCAGAACTACTCGACTGGATGACCAGCATCAAGGAGGCGTGACATGGACCGGGCACTGCAAGATCTCATCGACAAGCAGGCAATCCGTGAGGTGGTTCTGACGTACTGCCGTGGCATCGACCGCCTCGACTTCGATCTCGTCCGCAGCGCCTACCACCCGGATGCGATCGACCATCACACCGGATTCGACGGCAACATCGACGAGTACATCGCCTGGGTGACACCAAAACTCTCGGCGATCGGCGGCACGATGCATCACATCGGCAACCATCTGGTCGAACTGCACGGCGACCACGCGATCAGCGAGGCGTATTCGATGTCCACACACTGGGGTGGGCCCGAAGGCATCGGGATGATCAACTTCACCAGCGGTGCGCGATTCATCGACCACATGGAGCGTCGCAACGGTCGCTGGGCGATCAAGGAGCGATGGGCCGTACGAGAGTGGACTCGCTCGGACGAGGGCCGCTTCGTCAACCCAGAAGGGCCTGGTCCGCGTGGGCGTCGTGACGCCTCGGATCCTCTCACCACCCTACGAAGTTCCCTTGAATAACTTGGGGTTCAGTCTTCGAGGTCGAATTCAACTCGCGCTCTCGCGAACAACATGCGGATGTCCTTCCCGAACGTGACTGCTGCCGTTCCCAATGCATTGACCGCTGCGGTCAACGGGTCCGATTCGAGCGCGTCGAAAATCGCATTGAGAGCGTAGGACGGGACATGAATATTCCCGTGATCGAACGGATTGGACTCCGGTTGCGGCGAACGGTCCACTATCTCGACCTTGACTTCCAACTGCACGTTGTCGGTCCCCGCGCCGAATTCCTCCTCGTGTAGGTGTTCGAATGCCGTTGTGCGATTTCCGAAGGGTTCCGGAAGTTGTTGTCCCACATGCATAGCGTTGAGGGCCGGGCGAACCCAGTCCCTGTCGGCCAATCCCGCATACTCATACGCCTGCACAGCGGCCCAAAACGCGAGTCGACGAAGAGTCGGGACGTTCATGCGGACGACCGCTTCGGCAAGTGGTCGGTCCATACGAGCTATGTCTTTGCCGGACTGGAATCGTTCGAGTTGAGGCATCGGATCTCCTCCCCACTCCTGCCGCTCTCGTTCAGCAGCTTCGGCGCGGAGGTCACTGATTTGCACAAACCTGGACGGCTCGCCGTTCTCGCCGTCAATCGTTATCCATGTCGACTCGATGTCCCGCTGTGCACGAGGAATCGGTTCAGGTATCGGTTCGTCCACCGGAACGCCATATCCCGGCATGTCCCACTGCAGCGATGGCCGCACCTCGTCGCCGCCCGAAGGCCACATACGCACCCGCCAAACATCTCCGGGTTCTGTCGATCCGGGCCAGCCGTAGTTCACAAAACCGCGGCCGGCAATCTCGACCAGATATGACCCCTCCGGTACATCACAGACAATGAACTCCCCACCCGGAGGTGAATCAAAGCTAATTGACCCCTGCGGACCAACCTTCAGAAACGACTCACTGACCTGCTGCCATTTCTGGCGGTCGGATGCGGGTCGGGAGGACCAGACTTCGACCGTTGCATGCATGTCGAAGTTGTTCTGGTGCGGGCTCAGGACAATCACAATTGTGCCGTCACTGTACGCAGGGCGCGAAGCCATCGCGAGTTCGAGCAGGTCCGTTTCCCTCCCGAAACCGTCATCGTCGCCGTATATGTAAAACTGTCCATAGTCCATGAAGAGCACAAGCGACTGTTCACTGAGTTTCACCGCGTTGTCTGCCATATGCCGATACTTACACAGTGGCACGACAACATGTCCGAGTTGCGAATGGACAGGATCCAAAACGCAAGCACAATAAGCATTTCGGCCGATTCGGACTATTCCGACTGATTTGAGAATTCAGTTCATATCGAACACATATTCGAATAGAATGGATGCATGTTCAACCCGACAACAGAGCTCTTCGGTATCTCAGCGCAGCTGACCGGTACCGAAACTGATTGTGCGCTGGTTGATCTCATGACAAATCTGCACGCATGCGAGGCGATGCTGGTCGAACGCAAGCTCGCTGTGATAGCCGAGTTCTTTTCGCGGCGAAGCTCAGAGCATGCCGCCAGTGGTGCGTGGTCGTCGACCGCACACGAGTTGGCTGAATCGGAAGTCGGTGCGTCACTGACGATGGGCCGCGCGGCTGCAGGCAAGCTGATCGGGTTGGGGTTCTCGTTGAAGACTCGTTTGCATCGCACTCGAGCGGCGATGGCGCGTGGCGAGTTGGATCTGTACCGAGTTGGTTTGATCGATTCCGCGACCGCGAACGTGAAAGACGAATTGATCGACGAGGTGGAACGACTACTGCTCGCGCAGGTTCTCGCCCCACCAGTAGCCGGCGGAACGGGCTTGACGGGAAGGCGACTGACAGCGGCGATCGATCGGATCGTGGCGATGGTGGACCCGGAAGGTATGCGAGAACGTCGACGCCGTGCTCTCACCGATCGGTTCGTCGGGGTCAGCGCTGCCGAGGACGGGATGGCAAAGATCTTGGGAAGCATTCCGGCAGAGCAAGCTCGGGCATTCGACGGCCGACTACGCGAGTTGGCAATGTCGGTATGCCGAAACGACTCTCGAACATAC
Source organism: Rhodococcus sp. IEGM 1406 (assembly GCF_030056745.1). NCBI lineage: Bacteria > Bacillati > Actinomycetota > Actinomycetes > Mycobacteriales > Nocardiaceae > Rhodococcus > Rhodococcus sp. IEGM 1406. The sequence continues at coordinate 920,946 of NZ_JASHKO010000001.1, read as the reverse complement.
GAGCAGCGACGAGCCGACGCGCTCTTCGAGTTGACCAACGGATCACCGTTCTTGCCGTGCAACTGTGGCCGAGCTGATTGCCCGCAGGATCGTAGCGGTGGTGTTGTCGTTCGTCGGCCCGTGGTTCACGTCGTGATGACTGATTCCACTCTGCGCGGAGGCGGCGAGCCCGCTCACCTCGACGGGTACGGGGTGATCAGCGCTGAGCATGCTCGCGACATCGCCCAAGACGCCGTAATTCGAAACGTCCGAGTACCCGCTGATACCGCCACCGAATCGGTGCCCGGTTCGGCGTACGTCTACCGGCCTGGTTCAGTTCTCGATACCTGGTTGCGGATCATCGCGGGCAGCTGCCAATGGCTGCATTGTGATGTCCCGGCCTGGAATTCCGATCTGGACCACAATGAACCGTTCCATCATGGCGACCCCGAACGCGGCGGCAAGACAGTCGAATCGAATATGAGTGCGTTCTGCCGCAACCACCATCGCCTCAAGCATTCCGACCGGTGGCAATTCGCGTCGAACCAGGATCGGACCATGTCGCTGACATCGCCGACTGGGCATTGCTACCGAACACGCCCCGCAGGGTTGATGGCCGGGCCGCACGGCCCGATGCCGCCGCAGTGCGGTCGAGATCGGCGGACCCAGGCGGAGAACAAGGCCGCCCGTATCCAGTCCGAACGCAATCGTCAACGCCGACGGATTCAAAGGCAGCTAGAACAACGCGCTCAACGTAAGCGGCGGAAATCACCGCGAGCCCACCGAGAACCCATCGACTACGGGGACGACCCACCACCGTTCTGAGATACCGAGCGGCGTCGAGGCGCGTCGACGTGTCGCAGGGTCACAGGTCGACGTGTCGCAGGGTCAGTCTGAGGCCGGCTTGGTGTCGTCATCTCCCGCTGACGGATCGTCTCCAGCAACCGGGTCCGAATCGTCTTCACCAAACGGATCGATGGTGTCGACACCTTCGAGGACGGTCAGCTCTTCTTCAACCTCTGCCAGGAGGCCCTTGGCTTCAGCTTCGAACTTCTTCTCCCAATCGGACATACCGAGCCTCTTCTCTTCCGAAGCGAGTTCCCGCTGTATCTGAACTCAGACTACGTCGCCGGCGACGAGTTTCGCCGTCCCCTCAAGTCAGTACTCATGACCGAGTACTCATGATTCACGACGGACGGAGCCCCCATGCCCGGACAGTTGGAAGGCAAAACCGCGCTGATCACCGGAGCCGCCCGAGGTCAGGGCCGAAGCCATGCCGTGCGATTGGCGCAGGAGGGTGCCGACATCATTGCACTCGACATCTGCCGCCAGATCGAATCGGTGGCCTACCCGATGGGTACCGCCGAGGATTTGAGGAAGACAACGGCAATGATCGAGGCGGTCGGGCGAAATGTCGTCGCGCGAGAAGTCGACGTTCGCGATTTACCCGCGCTGGGAGCCGCAGTGGCCGATGGTATCGCAGTGTTGGGCAGCCTCGACATCGTCCTGGCCAACGCCGGTATCGGCATGATGTCCCCGGACATCGACGATGCCCGCGCCTTCCGCGACCAGATGGAGGTCAATCTTTTCGGCGTCTGGAATACCGTCCAGGCCGCAGCGCCCGCGATGATCGAGCAAGGGACAGGCGGCGCAATAGTCCTGACCGGATCAACACTGGGACTTGTCGGCCGCGGAGGTGATGGAACCGGCGGATCCGACGGCTACTGCGCGAGTAAACACGCCATCGTCGGGTTGGGGCGCACGTGGGCGCACTGGCTTGCTCCCCACAACATTCGTGTCAACTCCGTGCATCCGGCGGGAGCGAATACACCGATGGTCGTCAACGATGCCGTCGCGAAACTGTTCGCAGACTCCCCCGCATCGAGCGGAGCCGATGTCGGCAATCTCTTGGACGTCGGGCTGATCGAAGCTTCCGACGTCAGCAACGCGATAGCCTGGTTGGTCTCGGATCAGGCTCGATACGTCACAGGTATCGCGTTGCCGGTCGATGCGGGATTCACGGCCAAATAGACGCCGGATTCTCGAGCCGAATTACTGCCGATCAGTCGACGGTCGGCGCCCACTGCACACCGTTGATGTGCCCACCACCGTCGACGAAGAGAGTGTTGCCGGTGACGTAACGGCTGTCGTCGCTCGCCAGGAAGGCCGCCACGGGGCCGATGTCGTCGAGGGGATCGCCGATCCGCCCCATCGGGTTCTGCGCGGCCATCACTGCCACGTTTTCCGGATTGGCTTCGGCGACACGCTTGTACGCCGCACTCTGCGCACCGGGACAGATGACGTTGCAGTTCACATGCTTGGGAGCCCACTCGCGGGCAGCAGTGCGAGTCAATGTTCGCAATGCTTCCTTGGCCGCGTTGTACTGGACCGAGTACATGTGAGCATTCACGCCGTTGAGGCTGCACATGTTGATCACGCGGCCGGTGCCGTGACGCTCGAGTTCCGGCAACGCAGCCTGCATGGCCCAGAAAGCGGCCATCACTGCCATGTCGAAACCGCCGCGCAATTGCTCGTCGGTCATCTTCTCGAGCCGAGCGAAACCGAAAGTCCGCCACGCATTGTTGACCAGGATGTCGAGGCGTCCGAACCGCTCGACGGACTTGTCGACCATGGCAACAACCTGAGCTTTGTCGGTGACGTCGGTCCGGACGAATTCCGCCTCCGCGCCCCATTCGTCCCGCAACCACTGGGTCGTTTCGAGGCCCGCTGCCTCGTCGATCTCGGCAACCAACACCGACGCGCCTTCACGCGCGAACGCGCCTGCCACTCCGCGCCCGATGCCCATACCGGCACCGGTGACCACTGCTACACGTCCGTCGAGCTTGCCCACTGGGCCCTCCTTCATCAGAACCCCTACCTGGGGCGCGGCACGGTCTTGTCGATGAACAATCCCTCTACCGACACACACAATTCGCCGTCCGCAGTCTTGATCTCACCGACGGTGTGAATCTTGCGGCCGTCCTTGGAAAGGAATTTGCCGCTGATCGTGAGGGGCTCGAACAGTGGAGTCGGGCGATGGTACCGAGTGCTCAATTGTGCTGTCATGCCGGAAGTTCCACCCCAGGCGTTCGCGACGCCAAGAACGTGATCGAGCAGCAGCGCCGAAACACCGCCGTGTACATGGCCGGGAGGGCCCTGGTACGGCAGCGTCAACGTGACCACTCCCTGCACCGACCCGTCAGCGAGCCCTTCCAGAACCAGCGGCGGCGCAATGGCATTCTCGGGACCGGTCACCGGATCGTGACGAGTCACGCCCTCACCGTTCCACATGTCGATCAAGCGCTCGGCCACCTCGGGCGAGTGCTGCTCGAGGTGCTCGGCAATGCTGTTGAGCTCCTCCGCAACCCGATCCAGATTGGCGTTTCCGCGGTCGGTGCGCAGCATCGCGTCGACAACACGACGCGCTGCTGCCGTGGCCCGGTCGACCGGGGCGTCCTGCGGCGGCGACGTCAAAACCGTGCCGCCCGGGTGTGTGGCTGCCGTGGGGTGTGTGCCGAGGTCCATCAGTTGATCTCCATTGTTGCGTGTGTGAGAACCGGGGAGTTCTCGCGCTCGGGGCACGTCGCCGCCAAGGTCAGTGTGTTGCCGTCCTGCCATACCGAGGTGGTGATGGATTCACCGGGGAACAGCGAACCGGCGAACCGCACCGAGTAGTTCTTCACCCGCGTCGGATCTCCGTCGAGAATTCCGTCGACCACCGCCTTGCAGACGATGCCGTACGACGCCAGACCGTGCAGAATCGGAGCGTCGAATCCCGCCATCTTCGCGAAGGAGGGATCAGCGTGCAGCGGGTTCATGTCTCCACTGAGTCGGTACACCAGCGCTTGTGAGGGACTCGTGCTCGACGTCAGTACCTTGTCGGGCGCCCGGTCAGGCACCCCGGCAACAACTTCGGGACCGGCGCTGCCGCCGAAGCCACCTTCGCCGCGGGCCCAGATCTGCATTCCGGTGGTCCACAACGGATTCCCGTCAAGGTCCTCGGCCGCCGTCTCGAGCACGATGACGGCAGCCTTGCCCTTGTCCCACACGTCAGCGATGCGAGTGGAAATACGAGCAGCACCCGTCGACGGGATCGGCGCGTGAAGTGTCAGCGACTGCCCACCGTGCAAAATCTTGCGCAGGTCGATGTCGATTCCCGGCATACTCATCGACGCTGCGGGCAGTACACCCGCCGAAACTCCCTGGCCTGCAACCATTGCAAAGGTCGGGAGCACTTTCAGACCCTTTTCGTACACCCAGGTGAGCTCGGCGGGATCCAGAGCGTTCACGCCGGCGCCGAGCCCCAACTGGTAGAGCATGACGTCGCGGTCCGTCCACGACGCTTCGCGCACAGTCGGTTCGGCGGACAATGCCACCTCGAGATCGATAGCCATCAGTTCTCCAAAGTTCCGGCTCGGTAGACGGTCACGACGCACGCGCCGCCCAGTCCGAGGTTGTGCTGCAATCCGATTCGTGCGCCTTCGACCTGGCGAGCGTCTGCGGTCCCGCGAAGCTGCCACGTCAGTTCGGCGCACTGTGCCAGCCCGGTGGCACCCAGCGGGTGGCCCTTCGAGATCAGACCGCCAGACGGGTTGACGACCCACTGGCCGCCGTACGTAGTGGCACCGGATTCGACGAGCTTTCCGCCTTCACCGGCGCCGCACATTCCGAGACCTTCGTAGGTGATGATCTCGTTGATCGCGAAGCAGTCGTGCAGTTCGATGACATCGACGTCGTCGATGCTGATGCCGGCTTCGGCAAAGACCTGCTCGGCGGCCGCAGCCGTCATCGGCGCGCCGACTACGTCGATCATCGACTTCTCGGCAAACGCTGCCGAGGTGTCGGTGGTCATGGCCTGAGCGACGATCTCGATCGCACGGTCCTCGAGTCCGTGCTCACGGACGAACTTCTCACTCACGACGACGGCAGCACCGGCACCGTCCGAAGTCGGTGAACACTGCGAGCGCGTCAGCGGCTCGTGAATCATCTTGTCGCCGAGCACCTGTTCGAGGGTGTACTCGTCACGGAACTGCGCATACGGATTGTTGACCGAGTGCTTGTGGTTCTTGACCGCCACGGCTGCAATCTGCTCGACCGTGGTGCCGTACTTCTTCATGTGCTCGACGGCGGCATTACCGAACAACTGAGCGGTCATGGGCGATCGGGCGAAGCCGTAGTCCTCGACCATGATCTTCAGCTGCGAATCCAAAGTGGTGACCTTGGGCATCTCACCGGTTCCGGTCAGCGCCGTTTTGGTCATCTTTTCGAAGCCGACGGCCAGTGCGCAGTCCGCTTGTCCGGCCTGTACCCACTCGCGCGCCATCATCAGTGCCGTCGAGCCGGTGGCGCAGTTATTGTTGACGTTGAAGATCGGGATACCGGACAGACCCGTTTCGTACAGGGCACGCTGGCCTGCTGTCGACGCGTTGAACACGTAACCGACTGCAGCACGCTGGATCTGGTCGTAGCTGATCCCGGCATCGGTGAGTGCATTCGAGACGGCTTCGGTCACCATGTCCGGGTATTCCCAGTCGCGGGTCTCGATCTTCTCGAACTTGGTCATGCCCACGCCGATGACGAAGGTGCGATTGCTCATGTGCAGGTCACTTTCCCGGTTCGGGGTCGCGAGGCAGACCCAGGATTCGCTCACCGATGATGTTGAGCTGAACATTGGTTGTACCACCCGCGATGGACATGCACTGCGAGTTCAAGAACATCTGGGTTGCAGACATCCGATGCTGGTCGCCCAGAAGTGAACTCGGCCCGGCCCACTCCATTGCCACATCCCAGACCTGCTGGATGTGCTCGACACCGATCAACTTCGCCACCGAGGATTCGGCCCCCGGCTGCGCGCCGGTGAGCGAGCGCAGCGTGGTGCGCAGACCGAGCAGACCGCCGGATTGCGCGTCGCACAGCACCTTTCCGAGCACCGTCAGCTGCTCGTCGTCGATGCCACCGGGTAGTCCGTCGACCAGGCTCAGAAGAGCCTCACCACCCGATCCGAGAGACGAGTCGTTGGACAGCGAGACACGCTCGTTGGCCAGTGTGGTGCGAGCGAGCTTCCAGCCGTCCCCCGGCTCGCCGACTAGGCACTCGTCGGGGACGAAGACGTCGTCGAAGAAGACTTCGTTGAACAGTGCTTCACCGGTGATCTCGCGAAGCGGGCGAATGTCGAGGCCGCTGTTCTTGATGTCGATCAGGAAGTAGGACAGGCCCTTGTGCTTGGGTGCGTCGGCGTCGGTGCGCGCGAGGCAGATTCCCCAGTGCGCGTCGCGTGCCATCGACGTCCACACCTTCTGGCCCTGCAACTTCCAGCCACCGTCGACCTTGGTGGCCTTTGTACTCAGCGCGGCGAGGTCGGAACCTGCGCCGGGCTCGGAGAAGAGCTGACACCAGACGATGTCGCCGCGCAGTGACGGCGGGACGAACTTGGCGAGCTGCTCTTCGTTGCCGTGCGCGATGAGCGTCGGGATGACCCAGTTGCCGATGATCATGTCGTGCGGCTTGATCTTCGCAGCGCGCAGTTCTTCGGCGATGACCAGCTGACTGACGGCATCGGCGGATTTGCCCCACGGAGCCGTGAAGTGCGGTGCGGTGTAGCCCTTTTCCGCGAGGTACGTCTTCTGCGCGGCACCTTCGAGTTCGAGAGCCGGAGCGAGCTCGGCGCGGACGTCGGCGCGGATCGCCTCGGCCTCGGGCGGCAACTCGATGCTGAGCACGCGACGGGTGCCGGCAATGGTCAGCTCGGCAACGCGACGACGCCAGGATGCCGTGGAACCCAGCAGAATTCGCAGGGACTGCGCGCGGCGCAGGTACAGGTGCGCGTCGTGCTCCCACGTGTAGCCGATTCCGCCGAGCACCTGGATGCAGTCACGCGTGACGGAGAAGGCGGCTTCGAGGGCCGTGGCTCCGGCGACGGCTGCTGCGAGAGAAGCCTCTTCGGCACCGACGCCGTTGGCGGGCGTCAGTGCGCGCGCAGCGTCCCACGCGCAGACGCGCGCCTGCTCGGCAAGAGCGAGCATCCGAGCGGCCTTGTGCTTGACGCCCTGGAACTGGCCGATCGGGCGACCGAACTGCTGACGCACCTTCGCGTAGTCGGCCGAGGTCGTGACGGCCCAGTCGGCCAAGCCTGATGCCTCGGCCGCGAACAGTGTTGCGGCAATGTCGAGTACACGCTGCGTATCGATGGTGAGGATCTCGGAATCAGCGAGGACCAGTCCGTCGACGGTGATCTCGGAGTTACGACGTACGACGTCGTAGCTGGCCAAGTCCGTGACCTCGAGGCGGTCACGTCCGAGCAGAACGAATCCGCTGTCCGTCGCGAGGAGGAACACGTCGCCGACATGGCCACCGAGAATCTGGCTGGACGTTCCACTGAGGGTGGCGGTGTCGCCGTCGCGGGCGATCTTCAGCGAACCCGGCTGCAGTGCAACGGCTCCGAGCGTGCTGCCGTCGACCAGTCCGGCCAGCGGAGCGGTGACTCCGGCGTCGCTGAGAACGGCGCTGACCACGACTGTCGGCAGGAACGTGCCGGGAACCATGGAGCGCCCGAGTTCCTCGACGACGATCGCGAGCTCGACCAATCCGTATCCAGCGCCGCCGAATTCCTCGGCCACGTGTAGTCCGAGAAGTCCCTGCTCGGCAAGCCCGCTCCAGAGTTGTGGGCGAGTTTCGACCTTCGCCTCGACCGCTTCACGGATAGCGGTGGGTGTTGCGTGACGTGCCGCCCAGCCCCGTACGGAGTCGCGGAGGTCACGATCTTCTTCACTCAATCCAATGGTCATGTCTACCTCGTCAATTCGACAGTGTGAGTACGGGTCAGATGCGTTCGATGATGGTGGCGGTAGAGAGAGCGCCACCGGCGCACATCGTGACCAGCGCCGTGGACTTGTTCGAGCGCTCGAGTTCGTGCAGCGCGGTCGTGATCAGACGAGCGCCGGTCGAACCGACGGGATGCCCGAGTGCGATCGCACCGCCGTTGACGTTGACCTTGGACAGATCTGCGTCGTGAACCTGCGCCCAGGAGAGCACTACCGAGGCGAACGCTTCGTTGATTTCGACGAGATCGATGTCGTTCAGAGTCATTCCGGCCTTGTCGAGCACCATCTGGGTGGATTCGATCGGTCCGTCCAGGTGATAGAAGGGATCGGATCCGACCATGCCGGACGCGACGATCCGCGCGCGGGGCTTCAATCCCAGTTCCTGTGCGCGCTCTTCGCTCATCAGCAGTACCGCAGCCGCGCCGTCACTGATCTGCGACGAGTTGCCGGCGGTGTGGATATGGCCTTCGATGACCGGCTTGAGTCCGGCCAGCGCCTCGGCTGTCGTCGCGCGCAGGCCACCGTCGCGGGTGACAGTGGCGATCTCACCGGTCGGCACACCTTCCTTGGTGACGACGGGAGCCTTGACTGGCACGATCTCACGGTCGAAGCGTCCTTCGGCCCAAGCCTGGGCTGCGCGGCGCTGCGATTCCAGGCCGAAGGCGTCGACGTCGGCGCGTGTGATGCCACGCTTCTCGGCGATACGCTGCGCAGAAGTGAACTGGTCACCCATGTCGATGGTCCAGTCGTCCGGGTACGGGTTTCCCGTACCGGGCGCGTTTGCCTGGCCCAGAAACACACGGCTCATCGCCTCGACGCCGCAGCCGATACCGGCCGAGATCTGACCTGAGGAAATCAGGCCGGAAATCAAATGCACTGCCTGCTGGGCAGATCCACAGGCGCAGTCGATGGTGGTTGCCGCTGTGCTGTACGGCAATCCGGCGTGCAGCCACGCTTGCCGCGTGACGTTGTTGGACTGCTCACCTGCCTGGGTGACACAGCCGCCGATGATCTGCCCGATGTCTTCCGGTGCGACGCCTGCCCGTTCGAGAACGCCGAGTTGCGCTGCTCCCAGAATCTCGGCGGGGTGCAGCCCCGCCAGGGCGCCGCGACGACGGCCGATCGGTGTCCGAGCGGCCTCGACGATGACTGCATGACCCATGATGTGCGCTCCTTCGTGGAGTTTTCGGTCGGTGAGCTGACTCACCGTCAACTTTTCTGTAATGTATTCTATTGTTGATGTCAGGGCAATGCCGGAATGAACGTCATCTTTGAACCAAGTCTGACTCGAATAATAGAATTGATTTCAATTTTGAGGACATGACGAACCCACCCCGAGAAGGGGCGAGGTCACGTCAGTGTCGTGAGAGATTCACCAGAAGCAGGTCGCACCCCTTGCGGATGTCGTACTCCGCATCCGGGATGGAAATTCGACCGTTGAGGCACGATTGGATGACCCCGAACCACAGCTGCATCAGCAGACGCAACCCGGTGTTGTCTTCCTCGGTCGGGTTCTCGATCCCGGCCGCATCGAGGATGATCTGCCGGAAGCCGCGATCGATCTTGCCCACGTCCGGCACCGTCGCGACGTTGGCGGTACTGGACGACTGCAGCATCGCAGTCGAAAGGGCCGGCCGACGCAGTAACCCGCGAGTCGCGCGCACCAGGACCTCGTACACGGCGTCCTGCGGATTGGCCGACTGCACCTGATGCTTGGCGAAACTGTCGCCGATCTGATCGATCTGCTCGACCATCACAGCGACGAAGAGGTGCGTCTTCGAAGGGAAATAACGGTAGAGAGTGCCGATGGCCACGCCTGCCCGCTTGGCAACTTCGTGCATCTGAACCCGCGAGAGTTCTTTCTCGGTCCCCAATTCGGCGGCCGCTTCCAGCATCCGCACATGGCGCGCCCGCTGCTCGTCCGAACTGGGCTCAGCAGCGTCCCTGACCTCGGCAATTCTCGGCAACGTCGCCCCCATCATCGATTATGTGTCCCGGCCGCGAACGACCGCGATAATTCTCTCACCTGGACCACCCATCTCGGCATATTGCCCGCTCAGTGGGACCTGGCATGGCCTTCCAGTGCCGTGCGGTATTCCGTGGACACCCCACCCTCTTGGAGTAAGGACGCAATGATGCAGGACTGGACCAGCGAGTGCGACGTGTTGGTAGTCGGCTCCGGCGGCGGAGCGCTGACCGGCGCATATACCGCCGCTGCTCAGGGATTGACGACGATCGTCCTCGAGAAAACCGATCGTTTCGGCGGGACCTCCGCCTACTCGGGCGCCTCGATCTGGCTCCCAGGTACCCAGGTGCAGGAACGCGCCGGACTTCCCGACTCGACCGAGAATGCCCGCACCTATCTGCGCGCGTTGCTCGGTGACGCCGAGTCCGAGCGCCAGGACGCCTACGTCGAGACTGCTCCCGCTGTCGTCGCTCTACTCGAGCAGAACCCGAACATCGAATTCGAGTTCCGTGCGTTCCCCGACTACTACAAAGCCGAAGGCCGGATGGACACGGGACGATCCATCAACCCTCTAGATCTCGATCCCGCCGACATCGGTGACCTCGCCGGCAAGGTGCGTCCGGAACTGGACCAAGACCGCACCGGTCAGGATCATGCTCCCGGCCCGATGATCGGTGGGCGCGCACTGATCGGCCGTCTGCTGGCCGCAGTTCAGAGCACCGGTAAGGCAGAACTTCGCACCGAATCCGTCCTCACCTCCCTGATCGTGGAAGACGGCCGTGTTGTCGGCGCCGAGGTCGAATCCGGCGGCGAAACCCAGCGAATCAAGGCGAACCGCGGTGTCCTGATGGCAGCAGGCGGCATCGAAGGCAACGCCGAGATGCGTGAGCAGGCAGGCACCCCCGGCAAGGCGATCTGGAGTATGGGTCCCTTCGGCGCCAACACCGGCGACGCGATCTCTGCCGGTATTGCTGTCGGCGGCGCAACAGCCTTGCTCGATCAGGCGTGGTTCTGCCCCGGCGTCGAGCAGCCCGACGGCAGCGCCGCCTTCATGGTCGGCGTTCGCGGTGGGCTCGTCGTCGACAGCGCCGGTGAGCGCTACCTCAACGAGTCGCTTCCGTACGACCAGTTCGGACGAGCCATGGATGCTCACGACGACAACGGCTCTGCCGTGCCGTCGTTCATGATCTTCGACTCGCGCGAGGGTGGCGGACTGCCCGCCATCTGCATCCCGAACACGGCGCCCGCAAAGCACCTCGAAGCCGGAACGTGGGTCGGTGCCGACACTCTCGAAGAACTCGCTGCCAAGACCGGACTACCGGCCGACGCATTGCGCAGCACTGTCGAAAAGTTCAACGATGCCGCAAAACTGGGCGTCGACGAAGAGTTCCATCGCGGCGAAGACCCGTACGACGCGTTCTTCTGCCCACCCAACGGCGGCGCGAATGCGGCACTGACGGCCATCGAGAACGGACCGTTCTACGCGGCCCGCATCGTCCTCAGTGACCTCGGCACCAAGGGCGGATTGGTCACCGACGTCAACGGCCGAGTCCTGCGTGCTGACGGCAGCGCCATCGACGGCCTGTACGCCGCCGGCAACACGAGCGCGTCACTGAGCGGCCGCTTCTACCCCGGCCCCGGAGTTCCACTCGGCACGGCCATGGTCTTCTCGTACCGAGCAGCTCAGGACATGGCGAAGTAACCAGCACAACGAGGTCGTGGGGCAGGCAATGTCAGAATCACCTGCCCCACACTCTTTCTCACGGCGTCGCGATGTTGTATCACTCCGCGTCGATGCCAGGTAAGCCGTCCACACTCTTCGCGTTCTTCTCGGCGCGATAGGCGATGAGCCGCTCCGGACCCCTCTTCTCCGCTACGCGGTCGAGCACGTCACGATCGGATTGGTAGTCCATCAGCGGTACTGCGTATCCGCACGAATCCGAAATGCGCGTCAGATCGACCACGACGATCGACCGCGGTCCCGGGTGCTCGGGGAACCTACCGACAAGCTCGTTGAACGGTTCCGACCCTGCGGGCAGAACTTGTCCGTGACCGTGCAGTCGAACGATCTTCGGTGGTCCGTCAAATGCCATGAACATCAGGGTTATTCGCGAGTTCTCGCGCACGTGCGCGATGGTTTCCACACCGCTGCCAGTGAGATCGAGGTACGCCACGCGGGTGGATGTCAGCACCACGAACGATCCGACTCCCCCTTTGGGTGAGCAATTGATCAACCCGTCAGGAGACAACGGTGCGGTAGCAACGACGAACAGCGGTTGGGCCTGCAACCACGTGGTGAGCTTTTCATCGATGCCTTCGTAGACGCGCCCCATGTCGAGAGTGTAGTTCGCGCCGACTGGACGTCACGAGGCAGACGCTGCGGCGGCTCGAATCTCCTCACACATCGCTGCGAAGGCGCGGTCGTCGGCGGGATCCGCCGGCACTGCCAGTGCAATGCCGTCGCAGAGACTCGCGTATTTCGAACTCAGCACCCCGGGGAGTTCGGCGTAGGTGCATTGCGTGACCAAGATGTCGAGAACATCGTCCGTGAGCACCGCTGGTAGTCGATCCCAATCACCCGTTCGTGCCATCGCAGTCAGCTTCTCGCCGATTCCCGCCAAGCCGAGAACCTCGAGCGCGGTTCGATATGCCAGTGTGGAGTAGAGAAAGGCAAGTTCACTGCGCACCGCTTCTCGTCGAGCAAGTATCGCGGCACGATCTTTGCCGGTGATCGTCTTCGGAACGGCAATCAGCCGCGGCTTCCTTCCTCCTGCCGTCAATGATGGAATGATCTTCTCCGCGAGCACCTTCGGATGGGAGCTGGTGGGGTGAGCAACAAAGCCGTCGGCGACGGCTCCTGCCAGTGAGCACATGCGGGAGTTCACTCCCCCGGTCCAGATCTCGGGAGCTGGAACGTCGAGCGGCCCCGGATTGAAGTAGGGCTGCAGTCGGTTGAAGGTGTAGTGCGAGCCGGCATAGTCGAGTTCGCCGCCCGTCTGGAACGCTTGAAATATCTCCCGTACAGCACTGACGTAATCGCGCAGTTGTGCAACAGGATTGGTCCACGGCATCGAGTACCGCCCGACGATGTTCCCGCGCACCTGCGTTGCGAGCCCCAGTTGAAATCGCCCACCCGAGAAACCTGCAAGATCCCAGGCAGCCAAAGCCGTCACCATGGGACTGCGCGCAAACGCGACAACCATCGACGTCCGGACAGTGAGAGTACTGCTGTGCTCGACGGCCAGTGCCGCCACGGCAAAGGGGTCGCGAATGGTCTCGGAGATGTGCACCGTGTCGAAACCGAGGTTCTCGATGCGTTCGACGTGCTGAGCCACCTGCCGCAGCGGAGTGTCGGCAGGTAGCGAGGTCACCAATTCCATGTCAGCCCAAAGGCTTCAGACGAATCGACAGCAGCTTTCCTTCTGTTGCCACCTTGCGAGCGTGTTCGTTGAAGTCCGGGGCGGCACAGACGAACAGCGTACGACCGTCGGAACCGCCGAGCCCGCAAGCGAAGACGCCGCTGTCGAAGGCAATTTCATCGATTGTCTTGCCAGACGGGTCGACGTGGAGAATTCGACTTCCGAGTGCGTCGGCCACCCACATCGAATCGTCTCCGTCGATGCAACATCCGTCGGGCGCAACGACGATCTCAGCGAGGGTGGTCTCCATCTCGGGTCCACCAGGTACCGGCCCGAACGACACCCAATCACGGCGTTCGCTCAGGGAGCCGTCGGCCTGAACCGCAAACGCACTGATTCGATTGCCCAGCGTTTCGTCCACGAGCAGATCTCCGGTCGACGTCAGAGCCATACCGTTGGGGAAGTGGAGATCTCGCGCCACGACGTGTACCGATCCGTCCGGGTCGACGCGCAGGAGATCTGCCGTCTCGACGGGAGCCAGGTTCATCAGATCGAACCCGAAGTTGCCCACGTACGCTCGTCCCTGCGCATCGACCAGCATGTCGTTGACGTTGGCACTGACGTACTCGGACAAGTCTGCGTGCACCACCAACTCGCCGTCGGATTCTCGCCGCAGAATCTTCTGGTCCCGCATGGAGACCACCAGCAATCTGCCGTCCGGAAGCCACCCCAGCCCCGACGGTTGCCCTGGAACCTCCGCCTCCACGCGTATGTCGGTCCCGTCCTCGCGGGCCGAAATCACCTGGTAGGTATAGAAGTCCGACACCCAAACCCGGTTTTCGTGCCAGCGTGGGCATTCGAAGTAGGTATAACCCTCGAGAACTACCGCAACCTCTGGTGCCATCAGGCTCTCCCACGTCGGTGATTGAATGGTGTATTCACTCCATTCAATCATCGGTGCCCCGGTGGCGGTGTCCGATTCCCGACTACTCGCCGCGGTACACCTGGTCCAGCACGTCGAACGCGGATTCCCACCCGTCGTAGACGTTGCCGTCGCCCTTGAAACCCGGGACCCCGACCAGATGGAATGTCATCTCGGTCTTGTCGCCCCGATCTGCGAGCGTGACCGTGATTCGCGGCGCAGTATCCACCGAATCTCCTGGATCTCCCCAGGTGAAGACTAGTTTCTTCGGCTCGTCGACCTCGAGATAGGTTCCGCCGGTGGGGAACTCGGCACCATTCTCGTCGTTGATCATCAGGTAGCGGTACGTTCCGCCAACTCTGGGATCGATCGTGACGTGCTCCCGAGGGCTGCTGACACCCTCAGGGTGCCACCAACGCGCCGCCTCGTCGGGATCGGTCCACGCTTGCCAGACGAGATCGCGCGGCGCATCGAAGATCCGGGTGATGGTGAATTCTGCAGTGGCATCGGCATTCTGGTCACTCATTGTCCTTCTCCTTCTTCGGTCGACGTTGTTTCAGCTCACGTAGACGCTCGTCGAGAAGATCGAAGCGTTCGTTCCAACCGCGCCGGTGCTCGTCGACCCAGGCGCTCGCGTCGTCGAGACCCTCTGCGCGAAGGGTGCATGTGCGCCATTGCGCGGTGGCGGTTCGTTCGATGAGACCGGCTCGCTCGAGCACCTTCAGATGCTGCGAGATGGCGGGTCTACTCATTTCGAACGGCTCGGCCAGCTCACCGACGGTCATCGAACCATCCGTCAGGCGAGAGAGCATTTCACGCCTCGTCGGGTCGGCCAGTGCGCTGAACACTGCATCGAGCCGGCCACTTCGCCCATCCATGTAAGCAACTCCTTAATTAAGGAACAACTTAAACATAGAACTCGAGATCGTGGCCGTCAACCCTTTCAACTCCAGGTGTACCGAAGCCGCTCGACGATTGTCGCCTCGTCCATCTGGGAGAACGTCTCCCGCTCGGCTCCCTTCACTGACACCAATGCTTCGACGATCGATTCCCCGAAGATTTTCTTCGCCGCCGAGGAACAGCTGAAATTCTGCACGAGCGCGCCGAGGTCGGTGGGGACTCGGGTCACCCCGCGCTCATCACGTTCCGCCTCTGTGAGAGTCGACGGGTTCACCACCATTTCCGGAGGCAATTGCGCGGAATTGTCGATACCGATATGCGAAAGACCCAGTATCGCAGCGGTGGCCAGGTACGGATTGGCCGACGGATCGACGAGTTTCAGTTCGGCGTTGGCGCCGTGTAGATTCGACGGCGACTCTGCGCAGAACCTCAGTGCTGCTTCCCGGTTCTCCAGCCCCCAACAGACGTAGGCGCCCGACCAATTGTCCGGCCGCAGCCTGAAACCCGAAAGTGGAGAGGACGCAAAGACAACGGCGAATTCCGCCAGATGAACGAGGACTCCCCCCAAGGCGGAAGCCCCCGCATCCGTCATTCCGTGCTCCCGATTGCCACCGGAGAAAATTGGCCTACCATCTGCGGTCAACGAAAAATGTTGGTGCGCACCGTTCCCCGCACCACCAATAGCAGGGATCGGCGAGAACGAGGCCGTCCAGCCGTGAGCTCTGGCCGTACGGCTGATCAGTATCCGAGCCAAGACCACCAGATCAGCGGCCTGAACAGGAGCACTCGGAGCGATCGACATCTCGAATTGATCTACTCCGTACTCGGCATGGACTTGCTCGATATGCAGTTGTGCGCGTTCGGCATTGCGCAGAAGGTCCTTGAGGAAGTCTTCGCGACCGAGGACTGCGCCCAGACCGTAGGCCGACCACTCACCGCCGCACGCATCACCGAAAAGAGTGAACTCGATCTCGTGGCCCACCCGAGCGTCCAGTCCGTCGGCAGCAAGCCGCGCCACGACCGCGGCAAGCGCGGAACGAGTGCACACGGCGGCCGTCGAACCGTCTTGCTCGTGCAACGTCGCCGGTGCCCACGACACACCCCCGCCGAGATCGCGGAGGTCGGATCGGTCGATACGCAATCGGAGATCACCGACGACCGAGAAGGAATCGGTGAAGGCAATCCGATCGTCGCTACAGAAGACGTTCCAGCTCGGTGAGACTCCCGCACCGACTTCCTCGAAGACACCGGTTCGAGCCGCGGGCATCACTTTCGCGCGAGCGACACCTGCCATGTCGACGATCGAGCCGATGGTCAGAGCCGGAACTTCCCTCATCCAAAGGCAAATACCCCACCCGGTGGCGCGCCAACCCGTCAGATCAGGTTGTCCTCCACCGGCAGCCCGAACGCCGCCCGGCCGTACAGCGCCAACGCGCGCTCGGGTTCGTTGGCAACGTGAACGCTGCCCGCATGAACGTCACGCCACGCACGCTCGATCGGGTTTCCGCGGGAGAGGGAGTTGCCGCCTGCCGTCTTGAACAGCATGTCGATCGCTTCCACCGAGCGTTCCGTCGCGCGAACCTGGTCACGACGCGCACGCAGCCTCATCGAGAGTGGGAGCTCCTGACCGGCGACCGCAAGTTCGTACATCTCCCGGATGTTGCGATCCATCTGCAGAATCGCAGCGTCGATCTCCGACGACGCGCGTGCGACGGCGACCTGAGCGAACTGGTCCTCACTGAACCGTCCGCCACCCAGGCTCAGACGGACGCGCTCACGCATCACGTCCAGGTACCCCTCGTAACAACCGGCGACGATGCCCACACACGGAGCAGCGACCGTCGAGGTGAAGATGCTCCCGAACGGAAGTTTGTACAGCGGACCAGGATTGACCGCTTGGCCAGGCCCACTCAGTTGCGCGGTTTCGTAATTGCGTTTCAAGCGGTGCTCGGGAACGAACGCGTTCTTGACCACGATCTCGTTGCTCGCGGTGCCCCTCATTCCCACGACGTCCCAGACGTCGCGGATCTCGTAATCCGTACGCGGCACCAGCACCGTCATGAAATCGACGGGACGGCCGTCCACGCCGACCACCATCGCTCCCAGCAATGCCCAACTTGCGTGGTCACAGCCGGAGGAGAAACCCCACTGGCCCGATAGTTCGTACCCACCGTCCACCGCCGTCAGTCGTCCGACCGGTGCGTAGGCGGACGAGATGAGCGTCGTCTGGTCCTCTCCCCACACGTCGTCCTGCGCTCGGTCGTCGAAAAGCGCCAGATGCCACGGGTGCACTCCCACCACCGAGGCGACCCAACCGGTCGAGCCACAGGCGGCGGAGATGGCCCTGATGACTTCGTAGAAGTGGACCGGGTCGCTCTCGGCGCCTCCGTATCTCTTCGGCGCAAGCATGGAGAAGACACCGGCTTCGGACAGTTCCCGGATGGTCCGTTCGGAGATCTTGCGCGAATCGTCGACCTTCTGAGCACGGGCCGCGATCTTCGGAAGCAGATCACGGACGGTACTCAGAACCTTGTTGACCATGGGAGACACTCCTCGCACCGAACCGTGAGGGAGCGGATCGGCAGATAGACATAACGGCTGCCTCGCCACGATATGTCGGTCGCGCGTTCCGGTGATCGGAAGTCCCGAAGGCCGGGACGAGCCGCCGGATCCTCGCGCTCTCCGCTGGTCCCGGCCAGTGAGACGAGGCCCCAGAGGCAATTCACGCTCCCCTAGCGTCGGGCGTCGACACTGACCCTGGAAAGGACGGGACTCATCGTGACGATCAATCAGTCCGACAACGACGAAGTTCGCGAGATCCAAGCTGGAACCGCGCCTACTCGCTTTGCACGTGGATGGCACTGCATTGGGCTCACGGAGTCCTTCAAGGACGGCCAGCCGCACTCCATCGAGGCGTTCGGCACCAAGCTCGTCGTCTTCGCCGACAGTGAAGGCAACGTCAAGATCCTCGACGCGTACTGCCGTCACATGGGTGGCGACCTGAGCCAGGGCACCATCAAGGGCGACGCCATTGCCTGTCCGTTCCACGATTGGCGCTGGGGCGGCAACGGCAAGTGCCAGAAGATTCCGTACGCACGCCGCGTTCCCCCGCTGGCCAAGACGCGCGCATGGCAGACGCTCGACCAGGACGGCATGCTCTTCGTCTGGCACGACCCCGAGGGCAACCCGCCGACCGACGACGTAGCCATCCCCCGCATCGAAGGCGCGCTCAGCGACGAGTGGAGCGACTGGGTCTGGTACACCACGACCGTCGACACGAACTGCCGTGAAATCGTCGACAACATCGTCGACATGGCCCACTTCTTCTACGTCCACTACTCGTTCCCGACGTACTTCAAGAACGTCTTCGAAGGCCACGCCGCAACGCAGTACATGCGCGGCGTCGCTCGCTCGGACATGCGTCCCCACGCGGCAGGCACCCCGAAGATGGTGGGAAGCAACTCGGTTGCGACGTACTTCGGTCCTTCCTTCATGGTCGACGACCTGACCTACGAGTACGAGGACTACAACGTCGAGTCCGTGCTCATCAACTGCCACTACCCGGTCAGCGCGGACAAGTTCGTGCTCCAGTACGGCATCATCGTCAAGAAGTCGGATCGTTTCCAGGGCGAAGCCGCCGACGCGATGGCCGCGAACTTCGGCACGTTCATCGCCAAGGGTTTCGAGCAGGACGTCGAGATCTGGAAGAACAAGACTCGCATCGAGAATCCGCTCCTGTGCGAAGAAGACGGCCCGGTCTACCAGCTCCGTCGCTGGTACGAACAGTTCTACGTCGACGTCGCGGACATCGCTCCCGAGATGACCGAGCGCTTCGAATTCGAACTCGACACCGCGCGACCCGTCGCCGCCTGGCAGAAGGAAGTCGAAGACAACCTCGCTGCGAAGAAGGCAGACGAAGATGCAGCCTCTTCAGTGCGCTGAGTGCAAGGCACGGGTCCTGGTCCAGAAGAACAGTTGGGAACACACCACCGTTCAGTGGAGTGACCAGGCCCGCGCCCAGTGCCTCGAAATCGCCGACGAACGTGAATTCGGGCAGCGAGAGGGACGACCCGGTGCTCCTCGCAAGGAGTGCGGCGCCTTGATCGCATCCATCGTGAATGCTGCAACAGCGGGCGAGCTCGAGATCCTCAACGACGAGCCGGTGCCTCAGCCGATCGTCGACGACAGCGAACCAGTACCCGCTCCGTTTCACTAGCCGAGCCAACATCTTTCGAAGAAGGTAGTAATGATCGATCCCCAGTACTACGGCCCGTGGGCAGTCATCGCCGGCGGTTCCGAAGGTGTCGGCGCAGGGTTCGCCGACGAGCTCAGCAAGATCGGCATCAACCTCGTTCTCATCGCCCGCAAGCCGGGCCCGCTCGAGGAGACCGCAGCCAAGGCACGCGCCAACGGCGTCGAAGTACGCACTCTCGCACTGGATCTATTGGTTCCCGACGCGCTCGACCAGATCAAGGCTGTCACCGACGACGTCGAGGTCGGCCTGCTCATCTTCAACGCCGGCGCCAACAGCTACGGCCACGAGTTCGTGACCGGTGATCTGACCGGATTTGCCGGAGTCATCGAGCTGAACATCAACAAGCAGCTCGAACTCTCACACCACTTCGGCGGTCTGATGAAGGATCGCGGACGAGGCGGCATCATGCTGCTCGGTTCGCTGGCCGGATTCATGGGCTCCGAGCACCAGAGCATCTACGCGGCCTCGAAAGCTTTCGGTCGCATCTTCGCCGAAAGCCTGTGGCTCGAACTCCAGCCGTACGGCGTTCACGTCGTCGAGTTCATTCTCGGTGTCACTCGCACGCCGGCCATGATTCGCGCGGGATTGAACTTCGACATCCCGGGCATGAACGTCGCCGAGCCCGAAGATGTTGCACGCGAAGGTCTCGAACACCTTGCCGACGGCCCGATCTGGGTTGCTGCAGGAAACTACGAAGGCGCCAAGAAGCGCAGCGGCTTCCCCCGAGACAAGATGGTCAAGGGCGCTGCCGAAGCGATGCGCAAGCTGCTGAACCGCTGACATCTGCTGTGCGCCTTTATTAACCCCCCGACGTTAAGAAAGGCGCACAGCATGAGCGTCGACATCACCACCCTTCTCGACGAACGTGAGATCACCCGCTCCATCTTCGAGTTCGCCCGAGCCATGGATGCGCGGGACTGGGATGAACTCCACCGGATCATGACGCCGGACGCTACGGCGGAACTGGGAACCGGAACTCTGTGCGGACCTGCCGAGGTAGTGGCTTCCATCCGCTCGTTCCTCGACGAGTGCGGTCCGACCCAACATCTGATCGGCAACGTGCTGGTCGAGGTGGTCGGCGATCTCGCCACCAGCCGCTCCTACGTCAGTGACATGCACGTGGGCACCGGGAGCAAAGCTCACCTGAATTTCTTCACCCTCGGCGACTACCACGATTCTTGGACCCGAATCGACGGAAGGTGGCGAATGACGCACCGCACCAAGCATTCACACGCCAGTCAGGGATCCATCGAGGTTCTGGGCGCCGGCCCCAGCGGTTGGCGGAGCTGACTCAGCTCAACATCGACGAACGGCCGGTCGCGAGTGGACTCTTGCTGGTGAGTCCACCGTCGACCACCAAGGTCTGCCCCGTCATGTAGCGAGATTCGTCCGACGCCAGGTAGAGCATGGCGTGTGCGATGTCTTCGGGCTCACCGAGGTAGGGCAGCGCGTTTGCCTGCTTCATGCCGTCGATGACATCAGCGGGGATGTTGTCCACGAGTGCGGGTGTCATGATCGCGCCCGGCGCTACGGCGTTGCACCGAACACCGTTTGCTCCGTACTGGACTGCGATGTACTGCGTCAGACGAATAACTGCCGCTTTGGCGGATCCGTAGGCAGACTGCAGGGAATCCCCGATCAATCCACCTACCGAGGCCGTGTTGACGATCGATCCTCCACCGGCACTGTTCATGTGCGGAATGGCAAGTCGTGAAGCGACGACAGTGCTGCGGACGTTGAGCGACATCACGCGATCCCACTCGTCCAGGTCCATCCGGAGCAGGTCGAGATCCTTGCGCGGATTACTACCGCCCACGTGATTGCACAAGACGTTGATGCCACCGAATTCGGCGACCGCCCTTTCGATCATCGCTGCCAGGGACTCCTCGTTCATGACATCGACGCCGAAACCCAGCGCAGTGCCGCCGGTCTCGCGGATCGTCGCCGCTGCTTCCTCCGCTCGAGCTGGATCGAGGTCGGCGACCAGCACCTTGGCGCCTTCTGCCGCCATGAGTTGTGCTGCTGCACGCCCGATTCCGCTGGCGGCGCCGGTGATCACTACATTTTTGCCATCGAGCCTGTTCATATTCATTCCCTTCGCGGGGAATCGCCGTACCCGGATCTCATGTGCCCGAAATTGACAGCTCGGCGATTACCCGATCACTACCAGTGAACGCAGGATCGACAGCCGCGTCCAACTTTCTTGAATGAACTCACAAGTACGTGACCACGGCCCGCGCACCTGCTACACCGCCGAAATCGAGTGGCGACGGAAGACACCATTGTGCTGAAGTGGCACTATGCAGAATTCTGTTCGACCGCTGTCCATCGACGACCTCGACCGTGCCGCCGAGGTTCTCGGCGAGGCTTTTGCCGACTATCCCTGGACGAACTGGTGCGTCGCCGAAGACTCTCACGTGGAACGGGTCTCCGCTCTGCAACGGATCTACCTCGAACACCTGGCACTACCGTTCGGACGTTCATACATCGATGATTCAGGCAACGGCGTCATCGCAGTCCTGCCGCCCGACGCCCCGGAGCCTGATGAAGCGACTGTCGAGAAGATCGTGGAACTGCACGGAGATCGGTTCGAGCGCGTTCTCCAGGCTGACGAACAACTGTCTGCGCTTCCCGCCCTCGAGCACGCGTGGTCGTTGGCAACGATCGGTACGACACCGCATTCGCAGGGCAGTGGATTGGGCTCTGCACTACTGAAACATGCTTTGGCGGAACTGGATCGAACCGAACAGGCTTGCTGGCTCGACACGTCGACCGAACGAAATCTCCCGCTGTACCAACGGTTCGGTTTCACGATCGTCGGCCAGACCTCGCTCCCCGACGGACCGGACGTATGGCGGATGCATCGACTTCAGGGCTGATTGTTCGACTTCAGCACTCGCCGAATCATTTTCGACAACGACGCGTATTGGGTGATCGTGTTGACGGCGATCCACCTCGAGACCGGCCACGTCCGGGTCCACGAGAAAACCCCGACCGACAGCAGTTGATCGTCTTCGAGAGTTCCCACGTATCGACGCAGCGCTGCGACAGCCGCGCGCAAACGATCCCGAAGCTCTCGAACCGAGGTACCTGCACTCGCCTCGACCACCGACTGGTTCAGCGCGGGTGTTTGCGTCCACCTGTAACCCGCAGCCGGCGTCTGCGGTGTCTCGTCTCGCAGTCCGGCACCTATCCACTCTACGACGGCCTCTGCCCACCAGACACGCACAGCGAGTACGTCGTGCACCGTCCACGCATCGACGGCAACGGCGTCGAACGCATCGGCCTCGGCGACGCCGTCGAGTAACGCGTCGAGTTTCGAATACGCCGAGTCCAGCGCACTCGCCAGTTCCTCACGTGACAAGGTCTGCGCCACAATGCCTCCGAACGATCAGTAGAGAAAGAAGAAGCGGGACCATCTCGACTCGATGGCCCCGCATTCAACATTAACGTCCTACGAGTTTCAGTTCAGCTCGCCCAGGAACCTTTCGAGGTTCTCGGCGATCTCCTTCGACTTGGTGTGGTGTAGGTAGTGGTCTCCGTCCAGCAAGACCAATTCACCATGATCGACCGACGCTGCCTGTCCTTCGTGCAGCTCTGTCCAGCCCTGGACCTTGGAATTCTGTACTGCAAACAACAGAATCGGGAGATCGGCAGGGAACGTCTTGCCGATCGCCGCGGCGAAGTTGCTGGAAAGGTGATCCATTTCGTTCAGATACGTGTCGCTGAAGTTGTTCTTCGCGACCAGTCGGCTCATCTCTGCCTTCTCGGCTTCATCGAGGTAGGCATCGGTTTCCTCACTGCCACCGAGTTTCGCCAGAACGTCGGAGAAGCCCAATTTCTTTGCAACGCGGAAGACTTCGATCGGGAACTTGGTGTCCATGTTCGGCTGCCCCGGGACGCTGCTGTCGATGCCCACGAAAGCGGTGACCTCGTCGCCGTACTTCGCGGTGTAGTCCAAGGCATAAACACCTGTGATGGAGTGACCCATGAGGATGTATTCGTCAATCCCCAAGGCCTGCACAGCCTCGTGTATCTC
Organism: Rhodococcus sp. IEGM 1406; assembly: GCF_030056745.1. NCBI lineage: Bacteria > Bacillati > Actinomycetota > Actinomycetes > Mycobacteriales > Nocardiaceae > Rhodococcus > Rhodococcus sp. IEGM 1406. The sequence goes on along the minus strand of NZ_JASHKO010000001.1, from coordinate 897,706 downwards.
TTCGACGATGTTCTCAGCCGTGCGGTCCTTGTCGGTTGCGTCGCTGTATCCGTAGCCGAAGGGCTCGATCGTGACAACGCGGTAGTCAGGTGCAAGCTCGTCGATGAGTGATTTGAAGTCGAGGATCGGTGCGGACGTTCCGAACCCGGGCAGCAGCACGATGGTCCGATCACCGCTGCCGCGAATCGAGTAGCTCATGTTCTTGCCGTCGACGGACACGAACTGGTTGCCCGTTTCCGCGGTCGGAACGTTCGCCTTGCTGGAGCCGACGTTGATTACGAGCGCTATCGCTACCAGCACAACCAGAACTACGGACACCGAAGCAACCACCTTCAGTGCAACGGTACGAATCTTCTTCATTCTCATCCTCATCTTCTCGGGCGTCGATACGGCTAGGAAAGGCTCGATATCGAGGCCGCACTGGTCTCGTCGAGCACACGCAACACGTTGTTGCCCATCAGCTTTGCCAAGTCCTCCGCGGACCAACCGCGTTCCGCCAGACGGTCTATCAACACCGCGAAACCGGATACGTCCTGCATACCGTCCGGAAAGTCGTCGAACCCATCGTAGTCACTTCCCAAACCGATGTGGTCGATGCCCGCGACGTCTCGGGCATGCTCGACGTGATCGGCCAGATGGTCCACCGTCATCGCCGGCCGTGGGCCGACCCGCCCGCCTTTGAACCACTCGTTGTACTCGGAAGAAAGGAACATGGGCACAAAGGCGATCATGATGACCCCGCCGTTGTCCGCGAGCAGCCTCATGACCTCGTCGGGAACATTGCGGGGGTGACCGCATAGCTGAGTGCAGGACGAATGGCTGAAGATCACCGGCGCCGACGACGTCTCGATGGCATCTCTCATCGTTTCCACCGAGACGTGCGACAGGTCGACGAGCACGCCGAGCCGGTTCATTTCGCGCACGATCTCGCGACCGAAGTCGGTCAGCCCGCCGTGTACGCGCGTGTCCGTCGCGGAGTCCGCCCACCCGGTGTTGTCGTTGTGCGTCAGAGTCATGTACCGAAGACCAAGGCGCGCCATCATTCTCAGGACGCCGAGCGAACTGCCGATGCTGTGACCGCCCTCCGCACCCAACAATGACGCGACCTTGCCCTCGCTCCAGATGCGACGCACGTCGTCACCGGTGCGCGCGAATTCGAAAGTATCCGGGTACCGCTCGATCATCCGGTACACGTAGTCGATCTGCTCGAGTGTGTACTGAACAGCCTCGGCCTCCGTCCTGTCACACGGGGTGTAAACCGACCAGAACTGCGCACCGACGCCACCGCGACCGAGTTTGTCGATGTCGGTTTGGAATATGGAATCCTTCTCCAGATTTTCCACCGAGTATGCGGCAGTTTCGCGAGCCGTCCATGCCAGATCGTTGTGACCGTCGATGACCGGCGCAAGGCCGTAAGCATCCAGTGCCGCTGGGTGATTCACGTCCGGAAAGGGAGCGAGAGGTTTCAACATGAGTTTTCCTCGAGAAAGTAGTGCGGGCAGGTCGAGGGCCCTCATCGCCCTCGACCTGCCCGAGAATTCATTCAGCGGAGAGAATCATCTCGCCGCGGCTAGTCGGAAATCTTCTTGAAAAGCCGTGTCATGTACAGATATTCCTCGCCATCGATCGTGAGGTGAGCCATCTCGCCAGAAGCGCTCTCGTTACTGATCGAGAACCGGGAAGCAGACAGAGGCACGACCTTGGTGGGCGGGGCCGGCGGCTCGCCGTCGATCTCGACCTTGGCGAAGTTCTGAACCTGGAATCCGCCGTCGTCGCCACGCGTGAGTTCGATTCGAACGGTTGTCGATTCATAGGTCCCGAGAATGTGAGACAGATCGATGTCTGCTGCATCCGGTTCGGACTTCGGCTCCGGCAGAACGAGATCGAGCTCCTGAGCGATCTCCTTCTCGATGTCGTGAGCCAGGGCACCGCCACCACGCGAGTTGGTGACAACTGCCATGGCCAGGCCGAGTTCGGGGAAGGTGTGAAAACGAGTGATCTGGCCGATCGTCGCACCACCGTGCTGCGCGGACGTCACACCGCCCCAGTCGGACAGGATCCAGCCGAGCCCCCAGGCCTGATCGACGCTCGAAACCGCGGTCAGGTCGAACTGTGGGGTGCGCATCAGACGCGCGGATTCTTCGGACAGGATGCGTTCACCCGTCAACGCGAGGCCGTCACGCATGTGTGCAGCACCGAAGGTCAGAAGCGAGCTGACGGATCCGGTGATGATCCCGGCCGGACCGATACCGCGCGGAAGCAGCCACTGCTTGGTCGGAACCACCTTGTCCGGCGACGTCCGATCCGGGTTCGCCACATGACCGACGGCGGTGCGGAACAGCGGGGCATCCTTGGCCTTGGTGATGATGTGCGTCAATCCGAGTGGCTTCCAGAGGTATTCGACCAACGCCTCGTCCCACGTCATCTCACGAAGAACCTCGACGATACGGCCGGCAACGGCGAAACCTGCATTGCTGTAACTCAGATGCCCGCCGGGCTCGGTGACGCTGATCGCGGTCGCGAGTTCGTCGACGTACTTCTCGACGCAGTCGTCGCCGTCGCCGGTGTCGTTGAACAGGTCTCCGTCGATACCGCTTGTGTGCGTGAGCAACTGGCGGATCGTGATTTCCTTCGTGTTGGAAGGATCCGCGATCGTGAACTCCGGAAGCACCTCCACCACCAGGGTGTCCAGCGTCAGCTTGCCCTCGTCGACGAGCTGCATGATCAGAGTCGTCGTCCAGATCTTGCTCGCTGATCCGTACTGGAACAGGGTGTCGGCGTCGACGTCGACACGCGTGTTCAGGCTCGTCACTCCGGTGGTGATGACACGGATATCCGCTGCACCGTCTTCGCCCAGCGCGATCACACCGACCTGCGCGCCAGGTACCGAATGCTTGGCTGCCAGTTCGTCGAGGCGTTCCTGCCACTTCGGGGCGACAAGTAGGTCCTTGGGCAAGTCGGTCACAGGTCGAACTCCTTCGATCATGGAAGCCAGTGGCGTAGACAGCGTTGCTGCGATCCGCTCAGGTCTCACTCGTCGGGAAGTGAGGTTGCGGAAGCAATAACCGTCCACCCATGATCTCAGTGTGCTCGCAGTCACGTCCTGGTCGATTGCACCGAACTCGACCCCGAAAATGGTGCGATCGGACGAGCCTGCGTTCAGGACTCGCCACTCGAAACGATCAGCGCTCGAAGGTTCCTTCCAAGCGATTGCGTGAACCGGGGTGGATCAAGCGCGCCGCACTGACCAACCCGTTGGCCGACCAGGTGCGGCGGCGAATCAGCAGACACGGTTCCCCTCGATCGATGCGGAGCAGCTCGCATTCGTCCGGGCTACCTAACACTGCTTCCACGACATGCTCGCCGCGAACCAGAGGCGCAACGTCACTCAAGTAGTTGTTGGGGGTGATCGCGGTGAAGTCCTGGCGCAGATAGTCGGGCGCCTCGTTCGGATTCACGAACCGGTCTTCCACCTGAATCGGGGTTTCGTCCTCGAAGTGCACCATCAGCGAATGGAACACCCGTTTGCCCACCGATTCACGAAGGAACGTCTGCCCGTGGTCGGTTTCTTCCTCACGAACGAAGACGACCTCGGTTCGATGACGGTGGCCGCGGCGCTGAATCTCGTCGGCGATGTTCTTTACTTCGAACAGCGGGGACGCGGTCTTCGTGGCGGCGACAAAAGTACCGACCCCCATCATCCGCACGATCAGACCGTCGCTGGTGAGTTCACGAAGCGCTCGGTTGATCGTCATACGTGACAACCCAAGTGCACTGACCAGTTGATTTTCCGAAGGCAGCTGATCGCCTTCGGTCCACCGACCCGAATTGATCTGCGAGACCACGAGGTTCTTCACCCGTTCGTAGGCAGGGGCGGACTCGCCGCCTGCCTCGTTGAACAGCACGGCGAGTTCTGCGTCCACTTCAGCAATCGCCATCGCCACCACCCGTTCGTCGAAAACCACCGAGTCGGTTCTCCCGTTCGGCCTTCGAAGTCTATCCGTCTCGCGCACCTTTCCGATCAATCCGCGGGCGTCCGCGCCGGGCCTAGCCCACCATGCGCCGCAATTGGCTCGTCGCAACCGAAAGCGCAGCAAGATCGTGTTGCCCCGATGCCTCGATCTCGGCGAGCGCGAGAGTCGACCTCTCGATTCTCGACGCATTCCTTTCTTCCCACCTGGAGAGTTTTTCCGCTGTCGAGTCACCCGCTTCCGCGTCGGCCAAGACGTCGAGGGTCAAGGCCCGCACCGTCGAGTACAATTCGTCCCGCAGCGACAACCTCGCCAATGCGTTCCATTTTCCGTCCTTGCTCAATGCCGACACTCGATTGAGCATCGGGACGAGCCCAACATGCTCACCGAGCCGGAAGTAGAGTTCACCGGTCTCCGAGATTGCGCGATCGGCGAGGTCAGCGATCTCCACCACATCGAGCAGTCCGAACTGATCGAGCAATATCTCCACTCGCCTGACCAGGTTCTCCGGCGCGCCCTTGTCCGTGATGAGGACCGTTCGCGCAGCCAGGTTCCGCTGATCTGCGCCTACCAGCCAGTCATCGAGCTCGGTCGACGCCTCCGCGATGCGATCACCGAATCTGCTGATCTCGGCCCCGACGGCCAGCGGTTGCGGCCGACGCGTCAGCATCCACCGTGACGCCCGGTCGAGCAGTCGCCTGGTGAGCAGGATCAACTCGTCGGATACGGCGGTCGAGATCGAGGCTTTGCTGATGTCGTGCCACAACTTCCACAGTCCGAACACCTCGGAAACCACGGTGAAGGCACGTACCGCGTCTTCCGGATCAGCGCCGACCTCTTCACCGAGCCGATACGCATAGGTGATGCCGCCCCGATCGATGACGTTGTTCGTCAGCACGGTCGCGACGATCTCGCGCCGCAATGGGTGCCGGTCGAGGGCGTCGCCCCCTGCATCTCGAACGCCCTCCGGAAAGTAGTTCACCAGCGCCTTGCGGTAGATCTGGTTGTCGATCGAGCTTCCAGCCAACAGCGTGGATTTCAGATCGAGTTTGACGTGGGCCATCAGTGTGGCGAGTTCCGGCGACGTCAGCCCCGTTCCCGTCTTCTCGGCCGCGGCGAACTGCTTCTTGGTCGGAAACCCTTCGATGACGCGGTCGACGATTCCGCGAGATTCGAGGTTCGAAATCACTCTGCCGTGCACGCCGATCATTGCCCCCGCATCCGCACGCGTGGTGCCCATCAGTTCGTTCTGTGAACGGTTGTCTGCAAGAACGAGTTCGGCGACCTGATCGGTCAACGATTCGAGCAGTGCATCGCGATGTGAGTCCGCGACGACGCCTGAGCTGATCAGGGAGTCGAGAAGGATCTTGATGTTCACCTCGTGATCGGAGCAATCGACTCCCGCGGAATTGTCGAGGGCGTCTGTATTGATCCGTCCGCCGATACGCGCGTATTCGATTCGTCCTGCTTGGGTGAGGCCGAGGTTGCCTCCTTCACCGATCACACGTGCACGCACTTCGTTGCCGTTCACCCGAACCGCGTCATTACTCTTGTCGCCGACTTCGAGGTCGGACTCACCGGAGGCCTTGACGTACGTTCCGATGCCGCCGTTCCACAAGAGATCTGCCGGGGACCGCAGAATCGCCCGAACCAGTTGCGGTGGAGTCAGTTCGGTGACGTCGGCGTCGAGACCCAGTGCCTGTCGCATCTCGTCACTGATCGGAACGCGCTTCGCCGAGCGTTCCCACACTCCGCCACCCGCACTGATCAAGGTCGGGTCGTAGTCGGCCCACGACGATCGTGGGAGCGAGAAGAGACGTGATCGCTCGTCGTACGAGCGCTCAGGTGACGGGTTCGGGTCGACGAACACGTGCCGATGATCGAACGCCGCGATGAGACGAATGTGCCTGCTGCACAACATACCGTTACCGAAGACGTCACCACTCATGTCTCCGATCCCCACCGCGGTGAAGTCGTCGTGCTGGGTATCGACGCCGAATTCCCGGAAGTGCCGCTTGACACTCTCCCAGGCGCCCTTCGCCGTGATACCCATGGCTTTGTGGTCGTAGCCGACCGATCCGCCGGATGCGAAGGCGTCGCCGAGCCAGAATCCGTACTGCGCGGCAACGTCGTTCGCGATGTCGGAGAACTTTGCAGTGCCCTTGTCCGCGGCGACAACAAGATAAGTGTCGTCCCCGTCGTGGCGAACGACCCTTCGCGCCGCGACAACGGCGCCGCTCTGTTTGTCGACGTTGTCGGTGAGATCAAGTAGTCCGCGAATGAAGGATCGGTAGCACTCGATCCCGGCCGCCAAGGTAGCTTCTCGGTCTGCGTCTACACCCTGCCCTGGAACCGGCGGGCGTTTGACGACAAATCCGCCCTTCGCACCGACAGGCACGATGACTGCGTTCTTGACTGCCTGCGCCTTCACCAATCCCAGTACCTCGGTGCGGAAGTCCTCTTTCCGATCCGACCAGCGCAAGCCGCCGCGGGCAACCGTACCGAAGCGAAGGTGCACACCTGCTACATCGGGTGAGTACACGAATATCTCGAACTTCGGTCGAGGGAAGGGCAGTACGGACAGCTTCTCCGAATCGAACTTCAACGAGAGTGCGCCGAGCGATTCGGTGCCATAGACGAAGTAGTTGGTACGCAACGTGTTACGGACCAGTTCGGACAACGCGCGCAGGATCCGATCGGCGTCGAGTCCTTGCACTTGTGCCACGGCTGTTTCCACCTCCGCTGCTGCACGCGCACCTCGATCTCCGTCGACGACGTCGGGATCGAAACGGCTCTCGAACAATTCGCACAGACCGGCGGCGATCTCGGGATGATCGGCAAGTACCTCGGCGACGCGACTGGTGCTGTACGGAAATTCTCCTTGCTGCAAGAACTCCGCGTATGCCCGCAGCACCACTACTTGTTTCCAACCGAGTCCGGCGATCGCGACAAGTTCGTTGAACGAGTCCGGCTCGGCGGAGCCGTTTCGAACCGCGGCAAACGTCGCCGCGAACCGCGCGGCAAAGTTGTCGAAGCCTTCGACCGGCGCACTCGGATAGTCGAGCGTGAACTCGTAGATCCAGGACTGTTCCGAGCCTGCCGAGACGAGCTCGTACGGACGCTCGTCGACCACGTCGACCCCCAGGCTCTGCAATACGGGCAGCACCTCGCCCAGCGAGAGCGGGTCACCCGATACGTACAGCCCGAGTCGGTGAGTACCGGGTCCGTCGACAGATCGGGCCAACCGTGGGCTCACCTCTCCGAGTTCGAGGCCGTCGAATACCGCCATGTCCTCGGCGGCGCGGACGGCGTCGAAATCCTGCTTGTATGCCACCGGAACTTGCTCGGCGAACTGAGCACGCCTGCGCTGCTCGTCGTAGTGCGAAGCATCCAGAACGAATCGCTCGTCCCACGTCAGGCACGCGTCGACGACGAGATCCCGAATCTCCCGCGCTTGTCGCGCCGATGCAAAGTTCGCGCCGCCGCCGACTGTGGCCGTGAAATGCACGACAGCCAAGGGAGATTCCGATACTCGACTGGAGAACTCGATGGTGCGGGCACCGAGCGCCTCGGCGAGTACCGACTCGGCCGTTGTTCTGATCGTCGTACTGAATTTCTCGCGCGGAACGAACAGCAAAGCCGACAGCTCCTGGTCTTGCCCCGTCGTCGGAGAGCATCCAACGGGTTGCAGGAACAGATGGAACGACGTGCGGCCGTCCACAGAAGTGAGTTCGTCCAGTGCGTCCGCAATTCGGGCCGGGTCGGCGGCAAAGAGGACTGTGATCGGAATCGACTGAATCACCGCCAGCATCGATTGTCCGACAAACGAATCCACGGTGGATCCGGAGGCGTCGAAGATGTCTGCGACGCGCCCTCGCACGAGGGGGGTCCGCCTGACGTCTGCGACAAGTCCGGTCGAGGTGAAGGACCCGATGAATCGGTATTCACGGTCACCGACTGACACGTCGATCTCTGTGGCGTATGCGGATCCACCGAACCCTTGCCCGAGGTACACCACTCCGATCGCGAGGGGCACCGCCTTCGAATCCGAAGAGCCGGTTGGATCGGGGAGCACGCCGAGGGTGTACGGCTCGTGCCTGTCGATTGTTCGCGCACCGCCGACGACACTGAAGTTTCCGGCACTGCACCACTGGAGGAAGTCAGCTTCTTCGGCGTGACCGCCCGAGGCCAGTTGCCCGCGCGCCTCGTCGACGAGATCCCGCAGGGGCGAGGTATCGCGGAAGGCACGCGCGATACGGTCGAGGATTCCGGCGACGTCATCAGCGATCACCTGCGCCTGCGCGTCCGAACAATGTGCGGGTAGTCCTATGTGGATCCATGATTCGGCACGCCCCCCGACCCGGGTGTCTTCAGTGCTGTGCGCCGGTTGCACGACTGTGCGAAGCACTGGGTGCACCACGAATTCCGGCTCCATGCGCGCGCGGGCAAGTGTCGCCAGAACCGCTTCGACGAGCTGCGGCATGTCGTCGCCGACGTATTGAATTGCCGGCCCGTCCCCCAGCTCCCCGGCCGGCGCGAGTCTCGAGATCGACGAGTTGTGTCCCCGTCGGCGCGAAAGATCCATGTGCGCGGCGACCATCGCAAGCTTGCGGTCTTCGGCGAGCGCCGCGTATCGATCAGCCGACAAGCCCTCGAAATACCTACTGCACACCCTCCTCACATTCTCGGAGTCCGGTGTCGTGTCGACTGAAACGAGGCTCATGTCAGCACCTTCCGCCGAAAGCCACGCTGCTTCCGACTTGTAGGGGGTTCGATCCGCGATCAACTTGTCTATACAGGTTTAGACAAGTTGATCATTGCAGAACGTGAGCCGCGACACAACAGCTCCACCCCTGGACAAATTCGCCACCCTCAGCCATAGTCAGTCGTGCCAACTAGTGGCAATTAGATTCCATTAGATGAAATTCGTGAACTACCTCGCTTCGAAGGAGCCCCCGTGACCACCCAGACCGCGCACGACATCGACAGCGTTGATCTCGCTGAGTTCCGCAGCACCGTCCGAGCCTTCGCCAACGCCGAGATCCAACCCGGAGCAGCCGCACGCGACGAATCCAAAGAGTTCCCGGCTCAGCTGGTCAAGCGCCTCGGACAGCAGGACCTCATGGGCATTTCCGTGCCGGAGGAATTCGGCGGTCTGGGCCTGTCGACACGAACCCAACTGGTCGCCATCGAAGAAGTTGCACGCACCGACGCCGCACTGGCATCGATTTACACCGCGCACTACCTGGGCCTCGAGCCGATTCTCGTCGGCGGTTCCGAAGAGCAGAAGCACCGCTGGTTGCCCCAGCTCGCGTCGGGCGAACTGCTGGCCGGATTTGCACTCACCGAACCCGACGCCGGCTCCGACATCGCCTCGATGCGTACCGTCGCTCGACGCGAGGACGACGGCTGGCATCTCTCCGGATCCAAGACGTACATCTCCAACGCGAAGGAAGCCGACCTGGTCGTGCTCTTCGCCAAGACGGACCCGAGCGCAGGATTCCGCGGCATCACCGCCTTCGTCGTCCCCAAGGGCACTCCGGGAATCAGTTACTCGGAGCCGCAGGACAAGATGGGAATTCGTTCGGCTCCGACATACACCGTCTACCTCGACGACGTCGTGCTGCCGCTCGACTCGGTGATCGGCACCGAAGGTCGCGGCGGCAACATCGCCTTGACCGCACTGAACCGGGCACGCATCGACGTAGCGGCAATGGCGAACGGCATCGCTTTGCGCGCTTGGGAACTGGGACGCGAGTACGCAACGGAGCGAAAGCAGTTCGGCACGCCTATCTTCGACTTCCAGGCAATTCAGCTACTCCTCGGTGGCTGCGACGCGCAACTGGTCGCATCACGCGTCACCGCAGACTGGGCCGCCGACGTCAAGGACGACGGTCAGGACATCCGCCGCGCCGCATCGATTTCGAAGTACGTCGCCACCGAGGCCTGCTTCTCGATCGTCGATCAAACCGTGCAGATCCACGGTGGCGCGGGATTCATGCGCGAATCGGAAATCGAACGCCTGTACCGCGATTGCCGCATTCTCCGCATCTTCGAGGGCACCTCGCAGATCCAATTGCTCACCATTGCCGGCAACGCTCCGTCGCCGCGTTCCACCGATTTCTGAAAGGCACGGACATGTCTGCACTTCCACCACTCGATGGCATCCGGGTCATCGACCTCTCGCGCGTCCTCGCCGGACCCTACTGCACCGCACTGCTTTCCGACGCCGGTGCGGATGTCGTCAAGATCGAATCCGAACACGGTGAAGACTCTCGGCACCTCGGCCCGTTCCGCGACGGTGAAAGCATCTACTTCAACGTGCTCAATCGCGGCAAGCGTTCGGTGGCACTCAACCTCAAGAACGACGAGGACCGTGAGGCGCTGCTGACGCTCATCGAGACCGCCGACGTCGTCGTCGAAAACTTTCGCCCTGGCGTCACCAAGCGCCTGGGAATCGACTACGAAGCTGCGCGGGCTCGCAATCCGCGGATCGTGTACGCGTCGATCTCCGGTTTCGGCCAGGACGGACCCATGTCCGGCGCCGCCGCCTACGACCTTGTAGTCCAGGCTCTTTCGGGAATCATGAGCATCACCGGTTCGGAGGAATCCGGCCCGACACGGTTGGGTGAGTCGTTCGGAGACCTGGTCGCCGGGCTGTTCGCCGCCTGGGGAATCAGTACCGCCCTGCTGAGTGCACGGGCGACCGGACTCGGGCAGCACCTTGACGTCGCGATGTTCGACAGCATGCTCGCCATGCTGCCGACAGCACACAGCCAACTGCAATCCACCGGGCTCACTCCCCCACGCGTCGGCAACCGTCATCCGGTGTCGACACCATTCGACACCTATCGGGCCGACGACGGACTCTTTGTCCTCGCGGTTGCGAGCCAATCCGGCTTCGAGAAATTGGCGCAGACGATGAATCGCATCGACCTGATCGCAGATCCTCGATTTGCCGACGACACCGCCCGGACCGAGAACGAGCCGGCACTGCGCAAGGAGATCGAAAACTGGGCTGCCGGAAAGACCGTCGCCGACGTGGTCGGCATTCTCGGCGACGCGGGCCTCGCCGGCTCGGAGATCTGGGACGTCCAGCAGGCACTCACCTCCGCACAGGCCGAGTATCGCGGAGTCGTCGAATCGTTCGAGCACCCGGTAGCAGGAAAGATCTCCTACGTACGACAGCCCGTCGTGTTCGGTGAGAGCCAACGCCCCGATGTCCGCCGCAGTCCCCTGCTGGACGAGCACCACGGTGAGGTACTGCCGGGCTCGCGATAGATTCAGCGCAGACATCCCTCGGCACTTGGAGTAGGACATGGCCCCCGGCGACGTGACCCGCAGCGCGAATCGCACGTTCGAACTTCTCGGTGCGATCGTCGAGCACGGCGGATTGACGCTCGGCGACGCCGCCAAGGCAACCGATCTGGCAACCAGTACCGCCCTTCGCCTGATCAGAAGCCTCGAACAAACCGAGTTCGTCGTTCGCGGCGAGGACAACGTCTATCGCGTCGGCCCGCGGCTATTGCAGATCGGAGCTCGCGCTCTCGGTGACAATCAACTGTTGCCGAGAGCCCGGCCCGCGATGAAGGCCATCGCCGAAACCACGAGGGAATCGACCTACCTGTCGACGATGGGACCGAAAGACACTGCGCTGTATCTCGATCAGATCGAGGGCACGCACGCGATCCGCCACATGGGGTGGGTGGGACAGAGCGTTCCCCTGGACGGCACCGCCGTCGGCGCAGCGTTGAGCGGCAAGGTAGGTGAGAGCGGGTACGCCATTGCGCACGACACCATCGAGGATCACTCGACCGGAGTTGCCGCGCCGATCTACAACGCAGTCGGTCAGATAGCCGGAGCGCTCAGCGTCGTCGGCCCGACATTCCGTCTCACGGACGAGGTCTGCGCCAGCCACGGTCGCGTCTTGGTGGAGCACTGCGCCCGGTTGTCCGCGGAACTCGGCAGCCAGGCTCCCTGACCACCCCGAGCACTTGGCGATTCAGTCTCGTATCCGAGACAATGTGGTTCCCCGCTCCGGATTTCCTACCTACTCGTAAGGACACACCCCACATGAGCACGAGCCGCGTGAAATCCGCTGAGCGTGTGCTCGACGTGCTCGATCTGCTGGCTCGCCGGGGTGTGCCGCTGGCGACGGCCGAAATCTCGAGCGCCCTCGACCTGCCGAAAAGTACGACGCATCATCTACTCAATGTCATGCGAGATCGACGGTTCGTCTCGTACTGGGCTGATCAACGCGCCTGGACCCTGGGTGTCTCGGCGTTCGAAGTCGGTGCGTCGTACATGCGCTCGGGCCCACTTCACCGTGAGGGCCAACGATTCATGCTGGCACTCACTCAGTCGACGGATGAGACGTCCCATCTGGCGGTACTACAGGGGTCTGACGTCATCTACCTCGACAAACGTGAACCACTGAAGCCGGGCGTGCGATTGGTGACCGAAATCGGGACTCGCCTTCCAGCGCATCTCACCGCAGTCGGGCGCGCGATTCTGAGCCGTCTGGACGTGGAACAGATCAGCGCGCTCTACGAGGGATACACCTGGCCGACGCGGACCGGAACGGGACCGTCGACGCTCGCCGAACTGCGAGAACTGCTCGCCGCAGCACGTGAGAGCGGATATGCGGTCGAAGAGAATGCGACGACATCCGGGATCAATTGCATCGCCAGCCCCGTGATCACGCGGGACGGTCGTCCGGTCGCAGCTCTCGGCGTCACCTTCCTCTCGGGCTCCAAATCGGCCGAGGAGAGTGCCCTGATCGCCGACCGAGTGCGCGCCGTCAGCGCCGAGTTCTCCGCCGATCTCGGAGATCGAATGGTGGAGACCCCGACCGCAGACATGTAGCCAATTTCTCCGTTCCGTACTTTGCGGGCCTTGTTTTCGTCTCATATTCAAGACTAGAGTCTCGTATACAAGACTTGCTGAAACACCACCGCATCATCATTGGAGTCCCATGAAGGCCACCCCTGCCACCCATACAGCCACCCGAACCATTGAGGTCGGAATCGGGGCTGTCACCATCGCCGACGTCGTCGACGTCGCGCGCAACGGTTACGGCGTCGCATTGACCGCGGAATCACTGACCGCGATCGCCGAAAGTCGTGCACGCATCGAGGCCCTGGCCGCAGATCCCACGCCGGTCTACGGGGTTTCCACCGGATTCGGCGCACTTGCCACCCGGCACATTCCGGCGCATCTGCGGACGCAGTTGCAGCGCAGCCTGATCCGCTCACACGCGGCAGGTTCGGGACCGGAAGTCGAACGCGAAGTGATCCGGGCCTTGATGCTTCTGCGCCTGTCGACGCTCGCCACCGGAAGGACCGGAGTGCGCCCCGTGGTCGCACAGGCGTACGCCGACCTACTCACCGCAGGCATCACCCCGGTGGTGCACGAATACGGCAGCCTCGGATGCTCGGGAGATCTGGCACCACTGGCTCATGTGGCGATGGCAATCATCGGCGAAGGTTCCGTCCGCACCGCAGACGGTGAACTCACCGATGCGGCAACAGCATTGGCTGCCCATGGCCTCGAACCGGTGGTTCTGGCCGAGAAAGAAGGCCTCGCACTGATCAACGGTACCGACGGGATGCTCGGCCAACTGGCCCTTGCGATCACCGATCTCGATCATCTGCTCAAGTTGGCCGACATCGCTGCCGCCATGAGCGTCGAGGGCTTGCTCGGCACCGATCAGGTGTTCGCCGCGGACCTCCAAGCGCTTCGCCCCCACCCCGGCCAGGGCGCGGCCGCATCGAACATGGTGCGTCTGCTTGCCGATTCCCCGATCGTCGCCAGCCATGCGGGCCCTGACTGCACCAGGGTTCAAGACGCGTACTCACTGCGGTGCGCACCGCAGGTCGCCGGCGGCGCACGCGACACCGTCGATCACGCCCGCCTCGTCGCCGGGCGCGAATTGGCCAGTGCTGTCGACAATCCCGTTGTCACCCTCGACGGACGGGTTCGATCCAACGGTAACTTCCACGGAGCTCCCGTGGCTTACGTCTTGGACTTCCTCGCCATCGTGACCGCGGATGTCGCGGGTATCAGCGAACGCCGAACCGACCGCTTCCTCGATGTTGCGCGCAACCACGGTCTGACTCCCTTCCTTGCCGACGACCCCGGAGTCGACAGCGGACTGATGATCGCGCAGTACACACAAGCTGCCGTCGTGTCCGAACTCAAGCGACTCGCGAGCCCCGCCAGCGTCGATTCGATTCCCTCCTCGGCCATGCAGGAAGATCACGTCTCCATGGGATGGTCGGGTGCACGTAAGCTCCGCCGGTCCATCGACGGTCTCACCCGAGTTCTCGCGATCGAGATACTCACTGCAGCACGAGGAATCGATTTGCGATCCCCACTCGAGCCCTCACCAGCCACCGGAGCCGTCCTTCGGACCCTGCGCGAGAAGGTGCAGGGGCCGGGCACCGATCGCTTCCTGTCCCCCGAGATCGAGGCCGCGGTGGACTTGGCGGCATCCGGTGCACTCGTTGCGGCCGCGGAGAACGCGATCGGCGCCCTGGCATGAGCGCGCCCGGAGCGCTGCGGCCTCGCCCCCGACCCGAAATCGAAGCACTCCCTCGATACTCCAAAGCCGCCGGCCTCGAGCAGGTTCGGTGGCGGGCGTCGAGCAACGAGTCGACGGTTGCACCCTCGGCGGCAATTCTCGAGGCCGTCAATCTCGCGGCCTCACACTCGCACTTGTATCCGTCGCTGTTCGGCGACACGCTGATCGCCCGGTTGAGCGACCGCCTGGGCGTCGGCGACGACCAGGTATTGGTCGGCGCCGGGTCGTTGGCACTGCTCCAGCAGGTACTGACCGCATACACGGGCCCGGGCACCGAAGTCGTCTACCCGTGGCGCAGCTACGAGGCGTACCCGATTCTGATCGGAATCGCCGGGGCGAGCGGTGTACCCGTCGCACTCGATTCCGAACACCGGCACGATCTGAGTGCAATGGCGGCAGCCGTGACTCCGCAGACCCGCGCGGTACTCGTCTGCAACCCCAACAATCCGACCGGAAGCGAGTTCTCGACCGCCGAGTTCGTCTCGTTCGCCCGCTCGATCCCGGGTGACGTCCTCATCCTTCTGGACGAGGCTTACCGGGAGTTCGCGACCAGCGATGTCGACGGCGTCGACCTGCTTCGAGCCTTTCCCAACATAGTCGTATTCCGAACCTTCTCCAAGGCTTACGGATTGGCCGGCCTTCGGGCCGGCTATGCCATCACCAATCCGGCGATCGCAGCGGACCTTTCCAGCGCGGCACCGCCCTTCGGGCTCAGCGCCGTTGCCGAGGCCGCGGCCTGCGCAGCGCTGACCGATCCGGCGCACACCGATTCGATAGTCGAAACGGTAACCGCGGGTCGCGCTCACCTACGTGAAAAACTCGCTGTGCGCGGCGTCGAGTCCGTCCCCAGCGGAGCGAACTTCGTCTGGATCCCTCTCGGCGAGAGAGCTTCTGCACTAGAAGCGGCTTGCGTCGCCCAGGGTGTCTCGGTCCGGATGTTCCCTGGCGAGGGGGTGCGGGTCACCGTCGGCGAGCGGGACGCAGAAGACGCCGTGATCTCAGCTGTGGACGCTCTCGCACAAAACCTTTGACCGACTGGAGAAAAGAATGTCCGTCCACGAACTCGCTCGGTCGATCGGTTCGAGTCGCCTGATCACCGACCCGGCGGTAATGGACTCGTACCGTCGCGACGAGGCCCATCTCGCCGAACCCGGCCATCCGGCAGCCGTCATGCTCGCTGAAACTGCGGCCGACATTTCCCAGGCTCTGAAATGGGCTACTGCTCATCGTGTCCCGGTGGTAACCCGTGGTGCGGGGACCGGTTTGGCGGGTGGCGGGGCAGCCGTCGAGGGCTGCCTGGTCATCTCGACCACTCGCATGCGCTCGATTCTCGAGGTCAATCCGGACGATCAGCTCGCTGTCGTGGAAGCCGGGGTGATCAACGCTGACATCAGTCGAGCAGCAGACGAGTACGGGCTGATGTACGCCCCCGATCCGAGCAGCTTCGAGATCTCCACGATCGGCGGAAACATCGCCACCAACGCCGGTGGACTGCGTTGCGTGAAGTACGGCGTCACCCGCGATTCAGTCCTGGGTCTCGAGGTTGTGCTCGCCGACGGTCGGATCGTGCGGACAGGCCGAAGGACCGTCAAAGGTGTTGCGGGATACGACTTGACCAGTCTTCTCGTCGGTTCGGAAGGAACACTCGGAGTCGTCACGAGTGCCACGCTCAAGTTGCAGCCCAAGCCCAAGAGAGCACCGGTCACCGTCGTTGGCAGTTTCGATTCTCTCCGCTCCGCAGCGGACGCGGTTGCCGCGGTCGTTCGCGACGGAATCGGGCCGAGCCTGCTGGAGCTGATCGATCGAGCAACCCTTCGCGCAGTCGACGACTGGAAACGAATCGGGTTGGAAGACAACACCGCCGCGATGCTGATCGCACAGGCCGATGGGGTCGATGCCGACGCAGCAGCCGCGGCGATGCAGAAACACTTCGAGCAGGCCGGCGCCGATTTTGTCGCCGTCTCACAGGACGCAGCAGAAGCCGCACAACTACTCGAGATTCGCCGACTCGCCTATCCGGCATCCGAACGACTCGGGCAATGTCTGGTGGAAGACGTCGGGGTTCCGCGGTCGAAACTGCCCGACATGCTCGAAAGTATCGACCGGGCGGCCGCCGAGCACTCGGTCAAGATCATGACCGTCGCGCACGCGGGTGACGGCAACGTCCATCCGACCTTCGTCTTCGACCGCACTGCCGACGGCTCGGCCCCCGAAGCCGTGTGGACCGCCGCGGACGAGGTCTTCCGGCGTGCTCTCGAACTCGGCGGAACTCTGACCGGAGAGCACGGCGTCGGCGTTCTGAAGCGTCGCTGGCTCTCTCTCGAGCTCGGTGAGGACAGCATGCAACTGCACCGATCGATCAAGGCCGCGTTCGATCCACTCGGAATCCTCAACCCTGGTAAGGGTTTCTGATCCTCGAGCGGTGTTACACAGCATTTACGCGAAATCGGGTTTCAGGTATTGACGCCTGTATATACAGGCATATACATTTATCCGCAGTGACAGTGACCCAGCGCACAGAGCACCAGGCGCAAAGCACCAAGCACGAAGAAGGTGGGCAATACCCCGACGTCGATTCCGTCGCTCGACGGGCTCGCAGCAGAAAGACAGGCCTATGACTCACGATGGACCGGCCGAGGTCATCCTCACTCCGGAACGACGCACTATCGACGTCGTCCCGGATGCAGAACGACACGGCACCCCGCGCAGCCAGTTCACTCTCTGGTTCGGCGCCAACATGCAGATCACGGCAATCGTCGACGGTGCTCTCGCCGTCGTATTCGGCGCGGACGCCATCTGGGCAATCGTCGGACTTCTGATCGGCAACATCTTCGGTGGCGCTGTCATGGCGCTTCACTCCGCACAGGGCCCGCGCATGGGCCTCCCCCAGATGATCTCGAGTCGCGCCCAGTTCGGCGTCAAGGGAGCCGTCGTACCGCTAGTTCTCGTCATCCTGATGTACCTCGGCTTCGCTGCCACCGGCACCGTGTTGGCCGGCCAAGCCGTCAACAAGATCCTGCACATCGACAGCCCCACCGTCGGCATCGTCGTCTTCGGTCTCCTCACCGCATTCGTCGCGGTCACCGGCTACAAGCTGATCCACATCGTCGGCAGGATCGCCACCGTCGTGGGCATCGTCGGATTCTCCTACCTGGCCGTTCGACTGTTCCTCGAGTACGACGTCGCCTCGTACGTCGGTATCAAGGGCTTCGACATCGTCACCTTCCTGCTCGCGATCTCGCTGGGCGCCGGTTGGCAGCTCACGTTCGGCCCGTACGTCGCCGACTACTCGCGTTACCTGCCGCGCAGCACCTCCGAGAGCACTACCTTCTGGTCGACGTTCCTCGGTAGCGTCATCGGATCACAGTGGTCCATGACCTTCGGCGCCCTCGTCGCGGCCTGCGCCGGCGACGCGTTCCTGGGTAACCAGGTCGGCTTCATGGGAGATCTGGCCGGACCCGCTGCCATCGCCTTCCTGATCTACTTCGTCATCCTGGTCGGCAAGCTGACGGTGAACGTGCTCAACGCGTACGGCGGATTCATGTCGATCCTGACCACCGTCACAGCCTTCAACGGCCAGTCACGAATCTCGAGCACCGCCCGTACCCTCTACATTCTCGGGTTCACCGCCGTCTCGGTGTTGATCGCGATCGCCGCCAGCGCCGACTTCCTGGACAACTTCAAGAACTTCGTCCTGGTGTTGCTGATGGTGTTCACGCCGTGGAGTGCGATCAATCTGATCGACTACTACCTGATCTCCAAGGAGCGCATCGACATTCCGGCGCTCTACGACGTCAACGGTCGATACGGAGCATGGAACTTCACCGCATTGGCTTGCTACGCCGCCGGCGTTCTCGCCCAGATCCCGTTCCTCGCCCAGAAGATGTACACCGGCCCCGTCACGGACATGCTCGGCGGCGCCGACATCTCCTGGATCGTCGGCATCGTGTTCACCGGGCTGATCTATTACCCGCTCGCCAAACGCACCAGCAATCCACCTTCGTCGATGATCTACCCCGATCACACCGCGATGACCGACTCTCGCGTCTGATCCCCCAACATCTTTCGAACTTCAGTTAAGCAAGGAGAACACCATGGAAATCAGCACCCCCGGCCACGAGCCGCGCCCCGTCCGTGCTCCCCGCGGCCCCGAGCTCACGACGCTCGGTTGGCAGCAGGAGGGCGCCCTGCGCATGCTCATGAACAACCTCGACCCCGATGTTGCCGAGCACCCGGACAGCCTCGTCGTCTACGGCGGAACCGGTCGCGCAGCACGTAGTTGGGCGGCATTCGACGCCATGGTCGCCACGCTGAAGACGCTGAAGAACGACGAGACCATGCTGGTGCAGTCCGGCAAGCCGGTCGGTGTCTTCCGCACCAACGAGTGGGCACCGCGAGTGCTGATCGCCAACTCCAACCTCGTCGGTGACTGGGCGAACTGGGAAGAGTTCCGCCGTCTCGAAGACCTCGGCCTGACCATGTACGGCCAGATGACCGCAGGCTCTTGGATCTACATCGGCACCCAGGGAATCCTGCAGGGCACCTACGAGACCTTCGGCGCCATCGCGAAGAAGCGCTACAACGGATCGCTCGCCGGAACGATCACCCTCACTGCGGGTCTCGGCGGAATGGGCGGCGCTCAGCCTCTCGCCGTCACCATGAACGACGGCGTCGCGATCTGCGTCGACTGCGACATCACCCGCATCGACCGTCGTATCGCCCACAAGTACCTCGACACCAAGGCCGACAGCATCGAGCACGCGCTCGAACTGGCGACAGCGGCACGTGACGCCAAGAAGCCGCTCTCCATCGGCCTCGAAGGCAATGCGGCAGAGATCTTCCCGGCGCTGCTGGAGATGAAGGCCCCCATCGACATCGTCACCGACCAGACCTCGGCCCACGATCCCCTCGCCTACCTGCCGATCGGGATCGACTTCCCCGACATGAAGATCATGTCGGAGAAGGATCCGCAGAAGTTCACCGAAGATTCCCGCAACGCGATGGCCGCGCACGTCAAGGCCATGGTCGGATTCATGGACGCCGGCGCCGAGGTGTTCGACTACGGCAACTCCATCCGTGACGAGGCCCGCAAGGCCGGCTACGACCGCGCTTTCGACTTCCCAGGATTCGTTCCCGCCTACATCCGCCCGCTCTTCGAAGAAGGTCTCGGCCCCTTCCGCTGGGCAGCTCTCTCCGGTGATCCCAAGGACATCGAGGCCACCGACAAGGCCATCCTCGAACTCTTCCCCGAGAACGAGCACCTGCGTCGCTGGATCACCATGGCAGGCGAAAAGGTTGCCTTCGAGGGCCTTCCGGCCCGCATCTGCTGGCTCGGATACGGTGAGCGCCACCTCGCGGGCCTCAAGTTCAACGAGATGGTCGCCTCGGGCGAACTGTCCGCGCCGATCGCCATCGGCCGCGATCACCTCGACTCGGGATCGGTCGCCTCGCCGTACCGCGAAACCGAATCGATGATCGACGGGTCCGACGCGATCGCCGACTGGCCGCTGCTCAACGCCCTGGTCAACACCGCGTCCGGCGCGTCGTGGGTTTCACTTCACCAAGGCGGCGGCGTCGGTATGGGACGCTCCATCCACGCGGGACAGGTGTGCATCGCCGACGGCACCGAACTCGCAGCCAAGAAGCTCGAAGCGGTTCTCACCAACGATCCCGGGATGGGCGTCATCCGGCATGCGGATGCAGGATACGACCACGCCATCGACACGGCGGCCACGCGCGGCGTCCGTATCCCGATGACCGAGAACTGAAACAGCTCCACCACCTCACCCTGAGTTAGGAATGACATTGACCACGAATGGTTCTCGAACCACAGTTCTGACCAACATCGGAACCCTCGTCACCAATGACCCGACTCTGGGTGAGGGCAAGCTCGGCGTACGACACGACGCGGCAATCGTTTTCGACGACGACGGCGTTGTTGCTTGGGTCGGCGATTCCGCCGACGCCCCGGCTGCCGATATCGGTCAGGATATCGGCGGTCGGGCCCTGCTCCCCGGCTTCGTGGAGAGTCACTCACACCTGGTGTTCGGTGGCGAGCGGGCTGAGGAATTCGCGGCTCGCATGGCGGGCGAGAAGTACGCCGCCGGCGGCATTCGCAACACCATCGAAGCGACGCGCTCGGCCACCGACGAACAATTGCAGGCCAATGTTCGACGCCTACTCGACGAATCCCTGCGCTCGGGCAGCACAACCGTCGAATGCAAGACCGGGTACGGGCAGAACACCGAGAGCGAACTACGCAGCGCACTGATCGCCGGGCAGTTCACCGACGAGGTCACACTGCTGGCCGCCCATGTTCCACCACCCGAATATGCCGGCCGCGCCGATGATTACGTCGCCATGGCGTGCGACGAGATGATCCCTGCCTGCGCGCCACACGCGAAGTGGATCGATGTCTTCTGCGAGCGAGGAGCATTCAACCGCGAACAGGCTCATGCAGTCCTGAGCGCAGGCGTCGCCGCCGGACTGATCCCCCGCGTCCACGGCAATCAGCTCGGCGAAGGGCCAGGAGTCCAGCTCGCCGTCGAGATGGGAGCAGCGTCCGTCGACCACGTCACGTACGTCACCGCCGAGGACATCGATGCCCTGGCTCAGAGTTCTACCGTCGCAACGCTGTTGCCCGGCGCCGACTTCTCCACCCGCAACAAGTACCCCGACGCCCGCGCACTGCTCGACGCTGGAGTCACCGTAGCTCTGGGCGCCGACTGCAATCCCGGTACCTGTTACACCACGAGCCTTCCGTTCTGCATCGCAATTGCGGTGCGAGACATGCACATGACGCCCGCTGAGGCAGTCTGGGCAGCCACTGCAGGTGGCGCTCGGGCGCTACAGCGCACCGACGTCGGAACCCTTTCTCTCGGAACACGTGCCGACGCCATCGCGCTCGATGCACCGTCGTACCTCCACCTCGCCTACCGCCCGGGCGTCCCTCTGGTGCGCGAGGTCTGGAAAAACGGCGTACTCGCCACAAGCTACTGAAATACACTCACCGGGAGGCCGTCGTGGCACATCAGATCGCAGTCGACATCGAACCCAAGCCGTGGACCGGGCGCTCCGACGGCACCACTGCCGAGCATCTGCGGTGGCATCGTGCCGTGCAACCGTATTCAGCCGAAACAGCTCCCGGCGACTGTGTTCTGATCGGATTCTCCAGCGACGAAGGAGTCCGCCGCAACAAGGGCCGCCGCGGCGCCGCGGATGGCCCGGACGCGTTGCGAGCCGGGTTGGCTTCCATGGCGCTGGCCGAACCACTGCAGATTCAGGACGCGGGAACCGTTGCCGTGTCGGGTGAAGAACTCGAGGCCGGTCAGTCCGCACTCGGGAACGCCGTCAGTGCCGCGCTCGATTCGGGACACTTCCCCGTGGTTCTCGGGGGAGGACACGAAATCGCCTACGGTACATACCTCGGCGTCGCGGGCTCCGAGTTGCGAACCGCCGGAGCCAAACTCGGAATCCTCAACTTGGATGCGCACTTCGACCTTCGTGGCGACCCGATCCCCAGTTCCGGCACGCCTTTTCGTCAGATCGCCGAGGACGAAGCCGCCGCAGGCACCTCACATCAGTACATCGTGATCGGAATCAGCCAACCGAGCAACACCACTGCTCTGTTCGACACGGCTCACCGCCTTGGCGTTCGCTATCTGCTCGACGAAGAATGCGGAGTGATCGGTCGAGGCGTCGTGGATCAGTTCCTCGCAGACTTCCTCGACGACGTCGATCTGGTCTACCTGACCATCGACCTCGACGTGCTTCCCGCCGCCGTGGCGCCGGGCGTCAGCGCACCCGCGGCCTACGGCGTCAGTCTGGAAACAATCCAATACGTATGTGATCGAGTCACATCCAGCGGAAAGCTCGCGGTTCTCGATGTCGCCGAACTGAACCCGAGCCTCGACATCGACAATCGCACTGCCCGGACCGCTGCTCGCCTGATCCACCGGATAGTCACCAAGCACGTGCCGGTTCGGCGCTAGCCTCGGGCACATTCGGCAGCACTGAGAGGATCTACGGAACGGCCTGAAAGCTGATACCGCGAGATCTGTCAGCACATTCCAAACTATGACCTTCGAGCTCGCTGGCGGTTGCAGTCAAGACGCTGCACAGCCAGCCGTCGAACTCCGCCGACCAAGTATTTCCGGCATGGCTGAGCGACGTGTCGTTCAGGTACCTTTCGGCGGTGTCCATCGCCACCTCACAAGTGATGCCGCCTTGCAGATTGTCGATGGAGGCGACAACGCCTGTCTCGGGGTACGTGATCGTTCCGCACCCCTCGGATGTGGATGCCGTCGGCAATTGTGAAGTCGACGAATTGCCCGAGCAGTACTCGAAGCCGGGGACACCACCGACCACGGGAGGCCCGACCGTGCCGCCGTGAATCGAAAAGCCGATCAACCCTCCGGGGTTGCCATTGCCGACTTGCCCCGGATCACCGGTGGTGACGAAGATCGATTCGCCTGACTCGGTCTGAATCGTCATTGTCGAATGATCGTTGCCGTAGGTCGATTCGATCTGAGCCACGGTGGAGCCGTCACCGACGCCGCGGTCAGTCAGCGTTCCCGGCGGTGATTCGATGACGGTGACGCCCGCGCTGGTGAGAAGTGCCTGCCCAGTGCCACCAGGCGTCGTGAACGGAACTACAGCGCAACTCGGAAACTGCATGGGCGTTCCAGCCTGATTCCAGACACACGCCGGCCACTACAACCGTGGTTGTAGTGGCTGCGCCGTTCCGAACTCGGTCAACTGGTGTGCGCGGTCGGCTTCTCGGCATGTCGGCATCCTTGGTGGGAACTGCTCCCCGCGAGGTCGAGGCATGCCTGACTTCGCGACGTTACCCCGGGCGGCGGCGTGTCGATATCGTCTGTTCGACCGACGACAAGAACGCCACCCGGCCTTCGATCATGGCACCAAGGAGTTCTTCTGCAACCAGTCCTGAGCGATGTCACTCATGTCGTCGAGATCGGCAACGCGCTGGTTCATCTCGATGAGGTCTTCAGTGGTCAGTGCCGCCGAAACCCCCGCGAGCACGGATCGGACGTCATCGCGAGCCTTCAACTCGTTGATGATCGGCGTGATGTTCTCCGCGAGGAAGAGGTGCTTCGTGTCCTCGAGCGCAACCAAGTTCTCCGAGCGCATCGCGGGATCGGTGCTGAAGACATCGGCTACCTGTATCTGCCCGCTCAGAAGCGCATTGAGCGTGAGGGGTCCACCTGCATCGAGTGCCAGGAACTCCCGGAAAGTCAGGCCGTATTTGGTCTTCAAGCCGGCAACACCGTTTTCGCGCGTCTTCCATTCCGGCGGTCCGCCGAGAGTCAACTCGTCGGCATGCTGCACCAGATCCTCGACGGTCTCCAGCGAATACTTGTCCGCAGTCTCCTGTTTGACGGCAAGTACATCCTTGTCCTCTGCAGGCGACGGCTCGAGAGCGACCAGACCCTTGGGCAATTTCGCATCGATTTCGGCGGATACTTCGTCTGAAGCCGTCGCCGTTGTCTTGCTGTCCAGATATTGCAACAAGGCGCCGGAATACTCGGGGATCAGATCGATGGAACCGTCGCGCAATGCCGGTACATAGAGTTCTCGGCTACCGATGTTCAACTTCTCGGTAACGTCGATACCGTTGGCGCGAAGCGCTTCGGCGTAAATGGTCGCAATCAGTTGGCTCTCGGGAAAATCGGCGGAACCGATCACGATGGCGCCCTCAGCACTACCGCCGCCGTCCGTAGCCAAGGGGTCCTTGCCGATTCCGCAGCTGGACAACGCAACCGCTGTCACGCCGACCAACGCGGCGATCAATACCTTCTTCATTTCGAACGTCCTCAGATCGGTGCGGGCTCAGGCACAGCAGTGCGCTGTGAGGGGGCGGCGGTCTTCTCGGTCTTCTTCTTCCGATCGCGCCTGGTCAGGCCAGGCGAAACGACCCGCGCAGTCAGTGCTCCGATTCCGAGATCGAAAACCAGGGCAATCAGCGATACCAGTACGGCTCCGGCCGCCATCTGGCCGTAATCGCTCTGAGCTTTTCCGTCGATCAACAACCGGCCGAGTCCGCCCAACGAAATGTAGGCGGCGACAGTCGCAGTGGAGACGATCTGAAGCACGGCACTTCTGATGCCCGACAACATGAGTGGTAGGGCACATGGAATCTCGACCTCGGTCAAGATCCGCATCGACCGAAATCCCATCCCCCGCGCGGCGTCGACTGCAGCCTGATCGACCGCTCGAACTCCGGCGTACGTGTTGGTGAGTATGGGAGGGATCGCGAGAAGCACCAGGACGATGAGGCTGGGGATCAGATACGCGAGTTTGTTCGGGAATGACGGCGCGATGATGAGAACCAGCAGGATCAGCAGACCGATCGTCGGCAGCGCTCGTAGCGAGTTCGCCAGTCCAGCAACAACAACGGATCCTCGGCCGGTGTGTCCGATGTAGAGACCGAGCGGGATCGCGATAACCGCAGCCACCACCAGCGCGGCGAATGTGTACATCAAATGCTGAACGAGAAGGGTGGGGATGCCGTCCGGCCCGGTCCAGTGGGATCCGTCGAGAAGGAAGCTGATCATGATGTAGTCACTTTCGGGGTCCACGGCGTCATCAGCCGATTCGCCAACATGATGAGGAGATCAAGGATCAACGCCAGCACCAGACACAGAGCGATACCCGCGATGATGGGCGTGTAGAAACGCAACTGAAATCCCTGGGTGAACAACGAACCTATCTGCGGAATACCCAGGAGTGCGCCGAGTGAGACAAGACTGACGTTCGAGACGACTGCGACGCGCAAACCCGCACAGATCACCGGAACTCCCACTGGCAACTGCACTTTCAACAGCGTCTGATATGGCCGGTAACCCATCGCCGTCGCTGCCAGAACCGTCTCCGGCGGAACCGAATCGAGCGCGTCGGCCACTACCCGCACGAGCAGAGCAACGGTGTACACGGTGAGCGCCACGATGATGTTCATCGGATCCAGAATCTTGGTTCCCAGAATCGGAGGTAGGAGCACGAACAGCGCGAGCGAAGGGATCGTGTAGAGCAATCCGGCCGTGCCCACCACGTAGGGATGCAACCGACGACTGCGATAGGCGACCCAGCCGATCGGCAACGCGACCACCAAGCCGATCACCAAGGGAATCAACGACAGTAGAACGTGCCATCCCACCAGGTCCATGATCCGGTCGGACTGACGTCCGAGCCATTCGAAGTTCATCGGAGTGCCCTCCCCGCGTCAGCCAGGTCGGCGGCCTCGATGGCTTCCACTGCAGCGTGCGCGGTGACGGTTCCCACCAGGCGTCCGGTATCGTCCACGACAACGCCACGCTTGCTCGGCGCTGACAGCGCCGCATCCAGCAGAGCGCGCATCGTCCCGGTGGAACCAGCAAGTGTTCCACTGAGATTCAAGTCATCCGGGCGAATACAATCCGTGAGTGCGTCCGGCCTCACCCACCCGAGCGGCTTGTTCGCGGGATCCACTACCAAGAGCCACGTATCGCCCGTGAGTGCGCGAGCCGCCGCAGCGGAATCGCCCAGATGCGCGACGGGTTCTGAAACTGTCGGCAGCTCGCCGTCCAATGTCGTGAACCCCAACGATCGGTACCCACGGTCACGCCCGACGAAGTCGGCAACAAATTCGTCGGCAGGTTGAGTCAGCAATTCGAGGGGCGTCGCCGCCTGCGCAAGAATGCCGCCGGTACGCAGAACCACCACTTGATCCCCGAGTTTCAGCGCTTCGTCGATGTCGTGAGTGACGATGATGATCGTTTTTCCGATTTCCTTCTGCAGACGGAGAAACTCGTCTTGCAGCTGGCCGCGAACAACCGGATCAACGGCGCTGAACGGTTCGTCCATCAGCATGAATGACGGATCCGCGGCCAGTGCGCGCGCGACACCGACTCGTTGCTGCTGTCCGCCGGAGAGCTGCCACGGATAGCGGTCGGCGAAGTTGGTTGTCAGACCAACAGTTTCGAGCAATTCCATAGCGCGAGTGCGAGATTCCTTTTTACTCGCACCGAGCAATCGAGGCATAGTCGCGATGTTGTCGACGATGGTGCGATGGGGAAAGAGACCCGCGTGCTGGATCACGTACCCGATGCGTCGACGCAGAAGAGCCGGATCCATTCCCGCCGTGGACTCGCCGTCGAGCGAAATCGTGCCTGACGTCGGTTCGATCAGCCTGTTGATCATGCGGAGTGACGTCGTCTTGCCGCAGCCGGAAGGACCCACCAACGCGGTGATCTTTCCCGTCGGGCACTCCAGATCGAGAGCATCGACGGCAATGGTTCCGTCTGGATACGCCTTGGTGACCTTGTCGAATTTGATCATCTACGAACTACTTTCGTGTCGACCTGAGTCCGGACGCACCCAGGAGAAATGGTCGAGTTCCGTTCGAGCACACACCTACTTGTGATTCGGTCCACCTGCTTACTGGTCGAGCGGTTGAGAAAGAAAGTTCACGGCGGCACTCAGATCTGCACTGAGTGGCCGGTCTTCGGTCCTCGCGTCCAGCACCAAACGCGCACGCGCGAGGTACGCACCGAGCTCGGTCGCCGGATCCAGCTCACGCTGTTGTTGCGAGAGTGCGCGAACCGCCGAGATCAGTTCGCACGCGAGCACCAATCGAGATTGGGTAAGAATGTCCGCCAATTGAGTTGCAGCTTGGGATGCGAAACTTGCGTGATCCTCGGTGCCGCGCGAAATTACCGTGTGGCCCAACGACCCCGGTGCCGCCGACGAGCGGATCTCGGCGATGGCAGCAGAAGTCGTGTATTCGAGAAGCATGGTTCCACTGCTGCCGTCTGGACCGTCTGCGAGGAACGCACGAAGGCCGGTGACAGCAGGGTCGGAGAGGTTGGCGAGCCGACATTGCGAGAGCAGGGCAGCACTGGCGACCGCCAACTTCGCCTCGTCAACTGCAAGGGCTATTGGCATTGCGTGGAAATTTCCGTTGTGGAACACCATGTCGTCTTCGACCGACACCAGCGGATTCTCCGAAGACGAATTCATCTCGATACTCAGCGTGTTCTGCAGTCGATGCACCGCTTGCCAGGTGGCACCCAAGATTTGCGGTAGGGCGCGAAACCCGAACGAGTCCTGAACTCTCACAGGTGTGATGTCGTGTGGTGCCAGCAGATCGCGAACCCGCTCTGCGACTTCCGCTTGACCGAAGTGCATTCTTGCCGACTGTACTTGTGCAGCAAACGGTTCGATCGAACTACGCGACGCAAGCACGGAAAGAACACTGACAACCAAGCAGTGCTGAAGCCAACCCGCGACTTCG
This sequence comes from Rhodococcus sp. IEGM 1406, assembly GCF_030056745.1. Lineage (NCBI taxonomy): Bacteria > Bacillati > Actinomycetota > Actinomycetes > Mycobacteriales > Nocardiaceae > Rhodococcus > Rhodococcus sp. IEGM 1406. Next base: position 869,865 of record NZ_JASHKO010000001.1, on the reverse strand, counting down.
ATACTGGTATCGCCGGCGATCGCCACCGTCATCGCGTTGGTGGAGATGAACGGAAGTGCATCACCGTGGTGCGGAGTCCAACTGACTCCGGTGCGTCCGTCGCGAAGTGGGCTCTCACCGATCAGCCCCATGGCGATTTCGGAGAACGCACTCAGGTCACCCGTTCCGATCGCACCGCGCGCGTGCACTGTCGGCAGGTTCTGCGAAGCAACAGCAGCAACCAAACCGCCGATGATGTCGGGATGCATACCCGAGCCGCCGTTGAGGATCTGATTGATGCGGATGACGATCGCGGCGCGCACCACCCGGTCGGGGAGCCTGGGGCCCGATCCCGTCGCGTGACTTCTCAGAAGCCTCAGATCCTGCTGCACACCGTCGGAGACGGATGTTTCGCGATTCCCGCCTACCCCGGTAGTGCGCCCGTACACCGCCTGACGAGACGAAACCCGAACCGCGGTCTCCCATGACCGCCGAGTGAGCTCGAGCGCGGCGTCGGCAGGTCTGATGAAGGTCGGCTCTCGAGCAATTTCATTCACCCGATGAACCGAGAGCCTCCTCCCGTCGAGCAGGACACTGTTGTCTCCCGTCTGGTCTTCCTCAGGAAGACGTTCAGTCATCAGAACTCCATCGATCGAAGGACTCGGCCACCGCGGGCGTGCATCACATCATCTACGCAATGTGCCTTGGGTCACTTTTGATGAATGTATAGTCCTGTATATACAGCCACCTGTCAATAGGGACACTGCAGCTCACCCGCGTGCACACACCTTGCGTCACCTCAGTAAGGGTGAGCAACTGGACACGAATCGTCGCTATTCGAGGACCGGTGTCGCCGATCCTCGACGCGCCTCCAGCGCATCGAGAATGAGATCGAGACCGTAGGCGAACTCACTCGTGTGGTCGTAAGCCGGACTCAGACCGTGATCGACGATCATCTCGTGAAGGAAGGGCAACTCTTCAGCCGGAAGGCGCTCGAGGATGTCACTCGCAACTTCTTCGACGTCGCCGGGTGCGCTCATCGGCAGATTCGCCTCCTGGAGAACATATCCGCCGATGTAACTGTCGATCAGCGAGGCTCCGTGGGCGGCCATCGGCAGCGTGAACCCGGCCTTCCGGAGGACTCCGAGCACAGCGTCGAGATGACGCAGGGTCGCCGAGCCAGGGTTGCGTCGCGAATCCAGCAAACCGAGAGCCCAACGGTGCTGCGACAGGACTGTGCGAGCGGAAAAGGCGCGTCCACGGATTGCATCTCGCCAATCCGCACACTCGCCGTCGGGTAGGTCGATCGCCTCGAAGACCGCATCGACGAGGCCGTCGAGAATCGCATCTTTGTTGGGCACGTGATGGTAGAGCGACATCGCCTCGATGCCCAACTCCTGGGCCACCCGTCGCATCGTGACGGCCTCGACACCACCCGCGTCGGCAACGCGGATCGCACCCTCGATTACGCGAGTCCTGTTCAGCGACTGTCGCGGCTGCCGTGACACACAGACTCCCCTCCGAGGAACGAATACGTTGACAACCTTACATCCGTAAGTCACCCTTACAGGTGTAAGCCAGCCTTACGTTCGTAAGGCGCTCGCGAAGGGAGACCGCAATGCCGATGCCGAGATGGTGGGGACACGTCAACAAGCGAGTGTTCAATCCTCGCGCGATCTCGAGCGGGAAATGGCCGGTACTGACACACGTCGGACGCACATCCGGCACGACCTACCGGACACCTCTCGACGCCTATCCGGTCGAGGGTGGCTACGTCTTCATTCTGGTGTACGGATCAGGCTCGGACTGGGTGCAGAACGTCTTGAAAGCGGGGAGCGCTCGACTGTCGGTCGACGAGACGGAGGTGGGCCTTGGCTCCCCGCGCCTCGTCACGAAAGACGAAGCATTTCAAGCACTTTCCTCAGACGTGTCCCAACCCCCGAGACTGCTCCGCATCACCGAGTACCTTCGGATGGATCTGATTACGGCCTGAGGCTGCCCGTCACGCGAGGACCTCACGCACGGCGGACCTGACTTCGTCCATGCTGCAACCGGATTCGATCAGTTCAGTACCCGTATGCACCAGCGAGTTGATCAACTTGGCGGTGAGCTTCGGGTCCGACACGCCACGGAGGCGAAGGGCCTCGACAAGCGGAAGCACAAGACTGTCGTGCATTTCCATGATCCGCGAATCTCGAAACGTTTGCGGGGTCAGCGTCGCCAGCGCTCCGACTATCGCATGCTCCCCGTCGGCTACCAGTTGGAGGTTTGCTTCGACGTAAGCCCATATCGGATCGTCTGCGCCTGCCATCGCCTCGACGATCTTGTCGTTCCAGCGCGGGAACATATCTTCGACGACGGCACTGAGGAGATCTTCTCGGGACCGGAAGTAGTGGTAGGCACTCGACCTGGCGAGCCCGGCCTTCGCTGCCACCTCACCGAGCCCCGGCGGCCGGTCCGGGGTCTCGGACAGAAGAGCGTGTGCAGCGTCGAGGAGGGCACGCCGCTGAGCAGCACGATGCTCGACCACAGTGGGGGCATCGATCCTCGGCACCGAATCTCCTCCAGTCCCCTTGCGGGCTTACTCGCTCTGACGCAATCGACCGTCAACCATTTCGAGGATGCGGTCGCAGTGCCCGAGCACGTCGTGATCGTGGGTCACCATGATCGTAGCGACGCCGGCCTCGTGAGTTTCGCGCGAGAGCAGTTCAACCACCTCATGGCTACGTTTTCGGTCGAGAGCAGCCGTCGGCTCGTCGACGAGCAGTAGCGAGGGATTGCTCATCAATGCCCGAGCGATACCGACGCGCTGTCGTTCGCCGCCGGAGAGTTGACCAGGTCGACGATCCGCACGGTGGCTCATACCGACCGAGTCGAGCAATTCCTCGGGATCGCGCCCCGGCCGCCCCGTGAGCTTGGGAATCAGCCGAAGCTGATCGCGCGCCGTCAGCGCTGGAATCAGATTGCCGGATTGAAAGACGAAGCCGACCTTGTCTCGTCGAAGTTTGGCCAATGCACGGGCCGGCATCGCCGACACGTCGACGCCGTCGATGACAATCGTTCCACTCGACGGCCGACCGAGTCCGCCTGCCACAGCGAGCAAGCTCGACTTTCCAGCCCCTGACGGCCCGACGATCGCGACGAGTTCGCCGCCCGTGACCTCGAGGTCCACGTTGTCGAGGGCGAGCACTGTGGAGTCACCGTCACCGAATCGAAGACTGACAGCGGTCAATACCAGTCCGGTAGTGGTTTTTTCGACTGTGGTCATCGGTTTTCCCCCAATGCGGTGAGCGGGTTGACACGCGTAACGCGGACGATGGAAACGGCTGCGCCGATCAGCCCGAGTACCGCCAAGAGCACTGCGCCGTTGACGACAGGGCCGGACTCCAGAGCGAACGGCATCCCACCGCCTTCGAGTCCCGAGCCGAGCCCCAAGCCCAGCAACACACCGATGCCGATGGAACCAAGCAGCACTACCAGTGCCTGTGCCATGCCGTCGCGAAGCAGGAAGCCGGTGGAGGCTCCCATCGCACGCAACACTGCGAGTTCGCGACCACGCTGAACTGTCCAGATACTGAAGAATGCACCGACGACCAGTGCGGAGATCGCGTACAGAAACGCCTTGATCATCGACATTGTCATCATTTCCGCGGAGAAGCCCGGTGAGGAGTCGAAAGATTCCTCGAGCGTCTTTGCGGACGTTCCCGCCGCCACATCGCCCGATACGAGGTTCGGCAGTGTATCGTCCAGCCCGCGAATCGCGACAACACTCGCTTCGGAATACGCACTGGCGTTGGCGGTTTCGCCGATCTTGGCACCGGCGTGAACCTCCTGCCAGGTACGCAGGGGCAGGTAGGCGACGTCTACGTGCCCGAAAGTGCGCTTGTCTTCGGTGAATCCGACAACTGTCAGCTCCGTACCGAGTCGATCGAGTATCACCGTGTCACCGATCGCAACACCATCATCACGGAAGGTAGAGCTGACGATGATGTCCGTGTCGGCTTGCAGTCCCCTCCCGTCGGCGGTGACGGGCTCGAGGAAGGAGCCAGGTTCGATACCGAAGAGCGTGAGATCGACAGGCGTGCCACTGCGAGTTTTTGCATTGACGATCATGTTGCCGAAGAGCTCGGCGTCTTGGACATCGGGTTGCGTGCGCCATGCCTGCGCCTGCTCCTCGGTGACGACCGAGCGCGAAAACGCCGAGTCGGCTTTGGTGTCCGGCGCGAAGGCAAACGCCTGAATCGGCGTCCGCTGCAACGCGGACACACCATCATTGACCAGGCCGGACGAGAGGCCGGACAGGATCACCATCAGGATCGAGATGAGGGCAACCACGGCACCCATCAAGAGGAATCGATTTCGCGCAAACCACAGTTCACGCAGGGCGAGGAACATTCGGGAAGCTCCAAAGTCGTCGGTGCGAGTTACGCCGACTTTTATCGACGCCTTGTCGAAATCATATCGACAAGGCGTCGAAAAACTATGTGAGGTGCGTTACTACTATTCGTAGTAGACATCGTGAGGCGCTGAGCGTCGTATCAGTCCCCGACGCCCACTGGCCGATCGCCGACAATCGAGATTCGATCCATCACACGACGAGCCGGGAAGTAGTCACTGGCCGCGTAATGCTGGCAGGTCCGATTGTCCCAGAAGGCAACAGTATTCGGCTCCCACTTCAGTCGGACCTGGAATTCCGGACGATTGACGTGGCGATACAGCATCGTGAGAAGTTCGTTCGATTCCTCTTCGGATACGCCCAAGATCCGTTGCGTGAAGGTCATGTTGACGAACAACACCCGCCTGCCGCTTTCCCGAATGACCCGAACCACCGGATGCTGCACCGCGGGGAACTTCGGACGCAACATCTCGACCGCATCCGCCGGCATCGACCGACCGAACGAGTTGATCCAATCATGTTCTGCAACAAGCGGGTCGATACGCTTCTTGACGTCTTCCGGAAGCAGATCGTAGGCAGCAGCGGTGTCAGCCCACAACGTGTCACCACCCACCTCTGGCACCTCGACTGCACGAAGTACGGCGGCAAATGAAGGAAACTCGTGCCACGTCACGTCGTTGTGCCAGTTGTTCTCGACGCCGCCGACCATCGCATCCTTGGCCAGCGTCGTGACATCGACGTCCGTCTGCCCTGGCTGCGTGTACTTGAAGAACGGATGCTGTTCGAGATCGCCCCAACGCTCGGCAAAAGCTCGATGTTCTGCTCGGCCGAGGTCCTGATCCCGAAAGAAGAGGACTTTCCATTCGAGGAGAGCGCGGCGAAGTTCCGCAATCACGGCATCAGACAGGTCCCCACCGAGTCGAATGCCGGAGATTTCCGCTCCGATCGTCGGCGTGACCGCCTTGACCGCAAAGTGTTCGTACGGCGCCGGAACTACGGACTCGGGATTCCGGCGAGCGACAAGTGGACCATAGGCAGCAAGCGGATCGGTGGGGATCGGAAAGATCGTTGCCGCAGGCAAAAGGGTAGCCATCAAGGCACTTCCTCGGAATCGACGATGTCGTAACGGACAAGATCCAGATTAAGGCTATGTCCTTAAAGTGTCAACGGTCACGTTCTCCGGCGCGCACCTTGACCCTGACGCCGCGTCAGGGTTGGAGAATGGTTTCCACAGACGAAATCCGAATCGACAAACGGGAGGGCGAGGCGATGATGACCATCGGCGAGCTGGCGAATCTGGCCGGCACCACCGTCAGATCCGTGCGCTACTACCACTCGAACGGGCTTCTCGAAGAACCACAACGCCAACCCAACGGCTACCGCATGTACCGGGCGGTGGACCTGGCACGACTGAGCCGCATCCGCCGCCTGCGCGATCTGGGGATTCCTGTTGCCAAGATCGCCGAACTGCTCGACGGCGACGCTCACGACACCCGGTCCGCACTCGACGCACTCGACAAGGAACTGGCAGCCAAGGCCGAACAGATCGCGGTTCAACGTGCTCACATCGAGTCGCTACGCCGCAACGCCGATCCCGAACTACCCGACGCGTTTTCGGAAGTGCTCGCACAGTATGTCGTTGCCGGTGCACCGACAGCGTGGATCGACAACGAGCGCGAACTCCTGATCCTCGCGCTCACCGTCTCCGGGGGTGATCCCGAAGTCTGCGATTCACTCCTGAGCGCACACCGCCGGGCGTTGGCGAAGCCGAACCGCAAGCAGGCAATCGAATTGATTACTCGCATGTACGCCCTCACCGACGCTCCGGCGGACGCCGACACGATTGCGGCCCTTGCCATTCAGTTCTGCGATTTCACCGAGAGAGTGCTTCCTGAACAGGCCGCACCGGAACGCCCTTCACCCACCCGGTTGGTAGCGGTGCTGCGCGAGCACCAAGCAGATCGAAGAACCCCGACCCAGGAAAGATTCGCGAAGGCTGTAGCGGCCGAGTTCGCTGCCCGCCAGTCTCGACCCTGAAACTCCGTCACTGAATCCCCACATCGGAAGTGGGGTGATCAACGCTGCCCGAAAATGGGCTCGAAACAAGGACACGACACGACAATGACTGGATCCATCATGCCCAGATCACGCACGCCTCGACCACGAAAGTGGCTGGCTACCACAATCGCCGCTGCCGCACTCGCAGTACCTGCGCTGGCGGCGTGCTCGGATCCTGCTGCTCCACAGGAAGATTCACAATCGAATCTCAGCGCGTTCCACGACCAGGATGTCGAATGGGGGCCATGCGCCACAGACACCGGAACATCGACGGCAACTGACTGTGCCATGGTCACAGTACCTTTGGACTATTCCGCCCCTGACGGCAAGACGATCGAAGTGGCGATCTCGCGGGTCGCATCCACCGACCCCGCACAGCGACGCGGGATCCTGCTCACCAACCCTGGTGGCCCGGGTGGCCGCGGACTGGGATTGCCCGAGATTCTGAATGCCGGGATGACACCGGAAGTCGCAGCGGCATACGACGTCATCGGCATGGACACCCGAGGGCTCGGCAAGAGTACGCCGATCGACTGCGGCGTCGAGCAGATGACATGGATGCGTTCACCGGGTACCACAGAGGAAGGGTGGAACGAAAGTGTTGCGCTCGCACGCGAGGCCGCTGACACATGCTGGGACAAGTACCCGGACTATCTGCCGCACATCAATACTCAGAACATCGCCCGCGACCTCGACGTGATTCGTGGCGCCCTCGACCAGGAGAAGGCGTCGTACTTCGGGTGGTCGTACGGCACATATCTTGGTGCGACCTATGCTCAAATGTTCCCAGACAGGATCGACCGTGTGGTTCTCGACAGCGCACCGGACCCGAAGAAATACGGATACGAGATGTTCCAGGACATGGGCCCGGCCAATGAGAAAGCGATCAACGGATTCTCACAGTGGGCAGCAGACCACAACTCCACCTATGCACTCGGATCGACGCCCGCCGAAGTTCGCGCCCTCATCGAGAAGCTGATCTCGGACGCCGCCACCACTCCGATTCAGATCGGTGACTACGCCGTCGACGATCACGTCCTTCCATTCCTGATGTACGTCAACGGAACCGGGGACACCGAAAAGGAAAGCGAGGCATTCGCGCAGGTATTGGTTCAGTTGCGCGAACTCGCCGCAGGCAAGACCGTCGAGGACATCCATCCCCAGCTGACGGGACTGATGCAGGCGTGGTTCCAGACCGAATTGGGGACCGGCCCGGACTATGCCGGAACAATCGCCATTGTCTGCGGAGACGTGTCGATGCCGAGCGATCCCGCGTGGTATCGCAACAAGTTGGAGGAGCACCGTGGTGATCAGCCGATCTTCGCCGGCACGCACAACACGATCATGCCCTGCGCGTTCTGGCGCAGTGAGGCCCCGAAGCGGATCGACATCGACAACAACGTTCCGGCATTGCAGATCCAGGCAACCGGTGACACCCGCACGACGTACGACGAAGGCCTCGGCATGCATGAAGCGATGAAAGGCTCACGGCTCGTGACAGTTCCAGGCCGCACTCATGCGGTGTTCCCGGGCTACGCGAATACTTGCGCAAACGCCGCCGTCAACTCGTACCTGCTCGACGGCTCACTGCCCGCCGAAGACGTGGTGTGCGAGTCGTGATCTCAGCCAGTCAGCTCGCTCTTGATCTCGTTCTTGAGAACTTTGCCGACCTTGGAGCGAGGTAGATCGTCCCAGACGATGACTTGCTTCGGAGTCTTCACACTTCCGATGCGAGACTTCACGAAAGCCAGCACCTCGGCGCCGTCGATGTCTGCGCCGAGGTGTGGCTGCACCACTGCCACAACACGTTCGCCCCACTTGTCGTCCGGCAACCCGATCACTCCGCAGTCCTGAATCCCCGGATACGCCATGAGTGCCTGCTCCACCTCGACCGAATAGACGTTGAAACCGCCGGTGATGATCATGTCCTTCGCACGATCGACGATGAACAGGAAATTGTCCTCGTCCAGGTACCCGATGTCGCCGGTGTGATGCCAGCCGTGGGCTGACGCTTCCGCGGTTGCGTCGGAGTTCTTGTAATAACCCGCCATCACCAACGAACTGCGAATCACCACCTCACCACGCTCGCCACGTCCGAGCAGCGCGCCTTTGTCGTCCATGATCCCCACGGTCACCAGCGGCGACGGTCGACCCGCCGACGAAAGTCGTGACGTTGCGACAGTGCCGTCCGGGCCGAAATGCTCCTTCGGTGACATCGTCGAGATCATCATGGGGGCTTCGCTCTGCCCGAACAGCTGAGCCATGACCGGTCCGATCTTGTCGATCGCCTCCTCGAGCCTGGTCGGGGAGATCGGTGCCGCGCCGTACCAGAAACACTGCAGCGAGCTACGATCCGTTACCGCGAGGTCCTCGTGCTCGAGCAACATGTAGATGAGCGTCGGCGGCAGGAAGGTGTGAGTCACCTTGTGCTTCTGAACGTTCGCGAGGAAGTACCCGAGATCGGGCTTCGGCATGATCACCACTTCGCCGCCGAGGGCCATGATCGGGAAGCACAAAACACCGGCGGCGTGAGTCAACGGCGCCAACGCCAGATACACCGGGCGCCCCTCGAATGGATAACTCATCAAAGTGATTGCGGTCATCGTCTCGATGTTGTGCCCGGTCAACATCACGCCTTTGGGGCGGCCCGTCGTACCACCGGTACCGACCAGCATGGTGACGTCGTCGGGCGCCGCGACATCGAGTTCTTCTTCCCCGAGCCAGCTTTCGAGGGACTGTGCCGAATCCCATTCGCCGTCGATACAGACGAGCGTCACCAACTGTGGAAGCGCGTCCTTGATCTGGTCGACGAGCGGCGCATAGGACTTCTGGAAGAACAGAGCGCGACAATCGAACAGATCCAACAGGTCTCGGTTCTCCGCAGCTTCGTTGCGGGGGTTGATCGGGCACCAGACCGCGCCAGCCCTACTGATACCGAATACGCAGGAGAACGAGATCGGGTCATTGCCGGACAGAATCGCGACCTTCTCGCCCGCCGCGATGCCCGAAGCCGCGAGCGAAGCTGCGAAGCGTCGGCTGAACTGTTGCACCTCGCCGTAGGAGAGAGTGCGCTCCCCCATCGTCAAACACGGTGCGGTGGAACCAAGAGAGGCTCCCTTGTCGAGATAGTCGGTCAAACGCATGGGGAGCCTCCAGGGCGGGGCTCCCGGCGCGATGCACGCCGGGAGCCGTGAACATGACGAGGGCGACGAGCTAGGCGTTGATGGTTACTTCCGGCTCCAGAGCCAGCCCGAAACTACGTAGCGCGCCGAGTAGTTCGCGATGGCCGAACGCCTGGCAAGCCGAGGCAAGCCCGGTCCTCTTGGGCGCCTGCTGAAGCAACGAATGCGCTGCATAGGCGTGCAGGAGGCCCGTCTGCTTGTAGTTGCAGTTTCCGTGGATCACGACGTGCGAGCGACCCAGCGGTCCCGACGCGTAGACGGAGTCGAGTGAAGTGTTGATGCGCGGATTTTCACGAGGGGGCATACCCGCCTGAACCGAACCGGCGATCTCGGCCAAGGCGGCTTCCTGCTCGTCGGCGGGCAGGGTCTTGATCTGCTCCTCCACGATCTTCTGTGTCGCGACAACACCTTCCATCACGGTGCGGTCGAACACTCCGCCCGCAGCCTTGACGTTGGAAACTCGCGGATCGTTCTTGAACCACACGGGGTGGCAAGTTCCGCCCCACGGCAATGCAAGCGCAGTTTCGTGCTGGCCGGGAACGACGACGTCGAAAGTCTGGCCGGGCGCCCACTGCACGTACTTGTTCTGCTCGAGGTAGTACCAGTTCGCTTTCAGGATGGTGAAGATCGTCTGAGTGGAGGCATAGGTGGGAAATCCCTTCCACAGCACGAGAATGTCGAGCGTATCGAGACCCGGCGTTTCCAGTGCGATGTTGGCCGCGATCTCACCGGTGGTGTACATCTGCGCGATACCGGGCGAGAGAAGCAGGCCCTTCTCCTGGTACTTGTCGCCGAACTTCTCCTGGACGTCGAGTACCCAGTCCTGCTCACCGGTGGTGTCCATGTAGTGGCAACCGGCATTCAACGCAGCCTCGACGACGGTGCCGCCAAGCTTGATGAAAGGTCCGACCATGTTGCTGACAACCTGTGCACCGGCGAACAATTCGGTGAGAGCCTCGACCGTGTGCTCGACCTCGACGACCTCGTGATCGACGGTGTCCAAACCGGGGATCTTGTCGAGGACCTCTTGGATGCGAGCGGCATCGCGGCCGGCCGCGATGAACGGGATGTTGAACTCGCGCAGGTATTCACACACCAGACGGCCGGTGTACCCGGAGACGCCGTAAACGATGACGGGCTTCTTTTCGGACATGTTCGTGGAACCTTTCGAAGACGTGAGAAGGATGTACGTACGAATGGGGAGGGCAGTTACATGCCCATTCCACCGTCGACCGGTAGGCCGATTCCGGTGATGAATCGCGCGGCGTCGGAGGACAAGAACACCACGGCGTCAGCCATGTCGTTCACTTCACCGAGGCGGCCGAGCGGGGTGAGACCGATGACGTCGCCGACTGCCGCTTCGGCACTGGGCCAGAGGCCGAGCTTCTCCATGTCCGCCGCGAGTCCGAGACCCATCTCCGTGGCGACGAGGCCCGGGTAGATGCAGTTGACACGGACTCCGTAGCCGAGCTTGCCCGACTCGGCGGCGGCAACTCTGGTGAAGCGATCGACCGCGGACTTGGTCGCGGAGTATCCACTGATCCCGGGAAACGGAATGGTTGCGGCCACTGAAGAGATGTTGATGATGGAGCCGCCGGTTCCGGCTACGCCACCCGGACGCATGCTGCGCAGTCCGTGTTTGGTTCCGAGCGCCGTGCCGAGGATGTTGACCTCACACATACGGCGGATGTCGCCCGGATCGAGGTCGACCACCAGCGAAGAAATCTCGATGCCTGCGTTGTTGACGAGGATGTCGAAGCCGCCGAGAGTCTCCGCGGTGGCGGCGACTGCCTCTTCCCAGTTGGCGTCGTCGGTGACGTCCAGCTTTACGAAGCCGGTTTTGACTCCGCCCGAACCAACGGCCTCTGCGGTGGCACGACCTTCGTCTTCGAGAACATCGCCGATCATCACCGACGCCCCCGCCTTCGCCAACGCCTCAGCCATTCCGGCTCCGAGCCCCTTGGCACCACCTGTGACCAGTGCTTTTCGTCCCTCGAGATCAAACACGCTCATTTTCGACTGCCTCCATGACTGAAACGACTCTCGCGATGCCACCGTTCACAGCGACGCTGCCAAGTGGTGTGAGTCACAGAGTATTCAACTTTGGACGAGTGTCAAGAGAAATCTTGACGACTGTCAAGATTTTGTTACACGCTCGTCAAAGACCAGGGGTTACACTGATTCGGACGCGGCGATCGTGCCGCTGTGGAAACCGCAGGGAACAGGACGTGCCATCGTGACCACGACAGTCGAGAAGCCTAGTGAGGCAGGGAAAAAGGCGGTTCCTGTCTCTTCGGAGAAGCGGTCCAACGCCGACAAGGTGTCACGTCGTCAGGTCGACAAATTCTCCGAGCGACGTGATCAACTGGCCGAGGCCGCACTGCAAACGCTGGCCGAACTGGGCTACGCACGCACGAGCCTGCGCGAAATCGCCCAGAATTCGGAGTTCTCCCACGGCGTCCTGCACTACTACTTCAGCGACAAGGTCGATCTCATCACCCACTGCGTGCGCCACTACAAGGCACGCTGCGTCACCCGCTACGACGGCATCGTCGCCACCGCTCAGACGCCGGAGGAACTGAAAACGGGTTTCGGCGCGCTGCTCGCCGAGACCATGATCGACGAGCCGACGATGCACCGCCTCTGGTACGACCTGCGCGCGCAGTCGATGTTCGAGGAGTCGTTCCGAACCGACGTGGCCGCGATCGACGAGAGTCTCGAAAACATGATCTGGCGCATCGTCTCTCGCTATGCCGAGCTTCTCGACGTGGAGCCCTCGGTCACCTCGCCGGCGATGTACGCGATCTTCGACGGCCTGTTCCAGCAGAGTCTTCTTCGCCACCTGTCCGGTGATCAGACTGCCGCGAACTATCTTTCGGAGAGCGTCCAGCAGATGCTGCCCCTGGTAGTGCCCACACCCTGAGCCGGCACCACGTCCTGAGTCGGCTCAGCGAGCAGCGATGCCTTCCGCGACGTACCTGGCACCGCGATCGAATTCGCCGACCACGTCGTAATCGGCGTCTTGCCGCCAGAAGCGAACCAACGCTCCGTACGTACCGCCGATCATCTGCGCGAGAAACAGCGGCGGGTAGTCCGATCTCACTTCGCCGGCTTCGATACCGGCAGTGACGATCCGCAGAAGTTCCACATGGAACCGATGATCGTGTGCCGCCCCCGCTCCGGAGGAGGCGAAGTCGCGCTCGAGTTCTGCAGTCACCATGCGCAGATAGCGCGGATGCATGATCGCTTGTTGCGCAAAGTCTTGAAAAATCCGGGAGATCCGATCAGAGGTCGGCATCGGCGATTCCATGAGCTGATCCACCAGTGCCGCAAGCTGATCGAGATGATCACTGTGCAGCGCCTCGAGAACCGAGTCCTTGCCCTGGAAGTAATTGAAGAAGGTGGCTCGCGACACCTCGGCTCGCTCGGCGATGTCGTCGACGGTCGTGCTGGCGAAACCCTGCGCCGAGAACAGAATTCGAGCAGCCGAGAGCAACCTGTCGTTGGTGTCGCGCTTGTTCTGTTCTCGTTTGGAAATCACGTCGACCTGCCTTTCTCCGCCTCAGAACACAGTCTTCGCCACAGTCCGGAATGTGTCCAATGTCGGTCTCGCCAGTTGACGCACCACCCCTTCGATAGATGGACTACAGTCCAATTATGTCGACTGTTTCCACAGAACGCCACGACCGCGTTCTCATCGTCAGGATCGAACGCGAAGAACGTCGTAATGCGATCAATCGTGAAACTGCCGAGGGAATCGAAGCCGCACTGAACCTTCTCGACGACGACCCTTCTCTGTGGGTCGGCATCATCACCGGAACCCCCAACATCTTTTGCGCCGGAACCGATATCCGAGAGCGAGCCGACCTTCGCATGCCTCGCGGCGGTGAGTACGGCGTCATTCGGCGTCAGCGAAACAAGCCTTTGATCGCCGCAGTGGAGGGATACGCGCTGGGCGGCGGCTTCGAAATCGCATTGGCCTGCGATCTGATCGTCGCCTCCGCCACAGCCCAATTCGGACTACCCGAAACCAAACGCGGTCTGGTTGCGACGTCCGGCGCGCTCTTTCGGGCGCCACGTGCCCTTCCGATCAATGTCGCTCGCGAACTCCTGATCACCGGGCGCACTCTCGATCCCGATCGGGCCAAAGATCTCGGCGTCGTCAATGCAGTGACTGCCCCGGGTAAGGCGCTCGACGAGGCTCTGGTGATGGCGGCCGAGATCTGCGAGTCCTCTCCGACCTCGGTAAGCCTGAGCCTGAAGGCAATCGACGCTCTTTACGCCGAGGCCGATACTGCCGGATGGACCATCACCGACGACGCCAAGGACGCGGTGCTCCGATCGCCGGACATCGCCGAAGGACTCGACGCTTTTGCGAGCCGTCGGACGCCGCAGTGGAGCGGACTGCCGCCCACATGAGCGACCACGATCCGAGACGGATTTCCTATAGGGCTGGTCGGAAAGGGTGTGAACCGGTTACAGTCTCTTCCGTGACGGGAATTGGCGCATACGAGACGGGCACGCTGCTGACGCGGCGACGCCATGTCGATTTTGCGCACGTCTGTACATCCGGGTGTCCGATCTACTGATCGGACCTACGACGTGAGCGCCGCTCACGTCGATACTCGTATGTACACCCAGATCAGGGGACATTTCTGTCATGACCACCGCTTCGATCTCGCACCTGAGTTCCGTCGTAGCAGCCAATGCCGACGCCATCGACAAGGACGCAAGCAAAGCGCACGTCGTCTTCAAGGCATCCGCTCAGGCGCACGACGCCGTTGCCAGCACCATTTCTCTCGGTAAGTACACCGTCGAGGTCGACGAGCCGCCGGCCCTCGGCGGCGAGAACACCGCAGCCAATCCCGTCGAGTACTACCTCGCATCCCTGCTCTCCTGCCAGGTGGTCACCTACCGTGTGTGGGCGGACAAGCTCGGTATCGCGCTCGACGACATCTCGGCCAGGGCAGAAGGCGACCTCGACGTTCGTGGATTCTTCGGATTCGACGATGCCGTCCGCCCGGGATTCTCCGAGGTTCGCGTCGTGGTGACCCTGACCGGTCCGGAAACTCGCGAGCGATACCTGGAGTTGCAGGAGACGGTCGACGCCCACTGCCCCGTACTCGATCTCACCCGAAATCCCGTCCCAGTGCATACAGTCGTCGCAACCGCCTGACCCGCACCAACCCACCTTCACCACGGAGTATGAATTCATGAGCGAGAACACCCCCGTCGACACCGATCCGACCGCAGATTGGTCGTTCGAAACCAAGCAGGTCCACGCCGGACAGGGCCCGGACAGCGCTACCAACGCTCGAGCGCTTCCGATCTACCAGACCACCAGCTACGTCTTCGACAACACCGACCATGCGGCGGCGCTCTTCGGCCTCGCCGAGCCGGGCAACATCTACACCCGCATCATGAACCCGACGCAGGACGCCGTCGAGCAGCGCATCGCCGCTCTCGAAGGCGGAGTCGCGGCTCTGCTGGTTGCGTCCGGTCAGGCCGCCGAGTCCTTCGCGATCCTCAACCTCGCCGAGGCCGGGGACCACATCGTCTCCAGCCCTCGCCTGTACGGCGGCACGTACAACCTCTTCCACTACACGCTGCCCAAGCTCGGCATCACCGTCGACTTCGTCGAGGACCCGGACAACCTCGATCACTGGCGTGAGGCGATCCGTCCGAACACCAAGGCGTTCTACGGCGAAACCATCTCCAACCCCAAGAACGACGTGTTCGACATCCCCGGCATCAGCGCAGTCGCTCATGAGCACGGTATCCCGCTGATCGTGGACAACACGGTTGCAACTCCGTACCTCATTCAGCCGCTGAAGCACGGCGCCGACATCGTCGTCCACTCCGCCACCAAATACCTTGGTGGACACGGCACCGCGATCGCCGGCGTCATCGTCGACGGCGGCACGTTCGACTGGACCCAGGGACGCCACACCAACTTCACGACCCCCGACCCCAGCTACCACGGCGTCACCTTCGCCGATCTCGGTGCACCCGCCTACGCCCTCAAGGCACGCGTTCAGCTTCTGCGCGACCTCGGCTCGGCCATCGCACCGTTCAACGCCTTCCTCATCTCGCAGGGCATCGAGACACTGAGCCTGCGCATCGAGCGCCACGTGTCCAACGCCCAGAAGGTCGCGAAGTTCCTCGAGGGCCGCGCCGAAGTCACGTCGGTCGCGTACGCCGGACTGGAATCCTCACCCTGGCACGAGCGTGGAAAGCAGCTGGCTCCCAAGGGAACCGGCGCTATCGTCGCGTTCGAGCTCGCCGGTGGAGTCGATGCAGGCAAGAAGTTCGTCAACGCACTGACGCTGCACAGCCACGTCGCCAACATCGGTGACGTTCGCTCACTCGTCATCCACCCCGCGTCGACGACGCACTCGCAGCTCACCCCCGAGGAGCAGCTCGCTTCGGGTGTCACCCCGGGGCTCGTCCGCCTCGCGGTCGGTATCGAAGGAATCGACGACATCCTCGCCGACCTCGAAACCGGTTTGGCAGCAGCAGCTTCCTGATCGAGCACACGAAAAAGCTCGGTCCCGACAGGCGTCGGGACCGAGCTTTTTTGTTGCGTCAGAACTAGCTCTTGGGAGTGAACGCGGCCAGCGGTTCACTGTCGGACCAGTCATGGCCCCAGTAGCTGTCCGCCGTGATTTCCTCAGCGGTGTAGAAGGTTTCGTCGACAAGCGTGCCTTCGCAACCGAACTCGAGATCCCAGCCACCGGGTGCGCGCACGTAGAACGAGACCATCTTGTCGTTCGTGTGGCGACCCAACGTCGAGGAGATCGAGAAGCCGAGCTTGGCAACACGATCGAGAGCCTGACCGACGGCGTCGAGAGTCTCGGCTTCCATCATCAGATGCACGAGACCGGGTTCGTCAACCGGCGGCGCCGGGCACAGCGCCAGGCTGTGGTGGCGCTGGTTGACACCCATGAAGCGAACGCGGCGAGCCGGCGGCGGCGCATCGATTCCGCCGAGACGGATGGAACCGCGCGGGAGGAATCCGAGCACCTCGGTGTAGAAGGTGTACGCCTCGTCGAAACGCGTAACCGGAAGCACCACATGGCCGAGTCCCTGATCACCGGTGACAAAGCGGCCGCCGTGCGGGGTGACCAACGGGCTGTGGTCGAGTACCGGTCCGAAGAAGACCTCGACACGGTTGCCGTTGGGATCGTCGAATGCGATGACCTGCTCGGCATCGCGGTAGCTGGCGTCGACCTCGGAAAGAACCTCGACCTCGACTCCGGCCTTCTCGACCTCTTCACGAACACGCTGGAGCGCGAACTGATCTCGCACTTCCCAGCCCACTGCGAGGGCCTTGTCCGTCTCACCGGGCAGGACAATCAGTCGCGCACGACGCTCGTCCAGGCGCAAGTAGAGGCCGTCGGCTTCCGGGCCACTACCGACCGCGAGGCCGAGTCCGTCGACCACGAGCTCGCGCCAGCGAGCCACGTCCTGCGTTTGGATCCTGAGATACCCCAGGCCCCGAATTTCAGTCATGCCTAACCGTCCTTGCTTCGAGAGTGATTGTGGGACTAGATCATCGAGCGGTGGATGCCCTGCGGTTCGCCACCGAGCTGCGAGAGCGTCGACGCGTGGAAGATGGAACCGGGTACGTGGATCGCGTGCGCGAGACCGGCATGCGCGTCACGCCAGAACCGCTGCATCGGCGTGTTCAACTGCAACGCGCCACCACCGGAACGAGCAAAGATCTCGTCCACCGCCCGCACCGCACGCCACGCAGCAGCAGTCTGCGTACGCCGACCGATCGCACGCAGCTCGAACGAAACTTCCTGCCCCTTCTCGGTCATGTCCCAGAAACGATCCACCGTCTCCAAGATCGCAGCCCGAGAAGCAGCGATCTCGGCCGCAGCCTCACCGATCGCGAACAACACGTACGGATCTTCCTTGATCGGAACACCACTGACCGTCACACGCTCACGCTGCGCCGCCATGTTGCACGCCAACGCACCCTCAGCGATACCGATCAACGACGAAGTGATCCCCAACGGGAAAATGCAGGAGAACGGGAACTTGTACAACGTCTCCGTACGGCCCGCTTCCTTCCACGCCGTCCCGTCGTACACCTTTCCGGCGTCGATCGTGCGGTAGGTGGGCAGGAACGCGTCCTTGACGATCAGGTCCTTCGACCCGGTTCCGCGCAGGCCCACGACATTCCAGCTGTCCTGGTCGATGTCGTAATCGGAGCGCGGCAGCAGTACGTGCAGGTGCTTCGGCGGCATCAACGGCTTGCCGGACTCGTCACCGACCATCGCGCCGATCATGATCCAGTCACAGTGATCAGTACCGGAGGAGAACGACCAACGACCGTTGAGGATGTACCCACCCTCGACTGGCCTCGCCACGCCCATCGGCGCATACGGCGACGCCATCCACGTATCGGGATCGGTTCCCCACACCTCTTCCTGAGCCTTGCGGTCGAAGAACGCAAGCTCCCACGGATGAACACCGACGATGCCGCTGACCCAGCCCGTGGCACCGTCCATCGCGCCGATAGCCATTGCCGTCTCGGCGAATTCACGCGGATGTGCCTCGAGGCCTCCGAATTCCTTCGGCTGGAACATCCGGATGACGCCGGAGTCGCGCAGGCGCTTCGCGCTGCCGTCCGTCAAGCGCATCAGCTTGTCGCCCTCGACTCCGTCGGCGCGGATCTCGTCGGCGAACTGTGAGATGTTGTCCAGAACCTGACCCATGATTTTTCCGGCTTTCTGGTTTCGCTACCCGGCGAGTGCCTGGGCAGAATGAAAATCTGTTGGTGAAACGGTGGCAGGTAGCCCGCCGAAGTGCAGAAACGCTTCCCGGTGAGTGGGAGCACCCCCGGTGCGCCTTTTTGGTAGTGGGGGCTACCAAAAAGGCGCACGGGGGCGAAGCCCCTTACTTGCCTTCTGGACGCGTCAGGAATGCCAGAACGGACGCGACCCAGGCGTCACGGGCTTCGATCATCGTCCAGTGTCCGCAGTTGGGGAAGATGTGAACTTCGCCGTTGGGGATATCACGCATCGGCAGTATCGCCATGTCCACGGGGCTGACGCGGTCGTCGCGTCCCCAGGTCAACAGCGTCGGCGCCTTGATCTTGTTCAGCTGCGCCCAGTACGGCACGGCGGTCGACGCAGCGGCAGCCGCGCCCATGGCGGCCATGGCCTTGCTGCTGTACATCCGTCGGGCGATCTCGAGCGTCGTCGGCTCGGTGGCCAGGGCCCAACGCTCTTCGATGAGCTGCTCGGTGACGACGGCGCGGTCGAAGACCATCGAATGCAACCAGCGGACGAGAGCTTCGCGAGTGGGGTTGTCGGTGAACTCCATGAGGAGTTTGATGCCTTCACCGGGGCCCGGCGAGAAGGTGTTCTTTCCCATGCCGCCGATGGTGACGAGCTTGCTCACCCGGTGCGGTTCGTCGATCGCGACCTTGGTGGCGACGATGCCGCCCATGGAGTTGCCGATCATGTGGACAGGTCCGAGGCCGAGGCCGTCGAGGAACATCCCCACCGATGCCTGCGCCATCATCATCGGGTGGTCGGGGCCGGGATCGCTGACGCCGAATCCGGGGAACTCGAGAACGTAGCAGTGGAAGTGCTCCGCGAAGTCCGCGAGAACGCCGCGGTAATTACGCCAACCCGTGACACCGGGGCCCGAACCGTGCAGCAGCAGGAGCGGCGGGCCGTCGCCGGCTTCGTGGTACCGGAGCACACCGAGATCGGTCTGCAGTTCCTTCAGGGTTCCCTCGTAGCTCAGTTCAGTCGTCATGGTCCGAACGGTGCCATCAGTACCGCTGAGCTGCTATGACTCGTCCCGATCAGCGAGACAAGTCGATCAAAATACGTCAGATCCAGTGGTCGGACGACGCTGCCAGCAGGCGATCCATCGTCTCCGCCGAGAACGTATTGGTCGGAACGGGAGGCGTCTTGCGGCCGCGTCGAGGAGCACCCAGTTCGGGGTACAACGTCCGCGAGACCTCGCGAGCCGCGTCGACGACCAGCGGAGCAACTCGCTCGAGCTGAGCGGTCCGCATGTCACCACACAACGCGATGCTGCCGACGGGACCCTCGTGTCCGCGAATTGCCGAAGCCACACATGCGACTCCACGCGCCGACTCCCCGCGTTCGAAAGCCAGTCCCCGACGCTGACGGATGCGGTTCAGTTCCTGATGGAGCACGGCGACGTCGGTGATGGTGTTCTCGGTGCAGCGGGGAAGTGCCGACCCGAACAGAGCGTCGACGCGCTCGGGGTCGATCCATGCCAGCATCGCCTTGCCGCCGGCCGTCGAATGAGCGAGCACTCTGCCGCCGACGCGGGACGGCAGCGCCGCGGCGAATCGTCCGCCGACCTTGTCGAGGTAGACGCTCTCGCGTCCGTCGAGCACCGACAGGTGAACGACCATGCCGGTCTGCAGGTGCAGTTCGTGCAGAAGCGGTGCTGCGGCTTCGCGGATCTGGCTGTGGCCGCCGTCGCCACCACCGAGGCCGAGCGCGCGGCGCCCGAGGCAGTAGCCGAACGATGCGTGATCGACCCAGTCCAGCTTGACGAGCTGATCGAGAATGCGGTGGACGGTGGACCGCGGCAACTGAGTGCGGCACGCGACTTCTTCCAGCGTCAGCCGCGCGGCGCGGCCGTCGAAGGCGTCGAGAATCAATGTCATCCGCTCGACCATCGACGGCGGCAGATCCTTCTTGGGTTGCCCGGCGGCGTTCTGGACGGTGGACAGTGTGTCGTTCATGTCAACGATGGTCATGGACGCCTCCCGAAAACTGGAATTGATTCTACCGACTATAACCCAGGTCACAGTTTCTGGAAAGTGAATCGGTCGTTTCGATCCCGATCAGCGGTAATTCACCCGCCGCCGCGTCGGTGGGAGCGCTATAAACGCCCGATGCACCTGGGAATCGTCACGCCGGTCCTGATTCAGCACCCGAGCACGCGTTCGGAGTGGGAGGCGAGTGCTGACATCGGCGAGATCGCCACAGTGGCTGCCACGGCGGATCGACTCGGTTTCCATCATCTGACCTGCAGTGAACACGTGGCGGTTCCCGAAGAAATTGCCACCGAACGCGGCGGAACCTATTGGGATCCGCTCGCCACGCTGGGTTACCTGGCCGCACGCACGTCGCGGATCCTCCTGGCGACGCAGGTGCTGGTACTGGGTTATCACCACCCCCTCGAGATCGCCAAGCGCTACGGAACGCTTGATCGCGTCAGCAACGGACGCCTGATACTCGGTCTCGGAGTGGGGACTCTGAAACAAGAATTCGCTCTCATAAATGCTCCGTTCGTCGACCGAGGAGCACGTGCCGACGACGCTCTGGCAGCACTTCGAGCATCACTGTCGACTCCGACTCCGGAGTATCACGGCGAGTTCTACGACTACTCCGGATTTGTCGTCGAACCCCATGCCGTCCAGAAACGTGTGCCCCTCTGGATCGGCGGCCGGACAAAGAGATCGTTGCGCCGGGCCACCACACACGGCGACGGGTGGGTGCCGTTCGGGCTGCGATTCTCCGAACTGAAGGAAATGCTCGACGCCACGACACTCCCCGACGGATTCGACGTAGTGCTTCCCGCCGGTGCTCCGCTCGATCCCCTCGGCAATCGCGAATCCGCCCTTCGCGCCTTGACACGCGTCCGTGACGCCGGGGCGACCATCGCCAGTTGCTCGGTCGGCGCTCGAAGCGTCGAGCACTACTGCGAACAACTCGAAGAACTTCACCGAATCGCCCTCGCCGAGGGCTTCTCTTTCACCACTTCCTGATTTGCCGACAATCCAATGCAAAGGACGTACCGATGACCGACTCGACCGCCCTGATCGAATCTCTGCTCGCCCGAGTGGAATTGCTCGAGGACAAGCTCGCGATCACCGAACTGCTGACCACGTACAGCCCTGCCGTCGACAGTGGATCAGCCGACGAGGTCGCGAACCTGTGGCTCGAGGACGGTGTCTACGACGTCGACACCGGCGCGATGCACGGCCGCGGCGAACTGCGCGCGATGGTTCACAGCGCCTCTCACCAGAACTGGATCATGAACGGCGCGGCTCACATGATGACGCCCGCGCACATCCGCATCGACGGCAACAAGGCCGTCGCGACCTGCCATTCGCAGTTGGTCATCAAGGACCCCGAGAACCCGACGGGGTTCAAGGTCCTCCGCATCACCGCGAACCGCTGGGAACTGATCAAGACCGACGGCGAGTGGAAGGTCGAACTGCGTACCAACGCGCTCCTCGACGGCCGACCCGAGGCCCGCGCTCTCCTGGCCGCCGGGGTGACTGCCTAACCCCTGTGCGCGGTTAGGGACCCTCTGCGGTCGCTGACCGCACACAGCTGTTGAAAGTTCGGCTCCCCGAACTCTATAGTTCACATATTCGAACCAACAGGTCCGAGCACGTATGACCAGGAGACCGATGAGCACCAGTACGCAAAAGCCGACGACTCCGCGCCGACGACCCACGGGAAGATCCATCGCCCTGCTCGGTCCGGCGTTCGTCGCGGCAATCGCGTACGTCGATCCGGGTAACGTCGCCGCCAACCTGACCGCCGGCGCGAAGTACGGCTACCTCCTCATCTGGGTGCTGGTACTCGCCAATGCAATGGCCGTCCTGGTGCAGTACCTGTCCGCGAAACTCGGGCTGGTCTCCGGCAGATCCTTGCCCGAAATGCTGGGTCAGCGCCTGCGTAAGAACAACCGCCGCGCCTTCTGGCTCCAGGCCGAGATGATGGCGATCGCGACCGACGTGGCCGAGGTCATCGGCGGCGCCATCGCACTCAACCTGCTCTTCAACATCCCGCTCTTCCTCGGCGGGTTGATCACCGGATGCGTGTCGATGGTGATCCTGACGATCCAAAGTCGGCGCGGACAGCGCACTTTCGAGTTCGTGGTCATGGGATTGCTGGCCATCATCACCATCGGCTTCCTGACCGGGCTCGCCTTCACCGACGTCTCCGGCAGCGAAGCGGTCGCCGGACTGGTCCCCCGCTTCGAAGGAACCGAGACCGTACTGCTCGCCGCCAGCATGCTCGGAGCAACGGTCATGCCGCACGCGATCTACCTTCACTCCGCATTGGCACGTGATCGCCACGGCCACATCAAACCCGGGCCACGGTTGCAGCGACTACTCAAAGTCACCCGTTGGGATGTCGTAGTCGCGTTGATCATCGCCGGTGGCGTGAACATCGGCATGCTGCTTCTGGCCGCTTCGGCGCTGCGCGGAGTACCCGGCACCGACACCATCGACGGCGCGCATGCCGCGATCGAGAATTCACTCGGTCCGGGTGTAGCCGTGGTGTTTGCGATCGGACTCCTCGCCTCCGGACTCGCGTCGACCTCCGTGGGGTGCGCGGCCGGCGCCGAGATCATGCATGGTCTTCTGGCCATTCGCATTCCGGTGATCACACGCCGAATCGTCACTCTCATCCCGGCACTGATCGTGCTCGGACTCGGCGTCGACCCGACGCTGGCACTCGTGCTCAGCCAAGTGGTCTTGAGCCTGTGCATCCCCTTCGCGATCATCCCGCTGGTGCGAATGACCTCGGACCCCGAACTCATGGGCGACGCGCGCAATGCCCCGTTCACGACCGTCGCGGCATGGATTGCGGCCGGCTTGATCGTTGCACTCAACGTCGCTCTGCTGGTTCTGACGGTGACAGGCTAGAGCACCAGAGCCACCCAACGCGTCCCTCACAAACGCGCTGGATGGCTCCGGCCGGACTAGGAAACTTGCTCGGCGAGAGTGGCCTTGGCCCAGCGATAGTCGGCCTTTCCGCTGGGAGAACGCCTGATCGACGGAACGTTCATGACGGTGCGCGGCACTTTGTACCGAGCGACCTGCGACGCGCAATGCTCACCGATCTCGGCAGCGTCCGGGACGTCGAAGCCTTCGCGGGTCGTGATGACCGCAGCGACGCGCTCACCGAACTTCGCATCCGGAATTCCCGCGACCAGAGCGTCGAGCACCGCCGGGTGACTCTTGAGTGCCTGCTCGACCTCTTCGGGGTACACCTTCTCCCCGCCGGTGTTGATGCACTGAGAACCACGCCCCAGCAGGACGATCGAGCCGTCGGCTTCCACGCGCCCGACGTCGCCGAGCACCGACATCCGCACCCCGTCGATCACCGGGAACGTAGCCGCGGTCTTGACCGGATCGTTGAAGTAACCGACCGGCACGTGACCACTGCGAGCGATGTAACCGGTCTCGGGCGATCCCGGCTCCAGTGGCCGCATCCTTTCGTCCACGACGCGGGTCTCGTCGCGAGCGGCGATGCGCATCAGGCCGTCTTCGCCGATTTCGAGATTGCCGTCGACGCCCGACTCCGAGGAGCCGAATCCGTCGCGGATCACCAGGTTCGGAAGTATCGACTTGAGCTGCTCCCGCAGTGAGAGCGAGAACAAGGCCCCGCCGGACGAGACCATGCCGACCGTGCCGAGGTCGTAATCTGCTGCGTTTGCTGCCAATTCGTCTGCGAGCGGACGGGCCATCGCGTCTCCGACGACGGTGATGGAGACGGCCTTCTCACTCCCGGCGAGCTGCAGGGTCGTCTTCGCGTCGAACCGCGCCATGAGAATTGCATTGGCGCCCATGAAGAATCCGGTGAACAGCGAGTACGACGCCGCACCATGCATCAGGGGTGCGGTACTGAGCATGTTCATCGCGGGGACGTTCGGCACCGCGGCGAACAGAGCCTCTGCGGTCGTGTGCGGCGGACCGAACGGATTTCCGCCGGTGAGCGCCGCGAAGTAGAAGTCTTCATGACGCCACATGACACCCTTGGGCATACCCGTCGTGCCGCCGGTATAGATGACAAAGAGGTCGTCGTTGCTGCGGGGCGCGAAGTCACGAGTGGCGGGATGCTCCGCGGCAGCGTCGGCAAATCGAACGACGTCAACGCCTTCGATATCGCGGACGGCTGACTCGCCGACGACAACGACGTGCTTGATGCCGGGCGCGGCCGGGAGAACCGTCTCCACGACGGAAACGAACTCCTCGTCCACGATCAGTGCCACCGACTGCGAATCGTTGTACAGGTAGGTCAGTTCGGCGTCGACGTAGCGATAGTTGACGTTGATCGGGACCGCACGAATCTTGAGGCAGCCGAGCAAACTCTCGACGAACTCGACGCTGTTGCGCATGTGCAGAGCGACGTGATCGCCCGGCCCGACACCGACACTCGCCAAGTGGCGGGCAATGCGGTTCGATCCCTCGTCCAGTTCGACGTAGGTGCGACGACGGCCATCGCACACGAGCGCCGTGCGGTCCGGAATCAGATCCGAAATGCCCTCGTATAGATCTGCCAAATTCAGTGACACTGCTGGTGCCTTCCTTGATGTCCGGCCCGGTGAATTCGGGGCCGACCGTACTGCGTTTTCGGTGAGAACTATCCGACCCTGGAGCCGACGAGTGCGGCCGAGAACTGAGCGGATCGGTGGTGACGCAAACGCGTACGCGGTGGGATCGCCGCGTCAACCCAAGGTGGCATGCAGCGCTCGTGACCCAGATCACCGCTCCCGCTGAGTGAGACTGCTCCTCAGTTGGTCAAACTTCTGCTCAAAACTAGAACTAATTCTGATTTCGCTCGAATGATTTTTTCGGAAAGACTGCCGAACTCTCGACTTCAAATTAGAATGAATACTAATTTTGCTGTACCTACCCGGCAGACCGGATCGAAGGAGCACGACATGACGCAATCACTGAGCTTGGAAGGCAAAGTTGCCGCCGTCACCGGCGCCGGCGCCGGCCTGGGTCGCGCCGAAGCACTCGGACTCGCGGCTGCCGGTGCAGCCGTCATCGTCAACGACATGGGTGCAGCGGCCAACGACGTGGTCGACGAGATCAAGGCCGCAGGTGGACAGGCACTCGCCATCACCGGCGACGTCTCCGACTGGTCGCTCGGCGGGCGCATCATCGAAGAGGCTGTCAAGAACTTCGGATCCTTCGACATCCTCGTCAACAATGCAGGCATCCTGCGCGACAAGATGATCTTCAACCTGACCGAATCCGATTGGGACGACGTCATCCGCGTGCACCTCAAGGGCCACGCCGCCACCTCGCACGCAGCCGCAGTCCACTGGCGCGCAGCCAGCAAGGCAGCCGACGCACCGGTCTACGGCCGCATCATCAACACCTCTTCCGAGGCCTTCCTCTTCGGCAGCGCCGGACAGCCCAACTACTCGGCAGCCAAGGCCGGCATCACCGCTCTGACGCTCTCGAGCGCAGCAGGTCTCTCCCGCTACGGCGTCCGCACGAACGCGATCTGCCCCCGTGCCCGCACCGCCATGACGGCAGAAGCCTTCGGCGAGAACAACACCGGCGTCGTCGGCCTCGATCCGCTTGCACCCGAGCGCGTCGCGACCCTGGTCAGCTACCTCGCATCCCCCGATTCCGACGAGATCAACGGACAGGTCTTCGTCGTCTACGGCAAGATGGTGGCGTTGATGGAAGCACCCAAGGTCGAGAACCGTTTCGACGCAGCCGGATCCGCGTTCACCGTCGAAGAACTCGGTGGCCAGCTCTCGTCTTACTTCTCCGGCCGTGGGCCGTACGAAACCTACGCTGCCTACAGCATCGCCGGCCTCGAAAAGATCGCACTTGCAGTCGACGAGACCGCAACAGTTTAAGCAGCACTTACGAAGAGGAGCGTTTTCATGAGGTTGAACGGCAAGGTAGCGATCGTCACCGGCGGCGCCGGTGGAATCGGTCGCGCTATCACCCGAGTCTTCGCCCGTGAAGGCGCGAAGGTCCTGTTCGTCGACATCAACGACGAGCAGGGCCAGGCCCTCGAACAAGAACTGGCCGGCTCCGGCAAGTTCCTGAACGTCGACCTTGCTGCCGCCGGTTCGGCCGAGCAGATCCGTGACGCCGCGCTCGAGGCTTTCGGCAAGCTCGACATCCTGGTGAACAACGCTCACGCGTCCCGTCAGGCTCCGTTGCTCGAAACCACGCAGGACATGTTCGACCTGTCCTTCAACACCGGTTTCTACCCCGTTGTCCACCTCATGCAGGCGTGCCACGACGAACTCGCGAAGACCAAGGGTTCGGTCGTCAACTTCGCATCGGGTTCAGGTTTGGACGGAATGCCCACCCAGACGTCCTACGCTGCGGCCAAGGAAGCTGTGCGAGGCCTGACGCGCGTCGTCGCCAACGAGTGGGCGCCGGAAGGCATTCGGGTCAACGTGGTCTGCCCGTTCGCCGCCACCGAAGGCGTCGTCAAGTGGCAGGAAGCCTTCCCCGAGCGCGCAGCCGCATCGGTTGCCAAGGTACCTCTCGGACGCATCGGTGATCCCGAAACCGACATCGCTCCCGTCGTGGTATTCCTGGCGAGTGAGGATTCCAAGTACATGACCGGACAGACGTTGATGGCCGACGGCGGCAGCATCAAATTGCGCTGAGCGAAATACTTCTCGGTGGGCTCAGCTCACCGAGAAGAGTTTCGCAGCGTTGTCGTGCACGACGGTTCGCAGCCATTCGTCTCCGAGATCGAAGCGCGTAACCGCTTGCAAGGCTGTGAGATACGGGTACGGAATGTTCGGGAAGTCGCTACCGAACAGAATCCGGTCCTGCATGTCGACGAGCCGTGATACGTCCGCCTTCGGGAAGGCACACTGTTCTTCCGTGAAATCGGTGAACGCCATGGTCGTATCCAGGCGGACGTTGCCGTAAGCCTCTGCCAGATCGAGGAATTCGCTGTACTCGGGCATCCCCATGTGGGCGACGATCAAAGACAGGCGCGGGTACCGTGCGAGCAGCGGAGCAATGCGATCAGGTCCCGTGTACTCCCCCGGCGCCGGTCCCGATCCACAGTGAATCACGATGGGCGTCTCGGAGTCCTCGAGCTGACCCCAGACCTTGTCGAGCAGAGGGTCGTTCGGGTCGTAGTTTCCGACCTGGATGTGGGACTTGAAGATTCGCGCGCCCGACTCCAGAGCCTTTCCGACGTACGACGCCGCCGACTCCTC
This sequence comes from Rhodococcus sp. IEGM 1406, assembly GCF_030056745.1. NCBI lineage: Bacteria > Bacillati > Actinomycetota > Actinomycetes > Mycobacteriales > Nocardiaceae > Rhodococcus > Rhodococcus sp. IEGM 1406. Next base: position 842,277 of record NZ_JASHKO010000001.1, on the reverse strand, counting down.
GGGGTAGAACGTGGCCGTGTGCAGGCAATCAGGTGTTTGCGCGGCAAATTCGACGGCCCACTGATTGAGCCACTCGGCCATCGCGTGCTTGTGCGGGTAGATCATCGACGTGAAAGCCCGGACACCGAACTCGCGGAGACGGTGTACCCGCTCCTCCTCGGCAAGTCGGTACGCGATCGGCCATGGTCGACCGATCATCGGTCCCGCCGAATCGAAGTAGCCCCACACCTTGTCCATGACGCTCTTCGGCATGAAATGGGTATGGACGTCGATCACGCCCGGAACACCCAACTCGCGCCAGAAAGCCCGAACCTCGGCGATCTCCTCCGGTCCGGTCGATGGGACCTCTTCGGTACACACGTCTGACACCCCTTTCGTTCGCTCGACCATACCGAGTGCCGTCGCGCTCACCGGGACAGGTCGTTGACGGCCCGCGCTGAGCACCCGAATGTGAACCCATCTTGCCGATCACCGTTGGAGGTTGAATGTCTCAGGCCGAGTCCGAAGTGGGATCGATCAGTGCCGTCGAGGAACTGCTCGCAATCGAGGAAATCAAACGTGTCTTCGCCGCGCGCCTACGCTGCATGGACACCAAGCAGTGGCACGTCTACCCAACCCTGCACACCGCAGACGTCGTCAGCGAGACGTGGGGCGGACTCCCGACAGACAAGCAACCCAAGACCGGTGACACCTCGAACCAGGTAGTGGGCATCGACAAACTCACCGCGGCAATTCGGAACATGCTCGACGGCGACATCCCCCTCACCACGGCGCACCAGGCACACACTCCCGAAATCGTGCTGACCTCACCCACCACCGCAACCGGTATCTGGGCGATGGAAGACATGCTGTGGTGGAACGACGGCGAGAAAGAACTACACCTGCACGGCTACGGCCACTACCACGAGGAATACCGCAAAGAAGACGGCAAGTGGCTGATCAGCTACCGAACCCTCACCCGGCTCCGTGTCGACCAGGACCCCGGATTCTTCCGATTCATGAAAGCGCTGTGACGAAGTGACCAACCCGCTGTTCCAACCGCTCCGCATCCGTTCGCTCGAATTGTCCAACCGCATAGTCATGTCGCCGATGACGCGCACGTACTCCATCGAGGGCGTGCCTGGCCGCGACGTCGCCGACTATTACCGCCGACGCGCCGAGGGCGGTACCGGACTGATCGTCACCGAAGGCGTCGCGATCGATCACGAGACTGCTGTCGACCACGCCAACGTCCCCAACCTCCACACTCCCGCGGCTCAGGCCGGATGGCGCAAGGTAGTCGACGACGTGCACGCTGCGGGCGGCAAGATCGTGCCTCAGCTCTGGCACGTCGGGCCTCTGTGGGGTGCGATGACGCAGATGGACCCTTCGCTCAAGCCGATGCGTCCCTCGGGCGAGTGGGGTCCGCTGGGCGTCACCTCGTACTCCGCGGCCTACGTCGAACGCGCGCAGGCGAGCACCGAAGCGATGACCGAGCAGGACATCCAGGACGTCATCGACGCGTATGTCCGTAGCGCGAAGCACGCCGTCGAACTCGGCTTCGACGGTATCGCGATCCACGGCGGTCACGGCTACCTCCTCGATTCCTTCTTCTGGGAGGGCACCAACCAGCGCGACGACGCGTGGGGCGGCGACCTGGAGCGTCGTACCAAGTTCCCGGCCGCCGTCGTCGCTGCGATCCGCGCGGCCATCGGACCGGATCTGCCGATCATCTACCGTTTCTCGCAGCACAAGCAGCAGGATTTCACCGCGAAGATCGCGGAGACCCCCGAGGAGTTGGGCGTCATCCTGGGCGCGCTGGTCGACGCCGGAGTCGACGTTCTCGATGCCAGCATCAGGCGCTTCGACGTCCCCGCCTTCGAAGGCAGCGATCTCTCGCTGGCCGGCTGGGCGAAAAAATTGACCGGCGCCGTCACGATGGCCGTCGGCAGCGTCGGTATCGGAAAGTCGCTGCGGGACAGCCGCATCGAAGGCGTCGCCCCTGTCGTAGACAACATCCCACAGCTCGAGGAGCGCATCGGCAGTGGAGAGTTCGATCTGATCGCGATCGGCCGTCTCCACCTCGCCGATCCGGCATTGGCGACAACCCTGCGCGACGGTAGTCCGCTGCCGGCATTCGATCGAGCGGTGCATGAGGGCAGCTTGATCTAGGGGCTCCGCCCCTGTGTTGATCTAGGGGCTCCGCCCCTGTGCGCCTTTCCGGTAGTTCGCACTACCGAAAAGGCGCACAGGGCCGAAGGCCTTTATGTTCGACCCATGACTACTTTCAACGCCTGGGTCGCCCGCGAAAGCGACGGCACCATCGACTTCGCCCCCGAAACCGTCGACGAATCCTTCCTCCCGGCAGGTGAGGTCACCATTCGCGTCGAGTATTCGAGCGTCAACTACAAGGACGCGCTCGCGGTCACCCCGAAAGGCGGGGTGGTTCGCGAGTACCCGATCGTCCCCGGCATCGACGTCGCCGGCGAGGTCATTGCCTCCGAGTCCGACGCATTCGCCCCGGGCGACAAGGTCGTCGCACATGGCTACGAGATCGGGACCGCCCGCAACGGCGGCTACGCCGAGATCGCCCGTTTGCCTGCCGAGTGGGTCGTGAAGCTCGACGGCATTTCCACCGCCGACGCTGCTGCAATCGGCACGGCAGGATTCACCGCAGCCATGAGCGTCCAAGCCATTCTGGCCAGCGGAGTGAAGCCCGCCGACGGTCCCGTCCTGGTGACGGGCGCGAGCGGCGGAGTCGGCACCGTCAGTGTCGACCTTCTGGCAAGCGCAGGCTTCGATGTGGTCGCCTCCAGCGGCAAGCCCGGCGCGGCTGACCTTCTGACGTCACTCGGTGCGTCTTCGGTGATCGGCCGGCTCCCCGAAGATCCCGACGCCAAGCCTCGCCCGCTCGGAAAATCTCAGTGGGCGGCGGCCGTCGACTGCGTCGGTGGAAAGACCCTCGCTCACGTTCTGAGCACGATCAACTACGGCGGTGTTGTGGCCGCCAGCGGTTTGACCGGCGGCGCCGCGCTGCCTACGACCGTGCTGCCGTTCATTCTCCGCGGAGTCTCACTGCTGGGCATGGACTCGGTATTGATGCCGATCGAACCCCGTCGCGCGCTGTGGGCCCGTCTGGGCTCCGACTTGGCCCCACGTCATCTGAAGGAGATCACGAACCTCGTTGCCGTCCGCGATGTCGTCTCGGTGATCGATCAGGTGCGCGAAGGCAAGTACACCGGCCGGGCGCTGGTTCAGGTTGCCGACGGTTTCTGAACCGCTCAGAAAAGTGTGAACAGATCTGCCGGTTCTTCGGCCGTCGTGGACTTCTCCTTGTAAGGGGAGTTCACGGCGGTCGGTTCCTTCTTCACCGGGGCAGCAAGCGGGACCGATGCGATGTCCCCCGAGACGATGGCGCGTGCGGCTTCGCCGGCCAGCTTGTCTGCCATTTCGTTGTAGTGGTTGCCGACGTGCCCGCGCACCCAACGAAAGCGCACCGGACCGACTCGATCGGTGATGGCTCGGTCGATGCTCTGGACCAGTTCCAGGTTCTTGACCGCCCCACCGCTCGCGGTCTTCCAGCCCTTGCGCTTCCAACTCGGCAGCCATTCCGACGCGCACTTGATGGCGTACTGCGAGTCGGATTCGATGAGCAGAGGATCAGCACCGGGATGGGCGACGACGGCCTCGAAGAGCGCACGCAACTCGGCAATCTGATTGGTGCCGGACGCTTCTCCGCCGGACATGCTCGGACCCTCGTGATTGACCCACGCCCAGCCGATAGCCCCGCCGGGGTTTCGCAGACAGGATCCGTCGGTGCTCACGATGATCATGGCTCGGACAATACGTTGCGCCACCGACACACGCCTTAACGGAGGATGGACGGTGGCGATACGCTGACCTCGATGACGCCGCTATCTCCGGTCGACGAAGTCACGGTGACTTCTCAGCGACCGCTCGATGCCGCGCTGACGCTCAGCCCGCATCAGCGCGGACCCGGCGACCCCGCACATCGACGGTCAGCCGACGGAGCGATCTGGCGAGTTTCCCGCCAACTTTCGGGTCCTGTGACCTACCGCATCACGCAGTCGGATCGCCATACGGTCCGGGTACAGGGCTGGGGTCCCGGCGCCACGGAATTTCTGACCGGCGCCGAAGCTCTGCTCGGTCTCGACGACGAGGCCGAAGATTTTGCGCCCGAGCATCCCAAGCTCGCCGAAGCTCATCGACGCTTCCCTCATCTGCGCATCGGCCGCACCGGACGCGTCATGGAAGCCCTCGTTCCCGCGATCCTCGAGCAACGCGTCCACGGCATCGACGCGTTTGCCGCATGGCGCCGGCTGCTGACCAAATTCGGGGAGCGCCCACCCGGCCCCGCGCCCGACGGAATGCGAGTTCCACTCACCGCGGACCAATGGCGACGAATGCCGTCGTGGGAGTTTCATCGCGCAAATGTCGATCCCGCGAGATCCAAGACGATCGTTCAGTGCGCTCGGGTCGCCGACCGCCTCGAGCAGGCGTCATCGTTCCCCCGGGCCGAAGCGACCAAACGATTGCGAGCGGTGCCCGGCGTCGGGATCTGGACTGCCGCGGAAGTGGCTCAGCGCGCCTTCGGCGATTCGGACGCACTCTCGGTCGGCGACTACCACCTCGCTGCGGTCGTCGGCTGGTCGCTCCTGGGTGAACCGATCGACGACGCCCAGATGGTGCAGTACCTCGCTCCCCTCCAACCGCATCGATACCGTGCCGTGAGGCTTCTGCAGGTCAGCGGCCAAGCCGTCAAACCCAAGTTCGGTCCGCGAACTGCCGTTGCCGACCACCGCTGGCACTGAGCACCAGGAGATAAAGAATGTCGACCCGATACGCACACATCGCCTTCTCCCCCGCTGCGGTGGAGCGTCAGCGGTCGACCGGGAGTTTCACCGTCTACGGTTCAAAGCTCGATCAGCCCGACGAAGGTCCGATGGAATTCGATTTCCGCGCTCAGGGATTCGTGAAATCCGTGGATTCCTTCTTCATGTCCACGGTGACTCCCGACGGTTGGCCGTACGTCCAACATCGCGGCGGCCCGCGCGGATTCCTGCATGTGTTGGGCCCGAATCGAATCGGATTCGCCGATCTCCCCGGCAATCAGCAGTTCGTGACGCTCGGCAATCTGGAAGAGAACAATCGCATCTCGCTGTTCGTCATCGATTACCCGACGCGAACGAGATTGAAGATCTACGGGCGTGCACACGTGATCGAAGCGGACGAGGACCCTGAACTGCTGCAACAACTCTTGCAGGTCCCTGGCGGCACCATGACAGCAAAAGCGCAGCGCTCCATCGTCGTCGAGGTCGAAGCGTTCGACTGGAACTGCAGTCGAAACATCACACCTCGCTTCGACAAGGAGCGCATGGACGAATCCCTCGCTCTGGCACGCCAACCCCTGCAAGCCGAGGTCGATCGGCTTACTGCCGAGGTCGAAGAATTGCGTGCGCGGTTGTCGAAAAACGAATGAGACTGGGCGGTTTCAGGGCACCCGGAGTCGGGTAGCCACCAAACACGGCCCGTCGCGCGGAGACGACGGGTCCCGTTGTGCCCGAGGAGGTCCGCACGATCGATCCAGACGGTGGAGTTCAGGCTGACGAACTGCACCGCCACCATTCACGACTGGTTCCACACAGACAGATTGGCCGTCCCCATGAAACTGTCCCGAACTCTCACCATGTCCGTACTCGTCGTCGCCGCTGTCGGCGCCGGAGCCGGCACCGCGGTCGCAGCGCCCCCGAATGCGGGCTTCGATCCGTCCCAACCCCTACTGACCCCGACCGCCGAGTCGAACAGCCAGGCGGCGTTGATGCTCTTTCCTGGTAACGATCCGAAGCAAGCCGCGTTCGACACGATGGCCAACGAGGTCAATATCGGCTGGAACAACGGCGGCGTGCAGTCGACGCTCATCGGAGCCAACCTCGGCGTCGGAATCGGCTGCCTGTCGATCTTCCCGAACTTCATCGCCGGCTGCATCGTCGGTGGAGTCATCGGCACGGTTGCCGGAGTCGGCGCGGGAATCACCAACGGAAACCCGAACGCTGCGCCGGCCGTCGAGAAGTTCTTCGCGACTCCTTGAGAGACGCTCAGCTGTGCGTGTGCCCGGGGGTGGGTGTCTCGTCGTGAAAATGTGTGGCGCCGATCGAATGCAACAGCTGGTGAACGGTGTCGTCCGCCAGTTGGTATCGCATCGATCGGCCGTCGCGCGTCGCGCTCACCCACCCCTGGCTACGCAGTAGCCGCAGCGCATGTGAGACGGCTGTGCCGCTCATCCCCAGCGCCACGGACAGATCCGTGACGCAGATACCCGGTGCGTGGTGAAGGCAGAGCAACAGACGCAGACGGTTGGCGTCGGAGAGAAGCTCGAAGCGACCGGACCAACTGGTGACATCGAGACCCTCGAGTGCAGCCCTGGCGCGACGAACATCCTCGACGCTCAGCGCGCCACTGGTGTCTGCTGCGCCTGCATTCGTCAACCGACTGCCTCCGTAGAACTTCCGATCCCCCGCCGCAAGTGTACCCAGAAGCGAACCTCGTCAGGCAGACTCCACCACGGCTGCCATGCCCTGGCCACCGCCGATACACATGGTCAACAGCGCTTTTCCGCCGCCGCGACGGCCGAGTTCGTGAAGCGCGGTTGTTGCCATACGCGCACCCGTCGCTCCCACGGGGTGCCCGAGCGAGATGCCGGAACCGTTGACGTTCAGTCGATCGAGGTCCTCGAAGCCCCATTCCTTCACTACGCCGAGAACCTGGCACGCAAACGCCTCGTTCAGCTCGACCAGATCGAAGTCGGCAAAGCCTGCCCCTGTGCGAGCAAACAGTTTCGAGACGGCGGCAACCGGTCCGAGGCCCATCAGCGCCGGTTCACAACCGGCCGCGGCCCAACTGTCGAGGAACCCGATGGGTTCCAGCCCCAGCTCGTCCAGACGATCCTCGGCGACCACCAACATCGCTGCCGCAGCGTCATTCTGTTGGCTGGCGTTACCGGCGGTCACGACGCCTCCCTCGGTCACCGCACGCAGCCGTGCCAGGGTTTCGAGTGAGGTATCCGGACGGATCCCCTCGTCAGCACGAAACTGTGTGACGTTCCCTTTTCGATCCGTCAGTTCGACGGCGACGATTTCGGCATCGAATCGGCCGGATTCTCTTGCCAGTGTAGCTTTTCGGTGACTCTCGACGGCGAAGGCGTCCGACTCTTCCCGCGTGATCCCGCAGCGTGTCGCGACGTTCTCGGCCGTTTCGATCATTCCGCTGATCCGGCCGAAACGCCACTCGGGTTGCGAGCGCTCTCGACCACGATCGAGGCGGTCGAACAGTTGCAGCCCACCGGATTTGGTGCCCCACCGCGCTCCGGTGGTGTAGTGCTCGATCCCGCTCATCGATTCGACGCCGCCCGCGAGAACCACGTCGGCAGCACCCGTCTGGACCATCATGGCCGCGGTAACGATGGCCTGCAGACCCGTTCCGCATCGGCGATCCGTCTGGAAGCCGGCTACCGAAATCGGCAACCCGGCCTCGAGCGCCGCCCACCTTCCGATGCACGGTGCTTCCGAATTGGCATACGACTGCCCCATCGCGACATCGTCGATGCGGGACGGATCGATTCCGCTACGACGCACGGTCTCCTTGACGACAGTGGCAGCCAAACTTTCCGCAGGCACGTCACGAAGTGCCCCTCCGAAACGGCCCACCGCGGTTCTGACCGGCGCGACCAATGCTGCTCGTTTCACAACTGACCTCGAATCTCGTTCTGGAAGAATGGAAAAGGATTCAGGAGACCAACAGGCGCACGGTATCCGCCACCAACGCAGGTTTACCTGCTCCTTCGATTTCGATCGTGTACCGCACGACAATCGTCGCGCCCTTCGCGGTGCGCTCGAAGGAAAGAATCTCCGCACCTGCCCGCACCGAAGAACCGACCTTGACCGGTTCGGGGAATCGCACCTTGTTGCTGCCGTAGTTCACGGTCATGGAGATTCCGTCGACACGCATCACCTGAGCGCCGAGCACCGGCAACAACGAAAGAGTCAGATAGCCGTGGGCGATGGTGCCGCCGTACGGACCCTGCGCTGCGCGCTCGGGATCCACGTGAATCCACTGGTGATCCTCGGTGGCGTCGGCGAACTTGTCGATCCGATCCTGTGTGATCGGGAACCACGCGCTGTAGCCCAAGTGCTCACCGACAGCCGTCTCAACTTCGTCGATTCCGTTGAAAATTCGCATAGTTCTCTCCTGAAAGGTTTTGAACAGCAAAGAAAAGTGCAGCGCTAATGTGCGCCGCGGCGCAGCGTGACCCGATACGTGTACTGCTCCGGCAAGAAATAGCTCACCGACAACTCGTTGGCAACGCCCTGCGCGTTGGAGTACAAACGGTCCACCCGCAACATGGCGTGGCCGATCTCGCAATCGACGTCCCTGGCAACGTCTGCCGTTGCCGGGGACACCGTGATCGATTGTGCTGCTTCGACAATCGGACTGTCGATCAGCGGTTCCAGCAGGCCGATCACCGTATTGGCGCTCACCGCACCGGCCGCCATGGCGGGCAGGTCGATGATCTGCCGCGCGATCGCCTCCGGCAGATGCGCCGTCGTCTGCACGAACGGAACTCCCTCGTGTATCCGTCGGAAGACCACGGTGTACACGACGTCGGTGTCGAGCCGAAGCCGACTGGCCGCCTCGATGTCCACGCGCCGTTGCAGCGGTGACACCACTTCCATCGTCGTGTCCCGCGAAAGGTTCATGAGATCTTCGATGGATCCGAGATGACGGAGATAGCGGCCGCTGTTCTCGGTCACGAACGTTCCGCGCCCGGGTACTCGGTACACGATGCCCTCGGCAACAAGATCGTGAAAGGCTCGGCGGACCGTCTGCCGACTCACGCCGTGATGCTGCGCCAGTTCGGATTCGGTGGGCAGTTGAATGCCGTCGCGGTAGGTACCGGCAGAGATCTGCTGACGAAGCTCACGAGAGAGGCGTTGGTACGCCGGCTCCGTCTCTCTTTCCTTACCGCTCATAGCGACATGATCCTACTTGCTCACCGGTCCGTCACAGACCGCCGCGGGCAACCAGCTGCGAAACGATCACGTTGCGCTGAATTTCGTTGGTTCCCTCCCCGACGATCATCAGTGGTGCATCACGGAAATACCGCTCGACGTCGTACTCCGTCGAGTAGCCGTAACCGCCGTGGATGCGGACGGCGGACAACGCGATTTCCATCGCCACTTCGGAGGCGTACAGCTTGGCCATGCCTGCCTCCATGTCGCACCGCTCGCCGCTGTCGTACATCTGCGCCGCGTGCCAGGTCAGCTGCCGCGCGGCCGTCAGCTTCGTTGCCATGTCGGCGAGGTAGTTGCCGATCGACTGGTGCTTCCAGATCGGCTGGCCGAAGCTCTCGCGCTGCTGCGCGTACGCAAGTGAATCTTCGAGTGCGGCCGTGGCGACGCCCAGTGCACGGCAAGCCACCTGGATACGGCCGGTCTCGAGCCCCTTCATCATCTGCCCGAAACCCTTTCCGGGAGTACCACCCAGAATGGCCGACTCGGCGATGCGGTAATTGTCGAAGGACAGTTCACAGCTCTCGACGCCCTTGTATCCGAGCTTCGGGAGGTCGCGGGACACGGTCAGGCCTTCGCCGTGCTCGACGAGAACGATCGAGATGCCCGCATGACGAGGGCTTGCGCTTGGATCGGTCTTGCACAGCAATGCGATCACGCCGGATCGGCGGGCATTGGTGATCCATGTCTTGGCGCCGTTGACGACCAGATCAGTGCCGTCACTCTTGGCGTTGGTTGTCATGGCCTGCAGATCGGAGCCACCGCCGGGCTCGGTGAGGGCCATCGTTGCCCGGATCTCGCCGGTTGCCATTCGCGGCAGGTACTTCACCTTCTGTTCTTCGGTACCGAACAGCGAGATGAGCTTGGCGACCACTGTGTGTCCGCCCATCGCTCCTGCCAGGGACATCCATCCGCGCGACAGTTCCTGCGTCACCTGCGCATAACAGGGCATGGACACCGGCGATCCGCCGTACTCCTCGGGAATCGCGAGGCCGTAGATCCCGATCTGCTTCATCTGATCGATCCACTTCTCGGGATACTCGTTCGCGTGCTCCACCTCCTGGACCGTGGGCTTGACCTCTCGGTCGACGAACCGGCGCACGGTTTCGATCAGGAATGTCTCTTCGTCGTTGAGCTTGAGCATGAATCCGCCTCGACTTGAAATAAGTTTGTACGGCCATATTTCGATATTGTTCGCGCAATGTCAATACCGCGCCTTGACATCGATACGCAGCAACTGCCAGCATCGAGGCAGTTCGCTGCACATCAACGCCGTTCACGGCAGCACATCTATTTCGCAACTGGCCGTACATTTGATCACCAGATCGAGGTAATCGACACACTATGGACGAGAACCACTACCGCGCGACCAGACGCCGTGCGTCCCTGGTCGCTCCGGGTTCAGACGAGCGCAAGGCCCGCAAGGCACTCTCTTCGAACGCAGACGAGGTGATTCTCGACCTCGAAGATGCCGTCACTTCGGCGAACAAGGACCTTGCGCGAACCCTCGTGAGCTCCTTGGTGCACGAGTTCGGTAGGGCGCGCACCATCTCGGTCCGAATCAACGGCCTCACCACGCCATGGGCCCGCGACGACCTGATCGCCTGCGGCACCCTCGGAGAATCGCTGACGAGCGTGATCGTCCCTAAGGTCGAGTCCGCCGACGAACTCCTCGATGCCGAGCGCATCCTCTTCACTGCCGGTGGGCACCACACCACCCTGCAAGCCCTGATCGAAACTCCGCTCGGCGTCCAGAATGCCGACTCCATCGCCCGCGCGACTCCTCGTCTGCAGGCCGCGATCATCGGATACGCCGATCTCGGTGCAGCGCTGGGTCGCTCACGCTCGGCACTGCCGGAACACTGGCTTGCCGTCCAGGACAGAATCCTGATCGCCTGCCGCGCAGCCGGCGTCGCCGCCATCGACGGACCCTTTCTCGGCATCACCGACGACGACGCCTTCCGCCGCGCTGCGCACTGGACCAGCGCTCTCGGGTTCGACGGTAAATGGGTCATCCACCCGGCGCAGATCGACTCGGCCACTACCGCATTCACTCCTTCGGACGACGCCGTCAATGACGCCAGACGGGTGTTGACCGCACTCGAAGAAGCCGAAACCCTGGGTTCCGGCGCCGCCCAGCTCGACGGCCAAATGCTCGACGAAGCCGTGGCCGTGGCAGCGCGTCGTACGCTTGCCCGAGCCGAAGGAGTCACCGTATGAGCGAGCACTACGTGGGAGGACCGTACTTCGACGAACTCACCCACGGTCAGATCTTCGACGAAGCACCAGCGGTGACGTTGACCAGTGGACTCGCCGCCTCCCATCAGGCGATCCTCGGTGACCGCATGCGCTTGCCTCTCGACGCACACCTGTCGTCGAGCGTCACAGGTTCCGCTGCACCAGTGGCGAATCCAGGACTGGTCACCGACGTCGCCATCGGCCAGTCAACCGTGGTCACACACCACGTCAAGGCAAACCTCTTCTACCGCGGACTGCGATTCCATCGTTTCCCGGTACTCGGTGACACCCTGTACACGCGCACCGAGGTTGTCGGTCTACGCGAGAACTCGGCCAAGCCGGGACGCGGCGCCACCGGACTTGCCGCGCTACGGATGACGTCCGCTGATCAGAATGGCAGCACGGTCCTCGACTTCTACCGCTGCGCCATGCTCCCCCTGAGCCCCGACCCGATCGAGACGAGAACTCGCCACGCCGACGACCTCTCCGTGATCGGTCCGTCCGAACCGGCGCCGTACGTATCACCCGGCGGTTGGGACCTCGACACATATCGAGATCGGGTACCCGGCAGGCACTTCGAGTCGGATTTGGTGGGCTCGGTATTCCGTAGCAGCGGCGACGTCGTCACCAGTGCACCCGAACTTGCCCGGCTGAGCTTGAACATCGCAGCGACGCACCACGACGATCGCGTCGGCACCCACGGTCGCCTCGTCTACGGCGGCCACACCATCGGAATTGCACTTGCCCAGGCAACTCGCGCTCTGCCCAACGTGGTGACGGTTCTCGGATGGCACTCGTGCGATCACACCGGGCCCGTTCACGAGGGCGATACCCTCACGAGCGAACTGCACGTCGAAAGTTCGTCGCCCCTCGAACACGGAACCGCAGTGCAACTGCGTTCACTCGTGTTCTCCCACAATGCTTCTGCAACACCGACTCCGGTTCTCGACTGGCGTTTCACCGTGTTGATGGCATGATCGCACACTCTTCTATCACGGAGGACCACAGATGACTCAGACTTCAGGCCCGCTGTCCGGGCTTCGCATCGTCGAGGTCTCGAGCTTTGTCGCCGCGCCCCTGTGCGGACTGACTCTCTCCCAGCTCGGCGCCGAGGTGATCCGGATCGACCCGATCGGAGGTGCCTCCGATTACAAGCGCTGGCCCGTCACTGACAAGGGTGAAAGCATCTACTGGACCGGACTCAACAAAGGCAAACGGTCACTGTCAGTGGACATGCGCGCCGAGCGCGGCCAAGAACTGATTCGCCAACTGGTCACGGCTCCGGGACCTGGCGGCGGAATCCTGGTCACCAATGCCGGCGGTCGCACCTGGATGAGCCACGACTCCCTGGCCCAGTTGCGTAGCGACGTCATCACCCTCGAGGTTCTCGGACGCCGCGACGGCAGCGCAGGGGTCGACTACACGGTCAACGCCGCGTTGGGATTTCCACAGATCACCGGCCCCGCCGACTACGCCGGAGTTGTCAACCACGCACTGCCCGCCTGGGACGTCGCCTGCGGGCTCTATGCCGCCCTGTCGATCACTGCCGCAGTGCGCCAACGTGACTCGACCGGACACGGCACGCAGATCACGCTGCCACTCGAAGACGTCGCATTGGCCACCGCAGGAACACTCGGCTACCTCACCGAAGTACAAGTGAACGGTCGCAGTCGCGAGTCCGGCGGAAACGCCGTCTACGGCACGTACGGAATCGATTTCGTCTCCCGCGACAACGAACGGTTCATGGTCGTTGCACTCACTACTCGCCATTTCCGTGACCTTGCGTCGGTCACCGGCACCACGGCGGCTGTCGACGCCGTCGAAGGTGCCCTCGGAGCCGACTTCTCCACCGAAGCAGACCGCTACCGTCATCGAGAGGTACTCACTGCTCTGTTCTCACATTGGTTCCGGGAACACAGCGGCGCCGAGATCGCTGCAGCGCTGGGCACATCGTCGGTTCTGTTCGAGAGGTACCGCAGTTTCGAGGAAGTGGTGAATTCCGGTGAACTGGAGAACAACCCGATGTTCTCCGCACTCGATCAGCCTCGAATCGGAAGTTATCTGGCTGCCGCGAACCCAGCCTCGTTCGACGGCGCCCACCTGAGCGCCGGACCGGCCTCCGAGGTCGGCGGCGATTCGATTGCGGTGCTCGCGGATGTCCTCGGAACCACTGCTGATCACGCCTCGGCACTGATCGCGGACGGCATCGTCGGCATTCCGGCGAACTGATCCACCTGGAACATGTTTTCGGCCTCGGAACAAATGTTCCGAGGCCGAAAACATGTCGAGAGTGCGTCAGAGACCAAGATCCTTCGCGATGATGGTCTTCATGACTTCACTTGTGCCACCGTAGATTCGTGTGACACGCGTGTCTGCGTAAAGACGCGCGATGGGATACTCGGTGATGTAGCCGTACCCGCCGTGCAATTGGAGGCACTTGTCGATCACTCGACCTGCTGCCTCGGTGCAGAACAGTTTCGCCTTCGCTGCGTCGGGAATCGTCAGAGTGCCGCGGTCATGACATTCGAGTGCGTTGTCGGACACCAGCTGGATGGCATCAACCTCGGTAGCGCATTCGGCCAGAACGAATTTGGTGTTCTGGAATGCCGCGACGGGCTTGCCGAACACCTTGCGGTCTTTGACGTAGTCGATGGCAAAGCGAAGCGCTGCACTGGCAGTGGCGGCCGCTCCGAAAGCGATGGTCAACCGCTCCTGAGCCAGGTTGTGAGTCAGATAGCTGAATCCGTCGCCCTCTTCTCCGAGCCGGTCCTCGACGGGCACCTGTACGTCGACAAACGAAAGCTCCGCAGTGTCGGAGGTCTTGAGACCGATCTTGTTGATCTTGCGCCCCACCGAGTATCCGGGCGACGACGTGTCGACCACCAGGATCGACAACCCGGTGCGTCGGTTCTCCGCTGTGCTCGGCGCGGTGCGGCACACCACCAGGACGCGATCGGCAAGTACCCCGCCGGTGATGAACGTCTTGGAACCATTGACCACGTAGTGCGTACCGTCCTCCGACAGCTTGGCCGTCGTCGCGATGTTCGCCAGATCCGACCCTGTTCCCGGTTCGGTCATCGCAATCGCGAACATCAGATCGCCGGAGGCGAAGCCCGGCAACCAGCGGCTCTTCTGCTCGTCGTTCGCGTACTCGAGCAGGTAGGGCAGGATCAGGTTCGTATGCACCGACTGCGAGCCGAAAGACGCCCCGGCGGCAGCAACCTCCTCGGCAACGACGACGTTGAACTTGAGCGACTTCTCGCCGCCTCCGCCGTATTCCTCCGGCACCTGAATTCCGAGTACGCCAAGCTCTCCGAGTCGTCGGTAGAAGTCGCGGGGCGGGTGACCGTCCCCTTCCCACTTCTCGTGGACCGGGGTTACTTCCTTCGCGATGAAATCGCGGACGGTAGCCCGGAATGCCTCGTGATCCTCGTTGAACACGGTGCGCTGCATGTATGAACTCCAGTCGGTCAAGGGAACAGGGTGATCCTGATCTCACCTTGCCTCAAGGCTCCGCATTCGATCCAACACTCATCGGCTATGCGTCCGATAGGGCGTACCAATATGGCCTGACCTGCGATACATAGGCAACCGCTATCGTTCCGATCATCGACGCGACATTGCTCAAAGTGATCCAGAACACGTTGAATGGGTCAGCCGGCAAACACAACACCATCGATCGCTTCGAGGCCGCGCTTCGAGCACGATCGCATCCGCCCACCAGTCTCGAAGGGACGCCACGTGACCCCCATCGCGCCACAGCGTAACGACGTCCAGCCCGAAGCAACAGCAACGCCAGATTCGTCAGCAGTCCCCGTCTTCGGTACCCGCAAGCGTGCGTGGACGATGACCGGGCTCGTCGTCTTCCTCTACATCGTCAACTACGCGGACAAAGCAGTCCTCGGAATCATCGCTCAGCCCCTCGCTCGCGAGCTCGGACTGAAGTCTTCGCAAATCGGCATGGTCGGCTCGCTGTTCTTCCTGATGTTCTGCATCGGCGGATTTCTCGCCGGACCGCTCAACAAGTACCTGACCCTACGTTGGGCGCTGTTGATCCTGGCCGCAATCTGGTCCGTGGTCATGCTCCCCCTCGTTCTCGGTGCCAGCCTCGCGATGTTGATCGTCTCGCGCATGCTCCTCGGATTCGCCGAAGGCCCCAGCTCGGCGCTGATGCACACCGCCGCGTACTCGTGGCACCCGCCGGCCAAGCGCGGCCTTCCCGGTGCAATGCTCGCCGGATCCGCCTCCGTCGCGAAGATCGCCCTCGCGCCCGTACTGACCTTCATCGCCGTTCACTACGGCTGGCGCGCAGCGGTTCTCTCGCTCTCTGTCCTCGGACTCGTGTGGATGGGTTGCTGGCTGGCCGGTTGGTCCGAAGGCCCGTACACGAGCAAGGCCGTCAAGGCGACCAAGACTGCAGATACAGAAGCAACCGAGGCGACCGGGACGGCAACGAAGGCAGTCACCGAGCCCAACGTTCCGTGGCGCAAGATCCTGCTCTCCCGCACCTTCGTCAGCTGCTGCTTCCTCATCGCCACCATCTACGCACTGACCACCGTCGTTCTCACCTGGTTGCCGTCGTACTTCGAGGTCGGCCTCGGATACAGTGCGATGCAAGCCGGTTCGATGTTCGCGCTGCCCTCGATCGTCGGCCTTGTCCTCATGATCACCTCCGGTTCCGTCACGGACAAGTTGATCGGCCGCGGCTTCACCTCTCGCACGGTTCGCGTCATCGTTCCCTGCGTCGGCGTTCTGATCTGCGGATCGATTCTCCTGTTCCTGCCACAGATCTCCACTCCCATCGTCGCTGTCGCCATGGTCTCGATAGGCTACGGATTCTCGGCAATCACCTTCCCGCTCATCAATGCTGCGATCTCCGAACTGTGCCCGCCGCAGCAGACTGCAGGCACCATGGGATTCTTCCTCGCCATCATGTCGATCGGTGGCCTGATTGCTCCCTACGCAACGGGAGTCATCGTGGACAACGCAGCAACCCCGGCCGACGGTTACGCCCAGTCCTTCCAGGCAATCGGCATCATCGGAGTCGTCGCCGCGGTTCTGGTCCTCGTCTTCGCCAATCCCGAGCGCGATCGCAAGCTCATCCGCGGCTGAATGCTCCACGTATAGCCATTCGCTAACAAAGCCATTCACCGAAAGACATTGCCGGGTCGACCCGCTCGTGATCGACTCGAGGTACGCCCCGACCGCACAATCGCAACACCGGGCACGAACAGCAGGAGAGATACATGCGAGATGCCGTCATCGTCGACGCAGTACGTACACCGATCGGCCGTCGAGGACGCGCCCTCTCGGAGATCCATCCGGCCGAACTGTCCGCACATGTACTGCGTGCACTCGCTGAACGGACCGGACTCGACGCGGCCACGGTCGACGACGTGATCTGGGGATGCGTCAGTCAGGTCGGCGAACAGGCCGGAAGCATCGCCCGCACAGCGGCACTCGCCGCCGGCTGGCCCGACAGCGTTCCCGGCGTCACATTGACCCGGGCATGCGGATCGAGCCAGCAGGCAGTTTCCTTTGCTGCGGCCACCGTCATCGCCGGTCAGAACGACGTGGTCGTAGCCGGAGGCGTCGAATCGATGTCGCGAGTTCCGATGGGAACCGCCAGCAAGAACGGTGAGCATTTCCCGGCTTCGGTACTCGAACGCTACGGTGTGGACAGTTTCAGCCAGGGGACCGGCGCCGAGATGATGGCCCGGAAATGGGCACTCACCCGAACGGCCCTGGACGAATATTCCCTCCGCTCACACGAACTCGCGGCCAGCGCCACCGATGCAGGAGCATTCACCGGGCAGATCACTCCGATCGCCGGGTTGTCCCAGGACGAAGGCATTCGGCGAGGCGGAAGTCTGGAGTCGCTCGCGAAGTTGCCCCCGGCCTTCGACGCCGACGGTGTCATCCACGCCGGCAACTCTTCTCAGATCTCCGACGGGGCGGGCGCCACACTCGTCACGACCAGCGAGTACGCCCGGGAGCGCGGTTGGAAGCCGCTCGTTCGTATTCACACCGCAGTGGTCGCAGCCGACGACCCGGTCATCATGCTCACCGGTCCGATTGCCGCCACCGCAAAGGCACTGGACCGCTCCGGGTTGTCCATCGACGACATCGGCGCCTTCGAGATCAACGAGGCATTCGCCCCCGTCCCGCTTGCCTGGCAGGCTGAAACCGGCGCAGCCATCGATCGTGTGAATCCGCTCGGCGGCGCTATCGCGGTCGGCCACCCACTCGGCGGATCAGGTGCGATCTTGATGACTCGACTGGCACATCACATGCGCGACAACGGAATTCGATACGGTCTCCAGTCGATGTGCGAGGCCGGCGGCATGGCCAATGCGACCATTCTCGAATTGATCTGACCCGACAACGCTTTCGGGCCGACACGTCATCCAGCAGGAAAGAAGAATTGATCCATGAAACTCGAGGGACTTTCCACCGCGATCACCGGCGGCGCTTCAGGTCTCGGCCTGGCAACCGCTCGACGACTGCTCGATGCCGGAGCGCAGGTCACGTTGATCGATCTGCCTTCGTCCGACGGTAAGCAGGTGGCGGCCGATCTCGGAGCTGCCGCACAATTCGCCCCGGCCGACGTCACCGACAGCGAACAATTCGCCGAAGCACTCGACGCGGCGCACGAGCGCGGCGGCCTTCGCGGCGTCGTCCACTGCGCGGGTGCCGGGCGTCGCATGCGCATTCTCGACAAGGACGGAAAAGCCGGATCGGTCGAAGATTTCGAGTTCGTCGTCAAACTGAATCTTGTCGGTTCGTTCAACGCACTCCGTCTCGGCGCCGAGCGGATGGCAGAACTCGATGCCGTGGACGGTGAGCGAGGTGCCATCATCATGACGGCGTCGGTCGCAGCATTCGAAGGTCAGATCGGTCAGATCAACTACACAGCATCCAAAGCCGGCATCGTCGGTATGACGGTCACCGCTGCCCGCGATCTCGCCAGCCGCGGAATCCGCGTCAACACCATTGCTCCCGGCATCATGGACACTCCCCTGCTGGCGCGCCTGCGCGAAGATGTGCGCACGGCCCTCGAAGCCTCGGTTCCCAACCCCTCACGGCTGGGTCGCCCGGACGAGTTCGGCCAGCTGGCCGTCTCGATGCTCGAGAACGGCTATCTCAACGGCGAAACCATCAGACTCGACGGCGCTATCCGAATGGCTCCCCGGTGACGGGCTTCAGCGTGATCGCCAATCCACAACTGCGCCACAACATGCACTACCCGGACACCACCATGGCCTACTGGGCACCCAGCATGGCGGCGCTCTACGGTGATCGCCTCGCCGTCGTGGACGGCGAGCGCACGTGCACGTTCCGCGAACTCGGTCAGCGCAGTGCACAATTCGCCGGCGCACTGCGGCAGGCCGGGGTCGGCGTCGGCGACGTCGTGTTGCTACACCTCGGCAACTGCGTCGAGTTCCTCCAGGCCTACTACGGCTGCCTGCAGGCCGGGACGACCGTTACATTGGTCAATCCGCTGCAGCCAGAACTTGGACTGCGCAAGCAGATCGAGGAGACGTCCGCCGTTGCTGCTGTCACTCAGAGTTCGCAGCTGCACACACTGCTCGCGGCCTCTTCCGGAACCTCCGTACGTACGATCGTGATGGTCCAGGACACCGAGGGTGCGCTCGACACACCGGAGTCGGTCGTCGCGTTCGACGCCTTCATCGCCGATCTACCCACCGAATTCACCCCTGCCTCCGTCCGAAGCGACGACATCGCACACATCGCGTTCACCGGCGGAACCACCGGAGTATCCAAAGGTGTTCGTGTTCTTCACCGCAACGTCGTCGGCAACATCACGCAGATGTGTGGGTGGAGAACCGGGCACGAGTTGGAGGCAGGTCCTGACGGTCTCGTCACGCCTCGACGCATCGACGGCCTCGACGTGCTCGGTCCGACGCCGGGAACAGGGGCGACCATCGTGGTCTCACCTCTCTTCCACGCACATTCGTTGCTCAACACGTCGTTCCTGTTGATTTCCGGTCTCACCCAGGTATTTGCCGGTCGGTTCGAACCCGGCCGGATGCTCGAGCTGATCGAAAAGCACGAGGCCACCTATCTCACCGGGTCTCCTGCCATGTGGCATGCACTGTCGGTTCATCCCGACGCTACGGTGCGCAACACCGACAGCGTGTGCGTCGTATCTTCGGGCGCTGCCCCGATCGACAGCGTCACGCTCGCCGCACTCCGCCGGGCATTTCCCAAAGCGCTCGTCGTCGAGGGGTACGGGCTGACCGAGGCCACCTGTGTGGTCACGGCAGCTCCGCTGATCAACGGCTCGGAGTACCGGCAGAGCAGCGTCGGCCTCCCGATCTTCGACACCGAAATCCAGATTCGCGATCAGCTGGACCGGAAGACCGTTCTGGGCGAGAACGAACGCGGCGAACTGTGGGTGCGTGGGCCTCAGGTCACCGACGGCTATCTCGGACACCCGGAAACCACCGCAGAACAGTTCGTCGACGGCTGGTTGGACACGGGTGACATCGCGTACCTGGACTCGGACGGATACCTCTTCATCTGTGACCGGGCGAAGGACATGCTCATCTACAAGGGGTACAACGTCTATCCGCGGGAACTCGAAGAGATTCTGGTTTCGCACCCGGCGATCTCGACTGCCGCGGTTGTCGGCCGCGAAGTGGGGAGCAACGGCCAGGAGCCCGTAGCCTTCGTGGTGATGATTCCGGGCGCCGAGTTCGACGCCGAGCAGATCAAGGCGTTTGTCGCCGAGCAGGTGCTGCCGTACAAGAAGATTCGCGAGGTCGTCGAGGTAGAACTCCTTCCGACATCGGCTGCCGGTAAGGTCCTCAAGACCGACCTCCGCTCGAGACTTCTCGAATCCGTCGATCAGAAAGGCGGTTCCAGGTGACGACCTTCGCAGACCTGACGTCGCAACTGCGTGTCCCGGTTCTCGCTTCACCGATGTTCATCATCTCGACTCCTGACCTCGTCATCGCGCAGTGCACCTCTGGGATCATCGGGTCCTTCCCGGCACTGAATGCTCGTCCGCAGTCGGCACTTCGGGATTGGCTCAAACTGATCACCGTCGCTCGTGAGGACCATGATCGTGAGCACCCGGATAATCCGTCGGCGCCATTTGCCGTCAACCTCATCGTCCACCGGTCCAACAACCGCTTGGAAGAGGATCTGGCGACCATCGCCGAGTTCGAGGTTCCGATCGTCATCACGTCCCTCGGCGCTCGCACCGACATCAACGACGCCGTCCACGCATACGGTGGAATCGTTCTTCACGACGTCATCGACAATCGCTTTGCACGCAAGGCGATCGAGAAGGGCGCCGACGGACTGATCGCGGTAGCTGCCGGGGCCGGTGGTCATGCCGGTAGGCAGTCGCCGTTTGCCCTGATTCGGGAGATTCGTGAGTGGTTCGCCGGTCCACTGCTGTTGTCAGGTGCCATCGCTCATGGTGATTCGATTCTCGCTGCGCTCGCGGCCGGAGCCGATTTGGCATACGTCGGATCAGCTTTCATCGCAACCGAAGAGGCTAACGCGGATCCTGCGTACAAGGAGATGATCGTGGGTTCAGGGGCCTCCGACATCGTCTATTCCAACCTGTTCACCGGAGTACACGGAAACTACCTGCGGGGCAGCATCGTTGCCGCCGGCTTGGACCCCGACAACCTAGCCGAATCCGATCCTTCCGCAATGAGTTTCGCGACCACCGACACCGATACCAAGGCGTGGCGTGACATCTGGGGCGCCGGACAGGGCATCGGAGCGATCGACGCCGTACTTCCGACGCATGCAGTAGTAGAGCGTCTCGCCGCCGAGTACGCTGCCGCTCGAGAACGCATCTGCCGACTCTAGTGCTGTGACCGGTGTTCGTCGGACAGGTACTCGTCGGACAGGTACTCGTGGATCAGGTTCACGAATACCTGTCCCACCGGCGACAACGTCGAGGGGTCGAAGGCGAGACCGTACGCACGCAGGAATCTCGGCTCGCAGGCCCGTTCCACGACCTGACCAGGCATCGATTTCGCCACCGAGCGCTCGACCAACGAACCGCCGAGGCCGGCGATGACCATCGGGAGCCGTGACTCCCGCTGCTCGGTCACCACCGCGAGTTCCGTTCTGGTACCGGCCTTTCGGATCGAATCTTCGATCGCGTCGCCCATCGCTGCCCCGCGAGGAACGAATACCATGGGAATGTCCGGCATTTCCGAAAGGCGTACCGGCCCCTCGGGTAGTTCGGTTCCCGCCGGGTAGACCAGGCGGTACTCCTGCTCCCCCAATTCGACGATCTCGAGCCCTTCGCCCGCTTCGAGAGGCAGATGAGCCACCGCGAATTCACAGTGGCCGTCCCTGATGAGACTTTCCAGATTGTCCTCACGCTCGAGTTCCGAAAATCTGACTCGTGCTTGCGGATACCGTCGACAGAACTCCGCAATCAGATCGACGATCGTCCCCGAGGTCAGTGCAGGGAAAGCCATGATGTCGAGGCGACCGACGATGGCGCCATCGGATGCCGTCAACTGTTCAGCCGCCGCAGCTACGTCTCGCAAAACCTGTCGACTCGGGCCGACCAGGCTGCGACCGGCCGCACTGAGGACCATGCCGCGCCCGATGCGATGGAAAAGCCGCACTCCCAGTTCACGTTCGAGCCCGCGCAACGCTTGTGACACGGTCGGCTGAGCAACGCCCAAAGCAGCTGCGGCGCCGTTGATCCCCTTGTTTTCGACGACCGCGAGGAAGTACTCCATCTGCCGGAACTCCACAGTTCACTCCTCTTCCTTGGACGGAACGGCGGAGGTGGCCATTTCCGCAGCCGTCGCGATGAATGCAGCGGCTGCCGGGGATTGCTCGCCCGAGCGATAGACGATGCCGACGTCGCGTGTCAGCGGCGGATCGAAGGAGAAGGCGCAGACGTCTGTCATCTGCTGTTGCGCAACCCTTCTCGGCACGACAGTGGCGCCAATTCCGCGGCGAACCAGTTCCCACGTTGTCACTGGGTGAACACAGTCCACGACTACATTCTCGGCGCCTTCGCTGAGTAGACCCCGGAACTGATTCGATTGATCACCGAGATCGACCACCAGCGGCAAACTGTGCAAGAGCGTTCGCGGAACCGGATCCGCCAACGGCGTTGCAAGCCGCCCGGACAACGACGCATGGGTGGCGAGTACCAACTCCTGAGCGGCAATCGGAGCCGTGACCAAACCTTCGTACCCGATACTCAGATCGGTGACGCCGACCTCGGCCGACCCTCGCCGTAACGCATTGTCGACCCCGGCCGGGCCGTACGTGTCGAGGACGCGCACGACGATCTTCGGAAAGTTGGCCCGGAATCGACGAACCAACTCGACCATCGGATCGATGGAGAACGCCGAGTACGAGACGACGTCCACCCGGCCGAACTCGAGTTCGCGAACGGCGGTCACTTTCGCCTTCGCGCGCTCGACGTCGGCAAGGATTCTCCTGGCCGCGAGATCGAACGTGCGGCCCGCGTCGGTAAGAACCAACCGTCTGCCGGTCCGGTCGAACAGCGTGGCGCCGAGTCGACGCTCGAGCGTGCGAATTGCCTGTGACAGCGAGGGCTGCGAAATATAGAGAGCCTGAGCGGCCTTCGTTATCCCACCGTGGTCGACGACAGCGACGAAGTAGGTAACGAAATGCAGATCCACTCATCCATCATACGACCAGCGATCTGACGCTCACTCCACTCGAGTTAGCCCTGGTACGGCCCACTCTCCGGTGAAGACCGGCTCCCGCTTTTCCACGAAGGCACGAACCGCGTCGGTAGCATCCGTCGCAAAATTGACCGCTTGCGCCCTCGCCTCGTTGTCCAAGGCTTCCCGCAACGAGAGTGAGGTGTGATGTTCGAGCATGGCGGCAGACTGACTCAGTGCGGCTGGCGGACCGTCAGCGAGCCGCTGCGCAAGCTTCGACGTGTGTTCGTCCAGTTCACCCGGCTCAACCAGATAGGTCACCAGCCCGAGCTCGTAGGCTTCCTGTGCGTCGATCGTCTCGGCGAGCATCACCAGTCGCTTCGCTTGCTGGAGGCCGACCAGTCTCGGCAGGATCCACGAACCCCCGAAGTCGACAGACAACCCCCGTTTGGCGAAGATCTGGCTGAACTTCGCACCCTTGGCTGCTACGACGAAGTCGCAGAGCAACGCCATGTTCCATCCGGCTCCGACGGCAAACCCGTCGACCTTCGCCACCAGAGGCTTGGGAAACTCACCCAATGCGATGGCCGTTGCGTTGATGACACGCATGCGATCGAGAGGGTGCGACGAGCCGCGTTTGTCCAGATCGGAGCCCGCACAGAAGGTCCCGTCCGCGCCGGTCAGGATCACAGAGCGAATCTGCGAATCCTCTTGAAGTTCGAGGACTGCTTCACGTAGAGCGATCCAGGCGTCGAGATCGAGAGCGTTGCGGCGGTGCGGCCGACACAGAACAATCGTCGCGACAGCACCGTCACGTTCGATGCTTACGGCCGCGCGCTCGATCGTCTCGGCACTCATGAGCCACTCCACACGGGAGAGCGCTTCTCGGCAAATGCCGTTGCACCTTCCTTGGCGTCACGTGAGGTGAAGACCGGATCGATGAATTCGCGTTGCGCGACAAAGGCATCCGGATCAGTGTACTTGGCGGACATTGCCAGTACCTGCTTGGTCGCGCGAACAGCCAGTGGACCGTTTGCCGCTACTCGGGCCGCAAGCTCGCGTGCGACGGTCAGCGCCTGTCCAGGTTCGGCGAGCCGATTGACCAAGCCGTGATGATGCGCCACGGTGGCACTGAGCGGATCCCCGGTGATCGCGATTTCCATGGCCAACTGGTACGGGAGGATCTTGGGCAGACGCAGAAGGCCACCGGCGGCCGCGGCAAGTCCCCGCTTCACTTCGGGCAAGCCGAATTTCGCGTCGGTGGACGCCACGATCAGATCGGCTGCCAACGCCAGTTCGCACCCGCCGGCGAGGGCCCACCCCTCGACGGCTGCGATCAGCGGCTTCGACGGCGGCGCTTCAGTCAGGCCGGCGAACCCACGACCCGGCAGCGATGGCCGTTCCCCGCGCGCAAATCCCTTGAGATCCATACCGGCGCAGAAGGTTCCACCAGCTCCGGTCAGAATGCCGATGGTGAGATCGGACCGTTCCTCGAACTCGTCGATCGCGGCTGCGAGTGCCTTTGCGAGTTCCAGGTTGACCGCATTCTTGGCCTCGGGACGATTGAGGGTGATGACGGCAACGCCGTCGGCGAAGTCGGTGAGCACGACGCTCATGTTCGGTTCCTACTTCCGTGATGAGATTCTTGAAAGGTCACTGCGCGCGAATGCTCCAGCGCACGGGTGTGCCGCCGGACGGTGTCACGATCTCCCGCTTGGCCAAAACAACGAGATGAGCATGGGTTTCGCGGACTGCCAAGCGAAGTAGTCGCGGCGACATCTGTTCGAACGGGCGAGACCAGGAGATCGTGCGTGAGAGTTCCCAGGCCGTGGATTCGGGCTCATCCTGCACCGCAGCCACGATCTCCGCCAATCGCTCCTCGTGGTGCCCCATCAATTGACGTGCACGATCGGCGATCCCACGGAATCGATATTCATGTGCCGGAAGCACTTCGCATTCGCCCAGTGTTGTCGTCGCCTCGAGCGAGAGAAGATAACGATGAAGCGGGTTCTCGAGTTCACCGGGAATCGTGGAGATGTTCGGGCTGATCCTCGGCAGCATGTGATCGCCGCTGAACAACAAGCCTCTGTCCTCTTCCACGAAGCAGAGATGTCCGGGAGTGTGCCCCGGTGTCCACTGGGCCCGGAGATTCCACCCGGGAAGATCGAGTGAATCACCATCTCCCAGAACAATGTCGATGGTTTCGTGCTCGGCGAACCGCACCAGGTCGACCCGAGACGCGTCGAGCACTTCGGCCGGTGCGCCGAGTTCGGACAATTGCAGGTTCCAGCCACTGATGTCGTCGCGGGTCTGCTCGGGACCGCGGTATCCGAGGAGCGTCGCGTCGGCCACGTGCATCGCAAGCGTTGCGCCGCTGACCTGCCGAAGACGCGGCGCCAGACCGAAGTGATCGGGATGCAGGTGCGTGATTGCCGCATAGCGCACTTCGGAAACGTGGTATCCGATCGATGCTATGCCGTCGACGAGAGCCTGCCACGACTGTTCGTGATCCCAACCGACGTCGATGAGGGCAAGTCCGTCGTCGAGCGCGAGTGCGTAGACGAGCACGTAACGCAAAGGGTTGTCCGGCATGGGAACAGGGATCGACCACAGTCCGTCCCGCACCTGTTCCACCGGTGGAAGGACTTTGTTCGCCCACGCCTCACGTTGTGCGACACCGACGTCTTCGGTCACGATCATGATGCTTCTCCGCTCGCGTTCAGCATGGTCCGCAGGCTCGACTTGAGCAGTTTCCCGCTCGCGTTGCGAGGCAAGGAGTCCACGAAATGGATCTGGCGAGGTTTCTTGTACGACGCCAACTTCGCTGTGCTGAACGCGATCAACTCGTCGACGCTCGGCACGTCGGCACCGTCGACCAGTTTGACCACCGCGGTGACGGATTCACCCCAGCGCTTGTCCGGAACCCCGACCACCGCGACCTCGGCAACCGAGGGGTGTTCGGCCAGAATGGATTCCACCTCGATCGGATAGACGTTCTCACCGCCGGTGATGATCATGTCCTTGAGGCGGTCGGTGACGAACAGATACCCCTCGTCGTCCAGATGGCCGGCGTCCCCCGTTCGGAGAAAGCCGTCCTGAGTGAACAATTCCGCGGTCTCTCGGTCACGTCGCCAGTACCCGCGAGTGTTGTTTCTGCTGCGTGCAACGATCTCACCGGATTTGTTGGGCGGCAATACCTCACCAGTTGTGACGTCTCGAATGGAGATCTCGACGCCGATCATCGGTTTTCCCGCAGAGCGGAGCAACTCCGAACGCGGACCGCTCACATGATGGTCGAAGGCACGAAGGACGGATACCGAACCAGTTGTCTCGGTCATCCCGTATCGCTGGACGAATTTGCAGTTCAAGACAGTCATCGCATGAGCGAGGAGTGCCGGAGTGATCGGCGACGCCCCATAGGCGACCACCTCCAGGCTGGTCAGATCGAAACTGTCGAGAGTGGGCAGATCTACCAGCGTCTGAATGACGGCAGGCACCAGAAATGCGTGGGTGACGTGGTGAGTCGCGATGGCATCAGCGACCCGAGTCGGCGCCATGTCTCCGAGCAGCACCAATGGCACTCCGGCCGACAAGCACGTACTCATCCAGCCGGCGCCGGCGATGTGAAAGAGGGGAAGTGCGTCGAGTGCGACTGCATTCGAACCGAATTCGTAGACATCGAACCCCTCGGGCTCGTTGTACAGATTCCGGTGCGTGGCCACGACGCCCTTGGGCCGGCCGGTTGTCCCGGAGGTGTACAGCTGCAGAACTGCTGCGTCCGGATCGTGCCCCTGTCCGGGGTCGACGCCGTTCCCGGAGGCCACGAACTCCGCCCAGGTTCGCGAATCCGGCAGGCCCCCTGCAGCTCCCACGGTTATGACCTCGATCTCCGGCAACGCTGCGGACATCGCCGCCGCCCCCGCGGCGAACTCGTCATCGACGATCAAGACGTCGAGCTCCGCGTCCTCGGCGATGTCGACGAGTTCGAGTGGGTTGAGCCGCCAGTTCAACGGAATGAACACAGCGCCTGCCTTCGCACACGCGATGAAGGTTTCCGCACCTTCGAGCCCCATCCGCAGTAGCGCACCGACGCGAGCACCGGCTGCGGTCACTTCTGCCAGCGCGCTCGCCAAGGTACTGGTTTCGCCATCCAGCTCAGCCCATGTCAAAGTTCGGTCGCCGCACGTGATCGCCGGTTCGGACGGCCGTGTCGACGCCGAGTGGCGTATCCGGTTGGGTAGGTGAAGCTCGCTCACATCACGCTCCTGTGTTCCAGGTACTCACCGAGCACGAACCGCGGTCGGTGGTACTGGAACAGTCGACCATCGCTATGGCCTGCGCCACAAAGACGAGAAGGCGCACAGAGCCATAGCTGAGACCTATGTCTGCAGGTCGCAGCAAGTCACCGCCGCCAAGGTCCGGTCATCTGGGAGAATTTGCCAGATGCAGGCACCCGGGATGGACATACGCAGCGCGCAGTATCTCGTCGCCGTCGTCGATCACGGCAGCGTCACCGCCGCCGCGGACGTCCTGCGTATCTCGCAACCGTCACTCTCGCAGGCCGTACGCAACCTCGAACGAGCACTCGGAGCCACACTCTTCGAGCGCACCACTCGCGGTCTGGCTCCCACCACAGTCGGACTGGCAATTACCGATTCTGCACGTGCGCTGCTCGCCGACGTTGCTCGGGCCGAAGCCGCGGTGGCCGCAGTAACCGCTTTGCGCGCCGGCGAACTCGCCATAGCTGTTCAGTCCGATCTTGCCATCGACCCTGTTGCAGAGGTCGCCGGACGCCTCCATCTGACGGCGCCCGGAATTCGGTTCTCCACGAACGCCGTCCCGAACGCACAGGACGTGCGCGCGCTGGTCAGAGCAGGTACGTGTGAACTCGGGTTTCTCGAGACCCACCCGAGTACCGATGTCTCCGACGGGCTTCGAGAAAATGCCGTGAGTACCCAGGAAACGGTCTTGTCGATCCCCGTTCGCCTGGCCACAGACCTACCCGATCCGGTTCCGCGCGCCGTGGTTGCGCGCCTGCCGATGGTGGTCGAGGCATCGACATTTCGGCGCGGGCATTCGATCGACGGCGATCTGGAGCTCACCAACGTCGTCGTGGAAGTACCTGATCGCCTTGCCGTCCGGGAAATGGTCGGGCAAGGTGTAGGCGCCGCGCTGCTGCCCAGATCGATCGCCGAACAAGACTCCCCAGCATCTGAGGTTCGCTCGCTTTTCCCGCCGATCACGCGGCAGACGATCTTGGTCTACCGCGACGGCCCGCTCTCGCCGGCCGGGTCTGCGTACATCGAGAACGTCTCCACACGTCACAAGCCGCCTACGAACAGCCTGCCCAACGGCGAGAGCGTCTCCGGATCGAACTCGATGCCGTAATTCAGTGAGATTGCGGGCTCCACCGGAAATATCTCCGCGCCGGACGCGACCGATCTCTCGGCCAACGAACGCTCCATGAATGCCATGCCCAAACCCGCAAAGACGAACGCGCCGACGGTCTCCCGCTGCGCCAACTCCGTCGACATCCGAGTCCGGGCCCCGGCGGCCTGCAGAGACGACTCGATGGCAAGCCGAGCCCGCGAGTGTTTGAGCACACCCACCACGGGGAGATCGGGCAATGCCGTCAATGACACCGGCTCTCCCGCAGCGGGTTTCACACCATTCGGCCAGACGTCAGGATGAACCCCCGACGGCACTGCCAGCCAGTATTCGTTCACCCCGATCACTTTCGTGGACAGCGCCGACATGTCGGGTGGCCAATAGCTGAAGACCACCTCACATGCGCCGTCTGCCAACACCTGCTCAGACGTTGCACCCTGCGGCAGTTCACCGACCCGAACGGTCACAGCAGGCCACCGCTCTCGAAAGTCCGCCACGATGCGTGCGATCGGACCTTCGAGACCATGTGCCGCGGAGCAGATGTCGAGCCGCCCACGAGGCTCGTCGGCCGTCCCGGTCGCGACATTGAATGCGGCCGCACTGCTGCGCATCATCTGCCGCGCCGGCCCTACCAACGCCCGACCTGCCGCCGTCAGAACCAAACCGCGACCGACACGGTGAAACAGTTCGACTCCGAGTTCACGCTCGAGACCACGAATACCCTGCGACAACGACGGCTTGGTGACCGACAGATTCTGCGCAGCCGTCGACAAGGACTCCCCACCGGCAACGGCAAGGAAGTACTCGATCTGACGTAGGTCCACGCCATCGACTTTGCCATAAGCGCAGCCGACAGTACCGCCGGCAAGCGCGGACGGTGTTCATGCACGCTTCACTAGTCGGACATACAGGACACACCTTTTTCTACCTGGCGCCACCTAGCGTAATTGGTCCAGACCAATTACGGATGGGTCTGAACCACCGCGTCGAAGACAAGGAATCCTCGTGAGACGTACGACCATCGCGATAGCAGCCGTGACCGCGGCTCTCGCCGTTCCCGGCATCGCCCCCGCCGAATCCCAAGCCGAACCCAGCTGGGGCAGTTCGTCCTTCGAATGGGGTAGCTCTTCGGGCGAGAACAACACGCCGCCCGCAGCGCCCGGCGTCAGCGTCCCCGGCGGACGGTACGAGCACCCTGTCGATCTGACCTTCACCGCCGAGCGCGGCGCCACTGTCCGCTACACCTTGGACGGAACGACACCCACCACCGACAGCCAAGCTGCCACACCGGGACGTCCGCTGCAGATCGCACAGGACACCAACGTCACTGTCGCCGCTTTCCGCGGCGATCACGCGAGCGCGGCAGTCTCGTTCGGCTACCTGATCAAGACCTCGGAGAAGCCGCTGGCTCAGGTCGTCGTGATGTCCGACGTCCACGTCGGCGACCACGCGAACAACGACAAGAAGTACGAAAGCTTTTTCGACACAATCGGTTCCATCTTCCCGAAACCCGACGCGATCCTCTCCAACGGCGACATGATCAACGACAACGGAGACGGCAAGGGGCCTGACCACAAGATCGTCGCAGAAATCTTCCAGGCAAACCTCGCCAGGAAGGGCATGAACGACACACAACTCCTGATCTCCAACGGCAATCACGATGCAAGTCTCGCGGCAATCAGAGCCGGATATCCGGCGGAGTGGTTCCCGGATTCCGGTGGCGGATACTACGAATCCGATGTCAGCGGTGTCCATCTCTTCACGGTCAACACCGAGACGTACAACAATGATTCAGCGCAACGTAATTGGCTGAAGTCCCGCCTGACCGAAATCACCGCGGAGTCCGGGAACCTGACCAAGCCGATCCTGGTCCAGGGACACCGACCGGCAAGCAACACAGCCATGGACGGCCAGCAGGCGTCGAACCCTCGACTGACCGAAGACTTGAGCGCCTTCCCTCAGGCAATCTTCTTCTCCGGGCACTCGCACCTGAACAACAACGACGACCGGTCGATCCATCAACGCGACTTCACGGCGGTCAACGACGGCTCGATGTCCTACATCGAAATCGATCACGGCTACCAGATGGTGACCGAGTCCGGTCTCGCGAACCGTTTCGAATCACCCACTGCCCAAGCTCTCTTCGTGGAGGTCTACCAGGACCGCACGGAAATCAACCGCATCAACATGGCGGCAGACAAGCACGACATCTACACCGGAGGCGCGTGGTCAGCCAACTGGCAGCCGCCGTACTCGAGCGCGGGCACGCTGAGCGGTTCGGGGTGGACGGTCGAGCTCGACGGGTCGACCAACCAGCAGATCAAGGACAACTTCCGCTACACCTCGGGTGCACGAAACAAGAATGCACCGGAATTCACCACGGCCACCCCACTCTCGGTGAGCACCGGAGCGAACGGTGAAACTGCGCTACGGATCGCGCAGGCGAAGGACGACCAGATGGTCCATCACTATGCCGTCGAGATCACGGACACAGCCACCGGAGCGAAGGTGGTCTCGTCGAAGGTGCTCTCCGACTTCTACTTCATGCCACGGCCGAACAGCCTCGACATTCCGATTCCCGATGCAGCAGCGGGAACCGCATACGATGCCCGCGTCGAAGCCGTTGACGCATACGGCAACCGGTCACCGGTGACAACCCTGGCCTTCACCCGCTGACCCGACACGACAAAGCGGCACCGCGCATGTTCGCGGTGCCGCTTGTCGGCTCAGTTGTAGGTGCGCAACAAGCCCTTGCTGATGATCTGCTTCTGGATGTCGCTGGTGCCTTCACCGATCAGAAGGAACGGCGCCTCACGCATCAACCGCTCGATCTCGTATTCCTTGGAGTAGCCGTATCCACCATGGATACGGAAGCTGTCCTGCGTGACCTCCGAGCAGAATTCACTCGCCAGATACTTCGCCATACCCGCGGCGACGTCGTTGCGCTCACCCGAGTCCTTGAGCCTGGCAGCGTTGACCATCATCAGATGTGCCGCTTCGACTTTGGTGCCCATTTCGGCGATCCGGAACGCGATGGCCTGATGCTCGGCGATCGGCTTGCCGAACGTCTCGCGCTGCTTGGCGTAGGTGACAGCCAGTTCGAAAGCGCGCTGGGCGATTCCGCACGCACGCGCGGCGACGTTGACCCGGCCGACCTCGACGCCGTCCATCATGTGCCGAAATCCCAAGCCGGGAATGCCACCGAGGACCTCTTCGGCTCCGATCTCGAAGCCGTCGAAAATCATCTCCGTGGTGTCGATTCCCTTGTAGCCCATCTTCTCGAGCTTGCCCGGAATGGTCAGGCCCGGGAGTACCTCGCCGAAACCTGCGGGCTTCTCGATCAATATCGTCGTCAGATTGTTGTGCGGCTTCTCCGCGCCCTCGTCCGACTTGACGAGGACTGCCACCAACGTCGACGAACCACCGTTGGTCAGCCACATCTTCTGGCCGGTGATCACGTAATCGCCGGACTCCGTACGCTTCGCCTTGGTCGATATGGCAGCAACATCGGAACCCAGGGCCGGTTCCGACATGGAAAATGCGCCGGTGAGTTCCCCGGACGCCAGACGTGGCAGGTACTTCGCCTGCTGTTCCGGCGTCCCGTGCGCGGAGATCATGTGAGCCACGATGAAATGCGTGTTGATGACGCCGGACACGCTCATCCATCCACGGGCCAGCTCTTCGACGCACAGCGCGTAGGTGAGCAATGATTCGCCGATACCCCCGTACTCGGGGTCGATGGTCAGTCCGAACAGACCCATGTCCTTCATCTGCTTGACGATGTCGGTCGGGTACGTATCGGAGTGTTCGAGCTCCTGCGCCGCGGGGATGACCACACGATCGACGAACTCGCGTACCGCCCCGACGATGTCGCTCTGGGTCTCGGTCAATCCCGCCGTCTGCGCCAAACGAGTCACTGTTCCACCTGTCTGTCGGTACTTCATGCTCTCCTGTCGACGAAACTGATTCGACTCCAGGAACTTTCACCCCACCGCGACATGTGTGCGGCAGAGACGCTGCATCCATTCAATCCCCGAACGGTATATGTGTCAAAGTCGATTTCGCATACGAACCGTATGGCGGAAACTATGTCCGAACAGGTCGTTCCTGCTGTTGACAACCGCGCCACGCGTGCTGGATATTCGAGTGGCCAGGTCGCGATGGGGCCCTTCGATCGGCCCGTTCACGCGACGCATTCCCCACCTCTCCTCGAGACAGGCGCATTCCATGCACGACGCAGTCATCTGTGAACCCGTTCGCACCCCGGTGGGCGGATTCGGCGGAGTCTTCAAGGACGTTCCCGTCACCACTCTCGCCAGCACTGTTGTGCGTGGCCTCGTCGAACGAACCGGCATTGCGTCCACCGATGTCGACGACGTCATCTTCGGTCAGGGTTACGCCAACGGAGAGGCCGCGGCCATCGGGCGAATCGCGGCACTCGACGCCGCTCTGGA
The DNA here is from genome assembly GCF_030056745.1 of Rhodococcus sp. IEGM 1406. Taxonomy (NCBI): domain Bacteria; kingdom Bacillati; phylum Actinomycetota; class Actinomycetes; order Mycobacteriales; family Nocardiaceae; genus Rhodococcus; species Rhodococcus sp. IEGM 1406. The sequence goes on along the minus strand of NZ_JASHKO010000001.1, from coordinate 809,481 downwards.
CGTGTCCGTTCCCGGAATACAACTCGATCGCCGTTGCGGTTCGGGATTGCAGGCGATCATCTACGCCGCGATGCAGGTACAGACCGGGATGAGTGATCTGGTCATAGCCGGCGGCGCCGAGAGTATGAGCGGAACCGAGTTCTACTCCACCGATATGCGTTGGGGCACAAAGCGCCCTTCAGTCGAGTTCCACGACCGATTGGCCAAACCGCGCACGAACTCCGGCGGGGTCAACTTTCCGGTCGAAGGCGGCATGATCGAGACCGCCGAGAACTTGCGCCGGGAGTACTCGATCACCCGCGACGAGCAGGACCGATACGCGGTGCGATCGCACGAACGGGCCGTTCATGCCCAGGACAGTGGGTATTTCGACGACGAGACCATTCCCGTTTCGGTGCGCGGGCGCCGTGGTGAGCAGACAGTCGTCACTCGCGACGAGCATCCACGCCGAGGGATTCAGCTGTCCGATCTTGCTGCACTGCGCCCCATTCGAGGTCGAGTCGACCCCGAAGCCACAGTCACCGCCGGAAACGCCTGCGGCCAGAACGACGCCGGAGCCGCGGCCATCGTCACCACTGCGGCCAACGCCGAACGCCTTGGCCTGCGACCGTTCGCGAAACTGGTCAGCTGGGGTGTGGCGGGTGTGGAGCCGAACCGGATGGGCATCGGACCGGTGCCTGCCGTGGCGAAAGCTCTCTCCCGTGTCGATCTGTCGCTCGACGACATCGACCTCATCGAAGTCAACGAGGCATTCGCTGCACAGGTTCTCGCGTGCGCCAAGGCTTGGGGATTGAGCGCGCAGGACATCGAGGAGCGCTTCAACGTCAACGGTTCCGGGATCTCGCTCGGACATCCTGTCGGTGCCACCGGTGGGCGGATCCTCGCCAATCTGCTGCGCGAACTCGACCGGCGCCAGGGACGGTACGGGATCGAGACCATGTGTATCGGTGGCGGACAAGGGATTGCAGCGGTGTTCGAGAACCTGCGACGCTAGAAGCGTTAACCGATCGATCCGTCGCGGCGAAGGTCCGCGATCTGGTCTCCCGTACGCCCCAACTCGGCCAGCAGAGAATCCGTCTGCTGGCCGAGTGCCGGAACGTCACCCATGCGCATTTCGACGTCCGAGTACGTCATCGGAGGCAGCACGGCATCGATCGGTCCGTTTTCGGTGCCCACGGACCTCCACCTGGCACGCTTCTCCAACTGCGGATGTTCCAGTAGACCTGCCATGTCGTTGAGTGCAGCGGCCGGGACACCGGCGGCGGCAAGGCGTTGATCCAGATCTGCCGTCGAATACAGACGAGTCAGGGAACCCACCAATTCGTCTACCTCGCCGCGATTTTCGACGCGCACGATGTTGGTGGAAAAGCGCGGATGGTCGACCAGATCCTCTCGCTCGAACACGTCCACCATCAGCGCTCGCCATCCACGATCGTTCTGGACGCCGATCAGGATTTCGCCGTCGGCCGTGGGATACGAATCGTAGGGAACGATCGCGGCATGGCCGAGACCGACACGTGGAATCTGCTTGTCCGCATACATTTTCATGTACATCGGATGACCCAGCCACTCGACGGTGGAATCGAACATCGAGACCTCGACGAGCGCTCCCTTGCCCGTTCGCTCTCTACGGAACAGGGCGCTCAGAATCGAAGTCAGCGCGTACATTCCTGCGGCGATGTCCGAGACCGGGATACCCGTCTTGGTGGCCGTCTCCGGTGTGCCTGTCACGGAGATCATTCCGGTCTCGGCTTGGACCAGCATGTCGTACGCCTTGCGCTCACGCCGTGGGCCGGCACTGCCGTATCCGGACATGTCGATCACGATGAGCTGTGGGAATTTCTCGCGCAGTTCCTCCGCGCCGAACCCCAGTCGCGCAGCTGCGTCGGGTGCCAGATTCTGTAGGAACACATCGGCTCGCGCGACAAGATCGAGAACGATCTGCCGGCCGGATTCCGACTTCACGTCGACAGCGATCGATTCCTTGGAACGGTTGAGCCACACGAAGTGTGACGCCTGACCGTGAACCGCCCGGTCGTAGTGACGCGCGAAATCGCCCTCGCCGACCCGTTCTATCTTGATCACCCGCGCACCCATGTCCGCGAGATGCCTGGTGGCGAGCGGTGCCGCCACCGCCTGTTCGAGTGCAACCACGGTGATTCCGTCGAGCGGAAGATCCGAGTTCGGCTGTCCCATGTCAGTAGTCACCCCAGAAGTTTTACACTCTGAATTCTTGCGCTCGAACAGGACGGATCAGATGTGGCGGCCGCCGGTGATCTCGAGAACCGTGCCGGTCATGTAGCTCGAGAGGTCGCTCGCGAGGAACAGTACAACCGAAGCAACTTCCGAGGGCTCGGCCGCGCGCCCCATCGGGATCTCGGCAAGCTTCTCGTTCCAGATCCGTTCGGGCATTGCCTCGGTCATCGCCGTGCGGACAAGTCCGGGCTGAACGGCGTTGACGCGAACGTTCTTGAACGCGACCTCCTTTGCCGCGGCCTTCGTCAGACCGACGATGCCGGCCTTGGCGGCCGAGTAGTTGGTCTGCCCGAGCATGCCCACCTTGCCGGAGATCGACGAGATGTTCACGATTGCACCCGTCTCACGCTCGCGCATGCGGGCGGCGGCAGCGCGTGTTCCGTTCCAGGCGCCCTTGAGGTGAACCGCGATCACGTCGTCGAAGTCCTGCTCGGTCATCTTCCGCATCGTGGCGTCGCGCGTCATGCCGGCGTTGTTGACCATGACATCGACTGGACCGAAAGCACTTTCGGCCAGATCGAGCATGGCCTCGACCTGTCCGGAATCACGCACGTCGCAGGAGGCGAAACGGGCGACCGACTCTCCACCGAGTTCGGCGACCGCAGCCGTTCCGACGGTTTCGTTGATGTCGCCGAGAACGACGGTCGCACCTTCCTTGATGAAGGTGCGCGCAATTTCGAACCCGATGCCCTGCGCTCCGCCGGTCACTACCGCAACCTTGCCGTCCAACAATCCCATGTCCACTCCGTTCGTGAGGTTAAAGCTCGTCAGGTAAAGGTGTCAGCGCTGGTTTTGCTTTTTCGCTTGCGCCACGAGCCCACCGCCGAGAATCAGTCGCTGGATCTCGCTGGTTCCCTCGTACAGGCGCAACAGGCGAACTTCACGGTAGATGCGTTCGACCGGCACACCGCGCATGTACCCGTTGCCACCGTGGATCTGCACGGCGAGATCCGCGACCTTGCCCACCATCTCGGTGCAGAAAAGCTTTGCCGCCGAGGGGCCGAGACGTCGATCCTCACCGCTGACGTACCGCGCAGCCACCTCACGCACCATCGCACGCCCGGCCATGACACCGGCCTGCTGGTCAGCCAGCATCGCTTGAACCAGCTGGAAGTCACCGATAGCGGTACCGCCCTGTTCCGTGACCACGGAGAACGCGACAGATTCGTCGAGCGCTCGCTGTGCTGCTCCCACCGAGAGCGCCGCGATATGGACTCGTCCGCGCGCGAGAGACGTCATCGCTGCGCGGTATCCGGTGTCTTGGTCGCCACCGACGAGGGCCGACTCGGGAACCCGGACGTTGTCGAAGGTGACCTCGGAGGTCCAAGCACCTTCCTGACCCATTTTCTTGTCCTTGGGACCAACTGTGACTCCTGGCGTGTCAGCCGGAACCAGGAAGACTGCAATTCCCGGACCATCGGAATCCGCCGGGCGAGTGCGCGCGAACACCACGAACAGCTGTGCCAGTGGAGCATTGGTGATGAACCGCTTGTTGCCGTCTATCACCCATTCGGATCCGTCCAGAACGGCCTTGGTCCGAAGGCCGGCCGGGTTTGAGCCCGCGCCGGGTTCGGTGAGAGCAAAGGAAGCCACGACGTCGCCGGAGGCGATGCGCTCTAGCCACTGAGCCTTCTGCTCGTCGGTACCGAAGCCGACCAGCACCTGCCCGGCAATTCCGTTGTTGGTACCGAACATCGAACGCAGCGCCAGGGACGTGTAGCCGAATTCCATTGCCAGTTCGACGTCTTGGGTGAGGTCGAGTCCGAGCCCACCCCATTCCTGAGGAATCGCGTAGCCGAACAGCCCGATGGCTGCGGCCTTCTTGCGTATGTCCTCAGGAATGGCGTCGGTGTCGGCAATCTCCTGCTCACGCGGAACTACTTCCTTACGGATGAACTCCCGCGCAGTCGCCAAGATATCTGCGAAGTCATCTGCATCGACCTGCATTCCCACCACTCACCTTGCTGTTTCCGAAGTCCATGCCGTCCTCCGAAGTCAATACCGTGAGGCAATCGGAGTCAAAGACCTGAAAACGAACCGAAGGTAAGGCAGAACCTATAGCAGGTGTCAGACGGTGCGCAGTTCCCGCTTGAGCAGCTTTCCACTCTGATTTCGCGGGAGTTCGGCCACGAAACGCACGTGCTTGGGGACCTTGAACGGGGCAATTCGCTCCTTGACGTGGGCAATCAACGCCTCAGGCGTCAACTCGTCGTTGCCGTCCTTGAGCACGACGATCGCGGTGACGGCCTCGATCCACTTCTCGTCGGGCGTACCGATCACGGCAACTTCTGCCACAGCCGGGTGTGTGTAGACCGCATCTTCGACCTCGCGCGACGCCACCAGGATGCCGCCGGTGTTGATGACGTCCTTGATTCGGTCGACGACCGTGATGAACCCTTCTTCGTCCCGCACGACAAGATCGCCCGAATGGAACCAGCCGTCGCGGAAGGCCTCGGCGGTGGCTTCCGGATTTTCCCAGTAGCCGTTGCACAGCTGCGGTGAGCGGTAGAGAACCTCACCGGACTCACCGTCGGCAACGTCGTTTCCGTCGGCGTCGACGACACGGGTTTCGACGAAGAACACCGCTCGCCCGCAAGAAGACGGACGATCAGCATGCTCGCCGGGCTGGAGAACTGTTGCCAGCGGACCGATTTCGGACTGGCCGAAGCAGTTGTAGAAGCCGATGTCCGGGTAACGCTCACGCAGACGATTGAGCACCGTGACCGGCATGATCGAGGCGCCGTACTGCGCCTTCTTGAGCGAAGACAGATCGCGGGTCTCGAGGTCCGGATGGTTGGCCAACGGTACCCACACGGTCGGGGCCAGGAACAGCGATCCGATCTTTTCTGCTTCGACGCGGCGCAGGATCTCCGGGATGTCCGGCGCCTGCATCAGACTGACCGTCGCGCCGACGGACAGGTACGGCAGCATGAAGACGTGCATGCCCGCGGAGTGGTACATCGGCATGCAGATCAGCGGGTTGTCGTTCTTGTCGAGCCCGAGCGCGATCACCGAGGACACGTATTCGTGAACCAGCGCGCCGTGAGACATCATGGCGCCCTTGGGCTTCGAGGTGGTGCCCGAGGTATACAGCAGTTGCGCCAGATCCGTCGACGTCGCACGCGGTTCGAAAACAGGCACCTCGCCGGCCTCGCTGATCGTGACCACCGACAGTTCCGCGTCCCGCAGTGCGATCACGTGGTCGAGATCGAGGTCGGAGCGAACCGAGTCGAGCGTCGACGCCAATGCCGGATCCACCAACACCGCGCGGGCGCCTGACTGCGCCACGAGGTACCGGAGTTCCTCCCCCTTGAGTGCGTAATTGACCGGAACATGCACCAAACCTGCTCGCGCACAGGCAAGGAATCCGATTGCATAGGCGTCGGAGTTGGTTCCGTATGCCGCGACGCGGTCGCCGTGTTCGAGGCCCAGACCGAGCAAGTGGGCCGCGACCCGCGTCACCGCGTCGTCGAGTTCGCGGTAGGTGCGAGTGCGATCTTCGAAGACGACGGCTACGCGGTCGGGGTACTTGGCTGCCGAGCGCCGAAGCACTCCGTCGACGGTGTTGGTGCGTGGATCCAGGCTCATTCGCTCAGGTTATAGGACGTCCAACTAAACCGGAAGAGCGATCGTTACTTATTGCGCCATTCAGGCTTTCGCTTGTCCACAAAAGCTTGCATACCTTCTTGAGCGTCGCAGGTCACGGCATTGGTTGCCATCGTTTCCGCCATCGCCTCGTACGCCTGGGCTTGCGGCAGATCGATCTGGTGATAAAACGCTTGCTTACCGATCTTCACCGTCAGGGGGCTGGCCGTCGTGATCTTGCCGGCCAGTTCGCGCACCTCTCGGTCCAGGTCTTCGGGCGCGACGACGAAGTTCACCAGACCCCAGTCCGCAGCGGTGTCGGCGTCGATCGTCTGCCCGGTGAGCAACATCTGCATCGAGCGCTTGCGCCCTACTGCCCTGCTCAGGGCCACCATGGGCGTCGAGCAGAACAGTCCGATCTTGACGCCGGGAGTGCCGAAGACAGCGTTCGACGCAGCAACAACCAGATCACACGACGCGGCCAGTTGGCAGCCCGCCGCGATAGCCGGGCCTTGTACTGCGGCAATCACCGGCTGCGGAATCCGCTGTACGGTCTCCATCATCTCGGTACAGCCGTCGAAGATCGCCCGCTCGCCTTCGAGGGTTCTCCCGATCATCTCCGTCAGATCGTGGCCGGCGGAGAACACCGGGCCTTCGGCGCGCACGATCACGACCCGCACGCGCTCGTCTGCAGACAATTCGAGAAGGGCAGCCGTCACCTCGCGCATGGTCTCCGCCGAGAGCGGATTGCGCCGCGCCGGCCGATCGAGCGTCAGGAATCCGAGTCCCACCGACTCCTCGACGGAAATCTTCACTGCAGTGTCTTCTACCTGTGTCTGCGACATGTGTTCTCTCTACCAATCGAATCCGTCCCGGTCAACGAGACGAAAGGGGCATCTGTTCGCGCCGCATCGATACGGTCCGGTCAATACTTCGCCACTACGAGGAGTGCCCATGAGCACCGATGCCGCCGTCACCACCGATCTCGAAGAGATTCTGCGGGCCCAGCAGGAAGCAACTCGCGCCGCTGGTCTTCCGTCCGCGCAGACACGACGCGAGCGCATCCAACGCGTCGTCGATCTCCTGGTGGCAAACCACAAGGATCTGACCGAAGCGATCAACGAAGACTTCGGCGGCCGAATCCCGGCCTACTCGGTGATGAATGATGTTCTGGGATCCATGGTTTCACTCAAGCACGTTCGTGATTCGCTCGAAGAGTGGATGATTCGCTCACCGAGAGCCACCGGAGCGATGCAGGATCAGCTGGGTGCCACGGCGTACGTGTCGTACCAGCCGAAGGGTTCGATCGGCATCATCGGAACCTGGAATGCTCCCCTTTTCACTCTCCTGAGCCCGCTCGCCTGCGCCCTCGGAGCGGGAAATCGCGCCGTTCTCAAACCGTCGGAGATCGTGCCGAACACTGCGGCCGTCCTGGCCGAGGCGGCGCGTCGAACGCTCGACCCCGTGGAGGTCGCGGTGGTGACAGGTGGACCGGAGGTCGCTGATCTGCTGACGTCTCTGCCTTTCGACCACCTCGTCTTCACCGGCAGCACGACCGTCGGAAAGCTGGTCATGGCCAATGCTGCGAAGAACCTGGTGCCGGTCACCCTCGAACTCGGCGGCAAGTCACCGAGCGTCTTGAGCCGCAGTGCCGATATCGACTCTGCTGCTTCACGTTTGGCCATCGCGAAGTCGACCAATGCCGGCCAACTCTGCGTCTCTCCCGACCTGATCTACGTCCCGCGCGAGAACACAGAAGCGTTCATCGACGCATTCACCGATCACTTCACCGGACTGTTCCCCACGATCGCCGACAACAAAGACATGGTCTCGATAGTCAGCGATCGTCACCTCGCACGCATCGAGGGGTACATCGCGGACGCGGAAGAGCGTGGGGCACGAATCATCACCGTTCCCGACGAAGAACTCTCCGCAGACACTCGCCGCCGCCCACTGCGAATCGTGGTCGACCCTCCGACCGACGCGCAGATCATGAAGGAGGAGATCTTCGGACCGGCCGTCGTGATCCTGCCGTACGACCAACTCGACAGCGTCGTCGCCGACATCAATTCACGGCCGAAACCGTTGGCGCTGTATTACTTCGGAACCGACCTGGACGAGAAGGAATCCGTACTCGAACGCACCGTCTCGGGCGGCGTCACCATCAACGACGCGATGTCACACCCGGGCCTGAGCGACGCACCCTTCGGCGGCGTCGGAGCTTCGGGTATCGGGCACTACCACGGCCGCGAGGGTTTCCTCGAGTTCAGTCACGCCCGAACGGTATTCGAAGCAGCGCAGCATGACCCGCGCGGTGAATGGGGAATGCTCCCGCCGTACGGTGAGGGTTTCGAGCAGATGATGTTGGCTCAGGTCACGCCCTGAGGCCTCCGGCCCCGTGCGCCTTTTTGGTAGTGCACGCTACCGGAAAGGCGCACCGGCAAGGCCGCGGCTGAGGAACTCCACCAGCTGACCGGGTTCGGTATCCACCGACTCGATCAGTTGGATCAGTTCCCTCTTGTCCTCTGCTGCAAGCGGTTCGATGCCACCGAAGGTGCGCATCGTGGAGCCGGCGGGGAGAACGCGTGCACAGACGAGCGTGCCCGGCTCGAGATTGACTGAGCCCCACTCGTCCGTGACCTTCACCAGATGCCCGTTGCGGACGTCGCTGAGGGTCACCAACTGTCCCGGCTCCGTCGAGGCGACCTTGTACACCGAGCGCGGAATCGACAACCACTGATCGGCCAGTTCGCGTTCGTCGGCAGGCAACAGTTCTCCGCGCCGCTCGACAAATGCCGCGAAAATACCTGCATCGAACAAGGCAGCGTCGACGGCCAATCCGCCTTCGACGGCCAGCGTCAGTGCTTCTTCGCTGTTGAACTGCTCGGCACGGATGAGCGCAAGATCGAACACGGCGTCGAAGTACTCCGGTGTGCGCGAGAACAACTGAGCCTTGACGTAGAGCCAGTTGGCCCGATCATCGAACGTCACCTCGGACTTGCCCAGATGGCAGACCTTGAACTTGCGACCGGAACCGCACCAGCACTTGTCATTTCGGCCGAGTTCGGGGTGCTCGGCCGGGGCATAGCGCTGAAGAACCTCGTGCAGAACCTCGGACTCGCCACCCTCGATCCGGCCGAGAAGTGCCAGCGCGCGGGTCACGTCGCTGCGATCGGCCGCCAGTAGTGCCAGATCGAAGATCGCGGGAGTCCAGTCGGGATCGAGATCGTGCGCCGTTTCGTACGACGCCTCAGCGACAAGGATCTTGCCGAGACGATCCGAAGCCTTGCCTGCCAGCCAATGCGCTGCCGGCTTGACACGACGCGACCCTTTCTCGGCGAGAGCAGTTGCAACAGAATGCAATACGGAATCATGATCGTCGAGTTCGGACAACAGCTCCAACGCTGCCGCAGCCGCGGGCGGCTCGGCGATGCCGGCGAAGGTCTGCGGATCCTCCTTGATCTGCTTGCGCGCCCAGTCCGAGACATCCTCGACGGCTTCGGCTTTCGCGGCCATGACCACATCGACGAAGGCAATCACCGAGGCGGCTTCTTCCGGGTGCAGGTTCTCCCGAACCTCGAGCATGCGGGCTCGGTTCGCCAGGTGGTATGCCTCGAAATCGAATCCGTCGACCGCAACGTAATCACCGTCGCGGACGTAACCTGCCGCCTCGAGCATTTCGCCCAGCGGTGCGGTGGGCTGACGGAACAGCGACGGCTCGTCGAGCATCAATTGCCAGACAATGGCATCGAGGGTGTCAGCACCGATGTCTGCGAGGACCGTCCCCAGGCTCTCGCCGAATCCGGGTGCGGGATCCAGTACCTCGGGGATGGTGCAGAGCGTCAGCTCACGGTCAGCGACGAACAGTCCGATCAAATCGCCCGCAGAACATTCGGCGAGAGTATCGGTGTCGAGGAGAAAACCCTCGTCGTGCGGGAACTCCGGAACTTCGATCCCACGATCAGCCAACAGGTCGTCGTCGATCCCGCGGTGCACGACGCTGATGCCATGAATCTCGTCGTCGTCACGATCGAGGAACACCCGCAGCATCATCAGATCAGGGTTCGCGTCGAGAACGCCGGACTTTATTTCGGCTTCGGTGAGCCGATGGGTCAGCACTCGATGCTCGAACAACGTGTCGAGTGCGGCGTACCGCTCCTCACTCAAGTAGCCGAGCAGTGGGTCCTCGACGTACTCGACGAATTCGGCCATGTCGTCGGCTGTACCGTGGCCGGCATCGGCCAACAGGGTGCCCCAGTCCGCCGCTGTCTGCGGGCCGTGCTCACGCAACAACTCCATCGCGGCTTCGGCGATCAAGTCATTGGCATCCATCGGTTCGTTCACCTATCCAACTTTAACGGGGTCGACTCGATACATCGTCACCGGTCATCGGTCGAGTGATCGGCGCCTCCACGCGACTCGCGGACCAGTTCTTCGGCGTCGAGTTCCTCGGAAGCGAGAACCTCGAGTACCCTCGCAGCCTGCGATTCCGAGGACATGACGACAACGCCCACCGCAAGCGCACCAGTGGGGGCCGTCAGGAGCCTGGCACTGATCAGGTCGCCGGGCTTTCCTTCGACCGGGTGACCAACGGTGACGGTTTCCTCGGACACACGATCGAGCAGCACGACGCCGGTGTCGGAAGTTTCGATCACCTCGTACACCGACCTCCGGACCCCGAGCCACTGTGCGGCTGTCACTACTTCCGCCTCGGGAAGTAGTTCGCTGCGTCTGGCCAGGAAGTCGGCAAAGATCCCACCCTCGAACAGAGCCACGTCCAGTGCCGAGCCGTCGAAGATCGTGGCGGCGATCAGTTCGTCCTCGGAGAGATTCGCGTTTTCGAGATCGTCGAGCCCGGTCACGACGTCGACGAATTCGGAGGCAAACGCAAACAGGCACGCCTTCTTGTACAACCAGCGACCATCTGCCTTGACCGATTCATCGGCCTTTCCGAGGTGGCAGACCTTGTACTTGCGGCCGGAACCGCACCAACACTTGTCGTTTCGCCCGAGTTCCGGGTGATCGACTGGGACGAAGTCCTGCAGTACGGCGTAGAGATTCTCTTCACTTCCGCCGTCGATCCGCCCGAGCAGTGACAGCGCCCGGGTCGCGTCGCCGCGGTCCGACGCGAACTGAGCCAGCTCGAACAAGGCCGGACCCCAACCGGATTCGGCAAGGAGCGCTTTCTCGTAGTGCGCCTCCGCTTCGAGGACGCGCCCCAGCCGATCGACGGCCTTACCGGCGAGCCAATGAGCCGCCGCCCTGACCGACCGTGGCCCTCGCTCGGCCAGTTCGGACGCAAGCGCTTCGAGGATTGCGTCGGTCACCGGGTCCTGATTCCGAAATCCGAGATCGAACACGGCCACTGCAGCACCCGGATCTGCCAGTGAGACAAAGAAGTCCGGGGCGGCGCTGACGTGACGGCGAGCCCAGTCCACGATGTCGAAGTCGGCGATGACGGCATCGGTGTATCCGCGGTCCGCCAGATCGACAAATGCAACAGCAGCGACGGCCTCGTCGTGGGTCAGGTCGTAGGTACTGGCGACCAAAGCTGTCCGAATCTGCAGGTCGTAGGCATCGAAGTCGAATCCCCGCCGAGCCAGTAGTTCACGCTCGTGCTCGTAACCTGCCGCCTCGAAGATCTCACCCAGCGGCGCAACAGGAACCGTGAAGAGAGACGGATCCTCGAGCAGGAGTTGCCAGCACACCGAATCCAGGGCCTCGACTCCGTCCTCCTCGAAGAGTTCGCCGAGCGCCGGAGCAAGATCGGGTTCGTCCTCGATCTCGACCAGACGAAACGCAAGTCTTCCGTCTTCGACTGCCAGGCCGATGAGATCACCGTCGGCGCACTCGCCGAGGGTTCCGGCTGGAAGAACCACAACTCGTCGACTCCGGAAGGGAGCAGCTCCACGTTCCACGGCCGCTTCTTCCGCCAGGGCCACCCGGATCGCCCCGTCCTCGCCGTCGCCGAATGCCAAGATCGGTTCCAGATCGGGGCTCGCGTCGAGGATGTCGGACGCAATCTCGAGCTCGCTTAGCCGGTGAGTGAACACGAGCCCTTCGAGGACCGTGTCGAGGGCGACGTACTTTCCGTTGGGCAGGTACCCGAGCATCGGTTCGGACAGATACTCGAGCACGTCGGCCAACTCGGTCGCAGCTCCGTACTCCTCGAGATGGGTCGCCCACTCTTCGAGACTCAGCGGGCCTTGCTCGCGCAGAACAGCCAAAGCAGCGGAGGCAATGGAACCAGCAGCGTCGGAACCAGCGGTTTCGTCGTCGAAATCAGTCACCCGCCAATGGTAGGCGACTTATTGCAGTCCACTGAGCCCCTCGCCCAGCACGGTCGCACCGAGGATTGCCAGGATGACCGTCATCATCACTGCGTTGTTCGCGGTCATCCATGACTTCGCTGATGCGAGGATCTCGTCGGCTCGCTTGCCGGAGAACACCTTGACCAGGATCGGCGACGCGATGCCGACGCTCGCGATGACCGTGAAGATCACCGCGGCAACAATCTGTTGGGCAACAACATTCGTGGCGACCGCGATAGTGGCCGCACCGGATACCGCCAGCGCTGCATTTTTGGGATTGACCGCCGCGGACAAGAACGCCAACCCGAACGCCTTCCGCGGAGTCAAGCCGTCGATGCTCTTCATCCACTTCGGAACTGTCGGATCACTTCCGTCCCTCGGACGCGCTCGCCACTGCTTGTACGCCAATCCGAACAGAACGAGCCCCAACACGATTCGTACGACGCTCGACCACACCGAAGTCTGCGACGACTCCGACTCCGCAAACGAATAGTCCGCGATCACGATCGTCACCGCAACGACTGCCGAGATTCCGAGGACCCACCCGAGTAGAAAAGATGCCGCCCCTCGATGTGCTCCAGCGGTGATCATGACGAGCACGATCACCGCCATGGGCATCGAGACGAAAAGCAGGCCGAGGGCAATCGGAAGAGACAGACCGATCGCAGCTAGCACCAAAACCTCCAGTTGAATGCAAAATCGACGATCGATTCGAGGTCGAAATCACGACGGCGGAGGCAGCATGACCTCGATGAGATGCGGGCCGGGTTCCGCCAGCGCTGCGGCAAACTGTTCGGCCAACTCCTCCGCTGTGTTCGCCCGCGACGCGGGCACTCCCAACCCCTCGGAGATCTTGACGTAGTCCATGTTCGGAGACGACAGATCCAACATCGACTGTGCGACGACGCCGCCACCTTCTGCGCCGACTCGTTGCAGTTCGCCACGCAGGATGGCGTATGCGCGATTGTTGAGCAGAATCGTCGTGACGTTCAACTGTTCTCGCGCCTGCGTCCACAACGCCGTGATGGTGTACATCGCGCTTCCGTCGGCTTCGAGATTGATCACCGGCCGCTCCGGCGCTGCCACAGCGGCGCCCGTCGCCACCGGGATGCCCTGGCCGATGGCACCTCCGGTGAGCGTGAGCACGTCGTGGCGCGGCGCTCCGGCAAGGGCAATCGGGATCGCCCAACCGGAAGTGGCCGCCTCGTCGGAGATGATGGAGTCGTCTGGCAGCAGGGCCCCGATCACGTCGGCCCAATTTCGCACGTCGAGAGGCCCGCTCGGCAGCGACGGCCGATTTGCCTCCTGCAGAACGGGTTCCACTCCGGGTGCCACGAGTTCCGCCACTGCTTCCAACGCGCCGACAACATCGTCGCTGACATTCGCCAGCGTTGTCACCGCGGCGCCGTCCGGGACCAGATCGCTCGGTTTTCCGGGATACGCAAAGAACGAGACCGGCGAAACCGCGCCGGCCAGGACGAGCTGAGTTGTTCCGCGAAGTTGTTCGGTGGCGTGCTCGGCGAAGTATCCCAAGCGCTCGAATGACGGTAGTCCCGCACCGCGTTGAAGCCTGGCCGGAAAGGTCTCGACCAGAATCTGTGCACCGGTCGCGACTGCAATTCGGGAAGCGGCGCGCAGTCCGGCTTCGGAACACGCTACGCCGCCCAACAGTAGCGTGGCGCGCCCCTCGGCATTGAGCGCGCCTACCACCGAGTCGATCTGTGCTGCAGTTACTTCCGCCCGCCCCGGTATGTCTCGAGGACCCGCAAGAACTCCACCTTCGCTCCACGAGACGTCGGCGGGGAGGACAAGTGTGGCAATGCGTCCGGGCGGATCCATGGAGGCGGCAACGGCGTCGGCCGCATCGCTACCGACGGTCGCGGTGGAGTCGGAACGTCGACTCCATCCCTCCAGCCACTCGGTCAGCGCGTCGATATTCGATTCGAGTGGAGCGTCGAAACCGTGGTGGTAGGTCGCGTGGTCCCCGACGATGTTCACGATGGGGGTGTGGGCGCGGCGCGCGTTGTGAAGGTTCGCCAGTCCGTTCGCCATTCCGGGGCCGAGATGAAGCAGCGTCGCGGCAGGCTTTCCGGCGATACGCGCGTACCCGTCCGCGGCACCGGTGACGGCGCCCTCGAACAAGCCGAGTACCGCACGCATCTGGGGAACGGAATCGAGTGCGGCAACAAAATGCATCTCGGACGTTCCGGGATTGCCGAAGCACACCTCGACACCCGAGTCGACCAAGCTCTGGATAAGCGATTGTGCACCATTCATTTCGGTCACCTCTTCTTCATGAAAGCTGCGAAGGCTTCTTGCGCTTCGTCGGATCGCCGCCGTCTCGCGAAATGATCCGACTCCACGTCGATGGTTTCCAGCAGGGCATCGAGATGTGGGCGGCGGAGGAGCATCTTCGTCAGCGTCACCGATTCAGCCGGGGAGTCTGCAATGCGCACCGCGCGCTCCAATGCCACGTCGAGCGCGGTCTCGGCCTCCACAACGCGATTGATCAGGCCGGCTTCGGCAGCCTCCTCCGCCCCGAACATTTCTCCGAGCATCAGTAGTTCCGTTGCCCGCTTGAGCCCCGCGATCTGCGGCAACAGGTAACTCGATCCGCCCTCGGGCGAGAGCCCGAGCGGAACGAACGGCAATCGGAATCGTGTACCTCGCCCCGCGAATGCCAAGTCGCAGTGCAACAACATCGTGGTGCCGATTCCGACTGCAAACCCCTCGACCGCTGCGACAATCGGTTTGCGTGCGGTGACGAGTGCGATCAGCAGGTCTTTGGCCTCGCCGCCGTCTCTCCCGGCAGTGTCCTGGAAACTTCCGATGTCGTTGCCGCTGGTGAAGACACCACCGGCGCCCGTCAGCACCGAAACCCGCACTGCATCATCGTCGTCAGACTCCCGGATCGCGTTCGTCAGTTCGCGGTAAGTCTTGGGGTCGAGCGCGTTGCGCCTCTCCTGGCGATCCATCGTGAGCAACCGGACTCCCGGTGCGTGCTCCTCGATCCGAACAGTCATCCGTACCTCCGTCGTGGCCGAGAGTCTCGATTCAAGCTACTCGGTCGGGAGTTCAGCGTTCATAGCCCTTGCGCATATCGTCGACGATGCGCGGCCGGTCGAGTGTCGAAGGCTCCATTTCCCGCCTCGGGCGATCGCGAGGAAACACCGAGGCCGACGCCAGGGTGGGCTCGTCGAGGAACCGCAGGTTCGGCACATCAGCGGGCAGACGAAGCTCGGGCGGCGTGGAACCTCTTTGCGCGAGCACGTATCCCCAGTCACCGAAGCTCGGCACGAAAACGTGGTAGGGCGAGACGCTCAGTCCAACAGCCGATACCGTCGACACCGTTCTCCAGTACGCATCCGGCGTCGAGTACGGACTGCCGGACTGGACGACCATCAGCCCGCCCGGATTCATCGCGGCAGCGGCAAGTCCGTAGAACTCCATTGAATACAAGCGGCCAAGTGCGGGGGTGTCAGGATCCGGGAGGTCGACGATCACCGCATCGAAGCCTGGATCCGGACGCTCGCGCAACCACCGAAACGCGTCGTCGAGTACGACGTCCACCCGTGGATCCTCGAGTGCTCCCGCGTTCAGATCACGAAGACGCGTGTTGGCCAACTCGATGACTGCCGGATCGAGTTCCACCTGAACTATCTGCTCGACGCTGTTCATTCGCAGCACTTCTCGTGCAGCGAGGCCGTCACCTCCGCCCAGAATCAGCACGCGCCGCGGGTCGTTGACCAGGGCCGGATACACCAGCGACTCGGTATACCGATGCTCGTCGACACTGGAGAACTGCAGGTCTCCGTCGAGGAACAGTCGCACGTCGTTTCCCCGCTCGGTGACGACGATTTCCTGGTACACCGATCGCTCGGCGGCCACCACGGGATCGGTGTAGAGCCGCTGCCTCGACGTGGTCTCGATGTCCGAGGCCGCGATCAGCAGCCACCCGATCAAGCTCGCCGCCAACAGCATTGCGACGACGGCGATCAATCGTGCACGCAGGCTGAGCTGCCACCGAAGAAGTATCAGCGCGACAACTGCCGCAGCCACGAGATTGATCATGCCGGTGAGTGCGGCGCCGCGAATCATGCCCGCCCACGGCAACAATACGAACGGCCACAGGAGGCCGCCGATCAGCGCGCCGAGATAGTCGGCTGCATTGAGGTTGGCCAATACCTTTCCGGTGCTCTGTGCGTCGTTGTCGCTGCGACCGGACTGCAACAGCGTCATCAGCAGAGGCACTTCGGCACCCACGAGGATACCGATCAGCGCGGTCGCAGCCACCAGAACTGCTGCGCTGGAACCGAAGAACGTGAAGGTCACGTACAGCGTGACGGCACTGAATCCGCCGATCATCCCGAGCAGGATTTCGACGGTCACAAACGAGATGGCCGCATGCCCCAACAGCGGTTTGGCGGCCAGCGCTCCGATACCCAGCGCCGCAACAAATCCCGCGACGATCAACGACGTCTGGGTGATGCCGCCGCCGGTCAGACTCACGCTGAGCGTCAACAGGGCCAGCTCGTAGATCAGGCCGCACGCCGCGCACGCGGCAACAGCCGCAAGGAGAAGCACGCGTGCGCGTGAGCCGAGCATCGTCGAACGCTCGGCAACTTTCACATCGCGATCAGCGGCAACCATCAGGTGAGCGCTGCGGCGTTCACCAAACCGATGGACAACAAGCTCACACCCACCGCCCACGCGGCGCCGCACATCTTCGGATCCTGCACCAGTGCAACCAACTTGCCGGGAAGAAATGCGTTCATCAAACGCAGCGCGATCGCTTGCAACACGATCGCGAACAGTCCGTACACCGCGGAGTCGGCGAGTCCCTGGGCAAAGCCGTCCGAACTGGTCAGGATTGCCGTCACCACGATGATCGCCAGCGCAAGATGGTTGGAAGCCAACAGAATCGCAGCGTTCGGGTTCTTGTCGACGTAAACCTGGTGGCGGAGATTTCCGGGTGTCATAAGGTCGAGGACCAGGAATCCCGTCGCCAGAACCGCTACGCCGACGACGAAGTAGGCGAGGGTGCCGAGAACGCCCCCGACGAGCAATGCCGGATCCACCGTTCCGATCTCGACGGAAGTGGATGCAAAGATGTTCGTCACGCCGTTCTCCTTCTCATTGAGCACTACCGTCATTTGGCACTACCCGAGCCGCCGCTGCCACTACTTCCACCCGCCGGGGATCCCGGGTTGAAGCCCGGTCCCAGGTACGCGTATCCGCCGCTGCGATACGTGCCGTCGATGTCCTCTACCTTGATGGTGCTGCCACCGCCCGAAGCCGAACTGACAGTGACGATGTCATCGTCGTAGCGCAGGTATTCGTTGCCGCCGTCAGCACTTCGCGCCGCTGGTTCGTCCGCGTCGACAATCCGTGAGACGGTCGTGCCCACTGGATCTTTCGACGAGTACAACACGACGTCGCCATCCTGGGACGTCTTGGAATAGTTGTCCGCGATGAAGTCTTTGGCTCCACCACCGCACGCCGACAACATAATTGCGGCTGCCACCATCACCGGAGCAAACCACGTCCGCCCCCTCACGGGCGCCACCTACTGCGCGTCTTCACGATCACTCCTGTCCCCTCCCCCGGGTACAAATGCCAACTCTGCCAACTCCACCCCTGGCGGTCTCGCACGCCACACAACGCGGTCAACGCTGTGTCGTCGCCGGGAAAGGATCCGCAGATCCAACCGTCCTGGCCGGCGGACTCTCTCAACGATGCAGCTTCCGAATCGAATTCGACTCGGTCCAGGATCAGCGACGAAGACTCGAACCGGTAGTTTCCCGTGGACTCCACTGACGGCAAGGGTTCACCGCCGGCGGCAAGAGCATCGCACGAAACCTGCTCGGTCAGTTCCTTTCCCGACGCCCGGGCCGTCACCACGTGAGATGCCCCGAGCACTCCGAGTGTCAACGTCGCATCGGAAGTTTCGATCACCAACTCGGCGAGGGTCGGCGGCGAGGGGGCTCCCAGCACCAACCCCAGTGCCGAGGCATTCACGTCGGTCGGTTCCACATCGAGTCGATACAGACTCATTCCGGTGGGCCCGAGTGGATGACGGTGAGTTCGCTGCGGGTGACCGCACGTCCCGTGGAAACCTCCCACGACTGTCCGCGCGCCCACTTCTCGAATGCGATCAGCCCGGTCTTGTCGGCGGTCGCGTAGTCCGCGTATTCCATCGAGCCGGAGGGGGCCGTACCCGTCGTACCCTCGGCCGTGAACTTCGCCGTTCCACTTTCGATCTTGCGGTGAACCTTGTCGTCGAGAATGACGTCGCCGTTCGGGACCAGGTTGGTTCCTTCTCGACGCATCCAGAGAGTCATCTCGAGTTCGCCCTCGTCGTCCTCCACTGTCAGCCAACGACGACCGGTCGACCCGTCGAGAAGGTGCTCACGCCAGATGTATCCCTCTTCGTCGAGCGTGATGGTCCCTCGAACAACGTGGTCGATACCCGCGTACGTGATGATGTCGCCGACCCCGATCTTGTGGGGGTCGTACACCTCGGGATAGTCGGCGAGCGGGTCCACGCGAGCATTCGGCTTCCCCTGGCGTCCGCGCAGGACCACAAACGCGACGGCAGCGATCACTACGAGTATCAGGACAACTATCAGCACGTTGGTCAACGGTTTCTCCGAAATCGTCTCGGCAGGGTTGCCGCGGGCCATACCCTACCGATCCGTTCTCAGCCTTTTCGGATGAGACTGCCGGCAAGCTGACCCGCCGCCGGCCGGGCAGGTCTCCAGCGCCGTGGGCAGATCGAAAGACTGCCCCGGCGCACCTTTGCGTTTACGCTCAGCCCGAGGAACTCCGCGCGAAAGAAAGCCGGTCGACTGACGATGAGCAAGAACCCGGAGCCGTCTGCCCGCACCGTCATGCACACACCACGATTCTGGTTGACGCCGTTGATAGTGGTCACCCTCTTGATGTCGGCGCTGGCAGCGCTGTACATGGGCGGAATACTCGACCCCAAGAAACACCTGGACCAGTTCCCGATCGCCCTGGTCAACCAGGACGAAGGCGACACCCTCCCCGGCGGCGACCCCACCGACCGCAAGAATTTCGGAAACGACATCGTCGCCGGCCTCGAAAACGGAATCGACCACCAGAAGATCGACCTGCAGCAGATCGGTATCGCCGAAGCCCAATCTCGGTTGAACTCCGGCACGCTGTACGGCGCGATCGTGATTCCCAGTGATTTCACGAAGAGGACGATCATCCTGGCGGAGGCCAGCGTCGTCGCCGGTGACGTAGAGCAACCGATCATCACGATCTACACCAATCCACGTGCAGGTTCCGTCTCCGCATCTCTGGTCCAGTCGATCGGCACTACAGCCCTCGCCTCGGTCAACAAGAACATGGGCGAGCAACTCACCACCCTGGTCACCCAGCAGCTGGAAGCGGGAGGCACCGGAACCCAGATCTCAGGAGCGAGCCGCCTGCTGCTCGAAAATCCGGTGAACGTACTCACGGTGGCCCACGATCCGCTTCCCGACGGCACCGGATTCGGTTTGGTTGCATTCTATTTCGCGCTGCTGTTGGTCCTTGCGGGATTCACCGGAGCAACCGTGGTCAATTCCTTGGTGGACGGCATGCTCGGATATGCGCCTACCGAATTCGGTCCGCTCTTCGTTCAGAACGACGTTGTGGGTATCAACAGGTTTCGGACGCTGCTCGTCAAATGGGCGTTCATGATCGTGTTGTCCGGCATAGTCTCCGCGTTGTTCCAGTGGATCAGTCGCGCCCTCGGAATGCCGGTCACTCACGGGCTTGCATTGTGGGAGTACGGCGCGCTGGTCATCACTGCAGTCGGCATCACGGCGATGTCGGTGATGGCCGCATTCGGCTCGTTGGGCATGTTGATCAACCTGTTCGTGTTCGTCATCCTCGCGCTGCCCTCGTCCGGTGGCACCATCCCCCTCGAAGCCAGCCCCAGGTTGTATGCCTGGCTGGCGCAATTCGAGCCGATGCACCAGATCTACATGGGTACGCGATCGATCCTGTTCTTCGGCGCACGCGGTGAGGCAGGGCTGCTGCATGCCGTCTGGATGACGTTGGTGGGTCTACTGATCGGCGTCGTACTCGGCATCGTGACCACCCGTTTCTACGACCGCAAGGGCTACGAACGCACCCATCGCCCCAAAGTGGCGTGAGATGGTACCCAGCCGGGATTTGATCGAAACCTGTTGGGCCGATTCAATGTGATTGCGCGTTTCGGGAATCTTCGACCCCCTTCCGCACGTTGTACAACTATGGCTAATTACAAAACAGTCAATCCCGCGACAGGTGAAACCGTCAGGGAATTCGATACTTTGGATGACGCCGGAGTTGAAGCCGCACTTGCGAACACGCATCGCGGCTACTTGACCTGGCGCAACAGTGCGCCACAGCAACGTGCGGCAGTCCTGAGCAAGACCGCCGAACTGTACACAGAGCGGGCGGACGAACTGGCCCGAATGATCTCGTTGGAGATGGGTAAGCCGGTCCGCGAGGCCAAGGGCGAAGTACAACTCTCGGCCGCGATCTATCAGTGGTACGCAGACCACGGTCCGGCGTTGCTCGAGGAAGAACGGCTCGACGTTCCCGGGGCCGAGGAGTCGGTTGTGTACCGGCGACCGATCGGTGCCCTGATCGGCGTCATGCCGTGGAACTTCCCGTACTACCAGGTCGCCCGCTTCGCGGCACCGAATCTCATGCTGGGCAACACGATCATTCTCAAGCACGCGTCCAACTGTCCGCAGTCGGCTCTGCTGATGGAAGAGATCTTGCGACAAGCCGGATTGCCGGACGACGCCTACGTCAACGTCTTCGCGACCAACGAGCAGATCGCGGACATGATCGCCGATCCACGAGTTCAAGGCGTGTCACTGACTGGCAGCGAACGCGCCGGCACCAGCGTCGCCGAAACTGCGGGACGCAATCTCAAGAAGGTCGTCCTCGAACTCGGCGGATCGGACGTGTTCATCGTCCTCGATTCCGACGACATGGATGCCACCGTCAAGTCCGCAACCAAGGCGCGTCTGTCCAATGCCGGCCAGGCCTGCAATGCGGCCAAGCGTTTCATCGTCACCGAAGATTTCTACGACGACTTCACCCGCAAATTGGCGACGTCCTTCGAATCCGTTTCTGCCGGTGACCCGTTGGACGAATCCACCGTCCTGGGCCCGCTGTCCTCACAGAGCGCGGCAGACACTCTGATCGAGCAGATCGACGACGCTGTGTCCAAGGGAGCAACGCTGCTCACCGGTGGGAAGAAGATCGACGGCCCGGGCGCCTACGTTCAGCCGACGTTGCTCGCAGACGTGACCCCGGACATGCGGGCTTACAGCGAAGAACTGTTCGGACCTGCCGGCGTCGTCTACAAGGTCAAGTCGGCCAGCGAGGCTGTGGAACTTGCCAATTCGTCGGTCTACGGTCTGAGCGGGTCCGTCTGGAGCAGCGATCTCGATTCCGCCCGGTCGGTCGCTGCCGATCTCGACGTGGGAATGGCGTTTGTCAACGAGCACGGAACGACGTTGCCCGGTCTGCCCTTCGGCGGAGTCAAGCGCTCCGGAGTCGGCCGCGAGCTCGGTCCGTGGGGAATGGACGAGTTCGTGAACAAGAAGCTGCTCCGCGTCTCCAAGAAGTAGCGCGGTGCAAAAGTAGCGCAATACAAAGGAAGGCCCTGATCTCTGTTGAGGTCGGGGCCTTCAACTGTAACGCTCCGCAGGATGAAACCGACCTGCTGGTATGACACTTTCACGAATCGCTCGCACTACCGTGATCGCCGCCGCCATCAGCGCGAGCGCCGCCATCTGGTCCGCGACGTCAGCTTCCGCGGACGTAGTCGACGTCACGATCCTTCCGGGTCTCAGTAGCGGGCCGACAACGCCGTACGGGGCGGGCTGCACGTATCTGGTGGTTGCCAGGACAGCAGCGTTGGACGAGTCGAACGTCTCGATTGTCGACCTGAACCGGGCGTCGACCATGTTCCCGCAGGAATTGATCTGGGACACCGTCAATCCCTATTTCACCTTGCCGGTTGTACTCGGCCACGCCGTCACGCTGTGGACTCCGACCGCACCCGGCGACCATTCTCTGATGGCCTACCAGACGTCAGCGGGCGGGCCGGTCACAACGGTCGATGTCAATCCGGCCACCCCGATCGGTCCGGGGTGCGTCGTCGCACCCTGATCCGCTAGCCCTCCAAGAAGTCGACGAGCACTCGGTTGAGTTCATCGGCGGGAACCATCGGAATACTGTGATGTGAAGCATCTTTCAGCACCTCGACACGTGCTGCGGGAATCCTCTCCCGCACCGACCTCGACACCGTTTCCGCATCATGCACCCGTCCGTCCTGCGCGAGGACCACCAGCAACTCGACATCCAGTGCGCTCAAGTCCTCTTTCGAAGGACGTTGAGGCACTACGAGATCGGGTCGCGGTAGATCCGAAGTGCCCACTTCCACAAGAGACAGCCAGTCGGAGTCGATACTCGACTCACCTGTCTCCCACTCCAACAGTCGCTTTCGGCGTGCTCGCGACGGGGACAGCAACAGCGGAAGCGCACGCAGAAGGTAGCCCGCCTTCATGCCGGCGAAACTCGAATTAGGATCGAGCAGAACAAGTTTCCCGACACGATCCGGTCGATGCAGCGCAAAGGCCAACGCAATCATTGCGCCGTAGGAATGTCCGATCACATCGACGGTGTCGGCGCCGGTGCAATCGACTATCGAGTCCATCCACTCGATCAGATCGTCGACGGACTTCATCGGATCACCATTCGGAATGCTGAGTCCGGCATCGCCCAGGGTGTCGACGGCAAAAACACGCCGGGATTTCGACAGCGCCGCAATGTTGTCGAACCACACCGTCGAAGTGGCACCTCCCCCGGGCAGAAGGATCAACGGCCGCGAGTCTTCAGGTCCACAGACGTTCACATGCGTTCGGCCGAACCGGCCTGCGAGATCCACACCCAGCGGTTTTTGCGGCCATTTGGTCAGTACGGCGTCGTATGCGCGATTGAAGTCCATTCCCCACCCCCATTTTCTCTCGACTATCGAGATAGTAGACAATCGAGAGACAACACACCAGGGCTGGAGGCATCCATGAGCGTCGGCGATGCAGAAGACGAAGCGATGGCGATCGTCCACTCGCTTCGCGCACTGACCGTCGACTTGAACGTGGCGGTTTCCGGCTTTGCGAACAAGTACAAAATGCACTCGACCGACGTCCGCGCACTGATCTGCCTTCTCGATGCCGAGCGCTCGGACACACCGGCGACGCCTGGTTGGTTGGGCTCACAGCTCGGGATCAACTCGGCGTCGGTGACTGCACTGGTCGACCGGATGGTCAAAGCGGGGCACGTAGCTCGGGAGCGAGATTCAGCGGACCGTCGACGGGTGCTCTTGCAGGTCACACCATCGGCGGTCACTCTGGGCGAGAGCTTCTTCGGCCCCCTCATTTCACGGGCTGCGAGCACCGTCGGGAATTACACCGCGGCCGAGCGAGCCACCATCGCGAGTTTCATCGTGGCGATGCGAGCGGACGTGGAGCGGACTCGAATCGATCGGGAGCCCTCCCTGTGACTCGCATACTTCCCGCGGGAGAACGCGCATTGCTCGTGGACTTCGATTCCGAAGCTGACGTTCTCGCGTTCACCGAAGCACTGACGCGTAACACCCCGGTCGGGGTCGAAGACTTCCTCCCCGCAGCTCGCACGGTCCTGGTCACGTGCACCCCGGCGGCAGATCTCACGTACGTCCGGAAGCGCTTGAACGATCTCGAGCAGACCGATTCTGCCGCGACCACAGACGAGCATTTCGAGACGGATGCACTCACCATCGCCGTCAGGTACGACGGGCCCGACCTCGACGACGTCGCACAGTCACTTGGTATGAGCCGATCCGAGGTGGTTGCGGCCCACACCGGGGCAATGTGGCGTTGCGCCTTCATCGGATTCGCACCCGGCTTCGCCTACCTGACTTCAGGCGACACTCGGCTCGACGTTCCGCGTCGAACGCAATCACGAACCGCTGTGCCTGCCGGTTCCGTCGCCCTGGCCGCTGGATACAGCGCGGTCTACCCGCGTGCATCACCGGGTGGCTGGCAGATCATCGGGAGCACCGATGCCGTGATGTGGGATCTGAACGCCACACCACCGGCCACCGTTCAGCCCGGCAGACGCGTGCGCTTCGTGAACGAGGAACAACGATGAACAGTCTGGAGATACTCGACACCGGGCCGCTGAGCCTGATCCAGGACCTCGGACGGATAGGTCATCTTCGCTCGGGTGTCGGGGTTTCCGGTGCGGCGGACAGGCGATCTCTCAGGCTTGGCAATCGGCTCGTCGGCAACAACGAGGGCGCAGCCGGTGTCGAGGTCCTCCTGGGTGGGCTGAGTCTTCGGGCGCAGCAACCGACAACGATCGCGTTCACCGGTGCGCCTGCACAGGCCTACCGCGACGGCATTCCGGTCGGGCATTCGAGCGTGATCGATCTGCGGGCTGGTCAGACCGTCCGCCTGGACTACGCACCGAGTGGACTGCGGACGTATCTGACCGTCCGAGGCGGCATTGTGGTTCCCGAGATCCTGGGATCGCGCAGCACCGACACGATGTCCGGGATCGGTCCGGCGCCTCTCGAGCCTGGTGTTTTTCTCCCGATCGGGCCATCGCCGACCACGTTCTCAGCCGTCGACCTCGCACCGGTGCCGCCGATGGCAAACGAGACTCTCGCCATTCGAGTGGTGTTCGGTCCCCGCGCAGATCGATTCACCAACCCCGAAACACTCCTCCATGGCCGATGGGCGATCTCGACCGACTCGGACCGAATCGGCGCACGCGTCGATCGCGTCGGCGCCGACGAACTACTTCGAAGAACAGACGACACCGAACTGCCCACCGAAGGCGTGGCACTCGGATCGATCCAGGTCCCACCCAGCGGCCAACCTGTCGTGTTCCTCGCCGATCACCCCATCACCGGCGGCTATCCGGTGGTGGGAGTGGTCGAGGACGCAGATATCGACCGACTCGGCCAAGCCCGCCCGGGTCAGCACATCCAGTTCGTCGGGGCCTGAGCACGCCGAGCGATGGCGTGTCGGACCCAGCCGTCACACTGATGTCGTGCGAGTTGTCCTGGTCCCCGGTAGTACGACGTCCACGGGAGCTGTGACGGCGACTGTCCTACGGACCGATCCCGCTGGAACGCCGCTCGCCGATCCCGTCGAATACCCCGACCTGATCGCAGCGGTACGCACCATCGAGGAAGCCGAGCACCCGCGGTGGGTGTGGCCGAGTACGGCGACCGTGTACCCACCCCTACTGCGGGCAGGCGTACGGGTTCAGCGGTGCCACGACATCTCCCTGACCCGCGCGATACTCGGAATGCGCGCCGGCAAACCGTCACCGCCCGCCGAGGAGTTCGACGACGATCGACTCGGACTCTTCGACACTGCACCCGTTCTCGATCCCCTCGCCGTCGTCACCGAATTCGCCGAGCAGCGCGCAACCATCGGCGCGGACGCTCGACTGGACTTGTTGATCGCAGCAGAATCGGCCGGCGCTCTCAGCGCCGCCGAGATGACGCACACGGGCCTTCCGTTCTCGACGCAGAAGCATCGCGAACTCCTCGAAGAACGGCTGGGGCCGCGGCCGACGGGATACGACCTCCCCGCTCGTATGCAGGAACTTGCCGCACAGATCAGTGAGGTCTTCGGGCGCACCGTCAATCCTTCGTCTTCGGTGGAGATCACCGAGGCGTTCGGTCGTCAGGGCATCGAACTTCCGTCGACGCGCAAGTGGTTTCTGCAGGAGATCGATCATCCGGCTGTGCCGCTACTCCTTCGTCATCGCGAACTCGCCAAGCTGTACAGCACCAACGGTTGGCAGTGGATGGACAGTTGGGTGCGGGGAGATCGATTCCGTCCGATCTACGTTCCCGGTGGTGTCGTGTCCGGCAGGTGGGCGAGTCGAGGCGGCGGGGCCCTCCAGATTCCGAAGACAATGCGCTCGAGCGTCGTCGCCGATCCGGGCCACGTGTTCGTCGTCGCCGACGCCGGTCAGCTCGAGCCCCGAATTCTGGCCGCCATGTCCGGCGACCGCCGCATGATGGCCGCCGCCGGGGACGACGACCTGTACGCACTTGTCGGTGCCGAAGCCTTCGGCGGTGATCGCGCCAAAGCCAAGGTCGCAATCCTCGGAGTCCTGTACGGGGCGACGGCGGGTGAAGCCAAAGCACTGCTCGTCTTGTTGCGGAAGCGATTCCCGGTCGCCGTCGAGTACGTCGAGCAAGCTGCCAAGGCAGGTGAGCGCGGCGAGGTGGTGAAGTCACTGCTCGGCCGGGCCTGTCCCCCACCGTCTCCCGACTTCTACTCCCACGGCGACGCTCACGCCCGCGGTCGTTTCACGCGCAACTTCGTCGTGCAGGCCACTGCGTCCGAGTGGGCGCTGTGCCTCCTGGCCGACCTCAGGCGCCGCCTCGCCGAAGACCCGGACGGCGAGTTGGTCTTCTTCCAGCACGACGAGGTAGTCGTGCATACCCGAAACCCCGAGTCAGGTGCCGCCCACGTGCTGGCCGCCGCGGCTTCGGCAACTCGATTGTTGTTCGGCGACACAGTCGTCCGTTTTCCCATGGACGTCGCAGCCCGCGAGACATACGGCAAAGGCACTTCGTAGCGTCGTCAATTCCACGCCAAGTGGTTCCACCGCGCCCGTATTGCGTGTTCTACTGGAAAACGTTGCTTTGTTGGTGCTGGTCGACTGCGTTCGAGGAGAACCATGACCAAGCTGGACACAACTGACGCAGAACGGAACGACAGCGGAGCCGTGAAGCGCCTTCGCGTGCCGATCTTCACCGTGATCGCCCTTGCGATCTTCGCCTTCGTCGCAGGCGGATTCGGCGGTTCTTTCCAGGGCAAACTCGCCGAGGTTCAAAAGAACGACAACGCCTCGTACCTCCCGAGTTCCGCCGAATCGACAATCGTCAGCAACCAATCCGCGAACTTCCTCGCAGTCGAGACGATCCCTGGATTTGTTCTGTTCCATAGAGATTCGGCCCTCACCGAGGCGGACAAATCTGCAATCAACTCGGCCTACGGCGCCATTGCCGGCATCTCCGGGGTAGACGCCGACGGTATGCAGCCCACTCAGTACTCCGCCGACGGCACAACTGCGTCGATCTTCGTGCCACTCGTCGCCAAGGACGGAGACACATCCGTGGCAGGCGATGTCCTGGCGACCACCGAGCAGAACGTCATCGACGCAGCAAAACAAGCAGCTGGTGATGTCGAGGTACTCCCAGCCGGGCCAGGTGGGCTACTCGTTGCGTTCATCGACGCCTTTGCCGGTCTGGACGGAGCGCTCCTTGGCGCGGCACTCCTGGTCGTGATCCTCATCCTGCTTGTCGTGTACCGATCGCCGGTGTTGTGGTTCTTCCCGCTGTTCTCCGCGCTCCTCGCCATCGGTTTGTCGTCGATGGTGATCTATTTTCTCGCGAAAGCCGAATTACTCACTCTGACCGGACAGTCTCAAGGCATCCTTTTCGTGTTGGTGATCGGTGCCGGTACCGACTACGCCCTACTCTTGATCTCTCGCTATCGCGAAGAATTGCACACGTATCCCAACCGCTTCGACGCGATGATCAAGGCCTGGCGCGAGTCTGCGCCGGCCATCACCGCTTCGGCTGTCACCGTGATTCTCGGTCTGCTTTGCCTGACGTTCTCTCAACTCAACTCCAACAAGAGCCTCGGACCCGTCGCCGCCATCGGGATCGCCTGCACCTATCTGGTGATGATGACGTTCATGCCGGTCGCTCTGGCCGCCACCGGACGGTGGGTCTTCTGGCCGCGCAAGCCCAAGGTCGATCACGCCGCAGACCTTACGACGCACGGGATGTGGGGCAAGATCGCCGAGGCCGTCGGTAGCAAGGACCGCCCACTGTGGATCGGCGCCACAGTGTTGTTGATCATCCTGTTCGCGGCCGGGATCGGCAGTCTCAAAACCGATGGCCTGACGTCTACCGAAAGCTTCACCAATCGTCCCGACGCCGTTGTCGGACAGGAACTCTACGACTCGAAGTTCGATCCCGGAGCCGGCGCACCGGCCGTGATCACCGCAAACGCCGACCAGGCCGACGCCGTCATCAAAGCAGCCAGCGGCGTCGAAGGTATCTCGCAGGATCCCGGCGCCGTCTGCACCCAGGTGGACGTCGCAAAGGTCAGCGATTTGATCAAGACCAACCCCGCTGCCGTCGCACAAGCCGCCGCTGCGGGTTGCGCCCCTGCGGCTTTCACCGTTGCACCGATCGACGGCCGAACCATGATCAATGCAACCCTCGCCGACTCCTACGATTCGCCGCAGGCACTCGAAACTGTCAAGCGACTGCGGACTGCCGTCCACGACGTGCCCGGCGCCGACGCGCTCGTCGGGGGCAGCACGGCCACCACCCTTGATGTCCAGGCCGCCTCGGTCCGCGACAGAAACCTGATCATCCCGATCGTCTTGGTGGTGATCTTCCTGGTTCTGGCCGCTTTGCTCCGCGCTCTGCTGATCCCGGTGATTCTCATTGTCACCGTGGTGCTTTCCTTCGCGGCGACCCTCGGTGTGAGCGGATTCTTCTTCACACACGTATTCGGGTTCGCCGGGGCGGATCAATCGTTCCCGCTGTTCGCCTTCGTCTTCCTCGTCGCACTGGGTATCGACTACAACATCTTCCTGATGACCAGAGTCCGGGAGGAGACCGGAGAATTCGGCACCCGTGCAGGTGTACTGCGCGGTCTTGCGGTGACGGGCGGTGTGATCACGTCAGCCGGAATCGTCTTGGCCGCAACATTTGCCGTACTGGGCATCCTGCCACTGGTCTTCCTCGCCGAGATCGGATTTGCCGTGGCCTTCGGCGTGCTGCTCGATACGATCATCGTGCGCAGTGTCCTGGTGCCTGCGCTCTCTCACGACATCGGGAAACGTATTTGGTGGCCGTCCGAACTGGCCCGCGCGAAAGACTGACCGACTACAGAAACGCTTCCTTTGTCCACAGATGAAAGAGTGCGTACGCTCGCCAGGGTCGCCAGCGCTCGGACAACGCTGAGGCTTCTTTGGCCGTCGAGACCCCCAGCGCACGTTTCAACACCAGATCATCGGGTACGAATGCGTCGCGATCACCGAGAATCCGGACAGTGAGATAGTCAGCGGTCCACGGTCCGATCCCCTTTAGCGCCAACAGCTCTCGCCGAAATTGGACAGGATCCGCATTCCAGGAGAGGTCGAGGCCGTTCGCTGCCGCAGTTGCCAGCGTGTGCACTGTTCTTGCGCGCGCTGTGGTCAATCCGACGGCTTTCTGTATGCCCTCGGTTGATTGCGCTGCAACCACGTCCGGATCAGGGAAGGCAAGAAAATCCCCTTGCACCGGCGCTCCGAATGCGCTGACAAAACGACCACCGAACGTCCTCGCCGCGCCGAGCGAAACCTGTTGTCCCAGAACGGTGAGCACTGCGGTCTCGAACCCGTCCACCGAACCGAGCACACGCAATCCTGGACGGGCGGCAACAAGTGGGGCCAACAACTCATCACTACCGAACGCCGCTTCGACAGCAGTGTGATCGGCGTCGAGGTCGAGCCAACGACGCACGATCACCTCCAGCACTGCAGAATCCCCCGCCGGCACATCGGAATCCACGACGACGCCGCCGTCTGTCCACGACACCGACACGACAACCGGGCCGGAAGGCAACGGTATGACTCTGGTGTGAACACCGTCGTCGTGACGCTCGAGGCCTGCGACGCAGTGAGCCCGCAGGGCACCGGTGAGCGGTTCGACTGCGTAGGGTGCCTGAAAGCGCAGCGTCACTGCGCTCACCGGCCGGCTTCCAGATCCAGCAGAATCGCTTTCAGTTCGGGGCCGCCGGCGTACTGCCCGAGGCTGCCGTCGCTGCGCACCACCCGGTGACACGGGACCACCAACGGCAGCGGATTCTTTGCGCATGCGGTCCCCACGGCACGCACGGCACGTGGGCTTCCCGACGCTGCCGCGACCACCGAATAGCTTGCAGTGTGGCCGTATTCGATCTCGGGAAGATGACGCAACACTTCGCGTCGAAACCCTTTCGCGAGTTGGAAATCCAAGCGCAGATCGAATTCTCGACGCGCACCGGCAAAGTACTCGTCCAACTCGCGAGCGACAGTGTCCAGCCTGCGCGGGTAATGAAGCACACGAGGGCTGACGGTGTCCGCCAATCGTTCCAGAACGAGGTCGTGCCCTTCGACGGCAAAGGCAACCCGCACCAGGCCGACATCAGTTGCCGCCAGCAGCAGCTTTCCGACCGGCGAATCGACGGTTCGATATGCCACGTCGATCAATTCGGCTTCGGACGCCTGCGCAGCCAGGCGCGCCCGTAGGCGGATCATGGCGTCGGCGTCAACGGCTGGAAGTGCCTCGAACACATCGTTACTCATGAGTGACTCCCTTCCGCAGCGGTAGCGGACAAGTAGGTTCTCCGTAGGGTGGCGATACCGTCGGCACCCGCGCGTCTGGCGGCTGCCGGCGTGTTGCCGAGGATGTCCGCGATCTCTGCGTACGGCAGCCCACCCAGAAAGTGATAGGCGACCGCCGCACGTTGTTTGAGTGGTAGTTGTTCGAGTGCGTCCCAGAGTTCGTGATCCCACGTGCCCGGCACGCCGATTCGCGTCGGCAACTCCGGAACGTCGTCTGTCGGCACGGCCACGCGGGCACGCACTCGGGTGATGTCGATTGCCTTGCGGTGCGCGATGGTGACCAGCCAGGCTTCGATGTTCGCGTCCGGGTTCAGATCCGGGTATGCCCGCATCGCCGCGATGAACGTCTCGGACCACGCGTCCTCGGCGTCGACTGGCCCGACCACCGCGCGGCAGACACGGAGGACCACTGCACCGTATTCGGTCACGACGTCTTCGAACGGTTTGAGTGTCACGACCGGTAGACGTTCCCGATCACCGAATTGTGAGCCGAGCGCATCAGAAGAGGACATCCGATTCGCCGCCGTGCTCGCGGTCGAGTAGGAACCGCTTACGTTCGAGGCCGCCGGCGAAACCGGTCAGACTTCCGTCGCTACCGACCACGCGATGACAGGGAACGATGATGCTGATCGGATTCTTGCCGTTTGCCGCGGCGGCAGCACGGATCGCAAGCGGGTTACCCAAAGTTTGCGCGAGCTCCATGTAGGTCCAGGTTTCGCCGTACGGGATCGTTCGCAAGGTGTCCCACACCCGCTTCTGGAACTCGGTACCCACGGGCGCCAGCGGCACGGAGAACTCCGTGCGATCACCCTCGAAGTACTCGGTGAGCTGCGATTCGACTTCACCGAAGACCGCCGAGGAACGATCACCGAACGTGGACTCGTCCGGCTTGTGGCGATGCTCCGCCATGTACAGACCGCAGAGGTCGTCACCTGCTGCTACCAGCGTCAACGCTCCGATCGGCGAGTCGATCACAGTGTGCGTACGGATAGCCGTCATGTCTCGATCCTTCCAGGTTGCGCGGTGCGGCAGGCAGCGGGTGAAGTGATTGTCCGCGCCGGCACCGACACCTCGAAGACGCCGCGGGCCTCGTGAATGTGAGATTTACCTGTACTTTGACGTCACATCAGGCAGTATCGAGGGATGGCTCTAGTTTTGCCCGGCAGCTCCACCGTCGTCCGCTCCGTCGGCGACGTGGTGCACTGGTCCCTGTCCACGGTCGCATTTGCGGTCACCCTGCCCACTCGACTCGAGGCGCTCCTCTTCTCGGTCGAGAGGTTGGTGGCGCGCATCAACCAGATCGCCGACAACGCCGACCGCGTCGTCATCGGAGCCGCCGCCGTGACCGTTCGCGCTGAGACACTGGTCGAGGCCGTCGAGCAGACGTCGGACATCGCGGGACAACTCCTCGAGATCTACGAGCCCATCGCCCTACAGCTCGCGCCGCTGGCCGCCAGGTTCGCCGACGACCTTTCCGAGGCAGAGGTCAGCGCCGCGATCAAGCTGATCGACCAACTACCGGAGCTCACCGACCGGGTGGCCGCGGTGTTGCCCATCCTCGGAACCTTGGACTCCGTCTCGCCCGAGATCCACGAACTCCTCGGAGTGGTCAAGGACCTGCGGCAGGCGATCGTCGGGGTGCCTGGCTTTCACTTCTTTCGCAAGCGGGGCGAAGCCAAGCTGGATTGAAATTTCAGGCGGAGTAGCCGTTGGTCCCGGCCCGCGCCATGACGACCTTCGGAACGACCGCTCGAGACGAGAGCTTGAGCAGACCGTCCACCAACTCCACGATGTCGTCGACCTTGATCATGGTGTCCGGTGTGATCCGATCCTGTGTCCATGCCGACATGTCGGTGTCGACGTAACCGGGAGCGATGGCCGTCGCACTGACGCCGTTTCCGGATTCCTCGGCGTTGAGTGCCTCGACCATCGAAATCAGCGCAGCTTTGGTGGCTCCGTAGACGGCCAGGCCGCTCTCGGCATACACACCGGCCATCGAGGCGAGAGCTATCACCTTCGCTCCGCCGGCAAGGTCCGCGTCCGCCGCTGTACGCAGGAGCGGCAGCGACGCTTGCAATAGTGCAAACGGTGTCCGGAGATTGACGGCAACGGTCTTGTCGAAACGTCGCATCGGGTAATCCGCCACTCGCCCACTGGTTCCCACTCCGGCGTTGAGGACGAGAGCCCTCATGGAGCCGAATCGCTCATTGTGTGTGGCGGCGAGTGCTGCGGCGAAGTTCTCGTCCGCCATGTCGCCGGCCGAGACGACGACGTCCGGCGATCCGGCGCGCGTAAGTTCTTCGGCGACAACGGCGAGCCGCTCGGTATCACGCGCCGTGATGGTCAGCCCGTACCCTTGCGAAGCCAAGCGTGTTGCGATGCCGAGCCCGATTCCCTTGGAGGCGCCGGTGACCAGTGCTGATCGAGTCAT
The DNA here is from genome assembly GCF_030056745.1 of Rhodococcus sp. IEGM 1406. Classification (NCBI taxonomy): domain Bacteria; kingdom Bacillati; phylum Actinomycetota; class Actinomycetes; order Mycobacteriales; family Nocardiaceae; genus Rhodococcus; species Rhodococcus sp. IEGM 1406. Next base: position 776,418 of record NZ_JASHKO010000001.1, on the reverse strand, counting down.
TCGAATTTCCCTTGCAGTGCGTTGAGTCCGGCCGAGATCAGTTCCGGCACAGAAGATCCAGCCTTGTCGAATCCCCCGCCGACGGTGGCTCCTGCTCGGAATCGGTGATCGATGCCCTGCGCCACGACGGCGAGTTTGAAGAACCCGAGCGCCATGTAGAAGTTCCAATGCGCCAGTTCACGACCCGAAACAGACGAATACCGTTGCGCCAGATCGACAACGGACGGTAGCGACGGGCTCGTCCACGCAGCAGGCTCACCCAGAACCAGATCCAGCGCGGGGTGCCGGTAGACGCACATCATCGCGATGTCCGCCAGCGGATCTCCCAGCGTCGACAGTTCCCAGTCCACCACTGCGGCAACCTTGGTGACGTCGTTCGCCGCGAGAATCGTGTTGTCGATCCGGTAGTCGCCGTGAACGATCGACGAGGCTGATTCCGCCGGAATCAACTCCGCGAGGCTCGACGCCAACCTGTCCACGTCGGCCGAGTCCTCGGTCTTGACCCGTGACCATTGACCGGCCCACAACTTCACCTGGCGGGCTACGTAACCGTCGGGTCTGCCGAGTTCGCCGAGACCCACTTCGGTGTAGTCGACGTCGTGCAAGGCAGCGAGAACACGCACCAACTCGTCGGTGCACTGCGTGACCTGCGCTGCCGGAACAGCTTCCAACTCGGTCTTGGTTCGGATCACTTGACCGGTGACGAACTCGACCACCGTGAACGACGCACCCATCACCGAGGCGTCCTCGCACAGCACGACGGTCGGCGCGACCGGCACGGCGGTGTTCTGCAACGCCGAGGTGATTCGGAACTCACGCGCAACGTCGTGCGCCGACGGCGTGAGGCCGGCCGTGGGTGGACGACGGAGAATCCACTTCGAGTTGTCGTCGAAGATTCCGTAGGTGAGATTGGATTTGCCGCCTGAAATCAGTTCGGCTCGCAACTCTCCGCTCACCTCGACGCCAGCGGCTTGCAGATACTTGTGGAGCGCCGCGAGATCGAGTCCTGGAAAGTCCGTCACTTCGACTCCTCCCGAGCAGCGCGCTTCGCAGCTCCGACAACACGTTTCGCAATTGCCCAGCGATGAACCTCGGACGGGCCGTCGTAGACGCGGAAGGGACGCACTTCGCGGGACAAGCGTGCCAGCGGCAGATCGCCGGACACGCCCATTCCGCCACACATCTGAATGGAGCGGTCCACGATCCGGAAGATCGCCTCGGCAGCGTAGGTCTTGGCGATGGACGTCGCGTTGCTCGCGTGCCCGCCCTGATCGAGTTCGAAGCAGGCCTGCACCAGAAGTGCGCGGCTGGCTGCGATGTCGATCTCGTTGTCGGCGACCATCTTCTGGATCATTCCGAGATCACCGAGTTTCGAGCCGAAGCCTTCTCGTTCGGCAACTCTGGCCACGGCGACGTCGTGGCCGCGGCGCGCTGCACCGAGCCAGCGCATCACGTGCGTCATGCGGGCGGGACCGAGGCGAACCTGCGCGTAGGCGAAACCTTGATCGACCTCACCGAGAACGGCCTCGTCGGGTACGAAGAGATCCTCGAACGTGACCTCGCAGTGCCCACCGATCATGGCCTTGTCGAGGGTGTCGATGTGTCGACCCACTACCAGGCCGGGAGTGTCCGTCGGCGCCAAGAACATGGTCGCTCCGCCGCGCTGCCCGGGCTCGCCGGACGTGCGCGCCATGATGATGAAGAACCCGGCGCCGTCGGCGCCGGTGATGAACCATTTCTTACCGTTGATCTTCCAGCCATCGGGGGCTTTTTCGGCGCGGGTGTTCAAAGCCGAGGGATCGGATCCCGCTCCGGGCGCGGGTTCGGTCATGGCGAATGCCGACCGCATGTCCCCGCTTGCGAGCGGCGCGAGGAACTGCTGCTTCTGTGCTTCGTTCGCCACGTGGGCCAGCATGTGAACGTTGCCCTCGTCCGGCGCCGCGATGTTGAGCGCCGTCGGCCCGAATAGCGAGTAGCCGGCTTCCTCGAAGACCGGCGCGCGATCACTCATGTTGAGTCCGTGTCCGCCGTACTCGATCGGCGCATGCGGGGCGAAGACACCGGCTTCTTTTGCTGCCGACTGCATCTCGATGCGGATTGCATCGCCACCCGCTACAGCGATGTCACCGGCGTGTTCGTCTTCGATGGGGAGCACTACGTTGCGCGTGAAGTCGCGCGTCTTCTCGATCAGCGCCACCACCTCGGGCGCGTACGTCAGATCGATTGCCACCAGCCACCTCCGAAAGAACATCCCGACCGAGCGATCGCTCGGTATCAGCACTCTCGCACACGCCGACGCGTCGGGTCAACAATCCTCGAGCATTGCCTCGCCCTGATCGAGCCGGCCGGCAACCACCATGTCGCGGTACAGATCGTCCTTGTCCATGAGCTCGTCATGGTTGCCGATGTTCCGGATCCGACCGTCTTCCATGACCACGATCCAGTCGGCGTCACGCACCGTCGAGAGCCGGTGAGCGATAGTCACCACGGCCCCGGTTCGCGCACGTTCGTTCGGACTGGGTCCAGAACCTGCTGTGGTCACTGCTCTACACGTCGATGGACTACGTGAACCGCGGTTCCGGGACGCGACTACAAGCCTTGGATCTGACGGTTCGCAGCCTCCGCCGCGGAATCGCCCCCGATCCCGCGGTCTAGGTTGTCGGCTGCTTGGACTGCGGCGCGCCGTTTGGTCACACCTAATTTTCGGTAGATCGAGCGAATGTGAGTCTTCACGGTGGGATAGGCGATGCCGAGGTGCGCAGCGATCTCGTCAGCAGTCATCGTGGTTCGCAGAAAAGTGAGGATCTCTTTCTCACGTTCCGTCAGGACTCCGGCGAGTTTGGCAGAGAGCTGGCCCCGTTTTTCCAGAATCGTGCGTAGAAGTTCCTGGTGTCTCGACCCCTGTGTTGCGTGCGCGTTCAACAGATCGACGATTACCGGATCGCCGCTCAGAAATGGGGCGAGAATCCGCTCGGGGATTGCTTCCGCCAGCGCACGATCCAACTGCTCGTGCGCCTGCGGTCCACGCCCGGCGACGGAGCTCAGGGCGGCAGACGTGACAAGGGTGCTCACCAGCGCATATCGCGGCAGCGCGGCCGAGGTTGCCAAGCGAAGCGCTTGAGCCGACGGTTCCGGATCCCCCATGACTCGGTAGAGCTCCGCGAGAAGCGCGTGAGCGACCGCAGCACCTGTTCTGGTCAGCGTGGGCATTGCGATGCGGCGAGCTTGCTCGTCCTGTCCTTGAGCGTGGGCGAGCCAGGCCGTGGTGACGCGCCGCAGCGTATCCCAAGGAATGCCGTGCTTGTCCGCAGTGCTCACGCCTCGCAGCAGACGAGCGGCGTTGTGGTACCGGTCTTCCCGGTTCAGAGCGATCAGGCTCATTACCAGGTACAGACGGGCGAGCGCCTCGAAGTTGGTTCCGGGACTGCCCTCCTCGATGATCGAGTCGAACTGAGCGATCGCCTCCTCGAAGTCACCACGCCAGTAGGCGATGCACCCTCGATTCGACTGTGGGAGACCGCCTTCGAAGCGTTCCCAGTCGGACGCCACCTCTCGAGCAGGAAGGCCGTCGAGGATCTGTTCGGCTTCGGTGAATATCCCTGCGTGGGTGAGCGCGAAAGCCAAATTGGATTGTGCGAGACGCAACGTCTCCGTACGCGACTGCAACTGCGCCTCGTCGCCGGCCGAGCGAAGTAGCGCGATGGCACGAGGAAGGTCACGACGAAGCCTGATCTCGGTCCACCCGAGGAGGAAGAGCGCGGACGGGTAATCATCCTCGGGCTCACACTGGGCGAGCGCGTGGCGAGCGCGATCGGCGATGACGGCCTTGGTCGAGGTGTCCGGAGCGAGCAGCAGGTCGGTGAAGCAGACGACAAAATCGTCGGACGCCACCCGCAGACCCTGCCCGCGGAGAAACTCAGCGCCGTACGGATCACCGCTGAGATCGCGGCAGCACGCCCGTATCAGCAGGATGTGCGGATCGTGGGGATCGGGATGAGCAAGGCAGAGCTGCTCGAGTTCCCTGGTGTGAGATTCGAGAATCAAACGAAGCCAGTTTTTCCGCAGGACTCGTCGAGCCTGCTCCGCCTCACCAGAGGCGAGTGCGTCACGCACGGCTTCGATCATGTGTCGAAGATACTCGAGACGTTCGATGTCCGTGGAAATCCGGTCTCATCCGCTTCGGATGAGACCGCGATCGAAGCCTGCGGAAACCAGTGAGAATTGCCGGAATCAACCGAAATGCGCTAGTCGGCGGAATCCCGGTGCGCAGGCCTGACACGAAACGGATAAGACACATGAGCTTCTGGGAAAGCCTCGGCTGGATGCTGTGGGCAACCGTCTTCATCGGATATCTCTTCGCGCTGTTCGCGATCATCGCCGACCTGTTCCGCGACCACAAGCTCAGCGGTTGGTTGAAGGCCGTCTGGGTGTTCTTCCTACTCTTCCTGCCCATCCTCACCGCGCTCGTCTATCTCGTCGCCCGCGGCGAAGGGATGACGGAACGCAGCAACAAGGCCGCACGCGACGCCGAGAAGGCCGCCGAATCGTATATCCGCGAGGTCGCGGGGAAGAGTCCCAGCGAGGAAATCGCCACAGCTGCAGCACTCCTCGAAGCCGGATCGATCAGCGAGGAAGAGTTCGCCGCACTCAAGCTGAAGGTGCTCTCGTGAGTGCCGCGCGTTTCGGCCCCGTCGACTTCTACCTTCTCGGTCTGCCGGGGCAGAGCCTCGACCCCGCCGCGTTCTCCGCGCTCACCGACCTCACGGATACCGGCCTGGTACGACTCCTCGATCTGATCGTCATCTCCAAGTCCGACGACGGTGAACTCACCCTCGTCGAGGTCGAGGAATTGCCGAACGGCTTCGAGATCAACGTCGAAATGCTCGGCGCGTCCGGTCTGCTCGGGCATGAAGACATCACCGAACTCGCGGAGGCGATTCCCGCCGGCGCTTCAGCGCTGCTGGTCGCGCTCGAGCTGGTCTATCAGCGCGAACTCGCCGCCCGGACCGCCGAGTCCGGCGCGGTGTTACTGGGTTACGAGCGGATACCCGCACCCGTCGTCAATGCCCTCATGGACACGATCATCCCGAAATTGGAGGTCTGACATGCCGTACATCCCGAGACGAGGACGCCCCGGACTGCTGGGCCTCGCCGCCCGCACCGCGGTCGTGACCGGTACCGCGACCGCCGTCAGCGACGGTATGGCCACCCGCCGGCAAAGGAGAGCTCAGGCCGACTACGAGCAGGCGCAGTACGAATTCGCCCAGCAGCATGCCGCACTCCCGATGCCCACACCCGCACCCGCGGCCCCGGTCGATCTCGTCGCCGAGTTGCAGAAACTCGGCGATCTCAAATCACAAGGCCTACTGAGCGACGCCGAGTTCCAAGCCGCGAAAGCACGACTGCTGGGCTGATTCACCCGACGGGCCATGGATTACCGCGCCCGCTTCCGTACCCCGACACCGATTGGAACCCGCTATGTCCACGATCGCCGTCAACGTCCTGAACTTCAATCGGGCAGAATCCGATCTCATGTTCGCTCGCCTGGCCGCGGGCGTCGGCCTGGGCACGTGGAACCACACTCGCGAGCTCGGGTCACTCGACAACCAGCCGATCATCCGCCAGAACCGCGACACCCTGTACAGCAGCGCGATCATCGACGTGCGCGAAAACGTCACGATCACGGTGCCCGATACCGGCAAGCGCTACATCTCCGTCTGGGTGGTCAGTCAAGATCATTTCGGTCCTGTCATCCTGCGCGATCCGGGAGAGCACCTGCTCACACGCGAATTGGTCGGGACCGACTACGCCGCACTGATCGTGCGTATCCTCGTCGATCCGAACAGCCCCGAAGACGTCGCCGAGGTGAACCGGTTGCAAGACGCACTCACCATCGACGGCGGCGGGACGGGCGAGTTCCCGTTGCCCGACTACGACGAACAGTCGCAGACCGAGACCCGCGACGCGCTCCTCGCACTCGCGCGTGGCATCACCACCTACGACCATTCATTCGGCACCGCGACGGAAGTCGACCCGATCAGGCACCTGCTCGGTACCGCATCCGGCTGGGGTGGCCTTCCCGAGTACGAGGCCACCTACGTCAACTTCGACGAACGTCTCCCGGTCGGGGAATACCGTCTCCGCCTGAACGTTGTTCCCGTGGAAGCGTTCTGGTCGGTCTCGCTGTACAACGCAGCCGGATACTTCGAAGAGAACGCCTTGGGCGTCAACAGCATCAACAGCCTCACAGCCACCCCCGACTCCGACGGCAGCACCACCATCCGGTTCGGCGTCAATCTCGACGGCGTCGCGAACGCACTGCCCATCATGCCGGGCTGGAACTACGTACTGCGCCTGTACCGCCCCCGCCCCTGCGTGCTCGACGGCACCTGGACGGCACCTCGTCCCGAGGCCCTCCAGCAAAGCGTTCCCCACGCACACACCACTCTCGGGTGACTCGACCTGATCACGGAGGTACAAGCCATGCGTCTGTTATTTCAGCTCGTTTCGCAATGTGTACTCGGCGCGATCGCGCTGATCGTCGTGCATTTTGCGCTGCCCGGGGTCAGCCTGAGCGTGAACGGTTTCTTGGCCGCTATCGGTGTATTCACCCTCGCCCACATGATTCTCGGCCCATTCGTGCTCAGCGTGGCACTGCACTACGCGGCTCCGCTCGCGGGCGGTGTCGGCTTGGTCGCCACGCTGCTCGCGCTCTGGGTTGCGACCCTGGTCCCCGACGGCATTGAGATCAGCGGCGTCGGGTCCTGGATCCTCGCCCCGATCATCGTGTGGGTGATCACCGCGTTGGGAGGATGGATCTTCATGGCTCTCGTCATCGACAAGTGGATCAAGAGACGCAATGCCGAAAAGCTCGTGCGCAGTGTGCAGAAGGCATGAATGATCAGTTCAGAAACGGAACCCACAAGGAGTCAGCCATGCCAACTCACCCGCTCGATCGTCGCGTTCTCCTGAAGACCGCTCCGAACTTCCGGGATCTCGGTGGCATTCCCGTTGCTGATGGCACCGTCCGCGCCGGCGCGCTCTACCGTTCGGCGACGCTCGCGAAACTCGACGGCGACGACGTCGCCGCGGTCGCCGACTTGGACGTCCGGACGGTCTACGACCTGAGGACCGCTGCCGAGCGCGACGACGCACTCGACAATCTCCCTGACTCGACGCGGACAGTCTGGCTCGACGTACTTGCCGACAATGCCCAAAACGCCGCGGCCACCGGACTACTCATGACGGACCCGGTCGCATACGCCGAGACCATCAGCGATGGACGTGGGATCGCACAGATGGAGGAAGCGAACCGCAACTTCGTCAGCCTGCCGTCCGCCCTCGACGCCTACCGCGCGTTCTATCTCGACCTGATCGACGAAAAACGCACCGGTGCAGCACTTTTCCACTGCACCACCGGCAAGGATCGCACCGGGTGGGCCGCGACCTCTTTCTTGCTCCTCCTCGGCGCCGACGAAGCCGATGTACGCGCCGACTACCTGGAGACGAACACCGATCTGGCACCTATGACGGAACCGATCCTCGACTTCGCCGCAAGCAAAGGCGTTGACGGAGAACTGCTCCGGCCGCTCCTCGGAGTCCGCGACAGCTACTTCGACGCCGCGCTCGACGAAATGCGCACGCAATTCGGCGCAGTCGAGGACTACGCAATCAACGGACTCAAGCTCACCTCAGAACAAATCACCGCGCTCCGCGAGCGGTTCACATCACGATCGGGCTTCGTCAGCGCGACGTGATCGGAGCTCTTACCGGGCAGGAATCCGTGCTCTCGTCCTGCTTCTTCGGTCGATTGTCCACCCGGGTGACCACGACGACGGCGACGATGCCCACCGCCAAGCCGAGAGCGGTGAACGGAGTGAAGGATTCTCCGAACATCAGTGCGCCCCAGACCGCGGTGACGGGGGCGATCAAGAACATCAAGGTGTTGACGGACGTGATGCCGATGCGACGAAGCAACAACCAGTACAGCCCGTATCCGCCGAAGGTCGACAACACGATCAACCAGAGCAATGCGATCCAGAATGTGCCGACACTCGGCGGTACGGCAGCACCCGAGACGATCGCCAGAGTTGTGAAAACTATTGCGCTGGTTGAGCAGTGGATGGCCAAAGCCTGCAGTGGCGGCGTGGACGTGGGAGCGCGTTGCTGGACGAAGGTGGATGCAACCAGGCTGAGCATCCCCAGGAACGGAATCGCGTACGCCCACCACGGCGCAGATGTACCGGCCCCGGCGTCGGCTGCCGTGACCATCGCGACGCCGGCCAGTCCGATCGCCAGTCCGATCCACTGCATCCGAGGGACTGCGACGCCGAGGACCGGACCGAGCAGCGCGGCGGCCACCAGCGGCTGAATACCGTCGATCAGCGCTGTGGTTCCGGTGTTCACGCCGAGATCGACTGCCCAGTACACAGACAACAGGTACCCGCTCTGGGAGAGTATTCCGATCACCACCTGCCTGCCGAAAGCCCGCGGTGTCGGCATCGCGTTCCGGCGCCGGGCGGACAGCCAGACAATCGGGACCAGTACCGCCGCAAGCGGGAGAAAACGCCACATCAGCAGCGTGGAGACCTCGGCACTGCCGGCGCCGAGTTTGGCTCCGATGAATCCCGAACTCCAGCACGCGACGAACAGGACCGACAAGGTAGCCGTCACGCCAGATCTCGAGGTCACGATCCGAGGTATACCGATCTGTTTACTCATGAGCTCGACTATACAGATCGGTATACTTTTGTCCATGGCAGACGAATCCGTACCCGAATTGACTCCGAAAGCACGTCGCATCCTGGAGTCGGCGTCGAAGCTGTTCTACGAAAATGGAATTCACGCCGTAGGCGTGGATACCGTCGCACTGGACGCCGGGGTCACGAAGAAGACTCTGTACGAGCGGTTCGGCTCGAAAGACGGCCTCGTCGTGGAATATTTGAAGGATCGAGATCGGCGGTGGCGAGCCTTTCGCGACAAGAAGCTCGCATCAGCCGGGCACAGCCGCGCCGAGCAGTTGAGTGCGGCATTCGACGCTTCCGCCTCCTGGTCCAAGGCGAGCGGAGGCAAGGGTTGCAGCATGGTCAACGCTCACGCCGAGTTCAGCGATCGGTCACATCCGGTGTTCGCTGTCATCGCCGAACAGAAGCAGGAAATGTTGGACGTCTTTCGGCGCATTCTGGCGACGGACGGGGAAGCCGACGAACGTCTCGTCGAGGCAATCATGCTGCTTCACGAAGGCGCCCTCGTCGCAGACGGTATCGGTATCGGCACCGACCCCTTCGACGTCGGCCGGGATGCGGCCCTCGAAATGCTGAAGCATTCCGGGTGATCCACCCCTCTCCACACATTCCAGAAGACCCTTCGACAGAGTCCACACCTGAAATCGAGATCATTCCTCATAGGCGCCACAAACTGACCGTCAACCATCGCCTCGCCCGACGAATACAGGAAACCCGCACATCACCGCGCACGGAGGTCGGGGTTCCTGTCGACAATCTCATGCAAGGCATCGGTTATCGCCCGCACGCGGGCCAATCTGATCAGCTCGCGCGGGACAACGAGCCAATACGACCTCCGAATTACGAACTCGTCACGCAGCACCGGCACGAGGTCATCGTCGGTCGCGCCGATGTACGTCGGCAAGGGCGCGATTCCCACACCGTGCCTGACTGCCTCGTAGTGACCAGCGATGTTATTGGTCTGGATCTGCGCTCGCCCGGTGGGCAGTATCCGGTCGAGGATACGCAGAGGTTCGACATCCAAGAACGCGTCCACATACCAGACGAGCGTGTGATGACGTAGGTCGTCCACCGACGAGATCGACTCGTGCGTCTCCAGATACCGACGCGAGGCGTAAAGCCGCAAGTTGTAGTCCGCAAGTTTGCTGACGACCACAGATCGGGGAGAGGGACGCTCCAATGTGACGGCGACGTCGAAGTCACGCCCGGTCAACACATCGTGGGTAGTCGAAGTCAGCACTTCGGTGTACAAATCCGGGTGCCGGGCACGTACAGAGCGCAGGCCCGGAACCAATACGAAGGCACCGAAGCCGTCTGGGGTCAGGATCCGGACCGTCCCGTTGAGGCTCGGCGACGCCGAGGCGGTCGTCTCACCGAGCGCAGAAAGTAGCGTCGACTCGATACTCTCCGCGTAGGGAACCAATCGCCTGCCCGCCTCGGTCAGCTGCCAGCCCGAGACGCCGCGATCGAAAAGCCTTGCTCCCATGTCTTTTTCAAGCCTAGAGATTCTCCTGGAGACCGTGGTCTGATCGACCCCCAGTCGCTTCGACGTATCCGAAATACGCCCCGTGCGTGACAGTTCCAGCAGAAAGCGCAGGTTGTCAGAAGTGAACATCGCCATTCCCGTTCTTGGCTGCAATTTTGCATTGAGTACTGCGATCTTACTTGTTGACGACGGCAATTCTGCGGCACAGACTCGAATCAACCCCAGCCTCAGGAGTGAATAGTCATGACTGTCATCGCACATTGGATCGACAACAAGATCGCCCCCGGTTCGAGCGGAAACTCCGCTCCGGTCACGAACCCTGCGACCGGCGCCGTCACTGGCAGTGTCGCGCTCGCCAGCGTGCAAGACGCACGCGCCGTTATCGTCGCAGCTGCTGCTGCGTTTCCCGATTGGCGCGACAGTTCGCTCGCCAAGCGCACCGCAATCCTCTTCGCGTTCCGCGAACTGCTCAATGACCGCAAGCACGAACTCGCAGAGATAATCACCGCCGAGCACGGCAAAGTCCTCTCCGACGCACTCGGCGAGGTGTCAAGAGGCCAGGAGGTCGTCGAATTCGCTTGTGGCATCGCGCACCTGCTCAAGGGCGGTATGACCGAGAATGCCTCGACGAACGTCGACGTCACCTCGATCCGTCAACCGCTCGGCCCGGTCGCGATAATCTCGCCGTTCAATTTCCCCGCGATGGTCCCGATGTGGTTCTTCCCCATCGCGATCGCCACCGGAAACACGGTAGTACTCAAGCCGTCCGAAAAAGTTCCATCTGCTTCGCTGTGGATCGCGGCGCTCTGGGCCGAGGCAGGACTTCCAGCGGGCGTGTTCAACGTCCTGCAAGGCGACAAGACAGCTGTCGACGAACTTCTGACCAACCCTGCGATCAAGGCCGTTTCGTTTGTCGGTTCAACCCCCATCGCCCAGTACGTGTACAGCACCGGCACCAGCCACGGAAAGCGCGTTCAGGCTCTCGGAGGAGCGAAGAACCACGCGATCGTCTTGCCTGACGCAGACCTCGATCTGGCCGCCGACGCAATGGTCAACGCCGGATTCGGCTCGGCCGGCGAGCGCTGCATGGCGATCTCGGCACTGGTCGCCGTCGGCGACATCGCCGATGAACTCGTTGGCAAGATCGCCGAGCGAACCCGCACCCTGAAAACCGGTGACGGCACGAAGAACTCAGACATGGGTCCTCTGGTGACCAAGGCCCACCGCGACAAGGTCGCCTCCTACGTCGACGCCGGTGAGGCGGCCGGCGCGACGCTCGTCGTCGATGGCAGGCACGTGCAGGCGAACGGTGGTGAGGGCGGATTCTGGCTCGGCCCGACCCTGATCGACCACGTCACCACCGACATGAGCATCTACACAGACGAAATCTTCGGCCCTGTGCTCTCGGTCGTGCGAGTGAACTCCTACGACGAAGCACTCGACCTGGTGAATTCGAGTGCATTCGGGAATGGCACCGCGATCTTCACCAATGACGGTGGCGCAGCACGTCGCTTCCAGAACGAGATCGAGGTCGGCATGGTCGGGATCAACGTCCCCATTCCCGTCCCCATGGCCTACTACAGCTTTGGCGGTTGGAAGAACAGCCTGTTCGGCGACACGCACGCTCACGGTACCGAAGGAGTCCACTTCTTCACCCGTGGGAAGGTCGTCACTACCCGCTGGCTCGATCCCAGCCACGGCGGCATCAACCTCGGCTTCCCCGAAAACAACTGAGTTCTTGTCCCGTCCGAATACGACGGGCCGGGAAATACATTCACAACATTCGAAGGGATCGGCATGGTTGCCAACATTTCATTTCCCCGGTTCTTGAAACTTGGTCCTGGGTCCGTCGAGAGTCTCGGCGAAGTGCTGACGGATCTGAACATCGAGCGTCCGCTTCTTGTCACCGACGCGTTCATGGTCAGCAATGGTTCTGCCGATCGATTGCTGAAGATCGTTGCAGCAGCAGGAAAGAAGGCCGCACTCTTCTCCGAGACGGTTCCCGACCCCACTACCGATTCTCTACAGGCTGGTCTCGACGCTCTGACCGCCCACGATGCCGACTCGATCATCGGCTTCGGCGGCGGCAGCCCGATGGACACGGCAAAAGCACTTGCCGTCTTGTTCAAGCAGGGCGGCGTCATGCGCGATTTCAAAGCCCCTCGGGTGTACGCGGGGCCGGCGCTTCCGATCATAGCCATCCCGACGACGGCAGGAAGTGGCTCGGAAGCAACACAATTCACGATCATCACGGATGTTGCCAGCGACGAGAAGATGCTATGCCCTGGGCTTTCTTTTCTTCCGATCGCCTCGATCGTCGATTCCGACCTCACGATGTCGATGCCGCCGAGACTGACGGCCGACACAGGTGTCGACGCACTCACACACGCGATCGAGGCCTACGTCAGTAAGAAGGCAAACCCCATCTCGGACGGGCTCGCACTGTCTGCGATGAAGACAATCGGGGCGTACCTCTTGCGCGCGTACCGTGACGGCTCAGATCGAGAAGCACGTGAACAGATGATGCATGCTTCCACTCAGGCGGGTATGGCATTCTCCAATGCGAGCGTGTGCCTGGTACACGGGATGAGTCGTCCGATCGGCGCACATTTCCATGTGGCGCATGGACTTTCCAATGCAATGCTACTTCCGGCGATCACCGCGTTCTCCATACCCGGGGCGCGTGATCGATACGCCGATTGCGCCAGGCAGCTGGGCGCGGCCGACCGCCGCGATTCAGACGAGGCGGCCTCGCACAAGCTGGTCGACTTCATCGATACTTTGTGCGTCGACGTAGAGGTACCCAGTCCGCGCACATTCGGCATCGACGAGTCCCGCTGGGAGGAGCTCATTCCACTGATGGCGGAACAGGCCTTGGCGTCGGGTTCTCCGTCGAACAACCCGGTGGTGCCCAGCGCACAGGAAATCGTCGAACTGTACCGGAGAGTCTATCGATCCTGACCACTTCGGCCCGGTCAGCATGGTCTCGTTCAGACTGTGCTGACCGGGCCTGTCGAGTTTCGGACGATCAGCTTGGTTTTGAAGATTTTCTGCCTCCGCTTGGCGCCGTCGATATTGTCGAGCAGCATGGAAGCTGCGGCGCGCCCCTTCTCCACCAGCGGTTGACGCACAGTGGTCAGATCCATGAGTTCGGCGATTGGCGCATCGTCGAATCCGACAACCGAAACAACCTCAGGTACTGAGATATTCATGCCACGAAGCACGCTCAAGGCAGCGACGGCAAAGACATCTGATGTCGTGGCTATTGCGGTCGGATTCAGTATCTCGACCATCGAGCGAACAGCACGGACGCCGCTGTCACGATCGATACCTGAAGCCTCGTAAACCTCAATCGAGATACCGGCATCTCCCCGTGCAGTTGCAGCATCGAAGTACCCGAGGATCCGATCTCGCTGGACCCGCTCCGAAGAGTGTTCGACAACTGCCTTGGAGATCGGCCCATCGGTGCCACCGATGTTCAAACGTTCGCAGACCACACCGATTCTTCGGTGCCCGAGATCCAAGAGATGGGCCATCTGCTTGAATCCCGCAGCGCGATCATCGATTCCGATGAATGGCAAGCCGCAGTCCGCGGGTGAATCGATCGCAACTGCCGGCGTTCCTGAGTGAATCAGGGCCGCAATGATCGGGTGGGTAGGAGTTACATTGTGCAGGACTACTCCGTCGACCAAACCTCTGACCGCGGGAGAATTGAATCCTTCTTCCCTACTGGAGACCAACGGCAACAAAGTGAGGGCAACGTCGGCGAGTTCGTTGACTTCGACTACCCCCTTCATCAACAGCATGGTCGACGGGTCTTCCAGTGCGTGCCCCAACGACTCCATCACCATGATGCCAACCGCTCCAACTCGGCCGGAGCGCAGGCTACTGCCGACGATGTTCGGCCCGGCGTAGGACAGAGACTGAGCGACTGCGTAGATGTGATCGCGCTGCGATGCAGAAACTTTCGGAGAGTTACTGAACGCGTATGAGACAGCGGCTTGGGAGACGCCTGCTGCCCGCGCCACGTCCTTCATCGTAACCACTGAAGCGACTCCCCTTGCTCCGGACGAATCATCCGCCGTAACCCTTGACGATCTCACGAATTCTATCGTGGTCTCGTTTCAACCGAGTGTTGGCTTCGGTTGACCTGTCGTCACAGTAGATGGTGTTCACACATTCGCCCACACCGGACTGCATGCGTCCAAGCTCTACGAAAGCCCCCGAAGAGCTCGACACGGTATGGCACATCGTCTTTCCGCCCCGACATCGCCGTGTCGATCTCGCCACAGAGGTTGCATCGAGCTCGCACGGCCAGCGGCACAGACGGCTTGGGCATAGGCAACGACGAACCGATATGGCGACACGTGACACAGACGTACCCCACTTCTTCCTCCATACGGTGACTAGCCATGTTCGTCGCCCCACTCCTGCCGTTGCCTCGATAGTTTCAAAGATGTTTCTGCACTGAAGGTCCCGCGAATGTACGAACGATGACGTCCGTGAGAGGTACTGTCGGCAGCGGCGATTACCCCGACCGAACACTTCGGGAGACGGTAGGCGCGACACCGTGGTTTGCGATACTTCCGCCTGTCGCGCCACATCTCAACCTTCACCTTGTTTCACCACCACAGACACGAGTGAATCGTATCACCAGGTGATACGATTCACTTAACCCTCCACGAAGAAAATCAACGAAATGCTCTACCCGAAGTTGACCTTCGTGCTCGTCCGCACGAAATGGGCACAGCTTGTCATCTTCGCACTTCTCGGAGCTTGCCAAGCCTCTTGGGTGACAGTGACACCCGACGTCAAGAATGCACTCGAGCTCACCACCAGCGGATTCGGTTTCGTCATCTTGGGACTGCCCGGTGGTTCCCTGTGCGGATTGCTGGCAACAGGCCGTCTCATTGCCGCGCGCGGAGCTCGCAGGGCGATCGGTATAGGTTTAGCCACGACAGGAACCGCCGTCCCCCTCATCGAAGTCGGAACGCTAGTTCCTTCCGGAACGTCGCGACGAACTGATCGCCGAACCCTCCAGCAGCTCAAGACCTTTGACTGCCAACAGCAAGCGCTGCCGTGTTTCCGGGGCATCAAGGGATTTTCCGAGAATCGTGGAGATCCGCTCCAACCTGTTGTACAGAGTTCTGCGCTGCACGTAGAGTTTGTCCGCCGCTTCGGTCTTGCGCCCGTCGACGCTGAGAAACGCACGCAGTGTCGGCAGCAGCGGACTGGCCGAGTGCGCATCCTTCGTCAACAACGGACCCAATTCGTCTTCGACGAAGCTCGCCAGTTCCGGGCCCTGCGCCAGGGTCACCAAAATCCGCTCGACCCCCAGTTCGTCGAAGTGAAGGACACCACCAGAAGCTCGGGCGACCGCCGCAGCACTGCGCGCTTGAGTGAGCGCGACAGCAACCATGTCACGTGAAATAGCGCGGCTCACACCGACACCCGCTCCGACGAAACCGACAAGATCCTCGATCTCCGGCGGACGGCCACTCACTTCCGGCGCCACCGTGACGATGTAATCACCCATGTCGGCACTGATCGCATTGGGACTGCTCCTGCGCTTGGGCCGGATTCCACCAGAATCGTCACGAGTATTCTTGTTGGCCACGAACACTCGCATCAGGCCAGATCCGAGCCGATACCCCAGACGACTGGCCTGCTTCACGAACTCATCGCCGGAAATTTCTCCCAGCAGCAAGTGTGTCATCAAAGCGGTACTGCGCTGATCGTCACGCGCCTCGCGGCTACGATCGGTGAGAAGCGAGATCGCGATCGCTGCTGCTGCCCGCTCCGCCGCGAATTCAGCCGAGAACGGCGCGGTCGGCGATTGTCCCTGGAGCACGTGGATCCACCCCCACGGTTGACCACGCATGACGACGGGCCTTCGGACACAATCAGTTTCATTGTCGTGCGATACTCTGGCGTGACGATTCCACTCGTCGTCATCGAATTCGACACCGTCCACTGAAAAATAGACCGTCACCCGGTGCGCGATGTTTTCCAGAACCACCGTGCTGTCGGTGAGCGCCGCCAGAGTCTCCACTATTCCGAGATGGTCTGCGCCGTCGAGCAGCAATCCCGAGAATGTTGCTTCGACCTCACGCTCACGAGTCAGGCTCCGAAGTCGCATTTCGGTCAGAATTTCGTGCACTTGGGCGGAGACTCCGGCGAACGACACTTCGTGGGTCAACGCGATCACCGGAAGCAGCATTTGTTGGGCTTCCTGTACAACAGCTTCAGGAACTCGATCGAACATGCGACCGGATTCTTCGATCGCCAGAGCTGCCGCACCCGCTCGAGAAACCGCCTTCACGTAAGCACGCTGCTCGGCTTCTGTTTCCCCTATACCGAGGCCCGCCGTCAGCAACAATTCGCCACCGCTGAGAAATCGTGCGATATCGGGGATCTCGGACGAGTGAACCCATCGGACTTCGCGTTGATCCAGGTCCGTTCCGTTGGTGAGTACGTGAGGACCGGCCGCGCGGATCAGTGAGAGTTCCAGAGCGTCCGCAACCGTGAAAGACATGTCAAAGACACTACACAAAACGTGTCGCCCAGCCGAGACATCTTTCCCGCCTTGCGTCTAGCTGTGAATGCAGTCACAGGACAGTATTTCTACAACCCCAGGGCTTCACCGGGGGGCGCCAAACAGAGTTGAGACATATGGCGAACCCGCTTCCTACCTGTCCGAAGATTTGTTTCAGCGCCCATATAGACCCGGCCCACCGTCCGAGTAATCGCTACCGGTTCACGAACCGAACGCGAACTGCATGGCACCGATCCAAATCTCGACACGCACAACGCCGTGCCGCCGGGTGACCTGATTTCGCTCTTTCGACCGAACACCGACACACCCTTTCGAGGAGTCCTCAATGCCCCTGACCGAAGACCAGCAGAAACGGCCGCCAAGCGCGCGAATCTCTGTCGATGACGTCGGCCGTTCCACTCGTTCCGCGGCACCCCAGCCGCCCCACGCATCCTCGCAGGAATGGCTACCTGCTCTGCTCAAACGCATTCTGCCAAGCACACCGTCGCAGGTCGTTCAGCGGGTGATGCTGACTGTACTGGCCGCATCGGTGGTGATTCTGTGCATCGCCAACCCGATCTTTCGGCAGTCGGACAACCTGCTGAACGTGCTGCAACAGGCGGCGATGGTCGGAATCATTGCCGGCGGTATGCAGCTGATGATTATCTCAGGTGGCTTCGATCTCTCGGTCGGAATCGTGGCAGCGGCAGCCGGATGCGCGGCAGCGTACGTCAGTCTCCAGCACGGTATAGCCATCGGAATTCTCGTCGGATTGGTCGCCGGTCTACTCGCCGGCTTCGTGAACGGCATCCTCGTAGCCAAGATCGGCATCAACCCATTTGTGGCCACGTTCGGTACACAAGCCGTCGTCACCGGACTGCTGTACGCCGCAACCGGCGCCACCCCGATCGCTCCTCTTCCTTCCGGATGGACCGATCTTGGCTTGAGGAACATCGCTGGAATCTCCTTTGCCAGTCTCACATTCGTCGTGGTCATCCTGATTCTGTTGTTCGTCTTACGATGCACGCTCTTCGGCCAGCACATCTACGCCGTCGGGAGCAACAAGGAAGGCTCGCGTCGTGCCGGAATCCATGTCGATCGGGTTCTGATTGCCGTCTATGCCATCGGCGGACTGTGCGCTGCCATCGCAGGAATTCTTCTCGTCTCGATCTCGGGAATCGGGAGTCCGGCAACAGGTACACAGTGGGCACTCCTCGCCATCGCCGCCGTCATCATCGGCGGCACACCACTCACTGGCGGAGTCGGCGGCATCAGCTCCGCGGTGATCGGCATCCTGTCGCTCACCGTCCTCACAAACGCACTGAACCTGTACAGCGTTTCCGCTTACTGGCAGCCGGCGCTGACGGGTACGGCCGTTCTGCTCGCAGTCGGCTTCGAAGCGTTCCGCAGCGCCCGCAAACGCTGATACGTCCGATTCCAGTCGCAGCCAACCACATTCCAGGAGTGACAACATATGACCGCAAGAAGAACGTCCCGAACAATCAAAACCGCATTTGCCCTTTGCCTGGCCGCGTTCGTCGCCGTCGCACTCACGGCCTGCGGAACCGCACCTTCCTCGGGTGCGAACAAGACGCTGGGCTTCGTGGTGTACGACGTCGGCGTCGACCCGTGGATGAACGTAGCCATCTCGACTGTGCAAGAAGAAGCTGAAGCTGCGGGATACAAGCTCAGTGTTGTCAACGGGCACAACGACATCGCTCAGATGAGTAGCGGAATGGACCAGCTGGTCACGCAGAAGGTCGACGCAATTCTCCTCGCCCCCAGCGACCAGGACAGCATGACTCCGTCAATCAAACGAGCCGAAGCAGCAGGAATCCCGGTCATCGCATTCTCCCTGGCGCTGTCAGAAGACGCCCCGGTCTCCTCGTTCGTCGGGACCGACGACGTTCAGGTCGGACGCGAGCAGGCGAAGATGGTCGCAGGAGCAATTGGCAATCGGGGCAACGTCGCCTTGATGACCGGCATCCTCGGCAGTGGGCCGCAGATCGGTCGGTCGGAAGGGTTCCGTGCCGAACTGCAGGAGAACTTCCCCGACGTCAAACTCGTCGAAGAGCAGCCGAACAACTGGGCGAACGACAAGACCATCAGCCTGACCCAGGACTGGCTCGCGAAGTATCCGGCAGGGCAGATCAACGCCGTCGTCGCGCAAGGACCCGAATTGGCTGCGGGCGCCCGCCTGGCCAAGTCGATGGGCCGAAGCGAAATCGTCTTCGTCGGCAACGACTATCCGGAAGAGATGCGCGAGAGCATCCTCGCGGGAGACACGTACGGAACCATCAACGGCGATCCCAAGGAGATGGCGCGAGAAGCTGTCGCCGCCATGCTGACCCTGCTGGACGGTGGCACGGTGCAACCCAAGATCTTCGTCCCGATCCCGCCCGTAACATCCGCCAATGTCGCCGACTCTCCCGCAGCGTACTGATTCGAGACGACCCCCCCCAGATCGGAACCACCTCAATGAGTACTATCACCAACACCACCGAGCCTCTTCTCCAGACTACGAACCTCTCCAAGTTCTACGGCGGCGTCAAAGCTTTGCAAGGCGCCTCCATCAGCGTCGGACACGGTGAGCACATCGCCATCATGGGCGACAACGGCGCAGGCAAGTCCACCTTCGTCAAGATCCTTTCCGGCGCGCAACCGTCGAGTGATGGCACCATCCGATTCGACGGTGCGGACTGTGAGTTCCAAAGCCCAATCGATGCACGCGAAGCCGGGATCGAAACCGTCTATCAGGATCTTTCACTCGCAGACGACCTCGACGTCCTGACCAACCTGTTCCTCGGGCGTGAAGAGAAGCTGATCAACCTGGGCGGCTTGAGCGTGCTCAACAGACGCAAGATGGCCAAGCGTGCAACCGAATTGCTCACGGAGATCGGAGTGAACGTGCCCGAGGTACACCGGACCGTTCGGGGTCTCTCCGGTGGCCAGCGCCAGGGTATCGCCATCGCCCGCGCATCCGGTTGGGGATCGAAGCTCATCATCATGGACGAACCCACAGCGGCATTGGGCCTGCAGGAGACCGCCCACGTCCACGACATCATCAAACGCCTCAAACAACGCGGAGTCGCGGTCATCATCGTCAGCCACAACATGCAACAGGTGCTGGAACTGACCGACCGGGTGTACGTTTTCCGGCGAGGCCAGGTCGTCGGGTGCCGAAACACCAAGGAAACCACCGCCGACGAGATCGTCTCGATGATCACCGGCGCCCGACCAGCAGAAGCCGTCGCGTAAGCAGCTGTAGCTGCAAGCAGATCGACGTACAGGCCCGTCTGAAGTCACCACGACTGTCGACGGGCCTGTTCGTGTCGCGGATCCGAGACTCACTGTCTCACCGTCACCGTCGGCGTCGGACATCCGAGACCCTTTCCATCGCCCACCTGGCCCCCACCGCCCCAGACGAGGCAGAACTACAGCCGCCGAGACGAAAAGTGCTCGGGCCCAACCTGATGAGGTTGGGCCCGAGCACTTTCGGTGTTCGGTTAGTTGATCTGTATTCGGCCGTCGACGGCTTCGATCCGCGGGATCGGCAGTGCGCGTACGGCAGGCGGGGCTGTCACGAACTCCTCGACGGTCGGCACTTCACCGTTCGGAATCCTCGGCTTCATCACGGACGGGTCCATGATCACGACTGTATTCATGTTTCCCGGATGCGTCTCCAAACCGAACACGGCTACTGACCGACTGCTTCGATCAATGCGCTGAGGTGGGTGTAGCTCTTCTTCGCGGCGTCGAGCGTGCCGCACTCCACCGACAAGACGACGTCGTGGTCGGCCGCGGCGAGTGTGTCGACGATGCGCTTCCAGTCGATGACGCCTTCACCGCATGCGCATCCCAGCATGCCTCGCACTTTTCCGCGTAGACGTTTCGCGTCGTCTAACGCGATGTCCTTGGCGTGCAGGTGCGTGACCTGACCGATGATGGCTTCGAGCCACTCGTGCGGATCGTTCTCACTCAGGTAGCTGTTTCCGGTATCGAGGTTGATCGTCAGGGCAGGACTGTCGACCAAATTCATGATCTTGTCGAGGCGCTCCGGAGTCGCGGTGTACGGCCCGTGGGTCTCGATTGCGATCTTGATACCCCGGGGTTCCGCGACCAGCGCTGCCTCCTTCAGGGTGTACCGCATGAGCGTGTAGTTCTCTTCCTCCGTGGTCCAAGACGGGGTGGGTCCATCGTCGACCATGATCATCGGAGAACCCACCTCCGCGGCGTAGCGGATGGCCTGGCGGAAGTACTCCACTGCCACCTCCGGCTTGGCGAGTGGCGCGTGGCTCGACAGCGACGAGATGCTGAGACCGCGATCTTCGGCCGCATTCCGCAGGATCAACGGATCGTCGAGCATGGAACGGCTGTGGAAATATCCTGCTGCACTGAGCAGTTCACGACCCCAGTGCACCATCGGCTCGACGTACTTGTAGCCGATCTCGGCAGCTTGGTCCATGGCCCAATCGAAAGAGCCGTTCTCGTATCGCGCGAACTCCAGATTAAGTCCGAGTTTGATGTTGCCCATGACTTACAACTACTTTCCGGTGAGGGGTGGGTCAGAAGCCGCGCTGGTTCACGTAGTCGTCTCGAACTTCGCCGTGGTAGGCCGGTACGGTGATATCCCACCAACCCATTGCATGCATCTCGGTCCAGGGCAGCTCGCGAGCACTGATCGCCTCGATGACTACGGGGCCCTCGGTCTCGAATGCGCGCTGAACAGCGGCGCCGAGCTTTGCGGGATCCTCGACTCGCTCGGACTTGCATCCGAGGGACTGCGCGAACGCAGTGATATCGGCGAAGTACGGGGATCCATCCGGCAACTTCCAGCCTGAGATGATTTCCCGTTCCGCGCCGAAGAGATTGATCTGGAGGTCCTTGATTGCTTCCCAGCCACCGTTGTTCAGAACGACGAAGACGACATTGACGCCGCTCATGGCGGCAGCTGCGATCTCCGTGCCGGTCTGTAGGAACGCGCCATCGCCGACGAGCGCGAGAACCGGCTTGTCCGGTGCGCCGATCGCGGCGCCGATCGCGGCAGGTACACCGAATCCGATTCCGGAGAATCCGCCGGCAACGATGTTGCTCTTCGGCTCGTAGATCGGGAATTCGTTGAACGCCTGGTTTGCCGGGTTGCTGGAATCGGTGACCAGAATTCCGTTACGCGGAAGGACCTTTCGGATCTCGACCATTGCCCGCGAGTTGGTCATCGGCAAGTAGTCGGTCTCACGCATAGGGCGCAGGTGCTCGTCCCACTGTGCCTTCAAGTCCTGAAGTTCGGCGTAGTAGTCGGTTGCCCGGAAGTCGTAATCCGCTGCCGGTGCGCCGAGTTCGTCGATCAGAGACGAGAGCGAGGTCTTGGCGTCGCCGACGATCCCGACCTCGACCGGGTAGTTGCGGCCGATCTCGAATCCGTCGATGTCTATGTGAACGAGTTTCGTGTTAGGGATGTCGAATGTGACTCCTGGGCGATACGAGGACGTGATGCGATCGCTGAACCGGCAACCCACTGCAAGAATGACGTCGGCGGTCTTGGTGACTCCGTTACCCGGAATCGATCCCATGTCGCCGCACGGCCACGCGTACAGATCGTGGTCTGCAGGGAATGCGCCTTTGCCCTGGAAGGAGTGCGTCACGGGAGCGCCGAGACGTTCCGCCAGTGTGAGGAGTTCAGCACCGGCCTCGGCTGCGATGACGCCTCCGCCAGCGAGGATCACGGGACGCTTAGCACCCGCCAGTAGCTTGGCTGCCTCGGCAATGGCGACGGGATCACCAGTCGCCCGGGTCTGAGCTCGGCGCGAGTACAACTCTGGAACATAGTCGCCGTACTCAGCTTGCAGGTCCTGCGGGATATCCACCAGGACAGGCCCTCTGCGACCTTCGAGCATCGTGTTGAACGCCTGAGCCATCGCGGAAGGTAGCTGCTCGAGTCGACCGGGCTGCCACCAGCGCTTGACGACCGGCTCGACCATCCGTGGGAAATTGTTCCCGTGCGGCCGATCGATCTCCTGGAGGACGCCGCGGTTCTCCATATACGTGTGAACGGCGCCGGTGATCAGAATCATCGGCTGCGAGTCCGCGAACGCAGTCGCGATTCCGGTTACGGTGTTTGTCGCTCCCGGTCCGATGGAAGTACAGACGGCCGCGATCTTGCCCGATGCGCGGTAGTAGCCGTCGGCCATGTGTGCGGCGCCCTGCTCGTGGATGGCGGGAACCAACTCGATTTCGTCGGCCCGGTCGACGAACGCATCAAGTAACGCCGTATTGCCGTGTCCCGGAATAGCGAATACCTTTTCAACTCCTTCACGGATCAGTATGTCGACCACCATCTGGCCACCGGTGAGCTTTTGCACAGTCATGTTCTTCACTTTCGAATCGAAAAGAATTGGGGGTGAGCAATTTATGCAGAGATCGACGAGCCGTGCGATGCACCCGCCGTGGAGTCGCCGCTTCGAGCGATGATCGAATCTGCAACACGCAACGCGTTCGCCGCGATCGACAGCGCCGGATTCATCACCGGGAGCGACGGAAAGAAGGAGGAGTCGACGACATACAGGTTGTCGACATCGTGTGCCTGGCAACTCGGATCGAGGACCGATGTAGCCGGGTCGGTACCGAGCCGAACGGTTCCGGCCTGATGCGAGTTGACCTCTATCCCTGTTCCTTCACTGATGACCACCGGAAATCCGATCTTGCGAAGCATTTTTCGCGTCTCGCGAACCAGAACCTCGTGTGCCCGGACGTTATTCGGTTTCCATGCGATCTGGATACGCCCTCCGGGAGTCAGCGTGACACGATTTTCGGGGTTGGGCAGATCCTCCGTGAACAGCCACCAATCGGTACTACGGTTCGTGGCAAGGCTCAACGCCCATTTGGGGATGTGGGGCCGTTGCCCCTTGATCATCTCCGCCTGGAGCTTCCCGATCAGTTGCACGTGGCCTAGCGGATACGGATGATCGTCAGTGCCACGCAGGTAGAAGTCGTTGAAGTACAACGTCTTTTGAAATTCGGACTTGTTCTTCTTGAGTGGGTCGATGGCCACCATGATCGAGTTCATGTGCACCATGTAGTTACGACCGACCATTCCGGAGGAATTTGCGAGCCCGTCAGGATGGACAGATGTGGCCGAACGTAGCAGCAGCGCTGCAGAATTGACCGCACCACAGGAGATTACGACCGTATCCGCACGTACTGTGGAGGTGACGCCGCGATGGGTCACTTCGACGCCTGATGCTCGACGTCCGGAATCGTCGGTCAGCACCTTCTCCACGTACCCGTTCGTGACGATTTCGACGTTGCCCGAATCGAGTGCGGGTCGCACGCAACAGACGTCGGCATCCGATTTCGCCAAGGTACGGCAGGGGAACCCGTCGCATGTCTTGCATCGAATACATGACCCACCCTGCCGAAGGTCGACCCCGAGAGGGAGATTGGAAGGGGTGAAACCCGCCTTACGCATGTCGTCGGCGACCTGCTGTATCGCTGGCTCGTGCCCTACGGGAGGGTACGGAAACGGTTCGTTGCGTGGCAACGTCGGGTCGTCGGTGTGGTCGCCGTGAACCTTGTACACCTGCTCGGCACGTGCGTAGTAGGGTTCGAGATCGTCGTACGAGAACGGCCATGCCGGCGATTCACCGTCGTGATGCCGTGAGGACTGAAAATCCTCTCTCCTGAACCTGACCAGCGAGCCACCGTAGAATTTGGTGTTTCCGCCGACGTAATAGTAGGTGCCGGGGGCGAACTCCCGCCCTTCGGTGTCGACCCATTTTTCGGCGTTCTTGTACCGATCTTTCTCGAACACCGCTCGGGGGTCCCAATTCTGACGTTCCTGTGGAAGGAAGTCTCCCCTCTCGATCAAGAGCACATCGAGGCCGGAATCCTTGAGAGCGTATGCCATCGTTCCACCCCCCATTCCGCTTCCCACGACGATGACGTCGTAGTTGCTCTTACAGGGGGGATGACTGTCCATTCGTGTCTTTTCGAACATGGTTTCCGTCTCCTGGCTGGCTTGACGCTGTACGTCCTTGAACCGTGCCGACTCAGCTTCTGTCAATCCTGACGCAACAGGACTGCAAGTAGTTATACGTATCACTAAACGATACCGCCCACATGTGCGGTGTCAACCGCCCTGAAGACCTGGTCAGGTCGACGGGACGAGCGGATCGAAATCGGGAGCCGACACGATCGCAGTTCGTGCCAAATTCGCAGGCTCCATGATCGCGTCCAAATCCTCCTTGCCCAACAACCCGCGTTCGAGCACCAACTCCACGACGGTGCGACCGGAAGCAAGCGCGTCCGCCGCCAATTCCGTCGCGGCTGTGTAGCCGATGTAGGGATTGAGCGCGGTCACGACACCGATCGAAGCCGCGACCGTTCGTTCGAGATGCGCGACGTTGGCGGTAATGCCGATCACGCATCGCTCGCGCAACACAGTGCAGCCCCGCGTGAGGAGTTCTGCAGTCTCGAACAGGCTGTGTGCAATGACAGGTTCGAATGCGTTGAGCTGCAGTTGACCCGCCTCGGCAGCCATGGTGATGGTCAGATCGTTTCCCACCACCCGGTAGGCAATCTGATTGACCACTTCGGGAATGACCGGATTGACCTTGCCGGGCATGATCGACGAACCCGCCTGCACCGCAGGTAAATTGATCTCACCCAGCCCTGCGCGTGGGCCCGAGGACAGCAATCTCAGATCGTTGCAGATCTTGGACAGCTTGACCGCAGTGCGCTTGAGCACTCCCGACAGCTGAACGAAGGCCCCGACGTCCTGGGTTGCTTCGATGAGATCCGATGCCGTCGAGATGTCGAGACCGGTGATCGACACCAGGTGCTCACGCACACGTCTGGCGTACTCCGGGTGCGCATTGAGACCGGTGCCTATCGCCGTCCCTCCCAGGTTGATCTCCGAGATCAACCGAGCGGCCTCTTCCAGTCTCTGAGAGTCCTCCTTGATCATCACGGCGAACGTGACGATCTCTTGACCGAGAGTCATCGGGACCGCGTCTTGCAACTGAGTCCGTCCGACCTTGAGCACGTGGGAGAACTCGGCTGCTTTCTCCGCGAATGCGCCTGCAAGTTCGTCCATCGCACCTCGAAGCCTGGTGACCGCACCTTGCAAGCCGATTTTGATCGCGGTGGGGTAGACGTCGTTGGTGCTCTGACTCATGTTGACGTGTTCGAGAGGATGGAGGAATTGGTACTGCCCCCGTTCGCGGCCGAGCATTTCGAGCGCGCGGTTCGCGACCACTTCGTTGGCGTTCATGTTCGAGGACGTGCCGGCACCACCCTGAATGACGTCGACGACGAACTGGTCGGCGAACCTGCCCGCGCGAATCTCCTTGCAAGCTTGCTCGATCGCTGTTGCATGCTCGGGCGAGAGGATTCCGAGGTCGGCGTTCGCCCGAGCCGCGGCCTGCTTGACCGCGGCCAACGCCGATACCATGTCCGGGTGGACCGAGAGAGGAATACCGGTGATCGGGAAGTTCTCCAGTGCCCTCAGCGTGTGGATGCCGTAGTAGGCCTCCGCAGGCACTTCACGATCACCGAGCAGGTCGTGCTCGATGCGCATCGTCATTTGAGGTTTGCCGCCACCGGGATCTCGCCCCACGGTAGTTCTGCTCCACCGAACTTCGCCGCACGCAGGTCACCTGAACGGGCGTGGCCTTCGAAGCGTTCCAATCGGGACAGTCGCGCAGCGATCTCGCCGATCCTGGCGCTCGCCGCCGGATCGCGCACCTCCTGGAAAGTGAGGGTTTTGAGGAACTTCCCTACCCAGAGCCCTCCGGTGTAGCGCGCAGCGCCAAGAGTAGGAAGTACATGGTTGGTCCCGATCACTTTGTCGCCGTATGGAACACACGTTCCTTCCCCGAGGAAAAGGGCACCGTAGTTGCTCATGCTGTCGAGCGCTTCACGCGGATTCTGCGTCAGGATCTGTACGTGCTCGGAGGCAAACTTGTCCGCGAGTTCATATGCTTCGGAGAGAGTCCCGACAACGTGGATCTGTCCATGGTCGCGCCAGGCAGGCCCGGCGATCGCGTTCGTCTCCAGACCGGGTAGCAATGCGTCGATGTGTTTGGTCACCTCGTTGCCCACAGCCTCAGACGTCGTGATCAACACACACGGTGAATCCGGACCGTGCTCAGCCTGGCTGAGTAAATCCACTGCGATGGTGAACGGATCGGCGTAATCGTCGGCAACGATCAGTGTTTCGGTGGGGCCTGCAAAGAGATCGATTCCGACCTCACCGAAGAGTTGACGCTTTGCCTCTGCCACGTATGCGTTGCCCGGCCCCGTGAGGATCGAGACAGGATCGATCGTCTCGGTACCGAGAGCCAGCGCTGCGATCGCCTGTACGCCACCGAGCACGAAAATCTCGTCGGCCCCGGCGAGATGCATTGCGGTGATGCTGATCTGGGGCGGGAGTCCGTCGTTCGGGGGCGTCGTAGCCGCGACGCGTTCGACGCCTGCGACCTTCGCGGTCAGCACCGTCATGTGCGCCGACGCTGTCAGCGGGTACCTGCCACCCGGAACGTAGGCTGCAGCCGCGTCGATCGGAACGTTCCGGTGCCCCAAGAACACGCCGGGCAGAGTCTCGACCTCGAGGTCTGTGATGGTATCGCGCTGAGCCTGGGCGAAGTCGCGAATCTGACGCTGCGCGAACTGCAGGTCCTCGAGGACCGTTGTCGGGACGGACTTGACGATCTCGCGGATCTGATCTTCGTCGAGCCGGAACGAATCCGGTGACCACCGGTCGAAACGGTCAGAGTACTTGCGGACCGCGTCGTCACCGTTGGCACGAATGTCTGCGATCACACCCGCGACAGTGTCGACCACCGCCGGATTGCTGGCACGCTGCGCTGGTTCGCCGACTGCTGCTTTGAGAACGAACGACATTGGCGGGTTGCTCCTTCGAGGTGAGGCATGAAATCAAACTGATAGCCCTAGCTTTCCTGCGAAGTGATCCAGCGAAAAGACACATAGGGGGAATCGCTTCTGCCAAATTCTGCCCAATCCGTGCATGATATGCCGGTCGTTCGAAAGCTCACGGTCAGAGCAGGTGCAGCGCTCGCGCCTGCTCACAGTGGTCGATCAGCGGCTCACGCTTGCACGTTTTGGCGCTGTCGATATTTATCGCCACTTCGTAGTGTTGGCCTACAAGATTTCGTCCGCGCCGAACTCCTGACGTCGAGTCGGCCAATACCCGGAGCCGTCGTTGTCTATTCGACATCGTCGATGCCCGAGAAGGAATACTTCGATGAGCGAACAACCGCATCTCGTCTGGGGAATCGTCGGTGCGAGTGATATCGCCGAAACGCGAATGATTCCCGCACTGCGAAGGACCGGCCACCACATCAGTTCCGTGTACAGCGGAAATGCGGACCACGCCGAGCAGTACGCACGTCGGAACGAGATATCGAACCGAACGAACAAGCTGAACGATCTGCTCAGCGATCCCCTCATCGATGCGGTCTACATCTCCAGTGCAAATGATCGCCACCTCGAGCAGGTGTGCGCGGCGGCAGCAGCCGGAAAACACGTTCTCTGCGAGAAGCCGCTGTCGACGAGCATCGACAATGCGCGGAAGATGACCGCCGCTTGCCAATCCGCCGGCGTAGTCCTAGGTGTCAACCACCACCTGCCTGCCGCAGGTACGCACCAGGCCATTCGACGCACAGTGACACGCGGCGACATAGGCCGGATTCTGTCGGTCAGTGTTCGCCACACGTCGCTCCTACCCGAACGTTTGCGAGGGTGGCGACTCGGTAGCACGCCGGGATCAGGCGCCGTCATGGATCTTTCCTGCCACAACGCCTCCGTCGTGAATCCGCTACTCGGCACAAGAGCACTGACGGCGAGCGCGATCACTGTGGCCCAAGGAGATTGGGTGACCGAAGCCGAAGATGCAGCCTCCTCGTCGATTCTCTACGAGAACAACGTCCTTGTACGATTCCACGACACTTTCACTACGCCATTCGCACCCACGTATGTGGAGGTGCACGGGACAGCCGGCAGCCTTCATGCAGCCGACGTCATGACTCCGGAACCCATCGGGTCGGTCGTTCTGCACGATCGCCGGGGATCGCACGAGATCGATGTCGAAGACCGCCGGCACACGTACGACATCACGCTGGAACACTTCACCCGTGCCACGCGCGGTGACGGCCGACCAGTCGTCGACGGACTCGACGCGACCAACGCACTGGCAGTGAGCATCTCGATACTCGAGTCGGCCAGGACGGGTAACCGGGTCCCAGTCGACTTCTGTGGACAGTAGCCGTTCACAATTCACACTCGGAGCTGGTTCGATCCAAGGTAGAGGTTCATGAAACGTCCCACTGAGCGTGACGAAAATACGGATTGGAATAGATTCGCGATCCCACAATTCGTGGAACTTCTGCGGGCCGGTTCAGTTGGGCGCGGCCCGGCAATCGTAGGGATCGATGGGAGGGGTGGTTCCGGCAAGTCGACGCTGGCCGCACTGTTATCGGCAAACTGTACAGGGACGGTCATCGTGCACACAGATGACATCGCGTGCAGTCGAACATTTTTTGGCTGGGATACCTTGCTCGCCAAGGAATTACTGGAACCTATCCGGCGAAATGGGCTTCCATTCACCTTCCAGCCGAACCACGACAAGCCTCGCGATATCGCTGTCCCTGACCAGACGACGTTGCTTCTCGTGGAAGGTGCCGGGTCGATCCGCCGTTCATTGCGGATGTTGTACGACGCGACAGTGTGGGTCGACACCGCACCGGAGACAGCGCGACAACGATTGGTCGAGCTCGGCGAGGATCCACAGGGCTATCACGACGACAGGATGATCGAAGAGAATTCGTTGCTGAACGCGGACCGCCCCTGGGCGCACGCAATGTTTCACGTGTCTGGAACCAACTCTGCGACCAACGGCACAGTCCTGGTGCGCCGAACATAACCGCGTCGACCTCGAACAGCATTGGCATCACGAGTCGTCCACGGGGTTGTCTACGACGGGTCGCTGCCCAGTTACGGCATATTCTCCTGTACAGAGCGTCGGTGTCGCCAGCGATCGCGCGGCCCGATTCTGTACGAGTAGCAACCTGGATCAATCCGAGCCGAAACACACTACCGGGCACGGCGACCCGCGACGAAGGGTGAGATCGAGTCTCTCGGCGATATCGTGAGGCGCGAAAAGGGCCGAACCCGAATAGTTCTCGATCTCTTCCAGAGTCCACCATCTGAAACCGTGTAGGTGCTCATCGCGCAATTCTGCGTCGGTCAATGCCCCTCGTGGTTCGAACCCATGAACTCGAACCAGGAAATAGAAGTTGTCGACGCCGCTGAATCCGGGAAAGTGCTCTGGATCGATGATCGTTTGGCGCCAGACGAGCGGCTGCGTCGTGCGTAGTTCGAGCCCTACCTCTTCTCGAAGCTCTCGCTCGAGTGTGCCGCGTGGGGTCTCACGTTCCTCACAACGGCCACCGGGCGTGATCCAATAGGATTCATCGGATCTAGATCGAAACTTGCACAACAGTATTCGATACGAATGATCCACGATCAGCGCTCGCGCAGAACGTCTGATCGACTCCGAAGGTCCGCCGGTGCTCATGTTTCTTCCTCAAATCCCGAACAGAATTTCCTTCCGTTCGGTGACACCAGTGCGAGTACACCGGATTTCGATGTACTCGCACGTGGGCCACTGCTTGTTCGACCTCAGTGGGAGACCGTGTGATGCTCCGGCTTCGGAGCATTTCCCGTACGTTCAGTTTCCGAGTATCGCGGAACGGTTTTCATCAATACAGGACCGCCGACGGCGATGAGCAGGAGCAAGATTGCCGGCAGCGCCGGCATCCAGCCGATTCCGAATCCGTCGACGATGAGCGTGATCGCAGCCGGCCCGACGAGCATGCCGACGTAGCCGATCGCATTGACAATTCCGATGTTTCTTCCGGCGTTCTCGGGGTCACGACGGCCGGCAGCAGAGAGCATCAGCGGAGCCATGCATGCCAGCCCGAGCCCCAGGAGAACGAATCCCACCAGGGCGAACGGAGCTGACGCACCCCCGATCGCAAGCAAGGCACCGACGAATCCGATCACACCACTGACGGCCACGATGACGCGCGCACCGAAGTACTCGGCGAGCCGGTCACCGAAGAGGCGCCCCACGAATTGTGCACCGGAGTAGAAGGTCACAGCTGTCGCAGCCATACCAGCGCTGGTATCGGCATGGCGCCGGACGAACTCTTGTCCCCAGTCCAGAATTGCGCCTTCGCTGAGCATCGATGCCAGCATCAAGAGGCCGAATCCGGCCATGATCAGCAAAGTCGTCGTCGACGCCGATCTCCCGGTTGCCGATTGCTTCCCGAGAACGGCTGCGGCATCCGGGGGTAGCAGCTCATCGCGAGTCAACAGCCAGCGACCGAACACAGCTCCGAGAACCGACATCGTGACACCGATCGAGATGTAGGCCACGGCGGGGCTATCGACATAGTGACGGGCGATTGCACTGGCCACCAGGCCGATGACGAATCCGCCTGCCGGATAGGCCGCGTGGAACGCAGACATGATGGGCCTGCCGTAGTAACGCTCCACCTGCACACCATGTGTGTTGAAGGCGGTGTCGAAGGCACCTCTCAACAAGCCGATCATCACGCCGAGGAACATTGCGCTGGCAATACCCTGCAAGAACGCGAACGGGATATACATCAACGGGTAGATGATCATCGTGGGCATACAGGTGGCTCGCGGACCGTACCTGTCGACGAACGGCCCGATGAGGAAGCAGCCGACTGCAGCGCCGACACCGATCGCCAATGCCACCAGCCCGAAATTCGAGTCGCCGCCCTCCCCCGACCACCCCAGGTGAGCACGGAGCGCAGTGGTGTTCGTCGACCACGTGAGCATGACCGCTCCCAATTGCGCGAATCCGAAGAATGTCGCAACCCGGGCAAGCCGAATTCGCTGGAGGCTCAGCGCCGGCCGGTCTTCCGAAATGTTCGTAGTCATTGTGAGTCCTCAATCTGCACACGCGTGCCCCTCAATAGGGTTGCGAGGCACGTCATGTACTGCAATCAGCGTTGTCCAAATCACATTACGGAGTCGCCATCACAACAACGATGCGCAGTGCGAGAACTAATTCACCATAAATAT
The DNA here is from genome assembly GCF_030056745.1 of Rhodococcus sp. IEGM 1406. NCBI lineage: Bacteria > Bacillati > Actinomycetota > Actinomycetes > Mycobacteriales > Nocardiaceae > Rhodococcus > Rhodococcus sp. IEGM 1406. Next base: position 744,521 of record NZ_JASHKO010000001.1, on the reverse strand, counting down.
GCACATATCGCGCACATCCTAGGCCAAACAGTCCCCGCAGCCGCACGCCCGCCAGGTCGGCACTGCGCACTGCATCATTGCGCGTAACGACACCGGGGGATAACATTCACCACTCTCGTGCGGTTAAACGTATCACCGCACGTGGAAGAGTCAATACGGCAAGAATCAGCGCACTGGTAATCGATCGACCGAGCCGTATGCCCGAAGGTGAGCCTCGTGCCGGTGTAAAAGTCGCTACAGCGAGCCTGCACTGTTTTGCAACGACGCGTGGACGGTCACCCGCGAGACCGCACTCGCAAGCCTCCTGGCCGGCGCTGACCGCCTACTGATCCCCGGCGGCGATGAAGTCGCCACTGTCGCAAAGTCGTTGGCCGCCGCGGCCGTCCGGAATCCGATAGTTGGAGAACGCCTTCGCAACGCAGCAAACCGTGTCCGCGCGCTGGTCAATGCGACCGACCTATGCGATTTCCCAGGCAAACAAAAGCGAGGTTGAACGCGTCGTGGCCGACACCAAACGCTGGCGACCGCCTACCGCGACACTGCACACAGCAGTTACTCCCCCACCCGCTTCGCCCCCACAGTCACTCCCCCACCCGCTTCGCCCCCACAGTCACTCCCCCACCCGCTTCGCCCCCACCATCCGACGCGCTATCTCCAGATACCTCTCCACCAACTCGTCCGGAGACAACTCACCGTCCGGTCGGTACCACACCGCGACGGCGACGCACATCGTCACGACAGCTCGGCTGGCATCCTCGGGATGGTCGGCTTCGAACACGCCCGAAGCAACGCCGTCGAGGACGATCCGGTCCACCTGCTTCTGCTGTTCGTCGCGCTGCGCGATGTAACCAGCCCGGCTGTCGGGCTCCATGCTGCGAATCTCGGAGGAGGCGACGAACGACTGCTCGCGTCGAAACATGTGGAACCGCAACAGAGATTCGATCACCGCGTCGAAGCGGTCCGAGGGATCGTCCCCTGCATCGAGTTCGGCGGCGCGGCTTCGCTCCAACAACTCCGTCATCACCACGGTCGCCAGTCCGATCAACAGAGCCTGCTTGGACGGGTAGTGGTGGTAGAGCCCCGGCACCGACAGCCCGGACCGCGACGCGACGTCACGGATCGAAGTCCCGTGATAGCCCTGCTCGACGAACGCCTCCAGCGCCGCAGCGAGCGGTTTCGGTAGTCCCAGGTCTTCGTAATCGCGCCAGGACCCGCGTACCGGAAGCTCGTTCGTCATACCGATACCGTAGATCGCCGTTGCGCCGCCGCCGAACGCGTCGGTGCCATTGGTTACAGTCGATGTTCACCGAAAGACAGGGACCAGTCATGATCCATGTTCGCCACTCCGCGGTTGCTGCCGTGCCGGTTGATGTCGCCTTCGACTACATCGACGACTACCGCAACGTCCCGACGTGGATGTTCGGTGTTTCCGAGTTCACACCGTTCGGAGAGTTCGATCAGGGGCTCGGCGCCACGTTCGACGCGGCCATGCAGATCGGGCCAAGCACGTTGCGCTCCAAGCTCGAGGTCACCGAGTGGGAGAAGAATCGGATCATCAAGCTGTCTTCGCTCGGCGGTGTATCCAACTCGTCCACGTGGGAGTTCGCCGCGATCGACGATTCCAAGACCGAGCTTTCCGTCGACTTCGCCTACAAACTCCCCGGCGGCATTGCCGGCAAAGCTCTCGGCCGCTTGATCGGGCCGTTCGTCGAAAACGCTGTCAGGAACAGCGAGGAGACGTTGCGCCACAGCCTCGAGCAGCAGTTCGCGGCCCGCGGCGAAGGCTGAAACTACCCGCGGTCGCCTTCGAGGCCCAGCGCGTTGGCCCACACCTGAGTAGCCGTCTTGACGACGTCCTCGAACGGGACGGGGTTGCCGTCGGCGCCAGGTTCCTCGGAGACGAACGAACTGTAGGCAAGACGGCTCACCATCGCCGACAGTGCTCGGGAAGCCAACAGCGGATCCAACGAGCCGTCTGCCTTGCCAGCTGCTTGCAAGCGTTCGATGGCTCGGGCATTACGAGAAATGAAGGTCTCGGCTCGGTCCCGACGCAGTTTCGCGAAGGCCGGATCGATGTGCGATACCTGCTCGAGCAGACCCATCAGTTTGGCGTTGCGGCGAAACGCCGTCAGGTAGGCACGGTTGCTCGATTCGAGGACCGCATACGGATTGTCGACGTCGCGGACCCGTCCCATGCCGGGGTGCAACATGTCTTCCTGCGCAACGTCGAGAACTGCGGCGAAGATCTGCTCTTTGTTGTCGAAGTAGGTGTAGAACGTGCCGGTGGAGCAGTTCGCTTCCTTGGTGATGTCCGTCAGACGGGCATCGAGATACCCTGCGCGCTCGAACACCGTTCGAGCCGCTGCGACCAGAGAAGCCCTGGTCCGGACGCCGCGGGCAGTCACCGGCAGGTCACGCAGAAGCTCCGTCGCTGCCATGGATGGTGGCGGACGGTCTTCCCAGTTCTCCTGAGGTTCGGCGCGAGAGGTCACCAGCTACTTATACGGCAAAGCCGGCGACATCTCGGCATCGGCGTCAGGTGATGGTGATTCCTCCGTCGACGGCGATGGTCTGACCGGTGACGTATCCGCCTGCCTCGGACGCGAGCCACACCATGGTGGCCGCGAGCTCTTCAGGATCGCCCATGCGGCCGAGGATCAGGCGCGGAGCCATCGCGTCCAAGTAGCCGTCGTTGTATTGGTCGGTCATTTCCGACTTGAAGAAGCCTGGCGCGATCGCGTTGACGCGAATGCCCTTGCGCGTTCCCCACTGCTGTGCGAGGTCACGGGTCAATCCGACGACGCCTGCCTTGCTCGCCGCATAGGCGGCCTGTGGGAGTCCGGCGGTCGTCAATCCGAGAATGCTCGAGATGTTGACGATGGAGCTGCCCGGGAGCATGACGCGGCCGCAGGCCTGCGCTGCCCAGTAGGACCCATTGAGGTTGATGTCGATGACGGCGCGGAATTGGTCCGGGGTCTCACGGGTCGCCGGAACGGCAGTTCCGACGCCGGCGTTGTTGACCAGCACGTCCACGCGGCCGAACTTCTCCATCGCGGCGTCGACCATGTTCTGAGCCTGTGCCGGATCGACGATGTCGGTGGCCACGCACAACGCTTCGCGGCCTGCGTCACGCACGAGCTTGGCCGTGTCTTCGAGCTTGTCGACGCGGCGAGCAGCGAGGACGACGTCCGCACCCGCCTCTGCTGCGGCTTTCGCAAACGCCACCCCGAGGCCCGACGACGCACCGGTCACGATGACCACTCGATCGGTCAGAGAGAACTTGTCGAGAACAGACATGCGCGGTGATGCTCCTGTGTCGTCGGGTTCGGGAAGTGACGTATGGACTGCAGTGGCGTATCGACTGCAGTGACATATGGACTGCAGTGGCGTATCGACTGCAGTGACATATGGACTGCAGTTGCGAAATTACAGGCCGAGATCGCGGCCGATGAGTTCCTTCATGATTTCGTTGGATCCGGCCCAGATCTTGGTGACGCGGGCGTCCATCCACGCGCGAGCGGCGCGGTACTCGGTCATGAAGCCGTAGCCGCCGTGCAACTGAACACAGTGATCGAGGACCTCGTTCTGAACCTGCGCGGTCCACCACTTCGCCTTGGCGGCGTCGATGGCGGTCAGCTCGCCGGCAGCGTGTGCTGCGACGCAGTTGTCGACGTAAGCCTGGGTGACCTCGATGCGGGTCACGAGATCCGCGAGAAGGAATTTGTTCCACTGCAGCGAGCCGATCGGCTGACCGAAAGCCTTGCGGTCCTTGGCATATTGCAGCGTCTCTTCGAGGATCGGAGCAGCGTGCGCGATGTTGGACACCGCAGCGCCGACGCGCTCCTGCGGCAGCATTTCCATCATGTGGATAAACCCGCGGTCGATCTCACCGATGATGTTGGTGGACGGCACGCGAACGTTCTCGAAGAACAGTTCAGCGGTATCGGACTCGTGCTGGCCGACCTTGTCGAGCTTGCGTCCGCGCTCGAAACCTTCCATGCCGGTTTCGACGGCAAAGAGCGTGATGCCCTTGGACTTCTTCTCGGGACTGGTCCGCGCCGCCACGATCACGAGATCAGCGTTGTAGCCGTTGGTGATGAAGGTCTTGGAGCCGTTGATGATCCAGTCGTCGCCGTCCTTGACCGCAGTGGTCTTGAGCGAGGCGAGGTCGGATCCGCCGGAAGGCTCGGTCATGCCGATGGCCGTCAGCATCTCACCGGTGCAGAACTTGGGCAGCCAACGCTGCTTCTGCTCTTCGGTGGTGAGCTGAACGAGGTACGGAGCAACGACGTCGGCATGGATGCCGAAGCTCGAGGCAACAGCTGCACTGGCACGCGAGAGTTCTTCGGCCAGAACAGCGTTGAAGCGGTAGTCGCCGGCTTCGCTTCCGCCGTACGCCTCTGGAACCTCGAGTCCGAGGAAGCCGTTGCGTCCCGCTTCGAGCCAGATTTCACGATCGATGAAGCGCTGGTCGATCAGCTTCTCTGCGACCGGAAGGATGTTCCGGTTGACGAATTCGCGGGCAGATTCGCGAAATGCCTCGTGATCGGGTCCGTACAGAGTGCGACGCATGACGAGTTGCTTCCTTTCGGCGTGGCAATGCCACACGTAACGATGTTCCTAAGCATCCGCTTAGAATCTAAGCATCTGCTTATAGTGAATCGAGAGCGGGATATTGTCAACATCGAAATCCGTCACACCTGGAGGAAACCGTGAGCGATTCACCTGACGTGGTGATCAGCCCCTCCAAAGCTGCGGCCCGTATCCGCGCGGCAGCCGTGGACGCTTTTGCCTCCGCGGGCTACGGCGGCACCACCACCCGTGACATCGCCGCACGACTCGACATGAGTCCCGCCGCCATGTACCCGCACTATCGCTCGAAAGAAGAGCTGCTTTTCGCGATCAGCTTCGAAGGGCACACCGAAGCGTTGAAGGTGGTCGAGGGCGCCGACAGACCGGGTGAAGAGCCGTCCGTTCGCCTCCAGGAACTGGTCAGCACCTTCGCCAGTTGGCAGGCCGGGCACCACTCACTCGCTCGCGTCGTCCAATACGAACTCACTGCACTCACACCAGAGCACTACCGAACCGTCGTCGCGCTTCGCCGCAGCACGACGCGGGTGGTCCGGGAGGTTGTCGACGCCGGCGTCCAGTCGGGCGACTTCACGATCCCCGATGCCGAAGGCGTCACCCTCGCCTTGATGTCCCTGTGCGTCGACGTGTGCCGCTGGTTCCCGGCCGGCAATTACACGAATCCGGAAGACATTGGAAAACTGTACGGAGACCTGGCATTGAGGATGGTGGGCGCCGCCCGAATCAGGTGACGCCAACCGCAGAAAGGACTCGGCCAGTGGCCAACCGCACCTATCTCTACTCGACCCCTGTTGCCCCGCATGAGCATCCGGCTGCCGCTCGCACCCGCGGACTCACAGGAATCTCGGAGTGGTCGTACGCGATACCGCTGGTCCCCCGGATCCTTGTGTCCGTGAATCCGCTCGCCCGCCAGTCGATCATCTGGGACGACACCCCAGACCTGATCGCGGTCACCGCGCCCTGTGGTCCTGGTATCGCCCGGCTCGAAGACTTCCTCAGCCGCATCGATCACCCCGAACTCGGCACGATGGCCGGCGATGCGCTGCGTTTCCTGCGCAGCCACACCGAACCCGACCACTACTTCGTCCTCGAGTGCGGCGAGATCTTCGACATGGACGACGAACCGTTCGCCGAACAGGGCACGGCCCTGATGACCGGTCTGGCGGACATCGACGCCGAGATGGAGGCGGCCCTGGCCACACTCGCACCCACCAAGCCGCGCTTCTGGGAGCGGCTGTTCACGCCGACTCAGGAGAGCGTCGAGGAACCTCTACGCGAACTCGGCCTCGGTTACTGGTCCGAGACCCTGTACTTCGTTTTGGACCTCCCGCGATAGCCGAACCGGCACAGCCATCGGTTTCAGACCAGTTGGTCCGCAAACAGGTACCCTCGGATTTCGTGCCCGACAACTCCACCGATCTACCAACCACTGCGTCCACCGTCCTCGGCGGTTGGGGTCGCACAGCCCGAACGACCTCGCACGTCGTTTCGACCCCTGATGTAGAGGCGATCGCTAAGGCCGTCGCCCGCGTCGCAGACGACAATGCAGACAAGCCCATGCACCTCCGACGCGGAGTCATCGCCCGCGGTCTGGGTCGGTCTTACGGAGACAACGCGCAGAACACCGGCGGCTTGGTCATCGACATGACTGCCTTCCGTCGAATTCACAAGATCGATGCCCAGACCCGACTGGTGGAGATGGACGCCGGAGTTTCCCTCGATCAGCTGATGCGGGCGGCACTACCGTTCGGCCTCTGGGTCCCGGTTCTCCCCGGAACACGCCAGGTAACCATCGGCGGAGCGATCGCCTGCGATATCCACGGCAAGAACCACCACACCGAAGGCAGCTTCGGAAATCATGTCCGCTCGATGGATCTGCTCACTGCCGACGGCAGTATCCGAACCTTGGAGCCGCATGGCCCGACATCCGAGCTCTTCTGGGCTACCGTCGGCGGAATCGGCCTGACCGGGATCATCCTGCGCGTCACCCTCGAGATGACGCCGACCGAAACGGCGTATTTCGTCAACGACGGCGCTCTGACCGCGAGTCTTGATGAAACCGTCGCTTCTCACAGCGACGGCAGCGAAGCCGACTACACGTATTCGAGCGCCTGGTTCGATGCAGTCAGTGCGCCGCCGAAGCTCGGCCGGGCCTCGATCACGCGTGGTTCGTTGGCGACCGTCGACCAGCTTCCGCTGAAATTGCAGAAGAATCCGTTGAAATTCGATGCACCACAACTGTTCACGACTCCGGATGTTTTTCCCAACGGCTTGATGAACAAGCTTTCGGCCTCTGCGATCGGCGAGTTCTACTACCGTACCGGCGGCAACTACGTCGGAAAGGTCCAAAATCTGACGCAGTTCTACCATCCGCTCGACCTCATCGGTGAGTGGAACCGCGCCTACGGGTCCAAGGGATTCCTGCAATACCAGTTCGTAGTACCCGTCGACGCGGTGGACGAATTCAAGAGCATCATCCGCGATATCCAGCGTTCGGGACACTACTCAGCGCTCAACGTCTTCAAACTTTTCGGCGAAGGAAACGCAGCGCCACTGAGCTTTCCGATGTCCGGGTGGAACGTGGCCTTCGACTTCCCGATCAAGCCCGGACTGGGTGAGTTCGTCGCTTCCCTCGACAAACGGGTACTCGAATTCGGCGGTCGCCTCTACACCGCCAAGGACTCTCGGACTACCGCGGCGAACTTCCACTCGATGTATCCGCGAATCGACGAGTGGATCCAGATGCGCAGAAATATCGATCCGACAGGTGTTTTCGTGTCCGACATGGCCCGAAGACTCGAATTGATCTGAGGCGCCGATCAGTCAGAGATCTCACCGAGCCGACGCTCCAAGTAGGCCCGCTCCGGTTCCGTACCAACGAGTTTCAGAGCTTGCCGGTACACAGATGCTGCCGCGTCGGCACGCCCCAACCGCGCGAGCAGTTCGGCGCGCGCCAGGTGATACGGGTGGTACTCGGCAAGTTTAGGCTCCCCGGAAAGCTCCTCCAGCGCGGTCAGACCCGCCTCCTCGCCGTCGCGCATCGCCAGCGCAACTGCCCGATTGACTGCCACGACCGGCGAAGGAGTCAGCGTGAGGAGCACTCCGTAGAGCGCGCAGATCTGCGGCCAATCGGTGCTCTGCACATCGGCGGCCTCGTCGTGCAATGCGGCGATAGCCGCCTGGACCCCGTACGGCCCCGGCGCTCCCCCGGTCAACGCGACCACGACCAGGTCGCTTCCTTCCTCGATCATCGGCGTATCCCAGCACCCGCGATCCTGATCTTCGAGGAGCACGATCGCGCCACCGGCGTCGGTACGGGCATCCCGGCGCGCATGGACGAGAAGCATCAACGCGAGCAACCCGGCGATCTCGCGCTCCTCGGGAAGCAAAGCGCGCAAGATCCTCGCCAGCCTGATCGCCTCTACTGCTAAGTCGACGCGTTGCAGAGCTGGACCCGAACTGGCGGCGTACCCCTCGGTGAACACCGAATAGATCACCTGCAGAACACCGGGCAGACGCTCCGGGAGTTCTTCGGCGCTGGGAGTTCGGAAGGGAATCCGAGCCTGACGGATCTTCTTCTTCGCACGCACGATCCGCTGCGCCATCGTCGCCGAGGGAACGAGGAAGGCCCGAGCTACTTCGGGCGTCGTCAACCCGCCGAGGCAACGCAAGGTGAGTGCGATTCGGTCGTCCTCGGCGAGCGCCGGGTGCGAGCAGGTGAAGAACAGCTGCAACCGCTCGTCGGGAAGTTCCCCCTCGACGACGGGCGGCGCCGGGTCGGCACGGTCGGCGTCCACCTGCATCACGGCCAATCGCGCCGCGTAGGCCTGATCACGACGAAGCCTGTCGACGGCTTTACGACGCGCCGTGGTCAGCAGCCAGGCACCGGGTTTTTCCGGAACTCCGTCCACGGGCCAGCGCACCAACGCGGCTTCGACGGCTTCGGACGTGACTTCCTCGGCCAGATCGAGGTCACCGAAACGGCGGACGAGCGAGGCCAAGAGCCGTCCACGTTCCTCCCGGAACACTGATTCGATGGAATTCTCGGCCTGCTCGTCCACGGCGAATCAGTCCCCGAACCCGGCCAGCGGACGCACCTCGACGCTGCCACCGTCGCGCGCGCCGGGGCACCGCGCGGCCCAGGCCAGCGCCGCATCCAGATCGGGAACGTCGATGACGTCGTAGCCGCCGAGGATCTCACGTGTTTCTGCGAAGGGTCCGTCGGTGACGGTCTTTTCTCCGGACTGCGAGACTCGAACCGTTGTCGTAGTCGTCAGGTCGGCGAGGGCATCGCCGGACACCCAGATACCGGCATCCTTCATTTCCTTGTCGTATTGCTGCCAGTCCTCGAACGTGCACTGGGGTTCGTTGTCTCCGCCGGGCGCGGTGTAGATGAGCAACATGTACTTCATGACTGACTCCTTGGTCTGTTGTTTCTCTTCCGGCTTTCTTGCCTTACAACATGACGACGAACGGTTCTCCCCGGAATCGACAGGCGACTCGAAAAAACTTTTGGCGGGTTCGTCCGAGGTGCTGCCGTTAGGCTGAGTGTATGACCGAACGCGACCGGGACGCCGCTGGGAAACCCCTCAATTCGCGGCCCCGCGACGGACTCGGCCGTCCACTGCCACGCGACGCGCCGGGCGGCGTTCCGCGCATTCCGGACGATGTACGCCTGCCACCAGACGAGTCCATCACCGAGGCTCAGCGCCTCCTCGACCACGGCATGCCTTTTCACGCACACGAGATTCTCGAAGGAACGTGGAAAAGCGCGCCGCCCGAGGAACGTGACCTGTGGCAGGGACTGGCTCAGCTGGCCGTCGGGCTCACCCATCTGCTTCGGGGCAACAACACCGGCGCCGTCTCACTCCTCGGCCAGGGTCACGACCGCATCAGGCACTACGAAGTGGAAAGCCCGCACGACCTCGACATCCCCGGTCTTCTGACGTGGTCCGAACACCTGCTCGCCGAAATCGATCGCCCCGGCGATTTCCCCGCCCCTCCGATTCCGAGGTTGAGAATCCCCTGATGCCCATCTTCCCCATGTTTCCGCTCGGCTCCGCATTGCTACCGGGCGAGGTGTTGCCGCTGAACATCTTCGAGCCTCGGTACCGCGCACTGGTCGAGAACGTTCTCGAAGCTGCCGACGGCCCACTGTTCGGGGTAGTGCTCATCGCCCGTGGCCACGAGGTCGGCGGCGGCGAATCACGTCACGACGTCGGCACTCTGGCTCGGATCGAGTCTCATGTCGCCATGGGTGCCGGACGGTATCAGCTGTACTGCCGGACCGAGGATCGCATCCGGGTCAATCGCTGGCTGCCGGACGATCCCTACCCGCTTGCCGAGGTCGAACTGTGGCCGGACGAGAACAACGGAACACCCGTCACCGCTTACGAATACGACTCTTTGCTCGAGCGCATCGAGTTCATGTACGGCATGTTGGGAAAGCTCGCACTACGAGCCGGCGAACAGACCCCGCGAATGCCCGTCCCACCTGATCCCTTGGATCCGTTGGGTTCTCGGCTGTACGCCCTGGCACGAAGTATTCCGATGGGTGATGCCGATCGCCTGGCTGTACTGACCGCGCCAGGCGCCGACGAACGTATCCGCACACTCTCGGAGGCAGTCGAGAACACCATCGAGGTAGCGCAGTTCAATCTGCTCTGAGCGCGACTACGCCATCGTCTGGCCCATGTCGATGACGATCTTCGTCCCGGTGACCGCTCTTGAGAGATCTGTCGCGAGATAGACCACGGCGTTGGAGATGTCCTCGACGGTGGTGCGCGGGACGGACGTGAGCGGCCACTTGTACGAGTTCATGTACTCCGGATGAGCGGTGAGTACCTTACCGACGTTGGGATCGTTGCCCATCTCGGTCTCCACCGCGCCAGGGTGGATGCTGTTGACTCGAATGTCTAAGCCGCCCAATTCCGTTGCCGCGGTGCGTGCCAAACCAACGAGGCCGTGCTTGGCCGCCGAGTAGTGCGCGCAGCCGGGCGCTTCGGCCACGCCGGCGGCACTGCTCACAATCACGATGGAACCGCCGTTGCCGGCTTCGATCATTGCAGGAACTGCGGCTGCCATCGTGCGCCAGACACCATTGAGATTGATGTCCACCAGCGTCGACCACTGCTCTTCCGGCATCTCCCAGAAACGGTTCCACGTTGCGATGCCCGCATTGGCGATCACGACGTCGAGGCGACCGAACCTGTCGACGCCCGACGCCACCGCCGCCCGCAGCGCCTCGAGGTCACGGACGTCCGCTACGGCGGTGACGATCTCGCGCCCCTCCGCTCGTACGAGACGAGCCGTTTCTTCGAGGTCGGCTTCAGTCGCGGCCGCGTAACCCACGTCTTCGGACACCGACGCGCACACGTCGACAGCGATGACGTCTGCACCTTCCTGCGCGAGTCGGATCGCGTGATTGCGTCCCTGACCCCGCGCTGCACCGGTGATGAAAACGACCTTGCCTGCCAACAGTTGTGTCATGGCCGGGACGTTAGACGCTGATGTAGCCCGCTGCCTCCGAGTTCCCGCTCGACGGGAATCAGTCCTCCACGATGACGACGTGAAGATTCCTCGGACCATGGACACCTTCGACGCGTTCGAGTTCGATGTCGGAGGTCGCCGACGGGCCGCTGATCATGGTGGTGGGGCGCTCCGGCGTCAACTTCGCAATCGCCTCCGGCACTCCCACTTCCACACTGCTGCGATACACGACGCAGATGTGTGTGTCCGGTACCAGCGTCAACGCACGGCGGCCCTGCGATGGACCGGCGTCGAGGAAGATGGTGCCGGTTTCGGCGCACGATACCTTCGAGCCGGTGACAACGGCGTCGAGGTTCTCGAGTTCAGGAGCCGGTACGTCAGGGCTGTCCACCACCAGCGTTCCGTCGAATCCGGCTACCCACGATCGGTCGAGGCCGGCGGGGATTCCCAATGTGCGTAGCCCCTGTGCCGTCAGTATCGATGTGACGACCTCGGCGATTTCTGTTGCAGCGCAATGGTGAACGTGCGCCTTGTAGTCCACCAAACGGTCGACGAACAAATCGATGAGTTCCCCGTCGGACATGGTTCTGCCAGTCCGGTAGTTTCGCGGTATCTCGCTCTCACGGGCGGGCGCCAAGGTGATGGCATCACGAATGCGTCCGAGTACCAACTCGCGTGAATTCATCTGTCTGCCTTCCCGTCGCGACGAGCCTCGTCCAATGCCGCGCGGCCTTCGTCGGAGTCCCACCAGGTTCGGAAGGTCTGCTTGGGCGGTGCGGGAATGTCTCTGGCAGCTGTCCAACCGTTCAGTGGAGGTGGCAAAGTGGAGATCTTCCCCTTCTTGCCGGCCACGACGCGTCCGAGCCCGGCAGCTTTCTGAGCCAGCGTCCACCTGCCCTCGGTCGACATCGCCAGAGATGCGGCTTTCATCGCCAAAGACTCTGCCGTGACACCGGATTGCTCGACCTTCTGGTGCCGCAATTCGACCAGCAGCGACGGGATGTCGATCTTGACCGGGCAGGCGTCGAAGCACGCACCGCACAGACTCGAGGCAAAAGGAAGAGTCGAATTCGGATCGTCTTTGCCATGCATGCCCGCGAGCTGCGGAGTCAGTACCGCGCCGATCGGTCCCGGATAGGTGGATCCGTAGGCGTGGCCACCGGTGCGCTCGTAGACAGGGCACACGTTCAGGCACGCCGAGCACCGTATGCAGCTCAGGGCTTCCCTCCCGATCTTGTCGGCAAGCGAGGCGGTCCGGCCGTTGTCGAGGAGGACCAGGTGAAATTCCTGTGGACCGTCGTCGGGCGTGACGCCGGTCCACAGGGAGGTGTACGGGTTCATTCGCTCCCCCGTCGACGACCGCGGCAACAGTTGAAGGAAGACCTCCAGATCCTGATAGGTCGGCAGAATCTTCTCGATGCCCATGACGGTGATCAGTGTTTTCGGCAGCGTCAGGCACATTCGCCCGTTGCCCTCCGACTCCACGACGGTCAGAGTGCCCGTGTCCGCGATGCCGAAATTGGCGCCGGAGACGGCGACGGGCGTCGTCATGAACTTGTGGCGCAGAAACTTTCGTGCAGCTGCGGCAAGTTCGGCCGGGTTCTCCCCGAGGTTCGGATCGACATCTGGCATCTCACGCAGGAATATCTCGCGAATCTCTGACCTGTTGCGATGGATCGCAGGAACCAGGATGTGCGACGGTTTGTCGTGGCCGAGCTGGACGATCAATTCCGCGAGATCGGTCTCGTAGGCGGTGATTCCCTTGGTTTCGAGATGCTCGTTGAGACCGATCTCCTGCGTTGCCATCGACTTGACCTTGATGACCTCGTCGGAGCCGGTGGCTTTGACAAGCTCGGTCACAATGGCGTTGGCCTCGTTGGCATCCGCTGCCCAATGCACCTGCCCACCGCGAGCGATTACTGCAGCTTCGAACTGTTCGAGCAGTTCCGGCAACCGCGCCATGACGTCGGCCTTGATCGCCGAACCCGCATCCCGCAGCTCCTCCCAATCGGGGAGCTCTCCAGTTACGTTGATGCGCTTGGCACGGATGGTATGCGTTGCCTTGCCGATATTGCGTCGCAGTTGCGCGTTGGCCAGCTCGTGATGTGCTGCGACAGGGAACTTCTCAGTACCTCGCAGGAACCCTGCACCTTCGGGTGACCTCGGCGGAAAGCTGGGCAGACCCAGCGTCACAGCGCTCATGCGTGCACCCGGCTTTCCACCGATGCCAGAATCTCCGCGAGGTGAATGGTCTTGGCGCCCATCTGCAGTCGTGACATCCCACCGCCGATGTGCATGAGACAGGACGAATCTCCGGCGCTGCAGAACTCTGCGCCGGTGTCGGCCACATGGCGAATCTTGTCAGCCAACATGGCCGTCGACGTCTCGGCGTTCTTGATGGCAAACGTGCCGCCGAAGCCGCAGCAGGAATCTGCTTCCGGGAGTTCGACCAGATCGATGTCGCGGACGTTGCGCAGCAACTGAAGTGGTTTGTCTCCCACTCTCAACATGCGCAGTGAGTGACAGGTCGGGTGATAGGTGACCCGGTGCGGGAAGTACGCGCCCACATCGGTGACACCGAGAACGTCCACGAGGAATTCCGAAAGCTCGTACGTCTTTGCCTTCACTGTCTGCACCTGCCCACACAGCGACGCGGTGCCGTAGCGCTCGGCAACGATCTCGTGTTGATGACGGATCGAACCGACGCACGATCCCGATGGTGCGACAACGGCGTCGATCGACGCATCACCGAAAGTATCGGCGTAGTTCGCGACCAGTGGCAGCGCGCCCGGCTGGTAGCCGGTGTTGACGTGCATCTGCCCACAGCAGGTCTGCCCGGACGGAAACACGACGTCGTGCCCGAGACGGGTGAGCAGGAGGGCGGTGGCCTTGACGGCGTCGGGAAACATCGTGTCCCCGATGCAGGTGGCGAACAGCGCTACTCGCATGTGGTTCCCCGCAATCTGTCGGTGTGGTCTGACCACAGTAATACATCCCTGGACAGGCCACCCCGTAAACGGCGTCCACCCGGTTATGCTCTTGCCTCATGCCGACCGAGCCGAGCCCGCGAGCGTGGGAACAAGTACTGAGCCACCTCGAACGTCGGCTCGTTTCAGGCGAGGTGTCTCCTGGCCAGCGCCTGCCGGGAGAGAGAATTCTGGCAGCAGAGTTGGGCGTCGGACGGTCATCGGTCCGAGAAGCGTTGCGGGTCATGGAAGCACTCGGCCTCCTCAAGGCGCAGACTGGCTCCGGCCCGACGTCCGGCGCGATGATCGTGGCCAAACCGACCGGCGGCATGACCATGCTTATGCGGATGCAGGTTGCAGCACAAGGATTTCCGGTCTCGGATGTGGTGAAGACACGACTCGTTCTCGAATCCGAGGTGATGCAGTCCCTGGCATCACGGACCCCGACACCTGACCTCAACGCAGCCGTCGAACTGCTCGACTCGATGGATGACGTAGATCTCTCCGCCGAGGAATTCCTACTACTCGACGCGCAATTCCACGTAGCGCTCGCCGACGCGGCGGGCAATCAGGTGATCGCAGCCATGATGACCGGCCTACGAGAGTCCATCGAGGCCTACGTTCTCGCGGGCGTGCAGATCGACAGCTGGCCGAGCACCTGCATGCGACTGCGTCACGAACACCGAGGATTGGTCGATGCGGTCAACGCGGGTGACGGCGAACTCGCACGTCAGCGCATAGTCGGACACATCCGCGGTTACTACTCGGAAAGCGCTCACTCCAGCCGGTGACAGGGGGTGGTAATTTCACCCCCAGAAGTCGTGTACTGTTGGTTTCACACCGACGCGGGGTGGAGCAGCTCGGTAGCTCGCTGGGCTCATAACCCAGAGGTCGCAGGTTCAAATCCTGTCCCCGCTACAAAGAAGAGGCCCGTAGGTTGCGAAAGCGACCTACGGGCCTTTTGCTGTGCGCCTTTATTAACCGCCGGGGGTTAATAAAGGCGCACAGCAGTAGCTCACACCGCCACGTTGTGAAAATCGATCTCCGCGGCCAGCATGCCGGAGAACCACCGATCCAGGTCCTCGTCGGTGACGGACTCGGGCATGGCGTCCACCTCGCACGCCAGCACCGCCACCTGAGACACGAACGGCGGAGCGACATGCATGTCTACCCAGTCCTGCAACGCTGGTTCGCGCTGTACGTTCACTGCCGCCGCCTCCCGGCACCACGACAGATACAGGGTTTCCGCGGCGTACATGCCCACCAGGGCCGCCGCCCTGCCCTCTTCGCCAGAGAGGGTCAAGGCATGCGTCGACAGCACAGACGACTCCTCGACCAGAGCCGCTGCGTCCCCCGCGTACGGGAAGCGGGAACGCAACTGCGCGAAATACTCGCGCTGTTCGCCCACCAGGTTCGACATCGACGTCACGTGGTCGAGCGCGTCGTCGAGCGTCGGGGATTCGGCGACCACCAACCCCAACACCTTGACGGCCGTCAGTACGAATGCCTCTTCGATCACGAGGTACCGGCGGAATCCCTCATCACTCAACGTCCCGCCGATGGTGTCCTCGATGAATGGAACCGCCCGCGCGGCAGCGAGATTACTCTGCTGCCGCGCGAGCAGGTCTGAGGAGCGACTCATTCGCCGGCGACCCAACTGATCAAGCCGTCGAACAGGTCGGTGTATCCGGGCCACTGCTCACAGAACTCCGGCGGAGCCCAGTGCGGCGAGCAGTCCGAGGTGAAGACGATCGACCGTCCGGCGCCGTATTCACCGGCAGCGACAAGCGGATCGCCGTTGATGGTGGCGGGAACCACGGCACCGTCCTTCGCGACGACGCGGTTGTATCCCAGGAGCGCCGGCCAGGAATCGCCGGCACCACCGAGAGCCGGGTGAGCAGCATCGACGACGGTGGGAACGATCCCGGCCGGTGTCTCGACGCGATCGTCTTCGGCCAGCATCGTCACGGGTAGTACCTCGGCGATCGCGGTCTGGCGGAAAGCTGCTCGCGCCTGGAACCCGGAGAACGAGAGGTAGCCACCGATCATCATCAGTGAGCCGCCGGCGTTCACCCAGTCACGAAGCGCGACAAGGCGATCCTCCCCGGCGCGGAACTGGTCGAAGACACCGGGAGCCAACTGCAGCGAGTTCGCTCCGATGTCGGAGAGAACGACGACGTCGAACTGGGACAACGCTTCTGCGGTACCGGGGAACTGCGTCGGCACCAGGTGTGCGGGCATGTGTGTCACGTCGTGGCCACGTGAGGTGAGCGCATCCCGAAGCGGACCGACTCCCTCGACGTAGGAATGGACACTGAACTCGTCGACGCCCTTGACGTGCGTCGACGTCGTCATCCAGCTCTCGCCGGCGATCAGTACTCGTTTACCCATGACTGCTTCTGTTTCCTTTCGCGGCCTGCTCGAAGAGCGACCTCGGGTTGTCTCGCATCAGTGCGGACACTTGCTGGGGATCTACGCCTGCGCGCACCAACCGGGCGGCGAAGGCGAGTGGTACGTAGGAGAATCCGTTTCCGCCGTGCTTTCTGAGCATTGATTTGAGGAAGAGGTCGTGACTGAGCAGGAGCTGTGATGCGTGACCGGAGGTGACCAATCCGGCTACCGCATTGGCTGTTTCCGCCGGATGCGGCGAAAGACCCTCGCCGGGGAAATCGAAAGGCATCCCGATCATGTCGAACTCGAGAAAGACACCGCGGTCGGCGAGCGATCGTTGGTAGTCGGCGTCGTGTCCGGACGGGTCCATGTGGCACAGGACCACTGCTTGCGGATCGACGCCCATCTCGTCGACCACGATGTCGACGACGTGATGTCCGACGCGCTGCCATCCCGGAAGGTGGACGAACAGGGGCACGTCCACCTCGCGCTGGGCGATGCATGCCGCCCTCAACGCTTTCGCCTCGTTCTGAGTGAAGAGCGGAGAGACTCCGATCTCCCCGATCACGCCAGGAGCCAATTCCTTTGCTGGATCGAACTCCTCGACGAGCGAACCGGCCAGATCGTCGACACCGAGTTCGTGCACCTCGACCGGATGGGTCGTCTCGAGGTACCACCCTGAACCCATGATCACTCGCACATCTGACTTTCGCGAGAACTCCGCCAACTTCTCCGGTGCCCGGCCCAGTCCCGGCGGTGTCAGATCAACGATCGTCCGACCACCGAGGCGGGCGAAGTCCGCAAGGTCTCCCACCACGGCCGCTGCGTCGTCGACTCGACAATTGTCGAGACTGTAGTACGGATTGTCGTGAAGAAGCCAGGCATCCTCGGCGCGTACCGGACCGGCCAACCGCTGTGCCACAACCGGATCCGAGGCCTCGGTGTACGCACCGGTGACATCGTTGTGCAGATGTTCGTGTGGGAGAACCAGTCCGAGTTCCGAGCTGTCCACAGTTCCCGTGACAGTACGAACCTTGCTCATGAGCGTGCAGGCCCCGAGGGTGCGGACTGCAGGTGTCGCCACAGCGCGCTCAGGGTGTGTCCCCGCATGTTGATCCAGATGGCCAGTAGCAGAACGACACCGGTGATGATCGGCGTCAGGAATGGGCTCACGCCGAGCAGGGTCAATCCGTTGGCGATGATTCCGGTCAGGACGGCGCCGATGACGGTACCGATCACGGTGCCGCGACCGCCGAAGAGGTTGGTACCACCGAGAACCACCGCGGTGATCACCGTGAGCTCGAATCCCGTTGCGGAGTTGGCCGAACCCGAGCCCAGTCGAGCCGCGATCAGCAGTCCCGCGATACCGGCAGCCAAGCCGGTGAAGACGAGCGTCATCATGAGCACACGACGCGTGTTGACGCCGGACCGTCGCACGGATTCGACGTTGGATCCGATACCGGTGACGTAGCGCCCGAAGCGCATGCGGTTGAGCGCAATTGCTCCGATGACCACGACGACGAGAGCAATCCAGGCGCTGGCGGAGAACCCGAGGAACTCAGCAGTTCCGAGCTTCGCGAAGTAAGTGTCGGCCGGAACCGGAACGGAGAATCCTTCGGTCCGATACAGCGCGATACCGCGAATGACGGACATCGTCGCCAGAGTCACGATGAACGGCGGAATGCCCTGATAGGCAGCGAGCCATCCGTTGACCAGGCCCCAGGCCGCACCCATCACCGGGGCGGCGACGAAGACCAGGGACGAATCGACGCCGGCCTGGATAAGCTCGGCACTCATCGCCGCGACGAACGCGACGATCGCACCGACGGACAGGTCGATCTGACCTGCCGTGATCACGAAAGTCATCGCCACCGCGATGATCAGAACCGGAGCGATCTGGGTTGCCAGGTTCGACAGGTTCGTGAATGTCAGGAACGACGACGTGGTCGCCGAGAAGACGGCTGCGACAGCAACTGTCACCGCCAGCATCGCGAGGGTGGGCTTGTTGACGCTGTCCCACAAGGAGGGTTTCGCGGCGAGCTTGCGCTCGATCGGCGCCTGGGTCTTCTCGAGAGTGGTCATGCCGTGGCTCCCTGTGTTGCTGCCGATGTCCGTTGCGGCACCGGAGTTCGAGTGATGAGTCCGACGAGGGACTCGATGTTCAGGTCGCCGATCGGAACATCGTCGACACTCTGTCCCTCGTACATGACCGTGATTCGGTCACATACGCGGAACAGGTCCTGCAGGCGGTGTGTCACGAGAATGACGCCCACTCCGGCCGCTGCGACGTCCGTGATCAGCTTGAGCACCGACTCGACCTCGGCGACGGCAAGCGCTGCGGTGGGCTCGTCGAGGATCAGTACGTCTGGCCGGAAGGAGACTGCGCGGGCGATCGCGACGGTTTGCCGCTGCCCGCCGGACAGTTGCCCGATCTCCTGGTAGGTCGACTTCACCTTGACATGAAGGTCGGCGAGAATGTGAGCCGCCTTCTCGTGCATGGCATGCCGGTCGAGAAATGGACCTTTTCGCGGTTCTCTGCCGAGGAACAGGTTGCTCGCGACATCGAGCGTGTCGCACAGCGCCAGGTCCTGGTAGACGATGCCGATCTTCTTCTGCTGCGCGTCGAGCGGCGTCGAGAAGCGCACTGGTTCACCGTTGACGCGCATTTCGCCGCCGTCGTGCTGGACGGCGCCCGCGAGGATCTTCATCAGGGTGGACTTGCCGGCGCCGTTGTCGCCGACAACTCCGAGTACTTCACCCTTCGCCAGCCGAAGGTCAACTCCTTGAAGGGACTTCACCGGTCCGTACGACTTGGTGATGCCCGAGAGTTCGATCAGTGGAGGTGCCATGATTACTTCTCCAAGTAGTACATGTAGTCGGCTACGTTCTCCGGGGTCACGATCTGGGTGGGGACGGGGATGTTCGCCGGAGCGCCGCGACCACAAGCCAGGTCGATTGCCGAATTCATTGCCTCGTGGCCGAATTCGAAGGTGTTCTGCTGGACCACGCCTTTAAGCCAACCGGCTTTGAGTCCGCCTACCGCCTGATCCGAAAGATCCCAACCGACTGCTTCGATGCGATCCTGCGCCTTCTGACTGTTGACCGCCGCAACGAGTCCGATCAACGCCGGCTCACCGGTTGCGTAGACGTACTTCATGTCGCCGCCGCCGGTCAGCAGGTTCTCCGCTGCGGTCTGTGCGTTCTCCTGAATGTTACGTCCGTCCACGACGGTGCCGACGGTCATTCCGCGGCCGGTCACGGTCTCCGTGAAGCCCTTCTGCCGCTCCAACTGGACAGTGCTGTTGAGCGCGCCGACGATACCGACCGTTCCGGTGTTGTTCGCGACGTCGGCCAAGGTGTTTCCGATCTTGGCACCGCCCTCGGCATTGGCCGTACCGACCTGAGTCGACAGCGCTGGATCGTCGATGGTCGCGTCGACCGCGACGACGGGGATGCCCGCGTTCTTGGCCTTGACCACCGACGGCTTGATTCCGTCCGTGTCGATTGCATCGACGATGATCGCGTCGACTCCGGCGGCGATCAGATTGTCGAAGGCGTTGGCCTGCGCCACGGAATCGTCGTTGCCACTGATGATCTGCAGGTCGACACCTGCCAAGTCCGCGACGTTCTTGGCGGCATTGTTGATCTGGTTGAAGTACAGCGCCTGAAGGTTGATGGTCACCAGACCGACCTTGAGCTTGCCGTTCGTCCCGTCACAGCTTTCGGCGACTCGGGTCGGCTGCGGGATGGACGAGCCACCCGATGCGTCCTTCGAGTCACTCGACGAAGCCGAGTCACAAGCGGTGAGCGTGAGCGCGACTGCAGCTCCCAGCGCCAGAGGCAATGCACGTTTCATCATCGAGTCTCCAAAAGGGTGTGAGGGGTCAATGTTGCTGTGAAGCTGTCCAATTCATCTCGGGTGGGGCATCCGCGGGGTCCGGCAGTGGCGCAAGCCAAGGCAGCCGAGGCTCCCGCGAGTCGTGCAGCGTCCACCGGTGAGCGCCCGGCGTCGACAAAAGCGATGTACGTACCGCCGAAGCAATCACCGGCCCCGACGGCATCAACGACGTCGACCACTACTGCCGGTTCGCTCGTCACCTCGCCGCCCGGTGTGGCCAGTGTCCAACCTCGCGAGCCGTCGGTCACCAGCAGGTGTGTGTTGTGCTCGGCGGCCAGTGCCTGCCACTGCTCGAAACCGATCCCGAACTCGCCTTCCCACAGGGCACGCCCTACGACGACGTGGTCAGCGAGCGCGAATGCGCGCAGTGCCGCGGCTTTGTTTTCACAACCGTCCAGATCGATTACCAGACTTACGCTTCCCGGCAATCCCTCTGGCAGGAAGCTCGCACGGTATCCGTCGAGGAATAGCCGTCCACCACCGGCAGCAGCCAATCGGGTGATGACAACTCCGATGCGTTCGGCATCGTTCGGGTCGTCTTGACTGATGATGGAGCGATCGCCGTCCTGCGCGATGAGTACAACTGCCGTCGACAGGAACGCATCTCGCGGCGACCAACTGGTGTCGACGCCGTCAGTCTCGAGGGCTTCGAGAAACTCGGTGGACCGCGCATCCGGGCCCACGGCACCGGCAAAGATCACCTGCGCGCCCATTCGGGCTGCGGATACCGCAGCATTTGCATTCATTCCACCGTCGATCTGACTGATGGCCGTTGCCTGCACGCGCTCTCCGAGCACCGGTACATGTGGAACATGTACCGTCACATCGTTGTTGGCGTATCCACAAAAGACAATCATGGTTACTTTCCTGCGGCCCGGGACAGATCGCGGACCTTCTCGCCTGCGACCCGTCCCCACCAGCGTCCATTGTCCTTCACCGAGGATGCAACTATGGCGCCGTCGCATTCCTTCATCAGCGCTGCCACATTGGCAGCCGTGATGCCGGATCCGATGATCACAGGAAGAACGGTGTTGTCTCGGATCACGGAAACCTCGTCGACCGAAGCGGCGTCACCGGTGCGCGAACCGGTCGCGATCAGGACATCTGCGTCGAAGAACTCGGCGTCTTCGGTCTGTTCTGCGACGGTGCGGTCCGCAACAATGGCATGCGCGCCATGCTTGACGTGCACGTCAGCAAAGATCCGGACCGGGTCGGCGCCGATGCGATGACGGAAGCGCGTCGTCTTGGCCGCCTGACCCTCGATGAAGCCCTCATTGGCGATGTAGGCATTTGCCCACTGATTGACGCGCACAAAACTCGCGCCTGCCGCCCACGCCGCGGCCACTCCGCACTCGCCGGCGTTGGACAGGATGCTGACGCCGACGGCCTTGCCGAACTCACCGACCACCGCTGCCGTGATGACTCCCATGCTGGCGGCGGTTTCATATCCGTGTTCGCCGGGCTTGAGGAACGGTATGTCCCAGTGATTTTCGACGATCACACCGTCGAAACCGTTGTCGACGTACGCGTGCGCTTCCTCCACAGCGAAGCGAGCAATTTCCGAAACCGGCTGCCCGGTGTAGTGCGGGCTGCCCGGCAGAGCAGGGAGGTGGATGGCCCCGATGAGAGAAGGCGTGCCGGTGAACATCTCTGCCAACGCCGAGGGCTTGGGCGGAAAGACTCCGAGCGGTGATGCGGTCACTTCAGCTACCCCATTCCATGCGCAAGATTTGCGCTGTATGTCCATGCACAAGATCTGCACACGATGTAATCGATTGCCTTGATGAATTAGCAGGTTATGCGATCAACACCGGGTTGTGTCAAGGATTTCACAATTCGAATTTGTAAACGATTGCCTCAATCGCGTTACATGCGAGACACTGGACCGTGCGGTTCGATAACCTCGGACCCGAATCGAGCAGAAAACGGGGGACGCATGCGCAAGGCGACCATTCGCGATGTCGCGGAACTGGCCGGGGTCTCGACTGCCACCGTGTCGCGGGCACTGTCCGGATCCCGCCCTGTCTCGGACGAGCTTGCAGCGACGATCAAACGAGCCGCGGATTCTCTCGGATACTCGGGAAACATCATCGCCAGCTCACTGCGTCGTAATCGGACGGACACTGTCGGCATGGTGGTTCCCAGTATCGCGAATCCCTTCTTCACTTCGCTGGTGGTCAACGTCGAACACGTCCTGGCTCAGCGCGGCCTACAACTGTTCCTGTGCGATTCTCGTTCCGATCCCGACGTGGAAGCGCAGCGGCTCAAGTCGCTCGTCTCGCGGCAGGTGGACGGAATCATCATCAGCCCGTGCCACGGCGAATTGAGTGCCGAAGCAGTACGAGCCAGCGCAGCAACGCTTCCGGTCGTTCAACTGGACCGGTTTGCAATGGATACCCAGACGGACTGGGTCGGTGTCGACGACGACGCCGCTCAATCACTCGTGATGGAGCATCTGTCCGAGCGCGGCGCGCGATCGGCTGCCTTCATCAGTTCCGAGCTGACCAATTCGTCGACCGAACTTCGCCGGGCCGGATTCTTCCGCCATGCGGATCGAATGGGAATCGAAACTCGTTACGAGTGGACACAACTCGGCGAGTATTCGATCGAATGGGGACGCACGGCGTCCAACACCATCCTGACCGGCAAGACTCGCCCCGACGCCTTGGTCTGCGCCGACGACCTGATCGCGCTCGGTGTGCTGCAGACCTGCCACGCATTGGGCATCGACGTCCCCGGCGACGTTCTGGTCACCGGTTTCGACAACATCCCCTTCTCCGAACTGTGCAATCCGCCGTTGACCACCGTCGGACAGCCGCAGGAGAGAATCGCGGAAGAAGCTGTGCGACTTCTGGATCAGGCGATGAACAACTCTTCCGAGTCGACAGCCCACATTGCGCTTGCTCCTGAACTGATTGTCCGTCAGTCCACCGTCGGCCAAGCAGCAGCCACGGCACCGTAGGCAGCGATCGCATCGTCCAGTTCGGACACCTTGACGCTTTCGTTGGCCGCATGCATCAACGAGGGAGTGCCAGGGCCCCAGATCACGACGGGAGCGCCGGGGGCGGCCGCTGCCAGCACCGAAGCGTCGGTGAAGTACGAAACCGGTTCGGTTGCAACAGGGATCGGCAAGGTAGCCAACCACGGATCCGACGCGTCGGTACGCACACCTCCCAGGTGAATCGACGTCTCCACCGAGTCGACTTCCGGTTGGGCGCGCCACCATGCAAGCAGGTCTGCGCCGTCTCCCACCGTGCGGTGATCGATCACCGCACGTGCATTGTCCGGCACGATGTTCGGAGCCGAACCGCCGCCGACCAAACCGAGGTTCCAGGTTTCGGCGCCCAGAAACGCGTCGGACGACAGCGGAAGCTCACGCCGAGCGCGATCGACGACGTCAAGCAGTTTGAGGACAGCGTTAGTTCCTCGCTGCGGCGTACTCCCGTGCGCGGCTTTTCCTTTGACGGACACTTCGAGCCACAGTGCACCGCGGTGCCCCAGGTTGATGCGATTACCGGTCGCCTCGGGAACGATGACAGCCCCGACCTCGAGATTCGCCACGGCGTCGGCCGAACGAGCAGCCCCGAGCGATCCGATTTCCTCGTCGCTCGTCAGCAGTAGTGCGACCGGAACTCCACGTTCGAAAGCGTCGACAACCGCGGCAGTAGCGGCAACAAGGCCGGCCTTCATATCCGATGTCCCTCTGCCGAGGAACAATTCGCCGTCGACCTGTGCGGCGTACGGGTCGAACTCCCAGTCGGAGACAGTTCCCACTGGCACCGTGTCCACGTGGCAGGCGAACAATAGTCTGGCTGCCGAGGGTGCAGCTTCGTTGGTGATCAAGGCCCAGGGATGATTGCCGGTCAGGTCTGACTCGACCTTCGCCTGTGGCGCACGTGAGAGAACCAACGAGACAATCGAATCCATCGCCCGCCGTTGAGGAGCGGCCTCCCCCGAGACCGTGTCGAGAGCTACCAGTTCCGAGAGAAGTCCGAGGGAATCCATGTACCTATTCTTGCACTGCCACGGATTCAGTGCGCTGCCAGCTGGGCGATGACGACGTAATTGTCGTCGGTCGACTCTCCTTCGACGACATCACAATTGGCGAGGAGCAACCGTCCCGGAACCGATTCGCGCAACTCGTGAGTGCCCAGCAGCGAACCTTTGTGCAGCGGCCCGACTGTTTCGACGTCGTACTCGAGTGTGCCGTTCGGTGTAGCCAGGAGAATTCGATCGCCCGGCTCCACTACCCGGAGCGCCCGGAACGGTGCTTCGCGAGTGGTGTAGTTGTGCCCGACGACAACAACGGTCTGTGTGGTCTCCGTTCCCGGCATTCCGCTCTCGCCCCACCACACCGGCAGTTCGTCGACGGGATTCAGTTGCTGCCCACTCTCGCCGCCGCGCATCAGTTTCTCCGAGTGCAACGGACTGCTCAGGTACGTAACCCCGGACGCAGACCTCAACTCGATCCGCTCGGGTTCTGCCGGATCGACGGTCACCGAAGCCGGTGCAGCCGCGATATGCGACTGCACCGGCGAGCGGTCGGGTAGCGATCCTTCGTTCTCGCCCGAACATCCGGATGCGAGGAGGGCGAGGATCGCTACCGCCGAGAGGCCGGCGCTACGCAGACGTGTTGCCCGGGCCGTCATGACGCTTGCGACGAACAACCACCGTCGTAGCTGCTGCGGCGGCAGCGCCCACGACTCCGACGCCGATCAGTACAGCCGGCAGGTTGGAACTGCTGCTACCGCTGGTGCTGCTTGCAGTGTCACCGAGAGCAAGTTCGACGGGGGGCAGGCTTCCTGCAAGTGCCGGATCGCCGTCGGCGTCGGTGACGTAGTAGTCGACGACGTCGAAGGCGCCCTTGTTGTTGTAGTAGCCGACCAGCTTGACGCCGGTCTTGTTCACTACAGCGGTGGTCTCGTCGACCTTCGTGACCCCGGAGCCGTCGTCGGTGTGCTCACCGATGATCACTTCACCGCCGACGCCTGTTCCGTTGTCGATCTCCTTCTCGCCCTTTGCCTTGAGCTCGTCGACGATCTTCTGCGCTGCATCCGCTTCGGCCTTTGCGGCGGCTGCAGCGGCCTGAGCTTCCTTGGCCTTTGCTGCTGCGGCGTCGGCTGCGGCCTTCGCGTCTTCGGCGGCTAGGTAGAGATCCTGCGCCTTCTTGCTCGCCGCTTCGGCAGCTTCGGCCTTCTTGGCGGCTTCGGCAGCCTTTTCGTCGGCAATGGCTCGCTTGTCGGTGGCAGCCTCGCCCGCAGCATCGGCTTCGGCCTGGGCCGTCTCCGCGGCCTTCTGCGCAGCGTCGGCGTCCTTTCGTGCGGAAGCCGCGGTAGCTGCCGCTTCATCTGCGGCCTTACGGGCGGCAGTGGCAGCTTCTACCTCGGTTGCGGCCGCGGACTCGGCTGCCTTGGCCGTGGTTTCGGCGGCGGTGGCCACTTTCTGAGTTTCCTTGACGGTGATCGCGAGCTGCTTGGCGTTCCATGCGGCCGCTATCGCCTGGGCCTTTGCGGCGATCGCCTTCGCGATGTCCCAGTTCTTGAAGGCTTCCTCGGCTTCCTTGTTCTTGTCCGCAACCAGCTTGGCGTTTGCATCCGCGGCAGCCTTCGCCTCATCGGCTTTGGCTTGCAGAGCATTAGCCTCGGCGCGCGCCTTTGCTGCCTCTTCGGTCTTGGGCCCCGAACCGGCGGCCTTCGCAGCTTCCTCGAGTTCAGCAGCCTTGGCTGCGGCCGCGTCTGCTTCTGCCTGAGCTGTTTTTGCTACCTCTTTCGCATCGGCTGCAGCGGACTCCGCAACCTTGGCTGCCTCTTCGGCTTCCTTGGCAGACTGTTCCGCGGCCCCTGCCTCCGCCTTGGCCTGGGTCGATTCGACCGCCGCCTTGGTTGCCTCGACGCTCGCCTGAGTCATTGCCTCGGTCGCCTTCACCGAAGTGTCTGTCGCTGCGGACGAGTCGACCCCTGCCGTCGCGGCTGCTTCGGCGGCCTTCGCTGCCGCGTCGGCTGCTGCTTTGGCTTTTGCTTCGGCTTCCGCCAGTGCTGCGGCGTCCGTACCTGCGGTTTCGGCACTGCCCGCGCCCGCGACCCCGGCTTCAACCTTCTCGGGTGTGGTCTCGGTGCTCGTCGCCGCGTCGGCGTCGGTGGTGGCAGCTGCCTCTTCCTCGGCGCAGGTCACCAGCGGATCGGTACTCGGAGTACACACGGTTTCGGGCTCTGCCGATGCAATTCCTGTGCCGCCCACCGCCAATCCGAGAGCTAGTACGGCACCGGCGGCCGCAGAGCGGACCCTCCGAGAATGGGCGATGGACTTCTCCGACATAGCGCTCAACCTTTCGGCCTTCTTTACGAAGACGGCAATTCCGGCGTGGACAGCCTTTACTTCGTCCGCTGAGTTCCAGACGTTACGACCGGTCGGTCCGAAAAATTGAAAGCTTATGTTCGGGACGCAGGAATCAGGACCGCGGAACGCGCCCCATCAGGTAGAACTCCGGATTGGGCAGCATGCCGGAGAAGCTCGCCATGCGATTGCTCAGCCCGAAGAATGCAGTGATCGCGGCGATGTCCCACGCGTCCTCGTCGCCGAAGCCGTGCACACGGAGGGTGTCGAAGTCGACGTCGGCGATTTCGTGCGAGGCGGAGTTCACCTTGGTGGCGAAGTCGAGCATCGCGCGCTGACGATCGGAGATCACTGCGGTGCGATAGTTGACCGCAACCTGGTCGGCAACCAGCGGCTTCTTCTCGTAGATACGCAGAATCGCGCCGTGCGCGACAACGCAGTACGTACATTTGTTGGCCGCAGAGATCGTGGTGACGATCATTTCTCGATCGCCCTTGGTGAGTGCGGAATCTTCCTTGAGCATGATCGCGTCGTGGTATGCGAAGAATGCCCGGAACTCGGCTGGCCGCCGAGCGAACATCAGGAAGACGTTGGGCACGAACCCTGACTTCTCCTGGATCTCGAGAATCCTGGCGGCGATGTCCTCGGGCACCTCGGTCAATTCAGCCTGCGGAAAACGGGTGCTCACTGTGCCTCCTGGTCAACCATCGATGTTCGATTCAAGATAATGATGATTAACTGAGTTGTCCAGATGCATTTCCTGCCCTACTTTTTCGGGCACGGATAGTCGGGTACGACCCAAGTGATCTGCGTAGCGTGAAACCCGTGAACAGGAAGACACGATGATCGACGGACTGAACCGCGCGCTCGACTACATCGAAAGCAATCTGAGCGGCGAGATCGACACAGCCGAGATGGCAAGGCTGGCAACCACCTCGGAGTATCACTTTCGGAGGATGTTCTCGGCCCTGGCCGGCATTCCCGTATCCGAATACATCCGTCGACGTCGACTCACCCTGGCCGGTGCCGAGTTGTCCGTCAGCAGATCAGGCGTGTTGGAGACCGCCGTGAAGTACGGCTACTCGTCCGCGGAAGCCTTCACACGAGCGTTCACCGCATTTCACGGCGTGAGCCCCGGCACGGTCAAACGCGCTCCCGCCGTTCTCAAATCACAACCGAAACTTGTCATTCACGTGACGTTGGAAGGAGCCACACCGATGGACTACATGCTTGTGGACAAACCTGCCCTGACGGTAGTCGGGTTCAAGACCCGGGTTCCACTGGTACACGAAGGTCCCAATTCTTCGATCGAAGATTTCACCCGCTCCGTCGACAAGGTTGCGTTGCGCGGGTTGCGCGAGCTGTCCGATCAGGAACCGGCGGGAATCGTCAGTGTCGTCGACAATTTGGCGCATCCCAGAACCGAAGGTACAGAACTGGATTACTACCTGGGAGTGGTCACCGGCAAACCTTCACCCACGGGTTTCGATGTGCTGACGGTCGACGCACACACGTGGGCCGTGTTCACCGCCGACGGGTCGGCAATCGAATCTGTGCAGTACTTGTGGCGAGATATCTACACGGAATGGTTCCCGGCCAACCCTTTTCGCTCCGTACCTGGTCCCGAGATCATGCGTACCGAATACAACGACGATTTCACCGTCGCGCGGTTCGAGCTCTGGATTCCGGTCGAGAGCGAGCTGAACGACGTCGGGGCGTAAAACAGCCGCCGGGTCGGATGGAAGTCACGACCCGGCGGCTGAGCCATCAGATGAAACAGACTGTCAAAGAATCAGTTTCGCTCCGGTAGCGGCAACCACGTCGTCGACGCTGATGCCCGGCGCCGTCTCCACCAGGCGGAGACCGTCGTCAGTCACGTCGATCACGGCCATATCGGTGATGATTCGCTGGACGCAGCCCTTACCGGTCAGTGGAAGCGAGCACTCCTCGACGATCTTGTGCTCACCCTTCTTCGAGACGTGCTCCATCATCACGATGACGCGCTTTGCGCCGTGGACCAGATCCATCGCGCCGCCCATGCCTTTGACCATGTGGCCGGGGATCATCCAGTTCGCGAGGTCTCCGGTGGCACTGACCTGCATGGCACCGAGCACGGCAACGTCGACCTGGCCGCCGCGGATCATGCCGAACGACGCTGAGGAGTCGAAGAACGACGCACCGGGGAGAACGGTGATGGTCTCCTTGCCCGCATTGATCAGCTCGGGATCGAGTTCGTCCTCGGTCGGGTACGGCCCCACGCCCAGAACGCCATTCTCCGAATGCAATACAACGGTGATGTCGGTCGGGAGGTAGTTCGGAACCAGCGTCGGCATACCGATGCCGAGGTTCACGTACTGCCCGTCCTCGAGTTCGCGCGCGACGCGGGCCGCCATCTCTTCGCGGGTGAGTTTGGTGGGTAGTACAGAAGTCATGCTCGTACCGTCCGATTCTCGATGCCGACCGTCACGGGGCCGACGTGGACAACACGCTGAACGTGAATGCCCGGCGTGTGGATCTCGGCAGGGTCGAGCTCACCCGGCTCGACGAGGTGCTCGACCTGCGCAATGGTGATGCGCCCCGACGTTGCTGCAGCCGGATTGAAGTTCTGGGTACTCGCGCGGTAGACGAGGTTGCCGTGCCGGTCACCTTTCCAGGCATGGACCAGTGCATAGTCGGCGACGATGCCGCGCTCCATCACATAGGTGACGCCGTCGAAGTCACGAGTTTCCTTGGGCGGACTGGCAACTGCGATGCCGCCGTTGCCGTCGTAGCGCAGTGGCAGGCCGCCGTCGGCGACCTGGGTGCCGACGCCGGCCGGGGTGAAGAACGCGGGGATGCCCGCGCCCCCGGCGCGCATGCGCTCGGCGAGCGTGCCCTGCGGCGTGAGTTCGACTTCCAGCTCACCGGAAAGGTACTGACGCGCGAACTCCTTGTTGGAGCCGACGTACGAGCTGATAGTACGACGGATACGCCCCTTCTCCAGAAGCACTCCGAGCCCGAACCCGTCGGTGCCGCAGTTGTTACTCACCGTTTCGAGTGATGTCGCGCCCTGCTCTAGGAGCGCATCGATGAGGATTTCCGGCACTCCGACGAGCCCGAAACCTCCGACAGCGATCGTGACGCCGTCCGGCACGTCGGCGACGGCCTCGGCAGCAGTGGGAATGACTTTGTCCATCATGTCGATCACAGTAGCGCGGTGCGTACGTATTGTGAACCCCCGTGCGCATCACGAACATTTTTCGCCCCCGGCATTGCCTGGGTCACATCTACGAACTATTCTGTTCGCAGAGCGCAACACATGTACACATTGCGAACAACTTCACGTAACCGAACGACGAGGTTCCCTATGCTGCATCTACCGCCGAGGTACCAGCGGCCGACTGGCGTCAACGCCCCGGCCGATTTCGCGGACTACAAGACCACTTCCCTTCGCCACCCGAAGCAACCGCTCAAGCTGCTCCCCCAGCGCCTCACGGAGCTCACTGGGCCGGTATTCGGCGAAGATCGCGTCGGCGCCGGCGAAAACGACCTGACCATTGCCAACGGCGGCGAAGCACAGGGACAGCGCATCGTCGTTCACGGCCGTGTACTCGACGGCGACGGAAAGCCGGTCCCCCACACACTGCTCGAGGTGTGGCAGGCCAACGCCGGTGGACGCTACCGCCACACCGGCGACAACTGGCCCGCGCCGCTGGACCCGTTCTTCAACGGGCTCGGTCGCTGCGTGACCGACGCGAACGGCCACTACAGCTTCACCACGATCAAGCCGGGCGCCTACCCGTGGATGAACCACGACAACGCCTGGCGACCGGCCCACATCCATTTCTCGCTGTTCGGCACGGCATTCACGCAGCGCCTCGTGACGCAGATGTACTTCCCCGAAGATCCGATGTTCTTCCAGGACCCGATCTACAACTCAGTGCCCGAAGAAGCCCGTCACCGCATGGTCAGCGTCTTCGACTACGACGCCACAGTCCCCAACTGGGCTCTCGGGTTCCGCTTCGACATCGTCCTGCGCGGCCGTAATGCCTCCGTATTCGAAAACGAGGAAGACCACGATGACTGATCGCACCGCGAAGCCCGCACCCACTTATCCGGTCGTCCCCGGCGACTTCACCACCGCCCCCTTCGGGGTCACGCCCTCTCAGACCGTCGGACCGTACTGGCACATCGGCCTCCCCTGGACGGACGGCCCCGACGCTGCCCCGACCGACACCCCCGGACGAATCACGCTGGCCATCACGGTGATCGACGGCGCCCGCACACCCGTCGCCGACGCGATGATCGAAACATGGCAAGCCGATACGCTCGGGCGCTTCAACCATCCGGACGATCCCCGCGGCGCAGTGGACCTCACTCCGGCGGGTTTTCGCGGATTCGCCCGCAGCGCAGCAGATTCCACCGGCACCGCACTGGTCCACACCGTCAAGCCCGGAGCGCAGCCCACTGAAACGGATGCGGACGAGGCGCCGCACGTCAACGTGTCGGTCTTCGCTCGCGGCATGCTCGACCGCCTGGTCACCCGCTTGTACTTCCCCGAGGACACCGACGCACACGCAACAGATCCGGTGCTGTCCTCACTGAGCGAAACCGAACGCGCGAAGTTGGTTGCAACCAAGGTCGACGGTGGGTACTCCTGGACGGTCTATGTTCAGGACGAGGACGCGAACGGCGTCGAGACGCCCTTCTTCGAGTTGTAAGAGGAGTACACATGCCCACTCGCGGCGCACTGTTCGACCCGGTGTTCGGGGCCACCCGAGTATCGGAGCACCTGTCCGACCAGGCGTGGGTCACCGCGTTGCTCGACGTGGAGGCCGCACTGAGTTGTGCGATGGCCACCGTCGGGTTGGCCGACGGGGAACATTGCGCCGCGGTGGCGACCGCCGCAGCTGAACTCTCACAACCTGGCGGCCTGGACATCGTGGCGCTCGGCCGCGCGTCGGCCGCCGGCGGAAATCCCGTCATTCCGCTGGTGAAGATGCTGCGCGAAAGGGTGGGACAGGAAGGTGTGCCTGCCTCCGTGGTGCACCCGGGCGCCACCAGTCAGGACATCATGGACTGTGCGCTGATGCTGTTGACGCGACGCGCGGGCGCGGTGGTTCTCGCCGACCTGACCCGCGCCGCCGATTCCGCCGCCCACCTCGCCCGCATCCATCGCTCTACTCCGATGGTCGCGAGAACCCTGGGACAACAAGCACTTCCGACCACCTTCGGGCTACTGGCATCGAGTTGGTTCACCGCACTCGACGCCGCAGCGATTCGTCTCGAAATCGTGCTGTCCACGTTGCCGGTTCAATTCGGCGGAGCCGCAGGAACACTCGCTGCGTTGTATCCCGACGGGCTCAGGATCGCGGACGCGCTGGCCGACGAACTCGGTCTGGCCAGGCAGGTCACTCCCTGGCACACCGACCGCGTGACCATCGCAGAACTCGCGACCACACTCGGTATCGTCGCCGGCGCCGTTTCCAAGCCCGCCACCGACATCACCGTCATGGCGTCCACCGAACTGTCCGAGGTCGCCGAGAGCGCTCCGGGCGGCTCATCGGCCATGCCCCACAAGCAGAATCCGGTTGCCTCGATCACCGCCCGCGCGGCAGCGCGACGCACTCCCGCACTGGTGGCCACAGCCCTGTCGAACATGGATCACGAATTCGCTCGCGCCGCAGGCCCCTGGCACGCCGAGTGGGAAACCGTCACCGATCTCCTGCGTCTGGCTGGCGGAGCAGCGCACCAGCTTTCCGTGAGCCTCACAGGCCTGCAAGTACACACCGAGTCGATGGCTCGCAATCTCGACATCACCGGTGGCCTGATTCTCGCCGAGCGTGTCACCAAGGCCCTGTCCGCGCACACTGACCGAGCGCGCGACATCGTCACCGCGGCAGCCACTTCCGGAACCAGGTTGGATCGTGATCCCGCCATCGCAGAGCACCTGAGCGAAACCGAGATCGCCGAACTACTCGACCCCGCACACTATCTGGGCCACGCCACCGATCTGGTCGACCGCGCCCTCGCCGAACGCCCCACAGGAGGATCTCGATGAGCGTCGCGCTCAACTTTCAACAGACCGGCAATCCCGATGCCCCGGCAGTGGTTCTCCTGGGTTCACTCGGATCCGATCTGTCCATGTGGCAGCCGCAGATTCACGCGCTGTCGAATCGCTACCGCGTCATCGCCGTCGACCATCGCGGCCACGGCAAGTCACCGGTGCCTGCGGGCCCCTACTCCATTGCCGATCTTGCCGGCGATGTCATCGCTCTCCTCGATTCGCTCGAACTCGAGTCCGTACATCTCGTTGGGCTCTCCCTCGGCGGCGCTGTCAGCCAGTGGATCGCCGCGCACCACCCCACTCGCGTCGAGACGTTGACGTTGATGTGCACGTCCTCGCAGTTCGCCCCGGCTCAGCCGTGGATCGATCGTGCGCAGGCTGTCCGTGCGGACGGCATCGCATCCATCGCGGCCGCCGTCGTCGGACGCTGGTTCACGCCGGGACTGGCCGAAAACGATCCGGAACTTGTCGCCCGCCACGTCGCGATGGTCGAAGCCACACCCGACGAGGGTTATGCCGCCTGCTGCGAGGCGCTTTCGATGTGGGACGGCCGCGCCGACCTGGCCCGCATCGTCGCTCCGACGCTCCTCGTCGCAGGCGAGCAGGATCCGTCGACACCTCCGGCGACGTTGAGCGCGATCGCCGACGGTATCGCCGATGCGGTACTGCACGTGGTCGATCCCGGCGCACACCTCGCCAACGTCGAACAGGCCGGGTGCGTCACCAAACTGCTTGCAACGCATATTGCCTCGCACACATCTGCGCTCGCCCAACGTAGCGCCGCGGTAGGGGCAGGTATGACCGTACGACGTCAGGTGCTCGGCGATGCCCACGTCGACCGTTCCATCGCCGGTGCCACCGAGTTCACGGCCCCGTTCCAGGACTTCATCACTCGTACGG
This sequence comes from Rhodococcus sp. IEGM 1406, assembly GCF_030056745.1. Lineage (NCBI taxonomy): Bacteria > Bacillati > Actinomycetota > Actinomycetes > Mycobacteriales > Nocardiaceae > Rhodococcus > Rhodococcus sp. IEGM 1406. The sequence continues at coordinate 710,908 of NZ_JASHKO010000001.1, read as the reverse complement.
CGTGGGGCGACATCTGGTCACGCCCCGGCCTCGATCACCACACCCGCAGGCTCCTCACTCTCGCGATCCTCACTGCCGTCGGCAACGAACACGAACTCGACATGCATATTCGCGCTGCGCTGCGTGCCGGGATCGATCCCGACGAACTCGTGGAAGTATTTCTCCATACCGCGGTCTATGCGGGTGTGCCGAACAGCAACTTGGCTTTTGCGCTGGGAAAGCAAGCACTCGCGGACCTCTCGGCCGAACCTGAGGAGAACGAGACAACATGAGTGAGAACAGCAGCGAGCAAGCGCCGGGACCGTCACCGGACTACGTGCAGTCGCTGGCCCGTGGGCTGTCCGTCATCAAGGCTTTCGACGGTGAGCACCCGCGTCGCACCCTCAGCGAGGTTGCCAGGCACACCGATCTCACGCGTGCGACTGCTCGCCGCTTCCTGCTCACACTCGTCGAACTCGAATACGTACGTACTGACGGTTCGGTGTTCTGGTTGACGCCCCGTGTCCTCGAACTCGGCTACAGCTACCTCTCCAGTCTGTCCCTTCCCGAGATCGCCGGGCCGCATCTGGAAGCCTTGTCCGCCAAGGTCCGTGAATCCACGTCCGTGTCGATCCTCGACGGTGACGACGTCGTGTACGTGGCCCGTGTTCCGGTCAGCCGCATCATGACGGTTTCCATCACCATCGGCACGCGCTTTCCCGCGTACGCCACATCCATGGGTAGGGTTCTGCTCGCCGGCTTGCCGGACGACGCCCTGGACGCCTACCTCGCCCGAGTGTCCTTCGCCCGCCTGACCGGCAAGACCATCTCCACCGCCGACGGTCTGCGTGCCGAACTCGAGAAGATTCGCGCCGACGGATTCGCGATTGTCGATCAGGAACTCGAAGAGGGTCTGCGCTCGCTCGCCGCACCCATCCGGGACGCAACCGGTGATGTGGTCGCGGCTGTCAACATCTCCACCCAAGCCGCCCGCTACAGCGCCGAAGCTGTTCGCGGTGAACTGGTTCCGGCCGCAGTCGCCACCGCGGACGCCATCTCCGTCGATCTCGGACGTACTCAGTCGTCCAACAATCACTCGGCAGCCACTCGCTGACCGGGCATACCCAAGGAAGAACCAATGCCTGACGTTGTCATCTGTGAACCGCTCCGTACCCCTGTCGGCCGCTTCGGCGGTGTCTTCCGTGACGTAGCCCCGGAAGATCTCGCCTCGGCGTTGATCGCCGAACTCGTCACGCGTACCGGCATTTCCGGCGCGGAGATCGACGACGTCATTCTCGGCCAGGCTTCGCCGAACGGTGAAGCTCCGGCGATCGGACGCATCGCGGCGCTCAACGCCGGTCTGGGCGTCGATGTTCCCGGCATGCAGGTGGATCGCCGGTGCGGGTCGGGATTGCAGGCAATCATCCAGGCCGTCATGCAGGTTCAGTCCGGTGGCAGTGATCTGGTCCTCGCGGGTGGTGCCGAGTCGATGAGCCAGGCTGAGTTCTACGCAACCGGAATGCGTTGGGGTGTCAAGGGTGAAGGTGTTGCGCTCAGCGATCGTCTCGCGCGCGCCCGCGTGACAGCCGGCGGACGCGACTTCCCGGTTCCCGGCGGAATGATCGAAACGGCAGAGAACCTGCGCGCCGAGTTCTCCATCAGCCGCGAAGATCAGGACGCACTCGCGGTGCAGTCGCATCAGCGTGCTGTTGCTGCACAGAAGAACGGCGTCTTCGCCGAGGAAATCGTTCCGGTATCCGTTCCGCAGCGCAAGGGCGAGGCCCTGCTCGTCGACACCGACGAGCATCCGCGGGCCGATACTTCGATGGAATCGCTTGCACGCCTTCGTCCCATGCGCGCAAAGATCGACCCGGACTCCACCGTGACGGCAGGTAATGCCAGCGGCCAGAACGACGGCGCAGCGCTGGCGATCGTCACCACCGCAGACAAAGCCCGCGCACTCGGACTGCGACCCCTCGCACGCCTGGCAAGTTGGAGCGTTGCCGGAGTTCCCCCGCGCACCATGGGCATCGGTCCCGTCCCGGCGTCGGAGAAGGCACTCGGCCGCCTCGGATTGACCTTGGCGGACATGGATGTCATCGAACTCAACGAAGCCTTTGCGGCACAAGCACTTGCAGTCCTGCAGAGTTGGAAGCTCGAAGCCGACGACCCGCGCGTCAACCCCAACGGCTCCGGCATCTCCCTCGGCCATCCGGTCGGTGCCACGGGTGGACGAATCCTGGCCACCCTGTTGCGCGAGATGGACCGTCGCGAAGCACGTTACGGCCTCGAGACGATGTGTATCGGCGGCGGGCAGGGCCTGGCTGCAGTGTTCGAGCGCCTGTCCTGATCAAGCCCCGACGTGCGCGACGCCAGGGTCACCGAGTTCGCCGCGTAGACCGTCGAGAAAGACACGCAGCAGTTCGGTGAGTTCGGTCTGCTGCTGCTCGGTGAGAATCGACGTCAGTTCGGCTTCACGGCCGAGGACTCGGTCCACCAATTGCTCCACCAGTTCGTGACCGGCGGCAGTGAGGGTCACGAGCACTATTCGTGACCCTTGCGCGGCGGAGGACCTCTCCACCAGACCCGCGTTCTCCGCGCGCGCGAGTCGCTGCGAGATCGCACCGGCCGTGACTCCGGTCTGCTCGGTGATCTGGCGAGTCGTCAACTGATACGGCTCGCCGGATCGCCGCAGGACACTGAGTAGGTCCAGCGTGGCCGTGTCCGCACCGGCCGAGGCGAGTACCCGTCGGCGATCCTCACCGAGCAGCTTGGCGCACATCCACAGCCTGGTCACGATGCCGATACCCTCTACGGGCGTGCCCGGCCTTTCGCGAAGCCAGGCCAACGCAACCGCGTCCACTGCGTCGTCCGGGTTGTAATCGCCCACCACTGCACACCTCATTTAGCTCTAAATGATACGTTCGTCGTATAGGTCTAAACGTAGCTCACGGAGGTAGGCATGACACGCACAGTTCTGGTAACCGGCGGCGGAACAGGGATCGGGCGCGCAGTTGCAGCGGCGTTCGCCCGAGACGGAGACACAGTTTTTGTCACCGGCCGACGCACGGAACCACTCGAAAAGACCGCGGAGGAGTTGGGTTCCGATGTTCACGCCTTGACGTGTGATAACTCCGACCCGAAAGACCTGAAGCGGCTGCAGGATTCGCTTCCGGGAACCATCGACGTCGTGGTGCACTGCGCCGGTGGCAACACGGACTTCGATCGCGAAGCACCGTCAGATCTGGAATCCCTGGCCGCCGGGTGGCGTGCGAATCTGGACTCCAATCTCATCTCGGCAGTGCTGACCACAGCCGCAGTTCGCGATCGAATCCCCAGCGGCGGTGCCGTCATCACCATCGGATCGATTGCCGCCGACAAGGGCGCGGGCGCATACGGCGCTGCCAAAGCCGCAGTTGCGACGTGGAATATCGATCTGGCCGCCGAGCTGGGGCCCGAAGGCATCACCGCGAACATCGTCTCCCCCGGCTACATCGCCGACACCGAGTTCTTCCGAGACTTTCTGACGGACGAGCGTCGCGCGATGCTGATCGAGTCCACCAGCACCAAGCGCGCCGGAACACCGGACGACATCGCATCAGCCGTCCACTTCTTGGCCTCACCTGGCGCCCGGCAGATCACCGGTCAGGTATTGGCAGTCAACGGCGGTGAGAGAACCAGTCGCTGATCAGGCCAGGTGGCGCCCGAAGAACGAGTCGATTCGCTTCCAGGCATCCTGCGCTGCAACAGGATCGGGACCGATTCCGAGGATGCGCTCCAACGGACGAAGCACCTTGGGTCCGGCCTCCGCGTCGTTGAGGAACGCGTGGCCGGCGGTGGGGTACTCCTTGACGTCGTTCTCGATACCGGCATTGCTGAGCGCCGTCTCCAGTTTCGCTGCCGCACCGCGGAGCGAGAAGTCCTTGCCTCCGAAACTCCCGACGATCGGGCACGCATCCACCACGGCCTCATCGAGTTTGCGTGGAAGCTGACCGTAGTTGACCGAGGCAGCGTCGAAATCTCCGGCGCTGACCATCGCGAAGCCGCCGCCCATGCAGAATCCGATGACACCGATCTTTCCGGTGCAGTCCGGGGATTCCACCAGCCAACTGCGAGCGACTTCGATGTCGGTGAACGCCTTGCCGTGTCCTCGAAGCATCGACGTCATGGTGGGCACGAGGCACCGCTTCGCCCCGCCCGCGCTGTAGAGGTCGACAGCAAGCGTCAAGAACCCCGCAGCGGCCAGTCGCTTGGCTTGCCGCTGCATCACCTCCTCGAGCCCGAAGGCCTCGTGAATCATCACTACCCCCGGCCACGGGCCGGGGGTAGTGGGTGTTTCGAGTATCGCTCGCAGCGGTTGTGATCCGCCGACTACTGCGGCGCGGCCCGTCAGATCTATGTCCACCATGTCTCGATGCTAGGCCGACGCTGCGTCCGTAGGCTCGGAAGCGAGGTCAGGGGAGCTGTTTTCCCTGGCCCGCCGCAAGCCCGGTCAAGACCTCGGCGAGCTGCGGCAAGGCGTACGGCGCGCTCAGTGGACCGAAATTGTCGACAAAGGCATTCGAGAGCAGAAGTTCGACCGGCGCATAGGCTCGCGCCTTCACCGCGGGGAGGTTCTGGAAAACTGCGAAGTTCTCCAGCCTCGTCGTCGCTTCCTGATCAGAAGCGAGGCTGAGCAAAATGTCTGCGGGTGCGAGTACCTCCGCCTGCTCCATCGACAGCGCAGTCATCTGCTCGGCGTTGTATCCGCGATAGTTGAGTCCGAGTTCGCGCAGCAGAACCCCGGGCGCACTGGCATCCCCCTGCACATACAACTGATCGCCGTACATCGAGCCGATCATGATCGTCTTGCCACCCAAGCCATTCAGCGAAGCGGCGGTGTCGGAGATCAGGGCGTCGGTCCGGGCGATCGCTGCAGCAGCGGCCTCGTCGACAAAAGCGGCCTGCCCGACCGTGGCGACGCCGTCACGCCACGAGGTGGTCCAGTCCAGCGCGATGACCGGCGCGATCTGGCTGAGCCTCTCGGCTGCCGGTTCGAGATAGGTCTTCATTCCGATGATGAGATCCGGTGAGTAGCGCGCGATGATCTCCGGGCTGATTTCGCCTGTGGTGTCGAAGCTTTCGAGATCGGCTATTCCAGCGGTGCTCTGCCAAGGCAGTGCACCGCGGTCCCACGCACCCGTATTACCGTAGGCGACTGGGTGAACGCCGAGAGAGAGCAGGAATTCGAGATCCGTGAAGTCGCTGGCAACAACGATCCTTTCCGGCTTCCCCGAGATCGTGGTGGTGCCGAGCGCATTGATCACCTCGCGTCGTTCGCCGGCATCAGCGGCATCTGACGTAGTCGAACAACCCGCAAGGATGGCGGCCGCTGCCACCGCACCGACGCCGAAGAACCCACGGCGACTGAGCTGGTCCACCAGTTCAGACGTCGTGGATTCACAAATCGTTCCGTACATGTATGCACTCTCCTTCTCGGCGACTGCTGCGCGCGCCGAGGGCACAGCGAATGAGAGGTTAGCCCACCCTCATCTTCGATAGGGTTCCTACGTTTGCGATTCCGAGAGATCGGAGCGATAAATATGGACCGTTCTCGAGCGGACAAGTACATTCCCGCTGATCTATCACCGCAGGCAGTTGGGCGAGCCACCAGTCCCTGCCTTCGGCGATCGGGTCGCTCCAGCGTCGAAAATCAGTCGAAGATCAGTTGCCATTCCCTCCTCGAAAGCTTCCGAATTACCGTCTTTTGCACGTCGCCCACCGTTCGACTTGCGCGGCGTGGGAGGATAGACACATCGAGATCGGGACTTCGATGTGAGGGCCCGGATCGAGTTTGTAGGGAGTATCGGTATGGCACAGGGCATCGTGAAGTGGTTCAACGGCGAAAAGGGCTTTGGTTTCATCGCTCCCGACGACGGAACACCGGACGTGTTCGTTCATTACTCTGAAATCTCGGGCAACGGCTACAAGTCGCTCGACGAGAACCAGCGTGTGGAGTTCGAGGTTGGCCAGGGCCAGAAGGGTCCTCAGGCCACCAATGTGCGCGCTGTCTAATCAGTGACACAAGAAGAGGGCCGCACCCGCAAGGGTGCGGCCCTCTTCTGCATCAGATTCACATATGAATCACTGATCCTGAATGACGGCCAGCACTCCCACGATGTTCGACTCCGCCACCGACTTCGAGATTCCGAGATCAGTCAGAACACCTGATCCGTCTTCGAGTTCGAGCAGCGCGAGCAGGATGTGCTCGGTTCCGATGTAGTTGTGGCCCAGGCGAAGAGCCTCACGGAACGTCAGTTCGAGGACCTTGCGCGCGCGAGCGTCGTACGGAATAAGTTCTGGCAGTTCGGAAGTCGGAGCCGGGAGTACAACGGCCACTGCAGCTCGGACGGACCCGAGCTCCACCCCCTGCGCCACTATCGCCTTCGCAGCCAACCCGGCAGGCTCCTCGACAAGCCCCAGGAGCAGGTGCTCGGGCTGGATCTCTGCGTTACCGGCAGCGCGGGCTTCGTTCTGCGAGGCCATGACGACGTTCTTCGCCCGGGGAGTGAACCGGTTGAACCCTTCGTTCGGATCCATCGGCTTCTGATCACTCGGCGCCTTGGGAACAAAACGCTTCTGCGCAGCCTGCTTCGACACACCCATGCTCGCACCGATCTCCGTCCACGACGCTCCCGACCTGCGCGCCTGGTCGACGAAGTGGCCGATCAGGTGATCTGCAACTTCACCGAGATGATCAGCTGCGATCACGGCGTCGGAAAGTTGGTCGAGCGCGTCGGTGTGCACCTTCTTGATCGCGTCGATGAGGTCGTCGAGTCGAACCTTGTTGGTCATTTCCACTGGCTTGCTCATGCGTCAACCATAGGTTGACGCAATCGAAAACGTCAACCCTAGGTTGACGATCGTTTTCGCCGCACTGCGATTAGCCGGAAAAGAACTCACGCAGAGCCGGGACAATAGCGTCGTCGGCAACGCCGTGACCCTGACCGGGGATCTCCAAAGTCTTTGTCCCCGAGACTTTTACAGCGATTCGCGTCGCCGAAGAAGGTGCCCATTGACCACTGTCACCGCCGTACATGACCAATGTAGGGACGGTAATGGAGGCAAGCCAGTCGAGCGACTGACAGCCGTGATCACACACGGCGACGTCGTAAGGCAAGGTGTGCGCGATGGCGCACATGTCGGGCCAATCGGCACTCCGCTTGATCTCGTCGACCATCTCCGGGGATGCACCCGTCAGATCCAGAAAACGCGTCACAGCACCTTCCCTGTCGCCGGCCGCGATCAACCGCTCCAGGTCACTTTGGGCAGTCTCGTCACGCTGGTCGTCGTCCATGTACGGCGCCTCGTAGACGGCGAGCTTACGCATCGGCACGGCCTGCGCTGCGGCTTCCAAAGCCAGCGCAGCACCCGACGACAATCCGTAGACCAGCGGCGTTTCACCGGTGGCAGCGACGACCGCCCGCAAGTCCTCCACCTCGGCGTCGATCGAGAACGCACGACTGTCACCGCTGTCACCGCTGTCACCGCGTCCCCGCCTGTCGTACGAGTACACCGTGAAGTCCGCCGCCAACGCAGCAGCGAGAGAATCGAACCACCCTCGATCGCAGAACGCTCCGGCAACCAGAACCACTGCTGGTCCGGCACCGGAGCGTTCGTATGCGATGGTCGTGCCGTCGCGGGATTGCACTACCGCTGGGGATTGCTCTGTTTGCACGTCGATCTCCTCAGGTTTGGTCAATGCCTACCTGATTAGACCGCCCGCGTTACCGAAACTCATCGGTCCGGTCGGCAGAGGCTTCAGCTGATCTTGTTGTACAGGGCATCCCAACCCTGTGCCACGTATGAAATCGTGTAGATCGAACCGTAGAACGTGGAGCCACCCAGACTGGTGACGTTGCCAGCCTGCACTGCCGGGAGTCGCTGCCACAGCTTGCTCGCCACCAATGCCTGGTACGCGGCACTGTCCTCGTTTTCGGTGATCATGAAGCCGTCGACGCCGGCCAGCACATCGAGGCCTTCGAGGCTGACGCCGCCCTCGGGATCGAGGCCCTCCGAGGTGGCAGTTTTGCCACCGATGTCGCCGAGCGTCATGTCGCTGGGCTTGTCGCCCTTCTCGGACGTACGGATGCTCGTGACGTACAGCGTGTTCGTGTCTGGCATGAACGAGACACTGGCAACGGTTTTGGACGCAATCTTCTCGGCATGACGACTGCGGATGTCGGAAATCAGATTGTCGTAGTCGAGCGTCAATCGATCGAGTGTGGCCGTTCGACCGAGCCAGCCCGACAGCCGCGAGAGGTTTGTACGCCAGTCGTCGGTGAACTCGGTCGTCAGAACCGGTGCGATGGTGGACATCTCGGCGACCGGCCACCACTCGCTCTCGTAGTTGAGGCACACGATCAGGTCGGGCTCGAGCGCCAAGATCTGTTCGCGGTTGGGGATCTCCGACAGGAACGGCACCGACGAATCGATAGGCACCCACGGTGTCGCCTGGGCGTACGTGTAGCCGACGAGCGGAAGTTCCAGAGCTACAGCAGGTTCCAGATCGAGCCGCGAGTCGATCGCGACAACCCTCTTCGGATTGACGGGAATGTCGTAGGTACCGAGAGGTGTCGTCACAGAACGCATTTCGGTTTCACCCGAACTGCTCCCGCTGTCACCGCAGGCCGCCAGGAACGCGCCCAGTCCGGCGATCCCGGCACCGAAGCCGAACTGCCGACGTGTGAGGTCCGAAACGAGGCGGTTGTCGGAGTAGCCCTCGGGAAGCAAGAGCGTGGATTGAGCGGGCATGCGTGTCGAACCTCCAGAAGAAATGAATCATCCACTGTTGCGAGCGGATAAGGATGCCCTAACAGCGTACGCAGGGAGGGTCGTCGCGATCGGCCCAGAAATAGTCGAATCAGGCCAATTCGCACCCCTTACTTGTCGAGTTTGCGCATCTCGACGAAGTAGACCGCACTGAACGCGAGGTAGGTGCCGACGATTCCGAGGACCGAGATGATCAGGACGAGAGCGAGAAACATAGCCATGATGGTCTCCACTGACACGGGTTGTTCACGATGTCGATCGAGAGAAAATGGCTTCGAACTGCGGCGCTGCGACTCGAAGCGGGGCCGAAACTTTCGGTTACGCACATCACGCTAGCCCCAGGCGTCTCGAGTTTCGATGAACTCGAGGTGAACTCTCCTACGGCTACGTCACACTTTTCTGTCGGACAGTCAGTTCGGTCCGAGCACCTGTCCGGACCATTCGACCAAGGGCGTCAGTGCGCGCCACGCTGTGCGAACTTCCTTCAATGTCCTGGCGCTGTCCAGCCACGACGGGCTCGGGTAACTACGACCAGCAGTCAGCGACTTGTGACGCAGCAATTCGATCCGCGGGTGGTCGACCGTGTATCCGCGAGGTGCCGTCTTGAGCTTGTCGCCGCCGATCGTGAATCCGGCCTTCTCGACGGAGGCCAAGATCTTCTCGAGCTCCGGCCCTCGAACGTCGTCGTCGACAGCCGCACGATAACGCGCGATGGTCTCCGAACTGCTGGCGTAGAAACCACCGGCCACCATCAACCCTGCCGCGTCGATCTGCACGTAGTAGCCACAGCTCTCGGCGAGACCGACGAACGCTCCCTGGTGCGTCTTGTACGGGATCTTGTCCTTCGAGAATCGAACGTCACGATATGGCCGAAAGAGCTTGGCCGTGCCGAATTCGTCCTCCAACGCCGCGGTCAACGACGCCATCGGACGACGAACCACTTCGTCGTACGTCTCCTTGTGCGCTGCCCACCAGGTTTTGCTGTTGTCGGCCTCCAGGTCTTCGTAGAAGTCGAGTGCAGCAACGGGTATGCCAGTGAACGCAGCCATGGCGTAAGCCTAGCTGCCTGTACGGCTTTGGACCGCCTGCCCTGCGACGATGCCCGAATCGGTGGGAATCCGTAGACTGCATGGGGATGATTTCCGAAATACAAGCATGGGAACTGACCGACACCAACCGAGACTGGCTGATTCACCGACCCGTCGAGATCGCGATCTACGTGGCGCTCGCAGTCGTTCTGCGCTTCGCACTGCACCGCGGGATCGATCGAATGTCGAAGCCTCGCAAGTCTCCGAACGCCAAGGTGAACGAGCGCCGATCGCAGCGAGCCCGGACCATCGGTTCGGTACTCAAATCGACGGTGTCCATCGTCATCCTCGTCTGGTGTGTGCTGCAGATCCTCGGCATCCTCGGGATCAACGTCGCGCCGTTCATCGCATCCGCCGGCGTCATCGGTCTTGCCATCGGTTTCGGTGCACAAAACCTGGTGCGTGACTTCCTCTCCGGCATCTTCATGTTGCTGGAAGATCAGTACGGTGTCGGCGACGTCGTCGATCTCGGCGACGCGGTCGGCACCGTCGAAACAGTTGGCCTGCGTGTCACCACGATTCGAGATGCCAACGGCACCTTGTGGTACTGCCGCAATGGCGAAATCCTGCGAGTGGGCAACATGAGTCAGGGTTACGCCACTGCAGTTCTCGATCTCCCGATCGCCCACAACGCGAACGTGCACAAAGCGTGCGAGGTGGCGACGCGAGCTGTCCTCGAGGCGGCGGAGTCCGAACCGATCAGGGCGGACATGATCGACAAACCGGAGATGCTGGGAGTCAATTCGGTTACTGCCGAGGCAATTACCATTCGAGTGACGGCGCAGGTCAAGCCTGGGCGCCAGTGGGCAGTCCAGCGCGCATTTGCACGCTCGGCGCTGACTGCGTTCGAAGAGCAGGGAATCGAGGCACCGTACCTGCCTGTTCTGCGGTGACGGTTGGGACGGAAGCGTCTGCCCTTTTCATCAACTACGCGAGCCCCCGGCGGGGTCGATACCGCCAGGGGCTCGCCGGTCTCTGAAGCGTGCTTCAGACGGTGGAGGTCGAGACCTCCCGGTTTGCCGAGGTGTTACCGAAAACCCTGTGCAGGAACATCGTCAGCGCAATCGCTGCGACGATGCCGATCAGCGGCGGGATTCCCACTTCGAACTCACCGGAAAGCCATGCGAGGAACGCTGCGACGGCATAGACGGCGAGGTTTCGCCAGTGGACCGGCTGCGGGGTGTAACTCTCGGGAATGCCGCGCCGCCAGCGGCACAGGAAGTCCGCGATGATCACACCGCCCAATGGCGGGATGAACGTTCCGAGAAGGCTCAGGTAGTCGACCAGATGGTTGTGCACACCGGTCAGGGCGAGTGCCGTTCCGATCACACATCCACCGATGACGAACGGGGTCTTGCGGGGCTTTCTGAACAGTTCGGCACCGGCCACCCCGAAGGCGTAAGCGGTGTCGGCGTTGCTCTTCCAGAGATTCCCGAAAAGCAAGACCAGGCCCCAGCCGACAAGCCCGAGGTTGTAGAGAATCAGCACGAAGTCACCCTCGTGGAACGTGATGGCTCCGATGGCACCGAACAGGATCATCAATCCGTTTCCGAGCAGGAACCCGATAACGCAGGCCCACACCGCTTGTGATCCGGAACGGGCAAACCTGGTCCAGTTGGGCGCTTGCGTTCCCGCCGATACAAATGTGCCGACCACAGTGGTGATTGCGAGCGCGATCGTCATGGTCGTCTGTGGTTGAACCGAGACCAGGCCGGAGAATCCACCGACTTCCTCGAGGGACCGGAACACGACCCAGCAGGCCAACGCCAGAATCAAGGGCGTCGAGACGAGCGAGACCCAATACATTCCGCGGTAGCCGTAGCAGGCAGTGATGCACATCAAGATGCTCGCCGCGATCATCACCGACGCTCGCGCGAGATAGGAATCCCAGCCCAATGCCTGCGCGGTGAGATCGCCGATCGTGCCGATGATCACTCCGTACCAGCCGATCTGGGTACCGCCCAGCAGGATCGAAGCGAGCTTGGACCCGCGAGTGCCGAAACTGTAGCGCGCCATCACAACTGTTGTGAGTCCGGTTCGGGCTCCGACGAACCCCATCATGGCGACGTACACCCCCAAGATGGCGGATCCGGCGGCGATCACCACCATCAGTTTCCAGAACGAGAACGCGGTACCGAGCGCTGCTCCGGCCAACATCGTCGGTGTGAAGATGGTGAACCCCAACAACACCACCGCGAGTGAGAAGAACGGCTTTCGTGCATGAAGCGGAACCGGAGTAACGGGATAGTCCGGGTCGACCGGAGGGCCTGCGCTCTCCGAATCGCCTGCGACCGTGGCAGGTTCGACGGCGCTGCTCATACAACTTCGCCGATGTCTTCGAGCCACAGGCTCGGGCGCTCGGTCAGCATGCGGTCCATCAGTGCCACACACTCCGCGTCGTCGACGACGTCGACCTGAATTCCGCTGCTGCGCAACCATTCTTCCGACGCTTCGAAGGAACGATTTTCGCCGACCACGATTCGAGGGATCTCGTACAGACGCGCAGTTCCGGCGCACATGAAGCACGGCGACAAAGTCGTGTAGAGGACACACTCGCGATACACCGAGGCCGGCAGTCGTCCGGCACGCTCGATGCAGTCGGTCTCTCCATGACGGATGGCGCTGTTCATCTGGACCCGACGGTTACGTCCGACTGCGAGAACCTCGCCGCGGTGAATCAGCGCCGCGCCGATCGGCACGCCGCCCTCCTCCCAACCGATCTTCGCCTGTTCGATCGCAAGTCCGAGAAAATACTCATCGGTGTGTGCCGGGTGATTCATGTGCGCTCCTGGAGTCTGACCAAAATCGTCGATTGTGGCTCGTGTCACAATCCGACCACGGTGGTAACAGCCCGACAAGGGACAACCTGTCAGTTCGGCAGAACTAGCTCTATGACGAAGTGCCCCCTCGGCGGACGATATAGAAATGCTTCCGACTCTGCGACAAGTTCTTGCGATGCCCTCGTTCAAGGCCGCCGCAATCGAGGTGCTCGCGGGCGACGTCGATACCGCGGTGGTTCGCTGGGTCCATTCTTCCGAGGTGTACGAGATGGGTGGGCTGCTGTCCGGAGGTGAGGTCCTTCTGACCACGGGCCTCGGTCTGCACGGGCGGTCTCCCGAGCAGCTCACCGCCTACATCGACCAGTTGGCGGACGCAGGATGCGTCGCGCTCGCGATGGAAGTCGGTCGCTCGTTCCTCACGGCCCCTCCCGAACTCGTCGAAGCATCGCGCCGACGCGGGCTCGCGTTCTTGGCCCTGCACGCGGTAGTGCCCTTCGAGCGGATGGTCGAAGACTTTCACGACCTGATGCTCCGCCGCACTCTCGGTTCGGCGCAAGCGGGCGAGCCTGTCTGGCAAGAACTTCTGAGTCTCGTGGTCGCAGGCCAGGGCATGACCGCGCTGCTCGACAAGGTGTCACGACTCGCGGGGTGCGCCGTCGATCTGCTCGACGCGGATGGCAGAACCGTCGAGCGCAGCACAACCGGCGCAGAGCGGTCCGAGACCGAACGCACGATCCACGACGTACGCGGACCGACGAACTCACTCGGTCGACTTGTTCTGTGCGGGCCCGCAACTACACGCCGAACCGCCGTCGCAAACTGCGCCGCCGTCGCGGTGGCTCTGGAACTCGGCCGTCACGGCGATCTCGGCCCAAGACAGTCACTCGCCCAATCGGTGATCACCGACGTGGTGGGCGGTGTGCTCACATCGCACGGCGACTTGTCCGAACGACTGACAGCGGCCGGGTGGACGCCGTTGTCGGAGGGGCACCACGTCCTCGTCGCCGCTGTCGACATCGATCGGCAAACGCCGGTTCGAGAGCTCGCTGACCAAGTACGCGACGCCGTGCGGGCCGTGCTCGGCTCCTGTGTCGTCGGGACTGCGGCCAATCACGTCATCGTGCTAGCGCATGGGTGGGCGTCCGCATCCCCCGCTCGAGTGCGGACTGCGTTCACCGAAGCCGACGAGCTGCTACGCCGCGGGCCGGGTGGTTCCGCGGTACGCACGCTCGGAGTGGCGACGCCGGTCGAGGATCTGTCGGGCGTCGGGGCGGCGGTCGCGCAAGCTCGCGAAGTCGTCCAGATCGCGCGGCGTTTCGGCACCCGGACCGGAGTGATCCTCGCGAGGGACGTCGGCGTCCAGCGACTGCTCGCCGCCGGCACGACACCCGCTTCCTTGTCCTCGTTCGTCACGGAGCAACTCGGTTCGCTGATCGCTTACGACACAGCACATTCCGCCGATCTCGTCCGGACACTCGACGCGTACCTCGCACATCGGGGCGGCAAGGTGAGAACCGCGGATTTCCTCGGCATTCGGCGCCAGTCGCTCTATGCACGGCTCACTCGTATCGAGAAGCTGATGGGAGTTTCCCTCGACGATCCGGCGCAGGTGGTGTGTCTCGGGCTTGCACTGACCGCATGGCGCATGCGTACCGGCCTTGACCCACAAGCTGCGTTCGAGCGTCTCCCCGGGTGAGCGACAACCTCTGCGATGATGAACGAATGACCGGAGCAGCGGAATTGATGATCGAGATCCCTGCCGGCGAGGTGCATCTCAGAGACGATCGCAAAGGCACTGCGTGGACCTCGAAAGTCGAATCATTCCGCCTCGCTCGCCATCTCACCACCAGGGCACTGCTTCACGGAGATTCGGCGGACGATCCGAGCAAACCCGCGGTCGACCTCTCGTGGAAAGACGTCATCGCAACCTGCAACACACTGTCAGTCGCGGACGGTCTGTCGCCCGCGTATCACGACATCGACACCGAGTCTCCCCGGTGGGACCGGGCGGCAACCGGCTACCGACTCGCCACCGAGGCCGAGTGGCAGTACGCGTGCAAAGCCGGCACCTCCGGCTACCGCTACGGCGAAATCGACGAGATTGCCTGGTACAGCGACAATTCAGAAGGACGAGCACATGACGTCGGGATGAAGGCACCCAACAACTGGGGCCTGTACGACATGATCGGCAATGTCTGGGAATGGTGCTGGGATCTCTACGACCCCGAGGTTTACGGCACGTACCGGATCTTCCGCGGCGGCAGTTGGGCCGAAAGTGAGCGCGGTTGCGGCGCTACCGTAAGGAGGCGAAGCCACCCGACGTTTGCTATCGACGACCTGGGATTTCGCCTAGCTCAGACGATCTGAGGGCAGACGGCCGAGGACTTCGAGCACAGCCTCGATCTCGTCTCGACTGCGCAGCTTAACTATCGGCAGCGACGGCACATCGACAAGGACCGTGGCCATACGCTCGCCGTTGCGTCCGTCGCTTCGCCAGGCCCAGCGCACCACATGATCCGGATCGAACAGAATGGTGTGCAGTGGCGGCTCCATGTTGCGATTCCACAACACCTCTCGCTGCAATCGCCGACGCACGGTTCGTGTGATCACCTGGCGCATCACCGTCCGCCGAGGCAGATCCAACCACAGCATCAGGTCCGCACGCTCGGCCAGAAGCTCACGCACCGCACCGTACTGCCACTCGGTCACCCAGGCCGGCTCGCTGGAAAAGCGTCGTACTTCGGTTTCGAAACTCTCGAGCGGAACCCAGTCGGGCCCGTGGAACAGCGAGTCCAACTCGGTGTGTTCGATCCCGAGAAGCTGCCCGATTCGACCGGCGAGAGTCGTCTTTCCGGCGCCCGAGGTCCCCGCGACAAGGATCTTCTGCGGACGAGTCGTCAGCGAGGCGGGGTCTACGAAAGGCACCGATACACACTAGGTGCCTTACACTTCGCAGTCCACCCATTCGATGTAACCGGTGCCGTTGATCGACGCACCGTCGAAGCTTCCCCGGTAGGTGTACGCGCCGACGTATCCCTTACCGTGGCCATAGCGCCACTCCGAGTCGATCTCGGCCTCGAACTCGACAATCGCCCTGCCGTAATCGCGTACCTGCCAACGCAGTACGCGCGGCACACGCATCTCACGTCCCTGCGGGTCGACATGCAATGCGTCGGCGTACTCGAGTACGTCGAACACCACATCGTCGAAGACTCTTGCGCTGCCGTCCACCGTCCGAATGTAGGCGAGCTTGCACGCCGTAACCCCTGAAGCTCGAACATCGGTGAGCAACAATTGATGCCGGTCGTCGAGCTGAACGATCTGGTAGGTGAAGAAATCGGCCGGGAGCTTCCAGGACTCGGGAAGGGCGCGGCGGGTCAACGATTGCGGTGTCATACACCGCGCGTATTCGACGGTGCACGGAGCCGAAATACTCACCGGGCCATCCGGACTCGAGATCGTCCCGGAACACTGCGCCAGCAGACTGACGTGGTCGTAGACGGGATTGCGCACGAACCACGACGCTTGATCTGATGCCACGATCTCGAGATCGACGTCGAAAGAGTCGTATCGTCCGGTGACACGGAACTTCGGATAGCTGTTGTCGATGATCAGGTTGTCACCGAAGGCGATTCGCGAACCATCTTCTTCGAACGCACACTCATCGGCCGCGTCGTACGCCCGATAGAAGTGATGCCCCGGCGCTGCGGTAGAACTCAGCACGGTTGCAGTGTTTCGCGCGTCGAGTGCAGCGAGATAGTCGTTGTCGAACACCACCGTCCCGGTTGCACCGATCAACGTCATGATGTTGAGGTAACGGAAAGGCCCTGGCAGCCGGGGAACGAAGATCCCGTAGTGCGTCCACGCGAACTTCCGCGAAGCCAGGTGCGGACGCATCATCTCGGGCCGATCGAACGGGCGTACCGATTCCGCCATTCGCTTGTCGATCAGCGGTAGCGCGCCGTCCAGCAAGGCCCGAACCGCGGGTCGCCACAATCGGCGCGAGCGGGTGGCTGGAACAGGGTCGGAACGATCAACGGTTTGTCCGGTCACGCCCCTAAGTTAATGTAACCAGCCGTAACAAACAAGTGTCGAAGTTTCCTCGACGACCTCACACCCTGAACACCCGCGCCCTGCCCACGGGGCGAATAGCATGTGAGAATCCGCGTACCGGAACCGGTCGCAGAGAGGGCGCAACAATGCAGCACGAAGAGTCGTCGTTCACCGGAGTAGCCGGCACCAAGATCGTCTACGACGTGTGGACACCGGACCGCGAACCCACCGGGGTTCTTGTCCTGTGCCACGGACTCGGCGAACACGCGAGGCGCTACGACCATGTTGCTGCGCGGCTCGGGGAACTCGGGCTCATCGTGTACGCACCCGACCATCGCGGACACGGGCGCTCTGGCGGCAAGCGCGTTCACCTGAAGGAATTCTCCGACTTCACCGACGACGTCCACACGTTGTTCTCGATCGTGACGGCGGCACATCCCGGTAAGGACAAGTTCCTGCTCGGCCACAGCATGGGAGGCGCAATCGCACTTTCTTATGCCCTCGACCATCAGGCCGATCTCAAAGCACTCGCCCTGTCCGGACCTGCTGTGATCATCGCAACCGGCACTCCGAAGATCGTGATGCAGCTGGGCAAGATCGTCGGCAAGTACCTCCCCGACGTGCCTGTCGAGAACCTGGAAGCGGCTGCCGTATCGCGTGATCAGAAGGTTGTCGACAAGTACAACGCCGACCCGCTGGTTCACCACGGCAAGGTTCCTGCCGGAATTGCGCGCGGCATGATCACCGCCGCGGAAGGCTTCCCGGCGCGCCTGCCATCGCTCACCATTCCCGTACTGCTTCAACACGGCTCGGACGACCGATTGACGGACCCCGCCGGCAGCAAGCTCGTAGCAGAGTTGGCCGGTTCTTCGGACGTCACCTTGAAGGTGTACGACGGCTTGTATCACGAGATCTTCAATGAGCCTGAGCAGGAAGAGGTTCTGAACGATCTGATCGAGTGGCTGCGCCCGCGGGTCACCGGAGCATAACCATGTCGACGTGCGGGATCCTGCTGGCTGCCGGGGCCGGATCCCGCATGGGCAAACCGAAAGCTCTCGTTACGGGCACGGACGGCCAGCCTTGGCTTCGCCACGGGGTGGCGACACTGCAGTCCGCCGGACTCTCACCGGTCATCGTGGTTCTCGGCGCACAGGCCGAGGACGCCGTCGAACTGCTGCCCACCACCGATGTCATTGTGGTGAAATCGGATTGGGAACGGGGAATGAGCGCATCACTACGCTGCGGACTCGAGGCAGCCATGCAGATCGAGGGTGCCGAGGCGGCAGCGATCTCCCTGGTCGATGTCCCGGACCTGAACACCGACACCGTGACGCGAATCGCGGGTCAGGGCATCCCATCACGAAACATACTGCGAAGAGCTGTCTTTCACGGAAGGCCCGGCCATCCTGTCCTGATCGGACGCGACCATTGGCCGACGCTTGCAGAGTCACTCACCGGGGACGGCGGCGCCAACACCTATCTACGCGAACACGGCGTGGAGTTGGTGGAGTGCAGCGACCTCAGCAGCGGCGTCGACGTCGACTATCCCGAAGCCTGATCGCACTGTCACAATCCTCCCAGGTGGTGGGTGTCCGAATTCGGTGTAAAGATGATCCGATGAAACGTACCGTCGCCGCCCTGCTCGACATCGAGATCGACGAGGCGACCAACCTGGAGTTCAAGATCGCGGTGACGCGCGCGCCGGGTGTCGAACTGCTGGAAACGATGTCGTTCGTCCATGACGGCAATCCGATCGAACCCCGTGAGGTCATCGCCGAACACGGCACCCGGATTCACCTACTCGACTGCGCCCCAGGCAAACTGATCGTCAGCTACGACGCAACCGTCATCGGCCGCGCAGAACCGGCGTCGGTCGGCGACTACGACGTGTCGAAATATCTGCGCCCCAGTCGCTATGCCGAGGCCGACAAGTTCTTCGGTTTTGTCGCCGGGCAATTCGATCTCGCCACTCCCCCGGCCGAACTCCTCCTCGAAGTCACGCGCTGGGTGAGTACACATTTGAGTTATGTCCCGGGCACCAGCCGTGGCACCGACAGTGCGGTAGACACCTTGCTGGCCGGCGCCGGAGTGTGCCGCGACTACTCGCACCTGACCATCTCGCTGCTACGCGCGGTGGGGATTCCCGCTCGCCTGGTGGCCGTCTACGCGCCGGGCTGCGATCCGATGGATTTTCACGCCGTCGTCGAAGCCAGTATCGACAACGTGTGGCGCGTTGTCGACGCAACGCAATTGGCGCCGCGCAGCAATCTTGTGCGGATCTCGACCGGGCGAGACGCCGCGGATACCGCCTTCCTCGACAACCACGGTGGTTCGATCACGTTGCATGCCTCGGAAGTTCGCGCAGTCGTCGAGGGCGTTCTCGACAACGACGACTACGCAACACTCACGTCGATCGGCTGACAAACACCTCAGGCGCTGATCTGGTTCTGCGAGGCCATCGTTCGCTCGAGGAACTTGACCGTGAGATCAACGATCGCCTTACCCTCCCGAAGAGCTTTGCCGATCACCGGGAAAGCATGGATCTGCCCACTCCAGATGTGCGTTTCGACGGCTTGTCCTGCCTTGATCAGGTTTTCGGTCATGATCTCGACGTCCGGACGCATCAGTTCGTATTCGGCGGCCACCAGGAACGACGGCGGAATCAGACTGGCGTCGGCGTTGATCGGAGACTGCGCACCAGGAATCTCGTCCGGACCCTCCAGCCACCGGTCCTTGAGCTTTTCGACCTGTGACATCGGTAGGTAGGCATCGCGTTTCATGAAATCGGGATCGTGGTCCTCGAGGTTCACGTTGAGAAGAGGGGAATATCCCACCACGGCAGCGGGCCGCGTGATTCCGCGCAGTGCGGCAATTTCGGCGACCTTCATGGCCAGGTAACCGCCCGCCGAATCACCGGCAAGCACAATCTTGTTCGGGTCTTCCGCTGTCTCGAGCAACGCAGTGTACGCGGCCATCGCATCCTTGACGGAGGTGCCGATGGAACCTTCCGGCAGCTGACGGTAGCGCACGGAGATCACCGGCACTCCGGCCTTCGCCGAGAGCAAACCGCACAGCGCGCGGTGCGTTGCCAGACCGCAGAAGACGAATCCCCCGCCGTGGAAGTAGAGGATCGTGGCTCCGGCCAACTCGCCCTGCGCTTTGCGTGGATGCTGCACCTTCTCGCTTGGCACACCACCAAGCGTGAAAGGCTCGATGTCGAGGTTCTTCGGCTTCGGCAGTTTGTCCGCCATCGCGTCGAGTCGCTCGAGTTGGCGGATGCCGCGTTCGGTGGTCGGCCAGAGGGTGAACATCGGCTTCACGAACGTCCTGGTCAGACAGAAGATAACCCGCGCTCGGGGACTCACGTTCCAATGCCATACCGTCGAATCTCGCGTCCGCATAGCGTCCTCCCAGGTCAAGACGTTTTGTGCATGTGAGTTACACATACTTGTCGACTGCTGTTGTGAACGATAACTGACGCTGCGTCAAAACGACACGACGGGTAGGCATGAATTACTCGAGTATGTGCAAGTTCGGCTCGCAATCACGGCCGGGAGAGATACGCGGAGAGTCCGCGGTGCCCGCCACGCATCATCGCTTCATGATTCCACTCGAATACCGGCTTCGCGATCTTCGAGGCCAGACCGAGCGCTCCGAACACCGCTACTTGTTGCCGAAAGTCGGCGACGCAGCCAGATTCAGCGGGGCGTACCACCCAGCTACTCCATCCGGTCATTGCCCCGGAGAGACGCACTTGCAGACGTCGGGCGACGGGGTCTTCGACCTCGCGTCGCCCGAAGACCAGCAGCGTCAGAGGGACAGCGCTGCGGATGGCCATGGAGCCCGAGTGCTCGTCGGTCGCCCGGACTCGGCGTATCTGAGGCCACCACTGCGAATACCGCTCGGCATCCGCGAGAACGTCGTAGACGCGGTCGGCAGAGGCCGGGAGCGTCCAGACGCTGTGGAAGTCGAAGTCGGTCACGGCGTCCGAGCTAGCCGGTGCGCACGGTGAGATCGCCGAACAACGAATACGAGACGACACGAATAACCGGTGCACCTGGGCCAGGATCCTGTCGACCCCCGTCGAATTCCCGATCTCCGAAAAGGTCGAAGCCACCCAACTCGACTGAAACACCCTCCGGAACCCGCAGCCTCGTGTCCCCGAAGATCGACACGATGGTGATCGTCGAGGAGGACGCTGTGATGGTTGCCGATCGCAGATCGAACTTGACGTCCCCGAACAACAGCAGAGCGAGTGTCTTTTTTGCCAAAGACCAACGGCCGGAGCGCTTCGTGTCACCGAAGACACCGACGATCGTTGCTTGCGGCGGCGACACCACAGCAGGTGGTGCCGCACTGAACGGCACGATCTGCCCTCGATCTGCGGTGGGCGACCACACCACTGCCGCCTTGTCCGAGTACTCCTCGAGGGTCAAACGCCCCTCACCCACCGCGACTTCCAGACGCGCTTGGGCATCGACACGCAATTGATCGACGTCGTGGCCTTCGTCAGCAGCAGTCACCCATGCACCGTAACCCGAACCGCGGGTGCTTACACGCCTGGCATGCTCAGTACTCGAACGTCTCCACCCGTCGCAGGATCTCCTCCGCGATCTTGGCGGGACTCCCGCCCACGTCGACGACAATGGCTTGCTCGTCCGGGTCGACTGCCTCGAGCGTCGAGATCTGGGAGTCGAGGAGCGAGGCGGGCATGTAGTGATCGAGGCGGGCGGTCAATCGCTGGCCGATCTGATCCCGCGAACCGGCGAGGTGCACGAATACGACGTGCTCACCGCGAAGCACGTCGCGGTAGCTGCGCTTGAGTGCCGAACACGTGACGATGCCCGGCTGACCGGCGTCGGTATGGCTCTTGATCCAGACGGCGATCTTGTCGAGCCAGGGCCAGCGATCGTCGTCGTTCAGCGGATGCCCGGTCGCCATCTTGTCGATGTTCGCCTGCGGGTGCAGATCGTCGCCTTCTTGAAGGTCCCAGCCCATCGCTCCGGCGAGCATGCCCCCGACCGTCGACTTTCCCGAACCCGAGACACCCATCAGGACGAGCACGGGATACTGCTTCTGCTGTGCCGCTTCGCTGTTCATGTGCTCGCCTACCTAGATGAATGCGCTCAACACGAGCACTCCGGCCAGGCCCGATACCGAGATGATGCATTCCATCACGGTCCAGGTCTTGAGGTTCTGTACCACGCTGACGCCCAGATACTCCTTCACCAACCAGAATCCGGCGTCGTTGACGTGCGAGAGGAAGAGCGAGCCTGCGCCGATCGCCAAGACCATCAGCGAGACATGTGCGGACGAGAGGTCGGCCGCAACCGGAGCGAGGATGCCCGACGCTGTCACCGTTGCCACCGTTGCCGAACCCGTTGCGACGCGGATCAATACCGCTACCAGCCAGGCCAGGAACAGCACGGGAAGGCTGCTGCCCTTGATCGCGTCGGCGATCACTCCGGCGATACCGGTGTCGATCAGGACCTGCTTGAAACCGCCACCGGCGCCGACGATCAACAAGATGCCTGCGATGGGAGGTAGGGAACTCTCGAGTGACTTCGAGATGGCCTTGCGGTCCATTCCGCCGCCGCGACCCAGCAGCACCATTCCAACCAGAACCGCGAGACCCAAAGCCACAACGGGTGTTCCGAGGAAGTCGAGGACGGATTTGGGGAGTGCCTCGGAATCGGGTGCGATCACGTCGGCGAATGCCTTGCCCAGCATGAGAACAACCGGGAGGAGGATCGCTGCGAGAGTCGCCGCAAACGAAGGGCGCTGCTGCTTCTCTTCTTCACCTCGATCTTCGCCTGTGACAAAGAGATCCGGAACCTTCACGTCGACCCACCGCGCTGCGTACTTGCTGAAGACCGGACCGGCGAGAACAACAGTGGGGATCGCGACGAGGACACCGAGCGCGAGCGTGAGGCCGAGGTTTGCGTTCAATGCCGAGACTGCAACCAGCGGCCCTGGGTGCGGGGGAACCAACCCGTGCATGGCCGAGAGGCCGGCGAGGGTGGGGATCGCGATGCGCATCAGGGACAATCCGGATCGCCGCGCGACGAGGATGATGACCGGCATCAACAGAACGAGACCGATCTCGAAGAACATCGGCAGACCGATGACAGCGCCGACCAGAGCCATGGTCCACGGGAGTGCCTTGGTGCTGGAGCGGCCGACCAGTGTGTCGACGATTCGGTCGGCACCACCGGAATCGGCGAGGAGTTTGCCGAACATCGCGCCGAAACCGATCAGGATTCCGACGCTTCCCATGGTCGATCCGAAACCGGTGGCGAATGCTGCAACCGACTCTGCCGAACCGAGGCCGGCCGCCAGACCGACACCTACCGCGCCGATGGACAGCGCGAGGAAGGGATGCAGGTCGAGCCAGGTGATCAGCGCGATGATGACCGCGACGCCGGCGACTGCAGCGATGATCAATCGTGCGTCGCTACCAGCGGGGACGACCTCGGCCGCCAGCAATGCTGTGGTGTTCATAGGGACTCCCAGTCCGATGAGTGATTGAGGTCACTGTTCCTTAATTAACCTACAATTTCAAGAGCAGACACTAATTTGTAGTATTTATTCGCCTTGCACCGGGCTTACTCCATACGCATGGGACGATCTACGTATGCCTTCTGTCCCGTTTCAGCAGTTACACGACTCGATGCTGGAACAGCTCGGCCAAGACATAGTCGGTGGCGTTCTCGCCCCGGGAACCACGATCTCCGCCGACGAGGTGGCAACGCGCTACGACGTGTCGCGAACCGTCATCCGCGAAGTTGTCCGCGTTCTCGAATCTCTCGGATTGGCTTCGGTTCGTCGACGCGTCGGAATCACCATCCTGGGCTCCGAACACTGGAACTCGCTCGACCCCAATGTCATCCGCTGGCAACTGGCCGGTCCTGATCGGTTCGAGCAGCTTTCGATCCTGAGTGAACTCCGTTCCGGTATCGAACCCCTGGCGGCGCGACTGGCCGCAACTCGCGCAACACCCGAGCAGTGCGGCGCTCTGACCGCAGCCGTCATCGGCATGTCAGCTACCTCTCGCGCTGCCGATACCGGTGCCTATCTCGGCCATGACTCCGACTTCCACCGCACCCTGCTCGCCGCCTCCGGTAACCCGATGCTGCGGGCGATGTCGCAGATCGTCGTCGAGATACTCGAAGGCCGCACACGCCACTCCTTGATGCCCCACGAGGCCGACCCCGAAGCGATTCACCTGCACGGAGTGGTCGCATCAGCCATTCAGTCCGGCGACGCCGACGCTGCAGAAACCGCGATGCGCTCGATCGTCGCGGAATCCGCAGAAGCGGTCGAAACAATGCGCGAAAGCCCCGAACCGCCGCCTCATCTGTAAGTCGAGCCACAGACTCGCCGGAATTGGCCCGCAACTGCTCCGCAAGTGGAACGCTTGGCGCCATGACAGCACTCGCTACCCAGAACAGCGCACTCTGATGGCCCGCCCGGTACGCGTCGTCGTCCTCGGTGCCGGATCGTGGGGAACCACGGTGGCCGGCCTCGCTGCCCGCAACACTCCCACCCTGCTGTGGGCACGAAATTCCGAAGCGGCTGACGAGATCAATTCGCAACGGACCAACTCCAAATACCTTGGTGAGCGCAAACTTCCCAAGGGACTCAAGGCAACCTCGGATCTGGTCGAAGCCGCTCGTGAAGCGGACGTACTCGTATGTGGGGTGCCTTCGCACGCCGTTCGCGCCACCCTCGCCGAGATCGCCAACGAGGTTCGGGCGTGGGTCCCGGTGTTGTCACTGTCCAAGGGCCTCGAGCCCGGCACCCGGCAGCGCCCCACCGAAGTGATCGCCGAGTGCCTGCCCGGCCATCCCGTCGGACTGCTCGCGGGCCCCAACATCGCCAAAGAGATCGTCGACGGCATGGCCGCGGCATCGGTCGTGGCCACCCAGGACGATCGCGTCGCCGCCGCGCTGCAACCCCTGTTCGCGTCGTCGGTCTTCCGCGTCTACCGCAACACCGACGTGCTCGGCTGTGAACTCGGCGGCATCCTCAAGAACATCGTTGCCATCGCCTCGGGCATGGCCGACGGCCTGGGAGTCGGGGACAACACTCGTGCGATGGTGCTCGCGCGCGGTCTCGCCGAAATGACCCGACTCGGTGAAGCGATGGGCGCCAACCCGCGCACCTTTGCCGGCTTGACGGGCGTCGGCGATTTGATCGCCACCTGCATGGCTCCGACTTCTCGCAACCGTCGCGTCGGCGAAGCTCTGGCGCAGGGATTGACCGTCGAGGAGGCGGTCGCCAAGCTCGGCCAGGTCGCCGAGGGAGTAAAAACTGCCCCTACCGTCATGGATCTGGCTCGCGAATACGGAGTCGACATGCCGATTGCCGCGGAGGTCGAGGCCGTCATCGGTGGTCGCCAAAGTGCCAGCGACGCATATCGCGGACTTCAGAAGGTTGCCCCGGGCGGCGAGCACGAGGTGGCGTGAGGAAGATCTACAGGTATCTAGCGATTTGGCTAGATACCTGTAGATCGCCCGAGATCACGGAATTGGAGCGTCGACGAAGATATCGATCGCCAACGGTGACTGACCGCCGTACTGCGAGAAGTCCGAAATCCCCGCCTCGCGCAGGACATCGACGTCGAGCACCGTCCGACCGGTATCCGTGCCGGCGGGACGTCCGAGAATCTCGACAGCCGCATCAGCCATGATCTCGGGTGAACGCGAGTGATCGATATTTTCGTCTCCCCCGAGCAGGTTTCCGACGGCCGCCGTGGCGATCATGGTCTCCGGCCACAGACAATTACTCGAAATCGGTGCACCTGAATACTCCGCGGCGATACCCAAGGCCGCCAATGTCATTCCGTATTTGGCCAGCATGTAGCCCGGATGAGCACCCAACCAGTGTGGCGAAAAGTTGAGCGGTGGCGACAGCGTCAATACGTGCGCGTTGGCCGAAACCCGAAGGTACGGAAGGCACGCTCGGGTGAGCGCGAAAGTGCCACGGACGTTGACCTGCTGCATCAGATCGAATCGCTTCATCGCGAGGTCTTCGGTTTTCGAAATGTCGAGGACGCTCGCGTTGTTGACCACGATGTCGATACCACCGAAGTGCTCTACCGCTGCATCGACGGCGTGCGCGATGTCGTCGTCGTTCCTCACGTCACCGACGACGGGAACGGCATGACCCCCAAGCTCGTTCAACTCGTCCACAGCCGTGTGGATTGTTCCGGGCAACCGGGGGTCAGGCGTATCGGTCTTGGCGAGCAACACGACGTTTCCGCCGCGGCGCGCTATCGCACGGGCGATGGCAAGTCCGATGCCACGGCTTCCCCCGGACATGATCGCGGTTCGTCCGCGGAAGTTCTTGTCGTCCAAAACGAATCCTTGTCATCGTCGACGGTCTTCGTCGCTGCGGATGTGGCCGCGGGAAGTCCCGGCACGACCACTCGTCGACTTCCACGATATGAGCGCCTTCACGCGATGACTACGGCCGCGGAGCATCAATAATCGTTGATCCATTGTCCCGTCAGGACAACTGATCAATGCGGTCAGCCACCCACCGGGCGCAGGATCCACCATCCGCCGAGCACGAGCACCGCGACGTTCACGAGCAGAAACAAACCGACCCAGACGATCGCGGGTATCGGTGAGAGCCTGGCCAATTGGTCGGCGTCCGAGTCCGGTGCCCCGCCTCGTCGCATTCGCTGCCGTTGAAGCTCCACGACCGGGCGTGGTCCGGCAAAAAGCAGGAAGAGCGTCAAGAAGTAGGCAGCAGCCACCTGCTGCTCCTGGGTCCCCCACCAGACGAGTCCGAACAACACGGCTCCCACCACGGCAAGTGAGAAGACTCCGTAGAGGTTTCGGATCAGAACCATCATCACCGCGATCACGAATACGCCGATCCACAACACCGAGACCGCACGCTGCGCGCCCAACAACCCGGCCGCGCCGAGTCCGAGAATCGACGGTCCGACGTACCCCGCGAACGTCATCAGAATGACGCCGAAGCCGGTCGGTTTGCCCGACGAAATCGCGACACCCGACGTATCCGAATGCAGGCGAAGACCTTTCAACCGTCGACCGACCAGGACGGCGACGATCAGATGAGCGCCCTCGTGTGCGATGGTGACGACGTTGCGGGCGATCCGCCACAGGTGCGGTTCGAGAACGATGATCACGGCGATCAACGCGGCCAGTTGAACCACCCACGCCGGCGGATTGGGACTGAGCGCCGCCACCCGATCCCACGCGGTTTCGAGCGCGTTCACTCCGCTTGTCCGCGCAGGTATCGGCCGAAGTGCGGAACCGTGAATCCAATGGACCCACGTTCTGCCGAATAGATCAGTCCCTTCTTGATCAGTCCATCGCGTGCCGGCGAAAGGGAAGCCGGCTTGCGCCCCAACTCGACGGCGATCTTCGCGGTTGCGACGGGTCCGTCGTCACCGGCGAGATCGGCCATGGCGCGCATGTACTCACGCTCCGCGGGCGTTGCTCGCTCGTACCGTGATCCGAAGAAACCGACAGCGAGTTCTTCCTCAGCCGTCGGCGCGCCGACGCGCACGTCTTCCGACGTGATCGGACTCGACGCCGCCACATCCCACGTGGCCTTTCCGTAGGCCTGAACGAAGTACGGGTACCCATCAGCCGCTTCGTAGAGGGCATCGAGCGCGGATTCGGTGAACTCGACGTCCTCACGCTCAGCAGGCGCAATCAGTGCCTGATCTGCATCTTCACGCTCGAGGCGGTCGATCCGGTGGTAGCTGAACAGGCGCTCCGAGTAGCTTTTCGACGCCGACAGCACAGCAGGCAGATGCGGAAGCCCCGCCCCGACGACGATCAACGGTGCCGCGTCCTGACTCAACTCGTGGCAGGCCCCGCAGATCGCCGAGACATCCGCGGCACCGAGGTCCTGCATCTCGTCGATGAAGATTGCGATCCCGACGCCGACATCCCTGGCCAGCGACGACGCGTCGAGCAGCAACTCGACGAGGTCGATCTCGATGTCGCCGCTGTCTGCCCGACCTTTGATCGCGGGTGCGTCGATGCCTGGCTGCCAGCGCTCGCGCATTCCCTTGTCCGCAGTGGCGCGTAGGGCAAACGATTTGAGGACTCCGAGGAATTGGTCGACCCGCTCCGGATCGCGATGGGAGACCGCGATCTCTCGGACTGCCATGTGCAGCGCCGACGAGAGTGGGCGTCGTAAATCCTGATCGGGGCGCGCCTCGATCTTGCCGGTCCCCCAACTTCGGGAGATCGCGGCCGAGCGCAACTGATTGAGCAGGACGGTCTTGCCGACGCCACGCAATCCGGTGAGGACAACACTTCGTTCCGGGCGGCCACGCGCAATTCGCTCGAGAACGACATCGAAGGCGTCGATCTGCTTGTCGCGCCCGGCGAGTTCCGGCGGGCGTTGACCGGCACCGGGGGCATACGGATTGCGCACGGGGTCCATGCCCATCGACGGTACAAGCCGAATAGACGAATATCCCGCTCTCTAGCGCGTGTCCTAGAGAGAACTAGGAACCGCAATATCGGCTCGACCTTGTCGAACCGGGCTCCGGCATCGTCGTCTAACCGTCCAGGCTTGACGCTCGGGCGAAGTCCCCAGCCACGTGGGCCCCAATTGCCCCGGCCAGAATGATTGCCGGATGCGCCGCGGCAAGATAGAGCCCCGACACGCCTTCGGCGAAGCCCAGCAGCGGGCGGCCACCACGCGGGATGGGACGGTCAGCGACTACCGCCTCGATCAGTTCCACTTGGTCACCGTCCACGAGCTGACTGCGGATCGCGTGCAGCGTCGGCCCCGCAAGCTCACGAGCATCTCCGGAGAACCCGACCGGAACATCTTCAGCCGCAATCAGTGTCGTGTCGTCCAAATGCCGGATCTCGAAATCCGGAGAGGAGAGTATTCCGTTCACCAATGGGTGGGGCGTCGAGAATCTGATGAGGCAACACGGGGAGGCGTCGACCTCGACGTCGACTCCCGCCGACGCCGCGAGTCCAGGGATCGCGGTACCCGCAGCGAGCACGGTGGTCGATCCGTAGACGGGACCGTCGGCAGTCATTACTCCGTACACTCTCATGCCCTCCGTAAGCACCCCGCGCGCACTGACATCGGAATACACTGTGGCACCGCACTCTTCGGCACCTCGCAGGAGCGATCGAGCGAACGCAACCGGGTCAACGCCACCGTCATCAGGCGCGTACGCTGCGACCGAGGGGGCCGTCCGCAATCCCGGCTCACGAGCAAGGATTTCCTCTTTACCGACGAGGTCGACGGGATGGCCGAGTGCTCGATGAGCATCTACGAACGCTCGAGTCTCCGCTTCCGTCTCTTCCCAGGTGATCGCGCCTCTGCGGCGCAAACCGATTGGCTCGACGAGTTCGCGCTCCAGGCGGTCGAATTCGACTGCAGCGCCTCGCCGGAACGGATCTGAGTAAGTTTCTGCGGCACTCTTCGAGAGGCCGACCCAGGCAAAGGAGTTGCCGGTCACCCCTCCTGCCACCGAGCCGTGCTCCAGCACGGTGACTCGGAGACCAATGCGCGCCAGGTGATACGCGATCGACGCGCCGACGACACCGGCACCAATCACCAGGATCGGTCTGTCGTTTCGACCATTCGGATGCGTCACCAGTGGACCATATCTGCGAGCCGCGACCTGGATCCACTCAATTTGGATGCGAGGACTTCGGCGTTAGCGGAGGACTAGGCCTGTTCCCGCTCGGCGTACATCGGGAACGATACGGTGTGCTCATGCTCTGGCGTTGGTTCGCAGTCGTGATCGTCATCCTCGCTGTTGCCGGCATTTGGCACGTGACCATCCCCGATCGACCAGTTGCCGCAATAGTCGACGCCGAGACGCTGGGGTGCGCGACCCCGTATCCGATCGGCCCGCTCCAGACGACATCAACGGCGACGGTTCCAGACGATTTCGTACCCGTCGCCGCAGTCACGTGCGACCCGTTTGTCAGCGACAACGTGGCAGCCGACCGAACCGTCAGCTTCTCTGCTCATCGTTGGGAGGGCGATTTCAGTCGGGCGGTGGAAATGCTGAACCGCTCGTCCGCGCACAAGACTTGGTTCCCCGAAGGCTGCGGTGACAACTACAGCCTGGCTGTCCTGGACCAATTCTGGTTGGTCGACGATCGAGGCCGAGCAACTCGGCCGGGGTATCCCTCCGATTCGTGTGGACTGCCGAAACCCGGTGGCCTGGCCGCCATCAAGGAACTGACACCGGTCGGCAGTACCGAACACCGAATAGCGTTGTCCGACGACCAGATCTACGAACTGTCGCATTGTCGGCCGGCCTACCGACCAGCCACAACAGGTACCACGGCGCTGACGTCGCTGTCGGCGGGCAGCGTTTTCTGCCGATTCTCCGCCACCGAATTCGTAGGCACATCGTCTACGACGGAAACCTTCGACGGACTTTCACCCGCTCCCGACTGTGACGCGGTGGCCACCGAGGTGGCGTCGACGATCTACGTGGACCGTCCTACGAACGAGGAACGATTACTCACCGTCGAACTCGACGGCTGTCGGCGCGTCATCGCCGACGGATACGCACCGATGCAAGCGTCGGACGAGCTGTTGATGTCTTTCCGGTAGTGCTGCGCCACAATGCAGTTGATCTCCCGCCCGGATGCGTAGGTCCCGATGTGACCAGTGACAGCCCGCAATCCTGTCAGGCGCCCGGGAACTGAAGGTGCGCTTGGGTCTTTCCCAGAACCGTCTGGCCCTTGTGCATGACGGTGACATCGATACGCACAGTCCGCGTTGTGGAGTCGATCCGCGCGATCTTCGCAGCGATGGAGAGATCAGCACCATCGACGGCATCGACTACGACGGGCCGAGTAAAGCGAGTTTCATACGAGATCACACCGCTCGGGTCACCAACCCAGTCGACGATGGCCTGCAAAGCAATTCCGGCAGTGAGCATTCCGTGCGCCAGAACTCCCGGTAGCCCAGCCGCAGTAGCGATTGCGTCGTTGAAATGGATCGGGTTCATGTCGCCGGAGGCACCGGCGTAGCGAACTAGGTCATCACGAGTGAGGACCAGATCAACCTTCGCGACGATGTCACCAAGGACGAGGTTTTCGAAAACCGGCACGACGGGTACGGTCATGCGCCTTCTCCTCGCGCCAGCAGGGTCGAGGTGACCGTTGCGACCAAAGCGTCGGTCACGTCGTGGATCTCGGAAACTGTCGACAGGATCGCACTGCCTGCTCGCACTGTCACCCCTGTAATCGTCAGTGTCGTAGACAGGTCATCGCCGGCGACTATCGGACGCTGATGCTCGATCTTCTCGGAAGTATGGACCACACGAGTCGGATCGAGCCCAGTATCCGGCGTGCGCAGCAGTGCCATGATCGCTCGCTGCTGGACAACGGTTGTGAATGTTGTCGGCGCGATGACATCGACGAACCCGGCCTCCCTGGCGACACCGACATCATGGTGCAAGGGATTGCTCGAACGCACCGCCAGAGCGAACTCACGAATCTTTTCGCGCCCGACAAGGTACGAAGACGAGGGAAACACCCGGCCGGCGAGCGCTGGGTTCACAGGAGACATCCCGGAATACTAACGGCGGCCGACTTCGGGTTCATTCGTGGCCTGAGGTCTCGTCGGCCCGAGAATGCGATCGAGGAGACGCTCAACCAACTGGGCCGCCAATTCTGCTGTGGCGTAGCCGGGAAGCATCCCCTGGGCGAGCCCGGCGACAGCCGCCAGAATGAGCTCGGCGTCGAGGTCGGGATCCATTGACGGCGCAACCGCGTCCCGATTGGTCACTCGTTGAAGCTGGCCGGAAATGAGCGCTGTCAACTCTCTTGGGGCAGTGAGGGTTTCCTCGGCGGCGATTCCTTGTCCGGTCAGTGCGGCAGCGTGGAAGGCACCGAGAACAATCGCTTCCTCCCGACGTTGTCGATCGAGTGGGAGCATGCCGACAAGGAACGCTGAAATAACCTCGCGGGGTGTCGCTTCCGCGCCAAGAACAGACAACTCCTGCATCAAGCGAGCACCCGCATCCTGACGCACAGCTTGATGCGTCGCGAGAAGGAATTCCCGCTTCGTGCCGAAGTAGTACTGCACAAGTCGCACCGAAATCCCAGCCTCGGCAGCAACGGACTGAAATGTCACCGCCGCGAGCCCACCGTCGACAATCACTCGCCGCACCGCATCGGTGATCTCCCGTTGCCTCACTTCATGGTCGACCAGTCGCGGCATGAGGCTGTCCTTCCCCTTTCGAATGGATGACTTTGACTCGTTAATGATACGCACGTACCGCATTAGTGATACGGTCATACCATCAAAATTGAATGCAGCGAGAGGGAGGCTCATGCCGAAGATCGGACGATTCAAGAACGAAGCATCAAAGCAGGCGTACGAGAGCATCTACCGAGAACTGGAGGGCACCTGGCCGGTTCCGTCGACACAACTCGACGTGCCGACATCGTTCGGAACCACCCATGTCCGTAGGTCGGGGACCGGCACGGAGACGCCGATCGTCCTGCTGCACGCAGTCGGCGCCAATTGTCTGCAATGGCACATCGTCATCGAGGACCTGTGCCGGGACCGAGTCGTTTATGCGCTGGACACGATCGGTACTGCAGGCCGCAGTGTGCAGACCGCTCCATTGACCGGGGAATCCGACTTCGCCACCTGGGTGGGCGAGGTATTGAACGAACTCGGGGTCGATCGCGTCCACCTGGTCGGCTACTCGCATGGTGCGTGGCACGCCGTTCTAGTAGCACTTCACGCCCCTGAACGACTGGCGAGTGTGACCCTAATCGAACCGGGTGGAGTCTTCGACAAGCCCTCGTGGCGTGTGCTGCTGAAGATGGTCCGCGCCGGCATGCGCCGCACCGACAAAAATATCCGCAAGCTCAACGATTGGCTGTCCCCCGGGTACGTCATCGGCGATCGCGAGTTCGCTTTGGTTACAGAGGCATTGAACTACCGGCCCGGTGTCGGGTGGGCACGAATGCTCAAAGATGCAGAAGTGCAGTCGATCTCGGTTCCAATGCTCGTAATCTCCGGCGCTGAGACGGTGGTCTCCAGCCCCGAGCGGGTGGCCGCGAGGTTAGCTGATCTTGTACCTGAAGCCGAAGTGGAGATTCATGCCGGAACCGGCCACGGAATCCTGGGACACATACCTGATCGGGTAATTCCCCGACTCATGAAGTTCGTCCGCAATCATGACGACGCGAAGCGGACGTGATCTCGCGGACCAGCCGCCGACAAGGTAGTGATGAAGCCGGTCAATCAGCCGGCCAAGGCGGTACAACTGACAGATGAGAACATTCCTCTCCGACCGCCGCGGTCAGGTAATGGTGGCCGTTGCCGCCGCCATTTTGGTCGTAGCGGGAGGTCTGTGGTGGACGAAGACCATCTCCTTCACCGAAACTGCAGTAGTTCAGTTCAGTAGTAATCGAACCGGACTCTACGACGGGTCCCCGCGCGATGAGTACATCGGCGAACGGGAAGCCTCCAACGGCATGTCTGTTCCTGCTGAAAAACTCGCGTAGATACTCGGCGGCAGTGCTTCCGACTACGAGTCCGATCTGACGATCACAGATGCGGACGTACCTGGGCTCGCGGTGACGGCCCGAGGTCGAACCCCTAGCGCCGCCCGAGCATTGGCGACCGACGCCGCCGAAGCTCTCTGTTCGATGTTCGAAGAAGCCAACGCAATGACTTCCGGAGGGTTCACGTTCACCGTCGTTCCACCGGGGAACTGACGGATCTATGGTCAGTAGCGCGGCTGCACCAGGTTTATGCCTGTTCGCGCTCGGCTGCGAGGGCGACCGCCTGTTCGAAGGTATGGACGAGCACTGCACGTCGAGCGACCTTGTGATCCTCGTCCGGTTCGAGTTCGTCAATGTAGCCATCCCACACGCGCAGATATCGATCGCGCCAGTCGATCAGCACTTGCGTCGATGGAAAGGTCACACCGACTCGTTTCGTCTGGGCAATATCGGTGAGGATCTCGAGCCACGCCGGCACCATCTCCCCGCCCCATTCATCCGGCTCCAGACTCGAATCGTCTTCGAACTCGGCAGTGATGTCGTCCACGATTCGACCGGTCAGGGCCCCCAACCCATCCGCGACGGTGTCACTGTCAAAGTTTCCCGGACCCCAGACTCCCACAAGCCCTCCCATATCGATTGCGGATAAATTCAGGTCGACAGTCGCGTTCCCGTCGCAGCAGGCCGTGAGCGTGCTCGCAGTTTCAGGTCGGCAATTGCAAATTGGAGAATCTGCCGCCCGCTCAGTCAGAGCTTGCGGTCATTGGCGCCCGCCCAAATCGGACTGTCGACTATCTTCCGAAACTTCGGCGACCTGCCGATTGCTGAAATTTTGAGCATCAACCAGTTCCAGATTCTCACAGTCACCTCCGCGTCGTATTTCACCGTCAACACTAACCGACCGGCGGGACTCTTTTGGCTACCGGTACACCACTATGCGTCGACCAGTTAGATCAGGTGTGAACTCGAACTGGCGCAACAGATCGCCGGGAACTGAAGGAGCGCTTGGGTCTTTCCCAGAACCGTCTGGCCCTTTGTGCGTGACGGCGATTGGTTCTGGGTGCATCGATCCGGTCGGAAGCACTGCGATGTTGTCGGCACACGGAATTGTGCTCGGTGGAGATCGAGGATCCGTATCCACGGGTGTCGCAGGCAATTCCTGAAGGTTCGTAGGGGAAATAGCTGCGCATCGCCACCCCCAACAGCGATTCCGTCGATTGTGTAACAACCACACGAAGAACAGCCATCGATCTCCGAAAGGAAGACTGATCCGGCGAGACCGCGAGGTAGTGTCACATCTGCCCAGCAAAACTCGCCACGATCTCGAGAAGACGGTCGGCCTTGCCAACTGCCACCTCTGACGTTACGACGTTGCTGGGCAGGTGTTTACGAAGAAGGATTTCGCACGCGGGGTACCGATCGCTGATGGGACTGATCACCCCTTCTCTGAAAGATGTTGGTAACGAATCGAACCCCGAGCATAGAGGTGCAACGATTGGGCGAGTTGATTCAACGCCCCCGGTGTGCGATCTATCTATTTGCGCCAATCATCCTCGGTAACGGTTTAATTCACCGAACGGGGCCGGGTACTGCAATAGCTGGTCGAGTATTCGATCACGCGTCTTACGCTAAGGAAGGACCGAGAACATGACTGAAGTAATTTCGTGGATTGTCCAGAATCCGATTGGTGCCGTCGTCGCGTTTGTTGCCGACATCGTAATATTGACGATGTCGTCTGTCGCGGGATACTCGTAACCGAATCCGCCCCGTCCTTCACGGTATTCCTAAGTCGAGGAACTACATTCGAAACGCAGAGGGCAACCAACCGCAGCGTACCATCGGCGCTCGTCACTGACCTTTCGTGGCCTCATATGCCCAACTGCGCCGGGTCCGTACTGACGTCCCTCGTGTCGAGTGTCATACCACCAGCTTCAATCAATCACGCCATCACTACTCAGGAGGAATCACAATGGGTTCGATCAACGCATTCAACGAATGGGTCAACCAAGCTACGTATGCGGGCGACCCGTTTGCCACCGCCATAGCGATCGTCCAGTTCTTCGCTGTGAGTCTCGTCAACCTGTTCACTGGCGGCCCCATTCTTTAAAGGAGCCCACTCGGTTCCACTTCTGCTCGGCGTCCATCGCAGCCTGTTCTTCGGCTGTACAGCTCCGCGCGAAGGGGGCCGGGACCTCGCTGACGAGCATGATGCGTAGTTCGGCCTCGCGGATGGTCAGTGAACGCAGTTTTGGACGATCGATCAGGACGAGTCGCCATCGGAGCGAATGAACACCGAAGTGCCCAAGCATGTTCGACGCTTGGGCACTGTCGGGCTTGTTACCCGTCAGTCGGGGTGGGCTCGGGGTTTTCCTGGATGTATCGCAGATTGCGAACCCGTACGCTATCGCAATGGACTTGATGGTCTGGATCGTCACGACGCCATTTCTTGCGGCAGCACTGGCGGGTGTGATGCGACGAACGCTGGGGACGAGAGTCGGATGGCCACGAACACTTCTGGTCGCGGTGATAGCGCTCTCGGTGGGTGTCCCCCTGTCTGGCTACGCCGCGACATTCGCAGGAATTGCCAGCCAGGACGATCAACTTCTGGTGAGCGTGGGAACAGCACTCATATTCTTCGGAGTTGTCGCGCTATGGGTGTTCGCAGCATGCCTGGCCGCATTGGTTTTCCTCGAAGTCGTCGTTCCTACAGGATCCCTACCAGGTCCGTCGGAAGCATTGCGGCGCAGCCGAAAATCGTGGCGCCGAACGAAGCGGTACGTCCAGATCATGGGCATCGTCGTGCGAGCGGGAGTCGGGCCCGCTCTCCGTGCTGGGCCGTCAGCGCCTCAGTTCGGGGACGCACTGGTGGAAGTAATCAACCGGTGCGGTGTCACTTTCGTCAAGTTGGGACAGATCCTCGGCACGCGAGACGACCTCATACCACCCGAGTTGGCTCGCGCCCTTTCTTCTCTGCAAAGTTCGGCACGCCCGGCTGATCCCGACCGTATCGCGGAGCTACTGGCATCGGAACTCGGCGACGCACCAGAGTCGGTGTTCGCGCGGTTCGATGTGGAGCCGTTCGCCGCCGCCTCTGTCGCACAGGTACATTCCGCGCGCACCGTTGAAGGCGTCGACGTTGTGGTGAAGGTTCAACGCCCCGAGGCGAGCGCACAAGTGAGCGTGGATTGCGATATCTTCCTTCGCGTGTCATCCCGCGCGGAGACCCGTTTTCCCTGGGCACGCGATATCGGCGTTCATCGACTCGCCGGGGGCCTCGTCACGTCACTACTCGAGGAACTCGACTACCGCACCGAATCAGCGAATACCGGCGCGATTTCTTCCACCATGTCGAACCGCCCGGATATCGTCGTTCCGCACATCTACCCCAA
The DNA here is from genome assembly GCF_030056745.1 of Rhodococcus sp. IEGM 1406. Classification (NCBI taxonomy): domain Bacteria; kingdom Bacillati; phylum Actinomycetota; class Actinomycetes; order Mycobacteriales; family Nocardiaceae; genus Rhodococcus; species Rhodococcus sp. IEGM 1406. Next base: position 674,297 of record NZ_JASHKO010000001.1, on the reverse strand, counting down.
CCTCAGTAGTGGACGGGTGCTCGTGATGGAACGTCTTCACGGCACCCCGCTCTCCGACGGTGAGGCCGCGCTCACCGGCCTCGACCGCGACACCCGCAGCAGCGTCGCCAACGAACTTCTTGCGTCGTTGCTCGACGGGATCTTTGTCCACGGGGTGTTTCACGCGGACCTGCACCCCGGCAACATCATGATCCTCGATGACGGCCGGGTCGGGCTCCTCGACTTCGGCGCAGTAGGGGTTCTGGACGGCGAGACACGGATCTTGTTCGCCGTGCTCCTCAACGCTGCCCTCGCAGGTGATCCGGTGGCGACAGTCGACGCGATGCTGATGGCATTCGACGTACCGCCCGAAGTGGATCGCGGAGCACTACGTCACCAGGTGGGCCGAGAGATCACCCTGCTCAGTGTCCAACCCAATGTTTCCATGGCATCGTTCGCGCGAATGTTCACCGTGCTTCGAGAACACCGAATCGGAGTGCCGGGAGACGTCGCCGCCGCTTTCCGTTCGCTCGCGTCTTTGGAGCGCGCCCTCCGGCTCCTGGATCCGCAGATCGACCTCGTCGCTGCTGTTCGGGCCGAAGTACCCCGACTGTTGACCCAGGTCGCCAGCCCGACTGCAGCCGCGCAGTCAATCCTGTCGACGACGGCGGTCACAACCGCGGTGGTCAGGCGCCTGCCTGGTCAGCTCGACCAGATCGCGACCTCGATCGCATCGGGAAACTTCACACTTCGCACACGCTCGGTCGCACACCCCGACGACAGGCGATGGCTACGACGGTCGGCGAACAACGCCCTGGGTATGGCGGCGGGAGTGACCGCGCTGATTGTCGCGGCGATCCTGCTGTTCGTGCCTGGCGGACCACAACTCACACCTCAGCTGTCGGGCTATGCACTCGTGAGTGCGGTACTGGGCTTCGTCGGCGTCGTTCTGTGCATGCGGACCGTGTTCCGTTTGTTCACACTCGACAACAGGTAACCGAGAACTGATCTTCATCGCTTGATCTCGATGTCGTCGAAGTCGAGCGCCAGGAGCGTCGGGCGCGAGAGAACGCGGCCGCCTGGCCCTCTCGGGAGCACACGTCGTCGAGTGGGAAACGTGAGACCGTCGAACTGACGGTGATGGTCGCAGTAGAGAGCAGCTTTCGCCCAGCTGCCTACCGGTTCGGCGACGAAGTCGTGACGGCGGATGAGGCCGCCGTTGTCGACATAGAAGGTCTGCTGCCGGCAATGAGTATCGATCGCCGGCGCGAACGTTGCCTGAAGTCGTCGCCATTGCTGCCCGGATTCCTGCCAAGGTTCGGCTTCGGTGACAGTGATGTCGTCGCGGGCGAGCAGCAGCGGTGCCGTCAGATAGTTCCAAAAGGCGTAGCCGGCGAAGTAAGCGGTGTCGAGTGCGTCCCAGTGGAGGTTGCGCCGGACTCCACTCAACCCGAAAAACGCTGAACGTGGGTCGGTTCGACTCCCGAGTTCTTCGCCGTCACGAGTTTCGATCCGCACGACGCCCTTGTCGAACACAGCGCACTCGCCGACACGCGGAAAGTCTTGGAGGACAGTGCGTTGCTCGGCGACTTCAACCTCGACCGTGAACTTCGCCAGCTTGTTGCCTGGGAAGCGCTGGGGCAGCAGACCGCCCAAACGTCCCCGTGCCGTGATCGCTGAAACGGACTGCCAATGTTCGACTCCGCCATGTGCGGTGAGGACTTCATCGAGTAGTTCGTTCATATGTCGACGCTCTCCGTCCCCTGACGGAACTGTGGAAATCAGCGATCAGACGGACGCGTAGTTGTAGTTGCGTTCCTCCCGCGGTACCACTGCCACCCCGCGGTGATGATGACAGCGCCGGCAAGGGACCCGAGGATGCCGCTCGGGCGCAATGATAATCCGTCGCCTGCAATCAAACTCACGAGCAATCCGCCGACCAGCGAACCACCGATTCCCGCGATGAACGCGAAGGTCCAGTCCACTCGTGCGGTCGTTCTCCCCAGAATCAGCTGGGCTCCCGCTCCGATGACGATCCCGAACAGGAGTATTCCGATGATGAGCATGAGACAGGGCCCTTTCGTGGAGTGACGACGCAAGGCGCGAACGACTTACTCTGCACCATCTTTCCGGTATGTCTCTTATGTCGTGGTGAAATCCGTGTGAAAGATCGTCGTCGCCCATTCCACGTTGCTAGGTCGATGCCAGTGTCGTCGCCCAGCGGTAGTCCGCCTTACCGGCCGGGGTTCGCTTGACTTCATCGACAAGCACGATCGTGCGCGGCACCTTGTATCCGGCCAACGTCTTGCGGCAATGTTCCTGTACCGCTTCGAGAGTCAGCTCGTCGGATCCGGGGTAGGTCGCTATCACCGCTGCGACCTGCTGCCCCATGCGCGCATCGGGGGCTGGGACAACGAGCGCGTCGGAGATCGCCGGATGTGCGTGAAGGGCAGCCTCGACCTCCTCGGCGAAGACCTTCTCGCCACCGGTGTTGATGCACTGCGAGCCACGGCCGAGGAAGACAATGGTGCCGTCTGCTTCCACCTTGCCCATGTCGCCGAGCACCGAAAGGCGGGTGCCGTCGGCGCGGGTCGGGAACGTGCGGGCGGTCTTCTCTTCGTCCTTGTAGTACCCGAGCGGGACGTTTCCGATGCGCGCGATGTAGCCCACGTCGTCGGAGCCCGCTGGAATCTCTTCGAGGCGCTCGTCGACCAGAATCATGTTCGGCGAGGGCGGCATTCGCAGATTGCCCGCCTCGTCGATGGAGAAGGCGCCGTCGTTACCGGACTCGGAGGCTCCGAAGTTGTCCCGCAGCAGCAGGTCCGGCTTCACCGCCAGCATGCGATCCCGCACGCTGGTGGACCAGATCGCGCCACCCGAGGTGATCGAGAACAGGGTGCTGAAATCGACCTCGTCTTTGCGTCGTTCCATCTCGTCGACCAACGGCAGTCCCATGCCGTCGCCGACGATCAAGATCACCTGTACCGAATCCTTCTCGATCGCTTCGACGACCTTCTCCGCGTCGAACTCGCGTCGTAGAACAACTCGCGCACCGAGGGTGAGGAAGGTGAACAGCGAGTACAACGCGGCGCCATGCATCAGCGGGGCAGCAATGAGGAACGAGAGTTCCGGAAATTCCTTTGCAGCACTGGCAATCTCGGCGAGGTCCTGCCGCGCTCCCTCACCGTACGGATTGCCGCCGGAGAGCGGCTTACGGAAGAAGTCGTCATGACGCCACATGACGCCCTTCGGGTATCCGGTGGTCCCGCCGGTGTAGAGGAGGTACACGTCGTCGCCAGAACGAGCGTCGAACTCCCCCACTGGAGACTGTTCACGAGCGTCGTCGAACGAAACCACAGAAACTTCATGCGCTTTTGCTGCTGCGACCAGTTCGGCGTCGACCTCGCCGATCACGATCACCGTCTTCACCTTCGGGCATGCACCGAAGAGGGAAGCAAGGACACGCTGATGCTCGGGGAGTTCCACGACCACCGCGACCGAGTCGGAGTTGGTGAAGATGTACTCGAGCTCCGCGGGTGTGTACCGGTAGTTCACGTTGATCGGGACCGCACGGATCTTGATCAACCCGAGGATCGACGTGACATGTTCGACGCTGTTCTTCAGGAACAGGGCTACATGATCGCCGCGCGAGATGCCGGCTTTCGCGAACAGGTTGGCCGTTCGGTTAGCCTCCGCATCCAACTGAGAGTAGGAGAAGTTCTCTCCCTCGTAAGTCAATGCAACGCGATCAGGGACTGAGCCGGCAACGGTCTCGAATATGTCAGCAAGATTGAACTGCATTGTCTTTCCTTTCAGAGTCCGCGCCGCGACATCGAGGCAGATAACCCTGAATCTAGAACACGTTCCATGTCGCCGGAGGTAAAACGGAACGATTAGCTGATCATTACCTGGACCTGACCTTTATCGGTGCGGCGACGGCCGAGGCTGCCCCACCCGACATCCACTCGGCGAGCAAGGTCTGCCACGACCCGCAATGGCAGCGCAGGTAGGTGACCGTCCCCTCGCTGGTTCGGTGCCGGGATTCGACCTCCCAGCGATGGATGCAACCGATCGGCGTGATCTCTGTTTTCTTCATGCAACGAGCATGATGTAATGGCATTGTGCATCTCAACCCTTACGGCGAATATGCGGTGACGCTGGCCGCCGACCTGGCCAATCGAAACCCCGAGACCTTGGCCGAACTCGTCGAACGCTGCGTCGATGCAGGCATCATTCTCGATTTCCCCATCGCCGAGAAGGACCTCGACGAGACCCTCGACCTTCTGATCGAGTGGTCGAAAATCGTCGACGTCACGGAGGAGGCAGCCCGCGCCGAACTGGTGAACGTCATGCTCGAGCAAGCGTCGGCGTATCCGCGCATGACCAACCACGCGAACGACGGCTGGCATCTGCACTACCGCGATCCCCAACAGTCGCTCGCCGAGGTCCTCAAGGCACTCTTCTCGGTAGGCACGGCGCTACACCTCGTCGGCCGCGGCATGCACCGATTAGGTCGATGCACCCTGGACGAGTGCACCAACATCTACGCGGACACCTCCCGCAACGGCAATCAGCGGTACTGCTCCCCCACGTGCGCGAATCGCGACGCGGTGCGGCGTCATCGTGCACGCAAGTGAGTTGCACCTACTACGACGTGGGACCCACTACCTCGAAATCCGAGCCACCTTGGTACTCGAACTGAAAGCTACCGGCGCTGCTTCCCGAGCTGATCCGATTCCACGCGTCAATCAAGTCCTGAACCGTGTTGTATCCCAGATCCTCCAAAGATCCTGAGAGACTTCCGGTTCCCGCGCCCTCGAACCAGCCGCCGACCACGACTGCCTGCGGAATCGCGATAGTGGGGTTGGTCGGATCGAGCAGTCGAACGCACGCTCCCGCAACGGCGTAAACCCCGGCCGGCAGATTACCGACGGTCCGCGTGATCGTCTGCCCAGGCGAAACGGCAAACAGATCGAGGATGTTACTGACGGTCGGGTACACCAACACGCCAGGCTGGAGCAGCTTTGCCGGATCGCGAATCACGTCGGGGACATCCCTGGCATTGAGGATCGCCACCGTGCAGTTGATGAAGCTGAACCGCGGGTTCGGGTTGGTGATGGTGAAGGTGATCGCATTGTCCGCTGCGCTCACCGATACCGGAGGCGGAAGAATCGCTGGTGCTGCCGACGCCGTCGCCGGCGTCATGACAACCAGTCCCACGACGGCGGCGGACGCCGCGACAATGCTTCCGAGAGCGCGTTTGAATCCACGACTTCGCATTTCCGAACCTCCAGGCAAGTCGGTCAGATCACCAGATGCATGGAGAATAGACCGCTCAGTCGGAAAATTGGGGAGACAGACAGTGAGCTACCCGAAAAGTCCTTCGAGGCTGCCGCTACCGAACAGGTCGCTCAGGCTTCCGGTATTGATGCCGCTGAACGGTCCACCGATGACAACGAGGCTCGGCACGCCAGTAACGGGCTTACCCAACGTCTCGAGATCGAGAAGATCGGAGCAGGCACCGAGCACGGCGTAGGTTCCGTCCGGAACGTCGGTCACGGTATCGGTGACCGTCTGCCCCTTGCCCACGTCGAACAGCGAGGCCGGATCGGTGATCTTGGGGTACACCACAAGGTTCGGATCAAGCAGTTTCAGCGGATCATCAAGCACAGCAGCAGAATCCGCGGCATTGACGACGAACGCCTGGCACAACGGGGCAATTCCCGTGTTGTTGTTCGTGATCGTCAGCGCCAGATCGTTTCCGGTCACCTTGTACGAGACGACCGGGGGGACCACCTCGGCCGACGCAGTCGCAGGATTGACCATCGCGACGCCTGCCGCGGTTGCAGCGGCGACTGCCACGGTTCCCACTACGCGACGTACTCCACTCGTGCCCAGCTTCATCGAGGATCCTTTCGTACTGCGCCTTGAGTTCGGCAACAGTGCGCAGCCTAGATCGGATCTAGCGCCCGAAATGGCCCAATTGCCCCGCCGGGAGGGCATGCCCGAAAGATCGGGACAAACGTCCCCTTCTCGAAGAGCTAGCTTTTCGACTCAGTTCCCACTGGAGACGAAGGGCGTTCGCACCGGTCCGCCGACCGAACCGTGCGGTGCTACCAATCCACGCTTTTCGAGGATCGGACGCACACCCTCACCGAACTGATACGCCTCTTCGAGATGCGGATAGCCCGACAATACGAAGTGATCCAGTCCGATCGCCGCATACTCGGCAATCCGATCAGCCACTTCTTGGTGCGAACCGACCAATGCGGTACCTGCTCCCCCTCGCACCAATCCGACGCCGGTCCACAGGTTCGGCGCAATCTCCAGCGACCGCGCTCCGACGCCCTCCTTGTAAGCCGAACCACCGCCGTGCAATTCGAGCATCCGACGCTGACCTTCGGAGCCGGATCGCGCAAGACTCGCCTGAGCCTGCTCGACGGTCGCCGGGTCGAGCGCACTGAGCAGTCGATCCGCTTCTGCCCATGCCTGTTCCGAGGTGTCCCGACTGATGACGTGCAAACGGATTCCGTAGTCGAGGTGACGACCTTGGACTTCCGCGAGGTCGCGGATCCAGGCGATCTTGGCGGCAACAGCGGACGGCGTCTCACCCCAGGTGAGGTAGGTATCCGCGTAGCGCGATGCGACGGTGCCGGCCGCCGGCGAGGATCCGCCGAAGAAGATGGGCGGTACCGGATCCGGAATACGCTGCAGCGTAGCTTTTTCCACGTTGACGTACTCGCCGGAGAAATCAACCGGACCGTTACCGGACCACAACTGGCGGATCACGTCGAGGAACTCGCCGCATCGTGCGTACCGTTGGTTCTTGTCGAGGAAGTCACCGAACGTGCGCTGCTCGTGGTCCTCCCCGCCGGTCACGACGTTGAGCAGCAGACGACCGCCCGACTGCCATTGGAAGGTTGCGGCCATCTGGGCGGCCAGCGTGGGGCTGAGCAATCCCGGTCGCAGAGCAACCAGAAACTTGAGTGTCTCGGTGGTCTCGAGCATCATCGCCGTCGTCAGCCAGGCGTCTTCGCACCACGCGCCGGTGGGCGTGAGGACGGCTTCGAAGCCGTTCGTCTCGGCGGCCGCGCCGATCTGATTGAGGTATTTCAGCGTCGCCGGACGATCACCGGACATCGAGCTGCCGTGCCCACCCGCCATCAGATTCCGGGAATCACCGTAAGTAGGCAAGAACCAGTGGAAGCGCAGTGACACGGTGATTCCTTTCGTCGACGTACAGGCAGAACTCTTCTGTCATTACAACCACAGTCCACCTCGAAGAACAGGGTTGAAATCACCCTGATCGCTAGGGGTGCCCACTTTCGGCGCCGGCGATACCTTCGTGAATTTGCACCGCGACCCGGGGGCTCCGATGACCACGTTTGCCGAAGTCGAGCACAATTCACCGTTCTCGAACGAGACCGACGACGAGCGGCGATCCAGATTGAGAACCGTCGTCGCCGCGAGCCTGCTCGGCACGACGGTCGAGTGGTACGACTTCTTCCTCTACGCAACGGCAGCGAGTCTGGTCTTCAACCAACTGTTCTTCCCGAACCAGAGTTCGTTCGTCGGGACCATGCTCTCTTTTGCGACCTTCGCAGTCGGCTTTCTCGTTCGCCCCATCGGTGGAGTGGTGTTCGGTCACATCGGCGATCGCATCGGGCGCAAGAAGACGCTTGCTCTCACGATGTTCATCATGGGTATCGCGACGGCGCTGATGGGCGTTCTTCCGACCGCCGCTCAGATCGGAGTCGTTGCACCGATTCTGCTTCTGCTGCTTCGTATCCTGCAGGGATTCGCTCTCGGTGGCGAGTGGGCCGGAGCTGTTCTCTTGGCAGTCGAACACAGTCCGGAGAAGAAGCGTGGACTGTTCGGCAGCATCCCGCAGATCGGATTGGCTCTCGGGTTGGCATTGGGCACAGGAATGTTCGCGCTGCTTCAAACAGTCTTCGACGACGACCAGTTTCTCCGTTTCGGCTGGCGCATCGCCTTCGTCCTGAGCCTGGTGCTCGTGATCGTGGGGTTGGTGGTCCGCTTGAAGGTGGACGAGACGCCCGCCTTTCAGGCCGTTCGCGACCTCGAACAGCGCTCGTCCGCCCCGCTCAGGGAAGTCTTTCAAGGAAAAGCCGCGCGAAACACCGTACTGGGCATGTTGTCTCGCTGGGGCGAGGGCGCCGCGTTCAACACCTGGGGCGTCTTCGCAATCACGTATGCAACCAAGACTCTGCATTTCGAAAAGGTTCCCGTACTTCTTGTGGTCACCGTGGCCGCAGTAGTGATGGCGATCTTGCTGCCGTTTTCCGGTTTACTCACCGATCGGTTCGGCCCGCAACGGGTCTACATCGTGGGCATCGCCGCGTACGGCCTCGCGATCTTCCCCGCCTTCGCACTGTTCGGTACCGAGAATCTCCTGCTCTTCGGAGTCGCGATGGTCGTGGTCTTCGGAGTGATTCATGCCTTGTTCTACGGCGCCCAGGGAACGCTGTATGCGAGCCTCTACCCCACAGAAATCCGGTACACCGGGTTGTCGGTCGTCTACCAGTTCTCTGGTATCTACGCCTCCGGCGTCACACCTCTGATTCTGACGGCACTGATCGGCGCCAGTGGCGGTTCACCGTGGCTGGCATGTGGATATCTGGTGGCCACCTCGGCGATCAGCGTCGTCGCCACTGCGGCGATCAGGAAGCGTGATCTGCACTTGTAGCTGTCGTCATACAAATATCTTCCTATCTTGCATATTTGCTAGATATAGATAGAAACACCTGCCAAGAAGATCTAATCGAGATACGTCTTCGCATCGGATACATCGGTGTATCGTTTGGGTTCCACCCCGACGGAGGCGCCGATGACGACTGGAACGGACAACTCGCCGGCCAAGCGTGTCACCAAACGCCGTGGTCAAACCAGGCAGCGCCTGCTCGACGCGGCTGCGGACGCCTTCTCTGAATCGGGGTTCGGGCACGCCACGGTCGAGCAGATCTGCGAACGCGGCGGTTACTCCCGAGGCGCGTTCTACTCCAACTTCGATTCACTCGACGAACTGTTCTTCGCGATGTGGGAGCAACGATCTGCAGCTATGCTCGCCGATCTGCGGTTGGCGACGGAGTCGATAACCGCCGGTAACACCGTCGACATCCATGCCGCTGTCGCCCGGATCGTGGCGGTGGTTCCGGTCGACCCGCAGTGGTACCGGATCAACGCGGAATTCACCGCTCACGCGCTCCGCAACCCGGCACTTCGCAAAGCCCTTGCCGACCGTGAAGACGCGATCCTTCGCACCCTGTTGCCTATTGTGGAGTCCGCACTCAGCGACGTCGGGCGAACAATCGTCGGCGACCCGACTGCGTTGGGACGGGCATTGGTCGCAGTGCACGACGGCACCAGCGTGCAGTGTCTCGTCGACACCGACACCAACGCCGCCTTCGCACTGCGCCGCGATATCTTCACTCGAATCCTGCTGTCCTACAGCGAAATAATCCAGAACAACCAATCGGAAGAGGAGCTGTCGTGAGCGAACAAGCTGACGTCATCGTTGTCGGGGCAGGGCTGGCGGGACTGGTCGCCACCTACGAACTGACACGCGCCGGCCGCAAAGTCCTTGTCGTGGAACAGGAGAACGCAGCCAACCTCGGCGCGCAGGCATTCTGGTCGCTCGGCGGACTCTTCCTCGTGAACAGCCCCGAGCAACGCCGACTCGGCATCAAGGACTCTCTCGAGTTGGCAATGCAGGACTGGATGGGCACTGCCGGATTCGACCGTGAGCGCGAAGATCACTGGCCTCGCCAGTGGGCCAAGGCGTACGTCGAGTTCGCGGCCGGCGACAAGCGTCAGTACCTGCACGACCTGGGGCTTCGTCTGATGCCGAATGTCGGTTGGGCCGAACGCGGCCGCGGAATGGCTCTTGGACACGGCAATTCGGTACCGCGATTCCACCTCACCTGGGGAACCGGCCCCGGCGTGGTCGATGTCTTCCTGACCAAGGTGATCGCCGCCCAGAAGCGCGGACTGGTCACGTTCAAGCACCGCCACCAAGTCGATCAACTCGTCGTCACCGATGGTGCGGTCACCGGTGTACGCGGAACCGTCCTCGAACCTTCCAGTGATCTACGCGGCGTGAAGAGTTCGCGCACCCCCATCGGCGAATTCGAGTTCGCCGCACAGGCAGTCGTGGTCACCTCCGGTGGAATCGGCGGCAACTACGAACTGGTGAAGAAGAACTGGCCCGAGCGACTCGGCAAGGCACCGAAGCACATGCTGACGGGAGTACCTGCACACGTCGACGGACGGATGCTCGAAATCACCGAATCCGCGGGCGGAAACATCGTGAACCGCGACCGCATGTGGCACTACACCGAAGGCATCCAGAACTGGAATCCCATCTGGCCCAACCACGGAATCCGAATCATCCCCGGACCGTCCTCGATGTGGTTCGACGCCACCGGCAGGCGTCTGCCCGTCCCCAACTTCCCCGGCTTCGACACGATGGGAACTTTCAAGTACATCCTCGACAGCGGCCACGAGTACACGTGGTTCATCCTCGACCAGAAGATCATCGAGAAGGAGTTCGCACTCTCGGGATCGGAACAGAACCCGGACTTCACCAACCGCGACTTCAAGCTCCTCCTCGAACGAATCAAGAAGGGCGCGCCGGGACCGGTCGAGGCATTCAAGCAGAAGGGCGCAGACTTCGTGGTGCGCAACAACCTTCGTGATCTGGTCGACGGCATGAACGCCCTCACCGACGAACCGCTCCTCGACTACGAGGACATCGAGCGCGAGATGATCGCCCGCGACCGCGAAGTCGACAACAAGTACAGCAAGGACTTCCAGGTCACCGCCATCCACGGTGCTCGTAATCTGTTGGCAGACAAGATCGTGCGCGTCGTTGCACCGCACAAGATCCTGGACCCCAAGAACGGCCCACTGATCGCGGTCCGGTTGCACCTGCTCACCCGCAAGACCCTCGGCGGCTTGGAAACCAACCTGGATTCACAGGTCATCAAGGCCGACGGCAGTGTCTTCGACGGCCTGTACGCAGCCGGTGAGGTCGCGGGCTTCGGCGGCGGCGGAGTCCACGGTTACAGCGCGCTCGAAGGGACCTTCCTCGGTGGCTGCATCTTCTCCGGCCGCGCAGCCGGACGAGCACTGGCGCGCGACCTGTAGCCCCGAAATCAGGCGAGCGAATGCGTGACCAGTATGTGGTGGGCGCGCATTCGCCGTGCCTCGTGCACGGATTGATGGTGGTGATGGTGCGTCGGCCCGCGCGCGTGGCGGACCAGATCGTGAACAGTACGGATGACGGTCGGCATTGCGACCCTCCCTCAGGAGATTGTGACTGCTGCTCTTGTCAGTGGAATCACTGTCTGGACAACGCCACTCGCACCACCTCCTCCGGGTCGATCAGGTGGGTATGGTCATCGTCGCCGACGTCGATCTGGACTACGTCGATACGGCCGTTGAATGTGGTTGCACCACTGTAGTCGACACTGACAGGCATGCCGTAATCGTCACCGATGTCGGTGGTCTCGTCCGCGGAGAAGACCATCGGTTGGGTCTGCTCGACGCGACCCGAGCCCACTTCGCGACCGTCATGATAGATCGTGACAGCGCCGCCCCTCGCGAGACCACCACCGTCGTAGGCGAACTCAACCCTGATCTGATGTGATCCTGCCGGAATGTCAACCTCGGACCCGACGACGAACTCGGTCATGCCGAGCAGGTTGTAGACGAATTTGGCGCGACCTTCCCGCGCGTAAAGTGTCCAGCCGCCGAACCTGCCTCCCTGCGCGATCATCACACCGTTGGCAGTAATGCCATCCGCGATGTCGACTGCTGCTGTGACACTGAAAGATCGGTTCTTGATACTCAGCACGCTGTGCTCGCTCAGCCGTTTCATTCCGGGAAACAGAACCTGTCGGTTCCCGGACACCAACTGCGGACGCCCCGCGATGTGAGGGTTGAACCTCTCGAATCTTCGGTCGTCGATCGGAAGCACGTTGTACTTGACCGCTTCGATCAACCACAAGCGTTGCAGTGCAGCGAGTTTCTCCGGCAACTCGGCCGCCAAATCTTTGGACTGCGTCCAATCCTGCGACCCGTCGTAGAGCTCCCACACGTCGTCGTCGAGAGCGGGGAGTGCCTCCGCGAACAGCCACGGAGTGCTGTGTCTGGTGACCGCACTCCAACCCTTGTAATAGATACCGCGATTGCCGGCCATCTCGAAGTACTGCAGATCGTGACGTTCGGCGGCTTCGGCGTCGTCGAAGGTGTAGACCATGCTGGTCCCCTCGATCGGTGATTGCTGGACGCCGTTGACGAAGGTCGGTTCCGGCAGTTTCGCGACCTCGAGGATCGTTGGTGCGACGTCGATGACGTGGGTGAATTGCGACCGCGTCTCACCCTTGGTCCGAATCCCCGCCGGCCAGTGCACGATCGTTCCGTTGCGAGTGCCACCCCAATGCGAGGCAACCTGTTTCGTCCACTGGTACGGCGTACACATTGCCCATGCCCACCCTACGGAGTAGTGGTTGTACGCGTCCTTGGTACCGAACTTGTCTTTCACTTCCGCCATGAACTCGGGTGTTTCGATGGCGGCGAGTCCGTTGAAGTTGGCCATCTCGTTGAAGGCTCCGTTGATCGTCCCCTCTGCAGACGCTCCGTTGTCGCCGATGATGTAGTACACGAGGGTGTTGTCGAGGGCTCCGAGTTCCTCGATCGCATCGACAAGCCGGCCGACATGGAAATCGGTGTGTTCGAGAAACCCTGCATAAACTTCCATTTGGCGTTCGAGGACAGGCTTCATCTCCTCACTCATGTCCTCCCACGCCGGAATGGCCTCGGGGCGCGGGGTGAGGACCGCATCCGCGGGGACGACTCCCCGCTGCTTCTGCTGCTCGAGAATCGATTCGCGTTGCGCATCCCAACCTCCTGCGAACCGGCCCTCGTACTTGTCTGCCCACTCCTTCGGAACATGGTGCGGTGCATGTGTGGCGCCGGGTGCAAAGTAGACGAAGAACGGCTTGTCCGGAGCCAAGGACTTCTGCATCCGAACCCAGTCGATCGCGTGGTCGGCAAGGTCCTCGGTGAGGTGATAACCCTCCTCCGGTGTCTTGTCCGCCTCCACGGGCGCGACACCCTCGTACAGCGCCGGGTAGTACTGGTTGTTCTCCCCGCCGATGAATCCGTAGAAGTGCTCGAATCCGCCTTCTCCCGTCGGCCACGATGTGAACGGCCCCACCGGGGATGTCTGCCACGGCGGTACCTCGTGACACTTGCCGAACTGCGCCGTCGAGTATCCGTTCAGTTTCAACGTCATCGGTAGTGCGGCTTTGGTATTCGGGCGCAGACCGGAAAGTCCAGGAGCTGAGGTCGCGGTTTCGGTGACCGAGCCCATACCGACCGAATGGTGGTTGCGCCCACTCAGCAGTGCGGCGCGGGTCGGTGCACACAGCGCAGTCGTGTGAAACCGCGTGTACGTGAGCCCATTACTTTGCAATCGCTCAGCAGTCGGTGTGTCCGCTGGTCCGCCGAAGGCACTGCTCGCGCCATATCCCACGTCGTCCAACAGGACCACCAGAACATTGGGTGCCCCGGCCGGCGGCAGTAGCGGAGTGATCGGCGGAAACTCCGTGTCCGGATCCTTCGCGTCGTACGTCACCAGACCAAGATGTTGTCGATCCGGAATCGGTAGTACAGCGCGGCGGCTCTGGCCTGTCGGATCCGTCATGACGTCTCGCCTTCTGTCTCTCACATGGCTCTTTCAAGCGTTTCAGGATCACGACGGCGTCGACATCATCCGTTTCGGGTGAAGGCGCACCATTGCCGCAGCGTGGAGGCTTGAAGGGTGGATCAGCCCGGACGTTTCGCTCCCACCCCGATCGGGCATGCCTTCCTCGTCCCCCGGCGCCGTGTGCGTGCCGGCCTGACCCAGATCCTGTGCGTCGTCGTAGGACTGGCTGCCGGACTGGCGATGCCATATTTACGTAGCGGCCCAATGATTCCCGCCCGTCAGGTCAGCGAGATGCTCGTTGCACTCGGGCTGGGGTTACTGGGTGTAGTCGCAGTGATCTTCTCGCTACTGTTCCTCGTCGTCCAGTGGGCCGCGACCACCTTCACTCCTCGCTTGTTGTTGTTCCGCGACGACCCCATCGTGTGGCGGACGTTTGCCTTCGCCATAGGCCAGTCGGTTTTCGACATCACGGCAGCGCTCGCCATCAGCAACGAAACGGATGTGTCCGTGGTCGTGCCAAGTCTCGCAGTGCTGGCGCTCTTGGCCACGCTGACGCTGATCAGGCTGCTCCAGCTGCGCGCATTCTCGGCCATCCAGTTGGCTCCTGTACTGACCTCGATCTCGAGTCGTGGCCGAGCAGTCTTCGCCGCCGTGTACCCCACCACCGATCGGGAGTTGCCTCCTCTACCAACACTTCCGGTGATCACGACTATCGAGTGGCATCGACCGCCGGCCGTTCTGCAACAGGTCCTCGTCGAAGATCTCCTGCAGAGCACTCGGAACTGCCGATCCATGGTGGTCCTCCGAGTGTCGCCGGGTAGCACGCTGCGAGACGGATTGCCGCTCGCCGACGTCTACGGCGGACCCATGCCCGCCAACACGATCCTTGACGCCTTGGTCAGTGGGAGTGAGCGGACCTTCACCCAGGACCCCCTACTCGCGATTCGGTTGTTGGCTGACATCGCGCTCAGAGCGCTCTCACCCGCTATCAACGATCCTGCGACGGCCGTGCAGGCTCTGGACGAGATCGAAGACCTCCTCTCTCTGGTGGCCTCCGTGCGCGCAGATTCGATCCGGGTCGTCGACGAGCGTGGTGATCTGCGTGTGGTGATTCCGCTACCCGACTTCACGACCTTCGTCAGAACCGGACTGGACGACGTCATTGCCTCGGCATCGAACTCACCACTCGTTCTGGGCCGACTTCGCGACCTACTTTCGCACGTCGCCGCCCAATCGGAGTCTCGGAACCGCGATATTCTCGCCATGCGCGCCCGCTGGATTGATCAGCTGTCACAAGGCTTCCCGCGACTCGAACCGCCGTTGTGAACCTGTACAGATTTGTTGGTGATCGCGTCAAGGCATCGTCAAGATCGGTCTCAGCTCAACGGGAAGTATCGATACTGACTTGGTGAGACATGCAGTGATACTCGGACACCGTGGAGTCATATCGTCGACCACCCGCGCCGGCGGCGAACCTGAGAAGCAAAAGCTCTCCGTCGCAACCGGACTGGCGGGTCTGTCGCTCGACGCGATGGCCTCGGTGTCGTACGGTCCAGAGGCCATCGTGTTGGTGTTGGCCCTCGCCGGCGGCGCGGGGATCGGCTTCACCGTGCCGGTGACGATCGCCATCGCCGTGCTGCTTGTGGTCCTGGTGGCGTCGTATCGCCAGGTGATCGCCGCATTTCCCGAAGGCGGTGGCGCATACGCCGTCGCGAAGAAGCATCTGAGCCCGCGCGCCAGTTTGACCGCTGCCGCATCGTTGATCGTCGACTACACCCTCAACGTCGCGGTATCGATCGCAGCCGGTGTCGCGGCTCTGACCTCCGCCTTCCCTGCGCTTCTTCCCTATACGGTCTGGATCGCACTGGCGATACTCGGCGGCATCACGGCTCTGAATCTACGGGGCATCGCAGATTCCGCGCGGGTATTCATGTTGCCCACCGTGGTTTTTGTCGTCAGCGTCTTCACGGTGATCGGTGCCGGACTACTTCGGGAAAACCCTGCCGCCGCCACGGCTCCCTTCGTCGTCGACAACGCACACACGATCGGCATTCTCCTTCTGCTCAAGGCATTTTCGAGTGGTTGCGCCGCATTGACCGGTGTCGAAGCCATCGCCAATGCGGTACCCAGTTTCAAGAAGCCTCGCGTGCGTAGCGCTCAGCGTGCCGAAGTAGCTCTGGGAATCCTGTTGGGCACCATGCTGATCGGCCTTGCCGTGTTGATCGAGAAGTTCTCACTCGCACCGGTCCCTGGAACAACGGTCCTGTCGCAACTCACTTCCGCTGCCCTCGGAAATGGTGTGGGCTACTACGTCGTCCAATTCTCCACCGTGATTCTGTTGGCGTTGGCCGCGAACACCTCGTACGGCGGACTTCCCAACCTGATGCGAATCCTCGCCGAAGACAACGTGCTCCCGCACCGCTTCAGACGGAAGTCGGCGCGCGACGTCTTCACGTACGGCGTCTTGTCGCTCGGTGGCGTCGGTGCTCTCCTGCTCATCGGATCCGGCGGAAACATGAACACCTTGGTGCCGCTGTTCGCCATCGGTGTGTTCATCGGATTCACGCTCGCGCAGTTCGGCATGGTGCGCCACTGGCTCACTGAACGGACACCGGGCTGGAAGTGGCGATTGGCACTCAACGGTTTCGGGGCTGCGTTGACTTCGATCGCAGCAGTGGTGACTACCGCCATGAAGTTCACCGAGGGCGCCTGGCTGATCGCTCTCGCGCTCCCTGCGCTCGTCCTCGGTATGGAACGCATCCGCGGTGCGTACACACATATCGGTAAGCGGTTAACCGTTCAGGGTGAGAACGATTCTCTGTCTATCGGATACAAACCAGCGGTCCTAGTACCCGTGTCCGAAATTACGTCGCTCTCCACCCGCGCGATGGCCGCGGCAACGGCAATGTCTTCGCAGCCCATCGCAATTCGAGTCTGCCTGGCCCACGAATCTACGACGGACTTCACCCGCCGATGGCAAGCCCGACACCCGAATTCGCGTTTGATCGTCATCGAGGACACCGAGAATTCCGTGGGGAATACCCTCGCTCGATACATCCGTACACACTTCCCCCACCGAGAAACCTTTGTTGTAGTCGCCACCATCGACCCGGCGACCAGATGGCACCGATTCCTCCCGAGCCAACGGACCGATGAGATCGCTCATGCACTGCGCAAACACACCGAGGCCGTGGTGTGCCAAATTCCGGTTCGGATCGATCCGGCTCACCGCGATCCCGCCCTACGCGCGTGAGCCGACGCTCAGAGCGAGGTCCCGAACAACATGCCGAGCAGATACGTTGCGCCGGCAGCGCCGTAGCCGATCGCAAGTTGGCGTAGCGCCCGCTTGAACGGTGGCCCGCCCGACAGCAACCCGACCACAACGCCCGTCGTCAGCAACGCGATCCCCACGAGAACAGATGCGACCACCACACCCCGGCCAAGGGGTGGCTGATGAAGCAGCAGGAAGAGCGCCGAGTAGGTACCGGTGCCGCCTGAACGAGCGCGTACTCCTAGGCCACCAACAATGCCACGGGCAAGACTCTGATACGCGAGCAGCGCGGCAAAATCGCGCTCAGTCCGGTCGACGAACTCAATCACCAAATTCTCCCAGGCATGCACATCGGCGATCTGACGATCACGTAAAAGTTTCGAGCAGATGGCACAAGTCGAGGCGGGCACGAGCGCGGCTCCCGACTTCCTGGCGCTGGCGGAAGACCTGGTTCTCCACGACCTCGAGAAGATGAAGACAAACGCGGGCGGGTTGCCGGCCGGACTCAAAGAACGAATGGCCAAGGCCGGAGTAACACGTGCACCGGTCGAGAACATCCTTGCCGCCGTCGCTGCACTTTCACCCACGGCGACACTGTGGTCACCACCGCGAAGCGGGTGTTCTGCGGGCACAGGTCCACCATGCCGAGGTGGCCGCGCTGTTGGCCAGTGAGGAAATCGAGATCACTGCGACCCGCCCTGAGACCGCAAGCCGTTCAACTGCAAGGGCACGCTCGAATCCGGCGTGATGAAAAGGGCAAGGTCCACTACCCGATCGTTGGTTTAAAGCCTCAGTTCGAAGAGCGAACGGACCTGGTCAGTGGAGTGAGGAAGGGCAAGAAGGTCCAGTTCAAGGGTCGAGGCTGGGGCGCCAACGAGCGCTGGCCGGTAAGGACTTTCACGGAGCAGGAACTGGGCAAGCTGTTGGCCGAGCCTCACGATGACCGAGCTCATTCGACTCGCCCCAGGACAGACGTTGCCGGTGCGCTAACGGCCGGCCGCCGAGGACCACTACGTCGCGCTCGCCCGGGATGTGGGCCCAACCCACATGCAGCAACTCGCTAAGGAGATTGCGAGCCGCAAGCGGACATGACCCGAAACCATTGGTCGGTGCCTGTGGGTGTCAGAATGGCCGTCGATAAGTGGATTTCACTTATCAGGAGGCGCCTCCGTCGTGACTCTCTCCCGTCAACAGGCTGAATTGGCGATGGCTTCAGCGATGCGGAAGGTGGGGTTCACCGACGCTCGGGCGACACCAGGGAGCGGACGGCGGCATCGACGTGTCGTCGTCGACGGTGATTGTTCAGGTGAAGATGCACAAATCGCAGGTAGGCCGCCCGGTCTTCAGCGCTTGTAGGGTGCGTGAGGCAGCGATCAGCGAAGATCGATGCTGTTCTTCTCGCTGAGTGGGTACTCGTCGCACACTGACCAATGCGCGTCGGGCAACGGCAATGCATTCTTCACTTTTGACGCGAATGATGCTGTGCAGAATTACAATTCGGCTGCTCTATCGATATCGAAAGCCCTATTCCCCCACACCTGACGGTCAGGCTGTGGCTTTGTCCTTGTCGATCTGAGAAACACGCTGGTGACTGATTCCGAGGATCGTGGCCACATCTCGTGCAGAGAGTCCTCGTTCCCGGAGTCCGTGGACGACTGCGCGGGATCGCTGAGAAGCTTCCTCGACGGCTCGCTGTGCCGCTGCGGTGCGTTCTTTGACCTCTTTGGCCTCGCGCAGTACTGGTGGGTCTCCGAAGTCGTAGTCGAGCGTGACCTCGAACTCGGCGGCCGGCACGTTCGTGAGCAGCTCCCCTGCATCCGCGACCATCTCCGCGATTTGATCGAGTCGCTTGGCCTGGGTGAACAGACCGTCGACCTCAGGTACGTCGACCGACCACCAGTCGCCTGATCGGACCGAGTGTGCTGTGACCTTCATTTTTGCCCCTTCCCTGACACGGCTCGGCCATTCCGAACTGCTTGCGGGATCGCCTTGGCGGTCAACTCGGGAATTTCCGAGTACCGGGCAACGACCGTTCGTCCACCGACCACCACTTTGGTGTCGATTCCGACCTCGGCCTCATCGAGGTCGAGCCCCGGGCCGTCGCGAATACTCGCATCTCATTGAGAAGCCCCTCTCGCTTCGTCAATAGATTAAGTCTATCCCCCTAGCCTAACAAGACAGGGGGTAGACAAGCATCATTCGTCCAGTTCAGCAACCCTTTTCGGCAACCTATCACCACGGATGACTTCCCCGACCGAAGCAAACGTGCGCCCTCGTTCTTCCAAGGAACACGACGCAGCCGTCGCTGACCCTCGACTTCGAGCGCCAGGCATCCGCCTTCCCGCCTCCGAAAGGCGTGGGCAAAGTAGACCTTGCAAAAGTGGGACGCGTCACATAACGTGACCAGTCACATAACGTGTTCAGTCACGAGCCGTGACTAAATCGAATTGACTGAGTGAGGTTGAAATGCGGGTTCGCATGAGCAGAACTGAGCAACTGGCCCAGACGCGTGCGCTACTGCTCTCGTCGGCGCGCGACGAATTTGAGGATCGGGGATACTCCGCGGCGACACTCGAGCGCATCGGAGAGCGCGCTGGCTATCACCGGACAGCGGTATACAAGCACTTCCCCAGCAAGGAGAACCTCTTCCTCGCCGTCTTGGAGGAGGAGAGTGAGGAACATGTCTCCAGTGCTATTGCCTCCCTCCAGACCACCTCGCGCCCAGTGGAGGCCTTCACCATCTGGTTCGTCGGGGACATCGCGGTGGCGCGCTCGCTCCATCGCGCCAAGTCTGAGTTCTTCCTCGCTGCCGTTGACGACGCAGCACTCCGGGAGAAAGTCGCGGAGATCCAGCACGAAGTCGACACCAGCGCGCAGTCGGTCGTCGCTGAACTTGTGGCGATTCTCGGAATAACACCATTGGTGAGCATCGGCGAGTTGACTAACGCGGTCCTTGCCCTCGCCAACGGACTGGCCCAGCGGGCCCTCGTCGATACCGCCATGGACCTGTCAGGGTCCCTCGAGCGCGCCATCCTTGCTCTACTCCGAGGTGTAGGCATGCCCTAGTTGGACCCCTCGCGCTGAGATGCCACACCCCGTCGGCACTCGACTACCCACTAATGAAAAGGACCAGGTATGACTTCCTCCCTACAGATGAAGTTGAACGATCTTCTCGAAAAGCACGGCGTTGTCGGTGCTTCGGTCGCTGTGCTCCATGACGGTCGCATCGATGCGGCAGCCAGTGGAATTCTCAACCTCGCAACCGGCGTCGAGGCCACGACCGAGTCACTGTTCCAGATCGGAAGCATAACCAAGGTGTGGACAGCCACGATTCTGATGCAGCTTGTCGACGAGGGTGCATTGGATCTGGACCTTCCGCTCACGACTTACCTGCCTGAGCTCAAGTTTGCGGAGACAACTGCGACGGAGCAGGTCACCACAAGGCACCTGTTGGCACATACAAGCGGAATCGACGGGGACCACTTTGCTGACACCGGTCGTGGCGACGATGTGCTCGAGCGGTACACCGCTTCGCTCACCGACCTCGAACAGGTACACCCAGTGGGTGCGGCGTGGTCGTACTGCAACTCCGGTTACTCACTCGCTGGGCGGCTTATCGAGGTCCTGACCAAGAAGGTTTGGGACGAGGCAATACGTGAACGCTTGTGCGAGCCACTAGGTTTGCAGCACACGGTTACCCTACCGGAGGACCTGTTGCGTCACCGGGCGGCGATTGGACATGTGCAACCACCTGGCGCAGAAGAGCTCATCCCGACTCCGGTCCCCTTCCTAACTCGATCGGCCGGACCGGCAGGACTCATCTGCGCAACCGCCACGGATCTGATCACGTTCGCGCGCGCCCACCTCGACGCTCTCAACGGACTGAGCACCGTACTGACTACTGCATCCGCGCAAGCAATGCTAGAACCGCAAGCTGATGTTCCCATAGCGAGTTCGATCATGGGCAACGCATGGGGCTTGGGCTGGTCACTGTACCGCTGGCCAAGCGGCGAGGTAATCGGTCACGACGGCGGAACAAGCGGTCAAGGCGCCTTCCTCCGAATCGTCCCGGAGGCCGGAGTCGCCGTCGCACTGCTCACAAACGGTGGACCCGCCATCCTCGAACTGTTCGAGGAACTTGTCGGAGAGTTGCTCAAGAACCTGGCAGGTGTCGAGCTCCCAGCCCCAGCGACTCCACCCGCCGAGCCGGTCATGGTGACCGATCCGGGGACGATAACCGGGCACTACGCTCGGCGGGGCCAGAGTGTCGAAGTCGTCGAACGAGACGGAGGATTCGTCGGCATCCTCCGCATCGACGGGCCCGCCACATCCATGTTCGGTCCGGAGATCCATATCCCACTCGTCGCTGTAGACCCTTCCGAAGGGCGATTCCTCGGCAACATGCTTTCGCTTGGATGGTCGCCGGCGGTCTTTACCACTCTCGACGATGGCAGCCGTTTGCTGTATTGGGGCGGACGCGGCCTTCCCAAGGTCGACTGATACGCGGGAAGATTCGCGCTTCCCGACGCTCGCCAGTACTCCCTGGATGCAGATGCTGCCTTTCACTGGAGTCAGCCATATCCTCTACGTCGACAGGTACGCCCGTTCGCGAGCCTTTGACGCGGCCCGAGGTTGTGAGTGCTATGCACATGGTCCGACGAGCGGAAAGGCGCCGCCGCCGAAACCGCAGCGTGTGTTCAGCGCTGCTAATTCGGCATTCCAACGCAAACGAAATTTGCACGGTCTGGGCATCCTCATACTCATGGTGCACTCCGCGTTAAGTCGGCGTATGGGCGCCTCTTAAGAAATCGCCTAGCCTCTCGCGAACGACGGCGAGCAATCGGCAATATCGTCCTGGAGACAATTGATTTCGAAGTCTCGCAATCACACCGAGAACAGGCCTGCTCCACCCCTTTCCGCAAAGAGCATCGGTGCGGATACCTTCATAAGTCCCCTAAGGAATGCACCTGTCGGCGCGGGCACTGACAGGAATCTCCACAGGTTAGAATTTATGATTTACGGAAACGCCCAAGCCATCACGTCGCCATGAAATACGGAGTGCGACAGGAAAGAAGCTTCCGGACCTTTTGTCGACGTTCAAATGTCTATCCATTTAAGGAAACACTCCATGAGGTTTCGATATATACCAATAATCGCGTTTGTTCTTTCAAGTACGCTCGCAGTGGTTGCGTGCGGTTCTGAGGGTGGAGGCCAGGGCACGGTGACCACTGATGGAGCGCTGACAATCAGTGCCCCGACAGACCCTGGCAATTTGTTTCCCCCTAAGACGCTAAATGCCACGGCTCGCCAACTGGCGGTTTTCGGGTATGAGAGCTTGGTCTCGTTCGGAGATGATGGAAAGCTGGCACCGTGGTTGGCTCAGAGTTGGGATTCGTCAGCCACTGAAGTCGTCTTCAAGTTACGCGATGGAGTCACGTGCTCGGATGGGTCTACTTTAAGCGCGCAGATGGTTGCGGACAATTACACGTGGATCACCGACCCTGCGAATAGCTCAGCAATTCGAGGAGTCTTCGTACCACCCGATTTAACCGCCACAGCGGACAGTGCTGCGAATACTGTCACACTGAAAACTGCGATGCCAAACCCATTTCTGACCGAGATGGTGGGACAAGTTCTCATCGTATGTAGCTCTGGCCTTTCCCATCCGGATGAATACTCGAATAGATTTGATGGGACCGGTTTGTACACCCTCACGGATGCCAGCCCGGGAGAGAGTTACACCTTGACTCGGCGCAGCGACTACACCTGGGGCCCGGGAGGTACCACATCTGACACACCCGGACTGCCTATGACGGTTACCGTGAATGTCATTACAAATAATGTCACCCGCGCTAATCTTCTTCTTTCCGGCGAAACTAATTTAGCTACAGTAACCATGCCAGATTCTGAACGACTTGAGACTGCTGGCATGCCCGGAATATCGGCAAGTATGCTTTCTGCTGAACTGTTCTTTAACCATGACGATGCGCATGTAACGGCTGACCCAGCAGTACGGATGGCACTGGTTCGCTCTACGAATACAGAAGAAATTGCGGATATCCTAACTGGCGGCAACGGGAGCCCCGCTCAGTCATTCCAGAGCGGACTACCTAAAACATGCGCATTGGAAGACCTGAATTCTTCCGTGCCGAGTTTCGATGAGCAGGATGCATCACGCATACTCGACGCAGCGGGTTGGATAATGGGACCAGACGGCCTACGAAGCAAAAACGGAAGGAAACTGACCGTCAATATTTTGCATTTGCAGGGATCCGAGAGAGTAGCGGCCTTCGAGTATCTGGCGAGCCAATGGAAGAAACTTGGTGTCGATGTCGTAATCCAAACGGCAGATTCCCCTGTAATTCAAAGTATCCTGTTTTCCGGAAATTCCGGGAATTGGGACGTAGTGGACTTGGCTATCGGAGGTGTCTCATTCCCATCGATGATGGTGCCTTTTTTCAGCGGAGCCGGTCCACAAAACTTCGCTAAGATCAAAAATCCTGCCTTCGACCTTAACGTCGCTGTAGCCATGAACACTCTGGGGCTAGAGGGATGCCCGCAGTGGCAGGAGGCAGAACGCGCCATCGTTGCTAATGCTGATGTCTTACCGATCGGTTGGTCTAGTACCGTGGCATACACGGACGGGTTCACTGCACGTCAGGTAATTCCGATCGAGCCGTGGTCGATCCGCACAACCGAATAGATGCATCTGCGGCCGCTCCTCCGACGCTGGTAACAGATCGACTGGCGAGCGAACTTTTTCGGAAGAATCGACGATTCGATGCAAGCCGATAGCTGGCCGCGGTCAATCGGGTCGACGAAACCGCGGCAACGGCATCGGGCCGTTTACACGGTTCGTCAGCAATTGGTCTGCGGCACAGTTGATTACCGAGCACCTGCTTGAGTTCACCCCTGGCGTGAATGTAGATCGCTCGATAGCGCGCCTCGATACCTACTCTCCGGATCAGGCGGGACGTCTTTCGCCATCAGTGACTGATCGATGATGCAGCGACCAACTCTTCTTCAGTTTCGCGGGGCACACGAACGAAGCTTGGTATTAACGACCAGCTACGTCTGCCATGGCTTTACCCGATGCTTCACCGACAACCGATACGCGCACGGCTGGCCGTCGAGACCACACGTCGCATCTTCGGCGTGATCGAACAGATCGACCCTGAGCCTATAGAACCTGCGACTCACTCGAAGTCGTGGCGTCTCACCTGGCAGATTGTCACCCCATCCAGGTGAGCCCGGTGAGTCGAAGGCGTAGGAGCGCGACTCACCGTCGAAGTCCACCGAAAGCGCGAGTTTAGATCGCAGCGGACTCCCTCCACGATGCCGCATATTTCTTGAATTCAATTCAGGAAATTTCTTAGGAAACAACTGGATCCAACGCTCGACTCACCAGTACGTTTCTGGCAATGCAGCAGCGCGCGATTTAGAAATCAGTGATCTCGACAGCGCTTTGTTCTAAATTACCAACTGATCCATCATATTTCGGCTCCGTGCACGAGTTCTGATCCCGGTCAAGAATCTAGCCTTGGCGATGGACCATCATTCGGATCGATCTTCACCATAGAGGGGTTACATGAGAATTCCGGCGCACGCGGGCGAGACGAACTTCGATACCATCGTGATCGGCGGTGGAATGGCGGGTATCTCGATCGCTCACGAATTGGCCAGCAACCGGTCCGTCGCGGTCTTAGAGATGGAATCAACACTCGCATATCACACCACTGGACGTTCCGCTGCCACCTACCTGGAAAGCTACGGAAACGACGTGGTTCGAAGGCTGACCACCGCAAGTCGAAGCTTTTTCACCGATCCCTCGGGAGAATTTGACGTGTCGATCGCAACGCCGGTCGAAATGCTCATAATTGCCAACGAAACGCAGACGGACACCTTACGGGCGCTATATCTTGAGGTTAGCGGACGATGTAACAGTACGCAGTTGATAAGCGGTGCTGTTGCCGAGAAAATTAATCCGGCCCTTCGAATCGGATATACACACTTGGCTATGACCGATTCCAGCGCGTTGGAATTGGATGTGCACGCCGTCCATCAGGGTTATGTCCGCGGTTTCCGTCGACGCGGTGGAATGATCGTCAAGTCAGCAAGAATCGTAGCGGGGCACCGCGAGAAGGCGTCCTGGGTGATTGAAGATGCGACTGGGCGGAACTTCACTGCGACAAATGTCATCAACGCTGCTGGCGCGTGGTGCGATGAAGTAGCGGTTGCCCTAGGTGCCGAGCCTGTCGGAATTCGACCACTCCGCCGTACTGCCTTCATGGTTTCAGATCCCCTCAAGGATCGGGCGAGCAAAGTTCCGTTTACTCTGGACGCCTCGGAGACCTTCTACTTCAAGCCAGACGGAACCCAGTTCCTTTGCTCGCCGGCCGACGAATCTTATCAGGAACCGAGCGACGCGCGTCCTGATGAGTTAGAGATTGCACGAGCTATCGAAAAAATAAACGAAGCAACAACCTTAGAAATTAGACGGGTGAACTCAGCGTGGGCTGGCCTACGCAATTTCACTGCAGATCGCAGCCCAGTCGTAGGCTTCGATTCAAAACTCGAAAACTTCTTCTGGTACGTAGGCCAAGGCGGATACGGAATTCAAATGGCCCCTGCGCTTGCACGCATGGGCTCCGCACTAGCGACGGGGAAAGAGCTGCCCACCGATTTAACTGAAATTGGAATCACGAATGAGATGGTGGCACCGGGCCGCAAAGACCTGCGCATGGTAATCAACTAGTCGAAATCGCCAACCTTTCTTCAGTTGGCACGAATCAGGCACGTTTCACAACCGTTTCATATCCACAAGATAAGGGAATTTTGCAATGAAAACGATGATCACAGATACCTCAGGTCGGCGCTATCTGAACCGGGGTGACGCCAAAGGTCCATTTCTGACCGCGATCGAGTCGAACCATACTCTATACATATCAGGACAAGGAGGGTTCACCTCCAACGGTACAATTCCCGAAGGAATTCGGGACCAAACCAAGGCAACGCTGGAAAACGTGCGCCATATTATCGAGGATTGCGGCTGGTCTGTATCGGATCTGGTGCAAATCACCTGCTATCTCGCTGACATTGAGGAATGGGGGACCATGAATAGCGAATATGAAAAGTTCTTTGCGAACCAGCCACTCCCCCCGACCAGGACGGCGATCGGCGTGGCAGCACTACCGTTCGGCCTGAGAGTGGAAATGACGTGTACCGCGAGCCGCGACGCTAACCGGTAAGCAGACGCTGGCCGGACCCCAGACCATCCATTGCAGCATCACAGAACGACAGTGAACTCGAGGAATCAAAGATGCAAGAACAGCTTCAGGAACTCGTCGACCAGTGGAGGGTCGAGGCAAACATCCCCGGCGTCTCGGTCGGTATCGTGCACGGCGACAAGGACATCGTCGTCACCAGCGGCATCGAGAGCGTCGAAACCCAGCTCCCGGTCACCGACAAGACGATGTTCATGATCGGTTCCACCACAAAGGTTTTTGCTGCAACAGCCGCGATGGCACTCGTCGAGGACGGCCTACTCGATCTCGACACCCCACTGGTCGAGTACGTCCCCGAACTGACCCTCGCCGACGACGAAGCCACCCGCACAGTCACGATGCGTCATCTTCTGACGCACACCGGCGGATTCACCGGCGACGCCAGCCTCTCGGCCGGCTGGGGTGAAGACGCCCTGGGTCGATCGATTTCACGGCTGAAAGAACTACGACAGGAATTTCCCGTCGGAGAGGTCTTCTCCTACAGCAACTCCGGATTCGTCCTCGCCGGATACGTCGTAGCCAAGATCAGTGGACTGACCTTCGAAGAGCTGGTCAAGCAGCGCGTTCTGGACCCACTCGAGATGAAGAACTCGGCGTTCCTGCCCTGGGACGTGATGACCCACCGGTTTGCACTCGGCCACTACATCCGCGAGGGTGAGCCGTTCGTGTCCAACGAGACCGGACCGGACCGCGGCATGACGCCCTGCGGTGGAATGTGGTCCTCGGTGCGCGATCAGCTCGTCTGGGCACGCTACGCACTGTCGGGCGAACACCCGGGTGAGGGACAGCCGCTCGACGAGTCCACCCGGTTGCTGATGCAGAAGCCGCAACGTCCCGCCGCGATGATGTTCGAGGAAGTCGGCATCGGCTGGCTACTGACTCGATACGGCACCACACAGGTAGTGCGGCACGGCGGAAACGTCAGCAACCTCCAGGTCTCCGAGTTCTTGACCGTGCCTGAGAAGAACTTCGCCGTCACCGTGCTGACCAACGCACTCGGCGGCGGAATCAGCAAGAAGATCGTCGACTGGTGCATGGCCAACCTCGCAGAACTGCCTACGCCCGCGTTCCTCGATCTCGTTTACCCGACTTCCGCTGCGGTGGACGCAGTCGTAGGCAGATATCACACCGGAGATCTGATGATGACCGTCGCCCCCGGTGACGAGGGAATCGGCGTCCGCATGGGCAGCGCGCAGGACCTCGGCGAATACGAGGACATCGTCTGGCCACCGGCGATCCCGATCGCCTTCGTCAACGATCTCGACTTCGCTGCTCGCGCCGACACCACGCGGACGTTGGGGCGCTTCGTCACCGATGACACCGGACGAGCCGTGATGCTCGAATTCGGCGGCCGAACCGCCAAGCGAGTGCCGTAGGCATACAGTCCCGTAGGCGGATGACACGCGACTTCAAGCACGTCATCCACCTACCTCTCTGGAAGGCGCAACTCAGAGTGGCGACGCGTTTGGAATTCCGCTGATAGTCGTGAGTCGTCCCAATTCAATTCGCACGTGCGAAGCGACGTCGCAGATCCAAATCCTCCAGCCGTGCGTGATCCGACCGCACTGGTCTGCAAGTTGCCGCTTGACGACGCCGCAGGGTCGGCACAGTGCAGGACGGCATATACGTCTGTTTCCTCATCGGAGGTCTGCTGCAGACGGATGCGCTCCTTGCGATGGCAGCACTCAATCCAGGGTATGAGGTAGGTCCGAAGACACTGTCAAGTTCATTTCCAGTGACGACAGGATTTTGCATTCCACCCGCGTTGGACGTCTTCTTCGGTAACACAGGCGGCTCAACGCGTACAACCTGTCGTGCAGTCGATCTCCACTGAACCTCACGAGGACGTTCGTCGATTCGTACAAGACCCTTTGTCGTCGACTCACTAGCGTCAGATCCATTAGTAAACCCGAATATGTCTATACCGATGAAAGGGATCCTTGAATGACCGAAACTTCCACGCACACGAACAGCGCAGAACAGCAGATCGCTGCCGTTCTGGCCGAGGCGAAGACCGATGCGTTCGTACACGCACGTGACATCGATTCCGGTGAAGAGTTCGGCTACGGCGCTGACGAAGGTGTCATCCTCGCGTCCGTTTTCAAGATTCCCGTCGTGCTCGAATACGCCCGTGCCGTGGCAGCAGGCACGCTGGATCCGACCGAGTACGCCACAGTGACCTCGGAGTACCGATCCGGCGGCATCGGGATCGGCGGATGCGCCGACGACGTTACCGCCAGCTGGCGAGACCTCGCGCTTCTCATGATGAGTTTCAGTGACAACGCCGCCACCGATTTCCTCTACGAACGTCTCGGTGTAGACAGCATCGTCGCAACGATTCGTCAGCTTGGCTTGGAGAAGACCAACTTGAACCTCGACTGCCGCGGCATATTCACCACTATCTATGAAGATCTCGGACTCGAAAAAACCACCGTGTTGGAGTTCCCCGAAGTCGATGTTCTCAACACAATGTCCATAATGGATCCCGCCCGCACCAACTCCAGTACTCCCCGTGAGATCACCATGTTGCTGGCCGCAATCTGGCGCGACGAAGCAGGGCCAACGGCAGCCTGCGAAGAAGTCCGAACCATCATGAGCAAGCAGGTTTGGCCCCATCGACTTTCTTCCGGCTTCCCCGACGGGGTCTCGGTTGCGGCCAAAACCGGCACCATGCCGCTAATACGAAATGAAGCAGGCGTAGTGATGTATCCAGATGGCAAGCGCTACGCTGTCGGTGTCTTCACCAAGTCTTACGAACTCACCGATCGTGCCCCGAAGATCGACCTCTCGATTGGAACCGTCGGCCGCATCGCGGTCGAAGCACTCCGCAACAACTGACAAACCAAATGCTGTGGGCCGCACTGTGTAAACAGTGCGGCCCACAGCATTTGACGCTCCACCTAACGCGGAGCGCACAGACGAAGCTGCACCGTCAATCGGAAGCGTACGTTCGGATGATCGAGATCTAACGCCGCAACGCCCTTCGATTTGGCGAGCCGATAGCGAAATATGTTGGGATGCAACACCGTCATCACCCGCGACGAGAATACGCCACTATCCCCGATCAACTGGCATCGACCAACCGAACTCAGAGCGCGGTTGTCGCCGCCGAGAACGCACCCATTTACACCCACCCTGCGATGGGGAACACCGAAGCCGCACCGTCAATCACCGCCATCAGCACCCGATGGCCGTAGGGCGGCGCATAGGTAGGCAGAATCCGTTGCGGGCCTTATTAGTTGAGTTATCACCACTTGCTGTTCATGTTGTTCGCGAGCCATTCGGCGTCCGATTGAACATCGGTCCTCGCAGGCAGTAGCGGCCCGCATTATCCTCAATGAAGTAACACGTACGCCAGCCCCGCGATCACGGAAGCACCGGCCTGGTGTGCGAGTTAGCCGGCTGGGGGCAAGGTCGGTTTCGCCGTCGTACTCATCGACGCGGGCCCCACTCCCCGGCCCCCTCCGAGAAAGCTTTGTTGTCGTCGCCATCGACCCGGCGACCAGATGGCACCGATTCCTCCCGAGCCAACGGACCGATGAGATCGCTCATGCACTGCGCAAACACACCGAGGCCGTGGTGTGCCAAATTCCGGTTCGGATCGATCCGGCTCACCGCGATCCCGCCCTACGCGCGTGAGCCGACGCTCAGAGCGAGGTCCCGAACAACATGCCGAGCAGATACGTTGCGCCGGCAGCGCCGTAGCCGATCGCAAGTTGGCGTAGCGCCCGCTTGAACGGTGGCCCGCCCGACAGCAACCCGACCACAACGCCCGTCGTCAGCAACGCGATCCCCACGAGTACGGACGCGACGATCAGAGCCGTCATGCCTTCCAAGCCGAACAGATACGGCAACACCGGAATGATTGCGCCCGAGGCGAAGAAGCAGAAACTTGCCGCCGCTGCGCCCAATCCGGTTCCGACGGCTTCATGGTCGTCGACAACGTCAGCGGCGCCGAAGGTGCTGTTCGCGAGGACCTCGGCGGCGCGCTGGTCCGCTTCCTCGGCGGACATGCCGCGGGCCCGGTAGACCAGGGACAATTCGTTGGCGTCGACGTCGAGCAGTCCGACGGCTTCGCTGGCCGCGGGACCAGGATTGGACGCTTCCAACAACTCTCGCTGCGAGCGGACGGAAACGTACTCGCCGGCTCCCATCGACAGGGCGCCGGCCAGAAGCCCGGCCATGCCGGTGATCAGAACGATCTGGTTGGAGACGCCGCTACCGCTGATGCCGAGCACGAGAGCGAGATTGCTGACGAGGCCGTCGTTGGCTCCGAAGACGGCGGCACGAAACGTCCCCGAAAGTCTGTTCCGACCCCGAGTGGCCAAGGCCCGCACCACTTCTTCGTGGATCTTCTCGTCGGCGCCCATCGATGCGGTCGCGTCGGCATCGTTCGGATAGGGGGATCGTGTTTCCGCGCGCTGGGCAAGAGCGAGCACGAAGACGGAGCCGAAGCGTCTGGCCAGAAAGCCCAGTATCCGAGTGCGGATATCGCCGCGTAGTGGTTTGCCGACGTGATCGCCGAGAAGCGCTCGCCAGTGCGCCTCGTGTCGGCCCTCCGCGTCGGCCAGGGCGAGAAGGATTTCGCGCTCCTCACCGCTGCGCCTACTCGCGAGGTCGCGGTAGACGGCGGCCTCGGCTTCTTCGTCGGCGAGGTATCGTCTCCAGCGCTTGACATCTCGCGGGTCTGGATCGGGTCGTGCGGCCGGAACTGTGGACATCGTGTTCCCCTTCCGGTGAGGCGGTCACGCTTCGAGTACGCGATCCATCCACGTCGTCAGATCATTGATGACGTCGTCGCGGTTGGTCTCGTTGAAGATCTCGTGCCTGGCACCCGGATAGGTGTAATAGGTGACGTCTTCGATCCCCGCCGAGTTGTACCGTTCGACTGCGACGTCGGTACGGCTCAGCGCGGCGTTGAGAGGATCCGAGGTGCCGACGAAGACCAGGATCGGAAGGTCTTGTCGCACGCCCTCGACGTCGACGAACCTCGGCCCAGCTGCGATAAGCCCGCCCATGCCGGCGTCGTCCAGGCTGAAACCACACAGTGGATCGTTGATGTACAGATCCACCTGCGCTTCGTCACGGCTGAGCCAGTCGTGCGGAGTACGGGCCGGTTCGAATTCCGCATTGAACTGGGCGAGGACGTCCGGGCCGTCGTTGACGAGGCTCTCGATCAGTTGATCGACCGCGGTGGTCCCCGACAGTGCGACGGCGTCGATCAGGTGTGAA
Organism: Rhodococcus sp. IEGM 1406; assembly: GCF_030056745.1. NCBI lineage: Bacteria > Bacillati > Actinomycetota > Actinomycetes > Mycobacteriales > Nocardiaceae > Rhodococcus > Rhodococcus sp. IEGM 1406. The sequence continues at coordinate 642,799 of NZ_JASHKO010000001.1, read as the reverse complement.
TGATCGAGGATGTACTGCTGCGAAGCGAACGAACCGAGGCTGTGGCTGAGCAGTACGACGGGCAGGCCGGGGTGTTTGTCGCGGATGATGCCCGTGAGGGTCACCATGTCTGCCACCAAGCGGTTCCAGCCATCGTCGCCGATGTTGCCTGGGCCGGCGTGCATGCTCTCACCGTGGCCGCGGTGGTCCGCCGCGTAGACGTGGAAACCGCGAGCATTCAGGGCTTCGGCAACGTGTGCGTAGCGTTTTGCGTGCTCACCCATACCGTGCGCGAGTTGAACAACCCCTCGAGGTTCCTGCTCGGTGGGCCATTCGTGGACATGAATGACCACTCCGTCGTCGCTGGTGAAGGTGAACATGCGCTACTCCCGGTGGTCGCGATCCGGACAGGTCATTTCTCATGCTAGATCCGCAGCGGCAATCCATCCGGGAAGTAGGTCCTGATCACCGGCGAGCCTGATTCGTTTCTGCACATCCGGGCTCGGATTCGGATATACCGGACACGGATGTTCCGGAGCCAGTTGTCGACCAACTTGAGGAGTACAGAGCGATGAATCCCAACCGCATGCGCAACGTCGGCTTGTTGGCGGCTCCACTTGCTGCTCTCGCCCTTCTCAGCGGTTGCGGCTCGGACGAAACGGGAACGGCCGAGAGTTCACCGGCACCCGCCTCAACCACGAGCGCCTCTGCGCCGACGACCCAGACCGGTACTGCCGCACCTTCGACGACCCATACCGACCACACCCAAACCACAACCTCGACGGCACCCAATCCCGAAGGCTGCGCGATCGGGGAACTGAACGTCACCCTCGGCGAGTCGAGTGGCGCCGCCGGTTCTGTGGAGCTTCCGGTGGTCTTCACCAACACGAGCGGTCGCACGTGCACGCTCGACGGTTTCCCCGGCGTCTCGTATGTCACGGGAGCGTCCGGAAGCGAAGTGGGTGCTGCAGCCGGCCGCTCCGGATCCGGTTCACTCGTCTCCCTTGCCCCTGGCTCTGCCGCAACGTCTTTGGTGCGCGCCACGAATGTCGAGAACTACCCGGCAGATCAGTGCGGCGTGACCGACGTTGCGGGACTGAGGGTTTACCCGCCCAACAGCTACGACTCGGTCTTCCTTGCCTACCCCACCAAGGGTTGCTCGATGACCGGCGCGAACATCAACCAGCTGACGGTCGCGCCGGTCGCCCGCTGAGTCACGGCTTGAGGCGTCGTAGGCCCCAGAGCGCCGGCAGGAGGAACAAGCCCGAAAGGATCAGGACTAGTCCAGCTTCCGTGAATTGGAATCGTCTGACCTGGTCGACCGAGTGGTACCAGGTTTCGTAGTGGTCCACTCCCTGCGCGAGCACACACGCACGATATTCGGCGTCGAGTTGGGCCAAGAAGGCTTTCTGGCGAACATAGAAATCCACGTCGCTCTCGTCGGATCGCTGATCATGTTCACTACCGGCTGCATCGGTAGTGCACGCCTGATAGTCGATCTCGACCGGCTTGCCGTTGGCATCGGTGTATCCGCTCCGCACGATCCACGCCATCGAGGAATCCATAACGTATGTCGCGTAGAAAGTGTCATGGTCGATACCTTGTGTCAGCACAGTCGGCTCGGCATAGTGTGGCCGTGCCAGATTCTGAAATCCCACCATCAAACCTGCGACGGCGACCAAGGTGACGGCCACCGCGGCGATGGGTGATCGCACCAGCAGGGATACCGCAGCACCGGCGACCAGAGCCATGAAAGTGTATGCACCCAAGACTAATCCGCTGGAATCGAACAGGGGGAAGATCATTGAACTCATTCCGTACGACTGAACGGGTCCGACGTTGACCACATAGCTCCAACTCTCGAACCCGACCCGCGCGGCCTCGAGAATGAAGCCGAGGATCGCGGTCGCGACAGTGAGCGGAAGAAAGACAACAAGAACTCGCATCCAAAACCACCGCGCTCGACTGACCGACTGCGTCAGACCGAGAACATGCGTTTGCTGGTCGATGTCACGGGAGAAGACGGTCGCACCCACCAACGCCCCGAGTAGTACCGGCAGGGCAGCGGCGATCGTGTTCACACCGGTAACGGCGGTATCCGCCCAACAGTCCCATCCGACCCCGACACACCCGAAGTACGTTCCTCGGCCCTCTGCCCCCAAGCTACTTCGAGTTCCGATTCCGCCGACTATCGCTGCTATAGCCAAAGCTGCGATGAATCCCAATGACACAATGAGCGATGTCCGGTGGTGCCGCCACGTAACCCAGATCATGCCGCCACCATCGTTTCTGCGCTCAGGTGCCCGAGCACCACGTCATCGAGAGTTGCGTCGTCGATCACCCAGCCGGCCCGAGGGCTCGGACGGACTCCCTCCACCACATGAGAATTCGACCGAATCCCCTTGTCGGTATGAATGACCGCGCCGGCGCCGACCACGTCCGAAGGATCGCCGTCCCCGATCAATACGTAATGGGCAGCGATCAATTCATCCAACGGACCGGACAATCTCGCGTTTCCACCGCCCAGTAGAAGTAGTCGATCCGAGACATCCGCCAATTCGGAGACGATGTGTGAAGACAACAGAACCGTGGTGCCGTACTCGGCAACGTCTTCGAGCAGAGTGGTCGCGACGGACCGCCGCGCCACGGGATCAAGATCCGCCAAGGGTTCGTCGAGTAGAAGCAACTGCGGTCTGCGCCCGAGCGCCAAAGCCAGTGCAACCCTGGTTCGTTGACCTGGTGACAGAGTCTTCGCCTTTGCATCGAGAGCAATCCCAGCGCGCTCCACCAGATCCAGAGCGTACTTCGCATCCCACTCGTCGTTGGTGTATGCGCCGAATCGAAGAAGTTCTGCAACAGTGAATTTGGGATACAGCGGCTTGTGCTGAGCGAGGTACGACAGGCCTGGGCAGATGCCGTCCTGATCCGGCGTGCTGCCCAGGACGGAGATCGAACCGTGGTCAGGCATCGTCAACCCGACCGCCAAGGACATCAGAGTGGACTTGCCCGCTCCGTTCACCCCGACCAGGGCAGTGATGCTTCCCGTTGCGACCTCGAAAGTGCAGGCGTCGAGCACCTTCTTCTTGCCGAAGCGCTTGTCTACGTCCTGCATCGTCAGTGCCGATTCTTGCGCAGTCATGATGTCTCCCCCTGCTTTCCGGACGGATCCGATTCGATGAACGTCTTCTCGAGCTCCAAACTCACCAATGCTTCGATGTCCGTGCGCTCGAGTCCGGCGGCCACGGCATCTGCAACCCAACGCGCCAACTCACGACGTAGCGCAGAGCTTTCCGCCATACCGGGCTTGGCCAGGGACTTCACGACGAACGTGCCCAATCCGGGCCTCGGGGCAACAAGTCCGTCGCGCTCGAGTTCCTTGTAGGCCTTCAGGACTGTGTTCGGGTTGATCGCGAGCGCTCCCACGACGTCCTTGGCTGTGGGCAGCCGATCCCCGACTTGGAGATCACCGAGCCTGAGCGCCTGCTTCACCTGAAGGACCAATTGCACGTAAGTGGGAATGCCGGATCGGCGGTCGATACGGAAGTCGATCATCCGAACCCTTTCACTAGTTCATTAGTGGAATAGATATTTACCCTGCCTTGACCTCCCGGGTCAAGCCAGACGACCCCTGTAAAGTGCAGATGCCCCGGTTCACCGGGGTGCCACGCTGCTCGTGTGAAGTTCGGTGAAACCCCGGCACTGTCGACGCAACTGTGAATTCGCCCGTCACTACTCGAGGCGAACGAGTCAGGTCACCGGCCTCGTGGCGACACGATGGTTCTCGGACGAAGGACCGCTCGTGGCGCTTCGCCTCGCGGCCGCGCTGCTCGCGACCCTTCACCACTAGCGGAGGGGTGGCTGTGAGTACTCGGCCGACACGTAGATTCAGATCTGTACTTGCAGCACTGACGGTGAGCACCGCACTGCTTGCCGGTGCCTGCAGTAGCTCGACGTCCGATGCACCCGCAACCACAGCCGCCTCGGACGGCTCGTTCCCGGTGACTGTTGTTTCCGGTCCCACGGATTCCGGCACGGACATCACCATCGAGTCACGTCCGCAGTCGATCGTGTCACTCAGTCCCAGCGCCACCGAGACCCTGTGGGCCGTCGGCGCGGGCGATCAGGTGAAGGCCGTCGACAATCAGTCCGACTACCCGGCCGGTATCCCGGTCACCGATCTCTCGGGCTTTCAACCGAACGTCGAAGCCATCCTCGGCTACGCACCGGATCTGGTGATCGCATCGGATGACATGAACGATCTTGTCTCCGGACTGCAAAAGGCGAAGGTGCCGACACTCCTGCTACCGGCAGCCACAAGCATCGACGACGTCTACGCCCAGATCGAGCGCGTCGCGAAGGCCACCGGCCACGAGGACAAGGGCACCGAAGTTGTCGACACCATGCGCTCGGACATCGACGCCGCTGTCGCCAGTGTTCCTGCGCGCCAACAGCCGCTGACGTACTTCCACGAACTCGACTCCTCGCTCTACACCGTCACGAGCTCGAGCTTCGTCGGGCAGATCTACTCGCTGTTCGGAATGAAGAGCATCGCCGACGCCGCGGGGCAGGGCGACTATCCGCAGCTGTCCGCCGAATTCGTGGTGCAGGCCAATCCCGATCTCATCTTTCTCGCAGACTCCCAATGCTGTGGAGTGACAGCAGAATCCGTCGCCGCCCGGCCCGGGTGGAGCGGCATGAAAGCGGTTACCGGCAACCAGATCCATGTGCTCGACGAAGACCTTTCCAGCCGCTGGGGACCTCGTGTCGCCGATCAGGTGAAGGCCGTCGCGGCCATCGTTGCCCAAGTTCCCGCGGCCTGAGCACTCGATGATCAAAGCCGGTATCTCCCAACATCGGACCGTCGTTCTGCTCGGCGCCGCGCTGATTCTGTGCGCTGCCTTGCTGATCGGTGTTCTGGTGGGGCCGGCCGGATTGACGCCTGATCGGACCATTCTCGAACTTCTGGACGGAATACCCGGCATCCATATAGATTCCGGCCTCACCGCAACACAGCAGGCGATTCTCTGGCAGATCCGGCTTCCGCGAGTAGTCCTGGGCGCGTTGGTCGGAGCAATGTTGGCCGTTGCCGGTGCCGCCTACCAGGGCGTGTTTCGAAATCCCTTGGCAGATCCGTATCTCCTCGGCGTTTCCAGCGGAGCCGGACTGGGCGCAACCCTCGCCATCGTTTCGGGTGGAGCGCTGGGCATGTTCGGAATTCCCATGGCCGCCTTCGTCGGTGGTGTGCTGGCCGTGTTCGCAACTTATTCGCTCGGCCGAAGCATTGGCGGGCCGCAGAACGCGGTAGTCATCATCCTCGCCGGTGTCGCAGTCGCAGCGTTCACGAATGCAGCGCAGACTTTTGTCCAGCAGCGGTTCGACGATTCACTCCGCGAGGTCTATTCCTGGCTGCTCGGCGGATTGTCCACCGACGGTTGGTCGGAAGTTCTGGTTGTCTTGCCGTACGTTGCGCTGGCATCTGCCGTCATCCTGGTACATCGACGCGTACTCGACGTGATGGCCGTAGGTGACGTCGAAGCCGCCAGCCTCGGCGTCGACCCGGCCAGATCACGCCTGGTACTGGTGCTCGCCGCAACTCTGGGAACGGCGGCGGTCGTGAGTGCAAGTGGACTCATCGGCTTTGTCGGAATCGTTGTTCCCCATGCGGTTCGACTGGTCGTCGGCCCGTCGCATCGACTGCTTCTCCCCCTGTCACTCATGCTCGGAGCGGCGTTTCTCGTCCTCACCGACGTTGCCGCGCGCACGGTCATGGCACCGGCCGAACTCCCCATCGGGGTTGTGACCGCGATGATCGGCGCTCCGTTCTTCCTTCTCGTTCTGCGCCGCAGCCGGGTCTCGGCATGACCGACAGCGCAGTGCGGTGCCGCGACCTCCGAGTCAACCTCGGCGGCAAAGACGTCGTCGACGGCATCGATCTCGATGTGACACCCGGCGATTGGGTTGCCGTGGTCGGGCCGAACGGCGCCGGCAAGACAACCTTGATGCATGCCCTCGCCGGATTGATTCCGTCTACCGGTGAGCTCTCGGTCGGGGGACTGAGTCCTCGCAATTCCAGCCGCAAGGCGATGTCCGCCGTCGTCGCGTTGATGCCTCAGCGTCCGGTAGTACCCGAGGGCTCAACGGTTAAGGAACTGGTTGCGCTCGGCCGCACTCCCTATCTACGACGCTTCGGAACCGAAACCGCCACTGACCGTTCGGTGATCTCTTCGGTAATCGAAAGACTCGACCTCACCGAGTTCGCAGATCGACGAGCCACCGAACTTTCCGGTGGCGAATTGCAACGCGTGGTTCTGGCTCGGGCACTGGCCCAAGAACCGCAGGTACTGCTCCTGGACGAACCCACCAGCGCGCTCGACATCGGTCACCAGCAGCAGGTTCTCGACTTGGTGGAGGAACTGCGTGAGGCCGACAACATCACGGTCATCGCCGCGATGCACGACCTCACTCTCGCGGGTCAGTACGGTCGACGAATCGTGCTGCTGGACAAGGGCAGCGTGGTTGCCGACGGCACACCCTCAGCGGTGCTGGAGGCAGACCTCCTCGGCCGCGTGTACGGCGCTCGGGTCGAAATCCTGGACCGGCCCAGCGGTCCCATAGTTGTTCCGATTCGGCAGGAAGGCACCCGCTGATGGAATTGGTGATGCTCGGCACCGGCGCTGCCGACGGTTGGCCGAACCCGTTCTGTACTTGCCCTTCCTGCCTGTCCGCCCTGTCGAGTGAAACCATTCGCGGGCACACTGCTGCCCTGGTGGACAACAGAATCCTGTTGGATTGTGGTCCCGAAGTACCGCGTGCCGCGTCGCGATTCGGTTGCACGCTGGCACACGTGGAACACATCCTGTTGACGCATTCTCATCCCGATCACCTCGGCCCGATGGCATTGCTGTTCCGGTCCTGGGCCTCGCGCACCGAACCACTACAGGTTCTCGGACCACCCGACGCGCTCGCTCTCTGCCGAGACTGGGTGGGCCCGGATGACCCGGTGACCTTCACACCGCTCGAGACCGGCCAGTCGATCATGTTGGGCACCTATCGTGTTCGCGCACTCGAAGCCGCGCACGAAGTACCCACCCTTCTCTACGACATCACCGACGCATCCGGAACCCGAATCTTCTGGGCCACCGACACCGGGCCTCTGCCCGAATCCACTGTCGACGCACTTGCCGACGCGCGTTTCGACGCCGTCTTTCTCGAAGAGACCTTCGGCCACAAAACTGATCACGGCACCGGGCACCATGATCTGCCGAGTTTCGCGGAGACGGTGACCCGACTACGCAATTGCACCGCGATCGCCGATCGAACCGATGTGGTCGCCGTACACCTCGGGCACCACAACCCAGTCGAAAACGAACTCTCGGAAGCACTTCGCTTGTCCGGGGCGCGAGCGGTTCCGGATGGAGCTGTGCTCGAGATCGGGGTAGGACAGGGCCATCGAACTCTGGTCACCGGTGGCGCCCGCTCGGGCAAGTCCACTTACGCGGAGGGCCTGCTTGCCGGCTACCGGAACGTCACGTACATCGCCACCGGGGATCCGCAGGACGACGATCCCGACTGGATCGAACGAATTGCGTCGCATCGCGCGCGGAGGCCGTCGACGTGGACGACGGTAGAGACCTCCGACGTGACCGAGATTTTCGCGGCCGCAACAACACCGATCCTGCTCGATTGCCTAGGCACGTGGTTGACCGCACGTCTGGACCGACATCAGGCGTGGGCGACAGAAGATCTCAGCGCCGTCCACGCAGATATCGACGTCTTGGCCGACGCCTGGACCGCCTGTCCGGTTCCGATTGTCGCCGTCACGAACGAAGTGGGAAGCGGCGTCGTCCCGGACACGAAGTCCGGGAGGCTGTTCCGCGATCTACTCGGTCTGGTGAACAGCCGCATTGCCAGTGAATCGGAGTCCGTGGTCCTGATGACCGCCGGGCTCCCCCTGAGCCTGCGCGTGTGACGTCAGAGCAATCCGGTGAGCTGACGCGCACAATCGAGTAGGAAACCGACCAACTCTCGATCCTCATCCGTCACTCGCCCGCTCGCTCCCTGAACACACAACCCGCCTGCCACCTGGTCTGCGTGATCTCTAACCGGTACTGCCACTGCGGATCGACCCAGGCGGCATTCCTGGTTCTCGAATGCAAAACCCTGCAGGCGAACAGACCTCAGCTGCTCATACAACGCATCGAAATCACCGAGGGTGAACTCCGTGACCCGGCGAAGTTCCAAACCCGAAAGCAACCGCTCGTCGTGCGCCAACAGAACCTTCCCCAGCGCATTCGCGTGAAGGTTCTTGGCCAGTGCCGCTATTCCGATGATCTCGTGATCCGGATCCTTGTCGACGAACCGCAAGCGCCCACCGGCGAATGACGCGACGTGCAATCCGAACCTCGTGTGTGTCCGCATGTCCTCGACGCGCTCGTGCAGCGTCGGCGCCGGACCACTCGACGACGCCGCATGCGAGAGCTCGGCAGTCCGACGTCCCAACGCGAACCCTGACAGGTCCGGCACCCGCACGAGAAAGCCCTCCGCCACCAGCAGATTCAGCATCCGGTACGCCGTGGCCGATGGAACGCCTGCAAAAGTGGCGATCTCCTTCGCGGTTGTTCCCGGTCCCAGATGAGCCACCGCCTCGAGCATCCCCAGCGCCTTCTGAACCGCACGCGGTTGTTGTCCACTGAAGTGGGTCTCTTCGCCGATCTGTTTTCCTGATCGTGGACCAGCGGTTGCACGGTCCGCGGTCACCGCCCATGCTCCGGCGAGTCACCCTCGGCGGTCCCACGATCCGGAACGAGTCGTCTTCGCCCGTCACCGTCGATCAGCAGAGTGCCAGCACCGGGCAACAGGTCCGCCGTCTCGACGCTGTCGAAAGCACCGACCATCAGAAGGCTTTCAGGTCTGGCTCTACGGAGCAATGCGCTCCACACTGTCCCCGACACAGCAACAGCAAGAGCAGCGATCGGCAGTGCCCACATCCCGTGAACCGCCCCGTCGAGAACGATGTAGACCAGTAGACCGGCACCGGCGGTACTCACGGACAGGGTGCATATCCGGGTCAGCGACGTATGTTCCCCGATTCGGCGCAAGAACTTCCACGAAGCAAAGGCCACCAGCGTGTAAGCGCAGACCAACGCGGTCTCCACCACGCCGTCGAAGGATCCCGAATCGTCGCGAACCGTATCCGAATAGATGAATACGCCTGCCGCACTTACCGCGACGAACGCAAGTACCGCAACGTACGGGGTGCGGAACCGTCTGTGCACGCGAGCGAGCGGCGCAGGCAGTACCCGTTCGATCCCCATCGAATACAACAACCGCGAACCCGCCTGCGCACAACCGAGAGTGGATGCGAACCAGGAACACGTCATTCCGATCTTGACTGCCAGAACCACCTCCGCGCTGGCCCCGGATGCCGTTCCCTCGAAGTACGCTCCGACGATCGTCGCGCCGTGGCCGGTCATCGCCGCCCAGGCCGCAAAAACGAAGAGCACCCCGCAGATGATCGGCGAAATGAGAACCGTGCGTGTGACGCTGATGAGTGGTCGCTTCGCTTCCGGGCCGAAGAAGGCCGAACTTTCGAAGCCCGCCATGCTGAGCACCGTCAGCATCGCGAGAAACGGAACTGCACTCAGCGACGGATTCGGCAGGGCAACAGCAGTTGTCGTGTCACTGTGCGTCGCCAGCATGACCACGACGATGAGAATCAACGAGCACGCTTCGACGACCAGGATCGCTCGGGTGGCGAACCGGACGCCGCGCACTGCAATCCACGCGACGGCCAGGGCAATCGCCACCGTCGTGATCACCGTCGCGGCAGTCCCTCGCACGTCGGGGCCGACAATGGCGATGGTATCGAGCAGACTCGGAACTGCCTGTGAGAAAACCGAAACCGAGATTCCGAGATACCCGAGTACCAGTGCGGCACCCGCCGTCAGTGTCGCCCGGATACCGGAGCCTTGGAAGACGAAGCTGTACAACGATCCTGCTGCGGCCAGTCTCCGCGTGAATTGAGTGATGCAGAACGCAACGAGAAACACCGCCGAAGTTGTCGCAGCAATCGCAGCCAACCCGACGTAGCCGGGACTGTAGGTGATCATCCACAGGGCGATGAACACCATTCCCGTTGCCGGAGCGATCGTGGAGAGTGATTGCCCCAACAGGTCGATCGGGGTCAAACGTCCTCGTCCGAGACCACGGAGCGGGGAGAACACGGGCTCACTGTGTTGATCCGCATTCTGCGCTCGCGTGATCGCCGCACGCAGTGCCGCACTCACGGCCATGTGTCACCGTCCGTCGCGTCCAGGCCCGAACCTACGAGCGAATTGTCAGAATTCGGTCAAGTTAGTCCGCTTATGTTTCCGCGCAGTTTCCACGATGGCGCGCACAGAACTTTCAAGTGAGAATCCGACTCTGATTCCCACCCAGCGTCATGCCGGATCAAGGGCGGCCGACGGTATCCGGCCCCTCCGGGAGCACCTTGACCTGCGAGTTCTCCGATTCTCACACGACAACTGCTCTCTCAGTTGCACCTCGTCCAGGCGTAGCGCGGTCGACGCGGGTTCGCAGCATCGCCCGTACAGGATGTGTCCCACACACCACCGGCACTACCCGAGAGGAACGGAGGAAGCATGGACTTGGTCAGCGCCACCACTTCGGCGATCATCGGATTTGTTCTCCTGCTCGCCGGCATTCCCAAGCTGAACGACCACGACGGGGTCCTTCGTTCGGTGCGCGGATACAAAGTGTTGCCTGTGCGACTCGAAGTACCGATCGCTCGCATCCTTCCCGTCGCGGAAACCGTCGTAGGCATCCTTCTGGTTCTCGGCGTGGCCCATCGCCTCGCCGCCTTGGTTGCTGCCATCATGTTCGCGTCGTTCTTCACGGGCCTCACAATCAACCTCCTGCGTGGGCGACGCGATCTGGACTGCGGATGTTTTGCATTCGGAGTCGGCGAGATTCCGCGTATCGGATGGTTCCACGCCGTTCGCGCCGGAACACTCGCGGTGATCGCTGTGGCACTGTCGGTCACCGCCGGACAGGCTGAGATCGGCGTCCAGGTCGTGGCGGCGACCTTCGGATTCCTCCTCGTTCTGGCTGGAGTTGCTCTCGCACAGATTCGTTCGGTGGTCCACCTCGGACGACGCCCGGTCGACGACTACCTGTCGAGCGCCTCCATCCGCCTACGAACCGCCGAAACCGCGTCCCGGTACGGCTCGTGACTCACATCCCCACCACTGAAAACTCGAAGGCAGGACTACCACGATGACCACTTTCCTCCTTGTCGCGACAGTGATCCTGGTGATCGCCGTAGCCGTACTGTTCTTGATGGTTCTTGCTCTGGCTCGTGAAATCGGCCGCGTACAAGTACGTCTCGGACCTCTCGGTGCCCGGATGATGGATACCGGCCCCAAGGTCGAACAGGCCGGCCCGTCGTTTGCCGGTCTCATCGATCAGGAAGGACGGACCGTCGGAGTCGGTGGTCACCGCGACAAACCTCAACTCCTGCTGTTCACAGCACCGAGTTGCTCGACATGCAAGAGCCTTCTTCCCGGCGTAAGGGCAATGGCCCGAGCCGAATCGGATCTCGACGTGATCATCATCTCCGACGGAACACCCGAAGAGCATCGCGAGTTCCTGGCCGGCAGCGGGATCGGTTCCGAGCTCAGTTACATCGACGCTCGAGACGTCGGTATCGCATACCAGGTGGGCACCACTCCGTACGGCGTGATTCTCGACGAGCACGGCAAGATCCGAGGAAAGGGCCTGTGCAATCACATGGCTCAGGTGGAAAGCCTGCTCAATGCGCTCGAATCCGGCACCCCCTCACTCCAGCACCTTCATGCCCAGGCGAAATCCGGCAGCGCGGCCTGATCTTCCTGCACAGTTCGATCCTCTTCACGAATCAGGAGAAAATCGTTGGACGACAATGAATTCCCGCAGCACAACATGACGGAGAATCGATATCCCGTCGACGAGGCGACAGTTCAGGCCCAGGCCGAATGGATGGCGGGCCAGGGCGGTTCGCTCACCAGTCGAACCGGACGTAAACTCTCCGAACGAGTTTCGCGGCGATCCATGATCAGTCGGATCGGCAAGTGGACCATGGGTGTGTCAGGAGTGGCACTGATCAGCACACTTCCTGTGACACGTAGTGCCTTCGCCCAAGAGCCCGAGGTTCCTGCGCCGGCACCTGGCCCCGAACCTCTTGTCCCTGTCTACGACGGTAAAGATCCGGCCGAGTGCGAGTACTGGCGCTGGTGCAACATGGACGGAACGTCCTGTGCCGCATGCAACGGCGGCGGTGTCACCACCTGCGCCCCCGGCAGCAAGCCCGGCGCAGAGTTCTGGGTCGGATGCTGCACCAACCCTGATACCGGCAAGACCTATCTGATCGCCTACTACGACTGCTGCGGTGCACCTTCGTGTTCCAACGCATTCTGCGGCGAACCGGACATGCAGGCCGTGATGTACAACCCGGTCTCCGGAAGCTACGACCAGGAAATCATCTGGTGTGTCTCCGACGAGTCTCAGGCATACACCTGCACGATGGCGCCCATCATCGGCGAGGACTGCCAGACTCGACCGGCCGAGCGCCCCAAGGTCGGTGCCGGATCATGAGCAGTTCGCGAACCCGAAAACTGGCGCGCCCCGCCGTTGCCGTCATCCCACTCACCGTCTTACTCGCGCTGGCCGGTTGCAGTTCGTCCGACAACGACGAACCGTCCAGCGCAGGCGATGTCACCTATCCGACAGTTCCGTTCACTGCTCCGGGCGAGGGGATCTCCCTCGGTCACGACGACCAGGAAATCGGCGATACCATTCCCGAGCCGTTGCACGTCGGTTCGATCACCCCGATCGCAGCTGACCGCTTGCTGGGCGTCGAAGGTGGATTCGGCCAGCTCGAGCTCAGCGTCAACGTCATCGATCCGAAAACCGGTGTGGCCGAGAGCCGAATCACCGTCGGCCCGGGTATCTGGGATCCGGTCATTCACGGATTCGTCGGGGATTCCGCCGAGGATCCTGCGGTGCTCGCTGCCGAGGTGTGGCGCCCCCGAGGTTCCCGCGGCGCAGCAGATTTCACGGTCAGCACCTACTCCGGAAACCTGCTGGAACCAGCCGAGGTCATGCTTCCGGACGTCGCACGCGTACATTCCCGTCCCGGCTCGAACGCCGTGACGTCCGACGGCAAGTTCTTCGTCACGTGGGACGACGGTTTGTACGGAATCAGAGTGGTCGACCTCGAGAAGAAGGAAGCGACCGGTGCACTCCAGATAGTCGGCTGCGGTCCGTTCACGTGGATGGTCGATCACGAGCTGTACAGCGTCTGCGAGGACACCCGGGAACTACTGCACGTCACGATCGGTGACGACGGTGTTCCGAAGGAAACCGCCCGAAGCAAGGTCCTACCCGAGGATTTTGTCTCCACCCGCAAGGTCACGTGGGCATCGAAAGCACAAAAAGCCTTGCTGGTCAGTGAGAACGGCGATGTGTACGTCTTCGACTTCTCCAACGGACTGCCTCAGGAAGGTGTCAAGCCGATCGGAAACGCCGGGCAGGACTCCGGTCGATTCTCGGAGAACGTCATCAATGCCGACGCAACCCGGCTCGCAATCGCGTACACGGACACGGCTATTCATCCGGACTCTGCTCGGGGAGGCTCACTGGTCAAGATCGACTTGTCCGACGCAACGACCTTCGCCCCGGTGAAGAGCTTGACGCTGGCAGACCTCGGCTTGACAGACATCAAGAGCATGACCTTTTCCGTCGACGGCGCCACGTTCTACGTGCTCGGTTCGGGACCTGAGGTCGAAGGCTCCGCTCCGCAGAAGATCGTGGGTTACAACGCGAGCACCGGCGAGCAGGTCAGTTCCGTCGATGTCTCGGGCAACGTCGGTGATGTCAGCGGGTTGATCACACCAGAAGTACTCCGATGAGTCGTCCCGGATCCGGTGTGGTGATGGGCCGGCGCCGCTTCCTGAGTTTGGGAGCACTCGGCGCCGGAGCACTCGGGCTCGGCGCAATGGGGACGATTGCCGGATGCAGTTCCACTGCAGCATCTCCGACGCCCACGACCGATCTCGACTACATCCTGCCCACCGACCCCGAAGTTGCCGCCGCAGAATCGGCGCGAGCCTGGAACGGGACCACCGCTGCGTTTGCCCTTGCCGCCGGATTCTCGACGGTAGATCTTGGCGGACGCCTCGTGGACACGTGGACGTACGGAGGCGCTGCGGTGGCTCCGGAACTTCGGCTGAAGTCCGGTGACCGGGTGAACGTCAGCGTCCAGAACGGCCTCGACGCCGAAACAACACTGCACTGGCACGGAATTCGAATCCGCAACGACATGGACGGCGCGGCACCCACCACGCAGGCACCCATCGGCGCCGGTTCGAGTTTCGAGTACAACTTCATCGCACCGGATCCGGGAACGTACTGGTACCACTCGCACAGCGGATTACAAGCCGATCGGGGGCTCTTCGGCGCCATGATCGTCGAGGACCCGAACGACATCACCGGGGCCGACGCCGATGCCGTTCTGGTGCTCGACGACTGGCTCGACGGATTGGGTACCACACCGGATTCCGTCCTGATGGCCCTGAACCCGGCAATTTCGGGCGGGCACGGCGGACACGGCGGTGGGGCAACGACTCCGGCGGAACACTCGGAAGCCGACATGTCCGTCGCGCAACAGTTGGTGAGCGGTGGACACGGTTCTTCCGAACCACTCGGCGGGATGACTCAACACATCGCGTATCCACTGCACTTGATCAACGGGCGGCCACCCAACGATCCTGCTGTCGTCACTGCAGCGCCCGGTTCGACCCTTCGACTGCGAATCATCAACGCAGCGGCCGAAACTCCGTACCGGTTTGCTGTGGCCGGTCACGAGATGACAATCGTCGCTACCGATGGCTACGACGTGGAACCAACTCCCGCCGACACCATCATCGTCGGAATGGCCCAACGCTACGACGTACTGGTGACGGTGAAGTCGGGAACATGGCCGGTGGTGGCGAAGGTCGAGGGCCGAGATGGTTATGCGTCGACCGTCCTACGCAGCACCGACGCGTTGGCGCTGGCGAATCCGGATGTGGGCGGAAACCTCTCGGAACTGGCCGGCCGACTGGTCACCGAAAGCGAACTCCGGCCCACGGAATCCGCACGGCTCGAGACGAAGTCGCCTGATCGCGACTACCACATCGAATTGATCCAGGCCGGCGATCGGTACGTCTGGGGAATGGCGGGAGCCGATGCGGGCAAGCTCGTCATGAAACAGGGCGAACGGGTCCGGATCACGATGAAGAACACGTCCACGATGTGGCACCCCATGCACACCCACGGCCACACGTTTGCGGTACCGGATTACGGCGGACTTCGCCGCGACACCGTCAACGTCCTACCCGGCACCGAGCTTGCCATCGAGTTCGACGCCGACAATCCCGGCGAGTGGATGTTCCACTGCCACAACGCCTACCACTTCGAGGCCGGCATGACGGCAAATCTGCGTTACGTCCGCTGACAAGTCGAAGAATGGAGAGAACACCTCATGAAGAAACTCGTTCCCGCTTTCCTGGCCGCGTGCGCTGCCCTGAGCCTCACCGCCTGCAGTAGTGATGCCGGTGCGTCGTCGGACGAACCTGCAGTCGTGATCGAGGTGAAGAACATGGCGTACACACCGGCATCGGTCACCATCGAGAAGGGACAGACCGTCGAATGGAAGTTCGACGACAGCGGACTCCCCCACGACGTGGTCGGCAACGGTGATCTCGACGGGAAACTGAAGAGCGAGTTGCTCACCGAGGGAACCTTCTCGTACACGTTCGACGACGCCGGCACCTTCACCTACCACTGCACGCCCCACCCGATGATGGTGGGCACCGTGATCGTTCAATAGTGAGGAGGTGGATCGCCGGCTTCGGCCTCGCTGTCGCGGCGACGTTTGTCCCAGCTTGCGGCACAGAAGATCCCGTCCCCGACGTGGTGGTCGAGATCAGCAATGTTCAGTTCAGCCCGATGGACGTCACCGTGGAACACGGCGGCACCGTCGAGTGGCGCTTCGACGACGGTGGACTCCTGCATCATGTGGAATCACCCGGCCTGTTCGACAGTGGTATCACCGGAGACGGAACGTTCCGGCACACGTTCGAGAGCGTCGGCGTCTACGAGTATTCGTGCTCCGTCCACCCGTACATGATCGGCGTCATCACAGTGCTGTGAAACCTGGCTCATCACTTTTCGCTGCGACTTCGGCTCAACACTTTTCCTGAACCACAAACACTTCGGAGGATCTGATGACTACTGTTCTCTCACACGGCCCACTGCAGACCGATGTCCCTGACATCCGGCCGACCCTTCAAGGCTCGGTCGGCACCGCGACCCGTGTCAGCCTCGTCGCGGCGGGCGCTGCTGCGGGTGCCGGCCTCGCACTCGTGGCCACGCCATCTGCGACAACAGCTTTGACCACAGCTGTTATCGGCGCCGGACTGGTTACGTCGCTGGCTGCGAACTGGTCGACCTGCGGAATGTCCGTCGCCGGAGTTGTTGCCGCGCCGAAGCAGGTAGATCGGAAGGGATCCTCGACCCCCGTCCGCCGACTCGGCTGGCACGCTCTGGGTTCGGTCACGACGGGAGCCGTCACCGGGGCATTGATCGGCGCTCTCGGTGCGGCGATGTCCGGGTACGTCCCGATCGGCTGGGCGCTGGGCGTCTGGGCCGTCGTCGCGGTTGCGTACGGGCTGCACGAGTTGGGTGCGGTGAGGATGCCGACTCCGATGCGGCGCCAACAGCTTCCGCGCCATCTGCGCCGCACAATGGCGCCCTGGAAGGTCTCGCTGATCTTCGGCGCGATCATCGGTCCGGGATTTCTGATCTTCATCCGCTCGAGTGCGTACTACCTCCTGGCACTCGGCGTCATGGCTTCGGGTTCACCGGCTCTCGGGGCGGCGCTGTTCACGGTCGTATCCCTTGGCCGCTGCATGCCCAGCCTCGCGGCAATCGTGCACACCAAGCGTGGTGGCTCGATGCCGGGATTCCTCTCGATCATGTGCGTCGTGGACCGTCGCGTGCAGAGCGTCACCGGCGCGGCATTGATCGCACTGGGAGCATTCGCCGCCGCAGCACTGATCTGACTGTCGAGCTAGCACCCTTCACCTCGAGTGAACACACGTTCCGACTCTCCGGAGCGTGTGTTCACTCGACAGAAACCGTGCGCACTCACCCCGCGTCAGGGAATCGACAGCGCCACCTGGACCGAGTCCTCCGACGGCGACGTCACCTTTGCGTCCCGACTCCAGAGCATGTCCAGCGCTGCCTTGGGCTTGGCAAGAACCCACTCCCGCGCGGCGTTCTTGATCAGCGTGGGAGTTGCGCACCCGCAATCGCTGTTCACACCGTCTGCGTCGATGCCGACGTCTCGGCACAACGCAACAGCGCGGGGCACGTGATACCCCTGAGTGACGATCAACGCCTTGGTTACCCCATACGTATGTATGGCCCGGAAGCAGGTGTCATAGGTGTCGAGGCCGTACGGATCCCCCACGATGCGACGCTCATCTATTCCCTGCTCCACCAGGTAGTTCGTCATCGCCGCGATCTCGTCACCCGAGCCGCCGTTCGCGTCGCCGGAGACCAGGACCGCTTTAGCCTTTCCCGCTTCCACCAGTTCGACTGCTGCGTCCAGCCGCCCTTTCAGGAAAGCCATCGGCTTACCGTCCTTGATCTGCGCGCCCAGCACGATCACAACCGGAGCGTCGGGAGCATCGGCGGCGTCTGACGTATGTCCGGCCGACGCCACGGAGATCCACACGATCGAGCCCGCGTAGACAACTGCTCCGAGCACCGCAATGCCTGCGACCCAACGAGGCCACCTGCGCTTGCGCGGCGGTTTCACTGGATCTGCAGCAGCTTCGTCCATTCGTCGATCAAACCACACGGTTTGCTCATGGCTCGAGTGCTCGGTCGATCCTCCATCCCTCCGCGCCACTGCGCTCGGCCCACAGATCCGAGTACTTTCCACCTCGCGCGATCAGGTCTTCGTGGGAACCGACCTCCTCCACCCCTCCGGCTTCGAGGTAGACGATGCGATCTGCTCCCTGAATAGTCGACAGGCGATGAGCGATGATCACCACCGTTCGACCACGGGCCAATCGGTGAATTGCCTCGGTGATTGCGACTTCGTTCTCTCCGTCGAGGGCGGAAGTCGCTTCATCGAGAAGAACAATCGGAGTGTCCTTGAGGAATGCCCGCGCAATCGAGACCCGCTGACGTTCACCGCCGGACAGCAGTGATCCGCCTTCACCTACCCTGGTCTCCTCACCGCTCGGCAAACGGTCGATCACTTCGCCTAGCCTGGAATCCACCACTGCTTGACGGACCTCCGACTCGGTGGCATCCGGTCTCGCCAACCGAACGTTCTCCAGGATGGTTCCGTCGAACAGGTAAACCTGCTGTGAGACAGTCGATATCCGAGACATCAAAGCTCTCGTTCCGATGTCGCGAACATCGGCTCCCCCGATGGATACCGCACCTTCGTCGACGTCCCAGAATCTGGAGATCAGCCGAACCAGAGTTGTCTTTCCGGAACCGGAAGGACCGACCAGAGCAGTGACCGAGCAATCCGGGAATTCGAGGCTCACGTTACGAATCACGCGATCCGGGCCGTAGCCGAAGGAGACCGAATCGAACCGAATATCATACGACGTAGGCTCTTTCGGCACCTCAGGCTCCGCCAGGACCGGTACATCGATCATCTCGCGGACAGATCCGAGCGACACCCGGGCCAGTGAGATACCTTCACCGAATCCTGCGAGCATTTGCATCGGCTCCACGAACCTCACGGCCAACACGAGAACAACGATCACGCTTGCTGTGTCGATGGACCCGGTGGTGACCAGCAGTGCCGCCAAAACCAGGACGGTGAGAAAGGCAACCTGAACGACGATCATGAAGCGCAGCAGATACTTGTCGACCGATCCGATTTCCTGCAGGTGTGCGTCCCGGTTGGACACAAGAGCTTCGTCCAACCGAGTCCAGCCTTCGCCACTCTTACCGGCCGAACGTAGAACTTGCTGCGCCTGTGCATATTCGACGACGCGCGATGCCAACTCGGATTCGCTCTTGCCGATCGCCTCGTATTCGGGAACAACCGCCCGCTGCACGTTGCGGTAAGCCCGAATCCCCAGTGGAACGAAGACGACCATCGCGAGGGACAGTCGCCAGTCCACAAACAAGACAGCGATCGCCACTGTCGCTGGAGTCACCGTGACGGTGACGAGTTGCGCGATGATCATTCCCGGGATGCTCATCAAGATAGCCGTGCCCTCGGTGACCAGGCGAGTGAACGCTCCACGGTTCGCCTTGCTGAACCACCCGAGCGGAACCTGCACCAAGTGCTCACCGAGGCGATGCATGATTCCACCGGCAAAACCCTCGATTCCGATGCGGTACGCCCGATTCTCGGCGATCCACCGTGCGGCGCCACAGGCCACCGCCACGAGAGCAGCCGTGACAACCCACGGAACTGCGGCGTCGTAATCGCCGCGAACCACCGCTTTCAGGATCGGAATCATCAGTGCAAAGACGACACCCTCGAGTATCCCGGCGAGCGTGAAACCTGCTATCTGACCTCGCATCCCATTGTCGCGCCCGAGGATTTCGTCCAGGTCTCGAATCATTGCAGCGCCTTTCGCGGAGATATGTCTTCGACGAGAGGGTTCTGGAGCGCCCACATCCGCGCGTAGGTTCCGCCGAGCGCCGACAACTGTTCGTGCGTACCCTTTTCCACGATCCGTCCGGCGTCGAGAACGAGTATCTGATCTGCATATCGGACGGTGTGCAGTCGATGAGCGATCACCATCAGGGTGCCGCCGTCTGCACTGATCTCGCCCAGTGCGCGTTGAACGGCCGATTCACTGTGGGGATCGGCCTGCGAAGTCGCCTCGTCCAGGATGACGATCGGCGGGTTCTGAAGGATGGCGCGGGCGATCGTCAGGCGTTGCTTCTCCCCACCCGACAGCTCACCGCCCGAACCACCACCGATCTCGGTGTCATACCCGTCCGGCAGTCGCATGATCACGTCGTGAATCTGCGCCCGCCTCGCCGCTGTCTCCACTTCCAGATCTGTTGCATCCGGTCGACCGAGCCGAATATTCTCGCGCACGCTGTCCCGCAGGAGCACAACATCTTGGAAGACGATGGCCATCGATTTCAAGACTTCACGACTGGACTGATCTCGTAAATCGCTTCCGCCCAGTCGAATAGACCCGTCCGTCACGTCCCAGAACCGCGGAAGTAGACGCGCCAAAGTGGTCTTTCCGGAGCCGGAGGGGCCAACGATCGCGGTCACGGTGCCCGGTTGCATCTCGAAGGAGATGTTCTCGAGGACGCGCTGCCCAGTGGTGTATTCGAAGCCGACGCTGTCGAATTCGACCAAAGTGCTGCGAGCAGGCACTGCATCGTGAGGTTCGGCCAGCTCTGGTTCGCCGAGGATGCTCTCGACGTGAGTCGCTCCCAGTTGGCCTTCGCGGTAGAGGTTGGCCATCGTTCCCATGTGCAGAACCGACGACGGAACACCGATTCCGACGACCAGAAAGGCAACAAGAGCTACCGGGGTAATCCAACCCCCGGACAACATTGCGGTTCCCGTCGCCGTGATGACCACGATGAGTACCGCCGGTGAGAGGAGGATCGACATCGCGACCACCGGCCTTCCCATCCCCGACATCCAGCGCACGCACACCGCAACCATCGAATCGACAGCGCTCGAGTAGCGCGCGAATGCGCGACTCCCACTCCCGTACGTCTTGACAACCTCGATACCGTCGCCCAGTTCTACTGTCGCAGAGGTCAATGTCGACATCGCAAGATTCCACGAGTCGACGTTCGTTCGATAGGCTCTGCGCATCGACGGCGCGGCAAGAGCTAGACACACTCCGATGTAGCCGACCAAGATCAGGCTGAACTTCCAGTCCATCGCCACCAGATAGATCAGGGCCACTATCGGCGACAGGATCGCGGGTACCACGTCGGCGGGAAGGTGAGCGACGAGAAGATGCATCCGCTTCACGTCGTCGGTCATCGCCTGCTTCACTTCACCGGTGCCACCATTTGCAAACCACCCCAGAGGAACTCGGGACAGATGCCGAGCGATACGCGAGCGGATCGAGTATTTGAAATGCGCGTCGGCGGTGTGGCATACGGTCAGCGCTGCGTTGTAGACGACAAAACCGAGAATTGTGCCCGCTGCACCGATTGCGGCCCACAGCCAGACCAGGTTCAACGACGAGTCGGTCAGGAGCACCCGCGCGATCTCGACCACCGAAACGTAGGGCAGGAATCGTAGCGGCACCGACAGCGCCGACAAACCCGCACCCAGGAGCAGGCGATTTCTCACGGGAGCGATCATGCGACCCAAAGCGTCTCGGTCGACCAGACCAGGCGAGTCTTCGAAGGCCACAGTCTCCTTCACTGTCATCGAGTTCACTGTCATCGAGTTACTCACTCTTCGACGATGATCGTGCCGGTCATGTTCGGATGTGGTGTGCACGTGTAGGTGAACGTTCCGGCTTTGTCGAAGGTCTGACTGTAGGTTCCGCTTCCTTGGAGATCGCTCTTGATCCCCAGCTCGGCGAACACGACATCGTGCGGCATTCCCTGGTCCTCGAAAATCCACGTGACCGTCTGTCCTGTGTGCACAGTGACGGAGTTCGGTGAGTACGCAAGGTTCTTCACCGAGATCTCGACCGGCGCTTGCTCGGTGGAACCCTGTGATTCACCTCCGCACGACGTCAGCGTGAACACCGCTGCAACAGCGATCAATGTGGTCACCCCGGTGCGAACTGACATTCTGCTCTCCTCATCGAACGTAGTGGAGGTCGGCAGTCATCCCGGCCTCGAAGTGGTACGCGTTGTGACAGTGGAACATCCACCGTCCTGGATTGTCGGCGTCGAAGTCGATCGCCAATTGTGCACGCGGAAGTACGATCACGGTGTCTCGGCGAAGCCCGCCGTACGAGGGAACCGAGAAGGTGTGTCCGTGGGTGTGCATCGGATGCCACATATCGGTGTTGTTGTTCATGACGATTCGTATTCGCTCGCCCTGCTTCATGATCAACCGACCCGCATCGGCGCCCGCCATTCCCCAGACGTATCGATCCCCGGCCTGGATGAGATCAACCGAATACTCACGATCCGGCACCCGCTGTTCCCGCGCGCCCGACGGTCGAAGCGTCGGTTCCAGAACGAGTCGACCGCCGGACTCTGACAGCACTGCAGGAGAAGTCAGGTCGACGCTCGCTACCGAATCCGGCGTCCGAAGCAGGCACGCGGCGCCACCTGGCTTCCCTTCCACCTTCGCGGCAATGGGCCACGAACCGGACTGCACCGTCACCAATACGTCGTATCGCTGCGCGGGTGCGATCAGAATCTCGTCTCCGGCTGTGTAGGCGATGTCCTGCCCGTCAGCACTGACAACGGTCAACTCGTGCCCGGCGACAGAGAAACGGTACGGAGTCTCCGCCCCGGCATTGATCACCCGCAATCGAAGCCGTGTTCCGGCCGCTGCACTGACGACGAAGGGATCTTCCACAGGCCGTCCGTTGATCAGGTGCAGTGGATACGTGATGTGCGTTGCCATTCCACCGAGCGCCTCGGAATTTCCGTGACCGCTGGCGAGAAGTTCTGCGGCAGAATCAATCTCTGCATCATCGACTTCCGGTGGAGCTCCGCCGTGCCCGTGGTGTCCTCCCTGTACGTCCGGTGACAATGCGCGAAGCACTGCATCCGGGGTTGTTCCCAGCCCGTCGAGCCAGTCGTCGATCACGATGACGACGTCCTCGTCGGCTCCGGTCCGGTCGTTCGGGTCCTCGACCACTAGTGCACCGAATAGCCCTCGATCGGCCTGCAATCCTGAATGGGAGTGGTACCAATATGTTCCGTGATCCGGGGCCACGAAGTCGTAGGTGAACTCGGCACCTGGTCGGATTCGTTCCTGGGTGACCGGTGGGACACCGTCCATGTCGTTGCGGATCGCAATGCCGTGCCAGTGCACCGAGGTCTCCGCCGGAAGGTCGTTCTGCAACCGAACGTTGAGCCGGTCTCCCTTGGAGATTCCAATCTCCGGACCCACCGCTTCTGCACCGTACGACCACGTGTCCACCTCTCTGGCGCCCAGACTCACCCGAGCCGGTGCAGCTGTCAGATTCCGTTGGACTGTGTGCCCGCTACGAATTCTCGCCTGTTCGGCAGCACGTACTTCGTCGTCGAACGGTGAAATCTCAGAACTGGTTTCGTTCGCCGAGCCACGGCTGCACGCACTCAGTGCCACAGAACCCAAAGCCGCAGAACCCACAGCCGCAGAGCCGAGAGTCACCGCTCCCCATCGCAGAGCCAGGCGCCGACTCAACGCACTCGAACTCATGCCGTCAGCGCCGTGAATTCCTGATAGCGCGTCGCGGCAACAGCTTCGGTTCCGGTGCCGGTCAGATTGCCGGCAGCCATGGCATCCATGTCCTCGATCATCCAGAAAGTGGCGAAGGGATGAGTGGCGAGCCACATGTCTCCGTTGACCTTGGCCACTCGGTTCTCCTGCACCGCTGAAAGACTCGAGAACCCGGGAACACCGGCAACCTTGCCGAACTCGTACACGCCCTCGTCGAACACGGCTACGATCCGAGCATCCTGCGCCGGGATCGCCTCGTCGGACAGGGGCGCATACGGCAGTCCTCCAGCGGCATTCGCTCGCTGGGATTCCGGACGCCCGAAGCCGCTCTCCGCCAACAGCAACGACGGCGGCGCCTGCTCGGTGGTGGTGGCAAGGATTCCAGAACTGCTCATCAACACCGACACGGTGTTCGCTTCACCACCGGACCGAGCAGAGACGTCAGCGATCTTGCCTTCCAAAGCGACAGTCAACTTGTCGGCGACCGACTGACGATCAAAAGCGCGTCCGAAGAAGGCAAGATTCTCACGCCACGGAGTTGTGACGGCCGGGACCGGCACTGTGGGGACGGTCGACGCGAGGGAGTCGTAGTAGCTCCGATCGCCCATCGACGTGAAGATGACCAGTCCAGGATCCTGGGCGAGGACTTGCTCGATCGGGGGTGCACCGAGCGGCGGCACCGTGACCACCTCGGTACCCGCTGACGCCAAGATGTCCTGGCCGATCTCCGATCCCCACGACGTGAAGACCACGTCAGGGGTGATGCCGACGGCAAGGAGACCGAGTGCGGCGTATTCGTCGAGGGAAACAATTCGCCCGAGGTCGCCTGGAACCGACGTCTCACCGAATTCGTGGGACACAACACGCGTTCCCTCGGCAGGTTCCGTCGTCGGTCCCGCCTCACTCGAGCTACAGGCGGCCGCAGTCAGGGCAACGACACTGACCAGCAGCGAAGCTCCCAGCCTCGATAGGTAACCGGGTCGCGTTTTCAACTTCATAATGTCCTTCAGCTTCGAAAAATCGGGGGTTCGATACAAATCGGAGCACTGCTCGGATTTGGCAAGTAAACCTCACCTAAGTTCATCCGTCAATCGGTTGCGTCGACTACGCGACCCGATCCGACGCCGCTAAGCTCGGTCGGACCATGACTGCGCCATCACCTGACAAGAAGTCCGCCGCGAAATCACAGCGCCGCCGGAGTTACAACACCGGGATCACTGCGGACGCCGTGCTGACCGTGGCGCTCGGGCTCAGTCGCGAGCACGGAGTCGAGGGCTGGTCACTGCGGCAGCTGCTCAGCGAACTCGATACGTCGTTCTCCGTCGTCTATCGACTCGTCGGAGATCGGGACGCACTCTCGGCTGCGGTGGTCGACAGTGCGGTGTCGGCCGTGAACGTGCCATCCGCACAAGAAGATTGGCGTCAATGGCTGACGCATCTGCTCTTGCAGATGCGAGAGGCCTTGATCGAGTGTCCAGGCGCGGCACAGTGGCTGCTGATGAACGGAGTTGCCACCCAGCGCAGCCGGGAACTCATGGAGGCCGGATTGGCTTCACTGACCGCCGCCGGGTTCGGGGAAGAAGCCGCTCAGGCTTACACCGTCGCCTTCACTTCGACAACCACACTGATTGCCATGAACGACGCCAGGCGCATTCCCAGCGGACAGCCTTCACCCGATCACAGCGCGATGCTGGAACGCCTGAGCAACGACGGACCCTCAGATCCCCGTTCATCGATGGAGACACTGATCGGGAAATTTGCCGGTCCACCGGATGCTGCGGAAGCAACACGGGCAGAACACTATCGCTACACACTCGACCGTGTCCTCGACGGTCTCGAGGCGCGGCTGGACGCAATCAAAGAGTCACAGAAATGACCGCGGGGTCGCTGTCGCACTTGTGCGACAGCGACCCCGCGGATGATCTGGATTCTCGGTATGCCTAGCGGAACAGGTTCGCGACGAACGGAATCGTGTCAGCCTGTGATTCGACCAAAGCGCCGCTGTGATCGGTGTTGTAGGTCTTGAAAGTGACCGGTTCACCGTTGGCGACCAACGCTGCAACCAGCGAAAGTGCAGACGGTGCAGGGACATCCACGTCAAGCAGGCCCTGGCCGATAAAGATAGGGCGGTCGTATCCACTGGTCGGTACACCCATGTAATCGTTCAGCAGACCCTGGAAGTTCGGGATCTGACTGAGCGGGCGGGAGAAGATGTCACCGAGGACCAGATCCTTGGATGCCTCGTCCAGGTCTGCGGCGCAGAGCTTTTCGGCCGAGTCGACCTTTTCCCTTCCCAAGTCGTTCAGGTAGGAATTCAAGTCGATCTCGGGGTGCGCTTCCCGCAAGCCCGCGAGGATGTAGAGCGCGTACGACGTCAACCCGCCGCCGAGGGCGATGGGAGGGAAGCCCGGACCGGCAGGCAGGAGGGTCAACTCGATGTTGGCCGGCACTCCGGTACCCACGCCACCGCGGTAGTCGAGCGAATCCCCTCCGTACTCGGTTGCGTATCGGGCCGTCGTGATGGCCGCACCGCCGCCCTGCGACTGTCCGACCACTGCCCAACGATTCGAGATGGAGGAGTCGATGACCCGGGCCGCCTTGACCGAGTCGACTACGCTGTGCGCCTCCACCTTTCCGTCGAGGTACGGCATCAGCCCTGGTGTACCCAGACCGACGTAGTCGGTGGCGACGACGGCGTAGCCCTCCGAGAGCCAGCGCCCCAGGTACGGGTAGTCACGTTCGGGCAGGCCGGGACCGACCAGCGAAGGGGCACAGGAATCGTCGAGTCCGGTGGTGCCGTGCGCCCAGGCGATGACGGGCCAACCACCTTCCGGTGCCGGGCCGGCCGGGACGTAGTACGCGCCACTGCTCAGCGCGGGCCCGCCGTTGGAACCGATGGTCCAGTACGTGAATCGCTTGGCGTCGGCGGTACCCGGAATCCACAGATCCTTCGGTAGCGGCTCACTCGACACCACAGTGCCGGTGGCTTGCGACGCGCTCGGCGCCTGCGCGGACGCGATGGGCGCAGCAACGGCGGAGCCGATCGTTGCAGCACAGAGGGCTGCGATGGATATGCGGGCAAACGACTTCGACTGGAATTTCACGTCTGACGACTCCGGTTCGTGCGGTGGGCGACCTCGTTGGACGTTATCGTAGATTTTGTTTAACCGATCGGTCAAGCAAAATCTTGCAGCTTTGCGACACGTACATGTCGAGATCCCGGCCCCGACTCCGACCCAGTATCGAACCGGCACGAAGAAACAGTAGGAGGATGTGTCCATGGCACACGTACAGCGTTTCGACCACATCGGCATCACCGTCGCGGACCTCGAATCAGCGACGGCGTTCTTCGTCGTTCTGGGTCTCGAGGTGGAGGGCACCGGATCCGTGGAGGGCGAGTTCGTGGAAACCGTCTGCGGTATCCCTGGAGCAAAGTGTGAAATCGCCATGCTGCGCCCTCCGGGCGAAGGGTCACGGCTCGAGCTCTCGTCCTTCGTCAGGCCCGACCACGTACCCGGATCGCCTGCTCCGATGGCCAACGAGATCGGTCTGCGCAACGTGTCTTTCGAGGTGGGCGATCTCCAGGCGGCGGTCGACGCGGTGGTTGCGGATGGTTACGGGCTCATCGGCGGGATCGGCGAGTACGAGAACAGCGTGCGCATGGCCTACGTGCGTGGGCCGGAAGGGATCATCGTGTCCCTGTTCGAGCAGATCGCCTGAAGCGTCACGGCAATCGGACCGTCAGATCGCCTTCCACGAGCTGACCAGAGCGCCCATCGCGGCCGCGAATTCGGCAAACGCCGCGTCGATTCTGACGCGATTACCGGTCGTCACGAGATCGAGCGTCAACCCCCGAATCTGCGCCAACACGATCGTCGCGTAGCGATCAGCGCGATCGGGCGGACATCCATGCGCGAGCGCCGCTTCCGTCAAACCACCCAACCAGTCCCCCACCACATGATCGAGAAACTCGCGATACCGCTCCGGATGCAACAACGCCTGTCCGTAGATCTCGAACATCAACCGAAAGCTCGGCAACGATTCCGCTGATGTGCGCCCATTCCAGTAACTCGTCAACATCTCGACGATGTCGGTCCCGGAAGAGATGTCGAGAGAAGAGCTGTCTCGCAGGGTTGCGACTACTTCAGTGAGTAGTTGTTCCTTCGAACCGAAATGGTGGATGAGTGTCGCATGGCTGATCCCCAGGTCCTTGGCCAACGGCCGCATGGACAGTTCACCGACGCCGTTCGCCGTGACATACGCGGTTACCTGCTCGAGCAATTCGGCACGGCGATGCTGGTAACGCAGTTTCCGGCCGTCGATCGGCGTGCTGTCCTCCACCTGCAGGAGCCTACGCAGTACCGGAAACACAGCAGTACCGGAAACACAGCAGTACCGGTTACACGGTGACGTGGTGGCGATCCGATCGACTGATCGTGACAGCAGCGACGACGATACCGATCACCACGCCGATGAGAGTGTCCGCGACGCGAGCCACTGCCGCTTCGGTCCCGATCGGGGCACTGAAACCGATGAGAAGCAGTGCCATCGGAGTGACGGCGAGTGACGTCAGCGCATAGTTCTTGATGACGAGCAGCTCCGCAGCAGTCTGCAGAATCACGATCACGGCAACGGCTTGCCAGTAGCCGAGTGTCAATGCGATGAGCCCAGCGGCCACGACGGCGCCGCCGACATTTCCCACCAACCGCTGAATCCCGCGCTGGACGGTCTGCTTGTAGTTCAGTCCCTGCATCGCGGCGATGGCACCCATCGACGCCCACAGCGGATGCTCCAACCCGGCTCCTGCCGCGAGCCAACCGGCCAGAGCCGAGGCCGCCACGATGCGGAGAGCAGTCATCCGCACCGGGCGCGAATACAGTCGGCGCAATCCTTCGAGAAAATAGCCCTCGGGGGCGGCAAGCGTGGGCGCCGGCGCGAGGTCGTGTTCGATCATGCTGGAGCGCTTGAGCTTCCGAAGTTCCTTCTCGTGCTGAGCAATACTCCGGATCAAAGTCGCGTCGCCGTGCAACTGCCATTGCTGTACTGCCGCTTCTGCTTCGTCGAGCACTGCCACCAGTTCGCGTCCGTGATCGACGGTCGACTTGATCCGACCGCTCGACGCAATGACCAAGCGGGCGTTGGCAATCGATCCGAGCGCCGGTTCCACTGCGCCTGTGCCGGACTGTTCGAGACGTCCCACCGCAGAGACTGCACGAGCAACTGCCAGACGGGCAGGTCCCATCGGCAGTACGAGCGCTGGGAGCATCGCGGCCACCCAACCGACCACAACTCCGAGCGCACCGGCAGTCACCAGCCTCGCCAGATCATCGACACTGGAGGCATATCCGGCTGCACCGGTCGCCGCGAAGACGAGGATGACGGGCCCTGGTCCGGTGATCCGGAAGCCCGACATGAAGCAGTACGACGCACCGGCCAGCAACGACAGGATGCCGATCTGCAACCACATCGGAACGCCCACAACACCCATTGCGCTGCCGAAAGCGATGGAAGCCACCAATGCGGCACCGACCATCGCCAGCTTGCCCGCCAACCGGGGATACGGCTCGTACCTACCGAACGCGGCGCACAGCGCGCCCAAGGCCGCGAAGCCGGCCAACTCCCGATGCCCGAGCAGTCCGCCGACCACGAGGACTACGGCGGTGGCGAGCCCGACCCTGATCGCGGGGGCGATTGTCGCGTCGGCGGATCCGACGCGAAAAGCCGCTCGCCACGTCGCCCCGGAGACCGTATGTGCAATGGCCTCACTCGAATGAGTGAGACGGCTGGGCGTCCTGGCTGCGGTTTCGGTTCGGGTCACCGACTCAGCATACATTTATTTCACCAGTAAATTACTTGTGAAGTAATGTGAATTCTGTCGCTAAGATGGGGCCATGGGTGCGACTGACAGATCCGAAGACGACTTCATCGACAAAGTCCGTCGCGAATGGAAGCGCGCCTACCCGGAGTTCGACACCGCTCCCGTCGAAGTGATGGGCCGGATCGCCCGCATCAACGCGCAGTCTCTTCACCAGCTCGACCGCGCCCTGGCGTCCAGCGGGGTCTCTCGCGCCGAATTCGACGTGATGAGTGCACTCGCTCGCAGTGACCGTCCCCTGCGAGCGAGCGAAGTCACCGCCGTCACGATGGTCAGCGGCGCCGCCACCACAAAACACGCAGACCGTCTGGCCAAGCTGGGCTTTGTCGAGCGTCAGCGTTTCGAACACGACGGACGGGTGGTTCTGCTTCAACTCACCGATGCCGGTCGCGCATTGGTCGAGGCAGAGTTTCCCCGACGCGTCGAGCGAGACCGTCAAGTACTGACCGGACTCGACGAGGACGAACGCGCCCAGTTGACGGCACTGCTCAAACGAATCTCACGCAACATCGACTCTGGAATCTGGGACTGACCTACTTCGGCAGCGGTACGTTCTGCAATCGCACCTGACCTCGCGCCACCTCTTTGCCCGATTCCGGATCGGTGATGACCACCGACCACAACTGCTGAACGCGTCCCTGCTGAATCGGCACAGCCACGACGTCCACGCGCCCACCCGTACGCGCCCGCAGGAAATCCGTTCCGTTGTGGACGCCGACGGCGAATTCGCCACGATCCGCCACTGCAGTGCTGGCTCCGATGCTCGCGGCCGACTCGACGGCGGTCGTGTAGACACCGCCGTGAACTACACCCCACGGAGTGTGATGCGCCTCGGACAGATCGATGTGCCCGACGACCTTCGTGCCGGACACCTCGTCCAGTTGCAATCCGGCAGCGCTGACAAATCCGCTTGCTGCCTCGAGATTCAATTCCGTCATGACGACCCCTCATCTGCTCCGTTGGATTTCTCGACCTACCTTCCGCCCTCGAATACATACCGTCAAGTGCTAAGTTGGAATTCCCAACTAACTTCTCCAACTAACAGGGGCCCAGAGATGACGGCGACAAAAGGACGCAACTGCTCCATCGCCAACGCCTTGGAGGTCGTCGGCGAGAAGTGGTCACTGTTGGTGCTCCGAGAAATCGTCCTCGGACAACGACGGTTCGACGAGATCGCCGCGGGCACGGGTGCGAGCCGCGACATCCTCGCCGCGCGTCTGCGCACCCTCGTCGAGGCCGACGTCCTCACGAAGCGTCGCTACGAAGACCATCCACCGCGCTACGAATACGTCGCCACCGAATCAGGGAAGGCGCTCTACCCGATCCTGATGGCACTCATGGAATGGGGAGATACCTTTGCGACGACGGGTCCGCCGCCTACCGTCGTCGAGCATCGTTGCGGTGAGATCCTGCACGCCCAAGTTGTGTGCGCACACTGCAAAGAACCGCTGGCCGCCAGAGATGCGCACGTAGTCGAACTCTCGCCACCTGCTCGATAGCGTCAGCGTCCGGGCGGAAACCCACCTGTTGCGATCGGGCCCCAGGAGTCGACGGTGACGCGGATCAGGCTCTTGCCCTGCTTGCGCATGGCTTCGCGGTACTCGTCCCAGTCGGGATGATCACCGGCGATGGATCGGTAGTAGTCGACCAACGGTTCCACCGAGTCCGGGAGGTCGATCAACTCCGCGGTTCCGTTCACCTGGACGTACGGACCGTTCCACTCGTCGGAGTGGATGCACAGAGACACCGCGGGGGTGCGGCGAACATTCGCGGCCTTGGCCCGTTCCGGGTACGTGGAGATGACGATCCGGCCCTCGTCGTCGACCCCGCACGTCACCGGAGAGATCTGCAACTCGCCGGATTTCTTCACCGTGACGAACGTGGCCCGATGACGCGGCCTGATGAACTCGAGGAGTTCGGCAAACGAAACACGATCTGCGCTGGCGATCTTGGACATGACCTCAGCCTAATTCGATTTACGAGCTGACGCTCAGGGCATCTCGATGGTCTGAGCACGTGCGATTTCGTCGATTGCACGAATGATGTACGCGCTCTGAGCTTTCTTCACTCCGGTCGACAGACTTCCGATGACCAGAACCGCCGAACGCAGGTACGCGCCGTGCCCGATGCGGAACGAATCGTCTTCCAGATCCGAAATCCCGAGCGCCCCGGTGTAGACCGCAGCGAGCGCCTGCACGTCCAGATCCGGCAGCCACACGATTGTGGACTTGGCGCAAACAGTGAGCGCATCCTGCACGTCCTCGCTGGACAAGCCGTCCGGATGCGTGTCCTCGAGCAATTCGCGCACGATCGCCGCGTGAACCGAGCTGACCTGCTCGAACGAGAGCCCGCGCAGTTCCTCAACAGCCACGAGCAGTCCGTCACGATTTGCCGCCCGCACCGCGGCGAGTGCGTCGGCCGTGGCATCGGCGATGTCACGGGCGACCTTCGGCCAATGCGTCGGCCAGCTCTGTTCCGGCGTCCGCTGGTCTGGCGTCATCGTGGTATCTCCTCGGTCCTCGCGTTCATGCGGAAGCCTTCCACATCCCACCGACAGGCCAGGCGATCCGTCAGCGCAGCCGCTCCAACAAGGACATTGCGTTGTGCGGCGCAAAGCCTTTCATGTCGTTGTCGAAGTAGACGTACACGTCGAGGCCTTCGTCCATCCAATCCCGAAAGCGCTTGGACCACTTGTCCAGAGCTTCGTCGGTGTACCCACTCGCATACAGTTCCTTGTCCCCGTGCATCCGCACGTAGACAAAATCGGTAGTCGGAGTGGTGATGCGGGGATATCTGCCGGCGGTGTCTGCGACGACAAAACCGATGGAGTGCTCGCGCATCAGGTCCACGGCTTCGTCGGTCTCGAAGCTGGCGTACCGCGCTTCCACCGCGTAGCGAATCGGCACGTCCCTCTCGGTCTGGGCGAACACTCGGTCTTCGGTGAGCTTGTCGTCGTGCTGTGCTGCCAGATCGGCTGCAGCCTGCGTGGTGCGGGGAAGACCGTCGAAGAAGTCGGTCAACCGCTGCGGTTCGAACTGCAGCGTCGGAGGTAGTTGCCACAGGATCGGTCCGAGCTTGGGACCGAGGGCGAGTGTTCCGGCGGCGAAAAAGTTGGCGAGTCCGTCACGGGCGTCGAGCAGTCGTTTCATGTGCGTGATGTACCGGCCGCCCTTGATCGCGAACACAAAATCTTCGGGAGTTTCACTGCGCCATTTGGTGTAGCTTTCCGGCTTCTGCAGGGCATAGAACGAGCCGTTGATCTCGATCGACGTCAATCTCTCTGCGGCATAAGATAATTCTTTGCGGTGAGCAAGACCTTTCGGATAGAAATCTCCGCGCCACGCGGGATACGTCCACCCGGAGATACCTACCCGAATATCTGCCATCGATTCAGACTAAGCGGCACTCGAGCGTTTTGACACTCCGTGTTTCAAACTCCGGCACTGAGCGCGACGGATACCGGTACGACGGTCAGGCACACCACCGCGCCGACGAACAACGCGATCACGAGGCGACGGTCCCACTTTCCGCGTGCACCACTGGCAGCCAGCATGAAGATCACAAAACCCACACACACGGACACGATAGTCACGATCACCGGAGTTCCAACCATGCCGTGATTGTCCCCTACCCATTGCCACCGAGCGCCCTACGGGTACACGATCGAAGTGCCCATCCCGAGCAAGGAGTGGAAATGCCGAAATACCTCTGGCAAGTGACGTACTCATCCTCCGGCGCCGCCGGCCTACAGCAGGAGGGAGGCACTGCGCGGCGCGACGCGATAACCCGAATGGTCGAAAGCATCGGCGGCACAGTCGAATCCTGCCACTTCGCACTGGGCGGTCACGACATGTTCGTCATCGGCAACCTACCGGACGACGTCGCGGCAGCCGCATTGAGCATTCGCACGGCTGCGGCAGGTGCAGCACGCTCGGAGTCGATCACACTGCTCACGCCGGAGCAGATCGACGAGGCAGTCAAGCGACCGACCGACTACCGCGCGCCGGGCAAATGACGACGGAAGGAATAGATCCCGGCAGCAGCCGAGTTGCACCCGCTGTGACGGAGACTACGAAAACACCTGACCTGGGCACCTACGGAATCTGGCGAGGAGCGGCTGGTTTGCCGCCCGAACTGGGAACAGCGATCGAGAAACTCGGTTTCGGCACCATCTGGATCGGCGGCTCACCACGCGCCGATCTACGGATCGCCGAGAAACTTCTCGACGCGACCGAGCACATCACCGTGGCAACCGGAATCGTCAACATCTGGTCCTCACCTGCGGCCGAGGTGGCGGAGTCCTATCACCGACTCGAAGCCGCACATCCGGGGCGATTCCTGCTCGGCGTAGGCGTCGGACATCCGGAGGCGACCGGCGACTACACCAAGCCGTACGCCTCGCTCGTGTCGTACCTCGACGAACTCGACGAGGCCCAGGTCCCGGAATCGCGGCGCGTCCTCGCCGCACTGGGACCGAAGGTGTTGAAACTGTCCGCAGATCGCGCTGCCGGCGCGCATCCGTACCTGACCATCCCCGAACACACCGCCGAAGCTCGTGAAATCCTCGGCCCTTCGAAGATTCTTGCCCCCGAGCACAAGGTTGTTCTGGAAACCGATCCAGAGAAGGCCAGAGCAATCGGTCGCCCCGCCGTCGCCAACCCGTATCTGTATCTGCGCAACTACACGAGCAATCTCGAGCGCCTCGGTTTTGCGCCCGAAGAGTTGGCGAACGAAGGAAACGATCGCGTCATCGACGCTCTGGTTGCGCGCGGTACCGCGAAGTCCATCGCGGATCGACTTCGGGAGCATGTCGCGGCAGGTGCCGATCACGTTGCGATCCAAGCACTTCCCGCCGAGGGTGATCCGCTCGCGACCTACGAAGCACTCGCAGCCGAACTCTTCGGCTGATCAGACAACCCTTGACTTGGATAAGTTGTGTCCGAGTATACTTGGACACGACTTATCCAAGTAAAGGAGAAAATCATGAAGATCGTCATTTTCGGAAGCGGACTGATCGGAAGCCAGGTCGCCGCCAAGCTCGCTGACGCCGGACACGACGTGAAGGCGCTCGGTCGGGCAGACGGGATCGACATCACCACCGGCGCAGGAATCGCCGAAGCAGTCGATGGTGCCGACGTCGTCGTGGATCTGACCAATTCCCCGTCGTGGTCGGACGAAGACGTCTTGGCCTTCTTCCGTGACGGAACCAGCCATATCCTCGCCGCAGAAGAGAAGGCGGGCGTCGGTCACCACGTCATCCTGTCCATCGTCGGCGCCGATCGACTGCCCGATTCCGGGTACATGCGAGCCAAAGTCGCCCAGGAAGACCTGGTCAAAGCCGGCCCGACCCCATACACGATCGTCCGATCGACCCAGTTCTTCGAGTTCGTCGCCGGAATCGCCGACGCCGGAACCACCGACGGCACGGTCCATGCAACACAGGCACATCTGCAGCCCATCGCATCACGGGACGTCGTTTCTCACGTCGCCGAGGTAGTGACCGGTGCGCCGCGTAACGGCACGGTCGAGATCGCCGGGCCCGAACCGCTGGGCATCGACGAACTGGTCCGGCGCCTGTTCGTCGTCACCGGCGACAAGCGCTCGGTGATTTCCGATCCCGAGGCCGGGTACTTCGGCGCGAAACTCGACAACTCGGCACTCACCCCGACACCCGGCGCCGACGCATGGATTGCGCCGACAACGTACGACGCGTGGCTTGCCGAGAAGGCCTGACGTCGACCACTCGAGCGACGTCCGGCCCGCATCACGTTCCACCACGTCGATAGAGTTCAACCATGAAGCTTTCCGGAGGCGTGGAGTGGTCACTCCACTGCTGTGTGGTTCTCAGCCAGGCCGAGGGGCCGGTACCCACAGCCAGACTCGCCGAACTTCACGGGGTGTCGAAGACATACCTGGCGAAGCATCTGCGAGCGCTCGCGCACGCCGGTCTGGTCAATCCGACCGAGGGCCGAGACGGTGGGTACGTCCTCACCCGGGCTCCCGAGAAAATCACCGTTCTCGACGTCGTCCAGGCGGTTGACGGCACTGAACCTGCGTTCCGGTGCACGGAGATTCGACAGCAAGGAATCCTCGCCGCTCCACCGGAGCAATGCCGTTCCGCCTGCGGAATTGCCAAAGTCATGGCCGACGCCGAAAAAGCCTGGCGCGCATCGCTGTCGGGAGTCACGATTGCAGATCTTGCTGCAACCCTGGATCTTCCGGCACTCAGAAAGATCCTGACCACACCGATCGCACCTTAGAGCGGCCCACACCTCACGAGGCATCAATCCATCGTTCAACTATCGGGTACCTTGTTCGGGGATCAAATCTTGACGAAGAATCTTCCGGGAATTTTCGCAAGATCTCGGAGGGGGTTTCATGGGAGTCAGTGGCGCTGCGGGGTTGGGGCAGAACATTCGTCAAACAACTGGACTGTTGCGTCGCTGGTGGTCTCTTGCGTACGACGGTGAATGGTTCCCTCGGTTTCTGGCTGCTCGATCGATGTTGGGGACAGCCAGAGTGGTCGTCACCTTTTGGTGCGCCGTGTTCGTGGCACTCGCCGTACTGGCTCAATTCGTGAAGGGTGGCGCAACCGACCTCCCTGAACGGCTCGCGGCGGGCACAGCATGCATGATCGCGCTCTACTGCATGATTCGCTGGTCACTCGGACGGTCCTGGCCGAGCCACCACCAATCCGTTCGTTTCATTTCGCTCACCAATACCTGCTTGTCCTTGATACTTCTCGCCGGAATCCATTCGAGCTTCCTGGCATTGACCGGCGCCGTTCTGTTCGTGGTCGTCGCGAACTATTCGTCGGTATTCCACAGCCCTCGAATAGTCACGGCACAGATCGTCGGCGCGCTGTTCGTCGTTGCCCTACTGACAATTCGCGCTGTAACCGATCCGGATACCGATTCTTCGCTGTCGGTGTCCACTGGATTCGTCATCGGGTGTGTTATCGCGTCCGCCGCGATGACCGTGCATTTCCTCGTCTTGTACTTGACCGACGATGCACGACACTCTTGGCGCGATCCACTCACCGCTGCTCTGAACCGACGTGGGCTGCACAACGTCTGGCAACAGCTGTTCGGTGTCGGCGAACTCCAAGGACACGTTGTCCTCGCGGTGGTGATCGATGTCGATTCG
Organism: Rhodococcus sp. IEGM 1406; assembly: GCF_030056745.1. Classification (NCBI taxonomy): domain Bacteria; kingdom Bacillati; phylum Actinomycetota; class Actinomycetes; order Mycobacteriales; family Nocardiaceae; genus Rhodococcus; species Rhodococcus sp. IEGM 1406. The sequence continues at coordinate 606,350 of NZ_JASHKO010000001.1, read as the reverse complement.
TTCAAGAGCGTCAACGACAAACTGGGTCACGCAGAAGGTGATCGGATGCTGGTGACAGTCGGTCGGCGTCTGAACTCAGCGGTCGGAGAGGTCGGGCTGGTTGCCCGGACAGGCGGCGACGAGTTCGTGATTCTCATGCCCGTGGAGCCACGTCGCATCGAACAAACCGTGGTGGACATTCACAATTCGATATCGCGGCCCGCCGGTCGGCAGTCGATTTCCGTGAGCGTCGGAGCCAGCGTGTGGCTGTCCTCGACAATCCCGGACGCTTCAGGAACCATCGATCGGATACTTGCCGACGCCGACAACGCGATGTATCGAGCCAAGCGACGGGGTGGAGACCAGGTGGCCTGGGCGGTAACGCATCTGAGCTGATCGACAGGTCTACTTGCCGACCGAACTCAGAGCGCCGCTTCGCTGTCGTTCGCTGGATCCAACTGATCCTGGGTTGCCGCCCAACTCGCCAAGAGTTTGAGAGCGTCAGCCGTGGGCGTCCCCGGCGCCGCGGTGTAGACCAGCAGCGTCAGCCCGGGATTGGACGGCAGTTCCATCGCCTCGAAGTTCAGCTCCAGGTCGCCGACTACGGGGTGACGAACCTTCTTGAATCCCGTCCGATGAAAGCGCACATTGTGCTTCGCCCACCGGGTGCGGAATACCTCACTGCGAGTAGCAAGTTCACCGATGAGCTCGGTCAGCGCCTTGTCATGGGGATTGCGTCCCGCTTCCGAGCGGAGCATCGCGGCGATGTCGTCAGCCGCGCGCTCCCAATCTACGAAGAAGTCCTGCGACGCCGGGTCCAGGTACACGAAGCGGGCGTTGTTCGCCGGCCTACGCGGATCAGCCAAGACTGGCGAATACAACGCGCGCGCCATGCGATTGGCCGCCAGCATGTCGTGCCTGGCATTGCGTACCCACGCCGGCGCGTCGGTGATGGCGTCGAGTATCTGCTGAATCGCCGGGCTCACGCCCTTGGGGGCGGGGCGCTTTCTACTCGGTGCGCCTGCACTGGCGGCCTTCGCGAGGTCGTACAAATGGGCAGTTTCGGCTTCGTCGAGTTGCAATGCCCGGGAAAGGCTTTCGAGTACCGAGTCCGACGCTCCCGCCAGATTTCCGCGTTCCATGCGCACGTAGTAGTCGATGCTCACACCGGCGAGCAGAGCGACTTCCTCACGGCGCAACCCCTTGACGCGACGGTTTCCGCCGTAAGCCGGGAGCCCTGCCTGCTCGGGTGTGATGCGAGCACGACGGGAGCTGAGGAATTCGCGGATCTCGGCTCGGTTGTCCATGCAGTTCACGTTACTCGAGCGGCGAAGACCGAGGGAGGTACTGCCGTTACCTGGAACAACAGACACTCCCGCGCTCGCGAGGCGCCGCGTTGACTGATTGCAGTCGACCGGTTCACGCAGAAACGTCGACTTCCAAGCACGCGACACCAGAAGCAAGAGGGGACACCATGCGAGCAACCATCATGTACGGCGCCGGAGACGTTCGGGTCGAGACCGTGCCCGATCCGGTACTGCAGCAGCCGACGGACGCGATCGTGCGGGTCGTCAGGGCCTGCGTTTGCGGCTCTGACCTGCACCCTTACCACAACATGCCGGCAACACCCGGTGGTTCCCCGATGGGCCACGAATTTGTCGGAGTAGTTGAAGAGACCGGTCGCGAGGTGTCCACGTTGAAGAAGGGCGACTTCGTCATCGCCCCCTTCGCCTGGTCCGACGGGACCTGCGACTTCTGCCGCGAAGGCTTGCAGACGTCCTGCCGACACGGCGGCTTCTGGGCCGGAAACGGGATCGGAGGCGGGCAGGCGGAGGCCATCCGAGTGCCGTTGGCAGACGGCACCCTGGTCAAGGCGCCGGTCGGTCAGGACTCCGAACTCCTGCCGTCACTGCTCACGCTCTCCGACGTCTTCGGCACCGGCTATCACGCGGCGGTCAAGGGTGGCGTCAACCAACGCACGACGGTCACGGTCATCGGCGATGGAGCCGTGGGGCTGATGGCAGTGCTCTCCGCCAAACGCCTCGGCGCCGAGCGCATCATCCTCATGGGGCGCCACAAGACCCGCACGGATCTCGGTCTAGAGTTCGGAGCCACCGATGTGGTTGCCGAACGTGGGGACGAGGGCATCGAGAAAGTCCGCGAACTGACCGGAGGCGACGGCACTCATGTCGTCCTCGAAGCGGTAGGTCACATGCCTGCCTATGAGCAGTCACTCGGAGTTGTCCGACCGGGCGGCGTCATCAGCCGAGTCGGAGTACCCCAATACGAAGAAGCTCCAATCGGATTCGGGACGCTCTTCGGACCCAACATCACGCTCACCGGTGGACCGGCTCCGGTGCGCGCGTACATCGAAGAGCTGATGCCGGATGTGCTCGACGGAAAGATCGAGCCGGGCAAGGTCTTCGACCACACCGTCGGGCTCGACGACGTAGCGGAAGGCTATCGAGCCATGGACTCCCGTGAATCGTTGAAGGTCCTCGTCCGCCCGTAATCCACCACTTGCGAACGTCCACCACTTGCGAAGAAGAAGCGCGTGACCCACACTGCCAACCGTCCCATTGCCGGTCGCATCAATTCCACCGCGATCCTGGCGATCATTCTGATCAGCTATTTCATGATCCTGCTAGACAATTCGATCATCTTCACCGGGCTACCCAGCATCCAAAGCAGCTTGGGTTACTCGGCAACCGGGCTGTCCTGGGTCCAGGACGCCTACACCCTGGTGTTCGGCGGCCTTCTCCTGCTGGGCGCTCGTCTCGGGGATATCTTCGGCCGTCGTCGCGTATTCGTCTCCGGTCTCGCAATTTTCGCGATTGCGTCGTTTCTCGTCGGGGTCGCGCCGAACGGTTGGTGGCTCATCGCGGCGCGCGCTCTCCAAGGCGTCGGAGCCGCAGTGGTGGCCCCGGCGTCGCTGTCACTGCTGACCGCCAGTTTCCCGCCCGGGCCGGAGCGAACGCGCGCTGTTGCCTGGTACGGCGCTGCCGCAGGAATAGGCGCCAGCCTCGGACTCGTGATCGGCGGCGCCCTTGCCGACTGGGTGTCATGGCGCGCAGGCTTTTTCATCAACGTTCCGATCGGAATCGCGATGATCGCGCTCGCTCCCCGGTTCATTCCGGAAACCGAACCCAACTCCGGACGTTTCGATGTGGCGGGCGCTGTTCTCGCCACACTCGGCATGACCGCACTCGTCTTCGGCACCGTCAACTCGGCCGAAGCGGGGTGGACCTCACCGATCACTGTTGCGACACTGGCGGCCGGGGCGATACTACTGACCTTGCTCTTCCTCAACGAAGCGAGAGCGGAGCAGCCGATCATGCCACTGAGGTTGTTCCGCAGCCGGGAGCGATCCGGCGCGTACGCCGCCCGAATGCTCTATCTGGGTGCCATGATCGGATTTTTCTACTTCACGACTCAGCTACTCCAAGGCGTCATGGGCTTCAGCGCGTTCCAAGCTGGCATCGCCTTCTTCCCGATGACGATCGTCAATTTTGCTGTGGCGATGCTGATTCCGCGACTGACACCACGATTCGGAAATTCCGCAATTCTGTCGGTTGGCATTGCCGTCACCCTCGCCGGGATGGCGTGGCTCAGTCTGGTCCATCCCGGTAGCACGTATCTCACTGCGATAGCACTTCCGATGATATTGATCGGCGCCGGGCAGGGGTTGGCTTTCGCTCCGCTGACTTCTGCCGGTATCTCCGGGGTAGAGGCCGAGGATGCCGGTGCCGCATCAGGATTGGTCAACACTGCACACCAACTGGGCAGTGCTCTCGGACTCGGCATCCTCGTCGCAGTTTCCGCGGGCGCCGGAGCCTCTGCCGACGACGCTACAACGGCACTCACCGATCACGTATCAACGGCTCTCACCGCAGGCACCGCCCTGCTGGCCGCTTGTCTCGTCATCGTCCTCGCACTGATCGTCCCGGCTACGAGAACGCGAAGTACCACAAAGCAATTCGAACAGGAGAAAGGAAGCCGAGATGTCGCACTCGTGGACCGAGGCTGAACTGACCAAGATCGGTGGTGCCGAGGAATTGCAGATCTCCTCTAACCGCCGCGACGGCACCGCAAGGCCGTACGTCACGATTTGGGTCGTCCGTGCCGACAACCAACTGTACGTGCGCTCGGCATACGGAACCGACAACCCGTGGTTCGTCCGAGCAACGGCAAGTGGAGGGGGCCGAATCCGCGCAGGAGGAATTGAGCGGGACGTGGCGTTCGAGTCCGCCGCACCGGATGCGCACTCGGCGATCGACTCCGCCTACCACACCAAGTACGACCGCTACGGCCCGCAGATCGTCGGCTCCGTCACCGGCCGCGCCGCCGCACCCAACACCATTCGACTTGTTCCGCTGACGCAGAACTGAACCGCCCCTTTCGATTCCGAGGAGACCTCATGGAAATCTTGAAGCCCCAGCCCACCAGCAAAGCACCCAGCGACTGGTTCACCGGCGACGTCTGGTGGGACGTCATCTACGCCGGCCAGGAGCCGTCGAGGATGCGCGCCAACATGGTTCGCTTTGCACCTTGTGCGCGAACCGACTGGCATTCCCATGTCCTCGGGCAGACCCTCCACATCGTCTCCGGGACCGCGCTGGTTCAAGCTCGCGGCGGCGAGATCGTCGAAGTGAGTCCAGGCGAGACGATCTATACCCCGGCAGGAGAGGAACACTGGCACGGCGCGGCACCCGACCGTTTCATGACCCACCTTGCGCTGTGGGAAGGACCCGGCGACGAAAGCACCGAAACTACATGGGGCGACAAAGTCACCGATGAGGAATACAACGGTCCCCGCGCCAACCATCGCTGAGACCGGACACCACTCAGATACGTCGCATCACCGAAACAACCTTGCCCAAGATGGCCGCGCGATCGCCGTCGATGACGCTGTATGCGGGATTACGAGGCTCGAGGTACACGTGACCGTCGCGGCGCCGGAGCACCTTCACGGTGGCCTCGCCGTCGATCATCGCGGCGACGATCTCGCCGGAATGGGCCTCGTCCTGGCGTCGCACCACGACGACGTCGCCATCGCAGATTGCTGCGTCGACCATCGACTCACCGCGCACCCGAAGTCCGAACACCGTGCCGGAGCCGACGAGCTCGCGAGGAAGCGCCAGCACCTCGTCGGCGTGCTCCTCCGCGAGGATCGGCGCGCCGGCCGCAATGTCACCGACGACCGGAACCGTCACGGTGTTCGACGACGACTGTTCCTTCGCTCCCACGAGGAACGGCCGCACGTCCAACTGCCGAGCCATGGCCGCTCCCCTACGGAGGAAGCCCTTCTCTTCGAGGCTCTTGAGGTGCTTGGATACCGTCGACGTCGAGCGCAGACCAACCGCGTCTCCAATCTGCCGTGTGCTCGGCGTGCACCCGTTGGCAGCCACGAGATCCCGGATGGTCATCAGAATCTGCTGCTGGCGGAGCGGCAGGGAGGAGGCGTCGAGGCCACCGAACATGTCGAGATCGTCGTAATCGGTCACGACGAGAATCGTAGTGAGGGGTCCCGACATCCAATCCAGGCAGCCGCAGCCTGCCAGAAACGGCACAGGCAGTTTGTTTCCCGAGTGGCGCATGGCACGCTGAGCTCATGGAGCCTCTCGAACCGATGCGCCCGGTCAGTGTTGCAGTCGACACGCGGACCAAGACTCCACTCTGGAAGATGGCGGTTCTCTATCCGGCAGTGACATCGGTGTTCATGTTTGCCGCACTCACCACCCGAACGGGAATTGGTCTTGTCGTACTGGGACTGGTCATTTTCGCAGTCGGCGCGAGCACTTACGCGATGTCGGAGCGACGGATGCTTCGGGAGAACTCGGGGGTTCGAGTTCCATACTTCGCCGGACCTCCTGTCGCCCCGCGGCACGTCGATATACTCGCGGCAGCAGGGATGCCCCTGCTTACGAGTGGAGCGGTGTTGACCGTCCGGGCATCCGATACAGAACGTCCTTGGGTTTTCATATCGGTGTTCGTGATAGCGATGGCCCTGGCAATAACTGTCCCGATGGTTGTGCATAACGTGCGGGCCAAGCGGACAGAATCAGCCTGAGCAAGTCAGGACACTCGGCATTTCGCAGCGTGATATTCAGCTGTTTACGCCCACTTCGGAACAGCGATCGACAGCTGCACCGCGTCAAGCGCTGAACGAGCGATGCAGCGAGATGTCGAAGTCGCCGGAATCGGCCTCTTTGGCGACCTGGTTCTGATCAGCGACCCCGATAATGTACTCGTTCATGACTGTCGCGCCGAAAACATTCGATGATGTGCCCATCCAGGGCCTGGGCCTGATGCGATTGACCGACAACGGGTGGGGTGATGCTGACCGCGACCCCGCCGCACTGGTTCGCGCCGCGATCGACTCCGGGGTGCCCATGCTCGACACAGCCGAGATGTATGGAAACGAAGAGCTGGTTGGTCGGGCAATTGGCGCCAACCGTGAACACATCACGTTGTGCAGCAAATTCGGTGTCTACCGCGGGCCGTCGGGTCATCCTGATGACTGGAATGTTCGGGCGGACTCTGCAACGGTGCGCGCGGCCATCGAGGGCTCACTCAGGCGCCTCGACGTCGATCACCTCGATCTTTACTACCTGCATCACCGCAGCGAGGACACACCAATCGAGGAGACCGTCAACGCTATGGCCGAGCTCCGCCAGGCAGGGAAGATCCGGGCTCTGGGGCTGTCCAATGTCACGCTCGATGACATCCGACGAGCTCATGCCGTACACCCCATCACTGCCGTGCAAGAGCAATGGTCCCTTATACGGCGAGATGTTGAACTGTTTCTCCCAACGCTCGCCGACCTCGGGATCACACTGGTCGCACATTCGCCGATGGGGCACGGCAACCTCAACCACTCCACCGGCAATCTTGTCGCTCGGTCCCTCGCCAGCATCGCTTCTCGTGTCGGAGCGACGGCTGGCCAGGTCGCTCTTGCGTGGGTCCATCAGCGCGGGCGCGGGGTCGCGGCCACCGTCATTCCCCTGCCCGGCACCACGAGCATCGCTCATCTACAAGCCAACATTGCTGCTTCGCGAATTGATCTCAGTGAGACTGACTTGGCGGACCTTGATGATGTCACGCAGCAAACAAGGGAGCAGTAAGGCAGTTTGTTGAGAAAGTTTGAGGTGCGGGAGGTCAGCGGAACATACCGCGCTCCGATCGCGAATGACCGCACGCGAGAAACCCGGCGACGCCAAGGCGCATCCCAGCCATACTGACCGACGTGACAGAAGTCGAGGTTGTCGTCGCCCATAGCGAGCGCGCGACTCTGCGCGTCGGCGAGGTGTTCCTCAAGATCGACGCCGATCAGTCGAATACCGACGTCGAGGTCGAAGCAATGCTCCGAGCCCCAATCCCGACAGCGCAGATTCTGTGGCGCAAGCCGCCCGTGCTCGCGCTCGCCGCTCTGCCGGGAAACGCGCTCGGTCGCCTAGGCAGACCGTCGACCACGCCTTCAGCGGCGTGGGCCGCAGCGGGTGCCGCCGTTCGAATGCTGCACGACGCACCGTTGCCGCCCTGGCCCGGCCGTAGTCTCGACGACATCGCCTCAGAACTGGACCGCGAATGTGCATGGCTGACCAGGAGCGGGGTGGTTGCCACCGGAGTGATTACATCCAACCGTCGGATTGCCGAGATTGCGCTCAGGTCGTGGACACCGGTATTCACACACGGTGATCTCCAAGCCTGCCATGTGTTCGTAACCGATGACGAAGTTGCCGGCGTCATCGACTGGTCCGAAGCCGCGCAGGGCGATCCCTTGTACGACCTCGCAACACTGACCCTCGGCCACCCGGAACATCTCGATGACGTGGTTGAGGGCTACGGCGCTGACGTCGACCTCGAGGTCATCCAGGCGTGGTGGTCGTTGCGCAGCTTGAGAGGCGTGCGCTGGCTGGTCGAGCATGGTTTCGATCCAGCCGCGCCGGGCTGCGAAGTAGACGTGCTGAATCGACAGGCGATGCGCGACTGACAATAACCGAACCATCAGGACGTCCTCCCCCAATCTGCCAAACCTCCGACTCGCGCCAAAATTGCTGCGGCCAAAAGTATTTCGTGTCGATGACGGCACGGTTAGGCAGGTCGCGACGCGTTCGCGCCGCCGTCGATTGCCGTCAGCCGGCAAACGCCTGGATATTGTCAGCGAGCGGTGGTCGTCTCAATCGAGTGTCGGACCGCGGCAAGCACGTCCAGTCGCCCACATGGCAGACCGAAGTCTGGACTCGCTCTTCCTGCAGCAACTTTCGGAACGCCGGTGAGCGCGAACCGTGACCCTCCAACGAAAACGACAAGATCACGGATACATGCGAGGTACAGCCCGTTGATTCGAGTGGAGCCGGCTCAGGCGCTGGCGGCCTTGTCTGCAGTTTCGACAAGGGTCTCGACCTTGCTGAACTGCAGCACACCGTCTTCGATCTCGGCGTCGTGCATCAGCTTGCGGTCGCGGTAGTAATTGTTGACCACTTTCCACGCGCCGCGGGCACCCTGACGCGGCATTTCTCCGTCGCCGCGCTGGATGTAGCCCGAGGTCAGGGCTCCGCCCATGAGAGATTCTTCGGCGAAGTCCTCGGGTTCGGCGTGAACCTCGAAAGTCGTGTAGCTGCGATCGCGCATGATCTTGAGCACGCGACACAGATAGGACGCGGCCAGGTCAGCCTTGAGCGTCCACGACGCGTTGGTGTAGCCGAGGATCATCAGGAAGTTCGGGATGTCGGAGTAGAGCACGCTCTTGTAGGCCACAGTCTCGTTGAGCTTGACCGGCTCGCCGTCGATGCTCATGGTTGCGCCGCCCAGAATCTGTACGTTCAAGCCGGTCGCCGTGACGATGACGTCGGCCTCGATTTCGCGGCCCGACTCGGTCACGATGCCCTTCTCGGTGAACGTGGCGATACGGTCGGTGACGATGTCGGCCTTGCCGCTCTTGAGCACCTTGAACAGGTCCCCGTTGGGAACCACGCACAGGCGCTGATCCCACGGGTTGTAGCTGGGAGTGAAGTGACGCAGGTCCACGTTCTTGCCGAGCTGCAGGCGGATCTGGGCGAGGAACAGCTTCTTGGCCAGCTTCGGGTTGGTGCGAGAAAGCTGAAAGCTGGCGCGTTGCAGTGCGATATTGCGGGCTCGACCAATCTTGTAAGCAATCTGGTCGGGAACGCGTGCGAGCTTGAGACCCTTGGCAACAGGGTCCTCGGACGGAAGCGCCTGGATCCACGTGGGCGAGCGCTGCAGCATGGTGACGTGACCGGCGGTGGGGGCCATCGACGGGATCAGCGTGATCGCGGTGGCGCCGGAACCGATGACCACTACCTTCTTTCCGGTGTAATCGAGATCCTCCGGCCAGTGCTGCGGGTGCACGATCTGACCGCGGAAGTCGTCCTCACCGGGGAAGGCGGGGCGGTAGCCCTTGTCGTAGTTGTAGTAACCACAGGCGCCGACGAGGACGTTCGCGGTCCACGTCTCGGTCTCCCCCGTCGACTCGACCAGGACGGTCACGGACCACTGCGCGGCGGTACGGTCGAAGTCCATAGACACGACCTTGCGGCCGAAGTTGATGTGGTCGGTGACGCCGTATTCCTTGGCGGTTTCCTCGACGTAGTCACGGATACTGGCGCCGTCTGCGAGCACTTTGGTGCCGATCCAAGGACGGAAACCGAATCCGAAGGTGAGCATGTCGGAGTCCGAACGGATGCCCGGGTACTTGAACAGGTCCCAGGTGCCACCGATGTTCTCGCGGCGCTCGAGGATCGCGTAAGTGCTTCCGGTCTGCTCACGAATGAGGTGGCAAGCCGCGCCGATTCCGGACAAGCCAGCGCCGATGATCAGTACGTCGACATGCTGTGTCATGGAGGAAACTCGTTTCGTAGGTCGTCGCGAAGCTACATCTGGCGTCGGCAGTGGCCGAGAACGATCGGCCGGTTCAGGCCGGGTTCCCTAAGGTCAGCGCCAATGTACAGGATATGTGCAACTGGCGGTAACAGTCAATGTCTCGACCCGACTGGGCACAGAACATTGAGAGCGGGACGCACCGGCCTCGCGGAGACTCGATCGAGACGCCTGAATGCCTCGAGCCATTGGAGAGTCGTTCACATCGTCGACGGAACGTCCCATGGCTCGTCTACGCGAGATACTCGTCGCCCAAATATTCAGCGCCCTAGCATAATTCGAAGGTCCACGATCAGGTGTCGGACGCGCGAGTCTCCATGGGCGGACGGACAACTGCGCTATCGCTGTCACCCTTCGTGCGCATCAGTGAAGAGGTCACTCCGATAACGAGCCCGCTGACGAAACCACGCTGAAACCAACGGTTTTGGATTCGCAACGCGGAAAACGGGCGGACTGGACCTCCGCCGGTGATGTAGTCGCTATGACACACTCCAGCACAGTCACGGTGTACACCACTCATAGCGATCGAGGGTTCGCCAATGCAATCGCTGCCGGAATCACCACCAGGGCCTATTCCGCGCCACAAACCGCAGACATGAGCCTGCTAAGGCACCACACCAGCGATCACGGTAGAGCGCTTGTTCTCCTACCACTCGGGGGCGTCGATTGGCACGTGAAGGAGCTTTCCGCACTCGAGGGATCGGTCCTGGTCGGCGATCTCAGTAGCGGCCGCTCCATGATTCGGGGGCTTGCTGCGGGCGCCCACTCCGCGCTCAACTCTCAACTCCCGTTCGCATCGCTGCTCGATGAGCTGCAGGCCGCACTCAACCCCAATTCCACTCAACCTGCACACGAGAAGTCCTCGCTCGTACAACGCATCCGGTTGCGCACCGAAGAATCCGCACGAATCGGCAGTCTCACCGATCGCGAATTCGAGATCGTGGGTCTTCTCTACGGCGGTTCGAATGTCGACTCGATTGCTCGAACCGCCCACATCGCACCGACCACGGTTCGCGCCCACGTCCGAAGCATCCTGCAGAAACTGGGGGTGCACTCCCAACTGGAGGCATGCGCGATGCTCCGCCGCTCTGGTCACGACGCACGCAGACACCCGCTGGAACTTCGGATCGGACGCTTCTAGCAGGAAGTGCCCCAGACACACTCGTTGAGATGGGTGCTACCCCTGATCGAACTCGACCTTCGCAAAGATCGTCAATTTTGACGATTCGACGACGTGTCCGGACGTCGAAAATTGGTTCCTACACGACACCGAAGACACGAGCGAACATCGAAAGGTGCATTCAATCAATGGAATACACACGCACAGTGCCGCGGCATCTCGTCCACAGACATGCTGTTGCCGAGGTTTTCTTGACGGACTACCGGATCGAATCGGACTCGGCGTACCAGGTTGCTGTGCAACTCCCGGTCTCGCACCGGATATTCGACGTATCGAGCGAGCAACACGATCCACTCGGGGTGGCAGAAGCATTTCGACAGGCAGTGGTGCTTCTCTGCCACACCCGATACGAGATTCCACTGCACTACAAGTTCCTCATGGAAACATTCAGCTTCGAGATGTTGGATGCGCTCGACGTGCAACCAGTCGCGGAGCCGTTGAGTTTCTCGATGACAGCGGACAACCTCACTCATCGCGACGGAGCGGTCTCGGGGGTCGAAGTGTCGGGGATCCTCAGAGAGGGCAACCGGCACGTCGCCAGATGCAAAGCTGTTGCGCGAGGAGTCAGCCCCGAGGGATACCGTCGAATTCGGCAAGGACGAGAAGACCACCGCCCGAGCCGGCGCATCCTTCCTTCCGGAACCGCGGTGGTCGGATCGGAGCGAGTCGGACGCCTAACCGATGGAGATGTGCTCATCAGCACTGATCCTGCTCGGCACACGATGTTCTGCACTCCCGATCCGCGCAACCACTCCCTTTTCGACCACCCCGTCGACCACATCCCAGGAATGATTCTTTTCGAGGCCGCCCGACAAGCGGTCCGATTCCACATCGGCAACCCAGCAACCAAGATCGCCTCACTCTCGGCGGTCTTTCCGAGGTTCACTGAATGGGAAACGCCGTGTGAGGTGTCAACGACCCCCCTTGACGCGTCAGGCCATGTGCACCGAGTTCGGTTCACTCAAGATCTGGAAACCACCGCGGAACTTGAACTTACAGTTGCGGACCAATTATGAGAGGGAACGAACACGTTCTGCTCGTCGCGTCATCCACGTCAAACGCTCGGTGGTTCCCACTCTCTCGGTGCAAGCGCCGCCAGTTGCATGACGTGCGCCAACTTGTCCTCGCGGACAATCGTTGGCAGCACCAAGTTCCACATCTGACTCAACCGCTCGTACAGATCGGTTCTGCCCGTAAGCATTTCCGAGAGAATCTGCACTCCGGTGAACGACCCCACCACAAATCGAGCCAACGCGTCGATATCGGTGCCCGGGACGATATCGCCGGCTTCGGCCGCTTGGGTTGCCACCTGCTTGATAGCCTCGATCCAATCGAGATACGGCTGTTCGATGGGACCTTGAATACTGCCGATCTCCATCGTCAACCGCATGCCACCTCGCGCGATGGGCTCGGTCACAAGCTGCCGAGCCATCTCCTGCGAAACGAGCACCAGGGTTTCGACCGCGATGTCGGAATGCGCAGCAACCCTCCGGGTACCCTCCATCGCCATACCGTGCTGCGCTGCGATGACCGCGTGCGCAAGCTCCTCCTTCGACGCGAAATGAAAATACATCGCACCCTTGGACACGCCCCCGTGTTGCAAGATCGTGCCCAGACTGGCGGAGTACCCGAACTTCTCGAAGCTCTTCGCAGCACCCAAAATGACGGCCTGGCGCGTGAGGACCGCACGCTCCTGCATGATCTACCCAGCTCTCGTTGCCGACGGAATGAATCTCAACGATACGTCGAAAGACCCGGCAGCAACGCCCTCGACACGGACACACCATGACGACTCTGGTACTCGGAGCCACTGGTTTCATCGGCTCAGCAGTGATGAACCAGCTGGTTTCCCGGGACGGAAACGCTGCAATCGGTTTCGTTCGCACGGACAGCGCAGCCAAACAACTCAGCCGCAACGGAATTGCCGCCGCTATCGGCGACATCAACGAAAGCGCCTCTCTACGAGTTGCAATGAGCCAGGCGTCGACCGTCATTTGCTGCGTGTCGTACGTGGGCGACGACGAACAACAGTGCGTTCACGTCAACGAACACGGCATACGAAACGTTGCGTCGATCGCCGCCACCGTCGGCGTCGAACGGCTGCTCTACGTCAGCACCGCCGCGGTGTACGGGCCAGGCCCGTTTCGAGACCTGCCCGTCAACGGCGCACCTCTCAAACCCCTCTCACCTGCCAGCCGCACGCGCGCCCTCGCCGAGGCGTTCGTGCGCGACGCCGGAGGCCTCGTCGTCCGGCCCCATCTCGTGTACGGACCCGGCGACAGATGGTTTCTGCCGACACTGACGCGAATCGTCTCTCGACTCGACTCGATCATCGACAATGGTAGCGCGATCCTGTCGGTAGTCGACGTAAACCTACTCGCCCGATCTATCTACAAACTGTCGACAGAACAGCAATTTCGCTACGGCTCAACACTTCACGTCAACGAACCTGTCCCGCGGACAGTCATCGACCTTCTCGAGCATCATGCGCGGGAGACCAATTGGACTCTGCCCCAAAGCTCTATCCCCCGCGCCGACGCAGTGAAAGTTGCTGCCCAGCTGGGTCTCGACATGCACAAGATAGACATGATCAGTCTCGATCACTGGTTTCGGTCGAGACTGTACTGATGACACAAAGGTTGCTCTCGCCAAAACAACTGCCTCCCAAACTCTTCAGTTCTCATTCGGGATCATCCTGCGCAATGAACAGGACCTATTGCGCTGTCACTACAGACGAACAGTGCGAGCACTGATGGACGAAAACAATGGCTGCACAATGACGGCAGTGGTCGCGCCCGACACCGATTCTCTCAGGCAGATGGCGATCCACAGTTCCACTACCGGTGTCAGCTCCCGAAGTTCATGCCAGGGGTTGATGTGGGCGCACCAGCGCTGGGCAATGAGACCACCCAGGATGCTTGTTGCACCGCGTATGTGGTGTACGGGAACATCGCCAGGTAGGGCTCGAGTCCTGGGTAGTCCGATACCCACATACTCGTCGGTTCATCGACGCTGCCGCAGGATGCCAGGACGACGTAGGAGCCGTCCGGGATATCGTTGATCGTCTGAACTGTTGTACCGGTGGGGATCACGCCGCTCTCGTAGATCGCCTGTCCTGGACCGATCGTGGCTTCGATTGGTGGCAGCACTCCGCCGGGCGCGTTCGCGAGCGAGGTGCTGCATTGCAGAGCTCCACCCGAATTGTTGGTGATGGTGTTGCTCACGGTCGAGCCGGAAGCACTGTAAGCGAAGGTGACGTCGGCAGCTGTGGAAGCTGAGGCCAGCGAGGGAGCAGCCATTGCCAACGGAAGAGCGGCAGCACCGATGAGGGCCGCTCGTGTGATCGAATGCATCGAATCTCCATCTCGTTCAGCCTGAAAGGTCGTCAGTTGATCTTGACATGAAACGAGACCAATTGGACGGATTCAACGTAGATTGATGTCTTCGCTAAAGACCACAGTTGGTGGCTATTTCAGAATGACCTGGGATGTCGATAAATTGAATGCCCGTTTCTTCTTCGAGTGCTGCCCACCGATCCCCTCGATTCGCGAGGCCGAAATCAGCCTGAGACTCACGACATTCCGGTATCCCGCAGGGTGATGTTCAGCCGCCCGGACGGCAGACCAATGTCGGGACTTGCACTTCCCGCAATAACTTTCGGCACTCCGTGATACGCGAACCGAGACTCCCCACCGAAGACGAAGAGATCACCCGAATGGAGTTCGACGTCGGTGTACGGCTTGTTCCGATTCTCGGAATTCCCGAACCGAAAGACACAACTCTGCCCGACGCTCAGTGAGACGACGGGAGCGTCGCAGCGCTCGTCCTTGTCCTGATGCATACCCATCCGAGCGCCCTCGTCGTAGAAATTGATCAGCGCGGTGTCCGGCGTGTACCGCTCCCCCACAGTCGGATCATCATAGGCAGCGGCAACTGCGCTACGGCCGAGGCCGACGAGCCAGTCGGGCACAGCGGCAACCGGTTCACCGTTCACGTCGTCGGCGGTGCGCGTGTATTTGTACGGCTGCCAGTGCCAACCGAGACAGACTGTTTGCACCGACATCTTGTGCCCACCAGGGACGACGGCCGAGCGCATCGGCACGGGCGCGGTCGCCCACCGTCGGCACTCGGCCACCAAGGTGCGCTGTTGTTCGATGCTGAGCCAATCCGGAACGAGAATCGCCCCTGGCGCCACTTCCATTCGTGGCCGAGGAATCAGAGCGTTCATGAAATCCACGCTAATCGGTTTCGAAGCATTGACACCCTCCGCATGGACTCGTATCGTAATCAACAGATTGGTTGATAAAGGAGATGGTTGACAAGTGATCGTGGATCCAGGGGCAGACGAGCGTCTCGACAAAGCGTTCATGGCGCTTGCCGACCCGGTACGACGGCGGATCATCGCCCGCCTGAGCACCGGTCCCCAAACGGTCAACGAGTTGGCCGAGCCATTCGAGATCACGAAACAGGCCGTCTCCAAACATATTCAGGTACTCGAAGCCGCGGGTTTGGTCACTCGCAGCCGCGAAGCCCAGAGGCGGCCGGTACATCTCAACGCCGCAACTCTCGAGGCCTTGACCGCCTGGATCGACCGCTATCGACTGATCCACGAACAACAGTTCCGCAAGCTCGATCACCTACTCAGCACCACACAGAAGGAGACTTAGCCATGGCTACCACCAATCCCGTCAGCATCACGGCTCCTGAGGGCGTGCCGTACATCGACATCACCCGCGAATTCGACGCACCCGTCAGTGCCGTCTTCGCAGCTCATTCGAATCCCGAACTGGTCCAGCAGTGGCTCGGCCCCAACGGATACGAGATGGAAATCGACGAATACGAGTTCGTGAGCGGCGGTCGATACAAGTACGTCCATCGCAACCCCGAGGGCGAAGAGTTCCGGTTCAACGGTGTATTTCACGTTGTTCGCGAGAACGACTTTGCCATCCAGACTTTCGAATACGAGGGATTTCCCGACGTCGTCAGCATCGAATCGATCACGTTCGAGGACCTGGGCAACGGACGCACCCGTCTCTCCGGCCATTCCGTATATCCGAGCCTCGAAGCGCGAGACGGAATGATCGAGAGCAATATGGAGCTCGGCGTCACCGAAGGTTACGAACGCCTGGACAAGATCGTCGCGCAACTCTGACCACCTGTTTACCCGAACCTCTTCAGCGAAAGGCAGTTTCATGGACTGGACCCTCGAAGTAGTCATCGTTCCCGTCAGTGACCTCGGCCGCTCCATCGAGTTCTACCGTGACAAGGTCGGTTTCGATCTCGACCACCACACCGTCAACGAACACATGACGGTCGCCCAGCTCACTCCGCGTGGTTCGGGCTGCTCGATCGTCATCGGCAACCTGCCGTCGCAAACCGAGATGGCCCCTGGTTCGTTGAAGGGATTGCAGTTGGTCGTGGCCGACGCTGCAACGGCTCGCCAAGAGCTCATCGACCGCGGCGTCGATGCCAGTGAGGTCACCGTCTTCGACGAGCGCGACGGGGGCACCTTCTTCGGATTCGCCGACCCGGACGGCAATACCTGGGCTGTCCAGCAGCTGAAGGTCCGCGGCGACAAGCCGCTCATTCCGAAGGAGTACCGCGACCGCTTCGGCGAGTAGCAACTGCCTTCCAAGCTGCGTAACCTTCGGGCATGCAGACGGCACAGGGGCGATAGCCGGCCGCAATCGCGGTCGGCTCGTCCGCGAAGAACACCCGACTGGCGACATACCCACCACGCGCGATTGCCTGCGCAGCCCCTCGACAGTCGAGTCGACCGTAGATCTTCGTTTTCCGATGTCCGCCAAGCACACCGGGCGTCGAACTCTCGTAGGGTTTGTTGCGAGCGTCGCGGAGAATGTACGTCTTACTCAGCATCATGAAGCACCAATCCCAATGTTCGACGCGTGCCGGATTGCACCACACTGACACCATGTCGCACAGGGGCTCTCGACCACCCCCGCGAACTCTGCACCGGTCGATCCCGCGTGGTGAAGATCAACGCGTGACCTTGCTCGAGAACTGTCACCGTCCCTTTCGACTGGGCGCGCGGCCGCTGTTCCACGAGCAAGAACTCGCCGCCGGCGTGGTCGATGCGAGGTCTGTCGAGCCCGATCACGACTTGCAAGGGAAACACCAACTCTCCGTACAAGTCCCGATGCAATGCATTCCAGTCACCAGGTCCGTAGGACAGAAGGATCGGGGTAGGGCGATTCTGACCGGCGTCGTGACACTGATCGATCCATTCTTCGAATGAATCCGGCCACGGTGCACCCTCGCCCAGCTTGAACGCCCACTCCCGCGCCACGGGCAGCAGGTGTCGGTAGAAGGCGGATCGCATAGCCGTGATCGGCTCCGGTACGGGATCGCCGAAGTACCGGTACTCCCCCTGGCCGAAGCGGTATCGAGCCATGTCGATGGTGCTCCGGAACCGGCCGACGTCCGAGTACCAGGAAGCAATTTCGCGGCACTCCGACTCGTCGAGTATCGGCGCCGTCTGGGCACACCCACTGGAGTTGATTCCCTCGATCAGCGCAGGCCAATCGAGGGAATCAACTCGAGCAGACAGATCGGTGAAGAGGTCCATACGTCGTAGACGACGCGGCGGTCAGGAATGTGAGAATGCCAGCAGCTGGTCAGCCAGATTGTTGTACGTACGGGCGATCCCGGCATAACTGAGCACGGGTTCCGGATTCCAGGTCCCGATCTTTCCCGCCTTCACCGCGGGCAAGTTGGACCACGCAGGATTGGTTCCGAGCGTATCCAGTTGCAAACTGGACGGGCGATCGTCGAGGAAGATCATGTCGGCCGGATAGTGGTCCGCCATCTCCCAAGCCAGGTTCTCGACGTAGACCGACGATCCCTCGGCCGGATCGACGACGGCAAGTCCCAATCCCGCCAGGTCTGCGAGGATCGGGAATCCCGAAAGACTGACACGAATCGTATCCGGATCTGCGGACGCGAACAAAACCTGTGAATTATTCAGCGAAGAAGCAACTTCAGAGATCCGCGCACGCGCAGCGTCGTAGTCTTTTCGCTGAGCCTCCATATCCTGGTCCGCTCCGAGTTCCACGGCCAGTTCCACGATCTCTTGCACGGTTCGGTCGATGGTTCCTGCTGCCGTTTCCACGAACAGTACTGTCGACAAGCCTTTCACCGCATCCAAGTTCGCCTCGTCTAGTAGTGCCGAACCACGCAACTGAGGGACGATGACGACGTCCGGCTCCAGCACAGCGATCTTCTCGAGTTCCACTTGTCCCCAGAGCTGCCCGACCATGTCGGTCTTCGAGAAATCCAAGTTGCCTGAGATGCTGGTGTCCGTTGATCCCGGTGATCGTGTCAGCGCCCCGAAAACACCGACAGGCACCAGTCCGTAATCCCAGAGAGCACCCGCGATACCGGTGTAGGTGACAAATGTCCTTGGCGGTGAATCCAATTCGATCAGGTTGCCGCGATCATCGGTGAAGGACCAGCCTGCATCGCCTTCACCCCCGGCGTCTGCGCCCGAACGCGAGCAACCGGCCGCTGCCAGCGCAGCAGCCAATCCTGCTGCAGCGCCGAGGAACCTGCGGCGATTCCAGTCCATCTCGAGACGCCGGTGCGGTCGTGGAGTGAACAGCGTGGTCATGTGTGTGCCCTTTCGGCGATTGGTTGAACTGTTGCAGGAGTTGACGAACGAGAAAAGAGAAGGATCGATACCAAACCCGTGAGCATTCCGACGCCGGCGCAGAAGACCAACGGCCACAGCAAGGCGAACTCGTCCGGACCGGCGAAGAGAGAGCCGCACAACGCAATTCCGACGGCAAGCCCGAATTGACGCGACGAGTTGGCTGTCGCCGAAGCCGTCCCGGCGCGCTCTGCCGGGGCGTCCGACATCGCGGCACCCGGCAGCACCGGCGACACCATCGCGGAACCGACACCGGTCAGAATCAGCCCGGCGATCAGCGCGGGCCAGACCGGCTCGGCGAGAACGTACAGCATGGCCACGCAACCGATTCCGCAGAGAACCGTCCCGAATCCGAGCGACAGTCGAAGGTCGACTCGCTGAAGCCGTGATCCACACAGCGCCGACACGAAGACAAAAGCGAGCGGTTGAATCGAGAGCACGAGTGCGGCCGCCGATGCCGACAGTTCCAGCCCGTTCTGCAGCCACAATGAAAGGACTACGAGCGGGCCGTAGGCCGCGAGGTAGTACCCGAACGCAGCGACGAGGACGCCGTCGAATTTCAGGGATCGGAACAATGCCGGATCGAGCATCGGACTGCTGCCTCGACGCTGCCAGGACACAAACGCCGTCAGCGCACCGATTGCGATCAGGAAGGCAAGAACTGTCGACGACGAAGCCCACCCGATGTCGCCGCCCCACGTCACGCCGAGAACCGCGGCAACGGCAGCGAGGGTGAACAAAACGATTCCGGCCCAGTCGATGTTGTCGTCGCCGCGCTCACTGTCGGCGAAACAGAACACAGCCATTGCGAGCGCTACTGCGGCCACGGGGATTCCGAAATAGAAAACCGCACGCCAGTCGAAGAACTGCGTCAGCAGCCCTCCTGCAACGTTCCCGATTCCCGCCGCCAATCCAGCGACGGCGCCCCACGCAGCAAAGGCGACGTGACGATCGCGGCCCGAATATGCGTCGCCGAGCAGAGGCAGGAGCGTCGCGAACATCGCCGCACCGGCAATTCCTTGCGCGCCGCGAGCAACGACCAGAACCGTGACGTCCGGGGCAATCGCGCACACGGCCGTTGCAACCAGGAACACGACCAGTCCGCATATGTAGAGGCGTTTACGTCCCCACGCATCGCCGAGTGCGCCCATGCCCACCAGAAGCGCGGCAAGAGCCAGCGTGTAGGCGTCGACGACCCAGGACATCGCGCCCGTACTGCCGTCCAAACCGACTGCGATGGCCGGCACCGCGATTGTCGTGATGGTGGCGTACGTCAGTAACAGGAAAGTTCCGATGCATGCGGCGATGAGCGGCAGCCATCGTCGTGCCGACATGGTCAACCTCCGGATAGGGCGGTAAGTGCGCCCTAACTATGAAGGTTCAAGTCAACTTGAAGTCAAGCGCCGCTTCGACGCGTATGTCGAGCTGCTCGAGCAACCACGGGCACTGCATCGGACGCTCTTGCCGACACGTCAGGTGATGCTCGAGAATCAGCTTCGCTCGCGTAGCAGCGGCGATCTGTGCCTCGAGTGTCGACACTTGATCTGCGAGAACCGTCGAGAACTGGTCGGACGTGGTGTCGGTTTCGATGAAGGACCGCACCTGTTCCAAGGACATTCCCGTCTCGGTGTACATCCGGATCAATGCCAGCCGGCGCAGCTCACGCTGCCCGTACCAGCGTTTGCCGCCAGTTCGCGACCGCGCGGACAGCAGTCCTTCATCCTCGTAGTAGCGCAAGGTCGACGCCGCAATTCCGAACGATTTTGCAACCTCGCCGATCGGGATCAAGTGCTCACGCATTCACCGATCGTAGGCTGAACGCGTAGGCGGTTCCGGCAGTTATGTGTGACTTGGCATACTGACTAACGGAAGGGGTCGCGTAAGTGATCTCACGGCAAAATGCTGGATGCGCTCGTTGAACGAGGGAGAGCTGTGCTGGATCCAACGCGACCTGTCGGGCCGTACTCGTCAGGAGTGCCCGCCACTGCCCTCGAAGTCCACATGCCGGACCTCGAACGCTTCGGCCTCGCCCAGTTGTGGCGTTCCGCGATCATCGCCGTCGTGTTGTCGACGTCGATCATGCTGGCACTGATCGTGTGGCCTTTCCGCAAGCGCGGACGCACGTGGGCTGACGCTGCCTCCGACGGGATGGTCGACGGCTTCATCGCGCTGGGTCCCACCTTCGTCAAGCTCGGTCAACTGGTCGCGTCGTCGTCCGGCCTGTTCCCCGCCCCCGTCGCCAATGCATGCCTACGTTGCCTCGACGACGTTCCGTCATTTCCTGCCGAGCAGGCCAGAAGCGTCGTGCACGAAGACCTCGGATACTCCGTAGACGACCTGTTCGCGAAATTCGACGACGTACCTCTCGCGGCCGCGTCGGTAGCGCAGGTACACGCGTGCGTTCTGCACGATGGCCGCGAGGCCGTCATCAAGATCCAGCGTCCGGACATCTATGCGCGGATGCTGATCGACCTGCGGGCGGCGTACTGGGGTGCGAACATCCTCGAGAAGTTTGTCGAGTTCCTTCGAATTGCCAATGCCACCGCCATCATTCGCGATCTGCACAATGCAACGATGACGGAGTTGAACAGCGCGGTCGAGGCCGACCGGCAAACCACATTCCGGAACAACATCAGCGCATTCGGTGACAACAAAGGAGTCACGACACCGGAGGTGTACTGGGACTACTGTGGTCCCCGCGTCATCTGTATGGAACGCATGCGCGGCGTTCCACTGGATCGGTTCGTCGCCGGTCCGGACGGCATCGACGAAGCCCGCATGCTGATCCGACGCGGAGTGAAGGTCTGGCTCGAATCGGTCATCGTTCACGGTCCGTTCCACGGAGATGTCCACGCGGGAAATTTGTGGGTCCTCGACGACGGCCGGATAGCGATGCTCGACTTCGGCATCGTCGGCGTCCTTCCCGAGACCTGGAGATCCATCCTTTCCGACATGTTCCGAGCCACCCTCATCGACGGTGATTTCGCCCGTGTCGCCCGCGGAATTCGATCCTTGGGATATGCAACTGACTACGAAGTCGACGACGATCAGCTCGGTATGCAGGTCGCAACGGCCCTGGCCCCGATTCTCGGCCGTGACCTCGGTGAACTCAAGCTCAGTGAATTGATCATGGCACTGATTCAATTGGGCAAGCAGTGGGGTGTTGCGAGTCCCGAGGAATTGGTTCTTTTCGGTAAACAACTCGGATACTTCGAGCGATATGCGACGGCGTTGGCACCTGGTTGGGTGATCGGACAAGACCTTTATCTGTTCAAGAACGTTTTTCCAGAGGCAGTCGCCGAAAAGGTGCAGGAACTCGGCATCACCATGCCTGACGAATAAATTTGTCCCCTATTTCCTTATTCTGCATTTCGTCTGTCGGGGTTAGCCTGTAATGACCCACCGGCCGAGGAGCAAATGTGCAGCCACTTTCTGTAGCCCTCCCGCAAGCGTCGACAGGTCCGAGGAATAACGGGCCGAGTGTCGGCACCACCCTCGGCGCCCTCATGCATTCCACGGACAAGTCCGTGATCGAACTTCTGGAAAGCCCGGATGGACTCGATGTCGAAATCCGTTCGATCGCCCTCGTCGAGTCCTCCGATATCGACGGCACCGACAGCCGTGGTGCGATCTCCGACATCTACCTCCCCGTGGGGGTTCCCGAATCGACGTTGACGCAGTGGCTGCGAAAGTTCGAAGGCAGGCCGGCGAGGCGTCGTCCGAAGCTTCTGCTCGTCAAGAATGCTCGCGAGGCGACGACGGTTCTCACCGTCGCACGTAACATCGGGATCGCAGTGGCCGCGGTACATCCGCAGGCTAGTTCCGGGCACGTCTATTCGCTCGTACTACGGCTTCTGACACAGAGCATGTACCGTTCGCGGGCCGTCGCAGGAGCTGTGGCCGGTGGTGATTCGGATCTGTTCGCGCTCTCGGAAACGATCGCCGAATTGACCGGCGGACTCGTGACGATCGACGACACGGCACTCCACGTCATCGCATATTCCTCTGCTCACGAAGGCGAAGACGAACTCCGTCAGCTCTCCATACTCGGCCGGGAGTGGCCGATCGAATACACCGAATGGATAGAGAGCAGAGGCGTGTTCGAGCACCTCAGGCGATCGGACGAGGTCATCAGTCTGCCCTCCGAGCCGAGCATCGGAGCCGCGCAGAGGCTGGCTGTGAGCATCACCCGCCCGGACCTGTCAGCGCCGACGGGTTCTGTTGCACACCAACACAATCTCGGCAGCATCTGGGTGCAGCGCGCGTCTGGACCTCTCTCCCACGACGCCCAAGCGGTATTGCGGGGTGCAGCGGCAGTCGCCGCACGCATTCTCATGCGGACCTTGGACGCCTCCAGCCGCGAGAATGCCCAAGTGCAAAGACTGTTCGGTGTTCGCTCCGGCGGGGTCGACATGCACTCACTGGCCGGTTCTTTCGGCATCAACACCGACGGACCGTCTGCGGTCATCGGATTTGCGACATCACTCTCACCCGGACCGAATCTCGATCGAATCACCAACGCCTTGCGCCTGCGCGCCAGCGCATTCCGCAGCGACGCGGTCACGACGATCATCGACAACCGGATCTACGTATTGTTCCCTCAGGCCGACCACGAGGTCGCTGTCAGCGACTGGGCTTACGACACCGTGCGAGTAGTCGAGGACCGTGCGGGCATCAGCGTGCGCGCCGCAGTCGCGGTCCCGATCGCGCGGTTGCACGGCGTACCCGAGGCGCGTCGAGAGGTGGACCGCGTGCTCGATACCACCGATGATCACGAAACCTCGAAGGTCACCACACTCGCGGCGTCACGCACCGCGGTATTGCTGGGCGAGATACTCGACCTCGTTGCCGATCACGAGCGATTGCGAGACCCTCGTATCGACAGACTCGTCTCCTACGACGACAAGAACACCTCTGACATGCAGTTCACGCTCACGGCCTACCTGACAGCTTTCGGGGATGTGAAGAAGGCCGCCTCGTCTCTGAAAGTACATCCGAACACACTGCGCTACCGCATTCGGCGCGCTGAACAGATCATGGGCATTTCGTTGGACGAGCCGGACACGCGACTGCTCACCGAACTGCAACTCGCCATCTTGGGACGAACCCCGGACGAATCCGAAAAATACGAAACGTCCGATCAGTGAGATGGGCCTCGAGCCCGTCCTGAACTCTCGAGTAGACAACTGAGGTAGCCGAAGAACAACTCTCACCTCAGGAGAAACCTTGCGCACTCGTGGAGCCGTCATTCGCCAAGCACCAGGCACATACGAGGTGGTCGACCTCGAACTCGATTCACCCCGCAGCGGCGAACTCACTGTCAAGATGGTCGCCTCCGGCCTGTGCCACTCGGACGATCACATCGCCAGCGGCGACCACGGAGTCGGCCGCTATCCCATCTGCGGTGGACACGAAGGCGCCGGAATCGTCGTCGAGGTCGGGCCGAACACCGAAGGATGGTCCGAGGGCGATCATGTCGTGTTCTCGTTCCTCGCCGCCTGCGGCCGTTGCCGTTGGTGTGCAAGCGGAATCCAGAACCTCTGCGACAACGGCGCTGCCATCATGACCGGCAGCAGGCCCGGCGAAACCTCCAGTTACAGAATGTCTCTCGACGGTCAGCCAGTCGCACAAACCTGCGGCCTGTCCACCTTCAGTGAATACACCACGGTCAGCACTCTCTCGGCCGTGAAAGTCGACAAACACCTGCCGCTCGACGCTTTGTGTCTGCTCGGTTGCGGCGTCGGAACCGGTTGGGGCGCCGCGGTCAACTCCGCTCAGGTGTACCCCGGGCAGACCGTCATCGTCATGGGGGTCGGCGGAATCGGAATCAACGCGGTACAGGGCGCCTCGCATGCCGGCGCCGCCCACGTGATCGCGGTGGACCCGGTTGCGTTCAAGCGCGACAGTGCATTGAAATTGGGGGCGACCCATGCCGTGTCCACCATGGAGGAAGCCACGGACATCGCGCGCTCGTTCACCAACGGCCAGGGCGCGGATTCCGCCATCGTCACCGTCGGCGTCACCACCGGAGAACATGTCGCGCAGGCGTTCTCGTCAATCCGCAAGGCAGGAACTTGCGTCGTCACCGGTCTCGGGAAGATGACGGACGTCGGCATTCCCGTGAGCCTGATGGAACTCACCTTGTACCAGAAGAGAATTCAAGGATCCTTGTTCGGCGCATCCAATCCCACTGCCGACATTCCCTGGATGATCGATCTCTATACCAGCGGCAAGCTCGAACTCGACGGACTCATCACCAACCGGTACAGCCTCGACCAGATCAACGACGGTTTCGCCGACATGCATGCCGGTCGCAACCTGCGCGGAATCATCACCTTCTGAGCGAGTTCTCTCCGGACTTGACGCATACGCCAGTCCGGAGAGATCCTCACATCTGCGTCACCAGGCGTTCATGGTGTCGAGAATTTGTCCTCTGGCCATCCACAATTCAGCAGACCAATACGGCCAGGAGTGAATCCCGGCGGGCGGAAAGCTGTACGTCGCTGGGATTCCCATGGATTTCAGACGAATTTCGAATGCACGCGCATGCACCCACGAGAGCGCCTCCAGCCCCATACCCGTCGCCGTGTGGAAGTAATCGATCGGCGCAGACGGATGATCGTACGGTCCCGGGATGCCGTTGGACGACGAAATGTACATCGACAGTCCGCGAAGCGATTCCGCGTTGACGAACGGGTCGTTGCGAAGCCACCCGGATGACCACGGCGGGCCCCACATCGAATCGACGTTGTACCGGCCGGCGTCGAACATGGCTACGCGGATCGCCTCACGCATACCCGGGCCCGAGATATTGATGTAGCCGGACAGCGAGCCCGCGAACTTGAACTGATCCCGATGATGCCCCGCCAGGTTCAACGCGGCACTGCCGCCCATCGACAACCCGATGATCGCATTGTTGGTTGGTGAAACACCATACCCTGCAAGGAAGTCCGGAAGCTCGCGTGTGAGAAATGTTTCCCACCTGTACGTTATGGGCTGAGCATTGAAATTGGACGGCGCGTACCAGTCCGTGTAGAAACTCGACTCACCGCCGACCGGCATCACCAACGTGATGTTGTCGTTGCGGTACTGATCGAGTGCGTTGGTTTCGAAACTCCAAGCATTCCTGTCGTTTTGCGCGCGAAGACCGTCAAGTAGGTACAACGCGGCGTTGCCGCCCCGCGCGGCCCACTGCACCTGAACCTTGACGTTTCCCATCGAAGACGGGACCCACAACTCGTCGTAACCACCCCATGGCGCCGTGTGCGCCGGAGTAGCGCTCGCGGCGGTCGGACCGAACATGCCGCCGAGGAGGAATACCGACAACAACGCCGCTACGAGCACCCGCGCCCGCCGTGTATTGCGTTCGGGCAACCTGAATCTGATTCTCTGCAAGGTTGTGTCTTTCCCCGAAACTGCGCATCAAGAAACTCGCTTCGGTAAGTGCATCGTCGGTTCCACTGTCGACGTGTTTGTCCCTTTCCGGGGGCTCCGGTGTTACAAAGTCGAGGTCATCGCAACAATCGGACAACTGTCGTGCCGAGCGAATCCAGGTGGCGAAAAGCACAATTCACGAAGCACGCTGAATGCGCTCACTCAGCCGAGTGACGAAGCGATCGCATCACGACCTGCTGCAGCACACGCTTGGTCCTGCATTCCGTCCGGTGCACCACCGACACCGATGCCGGCGATCGACGCGGATCCAGCCTTCACAGTGACTCCACCTGCAAGGAAGAGAGTGCCAGGGAGGTCGGCGATGGTCGATCCCTCGCCTTTGGTACGCTGCGAGAGGTCACTGGTGTCGGCTCCGAAAGCTGCAGAGGTGTACGCCTTCTCACGTGAGGCCTCCACCGTGTGCTGGGCTGCGTTGTCGCCGCGCACCATGGCGATGACATTTCCCGCACGGTCGACGACGGAGACGGTGACAAATCCGAGCCCGTCCGCCCGGCATTTTGCCAGGGCCGCACCAGCAGCCTTCACTGCTGCGTCGGCGCTGAGTCGATTCTGAGTGACAATCGCCGAATCGCCGGTCGCAGCAGGCTGCTGCGTGGCAGAAATCGACGTCGTGCTCGATGCGTTCGCCACCGGTGTGTCGGTCGTCGAGCACGCGGCGCTGGCAAGGATTGCGACAACCGGAACGGCGACAGCGATCGTACGGGGAAGTCGTGTGTAAATGCGGTGGTTCATGTCGGGCACACTTTCAGTCGAATGGTTCGAAACCGTCCACTACAGCGTCGCGTCCCGGCGCGGGTGCGCACATCGGGCGCTCGGGTGACGAACCGTGCCCCGTCTGGTTGTGCAGATATCATCCGAATGGTTGATACGACGGCCTGGCGCCCTCCGTAATATTCGAGGGATGAGTAACGGAGCCATGAACGCCGACGCCGAACTCGGCCTGCGCGGCCCGTTGGCGTATGCGATCCACGCGTCGTTCTTCGTACTGCTGTCCACGTCAGGAGTCCGGTACGTCACAGTCCACGGGACCAGCGGTCGGTTCGGGGTGGTACTCGTCCTGGCCGTGGTCCTCGCCTTGCTCTACGCCGTCATGGCTACGGTGTCTTCGCGAGATGTGGTTCGCCAACGACTGTGGATCTGGCCGGTACTGAGCACCTGGGCAGCGCTGGTCTGGCTTGCGCCGAGTTTCGCGTGGTGTGCGTTCCCCGTTCTCTTCCTCTGTATTCGTCTGTACCCGAGCAAGATCGCCTACCCCCTCGTCGGGATCCTGGGCGTCCTCGCCGGAATCGCGTTCTACCGAGTCACCGGTCGTGCCGAATTGGTGACACTGCTCGGACCTCTATGCACCGCGGCACTGGTCGCGGCGGCGTACGGGCAGATGGAACGAGATGCCCGAGAACGCCTTCGGCTTCTACGTCAGGTAGCAGAAGCGCAATCTGCATTGGCTGATACCGAACGTGCTGCCGGCGTTGCCGCTGAGCGAGAGCGCCTCGCGCGCGAAATCCACGACACTGTTACTCAGGGACTGGCGAGCGCTCTTCTACGACTCGAGGCAGCCGAACAAACTTGGAATACAACGGGTTCGCCGTCTCGAGCCGATGTCGATGCCGCAGCAGAGAACATCCGAACGAGCTTGATGCAGAGTCGCGACCTCGTCCACGATCTGGCACCGGCCAAGGGCGGTACGGGCGACTTCGACGCCTTGGTCGTGGCCGCCGCCCGCCAGTTCGTCCCGACCGTTCGGATCCGCACCGTCGGTGAAGCCGTCATCTTGCCCTCGGACGTAGCTCATGCCATCGTGCGAGTGGTCTCGAGCGCGTCCTCCAACATCGCCCGCCACGCTCGCGCCGAAACGGCGGGCGTGACGATCACGTATCTCGACGACTCCGTCTCCGTGGACATCTTCGACGACGGCGTCGGCTTCGATCCGGGAAAGCTCGCCGACCATTCTCGGTACGGTGGATACGGCCTACGTGCGATGCGAAGTCGCATCGCACAGCTCGGCGGATCGTTCACCGTGGAAAGTGCACCGGGAGACGGCACCGTCGTCGCGGCCCAGTTCCCTCTCGAACGGAGGATCCGGTGACCACCACCATTCGCGTGTTCCTCGTCGACGATCATCTGGTCGTGCGAGCCGGGCTGAGAGCGCTGCTGAACACTCAGCCGGACGTCGAAGTAGTCGGCGAAGCATCGTCCGGTGAGGGGGCGGCCACGGCGATACCGTCGGCCTCACCGGATCTGGTGATGATGGATCTGGACATGGGCACCGGCATGCACGGTGCAGAAGCGATCAAACGCTTGCGAAGCGACGGTGTCGATGTTCCCGTACTGGTTTTCACGACGTATGACACCGACGCCGACGTCGTGCGAGCCGTCGACGCCGGTGCCATCGGTTACCTACTCAAGGACTCAACGCCCGACGAGATCTTCGGCGCGGTGCGCGGCGCGGTAGCCGGGCGCAGCGTTCTCTCTCCCACTGTGGCCTCTCGTCTTGTCCAGCAGATGCAGCGCCCGCAGGAAGCGCTCACCGCCCGTGAGTCCGAACTGCTCAGCCTGCTCGCCGAGGGGATGACCAACCGCGAGCTGGGCAAGGCACTCTTCATCAGCGAAGCGACGGTGAAAACCCATCTTGGGCACATCTACGCCAAGCTCGGCGTCGATACCCGCTCTGCCGCAGTGTCCGTCGCATTGCGCCGCGACGGAATACGCTGAGCCGCCCGCCCTCGCAGGCTCTACTTGATCGAAGATCCGTGCTGCGTCAACGGCATGACCTCGATGGTCATGTACGGGAACAGGGGCAGGTTCCAGAGAATCTCATGGAGTTCGTCAGCCGACTCGACGTCGAAGATGCTGATGTTGCTGAACTGTCCCACTATTCGCCACAGATGCACCCACTTGCCCTGGCGCTGAAGGTCTTGTGAGTACTCCTTTTCCGTTGCGACGGTCTCGGCGCGAACTGCCGGATCCAGGTCGCGCGGAATATCGACGTCCATTCGAACGTGAAAGAGTGCCATGTTCTTCTATCCTCTAGTTCCTGGTCCAGGTTTTGACGGCGTCCATGTTGAGTTCGACTCCCAGGCCAGGTCCGGCGGGGAGGTGCAGCTGACCCTCGGAATACTTCAGGGGTTCCTGAAGCAACTCTTCGCTGAAGAGCAGTGGGCCGAAAAGCTCTGTTCCGAAGTTGATTCCGGGCTCGGCGCACGCGAAGTGCAACGAAGCCGCGGTACCGATCGGACCCTCGATGGACGTCGCACCGTGGCACGCGATACCGGCGGCCTTGGCAATTGCGACGATGTCGCGGCTGCGCTGGAGGCCACCACACTTGGTGGTCTTGAGGGCGATGACATCGGCGGCGCTCCGGCGGGCGATTTCGAGAGCGTCGTGTGGGGTCTGCACACTCTCGTCGGCCATGATCGGAATCGGTAGTAGCCTGCTGAGTTCGGCGAGGACCTCGATTTGGTCTGCCGGAGTGGGCTGTTCGATCAGTTCGACTCCACCGTCTGCGAGTTGTGGCAGGTACCGCAGCGCCGTGAAGCGATCCCACCGCGCGTTGACGTCGACGCGGACGCCGGCGTGGCCGTAGAGCGCCTGCGCGATGCTGACGATGCGCGCGACGTCGACCGCCGGATCGAGTGCTCCCATTTTGAGTTTGAAGCTGAAATTGAGCCGGGATTCGAGCTTTTCGTGAGCTTCTTCGATGATCTCGTCCGCCGGTGCAGCACCCAGCGCCCACGTGACGTCGACACTCTCGCGGAAAGCCCCGCCGAGGAGCGTGTGCACGGGGACTCCCAGGCTACGTGACCAGGCGTCGTGCAACGCCACGTCGACGGCGGCCTTCGCGAATCGTGCATTGGCAACAACTTTTTCGATGTCGGCCATGATCGCGGTGATCTGATCCACGCGCCTGCCGACCACCACCGGCGCGATGTACTTCTCGATGATGACCTGCATCGTCTCCACCGATTCGCCGCCCCACCACGGACCGCCCGGAACGACACCTTCGCCGTATCCGACAACACCGTCGGATGTGCGAATCGCGACCAGCAATAACGGCTGCGCCGTCATCGACGTGGTGGCGAACTTGTGGGGGCGAACCAGCGGAACGTCGAGGATGGTCGTCTCGATGGAGACGATCGACAGGTCTGTCATCAAATCACTTTCTTTCGAACAGTTGTGGATCAGGCCGGGTCGAGCACGAAGTCGTACGTGACCCGGTTGATTCCATCGGCACCCGGCTTCGGATCGAGAATCAGTTCGGGCTTCGTGGCAGTTGCCACGTCGTTCTCGATCCACTCACCGTCCTTGAAATAGAGCTGCGTAGTGATCGTGCGCTTACCGGGAGCCTTCACCATGAGGTGCAGGTGAGCCGGACGCCACGGGTGCCAACCGGCCTTCTCGATGAACCAACCGGTGGGTCCGTCGGTCGGGATCTGGTACGGCGCAGGCTGAATCGTGGTGATCTCGAACCGTCCCGCTCCGTCGGTCACGATCGTTCCGCGGAGGTTCCCGTCGGGGATGTGCGGCGCGAAATAGGAGTAGTAGCCCTCGTCGTCCGCATGCCACAGCTCGACGGTGGCCCCATCCAACCCGTTGCCGTCGAGATCGCGAACCTGGCCCTCGAAGACCAGCTTCGATCCAACCTCGTTGTCACGCATCGGAAGTTCACACTTGGATGGCAACGTCTTGGCGTCGGCGACGTAGTAGGGGCCCTCGATGCTTCCCTTGGTGCCGTGCTGGCCGCGGTACGCAACCTCCTCGACGTTGTGCTCGAGGAAGACGTCCAGCCACAGGGGCCACTCGCCGAACTGGCCGATGTCGATGAGCCACTGCTTGAGGACGCGGTACTCGGGGTAGGTGATGCCGTGCTTGTCGATGACGCCGGCAAGTGCCTCGAGCACGTCCTTGGCGATGGCCGAGACGCGCTCGGGCGGGGTGTCCGCGCTGACTCGTTCCTGGAGGAACTTGTCGGTGGCGGCCGTGCCCGAACCTACTGCGGTGGGGCTCTCGGAAGTGGTCATGTGGTCCTCCTCGGGGCCGTGTGTGGCTGTTACCGGGTGGGTGCCGTACTGCTGGGCTCAGTCGGCTTCCCAAGTCTGGTTGTACGCTGTGCGTACATCTGTTACGCTGTGCGTACGCTTGTACTGTGCGCCCAGTCACAAGGTTTGTCAACCTTCGAGGGCACTGATCAGTGCATACCCGCAGATGAGAGGTCATTCCGTGAGCGAGAACGATCGCGATTACATCCAGAGCATCGAGCGTGGATTCGCTGTGCTGACGGCCTTCGACGAGAAGAACCCCAACCCGTCGCTCGCAGATCTTGCCGCCGAAACGGGC
The DNA here is from genome assembly GCF_030056745.1 of Rhodococcus sp. IEGM 1406. NCBI lineage: Bacteria > Bacillati > Actinomycetota > Actinomycetes > Mycobacteriales > Nocardiaceae > Rhodococcus > Rhodococcus sp. IEGM 1406. The sequence continues at coordinate 574,836 of NZ_JASHKO010000001.1, read as the reverse complement.
CTCTCCCGCCCCGCGGTCCGACGTATCCTCCTCACCCTGCAGAAACTCGGATACGTCACCGGCAACAACAGTCGGTGGTCGCTCACCCCGCGCGTTCTAAGCATCGGCCAGCACTTCTCTGCATCGCATGCCCTGACCGAGGCGGCGCTCCCCCGCCTGCTGGAGATCGCAGAACACACTCACGAGTCGGCGTCGCTGGGCGTGCTCGACGGCGTCGACGTGGTCTACGCCGCGCGTGTACCCGTACGCCGGATCATGAGCATCAACGTCAGCGTCGGTACCAGAGTGCCTGCATATGCGACCTCCATGGGCCGCGCCCTGCTAGCTTGGGCGCCAACCGAAATCGTCGACAAAGTCATCGCGAACTCCACGTTCGACGCCCTCACACCCACCACGATCACCGACGAAGGCGCATTCCACACCGCACTTCGAGTGGTGCGCGAGCAGGGTTACGCACTCACGTCCGAGGAACTGGAAGACGGCCTAATTTCCCTCGCCGCCCCCGTCCGCGACGCCGGCGGAAGCGTCGTCGGCGTGGCAGCGTGTTCTACCTCGGCCGGACGCACAACCCCGGAAGCCTTTCGCACCGACGTCGCACCGTTCCTCGTCGAGAAGGCGAATCAGCTCAGCGCGGACATGGGGTACCGGAGCTAACTTCTGAATACTTCGGAAGGCAACACACCGTACTTACGCCGAAAAGACGACGCGAATCGTCCGGTGTGCGTAAAACCCCATCTCACAGCGACATCGGTGACCGTCGTCGAGTCGTCGGCATCCACCAGATCTGCGTGGACCCGCTCGAGGCGGATGTCGAGCAGGCATTCCGACGGACTCCGGCCCACGTACTGCCGAAATCCCTCCTGCAATCTCCGTACGCTGACGCCCGCCACCTCGGCCATCTCTGCTGCGGTCCACACGCGGGCCGGGTCGTCGTGCATCTCGTCGAGCACCCGCTTGACGATGCGTGGCCTGGCGTGTCGCACCGCGTCCTCACTTTCGGGCATTGCAGCGAGGACGAATGCCGTGACCACGGCACCGGAGAGCTGAGCTGCCACCAGTTCGTTGTGCAGCACGCCGACCGGGCCGAGTATCTGATCCGACAGTGAGCGAACAAATTTCAGCCATCTGGCTCCGTCGTCTCCCCGAAGATCCACCTGATCAGGCAAGTGCATTCCGGGCCGGCCGAGTACCTTCTCCATCTCGCGGTCGAGGTACTGACGGTCCATCCGGACTCCGACAATTTCGCAGTCCGCGCTCCACCGCGTGATTCTCGTCGTGATGTCGGGCGGACACACCGTCGCAACGCCCTCCGTCGAGAGCACGTGCGAGCCCGCGAACACCGACTCGAGCTCGCCCGAGAGCGGGATGTTCACCCCGTAGGCACCGGGATGCTCGGATTCGACCGCGACGTCTGCTCCCCATCGAATATGAGCGATCCTCAGCGGTCCCAACTCGGCGGTGCACACCCCGACTCCGCTGGCCGCGTGCCGTGACAACGGCGTGAGCGTGTGCGGAAAATAGGCGTCCGAAACCGCATCACACGCCTCGTCCCAGTCGCGGGGAGCTGTACCGATCATGGAGTCGACCATCGCCCTTCTTCACCTTCCAAACCCGTGACCAGCCACATTGCCGAGCATGAGCGCTGAACATCATTGAACACTGTGTCCCCGGTCACTTCCAAGAGGAAACGGATACAGACTTCGATCGGGTGCGCAATCCGGATAGACACCGCGCTGTACGGATCGACCGAACGCCGCGCTCGCCGTACGTTCGTCTTCACTCCCGGCGCGAGTCGTCCAGCACCTCCGCCTCCCGCACTTCGCGGCACCCTCACTCACCAGCCATCCGACAAGGAGGTCCGGTCATGGAACAAAATCAGCTTCGAGGCATCTTCGGCCAATTCGCCAGCGGCGTCACCGTCATCACCTGCACCAACGCCGACGGTCAGCCACACGGAGCCACCGTCACCGCATTCACGGCAATCTCGCTGGAACCACGCCTGTGCCAGATCACGATGACGCGAAAGTCCAAGGCGTGCGGCTACCTCGGCAACGCGCCGTTTGCCGTCAACATCCTTGCCGCCGACCAAGTGGACACGGCCATGCATTTTGCCGGCCGACCGCAGCGCACCGAACCGAAGTGGATCGACGGACCGACCGCTCCCCTGCTCGACGGCGCCGCAGCAACCATCTCGTGCGTCCCGTGGAAGGAGTACGACGGTGGTGACCACATCATCTTCATCGGCGAGATCGTCGACGCGCAGTCGAGCGGCAAAGATCCGCTTCTGTTCTACCGAAGCACTTTTCACGATCTGGGCGCTACCTCGTCGACCACAGTCTGGAACGGCAGTCAGGACGACCCCCACAGTGGGTGGTTCGACGCCACCACTTCGTTCACCCCGATTCATCTTCAGCCCGCACCTCAAACGATCTGAAAGGCTTTGCCATGACGACCACCGAAATCCCTCCCACCGGCGTCGACCCCGCAGATTCCGGAGCGCCACAGGTCAATCCGGCCGCCGACTGCGAAGCCAACCGTACGAAGAACTTCGCTACCCGGCCGATGACCGGTGACGAGTACATCTCGAGTCTGCAGGACGGTCGCGAAATCTGGCTCCATGGTGATCGCGTCAAGGACGTCACGACGCACCCCGCGTTCCGGAATCCGATCCGCATGACCGCAAGGCTGTACGACGCTCTGCACACGGGCGAGCACGTGGACGCCCTGACGGTTCCGACGGACACGGGCAACGGCGGTGTCACCATGCCGTTCTTCCGCACACCGACGTCGTCGGCCGATCTGCTCAAGGAACGCGACGCCATCGCGACGTGGGCACGTATGACCTACGGCTGGATGGGCCGCTCCCCCGACTACAAGGCAAGTTTCCTAGGAACCCTCCACGCCAACAAGGAGTTGTACGCACCGTTCCAGGACAACGCCGAGCGCTGGTACCGCGAGTCGCAGGAGAAAGTTCTGCACTGGAACCACGCGATCATCAATCCCCCGGTGGATCGCCAACTTCCGCCGGACGAGGTCGGCGACGTCTTCATGAAGGTGGAGAAGGAAACCGACGCCGGATTGATCGTCAGCGGTGCCAAGGTGGTCGCCACCGGATCGGCGATCACCAACTACAACTTCATCGCTCACTACGGTCTGCCGATCAAGAAGAAGCAGTTCGCCTTGATCTGCACGGTACCGATGGACGCTCCGGGTGTGAAGCTGATCTGCCGCACCTCGTACACCGAACATGCTGCGGTGATGGGCAGTCCGTTCGATTACCCGCTGTCGAGCCGCATGGACGAGAACGACACCATCTTCGTCTTCGACAAGGTGTTGGTTCCATGGGAGAACGTCTTCATGTACGGCGACGTCGACCGGATCAACGCATTCTTCCCTCAGTCGGGATTCCTGCCGCGCTTCACCTTTCAGGGCTGTACACGCCTGGCGGTAAAGCTCGACTTCATCGCCGGCCTGTTGATGAAGGCGCTCGAAGCCACCGGCGCTGGCGGCTTCCGCGGAGTTCAGACCCGTGTCGGCGAGGTGATCGGGTGGCGAAACCTCTTCTGGTCGTTAACCGAATCGATGGCACGCGATCCCGAACAGTGGGTCGGCGATTCGGTGATCCCGAAGCTCGAGTACGGCCTCACCTATCGAATGTTCATGATCCAGGGGTACCCGCGGATCAAGGAGATCATCGAACAGGACGTGGCGTCAGGCCTGATCTACCTGCCTTCGAGTTCACTCGACTTCAAGAGCCCGGACGTGCGTCCGTACCTCGACAAGTACGTTCGTGGTTCGGACGGCATCACCGCCGTCGACCGGGTGAAAGTCATGAAGGCGCTGTGGGATTCGATCGGCACCGAGTTCGGCGGCCGACACGAACTCTACGAACGCAACTACTCCGGCAACCACGAAAACGTCAAGGCGGAATTGCTGTTCGCAGCCCAGAATCGTGGACACGCAAGTTCCATGAAGGGACTGGCCGAGCAGTGTCTGAGTGAATACGACCTCGATGGCTGGACGGTCCCTGACCTCATCGGCAACGACGACGTCTCGTTCTTCAAGAACCGGTAACCCCCTCGGCAGGTAGGGCGGACTCGCGATGTCGAGTCCGCCCTGGTCGTCGTCTTCAGCAGGCATGGCCCATCAGCAGAATTCGACGAACACTGCACCCTTGGTCAGGACTAGGCAATTGCCTAGTGTGACCCGAGACACACGGTGTCAAGGTGAATTCAGTACCGGACGCAGCCCCGTCCGGAAAGCGGGTCCCACCGATTTGGTCCGACAGCCCTCGGCTTTCTCGGTAGGCGCCCACTCTTATCTGGAGGACACCCATGACGGATATGTTGGATGCTGCCCGCGGCACCGACCAGTTCGCGAACATCCGCGCTGTCCTCGACGACGCGCTCGTCGAGGACCCGGAGACCGGCCGCTACCAGGTGCGGCGCAGCGTCTTCACGGACGAGCAACTGTTCGAACTCGAGATGACGCACATCTTCGAGGGCAATTGGATCTACCTCGCGCACGAGAGCCAGATCCCGAACGTCGGCGACTACTTCACCACCTACATGGGCCGTCAACCCATCGTGATCACCCGCAACAAGGACGGCGAATTGGGTGCGCTGATCAACGCATGCAGCCACCGCGGTGCGATGCTCTGTCGCCGTAAGACCGACAACCGAACCACCTTTACCTGCCCGTTCCACGGCTGGACCTTCAACAACAGCGGAAAACTCCTCAAGGCCAGGGACGCTCGCACCGGCGGCTATCCGGAGCAGTTCAACAAGGACGGCTCACACGACCTGACCAGGGTGGCGCGGTTCGAGAACTATCGCGGCTTCCTCTTCGGTAGCCTCAACCCCGACGTGCTGCCGCTCGAAGAGCACCTCGGTGACACAACGAAGGTCATAGACATGATCGTCGATCAGTCACCTGACGGACTCGAAGTTCTGCGCGGTGCTTCCACCTACACCTACGACGGCAACTGGAAGCTGCAGACCGAGAACGGTGCCGACGGCTACCACGTGTCTTCGACGCATTGGAACTACGCCGCTACCACCGCTCGCCGCACCGCCGGTGAATCGTCGAACGAGACCAAAGCCATGGATGCCGGTACCTGGGGGAAGCAGGGCGGTGGATACTTCTCCTACGACTACGGCCACCTCCTGCTCTGGATGTGGTGGGGCAATCCCGAGGACCGTCCCCTGTTCGAACGCAAGGCGGAGCTGGAAGCTCAGTTCGGTTCCAAGAAGGCCGAATTCATGGTCGGTGCGTCGAGGAACCTCTGCCTGTACCCGAACGTCTACCTCATGGATCAGTTCAGCAGCCAGATCCGGCACTTCCGTCCGATCTCCGTGGACCAGACCGAAGTCACCATCTACTGCATCGCTCCCAAGGGAGAGAGCGCCGAAGCACGCAGCAACCGCATCCGTCAGTACGAGGACTTCTTCAATGCCAGCGGTATGGCCACCCCGGACGATCTCGAAGAGTTCCGTTCCTGCCAGAAGACCTACCAGGCAGCCGGAGCCCCGTGGAACGACCTCAGCCGTGGTGTCACACACCAGATTCCCGGTCCGAACGACGTCGCGAAGGATCTCGGCATGAATCGCGTGCTCTCGAGCGGAGCCAAGACCGAGGACGAAGGCTTGTATCCCATTCAGCACGGGTACTGGCGCGACGCCATGCTTGCGGCCGTAGATGCCGAGCAAGCCGCTTCCAACCGGACCATCTGAGGACGATCACCATGACTGTCACCACCACCAATGCCGTCGCCCTCGAAACAGTGCAGCAGTTTCTCTACCGTGAGGCTCGCTATCTGGACGATCGCGAGTTCGAGAAGTGGATCGAGTGCTACCACCCCGATTCCGAGTACTGGATGCCCGCATGGGCGGACGACGGCGAGCTGACCACGGACCCGGCCGCAGAGATCTCCCTGATCTACTACCCGAATCGGGGCGGTATCGAGGATCGCGTGTTCCGAATCAGGACTGACCGTTCCAGCGCGACAAGCCTTCCCGAGCCCCGCACCGGTCACAACATCACCAACGTGGAAGTGATCGAAGAACGCGGCTTCGTCGTCGACGTCCGCTTCAATTGGTTCACGCTGTACTTCCGCTACAACACGGTCGACACCTACTTCGGCACCTCGCACTACACGATCGACTTCTCGGGCGAGCAGCCGTTGATCATGAAGAAGAAGGTAGTCCTCAAGAACGACTACATCCATCACGTGGTCGACATCTACCACTTCTGACACGACTTCCCTTCGAATCGAGCTGTTTCCCATGAGCATTCAAGCCGCGCCGACCTTTCAAGTAGCCCTGAGTTTCGAAGACGGCATCACCCGCTTCGTCGAATGCAACACCGACGAGACCGTCGCGGACGCGTCGTACCGCGCACGAATCAACATTCCGCTCGACTGCCGCGACGGAGCTTGCGGCACCTGCAAATCGCTCTGTGAGTCAGGCACTTTCGACGCCGGCGACTACATCGAGGAGGCCCTGACGGATGACGAGGCCGAGCAGGGATACTGCCTTCCGTGCCAGATGGTGCCGGAATCTGATCTCGTGCTGCAGATTCCCACCACGTCGGCGGTCGCCAAGACCGCTGCCGGTTCGTACACGTCCACGATCACCGAGATCATTCGCCATTCGGATTCCACGGTGGGTTTCACCGTCGCAGTCGACAACCGCACAGATCTGGTCTTCCTCCCCGGTCAGTACGTGAACATCCTCGTTCCCGGAACCGAAGCGACGCGGTCGTACTCGTTCAGCTCCGGCCCTGAGGTCGAGTCGGCGTCGTTCCTGGTCAAGATCACCCCGGGTGGTCTGATGTCCGAGTATCTCAGTCAACGTGCGCAGGTAGGTGACACTCTCGAATTGACCGGACCGATGGGTAGCTTCTTCCTCCGGTCAGGTCAACGGAGAGCCCTACTGCTTGGCGGCGGAACCGGCTTGGCCCCGCTGCTCTCCATACTGGAGAAGATGCGTGCCGAAAGCTCCACTCGGCCAGTTCATCTGGTCTACGGCGTCAGCTCCGACACCGATCTCGTCGAGCTCGACAAACTGCATGACTACGCGGAGTCTTTACCCCAGTTCACCTTCGACTACTGCGTATCCGATCCCGACAGCACAGCACCGAACAAGGGCTATGTCACGGGTTTGATCGAGCCCGATCACCTCGACGACGGCAACGTAGACGTGTACCTGTGCGGCCCGCCGCCGATGGTCGAAGCCGTACGTCTGCACTTCAATGACGTCTCGATCACACCCACCAACTTCTACTTCGAAAAGTTCAACAACGCGGCAGCACCGGCTGATTCACCGGCCACCTCGGCCGAAGAAACTACAGCCGGCACGTACGAGATCGGTGAAGAACACCTGCCGGTCACGGAGTCGGACGCACAGTTCGACGCTCGGATGGCGCTCGAACTCGGAGCAATGGAACTCACCATCGGCCGCCTCACTCCGGCACAGTTGACGGAGTACCGCATTCTGGCGGAGAACTCGGCCACTTCCATCGACCGCGATCATTTCACGGACGCAGCGGCATTCACCGAAACCAATGCCCTGTTCCACGACTTCCTCTTTCGCTGCACCGGAAACGAAGTGCTGCTGCAGGCATACCACCGTCTCGAGGTCACACAACTGATGAACCGAGTGCTCCGCACCGCCGATTGGGTGGACGAACATGTCGCGGAGGATCACTCACGAATCGTGCGTGCATTCGAGCAGAATGATCGCGCCGCGGCCCGTGATCTGATCGTCCGGCACAGCGAACACGCCAAGTCGACGATGCACCGCGCCATCACTGACGCTCGGGAAAGTGTGGCGTCGTGAGCACGAGATTCTTCGCCGGCCGGTTCGACGACCGGGTCGTGGTCGTCACCGGAGCGGCTCAGGGGATCGGGCGCAGCGTTGCCGAAAGAGTTTCCGCAGAAGGCGGTTCCGTCGCGCTTGTGGATCGAGCTGAACTGGTTCACGACATCGCGACACCGCTGGAACGTTCCCATTCGGTGACCGCGGACCTCGAGACGTTCGAAGGTGCCCAGAATGCAATAGATTCCGCATTGGAGCGCTTCGGACGAATCGACGTCCTGGTCAACAACGTCGGTGGGACCATCTGGGCCAAACCCTACGAGCACTACACGCCGCAGCAGATACAAGCCGAGGTCACACGATCACTGTTCCCCACACTCTGGACGTGCCGTGCCGTACTGCCCCATCTGATCGAGCAGGCGAGCGGCACCATCGTCAACGTCTCCTCGGTCGCCACCCGCGGCGTCAACCGTGTTCCGTACGCGGCGGCCAAGGGCGGGGTCAGCGCGATCACCGCTGCACTGGCGATGGAAGTCGCGCAGTACGGAATACGCGTTGTGGCAACTGCTCCCGGCGGAACCGAGGCGCCATCACGCGTCGTGCCACGCGGACCGGGCGCCGAGACCGAAGAGGAGAAGGCCTGGTACCAGCAGATCGTCGACCAGACCGTCGACTCGTCGCTGCTCAAGCGTTACGGCACCCTGGACGAACAGGCTGCCGCCATCACTTTCCTTGCCTCCGAAGAGGCTTCGTATGTCACCGGAACGGTCCTTCCCGTTGCCGGTGGCGACCTCGGCTGAATCCAGCCTCCCCCGATTCCTGATCTCTCGAACGGAGATTCGCCATGTCCTCGATCGAACGTGGTTCCTGGGCCAGTGCCCGCCATCGCTCGTCAGTGTTGTGGGTGGTCACCATCGCCGCCATTGCCATTCTGTTCGACGGATACGACCTGGTCGTGTACGGCACGATCCTGCCGGTACTCATGGACGACCCCAGCCATATCGGCACCTTGACCGCATCTCAGGCCGGCGCTTTGGGTTCGTATGCACTCGTCGGAGTGATGGTCGGCGCACTGACGTGTGGAGCGATCGGCGATCACTTCGGTCGCCGAAAGATGATGCTGGTCAACATCATCTGGTTCTCGGTCGGAATGGCATTGGCAGCGTTCGCCACCAGCATCACCACCTTCGGTCTGCTGCGGTTCTTCACCGGCATCGGTGTCGGTGGGCTTGTCGCCACCGCCGGAGCCATGATTGCCGAGTTCGCGCCGCCGGGACGCCGCAATCTGTTCAACGCCATCGTCTACAGCGGTGTCCCGGCCGGTGGCGTCATGGCTTCCGTCCTGGCAATCGTTCTCCGCGATTCCATCGGATGGCGCGGACTGTTCCTCATCGGCGCGCTGCCATTGGTGTTCCTGTTCCCACTCGCCTGGTTCAAACTGCCCGAGTCTCCCGCGTGGCTGATTGCTCGCGGACGTGTCGAGGAAGCTCGCGCCATTTCCTCGAAAACTGGAATTCCATTGCCTGTCGGTACAGATCGACCCAACGGTGCCGTAGCCGAGAAAGTCGGCTTCCGAGCGTTGGCGAGCAGACAATATGTCTGGGGCACCGCGCTTCTCGGCCTCATGAGCTTCGCCGGCCTACTCCTGACCTACGGACTCAACACCTGGCTGCCCAAGATCATGGAAAACGCGGGATACAACGCGAAGGGTTCGCTCTCGTTCCTGTTGGTACTCAACGGCGGTGCCATCATCGGTGGACTTCTCGCCTCCAAGATCGCAGACGTCACCGGTCCGCAGCGGGTTGTCGCAACCACCTTCGGCCTGGCCGCACTCGCCCTGCTCCTGTTCACATTCGGGTTTCCGCTTCCCGTACTCCTCGCCTCCGTTGCCATCGCGGGTGTCGGAACCATCGGTACTCAGGTTCTGATCTACGGATTCGTGTCCAATTACTATTCGACGGCCGCTCGGGCCGCAGGTGTTGCGTGGTGCGCCGGATTCGGGCGTCTGGGCGGGATATTCGGGCCACTGATCGGAGGAAGTTTGATCAGCGCCGGAATCAGTTCCGAATCGGCATTCTATGTCTTCGCAGGCATCGCGGTGCTGGGCGCCATCGTCACCTTCTTCGTGCCGAAGCAAGCACCCGACCTGGGCGCCACTGCACTTCGACCCGATGAAGACCGTGCCGAAAAGGAAACCCGCGGTGAGCCCGGCGTTACGGTAGTCGGGTGACACTTCGTGACCTGTTGCTCGGCCGAGAACGCGAGCTCGCCGTTCTCGGCCGAGCCCTGGCCGCGGCAGAGACAGGAGTGCCGACTCTCGTGCTGGTCGAGGGCGATGCCGGTAGCGGTAAGTCCACTCTCGTCGACCGGTTCGCCGAAATCTCCTCCGCTCATACGCTCCGCCGCGCTCGTGGGTTGGAGTGGGAATCGAACAATGCCTTCGGGGTGATCGAACAACTACTCGAACGTCCGGTATCCATTTCGGAGCCGTTAGCCGTTGCACACGAGATCGTCGACGCAGCGGAGCACCCGACCCTGATCGTCGTCGATGATGCCCATCACAGCGATGTCAGCTCGCTTCAGGCAATCACCTCCGCCCTTCATCGAGGCCGAACGGCCCCACTGTTGTTCGTCCTCGTCGCCGAGGAAACGCCGTTCCTGCGCGAGGATGTCAGGAAGATTCTCGACCTGCACTGGTCGACGCGTTTGCACATCAGCCCCCTCGACACAGCCGTCATCATCGACATCGCGCGCATGCGAAGCGGAATCGACCTCAGTTCCGGCGTCGCGCTTCAACTTCAGGATTTCACCGCGGGCAACACACTCGACATCGTCTCGCTCCTCGACGAGCTGCCACCGGCCTATTGGACCCAGTGGCACCGAACCTTGCCCGTCCCTCGTCATCGTGCGGTGGCGATCGCCGCCGCCCTCGCTGCGTGTTCGGCGGGAGCACGAACGTTGATCGAAGCCGCAACAGTTCTCGGGCGCAGCACGACGTTGTCGCATCTTGCTCAGCTAGCCGAAATCGACGACGTGGTCGGCGCCTTGGACAGCGCCTTTGCCAGCGGTCTCCTCTCCGTCCACGAGCAGCGCGGCAGCACCGAAGTGTCACTGAGCAGCACGATGGTCACGGCCGCAGTGCGCGGGGCGTTGGGGCCCGCGCACTTGCATCTGCTGCACACTCGCGCAGCCGAGATCGCTTGGGGAGAAGGTGAGCGGCTTTTCCACCTTGCCGCCGCCAGCACCACCCACGACGAGGACCTCGCCGCCGAACTCGTTGCGTACGCATCACTACGAGCATCCGACGGCGCGTGGTCGGAAGTCGCCGACGCCATGGTCACGGCAAGCCGTCTCACCACTGCCCGAACCGAACACGAGGACCGTCTGCTCCGCGGAGTCGACGCGCTGACCGGATCGGGTGACATCCCCCGCGCCATGGTCTTCGTGCCGGAGATCGAGAGTATTTCGCGCGGGCCTCTCCGCGACGCCGTCCTCGGCTACCTCGCCATTCACCGAGGGCGACCGACCGAGGCCGCCGATCTTCTGACCAGAGCGTGGGACAGCTGCAGCGTGGACCGTGAGCCAGGCACCGCTGCGATGATCGCCCAACGAATGGTCCTTCATTCTCTGGCTCGGCTCGATGGCACAGCCCTCGTCGAGTGGGTTGACCGCGCAGTCGAATTGGTCGGCCCTTCGGATCCCGCAGCAGTGGAGTCCGAAGCGATCAAGGGTCTCGGGCTCGGCGCTACCGGAAGAACCGAGAATGCGCTCGCGGCATACGACGAACTGTCCGATCGCGTCCGCCCCGGAGCACAAGCACAGCGTTTCCAGATGGGACGCGGATGGCTCGAGCTTGCTTTGGATCACCCGGAGTCTGCCAGACGTGACCTCGAAAGTGCGGTGTCCACAGAGTTTTCCAGTGGTTCGGCAAGAATCTCGCTGTGGGCACAGGCCTGGCTCGCCCGCACTCAATTCGCGCTCGGCGCCTGGGACGAAGCGCTCTCGACCGTCGAGGGCGCCGGGGCCGAGGTGGATCGGTTCGAGATCGAGATGATCCGGCCGTTGGTCCACTGGTCGGGAGCACAGATCCACGCTCTGCGTGGCAACTGGGAACTGGCCCGTGACCACGTGCGACGCGCGTACGCCGGCGTCCACGCCTACGAAATCATGTACGTTCCTGCACTTCTCGCCAGAGCGCAGGTTGCCGAGGCCGCCGCCGACTACGCCGAAGTCCTGGTGGCGCTGGCTCCGCTCACCGCGAGCAAGGCGCAACAATGGCTAGACGAGCCAGGGTTCTGGCCGTGGGTCGATCTCTACGCCAATGCACTGGTCATGGTCGGGAGAGCCGATGATGCCGACGCCTTTCTGCAACCACACGAGCAGACGGCACGACGTCGTGAGCACCGCTCAGCTGCGGCACGTCTCGGCTACGTTCGCGGCCGGATCCACGGCGCACGGGGCGAACTCGACTCGGCAAGAATAAGTTTCGATGCTGCACTACTCGGCATCGAGACGCTGCCACTCCCCTACGACCGAGCCCGAATCAATTTTGCGTACGGCCAAACTCTACGCCGGGCGGGAAAACGCGCAGAGGCAGACGTCGTCCTCCGGGCCGCCCGCGAGCTATATCACTCGTTGGGCGCCGCTACTTACGTCGAGCGCTGCGAGCGCGAACTCCGCGCGGGCGGGTTGAACCTCTCGCGGACGGAGAAGGGAATCACCGACCTGACTCCGCAAGAGCGAGCCGTCGCCGACCTTGTCGCGGCGGGCAAGTCCAACAAGGAAGCTGCCGGCGAATTGTTTCTCTCCGTCAAGACCATTCAATATCACCTCACGCGCGCGTACGCGAAGCTCGGACTGCGATCACGGAGCGAACTCGCAGCTTTGTTCCGCGACCGGGGGCTTTCGGATCCACATCAGGAGAACTGAGAACATGTCGGACACTTCGACGACCGCGCCCGTTCGCGTCGTCACCGAGCCACTCCCCCAACCGCTCTACAGCCCGAAGCGGGTCTTGCACGACTTCGGCGGAACGTCCATTGCCAACGGAATCATCGGCATCGTCTTCTCGGCGACCGGGCCGGTAGCAGTCATTCTCGCCGCGGGGTTGGCGGGTGGACTGAGCCAAGCTCAATTGGCGTCTTGGCTTTTCGGTGCCTTCTTCGTCAACGGCATTTTGACCATCACGGCTTCCTGGTTGTACCGGCAGCCGCTGGCCTTCTTCTGGACGATTCCTGGAACCGTTGTCGTCGGAGCGTCGTTGGAGCATCTGCCGTGGGAGCAAGTGCTCGGAGCGTTCTTCGCGACCGGCGCCTTGATCTTGTTGTTGGGATTGACCGGGTGGGTCACACCAATCATGGCCGCATTACCCATGCCCATCGTAATGGCAATGGTGGCGGGTGTTTTCCTTCATTTCGGAACCGATTTGGTCGAAGCGCCCGCTCACGACGCGGTGATCGCCCTGCCGATGATCGCCGCCTTCGTCGCTCTGAGCGTGTTCGCCAAGGTGGGAAGATTCGTTCCGCCCGTTCTCGGCGCTTTGATCGTCGGCGTGGTCGTGATACTCGCGACCGGAAGATTCAACTCCGTCGGCGACGCGCATGGGTGGCTGGCGCATCCGATGCTGACCACGCCAACCTGGTCTTGGCAAGCGATGATCGAACTGGTTGTACCGCTGGCGATCACAGTCGTCGTCGTGCAGAACGGCCAAGGAATCGCAGTCCTCCGAGCAGCCGGTCATCAACCGCCGATCGGGACAGCAACGGTTGCCTGCGGTGTGTTCTCTCTCGTGAACGCGGCGGTGGGGTGCGTGTCGACGTGCCTGACCGGGCCGACGAACGCGTTGCTCACAGCGTCGGGAGAGCGGGCACGCCAATACACCGCCGGAATCTTCTGCGGCCTACTCGCCGTCGTCTTCGGACTGTTCGCCCCGACTTTCGTCGCGATGATGTTGGGAACTCCGATGGCATTCATCGTCACTCTGGGTGGCCTGGCCATGCTCAAGGCCTTACAGGGAGCCTTCGTGACCGCATTCGGCGGGAAATTCGCCTTCGGGGCCTTGATCGCGTTTCTCGTGACGATCTCCGACGTCGAACTACTCAATATCGGAGGCGCTTTCTGGGGACTCGTGTTCGGGGTCATCGCCTCGCGAATCCTCGAGCGTGGTGACTACCCCGACCGGGTCGCGATCTCACGAACGCGTTGAACTCGGCAGACTTTGGGCGATTTGGTCGAGGATATCGGCAACGTCCTCAGGTGCCGCGAGCATGGGGGAATGCCCCGTCGTCAAAGTAAATACCCTCTCACAGGAGCGCCGGGAGACCATCTCACGTTGATGTGCAGGAGTGATGACAAGATCGCGAAGGGTTTCAATGTAGTAGCGAGGCACACACCCTTCCCGTTCCGGCGTCAGCGACACCGAACCACTGAAAACACTCATCGGTTGCGGGCGAAGGTTTGACATCGATTCTCGCGCCACCTCGTCGGCGCAGTCCCCGAACAAGAGCATCGGGTACAAATTCAAGGCAACCTCAGGGTCGATCCCGAGTTCATCGCAGGCGAAGAACAACCGCGCAGCGCTACTGTCCTCTTGCGAACTACTCAGGCAGGATTCCCCGTCCCCAGGCAGGGTCGCGGCCAGGTAGACGGCAGCAGCAACACGCGTCGGATGCATTTCTGTCAGTTGTGCCGTCAGTGTTCCGCCCATCGAGTGGCCGACAAGTATCACGTCCCCAGGCAGTTGAACCAGCTCAGCCGACAGCTTGGAAAGCGTTGATTGCCAAGTTATTTCTTCAGCTTTCGTCGTGTCTCGACCCAAGCCCGGTTGATCGGTAGCCAGAGCCGTGTGCCCACGTCTCTCCAGCGCCTCGACCACATAGTCCCAGCACCAGGCTCCGTGTCCTGCGCCATGAATCAACATGAACTGCGCCATTGCTCTCCAGCTTTCGATCGACCGATGTGATCTACAGCATGTTCCTGCCGACATCGGTGCACTAATGCCTAGTTGAACTAGCGCTATACCCAAAGTGAACGCACCAGCACCGGATATTCGGCGCACGCCAGGCGATCTCCAGTACATTCCTGATCCCGTGACGACTGCCCTGGCATGCGAACATTCGCATACTCGACTTTGACAATCATTTACATTAAGCAGTAGATCTATACCCATGCACCTCAACACCCGCATGTCGCGGCGCCTCACCCTTGCCACATCAGTTGGCCTCTCACTCGCCCTCGTTACGGGCTGCTCGTCCGACAACAAGGACTCGGCCCCGCCGGAGACCACCACGACAACCGCGTCCGCACCCACCGAACAAGCCTCGGCAACACCGCGTCTCGCAGTCTCCTACGACGGTGGCGTCCTGGTGCTGGATGCAACGTCGCTCGACGTGGTCGGCGAGACCAAGATCGACGGCTTCACGCGACTCAACCCGGCCGGCGACGGTCGCCACGTCATGATCTCGTCGGGTGAGGCGTTCAAGGTGCTCGACACCGGCACGTGGTCCTCGGCCCACGGCGACCATTCCCACTACTACACAGCCGATCCCGCGATGTCCGAGGTCGAGTTCGCAGCCAACGAACCCGGACACGTTGTACGCCATGCCGGAAAGACTGTCCTCTTCAACGACGGCTCGGGACTCGTCGAGATCTTCGATCCGGCGCAACTGGCAAAGCGCCAACCTCGCGTCGAGACGTACACCACGCCAGAACCCCATCACGGCGTTGCGGTCGCACTTGCCGACGGCGGCCTGTTGACGACCATCGGAAATTCGGAGTCCCGCAACGGCATTGCCATCCTCGATGCCGACCGCAAGGAAATCCTGCGCAACGAACAGTGCCCCGGTGTCCACGGCGAAGCAGTCGCTGCCGGCGAAGCCATCGTGCTGGGCTGCCAGGACGGGTTTCTCGTGTACAAGAACGGAGCGATCACCAAGGTCCAGAGTCCGGATGCATACGGCCGCATCGGAAATCAAGCAGGCTCGGAGGAGTCGGACATCGTCCTGGGTGATTACAAGACTGACAAGGACGCCGAACTCGAACGTCCGCAACGGGTCTCGCTGACCAACACGACGACGTCCGAACTCAAGCTCGTCGACCTCGGCACCAGCTACACCTTCCGCTCACTCGGCCGCGGACCGCACGGAGAGGCACTGGTGCTCGGCACCGACGGCGCCATCCACGTCATCGACCCGAACACCGGCGTCGTCACCAAGAAGATCGCCGTCATCGACGCATGGACCGAGCCCACCAAGTGGCAAGAGCCCAGGCCGGCACTCTTCGTGGAAGACCACACCGCGTACGTCACCGATCCCACGTCGAAGAAGCTGATCGCCGTCGACCTCGAAGACGGCAGCATCCTGACCGAGACCGCCCTCGATCACGCCCCCAACGAATTGACCGGTGTCACCGGCTGATTCAGATCCTCATCTCAGCTCTGCTGGAGCTGAGCGATGAGCAGGACCACGATTGACCGCGGCACAAGTCAGCGTGGAATAACTCTCCGCAGAGGTTCGTTGTAGATGGTGTCGGTGTTCGGTTCTTTGCCCCGGGTACCACCCCAGAATTGCCACTTCGAGTGGCCACTTGCCGAGAGGCGCAAGACGGGCACCGACGCGCTGGATCCGCTGGACACCTTTCCGTGCCAGCGGCTTTGTCGTCTGAATGATCAGGCCGGCTTTTCGCCGGCAGCGACGTCGAGGATCCACGTCACCCCGAACGCGTCGGTGAGCATGCCGAAACCGGGGCTCCACGCCGCCGCGGCAAGACCCTCGATGAGGGATCCACCGACAGAGAGTTTGGCCCAATAACCCTGCACCTCTTCGAGCGATTCACCGCGAACCGAGACGAAGAACGGTTGGTCGGTGATCGTGGTGCCGTTCTCACGGTGCGTCGTGCCGGCATTGGCGGTCGAACCGCCCGACTGTCCTGGGATGTCGTACGCCATCACGCTGAAGCCGTCCGCGGTTTCGACTTGGCCGAACACAATGTTCTCAGCGCCAGGCACATCCTTGAGCATTCCGAAGTCGCCGTAGGTTGCGATCGTGACCTGGCCACCGAAGACGGACTGGTAGAACTCCAGAGCCGCGCGGGCGTCTCCGCGGAAGTTGAGGTGGGTCGTTGTCTTGATGCTCATGTCTGCTCCTAGTACGAACGTCGCCCGGGTTTTCCCTGACAACGTCGACTCTCACAGCCGTATAGGACTGTTTTCGTCCTAGACTCGTCGTAGTCTCACGACATGGCGACCACCACTCGGCTCTTGAATCTGCTGTCCCTCTTGCAGACGAGGCGCGACTGGCCGGGCGCTCTACTCGCCGAGCGGCTCGACATCAGCCACCGCACGGTCCGCCGCGACATCGACCGGCTCCGGGAGATGGGTTACAGCATTGCGGCGACCATGGGCCCGGACGGCGGATACCGACTCGACGCCGGCAGCGAGCTACCACCCCTGCTGTTCGACGACGATCAGGTCATCGCCTTGGCAGTCGCTCTGCAGGCGGCGACGCTGACCGGCGTCGGCATCGAAGAGGACGCAGTGCGTGCGCTGACCACCGTGCGACAAGTGATGCCGTCGCGCCTGCGTCATCGCCTCGACGCACTCACGTTCACCACGATTTCGACCGATTCCAGCGACGCAGACTCGGTGTCCCCTGAGGTGCTCGTAGCGATTTCCGCAGCGGTGCGCGCTCGCGAGGTGCTCCGCTTCGACTACTCGAACGGCCGCTCAACTGACAACATCGAAATAACACCCCCACGCCGCGTGGAGCCACATCATCTGGTGACCTCCAAGCGTCGCTGGTACCTCGTCGCGTGGGATCTCGAGCGAGACGACTGGCGAATCTTCCGCGCCGATCGCATCACCCCACGCATCCCGAACGGCCCGCAGTTCACACCGAAGGAGATCCCCGGCGGTGACGTGAGCGAATACGTGGCCGCGTGCTTCAAGGGATCGGAACATATCAACAAATGGCCGTGCCACGGCAAGGTCAAATGGCCGTGCCACGGCAAGGTCGTTCTCCATCGACCAGCCAGTTATGTTCTTCCCTTTGTCGAGGACGGCGCCGTCGAAGATCTTGGCCCCGACCAGTGCAGCCTCGAAGCCGGATCATGGTCCTGGACGGCGCTGGCAGCCTCCTTCAACCGATTCGACACCGACATCGATGTCGTCGGCCCGGCAGAACTGACCCACGCTTTCGCACAACTCGCCGCCCGCAATGCCGCGACTGCTGCGAGTTAGGCAGTCGTCGCGAATGAGATCCAGGTCTCCAACACAACCGTGCGTTCGTGAGTTCATGTAGGTTTCAAGTCCTCAGAGGACCTGAGGACTTGAAGACCTGAACGAAGGGATGCCCAAGGAGATGAAGAAGGGGCAAGTTGCGTTTCTCACCGGCACACACGTCGTGAACGATCTGTACCAGGGGGCTGTGCCTGCACTGTTGCCGTTCATGATGCTGGAACGCGGATATTCCTACTCCGCGGTTGCCGGAATCACGCTCGCCGCGACCGGACTATCCAGTGTCGTGCAACCCGCATTCGGCATGCTGGTCGATCGAAAGAGCCGGAATTGGCTGGTACCCACAGGTTTTGTGACGGCCGCAACGGGAATTGTCGTGGCCGCGATGAGCACCAACTACATCGTCACTTGGCTGGCAATTGCTTTGGCCGGCATCGGCATTGCCGCATACCATCCGCCCGCCACAAATTTGGCACGCGCAGCTGGAGGTCACTCGCAGAAGGCCATGAGCGTGTTCTCCGTGGGCGGCACGTTGGGAGCCTCACTGGCGCCACCGTTCGTCACGCTCGTGGTCGGTTCGCTCGGATTGTCCGGCGGCTACCTGCTCGCAGTTCCTGCAGCGGTAGCGGCTATTTGGTGGATCGTCGCCCAATCACGACCAGCCGGCACGGGCACGGACGCCGAATCAGCCCAATCGTTGAGTTCGCAGCTAGCAGCGAACGGTCCCGTGTCAGATGATTGGCGCTCGTTCACCCGACTCGTGCTGGTAACGGTGTGTTGGTCAATTCCATATGTGACCACGCTGTCGTTGGTCTCACCGTACGTACTCAACGGACTGAACGGATCGTCCTCGAGTGCAGCAATCGTGTTGTCCTCCTTCACCTTGGCGGGAGCGGCCGGCACGCTACTGGGCGGAGTCCTCGCGGACCGTCGTGGTCGACGTGCATCCATCCGACTCGGTTACCTGCTTGCGGTACCTTCACTGGCATTGCTCGCCGCGGCTCCGAACGTGGCAATTGCCGAACTTGGAATCGTCTGTCTCGGATTCGCGATGTTCTTGCCCTTCGCGCCACAGGTGACATTGGCGCAGGACTACCTACCGAACCGCCCAGGCACGGCAAGTGGGGTGACCCTCGGACTCGCAATGTCAGTGGGAGGCATCGCCTCTCCGCTGTTCGGTTACCTGGCAGATCACTTCGGGCCGCGCATGGCGATCGGGGCGACAACTGCAGTGCTGTTGGTCGGAGCCGTCATCGCATTCACCTTGCGCGATCGACGCCTCGCCCCGGAGGACGAGACGGAGCGCGAACTGGACGTCATCGCCCTTCGATAACCCGAAGACAGCCCCGTAGTCTGAAGATTCATCGGAGGACATGAAGTGTCACTCGGTGGGCCGCTCCACGGCGGTTCACCGAGTCAGTCAGGAGCAGACACATGGCAGTGCGCCAGGTCAAGCAGCAGTCACTGGTACAGAAAGCCGCAGACGAACTTGCGCGCCTCATCGGCGACGGCGAATGGCCGGTCGGGACGAAAATCCCGAACGAGCAGGATCTGAGCACGCTTCTCGGAGTCGGGCGTTCGACCGGCAGGGAAGCCGTGCGTGCACTGATCGCGTCAGGACAGCTCTACTCTCATCAAGGATCCGGCACCTACGTCATGTCCTCGACTCCGGTCACAGAACTCGAGCGAGAACTCAAACGCTCGGACCGCCGCGAAGTCTACGAAGTACGCCGACTTCTGGAAGTGGAAGCTGGCCGCCTGGCTGCGATGCGTCGGACCTCTGCCGACGTCGACCTGTTACGGGCAGCACTCAAAGGCCGTGAAAATGCCTCGACACCAACAGAATTTGTCGACGCTGACATGGAACTACATCGCGCCGTGGTGAATGCTGCGCACAACAGCGTGTTGTCGATGGTATTCGATTCATTCATCGAAACGCTCCGCAACTCGGCCCTGGACGTGATCACCGACGTCGCGGCGCGAGACCCCGAATCGATCGACGACGAAGCCGCTGCCCACCGAGATCTAGTGGAAGCCATCGTCGCGGGTGATGCCGACGCTGCCAGCGCGGCGACGCGCAGGAACATGGACGGGCTCGACTGACCCTCTCTATCGTTGTCAGGCATGACGTCCACATCGCTCCCTCCACGGGGTCTCCGGATCGGTCTGTCCGCCATCGCGTGGCTAAACCTGCTCTCTGCGCTCGTAGGAATGGCGGGCCTGACGATCGGCGGCGGGATGGGCCTGCCTCCTGAGTGGATCGAGGGAACCGTCTTCCCTTCATATTTCTGGCCCGGAATCCTCCTCGGCGTTGTCGTCGGAGGCATCCCAGCCGCCGCGCTCTTCGCTCAGCACAACAGGTTCCGCCTGGCATGGGGCCTGCACGCCGCCGCCGGCCTGACGATGATGATCTGGATCTTCGTCGAAATCGCCATGATCCTCGTCTGGTCGCCGCTGCAAGGCATCTTCTTCACCACTGGATTGGCCCAGACGATCCTCGCCGTTCTCGCACTCGGCGCCTGGCCCCGCCCCTTCCTCCAACGAACCGACAGCCATCACGGTCAGTGACGAATTACATTGGGATAGAAGGTCACTAGGACCGACCTCGATGCTCTCCATCGCCCAATCCAGCTCGACCCCCGACCGTCAACTGAAATCTGTTCAGCCGATGAGGTCTTTCGAGAAGTTCAGCGAGTCGAAAGACCTGTTCGCTACGAGTTCCAATTGCCTCTGTGTTGCACCGTCTCGGGCGCGCTGAGACATGCCTTGGATGACTACACCGATGAACTCGGCAAGGTCCTCGGGATCGGAGTCAGCGGGCATGAGTCCGTTGGCGATATCGGCTGCGATCCTCTGCGACAGCAACATCACGTTGGCATTTCGCATGTCGCGCAATCGGTTTGCTATGTGACTGTTGGCGTCGGTCACGCTCACCGCCGCGCTGATGATCAGACAACCACCCGGACAAGACTCGTCGGTGTAATGGGACGCCGCGTCGTTCAAGAGGCGGCGAATCAATTCGGATGCCTCGCGCTCTTCGGCGAACGCCCGGTCCATGAAGTCGCCGCGAGTCGCGTTGTAGTGATCGACGGCGGCAAAGAACACTCCTTCCTTGCCGCCGAAAGCACTGTAGAGACTCGGTGGATTTATCTGCATCGCAGCAGTCAACATGGCAACGGATGTCCCCTCGTAGCCGTGCTCCCAGAAGGCATACATCGCCTTGTCCAAGGCCGCGTCTACGTCGAACTTCCGCCCTTGTCCCGGCACCCCGGCCATGCAACCTCCCAATTCCGCAGCATCTACCGATCCAAATGTGATCTATTCTACTCTTGTAGCGATCACTATGCGAATGTCCTACTGTTCTCCTCGAAAGTTCATTTCGTTCACTGAAGTACCGCCGTACTGCTGACACAGCTCGCGAACGCTCTTTCACACCGTCTAGGGGGATCGACATGCGTAGTGCCGCTTCATTCAAACTGGGTCTCAGCCACAGCGCGGCCACCGATTCGACATGGAAGGTCGAAGCGGTCAAACAGGTCGAGTATCACGTGATTGCCGCACGAAATCTGTTCGCCAAGGACAGCACTCGACTACTCGACGGGTGCAGCGCAGCGTCGCTACACCGCGGAGACCGACGCTTGATCATCATCGACGCGAACGTCGACCGAATTCACGGGGATAGAATTCGAGGCTACTTCGAACACCACGGAATACGAGCATCCTTCGTACCGATGCGAGCCGACGAGACGGTCAAAGAGTGGGGTTCTGCGGTGCGGGTGGTCGACGCGATGAACGGATTCGGCATCGACCGACGCAGGGAGCCGGTAATCGCGATCGGCGGGGGTGTTCTACTCGACATTGTCGGTTTCGCCGCGAGCGTCTACCGCCGCGGAACGCCGTACATCCGGGTCCCCACCACACTGATCGGCCTCGTCGACGCCGGGGTCGGCGTCAAGACCGGAGTCAACTACGGCATGGGCAAGAATCGACTGGGGACGTATGCACCGGCCCTGGCAACTTTTGTCGACCGAGCATTCCTGCGTACCCTCGACAACCGACACTTGTCCAACGGCCTTGCCGAGATACTCAAGATGGCCTTGATCAAATCCCTCGACCTCTTCGAACTGCTGGAAATCTTCGGGGAACGATTGATCGATGACAGGTTTCAGGGCTCTTCCGACGAACTCGACACAGCAGCAACACAAGTCATCGCCGAGTCGATCCACCTGATGCTCGAGGAACTGCAGCCCAATCTGTGGGAATCCTGCCTCGAACGCTGCGTCGACTACGGCCACACATTCTCGCCCACGCTCGAGATGGAAGCACTACCGGAACTTCTGCACGGTGAAGCCGTAGCTGTCGACATGGCATTGACGTCTGCACTGGGTTATTTGCGGGGAAGTATCAGTGAAGCTGAACTTGATCGCGTCCTGACTGTAATGAGGCGCCTCGGCCTTCCCACCTGGAACGACGTCTTGTCCACACCGGGCGTCCTCGGCGCCGCATTGGCCGACACAGTGCGTCATCGGGACGGGCGGCAACGGCTGCCTTTGCCGGTCGGGATCGGTGGACACCACTTCGTCAATGATGTCACGATCGACGGAATCAACTCTGCCTCCGCCCTTTTGAACAGGAAGAGCGACGAGCTACGCGTCCGTGAGACGTCGGTGACGAAGGTCGCGTCATGAGGTGGGGCGGCCTCTACATCGAAGGCTTCGGCTCATACCTACCGGACAGGCGGGAACAAGCCTCCGACATGGTGACCGAAGGACGGTTCGATCCCGTCGAACAGCAGAAGACCGGACAGACTTCGGTTGCAGTGTCGGACCCTGATATCGGCGAATCCGCGCCGGAGATGGCAGTCTTCGCAGGCAGAGCTGCGTTGGCCGACAGCGGAATCAGCAGCAACGAAATCGACCTACTCGTGCATGCAGTGGTTCTGCACAACGGCCTGGAGGCGTGGAACTGCGGCGCCTACATTCAGAACGAACTTGGCATCGACGACTGCCTGCCGATCGAGATCCGAACAGCCTGCGCCGGAGCAATCGTCGGAATCGAACTGATCGGCCGCTGGTTCGACGGACACGGCAAAGGCCTGGTAACTGCATCCGACGCTTGGCGTCTCCCCCTGTTCGACCGGTGGAATTCCGACAGCGGTCTCGCCTACGGAGACGGCGCGGCCGCTGCTGTCATCGGCCCGGATCCGGGTCCCTTTCGTATTCTTTCGACTTCCGTAGTCACTGATGCACATCTCGAGCAGATGCACCGCGGGCACGAGCGCACAAGCATGCCTGTCTACGGCACCGCCGACCCGATCGATCTCCGAGCACGGGTGGGGGGCTTCACCGAGACTCACTCCATCGACGAGTTCTGGTCACGCAACGCGGCCGCTCTGTCTCGATGCGCTGAAACAGCTTTGGGTGATGCCGCCACTCATCACGGTGACATCGCCACCTGGATCGTACCGAATTTCGGCAACGTCCTACTCCGCAAACAATGTTTCGAGCCGCTGAAGATCCGCGCCGAGCAGACCTTGGTCGAACTCGGCAGAACCATCGGCCACACCGGTGCTGCCGACCCACTACTGGGCCTCGACCTGCTCCGCCGCAGCAAGGCCCTGCACCCTGGAGACCGGATCATGCTCACCGGCATCGGCGTCGGGTTCACATGGGGATGCGCAGTCGTCGAATACACCGGATACGAGAAGGGATAGGCCATGGTGGTCGAAACTCCGCACGAATTGACGACAACGGCTCGCTCTACCAACGCGAATGCCGCAATAATCTGGATGCTCCTGGCAGTGTTCGGCGTCGGCACTGTCGAATACCTTGTGGCCGGCGTACTTCCGGACATCTCCACCGACCTCGGGGTCAGCACCTCCACAGCCGGACTGCTCGTCACCATCTATGCCGTCACAGTGGTCATCGGTGGCCCTCTACTGACGATCGCTACCACCAGGGTGCCGCGGACACCTCTCATCGCGGCTCTGATGGCTCTCTTCGTCATCGGCAACATCGGAACTGCGCTGGCACCGAACTTCGCAACCATGGTGATATTTCGGATCATCACTGCTCTGCCACACGCGACGTTCTTCGCTCTGTGCCTGGTGCTGGCGACGTCGTTGGTGGCGCCTGAATTCCAAGGGCGTGTGATCGCCCGCGTCACCCTCGGACTGAACCTGGCGACGGTCCTCGGCGTCCCCTTGGGAACTCTCATCGGTACACAACTGGGTTGGCGCTGGTCTTTTGCGATCATCGCCGTTTTCCAACTGCTGGTCACCGCTGCGCTGATCGCCTCGACGCGCAACGCCGCTCCCTCGCACCAGACCGGCAACGTCAGCTCAGAGCTACGGGTGTTCACCCGGGGCCCAGTTCTGTGGGCGATCGGGCTGACCGCTCTCAGTCAGGCAGCGCTTTTCGTGGTGTTCACCTACATCTCGCCGTATCTCACCGAGCATGCCGGCATCTCGGTGTCGACGGTGACGGTGGTGTTGTTCGTATTCGGCGTCGGGTCTGTTGTCGGCAATCAACTCGGTGGTTACTACGCAGACAAGGACCTGGACAAAACGCTGTACATCGCGTTGACCGCGCTCGCGTTGGCACTTCTCGCTCTGTTCGTCTTCGGCGGAACGTCTTGGTTTGCCTTCGCCTGGATGTTCGTACTCGGTGCTACCGGTTTTTCCATTATTCCGCCGCTCGCCTCGAAACTCATCGGTGCTGCAAGCGAAGCCCCGCACCTTGCTGCCACGGTCAACATTGCAGGATTCCAACTTGCGAATGCTGCCGGCGCGTGGATCGGCTCGATCGCTCTGTCCGGCGGCAACAGCGTTGCAGTCCTGCCTGCTATCGGGGCAGTCCTCGCGGCGGGCGCAGTACTGCTGCTGTTCGTCAGTCGGCGCACTGCTCGGAGCGTGACGTGAAAGCCATGAGAGCTGCGATGATCGACGCTCCCCGTTCCGTGTCGATCGTGACGATCGACCGTCCCAACTGCGGGCCTGACGATGTCGTCGTCAAGGTTGCCTATGTCGGTCTGTGCGGTACGGATCTGGAGTTGTTGCACGGCACGTCGTCATACCTCACTGATGGCCTTACGTCGTTTCCGCATCACTTCGGGCACGAATGGGTGGGCACCGTAGAGCAGACCGGCCCGAATATTCACGATCTGTCGGCGGGTGACGTAGTCACCGGGAGCACGATGATTTTCTGCCAGGCGTGTTCGGCCTGCGGGGCCGGACGACGCAACCAATGCTCCGATCTGCGTGAGGTCGGGCTATACGAACATCCTGGTGCCGCAGCCGAATTCCTCCGCATGCCGCGGCGCACGGTCGTTTCACTCGGTCGCGTCACAGTCGAACCGGAGCACGTTCTCATCGAGCCGCTCGTGACGGTGCTCGAGGCGCTCGACGCTGCTTCGGTGTCGCCGGGTGATCGGGTTCTCGTCGTCGGCGCGGGCACGATCGGCAGCTTGTCCATCGCCATGCTGAGTCGATACCCGATCACCGTCGACGTTCTCGAACCCCGGTCGATCGAACACCTCGACTCCGGCACCGTCACACACAGTTTCACCGATGCCACACACCTGACCGGGCAGTACGACGTGGTCGTGGAGGCGTCTGGCGGCGCCGGTGCGCTGGGTACCGCCGTAGGCGTTCTCCGTCCGGGAGGCAAGTGCATCCTCGTAGGCGTCGCGGCGCACACGGAATCGATCGATCCCGGAGCGGTTGCGCTGGCCGGCATTTCGATCATCGGAGTACGTCACGGGGTAGATCACTACCGCCGAGCCGCGGAACTGTTCCCGCTGATTCGCCCGGCATTGACCGCATTGATCGACAGTGTGGTTCCTCTGACCGAAGCACAGTCCGCATTCGATCGTCTCGAAGGCCACAGGACACGGCCGAAGGTGGTGATCTCTGTTGAGTGAGCTCGAATACACAGTGATAACCGGAGCGAGTAGTGGTATCGGCCGGGCAATCGCGCTCGCGCTTGCGAAAGAGGGTCACAACCTCGTCCTCGGATACGGCAATGGTCTCGATCGCATCGCACGGTTGGTGAGCGAACTAAATGCGCGGTTCCGCATCGACGTCGTTCCCCTGCAACTGGACCTGCGCAATGCCGAATCGACAGTCGACGCCGTTCTGAGATGCACAGATGAACTGGGTGAGATCCACTGCCTGGTAAACAATGCCGGAATCAACGATCGATCACCCGCAGATGCACTCGCCATCGATCGAATGCGCGAGGTCATGGCCGTCAATTCGATCACCCCACTTGCGTTGGCCTCGTCGGTGGGGCGCCGGATGATCGCGCGAGGTATCGCAGGATCGATCGTCAACATCACATCGATCCATGACACGGTCCCCATCACCGGCGGTGCAATCTACTGCGCCAGCAAGGCCGCATTGGCGGCGTCGAGTCGTGTCCTCGCCCTCGAATTCGCGCCCCACGGAGTGCGCGTCAATTCCGTCGCACCGGGAGAAACCGCCACCGCGATGAACGGCATCGATGACGAATCCTCGTATGCGGACATCGATCGCCCCGCTATCCCGTTGGGGCGTCCGGCCGGTGTGCACGAGGTCGCAGCAGCCGCGGCGTTCCTCGCCGGGTCCGGTTCGAGCTATCTCACGGGGACCACCGTTACCGTCGACGGCGGACTGGTTCTGACTGCAGCCGAAGCGAATGCCCGCTACGCCGTCGATCATTCTCCAACGCAAGGTCTCATGAAAGGAATCGCATGAAAGCCATCGCAATCGAAGCCACCGGCGACCCAAGCGTTCTCACTCTCACCGAGGTTGACGAGCCGACATCCGGCCCCGGAGACGTCACTGTTTCCGTTGCAGCCGCTGCCGTCAACCCTGTCGATCTGAAGACCCGTTCGGGGTTCTTGCCCATCGAGTTGCACTTCCCAGCCGTATTGGGATGGGACGTCTCCGGAACTGTTATCGCAGTCGGATCCGCGGTAACACGCTTCACACCAGGAGACCGCGTCATCGGAATGATCGCGCAACCGGCACACCGCTACGGAACCTATGCCGAACGCGTCACCGCCGACCAGTCCTTGTTCGCACCCGCTCCGTCGAACGTCACCCTCGAGCACGCTGCTGCGATCCCACTCGCAGCGCTCACCGCTGTGCAATGCCTCGAGAAACTCGACCTTGCACCAGAATCCACGGTGTTGGTGACCGGTGCTGCCGGCGCGGTGGGCCGAATAGCGTCGGCGCTGCTGATCTCGCGGGGACACCGCGTCGAAGCCCTCGCTCGCGAGAGCGACACTGACGAACTCTTGGCCCTCAGCCTCAGCCGGGTCATAGCGAGTCCCGTCGACCTGCCGCAGAAGGAGTACGACGCCATCGTCGACACGGCGGGTATTGCCGAATCCGTCGACAGTGTGCGAGACGACGGCGCCTTCATCTCCATCGACGACAACGAGCAACCCGCACCGCAACGTGGAATCACACCGGCGAAAAGCTATGTCGACGAGGACGGCTCGGGCCTCGAATCATTCGCCGAACTGGTATCGACCGGTTCGGTCACCGTCCCTGTCGCCCGAACATTCCGGTTCGACGAAGCACCCCAAGCCCACGCTCTGCTGGCCGCGGGCGGAACCCGAGGAAAGGTACTGCTGATCCCATGACCGTGACCGCGAATGTCGAAGATGCCTTGTCCACAGTCGGTGTCACCGTTCCCGATGCGGACGCCGCCGCCAACTTCTTCGCTTCACTCCTGGGTGCGAACCGCGTCGTAAGATACCCCGGACGTGTCTCCGTACCGATCGGATTGTCGGGGGTCGTGGATTTCGTATCAGCGGATTGGCCCCATCAACCCCCACCGCGGTTGGTCGACATCGGTACCAACCATCTCTGCTTCACTGTCGGCGATATCGAACTCGCTGTGAGCTACCTTGATTCGCGAAGCGACGTGACAGTCCTCGGCGACGTGATCGAGGTACCCGAGGGTCCGATTGCGGGCAACAAGTGGGTGTACTTCCGGTCGCCGTGGGGCGATCTCTTCGAACTTCAGCAGTGGCCCGAGGAGCCGGGATACTTCCACGAGACCCAGGCCCGACTCCACCACAGACGAGAGGACATCGCGTCAGCCCTTCTCCCGACCTGCCGCGGTTTGGATCACACGGGCTACAGCGTCCCGGACCTCGACGCCGCGATAGCGCGTCTGGTGACCGCCCATTCGGGAACCGAGGTGCTCCGCACCGACATCGCAGCGGATCGCGGGTTCATGACGGCACAGTTCGATCTCGACGTCGAAGGAACGTCCCGGATGGCGATGGTATCCGTCGGCGACTTGAACATCGAGTTGTTCGAGCACCACATCGGCCGGCAGGAGGCCCCTCGCCCTTTGACCGCCAACGGGGGAAACTTCCTGACGTTCCGCCACGGGGGCGCCGCGCGACTGATTCCGAGTTCGCTGTGAAGTACGGAATCAATCTCCCCAACTTCGGGCCGCAGATCGACCCCGAGGGGATTCTCGCGTGGGCCCGGACAGCGGAAGCTGCCGGATTCGACAATGTCCTACTCTCGGATCACGTGGTGTTGACCGACGACGCGAATCGCCGCTCTCCCGCTCCGTTTTACGAGTGCCTGGCCACGCTGTCCTGGCTCGCAGCGGGTACCGAGTCGATTCGCCTGGGCAGCGGCGTGCTGATCGGCAGTCACCGACACCCGGCCCACCTCGCCCACGCGACCGCGACGATTGATCGACTCAGCGGCGGACGGTTGATCGTGGGCATCGGGGTCGGCTGGACTGCACAGGCTTTCGACGTCCTCGGCGTTCCGTTCACACGTCGAGGCCGACTGACGGATACCACTCTCGAAACCCTGATCGCAGCGTGGACGTCGGAGACATACGACGCACCGGGCTCGGCCGGAACACATCGCGTGCACAACGGACCTCTACCGCTGCAGCAACCACACCCTCCGTTGTGGATCGGCGGCAACGGACCCGCTGCGATCGACCGAACCAACAGATTAGGCACTGCATGGCACCCATTGCACCCTACCCGGGGCCTATGCATCGCTGGAGTCGCTTCACTCGCCCCCGGGCGTGAGTTCGTCCCCCGCATCTACTTTCTCCCCACCGAAAGATCTGTCGAATCACCAGACCGTCCACTCGGGTACGGAACCATCAACCAGATACGTGCCGACATCGATTTTCTGTCTGAGATCGGTGCACAGACGATTGTGCTCGATACCGATCCTGGCGACCAGCGACTGCGTCGCTCAACCGACCACGATCTCGATCTGATTCGCATTGCCGGCGAAAGTTTGGGAATGAGTCGGGTGGCCGTCTTATGACTCTGCGGCCCAGCTTGATTCGACAATCCATTTCGACCTCGGCACTGCTGTTCGACATGGACGGAACCCTCGTCGATTCGCAGGCGTCGATCGAGGCTGTCTGGTTCGAATTCGCGGACCGGCACGGCGTTGATCGGGCGGTGGTAGCGCAGGCACTTCCAGGCCGCATCGCTTCCGACATCATCGTTCGGGTTCTCGGTAATCGAGCAAACGTCGAATCCGAACTGAACTGGATCAGGCAAAGCGAAGAGCAGAACTCGCATCCAGTTCGCGCCATCGCCGGCGCCAAGGACTTTCTGGCGTCTGTGCCCCGGGAGCAATGGGCGATTGTCACGTCGGCCCCTCGATCGATGATGGTGCGAAGGCTCACTGAAGCGGGCCTCCCGCTTCCACACGCGTCGGTATGCGCTGAGGACGTGCGCGCCGGCAAGCCAGATCCCGAGGGCTTTCTTGCAGCGGCGGCGCGCTTGAAGGTTTCCGCCGACTCCTGCACCGTATTCGAAGACTCCTCGGCCGGCATGGCTGCTGCGGCCGATTCCGGCGCATCATGCGTTGCAATCGGAGCCGAGCCCGGACGAAACCTTTTGAGAGTGAATAATTTTACTTCACTACGACTCTCCCGAGAGAGATCGGAGCTCGTAATCGACGTGGTACCGGAACTATGACGGATACCGTATCGGTCGATCTGGGAGGTACGTGGCTACGCATCCGCAGCGGTGAGCGAACCGAACGGCTGCCATCGCCCAGCGTGCTCCGACAACCGTCTGCCACTCCCGATCAACTCCTGCGCGAGCTGATCGAGACACTGGATCGATATCTACCGCCGGGTGCCGCAGTGAACATGGCGTGCGGGGCCGCGCTCGACGAACAGAAGGGCGTCGCCCATGGATCCGGCCCATTGTGGGGCGGCACTCCTGCCGGTGAGATTCCGTTGCTGCGCCTCCTCGAATCCCACCGCCCGGACGTTCGATGGACACTCGTGAACGACGTGACGGCAGGGTTGGCGTCATTCGCTCGTGGGTTTACACGTCCCACCGATCGGCGCATCGCCTACCTCACCATCAGCAGCGGGATCGCACTGCGGATAGCTGATGCAAGAGAGGGAGTGATTCCAGTGGACGCATTGGGGTTGCAAGGTGAGGTCGGCCACCTTCGTGCAGTGACGTCGGGGCCGGATACAGTGCGACAGTTGCCCTGCGCATGTGGAGGCATCGGACATGTCGCGGCGATCTCGTCCGGCTCGGCGTTGGCTGCTGTCGCCTCGGCTCTCGAATTGCCCTATGACAGAGATTCGTTCGGTCCAGCACTCGAGTCAGGCGCCCCTGGTGCATCACTTCTGTTGAGCGTGGTCGTCGAGCCGATCGCCGAGCTGGTCAGAACGATGATCGCCCTCGATCCACGACTGGATCGCATCGGGATCGGTGGCGGGCTCGCCGAAGGTCTGTCCGAGATGTACGAGAGGGAACTTTGTTCCCAACTCGCCTCGGTGCGATCGTACGCGGACACGTCACTGACTCCCGAGAGAATCCGTAAGACGATATACCTGTGCCGTCCTCACGACATCGACACCCTGTCCGGTGCCGACGATATTGCCGCCGGTCGCCTCCGCGTAAGCAAGCTGTGAAAGAGGATTCATGACAACGCAACTCACCCATCGCGCAATCGTGAGAAGGGGCAGTCGGTCGAGCGTCGAAAAGCGGCCGACTCCAACTCCCGGACCCGGCGAACTTCTCGTCGCCCCCGAGAAAGTCAGCCTGTGCGGGACTGACATTCAGATTGTGCGCGGAGACAGGGACGACCCCTCGCCCATCGTCGGCCACGAAGGCGCTACCCGCGTCGTCGAAGTGGGCGACGGCGTCACCGGCTTCGAGGTAGGTGATCGAGTCGTGGTCAACCCGACGCATCCGCATGATTCATCGTTTCTTCTCGGCCACAACGTCGAGGGGTTGTTTCAACAACGCGTCATCATCGGCGTGCCCGCGGTGAGTGGAGGGTTGGTCACGCCGTTGCCACTGGAACTTTCCAGCGCACGCGCTACTCTCGTCGAACCGTACGCCGTCGTCAGGTACGCGCTCTCCTGCCTCTCCCGTGAGTCACCGGGGACTCTGCTCATTTTCGGCGACGGTCTCATCGGAAATCTGGCTGCGGCCCTCGCACCCTCCGTTCTCTTCCCAACCGTCCGAGTAGTAATGGTCCACCGCACCGAACTCGGCATGGAGTGGACGACAAATCACTTTCCATCCGTGGTCAACTCGCTCGCTACCGAGAACTGGGTACGCGAAACCACAGGCTCGGTCGCCGTGCTGGTCGCGACTCACCGCGCCGGCACAGTAGCGTCGATCGACACCGCTCTGGAACGCCTCGGCGATCGAGTTGTCTCCGTGCATCCGATTGGTGGAGTGCCGGCCAAGGCCACGTCCGATTTGTTACCCGGGGTGGACATCGCCGGGGTGCGACAGGCCAACACGGGTGGACCGACACCACCCGCGATCACGACGTTCACCAGGGGCTCTCTGCGCGTTGCCTTGACGGGCAACAGAGGAGTCACGAACCACCAACTCGCCTCCGCTGCAGCTGCATTGACGAGCGCCGACGACACGATCGACACGCTACTCACACACCAACTCGGCATCGATGAGGGCACCGCATTGATGAACGTGATCTGCGAGAAACGGACCCGAGAGGTGGACGGCGAGTTGGTGATTCGATTGGTGGTGAATCTTGCGGGTCATTGAAGGTATTTGATCCGACGAACTCGGGGAACAACCAGCCAAGACCTCCCGCCCGAGATCCCCCACGGACTCGCATTGCTAGTGTTGATGACGTGTTTGCCACGGGACCCAACGCGCTGACGGTAAAAGGCCAACCGACGCTTCAACACATAGATTTAACCTTTTTGGATTCTTTTCGATTTCCCGACCGGCAGGGCTTCCCCGATTCATATCGCGCATTCATCCGGCACGCAGGGTGGGCGCGGACCTTCGGACTCTGGCTCATCTATCCGCCCGTCCTTCCCGGATTTGCCGACGGCTGGCAAGGGCGCGCCCGCAACCTCACCGCTCATCTTCATTCGGTCTACACAGAAGGACAGGATGACGAGTTCGATTGGATGATCGAACCCGACGGCGATTGGTCACTCCCCGACTCGCTGCAGGTTTTTGGATGGAGCGAAAACGGTGACGCCCTCCTGTGGGACACAGCATCACGCGACACCGACGGAGAGTTTCCGGTTTGGGAATCGCGATCGTTCAACTCCCTCCACCGCCTCGGCGGGAGCCTCTACGAAGCACTTCCGTCCATTCGCACCCGGACGGCGAGCCTGTTCGGACCCCGCGCCTACGACATCGAGCCACTCCAGCCCACCCAACTCTGACGCGCGACCCAAATTATCGAAAGGCCGCGGGCACAGCCACTAGTACGACACCTACGATGACGACCAGCGACAGATAGCCGAGAACGAGGCCGGCCACTGCCAATCCGCGCCCACTTTCGCCGGAACGGCGAATCTGGTTCAGCGACACATGGCCCACCGGAATAGCAAGAACCCCACCGAAGATTCCAAGTACCAGTGCGACGATGGCCAAGGCATTCGTACCGCCGACCACCCCTGGCGGCGGCGACACCACCTGCCTGACAGGCCCGAATGCCGAACGAAGGCTCCTCCCTAACAGCAGCGCCCCGACCATATACAGCGACAGTCCCGCCACTGATCCGGCTACCCAGGCTCCACGAAACGCCGGCCCGTCGACGTCGAGGATCCTCCCCGCCGCCCTTACCCCGGATCCTGCTGCACCGACCGCGATACTCAAATTCACTGCGCCAGGAAGAACGGCAAGCAAGGCAATAGCACCGATACCAAGCGAAAATGCCGGGCCACCTCGGCGCCGCCACGCCAACGAACTCATCAGCGCTGCGAACAAAGTCACAGCAATGCCTAAAAGCCCAGTCACAAATCCGACAACGACTCCCGTCTCGAAGTCCCCACCTAGATGACGAGCAACCCACTGTGCCCAGGCCCGTGCGAATGGCGGCCCGAGCGTCAGCGAGGCAACGACCGTTGCAACCGCAACACACGCCACGACACTGATGACCCGCAGAATCCACCCCAGATAACCGGAATGCGAATTATTCGGCGCAACAGTAGTTTCCGAGTCGATCACCAGGATTCCTTCGTTCAGAGTGTGACAACAGAACGGCTCTAGCCGTCACTCCACACAGAACCGTGGCCGGACCGGCTCACTCATCTGATCAAGTTCTGGTGCCTGTGTCTGTAGTTCGTTCGCACGACCAAACCCGCGATAGCAACGATTACACATTTGTGTTAGCGTTGTTTTCATGAGTTCGAGAGCAAAGATTCTGGCCGCAGCGACCGAGCTGCTCAACACCTCCCCCAACGGTGACATCTCCACCCGTGCCGTGTGCGAGATGGCCGGCGTCGGCGCCCCCGCGCTCTACCGTCAGTTCGGCGACAAGGACGGACTGCTCGCAGCCGTCGTCGAGGCAGGTTTCTTCGAATACCTCGAAGGCAAACGCGCTGCGACACCTTCCGATGACCCCGTCGCCGATCTACGGGCCGGCTGGGATGCGCATACAGCCTTCGCGCTCGCACATCCCGCTCATTACCGACTGATGCACTCACCTTCCGCCCAGAGTGCCGACACCGCCTTGCAAGCCCAGGCGCTACTTCGATCCGTTCTCGAACGATGCGCTGCGGCAGGCGCCCTGACCGTATCGGTCGACGTGGCTACACAGATGGTGATGTCCGCCAATGCGGGTGTCGCTCTGATGCTCGTCGTAAGGCCGGAACAGTACCCCGATCCGACACTGTCACAGCGAGTTCGCGACGGAATCTTCGCGTCCATCATCGACGAATCCGGCGCCCACCCGGACGCCTCCCTCAACAGAGTTGCATCCACTCTCGACGCTCAACTCGCCTCCGCAGATTCAACTTCCCTCTCCACCAACGAAGTCGGCCTACTACGGGAGTGGCTCCGCAAGCTGTCCGATGCACCCAAACCAGTTCAGGAGTTACATCATGACTGACACCACCACCCGCGTCGCCATCGTCACCGGAGCTTCCGGCGGCATCGGGCGAGCGACTGCCGAGAAGCTCGCCGCCGACGGAATGGCTGTCGCCGTGCACTATTCAGGAAATCTTCAACGCGCCCAGGAAACAGTTGACACCATCGTCGCAGCGGGCGGTCGCGCCATCGCGGTGCATGCCGACGTCGCCGACGAAGGTGAAGTCGGGGCCCTGTTCGATACGGTCGAGGAGGAGTTCGGGGGCATCGACGTCGTCGTCCATGCAGCCGGAATCATGATTCTCTCCACCGTCGCAGAACTGAACTTCGACGATTTCGATCGGATGCATCGGACCAACGTCCGAGGGACCTTCGTGGTCGACCAGCAGGCAGCCAGACGTGTCCGACGCGGTGGTGCGATCATCAATTTCTCCACCTCCGTGAAGAAGCTGGCGTTTCCGACTTATGCCGCGTACGCCGCCACCAAAGGTGCTGTCGACGCGATCACTCTGGTTCTCGCGAAAGAGCTAAGGGGACGCGACATCACGGTCAACGCCGTAGCCCCAGGCCCCACGGCCACCGATCTGTTCCTGGACGGGAAAGACGAAGCTACAGTGGAGAACCTGTCCAAGCTGGCTCCTCTGGAACGCCTCGGCACACCGGTGGACATCGCGGAGGCTGTCGCGTTTCTCGCCGGCCCAGCTCGTTGGGTCAACGGCCAGGTCATCTACGTCAACGGCGGCGTGATTTAGCAAATCCATCGTCTAAGGACCACACCTTGGCAATTCCGACAAAACAGTCAAACCAGTCGACTTTGGTTGTAATGTGCAAACAATGGAAAACCAGGATCGAGGGTCCGCCCGGACGTCACGACGACAGTTCATCAGCGTCGCAGGGCTGGCGGCAACCGCGGCCATAACCCTCGCGACCTCCTCGACCGCCAGCGCCGCCGGCCCCACGGCACCCAATCCAGGTTCGCGGGTCGGCGATCCTGCGGAAGCCCAAGCGGTACAGCGCGTCGCAGAGACACTGCTGAACAGCGGAGTCCCCGGTCTTGCCTTCGCCATCGTCAAACCGGATGAGAAGAACCGCAAAGCGAGTGTCACCACTACGTACCACTACGGCCAGGCCGACGTCGAAAACGGCGTGAGAGTCACTCCACGAACGCAATTCGAGATCGCCTCGGAGACCAAGACCTTCACCGCTGCACTACTGGCGAAACTGATCGCTCGGGGAGAAGTCGGATTGGACGACCTGGCGAGCAAGTATTCGGATGGCAACCCGCTGCCAAAAGGCAGCAGTGGCGAGGAGATCACGCTTCGCCAA
Organism: Rhodococcus sp. IEGM 1406; assembly: GCF_030056745.1. NCBI lineage: Bacteria > Bacillati > Actinomycetota > Actinomycetes > Mycobacteriales > Nocardiaceae > Rhodococcus > Rhodococcus sp. IEGM 1406. The sequence goes on along the minus strand of NZ_JASHKO010000001.1, from coordinate 539,136 downwards.
CTGGTCACCCACCGTTCCGGTCTGAGCGACGACCCACCCAATCTTTCGGCAGGGTGTGCCGATCCCACACAATCGTGCACGGACGAGAAAGCGAAGTACACGAGAGACATGCTCTGGGAAGGACTCCGGGCTCCCGGGGCCTTGGAGTTCGCCCCCGGTAGCCACTGGCTGTACTCGGACTTCGGGTTCGGACTGCTCGGCACACTCATGGCAGACAAGATCATTCCGGGACAGGAGAAGCCGCCTTTCGCGGCAGCAGTCGCCCGCGAAATCACCGACCCGCTCGGGATGATGGGTACCGTGATCGAGACCAAAGCAACCGACCTGGCCGTTCCGTACTACCTCGACGGCACAAGAGCCCCTCTGTGGAACAACACGGGTGCGATCGCAGGCGGGGGTGGCCTCGTCAGCACCGCCGAGGACATGTCGATCTGGGCCGCAACAACTCTCGGCTATGGCAACAACCCGCTCAAACCGGTCCTGACCTCGATGCTCGAGCAGATCGACACGCAAGCTCCGGAGAATCCTGCATTCGGAATGGGAATGGCGTGGCAGCTCCAACCCCCGACGCCGAACTTCCCACAACGGTTCGCCAAGAAGAACGGAGACAGCTCGGGATCCAACTGCATCACCCTGTTGGTTCCCGACAGCGGTTGGTCGATCACGATTCTGGCGAACGGTGGAAATGCGGCGATGATCGACCCTGCAGCAGTGAACCTGATGCATGATCTGGTTCCGAGACGACCGATATTCGGTAGCTCGACGGGAAGTTCGTCGGGCAGCGACGCCGGTTTCCAGACCGGGTCATTCGGATAGACCCACTTACCCAGGGGCGCTACATCTTCGTCGAGCGTGCCATCACGAAGCAGTAGAGCCCGTAGGTGATGATGCCTAATCCGGCAAGGATCAGCAGGGCCACTCCGTACGGCTGCGCACCCAGCGTCTTGAACGCTCCGTCGAGTCCGGAGGACTTGCCGGGTTCGGAACTGTTGACCGCGAGAAGAACCAGAACGCCGACAGCAGCGATGGCCAAGCCCTTGGCGACATACCCGACGGTTCCGAGTCGGCGCACGAAGTTGCTGGGTGTGCCTTTCAAATCATCCAGGAAGTTCTGGCTCGCGCCCTTGTACACGTGGTAAACACCAACAGCGATGATCGCGATCCCACCGATCACCAATGCGATAGTCCCCAGCGTGTTCTCCATCAAACGCGCCGTGATTCCCGCACTCTGACCGCTGCTGGACTTCCCGCTTCCGCGGGCGAATCCGAATGCAGTGAAAGCAAAACCGAAATAGACGAGCGAAATGCCCAGAGCCTTTGCGCGGTTGAAGAACTCCTTCTTCTTGTCGTCCGAGGACGGCGACGACGAGCTCCCCAACGCAGCTTCGGCCAATCTCCACAACGCCATGGCAAGGAAGGCCACGACGCCGACCCACAGAGCGAAGACACCCCCTGGTTTTCCTGCCAACTCGGCCATCGCACCCGATTGGTCCGCAGACCCGGATCCACCGAGAGCAAGGCGGATCGCGATATATCCGATCAGCAGATGAACCACACCGCTGACGACAAATCCTGCGCGGGCAAAGCGCTCGAAGACATTGTTCTGTGCGACGTCAGCCGCCGTGGACGTGACACTTTTCTGGTCCTGCGGTGACGATTCTTTGTTCATCATGATCGTCGAACCATATACGGGCAGACGCTTTCCTCGAACGCCTGCATCAAGTGTTTCGAGATCAAGGGTTTCGAGGGTTCTGATCCGGCGTCGACCGCGGTTCTTCGGGGTTGGGAACCTTGGGGTCGATCGTGTCTGCATGATCTCGTTGCTGGTTCAGTTCCTCGCGAGAACTCGTCGCCTCTTTCCGATGTTGCGCTGCATGATGTTGCAGCGCAGACGCTTCCGCCGCTTTGGCGTCGGCCTCTGCCTGCACCATGCGCGCTTTGGCTGCTGTCTCTTCTGCCCGCGCCTCGCGCTCGCCTACTTGCAGCGACTTGTCTGCGACGTCTTCGCGGATCTGTTCTGCCTCGATGTGACGACGCTCGTCGCGCCTGTTTCGCGCCACCCACAGGAGTGCGGCCACGATCGCTATCACCACGACCACGGCAACAATTATCCAGATAATGCTGCTGGTACTCATACTGCGAGAGGTACCCACCTGGGACTTTCTCACACGCAGGCAAAGAAATACGCAAAAATTACAGGTCGGTCGGATGCGTGTTGGCACCGCACAAAACGACGCACAATTCACCGTCGGACGGCGGCGTCACCGTTCCGTTCAGAACCGGAACCATTGCTGCCGCGGTTCCCAACTCCACCAGGATCCGGAACTCCCGCCACAGGAACGCCCGCGCCTGCCGGATCGAATCATCGTCGACCACAACGCTGTTAACCGAACTCTCATGCAGCGTCTCCCAGGCGATGGCGCCAATCCGTGTGGCCCCCAATGAGTCCCCGGCGATACTGTTCACTTCGATATCGACCGGACGCCCCGCATCGAGCGAGGTGCGCAAGGTGGCAGCCCCGGTCGGCTCAACGGCTACCACTTGATCTTCGGGACGAGCCGCCGCGACGATTCCAGAGACCAACCCGCCGCCGCCGACTGCAACGCAATACGTGATCGGTCCGGATGCGTCGTCCTCGATCTCGAGAGCAATGGTCCCGGCTCCGCTGACGATGTCGGGCAGGTCGTAGGCGTGCAGTTCGAGCGCACCACTCGAGCGTGCGATGTCCGCCGCAGCGGCAGCGGCGAGTGCATACCGGTCGCCGACCTTGTGAACGGTTGCACCCAGCTCCCCAAGTGCCTTCACCTTTGCTTCGGGCGCTGTCTCCGGCACCACCACTGTGCAGGTGAGTCCTCGGCGCCGCGCGGCCCACGCAGCGCCGATCGCAGCGTTGCCGCCGGACGCGATCACCACGCCTGCGTCAGGCATGGTGCCGTCGGCGACCGCTCGTTCCACGGCATTGAGACTGCCGCGCACCTTGAAGGAGCCGCCGTGTTGGAGGTACTCGAGCTTGAACAGAACCGGCACCTCACCGTGTGGTGTCGGCACCGCAGTTCGAAAGGTGGGAGTACGCCGCGCCAGTCCTGCGATACGAGTCTGTGCGGCTTCGACGTCCGAGCGCTCGATTGCCAGCGGACCTGCGTTGTTGTCGGCGGTGAGAGTCATGTACCAACCCTACGGTTCGCAACTTCGACCCGAAGCGGTCGGCCCATCGTCATCAAGATGTCTGTTTTTCACCAATTACTGCCCGCATCTGACCGAGACATCGACCTTCCAGGTGAATAAATTTACTACTACAAGCACAACGACGACAGCAAGGAAAGGCACACGCCATGTCGAAGATCGCAGTATTCGGTGGAAACGGTTTTGCAGGAAATGCAATCGCGAAGGAAGCCGCTTCACGCGGCCACGAGGTAACCGTCGTCGCTCGCAGCGCGCAGTCCGGAACCGACACGAATGTCGTGCAGGGTTCGGTTCACGACAACACGATCGTGGAGCAGATCACGGCAGACAACGACGTCGTTGTCGTTGCCATCCCCGCTCGCGAGATCGACGGCAAGCGCCTGCTCGACGCCGTCACTCCCCTCGCAGATGCCGCCGCACGCAACGGTGCTCGCATTGCCGTAGTCGGTGGCGCCGGCAGCCTGTTGGTCGCCGAGGGTGGGCCGCGCGTCGTCGACACCCCCGATTTCCCGGACGCATACAAGGGTGAGGCGCTCGCTCACGCCGACGTCCTCGACGCGCTCCGCGCGACCGACAGCAATGTCGACTGGTTCTACGTGAGCCCGGCCGCAGCGTTCGGTGCCCATGCCGGCGTCGCCCCGAAGGGATCGTTCCAGTTGGGTGGCGACATTCTCCTGACGGACGCCGAGGGTAACTCCGCCGTCGCGGGCGAAGACTACGCACACGCTTTTGTCGACGAGATCGAGACTCCGGCCCACCGTCGCCAGCGTTTCACCGTCGCACACTGAACATGAGCAACCTTCGTAGGCGCGCAGCCTGGATCGCTGTTCCCGCTGCCGCCGCCCTCCTGCTCACCGCGTGCTCCAACGACGCGGAATCCGCAACGCCCAGCAGTTCTGCGACGTCCACGACCGTTGTCGCCGAACAGGGCGATCAACTCGAATCCAACAAGACCGTCGTCACAGATTTCTACGAACTGGCGTTCAACGGCCGTCAGGTACAGCAAGCCGCCGACCGGTACCTTGGCGACGTCTACATCCAACACAACCCCACCGCCGCCGATGGGGCAGCCGGATTTGTCAGCGGCATAGGCGGTTACGTCGAGGCCACACCCGGATTACACGCCGAGATCACTCGTGTTTTCGCCGAGGGCGATCTGGTTGCCCTCCAGTCTCACACCACGTCTACACCTGGCGACCGCGGCCAGGCAGTATTCGACATCTTCCGCGTCGACAACGGCAAGATCGTCGAACACTGGGATGCCATTCAAGACGTGCCGGAAACGTCCGCAAATCCGAACACGATGTTCGACGGACCCACCTCGTCGCCGTCCAAGTCGTCAGAAGTCTTGGAGCGCAACACGGCCAACGCGTTGACGTTCCTGCAGCTCGCCTTCAACGAAGGCAAATCCGCCGAGGCTGCCGACCAGCTGGTCGGTCCGACCTACACCCAGCACAACCCCTCGTTCGCTGACGGCAAGGACGCATTTGTCACCGCACTGGCCGGGATCGAACCCGTTACCGGAGACAAGGCCACCAAGTTTCCACGGACGATAGCCGAGGGCGACTTCGTCTTTGTTCAGACCTTCGCTTCGTCCGGTGAGGGAACGGCCGGCGGCGGCTCGATGGACATCTTCCGATTCGACGAGAACGGCAAAATTGTCGAACACTGGGACGCGGTCCAGGACTACCCGTCGACGACCGCGAGCGGTAACACCGTGTGGGATGACGGTCGCTGAAACGACAACTCCGAACAGTTCAGCGGACGGCTACGTAATCAGCCGACGTTGATTCGTTCTGTGTCGCCGTCGTAGTAGTCCAACAATCTCTGATCCATCACCCGGCGCCACAGTGGTGGAATCCACGCGATCACGATCATCACTGCGTAGCCGGCCGGAAGTTGCGGCGCTTCGGCCGCGCTACGCAGACTTTGGTACCGCAGCTTCGGGTTGGCGTGGTGATCGCTGTGCCGCTGCAGTTGGTAGAGAAACAGATTGCTCACGACGTGATCGCTGTTCCAACTGTCAGCGGGGCTGCAGCGAACGTACGAGCCGTCAGCACGCTTGCCACGCAGCAGACCGTAATGCTCGAGGTAGTTCGCGGCTTCGAGGAAGGTGAATCCGGCGACTGCCTGCAGCAGGAGCCATGGCGCGACCTCCCAACCGAAGATACCGATCAGCGTCGCGAAGAGGACAACACTCATCGCCCAAGCGTTGAGAATATTGTTCTCGAAGCTCCAGGTTCGTTTGCCTTTCCTCTGGAGTCGCGCGCTCTCGATGCGCCATGCCGAACGCAGCCCGCCGAAGACACTTCGTGGCAAGAACCTCCAGAAGCTCTCACCGAACCGTGAGCTGGCCGGGTCCTGCGGAGTAGCTACACGCACATGGTGGCCGAAATTGTGTTCCACGTAGAAGTGCCCGTAGAGAGATTGCGCAAGCGCCACTTTCGCGAGCCACTGTTCGCTCTTCTCGCTCTTGTGGCCGAGCTCGTGGGCCGCGTTGATACCGACGCCGGCGACGACACCCACCGTGAACGACATCGCGATCTTCTCCGCGATTCCCATCGGAGCGTTGATCGCGCACCAGCAGGCGAAGACCAGACCGGCGTATTGCAAGGGGAGGAACGCGTAAGTGCACCAGCGGTAGTAGCGGTCCTTCTGCAGTCGTGGGATCGCATCGTCCGGCGGACTTTCGCCATCTTCACCAGCCAACATGTCGATGATCGGGATGACGATGACCAGCAGCCACGCGCCGGTCGCCCAGAACAATCCGAGACGAAGGTTGTCGACGAGAAACCAGGAGATGAACGGGCTGAGTGGAATCAGCAATCCGAGCGGCCACAGGTACCTTTTGCGGTCGCGCCAGCGCGGGTTTTCGCCAGACGGCGAGTCGGTGTTCTGGACAGCCTTCGATTCGGTATGCCGTGCGTCGGAAGTCGCTGTCATTCGCCGATCTCGCCTTTCGTCCCCTCGAACGATTCGCCCCACGCACCGTTCACGCTCAGCAAACCAGAACTAATGTCCGGACGGGTATGGTCCCGAAATCCAGAGCGCCCTGCTCGAAAGACGGCACGAGCGCTTGTACTCACCAAAAACTCCCCCGCACATCACTGCTCACCCCGACAGTAGATACGGACAAAATACCCCACGGATCTGCGGGGATGGCGACCACCTCCGCACGTCGCCGAGGATCGATGATCCCTGCCAAGGCAAGGTCGAACCGCGTCGCCCTCGTCGAAGTAACGGTAACCGGCAGTGACAGAAATCATAAGCAGAGGACAGGATTTCCGCTCGTAGTGGCGACCAAAAAGACTGCGCGCCCTCAACTGGTCAGTTGCGGGCAGCCAAAAGGTGAGCAAGCGTCAGAGCGTTGCAAACACCTTCGTTTTCACTTCGTTCAGCCAACCGTTCGCGGTCACGAAATCTGTGACACTCGACTGCAATCCGAAGACGTGCCCAGCCTGCGCCGCCGGCAGCCTCGTGAAGAGGTTGTCGTCGAGGACCGCTTGAACCGCCGCATTGGTCGATCCGTCCGCATTCAGGGGATACAGCACGACCATCACACCGTTCATGATGTCGGCCAACTGCTCCATCGGGTAGGACTCGTATCCGGCATCGGTGTAATTGGTCGGAACACCGGGCCCGTACGCCAATCCGAGTTCGTTGACGACCAAATTGCCGATCGCACCAGTGGGCTGCTGAACCGAGAAAGCGCCGGGTGCGTCTCCGAGCGAAATGTGAATCCACTTGTTGTTCGCGATCACGTCCGCGTACTCGCCACGAACACGTTCGAGATTCTCTTCGTAGGCAGTGCGCGTCGACTCGAGCACGTCCGTCTTGCCGATCGCCTCGGCGATCTCCGTGGTGATCGTCTTCCAGTCGCCTCGACTCTCGCCCTTGACGATGACAGTGGGCGCAATGCCAGACAGACGGTCGAACGCCGCTTGGTCCACCTCGTCGGCGTCGCCGACGATGATGTCGGGATCTGCCGCAGCGATCGCTTCGAAGTTCATTTCCCCGTAGGGCCCGATGGTCGGGAGCCCGTCGACGAACGCCTGCTGCTCCGGCGTGAATTCACTGATCCACTTGCCGTAGTCCTGCACAGCAGCCGGTTTCACGCCGAGGGACATGAGCTGCCAAGGAGTGTCGTACGACGCGGCGACGACGCGCTCCGGCGAGGCGGGAACCTCGATGTCCCCGTATGCCGATGCAACGGTCCGGACGTCCGTCGGCTCGGAGTCGGCCGATGACGAGGAACAGCCAGTCACCACCATCGCACCGACAACGACAACTGCCGCCGCTGCGATGACTCTGGAACCGAAAGAAAATGATCGAATTGCGCGCACGCAGAACTCCTACAGAGGTGATTGTTTAGCCAACCCTAAGTTCATTCTGTGGCACGACACAAGTCCGATCGAGGCGCTTTGAGTCGCTGTTCGGACTAGTCCTGTAGCCAATCGGTCAATGGCGCGCGCGGATGATCGATCAGGCTTGCGAACTCCCCCGGGGTCACACCCATCGTGCGACGAAAAGCCGCACCGAACGCGCTTTCGGAACGGAAACCCGTCTTCCTCGATACAAACGAGATGCTTCGACCGAGTGCCAGAAGTTGCATCGCATGATGAGCCCGCAGTCGCATACGCCATTCCGAGAAGGTCAATCCGGTTTCGGCCGGAAACCTTCGTGTGAGGGTCCTCGTACTGACCTTCGCGTCGGTGGCCCACTCCTCGACCGATCGGGTGTCGGCCGGGCTGGCAACCAACTGATCTGCGATCTGCCGAAGCCACGGCGTCGTCGGCAGCGGCACATCGAAAATCAGTCGCGGAACGGGTTCGACGAGGTCGATGGCAAACGCCTCGGCTCGTCGACGAGCCGCGTCGGTCAAGTCGTCTCGGGTGAGGTGATCGAGTACTTGTTCGAGCAGCGGAGGGGTGGACAAGGCCACCACACGATCCAACCCGGTCACATCGGATGCCACCAACCACGTGCACGACAATTCTGTGCCGCTACGCGCCGTCACCTCGTGGGGAACATAGGACGGGATCCACAGACTGACCCCGCTCGGCACCGTGTACACAGTCTCCGGAGTACGGACCTCGAGAACACCGTCGATCGCCCACAGCAATTCGTGATCGCTGTGGCGGTGCATCTCCCACGTGTAGTCGGAGTCGACTGACAGCCGATTGGTCGCCAAACGCAGATACCCGTCGGCACTGACGCGCAGCGGTCGCACGACGCGTTGCCACTCGGACAGCTCGTCGAGCGGGCTGCTGAGCGGGTAGTCGATCTGCTCGCTCACCGCAGCGTCGACAGTTCGGGATGTCCGAACAGGCCAGGTAACCCACCGGTGTGCAGGAAGACCGTTTCTGATCCCGCCGTGATGGCTTTGTCCTTCACGAGTTGGATCAAACCCGCAAAGGCTCGGCCGGTGTACGTCGGGTCGAGGAAGATGCCCTCCGTACGAGCCAAACATCGGATCGCGCCGGCTGATGCTTCCGTGAGCGTCGAATATCCTTGTCCAACTTGGTTTCGCAGGATCTGAAGATCCGCGGCTCGCACGGTCGGACCAGGCATCTCGTCCAATAACCCAGCGAGGGTCGACACTGGATCGGCAACAGCCCCGACATCGACGCCGACAACTCTGTCGACGCCCAGATGCGCGACAAGTCCAGCCATCGTTCCGCCCGATCCGAGTGCAACCACGACGCGTTCCACTCCGGGGAGTTGCTGCTCGATCTCGCGTGCGCAGTCGACGTAACCCTGCGCGGCCACCGCGCTGGTACCACCGAAGGGAATGACAAAAGGAACTCCGCCCGAGTCAGCGACGGCCTGCACCGCGGCGTCGACCGCGGATGCCGTGTCCCCACCGGCCCAGACGATCTCAGCGCCCGCGAGTGCATCCAGAACGAGATTTCCCTGCGCGGATTCCGGCTCGGCACCACCGAGCACCAGCACACAACGCAATCCCAAACGGGCTGCTGAGGATGCAGTCAACCGAGCGTGATTGCTTTGCGGTGCACCGGTAGTGATCAAAGTCGTCGCGCCGACGGCCAAAGCTTGAGCGCAGGTGTACTGCAGCTTTCGGATCTTGTTGCCGCCACCGCCTAGTCCGGTGACATCGTCACGTTTGATCCACAGGTCTTCCGGCCCCAATCCGAGTGCCTTCGCGCAACGCGCCAAAGGTTCGACGGGCGTCGGCCAACTGCCCAGGTTGATCGGCGGAACGTCGGAACTGAACATTCGACGAGTCTAGTTCGACCGTGCACCCACAGTCCGTACTCGAATACAGTCCGTACTCGCATACAGTCGGGACATGGGAACTTTCACGACGACCACACGTGACGTACCGCTGACCGTCAGCCGACCGGATTCGCCGAGTGAACCGAGACATGCGGTAGTAGTTCTCCAAGAAGCGTGGGGCGTGAACCAACACATCGAGAGCATCCTCGAACGCCTCGCCGACGCCGGCTACCTTGCCGTCGCCCCGCATCTCTACCACCGCGGCGCACAGACCTCCTTCACCGACTTCCCGTCCGCGAAGGATGCGCTCATGGCACTCGACAGCACAAGCATCGGCCACGACGTACGTGCCGCTGTCGACTACAGCCGATCCGAGGGAGCAGACAGAGTCGGCTCCCTCGGATTCTGCATGGGCGGCACCGCGTCACTGTGGTGTGCCGCGGTACCCCTCGTCGATTCCGCTGTCACGTACTACGGCGGCGGTGTCGCCGAGGCCCGATGGGACGGAATCGCGGCAGGCACCGAACTTGCAGCGCAACTGCAGGTCCCGTGGCTCGGTCACTACGGCGACCTCGATCCGAGTATCCCGCCGGAGAGCGTCGAGCAATTGCGCGCAACCGCGTCCGATCTCGCCCGGGTGTACCGCTATGCCGACGCCGGCCACGCGTTCAACAACGACACTTCGACCAGCCACTACGCCCCGGATTCTGCTGCCCTCGCCTGGACCCGCACTATGGAGTTCTTCGCCGAAACCCTGTGATTCCCAATGCGAGTCAGGGCACCCGCTTGACCACCGTGCCGGTGATCTCGTCCTGAACCTGTTCAGCCGTTACCGCTCGACTCTGCGCCCGACGTGATCGGGCGAAGTAGTAGATGCCGATCACGGCAAGAACAAACGGCACCCCGAACACCAAGGTCATCTTGAAATCCTCGACCCACAATGTCGTGACGAGGATCGCGACCATGAGGACACCACCCAGTATCGTCCCCACCGGGAAGAACGGAATCGTGAACGAGAGGGTTCGTCCTTCGCTTGCCATCCGCTTGCGAAAGAACCAGTGCGTCACGAAGATCAGCAGCCACGTCGCCATCGCTCCGAACATCGACAACGAGATCATCAACGTGAATGCCTGCTCGGGAAAAAGCACGTAGACGATTGTGGCGACGGCGATACCCGACGTCGAGAGTAACAGGGCGTTGACCGGCGAGCCGTTGGCCCTGACCCTGCCGAGAATGGCCGGCGCGTCACCAGCACGGGAGAGCGAGAACATCATTCGCGAAGACACGTACAACTGACTGTTCATCGCGGACAGCGCGGCAATGATCACCACGAAGTTCAGCACACTGTCTGCGCCCGGAATCTTCACGACCTGCATCACCGTGACGAAAGGGCTTCCGCCGCTCAAGATCTTGTCCATCGGAGCAATTGCCAGAATCAAAGCAAGGGTTGCGATGTAGAAGACGAACAGCCGGACGATCGTCACACGGAACGCCTTCTTCACCGCTACCGCCGGGTTCTCCGCCTCACCGGCCGCAATGGCGATCATCTCGATGCTCAAGTAGCTGAAGATCGATACGATCACGGCAAACCACATGCCGGACAAACCATTCGGAAAGAATCCGCCGCCGGCCGTGTAATTGTGAAATCCGTAGTCCGGGTTCCCGCTACCGAACACGACGTACGCTGCCATCACGATGAACGCCACGATCGCGAAGACCTTGATCGTCGAGAACCAGTACTCCATCGTTCCGAAGGCCTTGACGTTGAACATGTTCACGCCTATCAGCACTCCGGAGAACAACACGATCCACAGCCACGACGGTACGTCGGCGAACCAGAACTGCATGTATTCACCGATCGCGGTGACCTCGGTCCCGACCGCTAGGACGATGCATGACCAGTAGAGATAGCGAACGAGGAAGCCGATCAACGGTCCGACGTAGAACTCTGCGTACGCACCGAACGAACCTGATGTCGCATGTGCGACGGTCATTTCGGCGAGGGCACCCATCAGCAGCAGGGCGATCAACCCGCCGATCGCGTAACTGATGATGACGCTCGGGCCGGCAAATCCGATGGCGAACTTACTGCCGAGGAACAGTCCGGTGCCGATTGCACCGCCGAGCGCGATCATGCTCATCTGCTTGGGGCCGAGTTCGCGTTTGAGACCTGATTCTCGCTGCTGAATGTTTTTGAAATCACTCATGAAAGCTCCTTGCGAAAGGCGGTACCTCCCGGTCCGCGGAAACTTGGAAGAATCAGGTGACTGCGTCGCGCTCGCGGAATTCGGGGCGATCCCAGGACTTGTTCTCGAGGATGTCTCGCAATACGTCGACGGCGTTCCACACGTCGGCGTATCCGAGATAGAGCGGAGTGATACCGAACCTCAGCACTCCGGGTTCGCGGTAGTCACCGATGACGCCCCGCGCGATGAGAGCCTTCATGATGGAATAGCCCTCGGAATGAACAAAACTCACGTGCGAGCCACGACGCTCGTGCTCGCGCGGCGTGATCAACTCCAAACCGTAGGCAGCGCAACGCTCCTCGACGAGGCTGATGAAGAGATCGGCCAGCGCGAGCGACTTGCTGCGGATGTCGGCCATGTCAGCTTTGAGCATGACGTCGAGACCACATTCGACGAGTGACAACGACGTGATGGGTTGAGTACCACTCAGAAACCGTCGTATTCCTGCGCCCGGTTCGTAGGCCGACTCCATCGCGAACGGTCGCGCGTGCCCCCACCACCCGGACAGTGGCTGGATTCCGGTGTTCTGATGGCGACGGTTGACCCAGATGAATGCAGGCGAACCCGGACCACCATTGAGGTACTTGTACGTACACCCGACCGCGAAGTCGGCGTCGGCGCCGCTCAGATCGACAGTGACGGCGCCGGCCGAGTGTGCGAGATCCCAGATCATGAGGGCGCCACGTTCCTGCACTGCTGCAGTGACTTCCGTCATCGCATACAGGTTTCCGGTGCGGTAGTTGACGTGCGACAACATCACTACGGCGGTGTCTGGTCCTACTGCTTCGGTGAGGTCGCCCGGTTGGTCGATCAGGCGTAGTTCGTATCCCTGATCGAGCAGCGAGATGATGCCCTCCGCAATGTAGAGGTCAGTCGGGAAATTGTCGCGCTCGGAGACGATCACCTTCCGGCTGGGATCCTGCGCAGCCGCGATGGACAGTGCGGAGGCCAATGCCTTGAACAGGTTGATCGACGTCGAATCCGTCACTACCACTTCGCCTTCACCTGCTCCCAGCAACGGGGCGAGTTTGTCACCGAGGCGGACCGGGAGGTCGAACCATCCAGCCTCGTTCCAACTGCGAACCAAGCCGTTGCCCCACTCGTCGCCGATTACTCTCGCGGCGCATTCCTGTGCGGCAATGGGACGCGCGCCGAGCGAGTTTCCGTCGAAGTAGAGAATGCCCTCCGGAATCGCGAACTCGCGGCGGAACTCCCTCAGGGGATCCACTGCGTCGGCCTTGACGCAGTCATCCAACGAAAGGGTGGTTGTCGATGTCATGACGATTCTTCTCCTGCATGTGTCGGCGTTGAAAGTGATGAAGGCAGAGTCCGGAGCACGGCGCGTACCGGGCTGGCATCGAGGTCGAGGAACTTCAGCGGCAGTGCGATCAACTCGTAGTAGCCTTCGTCGACCTCGTCGAGGCACAGTCCTTCGAGGATCGCGACGCCACGATCGCTTGCCGCGTGGTGCCCGTCCATGGTCTTGCTGTCCATCGGATCGAACGAGGCGCCGTCGATTCCGATCAGAACGCCCCCGCGGTCGGCGAACCAGTGAGTCAGGTCCGGAGAAACGCCAGCGAAGTCGTTGTCCCACTCGCTCGGGTACTTCGGGTAGGTCCTCAGAATCAGCCGTTGCGGCAGATGGCCGCCGAGTCGCTCCACCGTCTCTTCGACGGGCCTGATGCATGCGGCACCGTCGACCCCCGTCATGTCGACCACCAGTGCTTCGCCGAGATAGGGCTCGAGGGGAACAGAACCGATGGGCGCACCGTCGATGCGGGTGTGCGCCGGCGCATCGGCGTGAGCACCGATATGAGGAGTGGTGGTGATTCGGTTGATGGTGACGGCGTCACTGCCGCCGAGGTCTGACGTGATAGCTCGGGTGAAAGCGGTATCATCTGGCCACACGGGCGTCGATTCGGAGATCGGCGGGCTGATGTCGATCAACCGCGCCCCCGAATCGCCCGTGTGTCGGCCGATCCTCGGAACCATCCGGACCCCTTCGTCGCAACAGTCGACTGTGTCGATCTCGACCGTTTGATAATTCGATGTGTTTGGCAAAAGCTAGGATCATCGACGGGCGCGGTCAATAGATGCTGAATATTTTCGCGACGGCAGGGAGAAATCGGATGATTAGTGCGATCGAACGGGCGGCAGCCGCGGCTCGGCCGAATCATGTTCGGCTCGACGAAGTCGATACAGCGATTCTCCGCGAACTCGTCCGGGATGCGCGCATCCCCAACAATGCACTCGCAGAGAAGGTCGGGATAGCGCCGTCGACCGCTCTGGCGCGGATGCGCGCTCTACGCGAATCGGGCGTCATCAAGGGGTTTCATGCAGACATCGACCTCGAGCTACTCGGCCTCGAGATCTCGGCGATGGTGTCGATTCTGATTCACTCCCACGCCAGGAGCCGGATGACGGAAATTGCCGAGCACCTGAGCGGATTGGATTCCGTTCAGCGAGTGTTCCTGATGAGTGGGGACCGTGATCTCCTGGTGCACGTGTCGTGTGAATCCCCCACTCGGCTTCGCGATTTCGTCAGCGCACACCTCAACGATCCTGCCATCGCCAATACCCAGACCAACCTGATCTTCAGCGAACTGAGTCAAGGCGGCTGAACTGCAGCTGTCGCCAAGGCCGATTCGGTGTACTCTCGTAACCTTCGTCTCCGGACGGAGTACGCGGAGCGCTGATCAATGTCGGAACACAAGCAAATGCAACCCCCGGACTACCACCGATGCCTCGAAACGGTGTTCTCCTCACCCGCCGCATGCCGCGAGATACTGGAAAGACTGTCCAAGATGACGGAGGCAGAAGTCCAATCGCGATGGTCGCCGTGGGTTGACCAGGAACCCCCACCCTTCGGTTCGCATGTCAAGGATCAAGTACCCGCAGAGGTGCAGTTGGCGGCGCTACAAGTCACATACGATTCCCATCGAAAGTCGACTATGGCGCTGTGGCGCCAGTTGTCGGACATCATGGGCATCCCCGTCATGCAGGAAAGCCTCATCGAACTCATCTGGAGTGTGCGTATGACGATCGAGCGGCTCAACAACCGAATCGAGATGCTCGAAAACGCAGCTACACAATCGGGCAAACCTGCTCCTGACGCATGAGATGACTGTGTTCATCCCACTAGAGTCGGACAGCATGTTGCCACGCGGCTTGTCCATGCTCTGGGAGTCGGTGGAGTCGGAAGCCGCTCTGGAGGAGCGATTCGGATTCAACAGCTTTGGCGCAGCCACCCATTGGGTCTCGGCGGTACTCGAGCAGACTTGGGGATTGACGGCCCTCGAGTGCTCGCGAATGGCGATCAGTGACCAGAACGCGATTGTGTGGGTTGCGAGCGACCGAGGTGGGCTGGTGGTGAAGTGGTCGCGCGCCACAGAGCGCTTCGCGAACCTGGAGGCGTCGACGCGCCTGCTGAGCGCACTCGCCGGGCAGGGTGCGCCCGTTCCGTCGCCAATCACGTCCCTGAACGGATTGGACCGGGAAACCCTGCTGGTCCGGGAAATACTGCTGGACCGGGAAACACTGGAAGGGCCTTCGTGCGCAGTGTCGTTCACCGTACTGCCGGAGATGGCGGGAGATTGGTTGGACGTGCAGGACCACGCGGCGGTCCGTTCGGCAGGAGCATGTCTGGCAGAAATACACCGAACGCTCGGCGCCACCCATGTCGACGGATCGGTTTTCTCGTCGCGCAGCACCGGGTTGAAGGAGCGCATCGGTGGTTGGCTCGAGAATTTCGACCGCGGGTTCGCGCCTGATGCAACGCGTAGGCTCGTGGACCTCCTGGCGCGGGTGTCCGAGCTCGATGACCAAACACAACTGGTGCACAACGACTTCCGTGCAGCCAACATCTTGACTCGAAACTCTCGGACCACCGGAGTACTCGACTTCGACGACGTGGTGATCGACCACCGGGTGAGCGACCTGGCCAAGGCAAGCGTCTATCTGGGCACCCTGTTCACCGATTGGCGACCG
The DNA here is from genome assembly GCF_030056745.1 of Rhodococcus sp. IEGM 1406. Taxonomy (NCBI): domain Bacteria; kingdom Bacillati; phylum Actinomycetota; class Actinomycetes; order Mycobacteriales; family Nocardiaceae; genus Rhodococcus; species Rhodococcus sp. IEGM 1406. The sequence continues at coordinate 523,483 of NZ_JASHKO010000001.1, read as the reverse complement.
ACACCGATCGCGGTACGGCAGAGCCTGCGCGCCGGCTACGAATCTGTACGTCCCCTCAGCCGATCCGAGACAGAATGGTTCGAGATCCTCGAACTGTGGCACGGCCTGATGGCAATCCCGGGTGAGAACGACACCGCCGGTTGGGCATCAGCGTTGTGACAAAGTGGGGACGCCGGTACCGGCGTCCCCACTTCGCTCTGATCACATCAGGATCCGGCGCGGATCCATTCTTCGAGATGCGGCGCCTCGGTACCGATCGTCGTGCCGTCGCCGTGACCGGTGTGAACCTTGGTCTCGGCGGGGAGCGCGAACAGCTTGTCGCGAATGGACCCGATGATGGTCGGGAAGTCGGAGTACGACCGCCCGGTAGCACCGGGACCACCGGAGAACAAGGTGTCGCCGCTGAACAGTTCCCCCGCCTCGGGCAGGTAGAGGCAGGTCGACCCCGGGGAATGGCCCGGTGTGTGGATGGCCAGAATGTCCGTACCCGCCACAGCAATACGCTGATCATCTTCCAAGCTCAGATGCTTCACCCCGGGGTGAGTCATCTCCCAGAGCACATCGTCGGCCGGGTTCAGGTAGATCGGAGCGTCGAGCTTCTCGGCCAGCTCCGGCGCAACCGTGACGTGATCGTTGTGACCGTGGGTGCAGACGATTCCGATCACCTTGCGTCCGCCGACAGCGTCGATGATCGGCTGCGCGGTGTGAGCTGCGTCGACGATTACCACTTCGTTGTCGTCACCGATCAACCAGATGTTGTTGTCGACGTCCCAGGTTCCGCCGTCGAGGCTGAACGTGCCCGAGGTGACGACGCGATCGACTCGCAATGTCACAGGACCACCACCGAACGGAGGACCTCGCCGCGGTGCATCGTCTCGAAGGCCTTCTCGACCTCGTCGAGCTTGATGCGCTCACTGACGAACTTCTCGAGCGGCAGACGCCCCTGCTGGTACAGGTCGACCAGAACGGGGAAGTCACGCTCGGGCAGGCAATCGCCATACCACGACGACTTGAGGGCTCCGCCGCGCGAGAAGAAGTCCACCAGCGGCATTTCCAGCTTCATGTCCGGCGTCGGAACACCCACCAGCACTACAGTTCCCGCGAGGTCGCGGGCGTAGAACGCCTGCTTCCAGGTCTCCGGGCGACCGACTGCGTCGACAACCACGTCGGCACCGAAACCTCCGGTCAGCTCCTGGACTGCCTCGACGACGTCGTCGACCTCGGTGGCATTGATCGTGTGCGTGGCACCAAGTTCCGTCGCCCACTCCAGCTTTCGCGGATCCCGGTCGATGGCGATGATGGTATTGGCACCGGCCAGGCGTGAACCCATGATCGCTGCGTCGCCGACACCACCACACCCGATCACGGCCACTGAATCACCGCGTCCGACGTTGCCGGTATTCATCGCGGCACCCATGCCGGCCATGACACCGCAACCGAGCAGTCCGACGACGGCCGGATCGGCCGAGGCGTCGACCTTGGTGCACTGGCCTTCGTGAACCAGCGTCTTGTCTGCGAATGCGCCGATGCCGAGTGCCGGCGTCAGTTCGGTGCCGTCTTCGAGCGTCATCTTCTGCTCGGCGTTGAACGTGTCGAAGCAGTACTGCGGGCGGCCACGCTTACACGCACGACACTGCCCGCACACGGCACGCCAGTTGAGCACGACGAAGTCACCCACCTCGACATGAGTGACACCGGGTCCGACGCTCTCGACGATGCCCGACGCCTCGTGCCCGAGCAGGAACGGGTACTCGTCGTTGATTCCGCCGTCGCGGTAGGTCAGGTCGGTGTGGCACACACCGCACGCTGCAATGGCGACCACTACCTCGTTGGCACCGGGATCGGGAATCGTGATGGGGACGATTTCGACGGGGGCACCCTTGGATCGGGCGATGACGCCGCGTACCTGCTGTGGCATGGCTTTGCTCCTGGCTTCGTGCGATTGAGGACGTGTCGTCACATGGCGCCGTGTTTTCACATTGCGATATGTGCACTCGTTGAAAGGTTAGCCCGAAGCAGGTGCCCGCAACCCTGGTCGAACTGACTGACCTACCTGGCCGAAAGGACTAGGGTGCAGGCTTCACGCCGGCCTCCGCGCCCGCGGCGGCCGCCGCACCCCGACTCTCGACGCCCAATTTCCGCAGGACCCCGGCAACATGAAACTTGACTGTGCTCTCGCTGACGCCGAGGCGCTCCGAGATCGCCTTGTTGCGGCGTCCGGCCACCAGATGCTCGAGTACCTCGAACTCCCGCGGAGCCAGTTCGGTGAGGACGTCGCGGTTCGGTAGGGCGACGGGGGCGTCGAGCGGGATGGTTGCGCTGATCCGGTTCCCCCACCCGGGCGTCGACTCGGATTCGACGGTTCCACCCAAAGTCTCTACCCTCGAACGCAATTGGCGTTCAACGTCAACCACGTCGGCTTCGCCGCCGCCGTCGTCGCGAATGTCGATCGAGAGTGAAGCCGCGTCGAGCGTCCAGGCCACCCGGATACGCGAGAGCATCTGCTGATCCGACAGGGCCAAGACCGCGCCGCGGACGACCGCGCGGGCGCCGTGCGCCACTTCACCTGGTAACCCACGCCCGTCGACGGGTGGCTCCACCAACTCCAACGCGATTTCCCGATGCTTGAGCAGCGAACGCAATTCCCCACGCATCCGCGCAAAAGCCGTGGTGGTCGACTCCTCGGCCAACTCGCGGTGCACGTCGACGGCCGAACGCAAGCCGATCAGGGCCGAGGCCGCAGTCTCCCTGGCCGAGGTTCGCGCACGTGTGTCGTCGAGATCGGCCGAGCGCAGCGTCGCCAGCATCGTCTCGAGGGTGGCCGCATGCACCTCCGTCATCTCTGCCACGGTGCGCGCACGCTCGGACGACGCTGCCCGCGACTCGGCGAGATATGCCGGGCTCGCGTTCCGGACCTGGAGCTGAATTCCGGTTGCAGTCACTGCGAACAGTGCCTGGATCAATTCGAGGGATGCTGTCTTCACCGGTACGGGGTGCGGTGTCAAAACGAGAAGCGTATCGGTTCGATCAAGCATCGCAAGCACTTCACGGTCCCGGCCGGCGATAGCGCATTTTCCCCGAAAGATCTGTCCGACAGTGAGATCCGTACGGGTACGGTCGAGTTCGGCGATGGTCACACGATCGACGACGGCTGGATCCCCGGCGACCTTGCGCGGCCTACCGGTGCATTCACGGGTGAAGATCACCAGGGAAGTGTGCGGCGCCATGTCCGCGATCAACGTCGAAAATCGTCGGCCGATTTCGGGTAGTGGTCCCACCAACACGTCTCGAAGGGCGGTGATCAGTAGCGCATTGTCGGTGGTGCTCACCGTTCAACGATAACCATCCGGTTCACTGGTGCAGCGTGGTCTTCATGAGCATCACGTTGTAGTCGGACCAGGTGGTGGCGAGAAAGTATAGGTCCTGCCCCTGTGACCAGGGGTGCATGTACGCGCCGTAGAGTCCCGGAACCTCGTCGGTGCCGATCACTACGTCGGGCGCACTCCACGGGCCGGTCAGGTCCGACGCCGTCCGCAGCACCAGCGCTCCCCACTCGTTGGAGTACATCGCGACGAACTTGCCGAGATAGTTGTTGTACTGCACCGACAGTTCGCTGACGTCCCCGTCGAGAACCACCGCAGCGGCAGCGGGATTGTTGGGGACCCATGCCTTTCCGTCCCAGTATTCGTACGCCGCGACGTCCGCGATGGAGGCTTCCTTGACCCGCGAGAGGCGCCCCTCGCCGAAACGTCCCGCGGGGGTCCCGAAGTTGTAGACGTAACCACCGTCTTTGACGAAGGAACCCATCTGGAAGTTGTCGTTACCCGTCAACGGCAGATTGGGCCGGGACGAAGCCGGTTCGACCTGCCAGGTCTCACCGTTGTCGTGTGAGGACGCGATCTGCGAGAAGTTGGTGACCCACTCGCCCGACCCTCCCCACGAGCGGATCGACATGTAATTGACGTATTGAACGCCGCCCACCGAGATACCCGTCGTCGGAATGCTGCTGGTTTCGACGCCGGTGACTTTCAGACTTCCGATGATCTCGCGCGAGTGATTCGGCCGGTCGGTCGGCGAGGAGTCGATGTTCATGCCGTCGGACAGATTTCCGTCCGAGCTACGGAACAGGACGTTGCTGCGCCAGTCACCGACCACCCCGGAACACAGGGGGTCAGATCCGATTCCGACGGTGTCGCCGAAGGCTGTCAGGACCTGACCTGCGCCGTTGTCCCACATGATGCCGAGATCCGTGCCGAGAACGTTGAACCGCTCGACGGTTTGGTTGGGGCTGAGCGCGCCGGTGATGTACTCGACCGCCGAGGTGCGGCCCTGCAGTTCCGGAAGTTTCCCGTCCGTTCCGTTGAGCCAGGGAATCGGATTGGTCGGCCCACCTGATTGATCCAAGCTGCCGGTGACGTTGCAATCCCACGGGGATGCATGAGCCTGGGTCGCCCCCAAGACCGCGGTCGACGCGAGTACACACGTCACTGCAGCTGTCGATATCTTCCGTATCCGGCGCATCGCTCCCCTTTCGCGGGGGAGATCCGGACTCTACGAGGTGTCTTGCTCGACCGGATCGGTTCATCCACCCACGACAACACAAGGTAACAGGTAAATCGGTAAATCAGGACAAAACGGCCTTATTCAACAGAGATCGATTTCAACCACTTCTCCATCACCGCTGCGGCAATCTCGAGACCCTGCGACTCGGCAGCACTCAACTGCTGCATGAAGATGCGCGGACCGTCCGCTCCCAGCGAAGCATGCAGCGAGTCGCGGTACTCGGCCAGTTCCATCCATTCGCGCGCCACCTCGGAGGACGCTTCGAGGTGAAACTGAACGGCGTAACTCTGCTTGTATCGGAAGAGTTGATTCGGATACTTGGCAGAGCCAGCGAGCCGCACCGCGCCGTTCGGAATGTCGAAGGTATCCGAATGCCATTGCATTGCAGGAAATGTGGAGGGCAGATCTCCCCACACGGGATCTCGCCGACCCTCGACAGTCAAGGTGATCTCCTCAACTCCCACTTCGGGCACAGCGCCCGTGTAGACGCGAGCACCCAGCGCCGCGGCGAGCAACTGCGAACCCAGACACACTCCCCACACCGGGACATCGTTCTCGACCAGATCGCGAATGTATTCGATCTCGGATGCCAACCACTCGACCTCGCCCTGATCGCCGACGCCCATCGGCCCGCCCATCACGATCACGGCGTCGAACCGTCGATGGGCGGGAAGCGGGTCGGTTCCCAGAAGAACGGTCTGCACATCTCCGCAGCTCTCCAGGACAGGCGAATACGCCGCTGGGGGTTCACACTGCGCGTGTCGTAGTTCCAGAAAATGCATGTAGGCAATTCCTCTCGAATCCGGTGCCGAAAGCCTATGGTTCTATTCGACATAAGGCACATCGACGGCGTCGGATGTGCTCTGCGCTCGAATCTCCCCTTTCATCGCCCCTTTACCGACAAGGAACGTCTGTGCGCGCACCACACCTCTTTTCGACATCGATTCGCCCGTCCTCAACTGCCGTTCGCATCGGACTCAGCGCATTCGCCTTGGCGTCACTCGCCGCATGCTCAGGAACAAGCACCGACAGCGAGGCCGAATCAACATCCACCGCGACCACCACTGCAACCTCGACAACTCAACCCACGACGACTCAGGCTCCATTGACCACCTCGGTGGCCGGTCCGACGAATACTCCACTGGCCACCACCCCAGTCACCGCAGAAGTGACGCCCGCTGCAACTCCTGCGATCATGCCCAATGTCGTGTGTATGAATCTTCAAGACGCGCAGGACACCATTCAATCGGCCGGAGTCTTCTTCTCCAGAAGTGCTGACGCAACTGGCGCGGGTCGACGCCAACTGGTCGATTCCAACTGGATTGTTGTCGATCAGACACCTTCTGCCGGAAGCCCTTTCGGGGAAATCGAAGCCGTGCTCTCAGCCGTCAAGATCGGCGAACCCAACCCCTGTTGATCGAGCGAGATCTCGAACTTCGCAATTCCGGGAACGCCGCGCCCTACTTGACAACTACCTTCAACCTCCTTCACTGTAGTCAACATTACGAGTATCCAATATATTGGATGCGAAAGGTTGGATTGCAACATGAAGGTGCAACGAATACGGCAGAGCGCCAACTCTCCGGCGGGCATGAGCGAACCCGTCATCGGAATACTCGGAGGCATGGGGCCGGCCGCTACTGCGGACTTCTACTCCAAACTCGTTGCCCTGACGCCAGGTTCGACGGATCAAGAGCACCCCAAAGTTGTCATCTGGGCCGATCCCACGGTTCCCGACCGGACATTGGCACTCACCGAGGACGGCCCGGACCCCACCCCCTGGCTGATCCGAGGCGCGCGCGTCCTCCGAGAGTCGGGCGCAACGACGCTCGCCATCCCATGCAATACCGCCCACGCCTTCCTGCCCGCCATCTCATCCCAACTGGGACTTCCTGTCGTCCACATGATCGACGAAGTTGCTCGGCACATCCGGACGCTCTCACCCGCCGTCACATCCGTCGGACTGTTGGCCACCACGGGGACGGTCCGCACCGGGTTGTATCAACAATGGCTGTCGGAATACTCGATTGACGTCCTGGTGCCAGGACCTGCGATCCAGGACGAACTGGTGATGCCGGCGATCCGAGCAATCAAGAGTGGCAACGTCGGAGACGAGACCACCGACAAACTCGTCAGGGCCGCTGATCTTCTCGTCGAATCGGGCGCGCAGGTCGTCGTGGCCGGATGCACCGAGATTCCGCTCGGACTGCCCGCCGACGCCACAACCTGTCAGATCATCGATCCGGCAACAATTCTCGCCCGCGCGCTGCTCCTACGCGTTGCGGATGCCCGGAAACACGCGTCGTTGGCCGACCTGGGCTGACCTGCGACAAGCAACGTGCAGAGTACGATATCCAGTATGTTGCGTGGCGGTAAACCGGTTGAGCGAGCACGAATGAGCGACATCGCTCTCGAACGCATTCGCGAAGCGATCGTCACCGGTGAACTGGCGCCGGGCTCGAAGATCAAGGACAGCGAACTCGCAGAGTATCTGGGATTGAGCAGAACTCCGGTCCGCGAAGCGCTCGCAAGGCTGGTCGACACCGGACTCGTGGAAGCGAAGCCCGGTGCGTACACGCGCATCACCACCCTCGACCGCGGCGACGTCGAGGCAACACTCGCAGTCATCGAAGCTCTCGACCAACTGGCCGTCGTCACCGCTGTACCGAACCTCACCGACGAGATGATCGGGGCGATGCGCTCCGCCAACAAAGACTTCGCCGCTGCCGTCAAGCGAAACGACATAGGCCGAGCGCTGACCGCGGACGATCGCCTACACAGCGTCATCATCGACGCTGCGGCAAATCCGCTGTTGAAGAAGCTGATTCACCAGGTTCACCCACAAATTCACCGCATCTACTACCGCAAGTTCTCGAGCCTTCTCGGCAGCCAGGACTCCGTCGACCATCACAACAAGCTGATCGAGCTGTGCGCAGACCACGATGCCGAGGCGGCAGCGACACTGTCGGCCGAACATCGACGCCATCTCGGCGGGCTGATCGGTGAACTCTTCGACGCCGACGAGTTCGCGCTCTCGGACTGACCGACGCCCGAATACAAGTTTCGGCGCTTGCCTATATTGGCCACTGCCGATATAAATGACTGGTGCATGCGTTCGACGTTCTCGGAGACCCAGTTCGGCGAAGAATCATGGAAATCCTGTCCAGCGGCGAGCGCTCGGCGGGTCAGATCGCCGAAGTCGTGGCAGCGGAGTTCGGAATCTCGCAACCGACCGCGTCCGGGCACCTGCGAGTGCTCCGAGAAAACGGATTCGCCACAGTCCGCAGCGAAGGCACCAGGCGTCTCTATGCCGTCGAGCCCGCGCCATTGCAAGAAGTGGACCAATGGCTCGACGGATTCCGGCAGTTCTGGAGCGGTCCTCTCGACGCATTGGCCACAGAACTCGCACGAGGGAAACGACGCGGCTCCGAGCGGAGCAGATCTTCACAATCGAATTCTTCCGACGAAGGAGACTCACAATGACCGAGATCGCGAACCAGGACACCAGCCTCACCGCGGTAGAGCGGAGCATGGGCAACCGCGACATCGCAGAAGGTGCGGCTCGAACTGCCGTACTCAAGCGCCGCTACAACGCGTCGGTCGACGACGTCTGGGACGCCATCACGACCCCTGACCGCATCAACCGTTTCTTCCTTCCGGTGAGCGGAGACTTCCAGGTGGGCGGCTCGTACGCCTTCGAAGGCCAGGCAAGTGGCGAGATCCTGGCCTGCGACGCCCCACGCCTGCTGCGACTGCAGTGGACACCGCCCGGCGATCGCGGATACAGCGATCAGGTCGAGATCAGGCTGACTGCAGACGGCCCCGACGCCACCTGGCTCGAGTTGGAGCACGCCTCCGTCGCCGATGTCTTCCGCAACGACCCGGACACCGGCTGCTACGGCGTCGGAACCGGCTGGGAAGGCCCACTTCACTACCTGGGCGAATACTTGCGCGGCACTCTCCCTGATGCGCCGAGCACCGAGTGGTACACCTTCGACGAAGCAGAGGAGCTTCGTCTGGCCAACTTCCGAGGGTGGGAGTGGGCAAAGATCGAGGCAGAGCACGGCGGCCGATAACGCCCAATTCTTCGAAAACGGTCACAAGATGGCCGTTTGCTTTGTATCGTGACCGAGCTGGACGTATGTCCAGCAGTTTTGGTGGCTTCCTTTCGTGCCACACCTGCTTCGGTCCACGAGAAGAGAGCTCCACATGGCGCCACAACCCGTAGTCGACAACGCGGCCACGACGCGACGAACGCACATCATCCGGACAGTTCTCGCTGTCCTCGTCATCGCACCGCTGTCGATTGCGGCGTTCTACATGTGGGCACTGTGGGATCCGGGCGACACGGTCAACCGCTTGCCCGTCGCCATCGTCAACGCCGATGCCGGCACAGAACTCGACGGAACACGTCTGCAAGCCGGCGATGAAGTTGTTGCCGCGCTCGTCGAGAGCGGAGACGTTGCATGGAAGGTCGTCTCGGAACAGGAAGCCGCCGACGGCGTCAACGACGGCACCTACTACTTCTCGGTCGTCATTCCCAAGACTTTCAGCGCAGACGTGGCCAGTGCCGCATCGGGTTCGGGCCGCAAGGCCGAACTCGACGTCTTGTACAACGATTACAACAGTCTGGTCGCCGGCCCGGTCGGTGAAAGCATCATCGCTCAGGTGCGCTCGGCGGTCTCCGAGTCGATCGGCGAGCAGTCCATCGACCAGGTGCTGGTCGGGTTGGGCGAACTCGGAACAGGATTCGATGAAGCAGCCGCTGGCGCGCAACAACTCTCCGACGGATCCTCCGAGGCACTCGCCGGAACCAACGAGCTCTACGCCGGAAGCAAGGAACTCGCCACCGGCATGGGTGAAGCGAATCAAGGCGGCAAGGAGCTGGCCGCCGGAGCCGGCGAGCTGGCTGCTGGAGCAAACGAAGCTGCTGCAGGCTCGGGCGAGCTGAGCAGCGGACTCAACCAGTTGGTCGGGGGAACCGACGAACTCGGCGCAGGAGCCCGTCAGATCAGCGAAGTGGTCGACATGGTCACCACCCCGGTACTCGACCTCGCGGGGTCCTCGGACGCCGTCGTCGGTCAGATCGACGCCCTCACGTCGATGCTTCGAAACTCGGCTGATCCGGTCTCCGCCGGACTCGTCGAAGCCCTGAGTGGACTGCGGGCTTCCCTGACTGCACAACCGTCGGACGACGACGTGATCGGTCAGCTCGGCCAGCTTCGCGACGGTGCGCGGGAGATCTCGCGCCAACTCACCGATCCGAGCAGCGACTACCGTGGCGGGCTTCTTGCCGCGGCGGCCGGTGCAGGTGAACTCAACACGGGACTAGGCCAACTGTCCGACGGCGCAGGCCAACTCGCTACCGGCGCACAGGAACTCTCCACCGGCCTCGGGCAGTTGGACACCGGAAGTATTGCGCTCCGTGACGGTCTCGGGCAGCTATCGGCCGGCGTCGGCGAGCTCGACGCGGGCAGCGCAGAACTCGCCACCGGTTTGTCCGACGGCGCCGCCCAGGTGCCGCAGTTCTCGGACGACGAACGCGCCACCACAGCCAATCTGCTCTCGTCCCCGGTTGCCGTCGACGCGCGGAACAACTATCCCGCAGCCGGTTTCGGACCGGGAGCCGTCCCTGCCGTAATCTCGGTGGCACTGTTCCTGTGCGGAATTCTCACGTGGTTCGTCGTCCGTCCACGACGCGGACGTTCACTGAACTCGCACACCAGCGTGGTGCGTGAGGGGCTGCGCCGCTACCGCATTCCCGCCCTGGTCACCTTGGTCGCGGCGCTCGTGTTGTCGGTGGTGTCACTGACCGTGGCAAACGTCGAACCACCTAGTGTTCTGGCGATGATCGCAGTGATGATCCTGGTGGGTGCCGCCGCGGTCAGCTCGGGCAGGCTCTTCACCGTTGTGTTCGGAGCCGTCAACGGAACCTTCATCGCTTTGGGCGCCTTGATGATTCAGATCTTCGCCTTCGGCGCGGTGTACCCCATCGAACAGATGCCGACGGTTCTGCAGTGGCTGCACGCCCTGATGCCACTCACGTGGGCGCGCAACGCCATGCGTATGGTCCTTGTCGGATACTACGGCCCGAAATTCTGGGTGGCGGTAATCGCTCTGGCTGCCTTGGTGATCGGAGCCGTCCTGTTCACCATCTGGTGGCGCCGCCGACAAGAACCGCCGACCGACGCCGATGACGACGCGCCGATCACCGAGGAGATCGTGTACCTCCAACCAACGCAAATGTAACTCGGCGCAAACCTGAGTCAGCGCAAACGTGAGTCGGATCAGCGAACGAGCGTCGTACGCATCAACATGACGTTGTAGTCGGCCCACGTGGTGGCAAGGAAGTACAGATCCGAACCACTGGACCACGGGTGGATGTATGCAGCGTAGATACCGGGAACCTCGACCAGATTGACCAATGTTTCCGGTGCCGTCCACGGACCGACCGGACTGGGAGCGGTTCGCATCACGATCGAACTGAACGCATCGGCGTACATCGCCACGAACTTGCCGAGGAACTCGTTGTACTGAACGGAGATCTCCCCGATGCGGCCGCCCATGACGGGTACGGCCGCAGCGGGATCAGCTCGGATCCAGCCGTTTCCGTTCCAGTACTCGTAGGCGGAAAGATCGAGGATCGCCCCCTCGGGCACGCGAGAAAGTCGAACCTCGCCGGATCGTCCCGCGGGGGTTCCGTAGTTGTAGACGAACCCGCCGTCCTTCACCATCGAGCTCATCTGAAAGTTCTCGCTACCGGCGACGGGGGCGACACCCGCGGGAAGAACCCCACCGATATTGGGGCGCAGCGTCTCCGGACGCATGGTCCACGTCTCGCCGTTGTCCGAGGAGGTGGCAATCTGTGAGTAGTTTGTACTCCACTGCCCGGCCTCGCCCCAGTTGCGCACCGACATGTAGCTCAGATACTGCACACCGTTCACTGCTATGCCGCTCGTGGGGATACTGGAAGCCTCGACGCCCGGAATCTTCAGACCGGAGATGATCTCACGCGCCTGACCGGTACCGTCCTTCGGCGCGCTGTCGATGCGCATCCCGTCGGCGAGTACCCGATCCGAGCTGCGGAAGAGCACATTACTTCGCCACTCGCCCACCAAACCGTCGCAGGTGGGGTTACGACTGAGCCCGGTGGTATCGCCGAAAGCGGTCAGAATCTGCCCCGCACCGTTGTCCCACATGATGCCCAGGTCGGTTCCCAGGACATTGAAGCGATCAACCGTCTTGTTGGGACTGTATGTGCCGGTGATCTTTTCGATCGCGGTAGTACGACCGGACAGACCTGGCAACCCTCCGGTGTTGCCGTTGAGCCACGGCGCCGCATTGGCCGGACCTCCACTACTACCGACGCCACTGACTCCGACGCATCCCGGCGCAGCCATCGCCGGCGAAGCCACCGCCGTGACGGCAGCAGCTGCCAGAGCAGCAACTACCCCGAACACCCCCAACGATCTCCCCGCGCGAAACATGACTCCCCCATGGCCGGGATTGTTGGTGTTGTCGTCGTCGTTCCCCCCGAACCTCGGACAATCTAGCAACTGCAGTCACAGATAACCCAATCAGACAAAGACGCGAAAAGGCCTGAAAGTCATAGTAGTTCAGACTTTCAGGCCTTTTCGGACAGAGAAGATCAGTCAGTAGGTCAGCGCGCTCCGCTCGCACCGCCGTCGAGTGGAATCACCGCGCCGGTCAGATAAGCCCCGGCACGTGAAGCCAGGAAAATGGCAAGACCTGCAGCATCCTGGGGAGCTCCGACCCTGCCCAACGGGACCGAGTCCGCCACAGCCTTTGCACTTTGCTCGTCCTCGAGGAGGAATGCCATCATCTTCGACGGGAACGGGCCCGGCGCAATGGCATTGACCGTGATCTGTTCCCCCGCAAGCGTTGCCGCGAGCTTGCGCGTCAACATGTGCACCGCAGCCTTACTGGCTCCGTACGAGAAGTTCTCCGAACCCGACACCACGAGTCCGTCGATCGATCCGATATTGATCACGCGCGCGGGATCTTCCGCAGTGGCTGCAGAACGCAACTGCGGCAACAGCTTCTGCGTCAAGAGGAAGATTGCCTTGACATTGATGTCGAAAATCTTGTCGAAGCCGGCGGCCGGAAAATCGTCGACGGGAGCTCCCCACGTGGCACCGGCGTTGTTGACCAGTACGTCGAGCGTCGGCGAAATCTCGGCGACCTTCGCAGCGAGGCTCTCGATCCCCTCGTCCGTGGACAGATCGGCCGGATGCGAAATGCAGGTGCCGAACTCCGAAAGCTCTCGCGCGGCTTCGTCACAGGCTTCGGCTTTTCGGGCCGAAATGACGACCGTCGCTCCGCCTTCGACAAATCCGCGAGCGATCATGTATCCGATGCCGCGTGATCCACCGGTGACCACAACGGTCTTGCTACTGACGTCGAACAGTCCCTCGATCAAGCTCATGCGACCTCGAAAAGCCCGGCAGCACCCATGCCGCCGCCGATGCACATGGTCACCACCACGAGCTTGGCTCCGCGCCGTTTTCCTTCCAGAAGAGCATGGCCGACCAGACGAGCACCCGTCATTCCGTACGGATGGCCGACGGAGATACCGCCGCCGTCGACGTTGTACTTCTCGGGATCGATCCCGAGCTTGTCGCGGCAGTACAGGGCCTGAGAGGCGAAGGCCTCGTTGAGTTCCCAGAGATCGATGTCGTCGACCTTCAGTCCGTGAAGATCCAGCAGACGCGGAATCGCGAACACCGGTCCGATGCCCATCTCGTCGGGAGCACAACCCGCGACAGCCATCCCACGGTAGATACCGAGAGGAGCCAACCCGCGGCGTTCCGCCTCGCCTGCCTCCATCAGCACCGAAGCGGAGGCACCGTCCGAGAGCTGAGACGAGTTGCCCGCAGTGATGGACGAATGCGCACTGACAGTCCCGTCGGCCAGAACCGGTCGCAGACTCGACAACCCTTCCAACGTGGTGGAAGCGCGGTTGCCTTCGTCCAGGGTCAGCGTCACGGACTCGCTGCGGATCTCACCCGTCCCCTTGTCCTGCACCTGCTTGATCGAGGGCAGCGGGACGATCTCGAGATCGAACCGACCTGCGTTCTGAGCTGCTGCGGTCCGCTGCTGCGAGACGAGCGCGAACTCGTCCTGCTGCTCGCGGGTCACTCCGTAGCGTTCGGCGACGATCTCGGCCGTGTGCAGCATCGGCATGTAGATCGACGGCTTGTTTTCCTTCAGCCACGGATCAGCCGCGCGGAAGTTGTTCATGTGATCGTTCTGGACCAACGAGATCGATTCGACTCCGCCGCCGACCGCGATCTGCATTCCGTCGTCCACGATCTGCTTGGCTGCGGTCGCGATGGCCATGAGCCCGGACGAGCACTGACGATCGATCGTCATTCCGGAAACCGAGTCCGGAAGCCCGGCCCGCAGCACCGCTTGCCGTGCGACGTTGCCGCCGGAAGATCCCTGCTGCAGCGCGGCGCCGAGGATGACGTCCTCGACCTCGCCGCCCTCGAGGCCCGCGCGCTGAACTGCATTCGAAATGGCATGTGCAGCAAGCTCTTGAGCCTGAGTGTTGTTGAACGCGCCGCGGTACGCCTTACCGATCGGGGTACGGGCGGTGGAAACGATGACAGCTTGCCTCATCGGGGAAACCTTTCGTCGAACACGAAGTGCTGTGCGCCTTTATTAACCGCCGGGGGTTAATAAAGGCGCACAGCAAAGAATCAGGGCTGGAACACGACGCGACCGACAGTGGTGCCGTCGCCGAGGCGACCGATACCGTCGGCAACGTCCGTCAACGACAACCGCTCACTGATCAGTGGTTTGACCAAGCCGGCATCTGCGAGCCTGGTGAGCTCGACGTGGCAGTCGTCGATGGCCTGCTGGTTGTAGGCCTTGTACAGCCCCCAGTGCAGTCCGATGATCGAATAGTTCTTGATGAGAGCGTGATTGAGGGCCGGCTGCGGGATCGTGCCACCGGCGAAGCCGATGATGACGATCCGTCCCTCGAAGGCGATGCACTTGGTGGACTTCGCGTAGGCGTCGCCGCCGACAGGATCGAAGACCACGTCGGCGCCCTTGCCGCCGGTGAACTCCTTGACCGCTGCCACGAAGTCCTCACTGTGACGGTCTACGACGAGGTCGGCGCCGAGCTTGCGCGCGTACTCGGCCTTGTCCGGGCCGCCGACGACACCGATGACCTTGGCGCCTGCCGCCTTGCCGAGTTGCACTGCCGCACTACCGACACCACCCGCAGCAGCGTGGACCAACAACGTCTCACCCTCGAGCAGTTGGGTGCGGCGATGCAGAGCGAACCACGCTGTCTGATAGCCGATGCTCAGAGCGGATGCTTCCGCGTCGTCGAGAGCCGACGGCGCCGGGAACGTGTTGTTCTGATCCAGTACCGAGTACTCGGCGAATCCGCCGGACGGCAGACTCGGATTACCGATCACCCGGTCCCCCACTGCGAACTTGGTCACCGATTCACCGACCGAGACCACTTCACCACACAGTTCGACACCGGGTGTGAAGGGCAGTGGCGGCTTGATCTGGTACTCACCCCGGCACATGAGGACGTCGGGGAAGTTGGCCGGAGCCGCCAGCACCTTGACCAACATCTCCGTCGCATTCGGGGTGGGATCCGCGGTCTCCTCCAACGCGAGCACATCGCGGGGTTGACCGAGTTCGTTGACGCGCCAAGCCTTCACAGCAATTCTCCAGACAGATAGTGAGTGAGTTTCAGGACGAGATCGGGAGGTCGACCAACTCGGCGAGGCGTGCCCGATGCTGATACGCGGTTCCCAGCGACAGCTGATCGCTCTTCGCCCGTTTGAGGTACAGGTGCGCCGGATACTCCCACGTCATTCCGATACCACCATGAAGTTGGACGCATTCCTCCGCAGCATGAACCGCGACGCCGCTGCAGAATGCCTGGGCCACCGTCGCTGCGATCGCCGCATCGGCGTCGCCGCGCGCATAGGTGTCCGCCGCATATCGTGCTGCCGCTCCCGAGGAGCTGACTTCGAGCCAGAGATCGGCGAGGCGGTGCTTGATCGCCTGGTACGAACCGATCGCCCGGCCGAACTGCTTGCGCTCCTTCACATACGCGAGAGTCGTTTCGAGGCACCACTGAGCTACAGCGAACTGTTCGGACGCCAGAAGTGCGCTTCCGCAGAGCAACGCTTCCTCGACCGCTTGCGCCGCATTGCCGCTGTCGACACGGACCGACGACGAACCCGAGAACTCGACGTCCGCCAATCGGCGCGTCATGTCCAGGGACAGAACCGGCGTGACGGTAGCGTCGGCGATCCGAACGGTGTGCAGCTCCAGGCCGCTCTCACCGGCAACCGGAACAACAAGAACATCGGACTCGGCGACGCCGGCAACCGTCGTGACGCTGCCGACGAGTCCACTCGCCGTTACCTTGACAGTAGGTGTGAAAGTTCCTGGTGCAGTAGACAACGGGACGACCAGAGCAGCCGTCGAATCCCCCGCTGCCAATTGACCGAGCACCTCGGTCTCGCCGGCCTTCAGCAACGCCGTCGTCGCCAGCACCGCGCTGGTGAAGAACGGAACGGGAGCGACCGCACGTCCGATCTCCTCCATCACGACCGCCGCCTCACGCGTCGACGCACCTGCCCCGCCCAGTTCCTCGGGTACCAGCAGTCCCGCCAAACCGAGTTCCGACGCCAGCGACTTCCACAGCCCGGTGAAGTCGGCGGACACGTCGTCGTACGCCGTGACCACGGTGTCGGCGCCGGCCCGCTCGCTCAGCAGTCGTCTGACGCTGGCTCGCAGATCTTGTTCGGTCTCGGAGTACAGCAGATCGGCGCTCATCGGGGTAGGTCCTTCCAGGCGATGTCCTTGTCGACGCGATGCTCGGGCGGCAACCCGAGTACACGTTCTGCGATGACGTTGCGCAGGATCTCCGACGTTCCGCCCTCGATCGAATTGCCCTTGGCTCGCAGGTACCGGTATCCGGGTTCACGCCCGGTGAAGTCGACGGAATCCGGTCGACGCAGCGTCCAGTCGTCGTAGCGCAGACCGGCTTCGCCGTGCAGCTCGAGGTCGAAACCCGAAATCTGCTGAGCCAAACCGGCAAACGCGAGCTTCATTCCCGAGCCCTCGGGGCCAGGCTGGCCGGCGGCGAGCTGCTGGCGCAGTCGCTCACCGGTCAGACGCGCAACTTCGGATTCGGTCCAGAGCCGCATCAACTCGTCGTGCATCGCCGGATTACGCAGCTCGGGCTCGTCACGCCAGGCCTGAGCGACCTTTCCGATCATGCCTCCCTCACGCGGTGCGCCCGAACCGATGGCAACACGCTCGTTGTTCAGGGTGGTGGTCGCAACCTTCCACCCCTGGCCTTCGGCTCCGAGGCGATTGGCGTCCGGAATCCTGACGTCCGTGAGGAATACCTCGTTGAATTCGGCCTCGCCGGTGATCTGACGCAGCGGCCGGACATCGACGCCCGGGTCGGTCATGTCGCAGATGAAGTAGCTCAGACCCGCATGCTTGGAACGTGACGGATCGGTCCTGGCCACGAGAATCGCCAGCTGCGCATTCTGCGCGCCCGACGTCCATACCTTCTGCCCGTTGACTATCCAGTCGTCGCCGTCGCGGACGGCGCGGGTAGCGACGGCCGCGAGGTCCGACCCTGCGCCCGGTTCACTGAACAGCTGGCAGTAGACCGTCTCCGCAGTCCACAACGGGCGCAGGAACTTCTGCTTCTGCTCCTCGGTACCGAAGGCGGCGATGGTCGGTGCCGCCATGCCGAGTCCGATCCCGTTCTTGCCGGTGGCCGGGCCGGGTGCGCCGGCGGCCTCCAGCTGAGCGTTCACCTGACGCTGAAAGCTCTGCGGTACACCGAGTCCCCCATGACCTTCGGGGAAATGAACCCACGCCAGTCCGGCGTCGAATCGTGCGCCGAGGAAATCCGACACCGACACGCTGTTCGGATCGTTCTCCGCGAGAAGCGTGTTCACCTTTTCGGTGAGATCACGCGATACTGCCTCTTCGTCGAAAGCCATGCCCATTCCTTCGGTTCGAGCGGTGAGCGGACGGTCAGTCCTTGGGTCCACCGGCGACGTAGACGACCTGACCGGAAACGAAGCCCGCGCCTTCACTGACGAAGAACGACGCGGTGTGCGCGATGTCCTCGGGCTGACCGACGCGGTTGACCGGAATCTGCGAAGCGGCAGCGGTCTTGAAGTCCTCGAAGCCGACTCCCATGCGCTCTGCCGTTGCGGCGGTCATCTCGGTTTCGATGAATCCGGGGGCAATGGCGTTGGCGGTGACGCCGAACTTGCCCAATTCGAAGGCCAATGTCTTGGTGAATCCCTGCATGCCGGCCTTGGCTGCGGAGTAGTTGACCTGTCCGCGGTTGCCGAGAGCCGACGTGCTCGAGAGGTTCACGATGCGGCCGAACTTCGCTTCCACCATGTACTTCTGCACCGCGCGCGACATGAGGAACGCTCCGCGCAGGTGGACGTTCATCACCGAATCCCACTCGGCGACGCTCATCTTGAACAGAAGGTTGTCGCGAGTGATGCCGGCATTGTTGATCAGCACGGTAGGCGCACCGAGTTCTGCGGCCACACGATCCACCGCTGCCGCAACCGAAGCCTCGTCGGAGACGTCAGCGCCGACGGCCAAGCCCTGACCGCCGGCGGCCTTGATCGCGTCGACGGTTCCGGCACACGCTGCTTCGTCGAGATCCAGCACGGCAACGGCAAAGCCGTCTTCCGACAGTCGCTTGGCCACTGCCGCACCGATTCCGCGTGCTGCACCCGTGACAATTGCGGTTCTACGTTCCTGGCTCACTGGCCCTCCATAATTTTCGTGATTCGACGGACACCGGACGATCTCGTCAGATCCCGGCCTGATCTGCAATTTCCCTGGCTTTGGCTACCAAGGCGTCAATACGTTCCACAGTGGGAGTTCCGCTCTCCGCGGCATTCTGCGGTTCGTCGCGGGCGCGACGCATCACGCCCTCGGCGATCACGGCGATCTTCCACAGCCCCAAGGTGTGCCAGAACTTCAGCGCAGCCGGATCCCGTCCGGTGGCCTCGAGATAGATCCGGGAGATCTCCTCTCGCGAAGGGAATCCCGGGAGCGCTGACGCCGGGAAATCGCCACCAGTGTCCTCCCCAGCCGCCGGCCAGTACGCCAACAAGCTTCCGACATCGGCCAACGGATCACCGAGTGTGCAGAGTTCCCAGTCGAGGGCCGCGACAACTTCGCCGTTCTCAGCGGAGGTGATCACGTTGCGTAGGTGAAAGTCGCCGTGCACCAACGTGGTTTCGGTGTGAGCTGGCTGAGCTGCAATGAGACGTCGGGTGAGATCGTCCAGGTCAGGACATTCCCGCGTCTTCGACTGTTCCCACTGTCCGCCCCAGCGCTTCAGCTGCCGCGCAGCGTAAGGCTTGTGGCTGGCCAGGTCGTCGAGACCGGCCTTCCCGAGGTCGACGGCGTGTATCTTCGCCAGCGTCTGAGCGAGCGAGATTCCGATTGCCCGGCGACGATCTTCCGACAACGCCTCCGCAAGAGGCATTCGGTCCACCACTTCGCCGTCCACGAATTCCATGAGGAGCAGCGGAACTTCGGTGACGGCTGGATCCTCGGTCAACCCGAATACTCGCGGCGAAGGCACGTCGGTGGATTCGAGAGCGCTCAGGATTCGAGCTTCGCGCGCCACGTCGTGAGCCGAGGCCAGCAGGTGCCCCAGAGGTGGGCGTCGTAGCACCCAGCGATTGCCGTCTTGATCGCGAACCAGGTACGTGAGATTCGACTGCCCCAGGCCGATTCGATCGAAGGACAACGGCCCGGTGAAGTCGATCCCCAGGCCTGCTATCCACCCGGTGACCGCTTCGGTATCGAGTCCCACTACTCCGACGCTAGCCACCGACGGACGCTCCCTGCCGGAACGGGAGTGCGTCACCCAACAACTGGCCACCGTCGATGGTCATGATCTCGCCGGTGATCCACTGGGCTGCATCCGAAACCAGGAAGGCGATGGCAGCGGCCACGTCCTCGGGTTCACCGATGCGTCCGAGAGCGGTCGACGCGGACACCGCTTCTTCATGTTCTTTCCACAGAGCTTCGGCGAGTTTGGTTCTCACCACTCCCGGAGCAACGGCGTTGACACGAATCTTCGGTGACAACTCGAGCGCCAACTGCTTGGTGATGTGGATCAGAGCAGCCTTCGACGCGTTGTACGTACCGATCCCGGCCTCGAACGCCATGCCGCCGATCGAGGCGGTGTTGACCACGGAACCACCGTGCTCGCCCATCCAGGCCCGCGCTGCCAGGCCGGTCCACAGGACTGGAGCCCACACGTTGACGTCGAAGGTCTTGGCGAAGCGCGAGTGATCCTGGTTGATGATCGGCCCGAACGACGGGTTGGTGCCCGCGTTGTTCACCAAGATGTCGAGACTGCCGAAACGCTCGATCGTCTGCTCGACGCACTTGCTGGCAGCATCCTCGTCCGTCGCGTGAGCGCCGACGCCGATCGCGTTGCCGTTCACCTGCGCGGCAGCCGCATCTGCGGATTCCTGTGAGCGCGAGGTCAGTACGACGTTTCCGCCCGCCGCCGCAATCGCCTGCGCGGTCGCGAGGCCGATGCCCCGCGATGCGCCTGTGACGATTGCCGTCTTACCGGTGAGATCCAGTCCTGCCATGTCAGTTCGCCTTGACTTCGCGGTACTTGCGCAGTTCCTGCTTGGCGATGGCGCGCTTGTGCACCTCGTCCGGGCCGTCAGCCAGGCGAAGGGTGCGCATGTGGGCGTAAGCCATCGCGAGCGGGAAGTCGTCCGTGACGCCGCCGCCGCCGTGAACCTGGATGGCGCGGTCGATGATCTTGAGCGCGATGTTCGGCGCCGCAACCTTGATGGCTGCGATCTCGGTGCGCGCTTCCTTGTTGCCCACCGTGTCCATCATGTGAGCGGCCTTGAGCGTGAGGAGTCGAACCATCTCGATGTCGATACGAGCCTCGGCGATCCAGTCCTGGATATTCGCGTTGTCGCTGACGGGCTTTCCGAAGGTGATGCGGGTGGATGCGCGCTTGCACATCAGTTCCAGTGCGCGCTCGGCCATTCCGATTGCACGCATGCAGTGGTGGATGCGGCCGGGGCCGAGGCGGGCCTGGCTGATCGCGAATCCTTCGCCCTCGCCGGCGAGAATGTCCTTGGCCGGGACGCGCACGTCCTCGAAAGTGATCTCGCCGTGTCCTTCGCGGTCCTGGTAGCCGAAGACCGGCAGGTTGCGCAGGATCGTGACGCCGGGAGCATCGATCGGAACGACCATCATCGACTGCTGACGGTGGGTGGCGGCATTGAAGTCGGTCTTGCCCATGACGATCAGAACCTTGCAGTTCTGGTGCAAAGCGTTGGAAGCGAACCACTTACGGCCGTTCAGTACGTACTCGTCGCCGTCACGGTCCATACGAAGCTGGATGTTGGTGGCGTCGGAACTGGCAACCTCGGGCTCGGTCATCGCGAAAGCAGAACGGATTTCGCCTTCGAGAAGCGGCTTGAGGTACTTCTCCTTGTGCTCGTCGGTGCCGAAGAGCGTGAGCACCTCCATGTTTCCCGTGTCCGGAGCGGCGCAGTTGGTGGCTTCGGAAGCCAGGTGGCTGCGGCCCATGATCTCCGCGAGCGGTGCGTATTCCAGGTTGGTCAGGCCGGGGCCCCATTCGGGATGCGGGTGAAAGAGGTTCCACAGCCCGCGCGCCTTGGCTTCCTTCTTCAAGTCGTCGATGATCGGCGGCTGGAAGTGCGGGTTACCGGACTCACGCATCTGCTCTTCGTAGACCGCTTCGGCCGGGTAAACGTGCTTGTCCATGAAATCGAGCAGTTCGGCCTGGTACTTCTTGGTGCGATCCGAGAACTCAAACACTGACATGTGAACTCCTGACAGAGAGGGAAGGAAAATTGGGGGCTCGATGTTCGAGATGGCTGTTGACGCCCTCGACGACATCCGGGCCGTGAAATGCATTCAGCATCAGTGATTCCGCACGCCTGGCGGAATCGGTGAAGGTCGAGTGCGCGTCGGCACTCATCTGAGACTTGATGACGGAGAGGGACGTCGGCGAGCAGTTGGCCGCGATGTCCTCGGCGTAAGCAATCGCCGCATCCAGAACGTCACCGCCGCTGACCAGGTGGTCGATCAAACCGATACGGTACGCCTCGTCGGCATCCACCATCCGGCTGGAAAGCAGAAGATCGACTGCTCGACTGTGACCGACCAAGCGGGGCAACATCCAGGAGATGCCGTACTCCGCAATCAGGCCTCGACGCGCGAACGCGGTAGTGAATCGCGTTGCGCTCGAGCCGAAACGAACGTCACAGTACAGAGCCTCGACCATTCCGAGCCCTGCGGCGACGCCGTTGACGGCAGCGATCAGCGGCTTGCGAACGGTGGTCGGGAAATCACGGTCCCGTGGTCGGACAAGATCACTTTCGGAGACGTCGCCGACGTTCTTCAAATTGCCGAGGTCAGCCCCCGAGCAGAATCCTCGACCGGAGCCGGTGACAACAATTGCTCGGACACTGGGATCTTCGTCTGCTGCGGCCAAAAGGTCGTAGTACTGATCTTCGAGCTCGTTGGTCCACGCGTTGAGAACGCGGGGCCGATTGAATGTCAGGACCAGCACCGCTCCTCTCTGCTCGGAGAGGACGAGTTCCTCGGTCATCGCGTTCCCGCGAGCAGCGACGCCTGGTACCGGCGCATCCCGCGCAGCCAACGGTCGTAGTCGGCGCCCTTCTGCCGGTACATGTCCAGAACGTTCTTGTGCGGAAGGATGAGGAATTCCTCGGCATCTACTGCGGCAAGAACGATTTCGGCGCATTCAGCAGGCTCGAGAACATTGCCTGCCGCAAGCACGGCCCCGGTTGCGGCCTTGCCGACCGGATCGCCGGAGTTCTCGCCTTCGTAGAGAAGCTTGGTGTTGACACCCATCGGACACAGGCAACTGACGCGAACGCCCTGATCTCCGTAGGTGATCGAGAGCCACTCGGCAAACGCGACCGCGGCATGTTTGGTCACCGAGTACGCGGCGGACCCGACCTGACTGAGCAAGCCGGCAGCAGAGGCAGTGCTGATGAAGTAGCCTTCCCCGCGCTCGGTCCAACCAGGGACGAGGAGCCTGGCGGCACGAATGTGGGCGCGAACGTTGACGTCGATCGTCGTGTCCCAGACGTCCTCACTGATGTCGAGGCCCATGCCTCCGGTGACGCCGGCATTGGCGAAGTAGAGGTCGACCGGGCCGAATTCCTTTTCCGCCTGCGCGATGAGGCCCGCAATGACCGTATCGTCGGAGACGTCGCCACCCGCAGACACTGCTGCGCCGGGATGCTCCATGTTGATCGCCTCTGCCACTGCCGAAGCTGCCGCCCCGTCGAGGTCGGCTACTACGACGCGAGCGCCCTCTGCGGCCAGTCGCTGCGCCAACGCACCGCCGATCCCCCCGCCGCCACCGGTGACAATTGCTACCTTCTGGGCAACCTTCATGAGCGATTCCTCTCGCTTGCGTCATACCTACGCGCTGACAGTGATCCACGTCTCCCCTCATGTATAGTTGAATCCGGCGTCAGTTTCAACCGTCGAATCGCGACGGTCACCCGAACGGCCCGTTCCGTCCTCCTGAACTGCGAGTAAAGGGATCAACGATGACTGAAAACCAATTGCCCATCCGCCCGTCCACCTTCGCCGAGCTCGAGAAGCTCATCGGCCAGGAACTTGGCCCGACGGAGTGGTACGACATCACCCAGGAGCGCATCAACGCGTTCGCCGAAGCCACAAACGATCATCAGTGGATTCACGTCGACCCGGAACGAGCCGCATCGAGCCCGCTCGGCAGCACGATCGCGCACGGACTCTTCAGCCTCTCGCTGGGCCCACAGTTCTCCTACCAACTCATCCACTTCGACGGCTTCGCCCACAGCCTCAATTACGGCTACGACAAGGTTCGCTTCCCCGCTCCCGTTCCCGTGGGATCCCGGGTCCGCATGCGTGCAACCGTCGTGTCCGCGGAGCAGTTGCCCGGCGGAATCCAGGTGAAGATGAGCCAGGTGGTTGAGCGCGAAGGTTCCGACAAGCCAGTCGTCGTGGCCGAATCCGTCGCTCGCGTCGTCGAGAAAAGCTGAACAGAGAAAAGCTGAAACAAGACCCGGCACGTCCCGGCCGCTCGAACGTCGATACGGCCGGGGCGACCTGCCGCTTCAGGATCGGTCAGGGAACTTCAGCGCGTTAGCCCACAGGTCTGTCACCGTGGCGACAATCTGATCGAACTCCGGCGAACGCCCGTCCACCTCACCCTCATGGAGGGTGAACAGACTGTAGGCGAGCCGACTCACCATGCCGGACAGAGCAATTGACGCTGTCATTGGATCCAGCGTCGTGTCCGCGATACCACGACTCTGCAGATCTGCAATCCCGCGGGCATTACGGCGTATGAACGCATTGGCACGCTCGCTGCGGAACTTTCGGAACTCCGGGTCGATGTGAGCAACCTGCTCCATGAGCCCCATCAATTTCGCATTGCGTTGATACGCCGCCAGATACGCTCGATTACTTGCCTCGAGCACGGCGTACGGATCGTCTGCGCCCGCCACGCGTCCCATGCCCGGGTGCATCATGTCGTCTCGCGCGACCTCGAGGACGGCGGCGAAGACCTCTTCCTTGTTCGCGAAGTAGGTGTAGAACGATCCCGTCGCGCAGCCGGCTTCTTTGGCGATGTCGATCAGACGGGCATCGAGATAGCCACTACGCTCGAATACCGTGCGGGCAGCGGCAATCAGCGCTGCGCGCGTGCGGGTTCCCCGCTCGGTGGTGGGCCGATCTCGGAGCAGCGCAGGCGGAGCCACTGGCAGGGCGGCAATTCGCGATTCGTCATCGAGCACGGTGCGCTCCCCATCCTTCCGAGCCAACATCATTTCGGGACAATCCCAGCAGACTCGATGTTGACGCCGGATTCAAGTGTACGCTCTGGTGAGACCCAGGACACACAATCGGTCGATTCCTCCCGAAAGGCAGAACCATGGTTAGCGTTCTCGACCCGGTGACCCGTCACGCGGAAGTCACACCGGACAACATCGCAATTCGAAACAGCATTGCGATCCGCGGCACGGATGAACACTGGACTTACCGGCAGCTCCACGACGCATCCCTGGCGTTCGCCGGCCGCATTCGCGACGCCGGGTTGAGCGTAGGCGATCGGGTTCTCCTAGCGGCACCGTCGGTAGCGGAATTCGTCGTGGCGTACATGGGAATTCAGGCCGCAGGTTGTGTCGTGGTACCGATCAACACGATGTCGGCGCAACCCGAAGTCGAGTACGTTCTGGACGACGCGGAGATTTCCCTGGCCATCGCGTGGCATCAGCTCGGTCCCGCAGTCCAGGATGCAGGGAGCGCGCGCGGCGTCCCGGTGTGGACACTCACCGAAGAGTCGGCGAAGGCCGATCATGCACCCGCAACTGTGGTCGACCGTGAAGCAACAGACACCACGGCGATTCTCTATACCTCCGGCACCACCGGACGCCCGAAGGGCGCTCAGCTGACCGTCGGGAATTTGTTGTCCGCCGGTGAGATCGGCGCCGAGAGCAGCCGCGGAAACCCTTCGGACCGCACCGGAACCGGACTGCCGCTCTTCCATATCTTCGGCCAGGGTTCGGTCATGATGGCAACCTTCACCGGCGGCGGATCACTGTCCCTGCTCGCCCGGTTCGACCCCGCTGCCATGCTCGACCTGGTCCGCCGGGACAAGCTCACCATCATGGCCGGTGTCCCCACCATGTGGAATGCCATGCTGCACGCCGCCGCCGACGTGGACAGCTCCGACTTCGAACAACTCAGGATCGCAATCTCCGGTGGCGCATCACTTCCCGGTGAAGTCGCTCGCGCCTTCGAAGCACGGTTCAACTGCACGATCCTCGAGGGCTACGGCCTGACCGAGACGAGCGCGTTCGGGACTTTCAACAGCATCGACCGCGTCGCAAAGATCGGATACACCGGCCGCGCCGTACCGCGCACCGAGGTCGAGGTGCGTGATCACGACGGAAATGTCTGCGAGGCAGGCACAGTGGGCGAGGTGTTCATCAAAGGACCGACGGTCATGAAGGGTTACTGGAAGCGCCCTGAAGACACCGCCGCCGTTCTTTCCGACGACGGATGGTTCCGCACCGGAGACCTCGGTGAGACCGATCCCGACGGGGACCTTCGCATCGTCGACCGAGTGAAGGACCTCATCATCCGTGGTGGATACAACGTCTATCCGGGCGAGGTCGAAGAGGTGCTCTACCAGCACCCCGACATCATCGAAGCCGCAGTGATCGGCATACCCGACGACTACTACGGGGAGGAAGTTGCCGCAGTGGTGGCCGTGCGTCCAGGCTCCGACCTCGAAGCAGACGCCGTCACTTCGTGGGCTCGGGAACGTCTCTCCGCCTACAAGATTCCCCGAGTCGTCCAGTTCATCGACGCACTCCCGAAGGGTTCGACGGGAAAGATCCTCAAGCGATCGATCGACCGAACCGAACTCCTCGCCCAGAAGCAGAACTGAAAACACAGGTGAGCCCCGGCCAGATTTCGCCGGGGCTCACCTGTTCACTCGCTCAGAGAGCGTCGAAGTACTCGATCTGCGGGGCGCCGGCGAGGAAGGGTGCCATCGCCTTTCCTGCAGCCTGGAAATGCTCGGACGTTCCGTGAGCCTTGATGGCAGCACCGTCCTGATACAGCTCCATGAACTTGTAGGAATTGGCATCCGTTTTCGAGCGGATCAGTTGATACAGAACCGTTCCGGGCTCCTCCGTGCGCACCTTCTCCGCAAGTTCGGCGATTACGGCTTCGAACTGCTCGCCGCTTCCGTCCTTGACGGTGATATCCGCGATGACAGCAATCATTCGTTCCTCCAAAAGTGTTCCAGCAGTATTCGAGTGTTACCGAGAAACCTACAGTTTCACCGCGTGGGCAGTAGTCCGAACGTCGATGCCAATTGCCTGCGAGTGCTTTCCGCGTCGGTGTGGAGAATGCCGGCGATCCCCAATCGTGCCGCACCGTCGAGATTCTGTTGCAGATCGTCGATCATCACGGCATCTTCGGGCGCGACGCCCAGGCGCTCACACGCGATGGTGTAGATCTGACGGGAGGGCTTACGAATCCCGACTTCCGAGGAGATCACCACTTCGTCGGCCAGGTCCTCGAGAACAAAACCCGCATAACAATCACGCCCGAAAGCATTGGACACGAGCGCAACAGGGTGTCCCGCCGCCCGCACGTCTGCGAGCAGACGCACCATCTCCTCGTCTCGAATCAGCCCGGCTTGCATACGGTCGACCAATCCAGCACTGTCGACGACTGCGCCGTGCGCTCGTAGACGTTCTCCGAATCCGGCCTCGAAGGCCTCCTGGTCGATCTTTCCGGATTCGTGATCGGAGAGCAGCCTCTTCGAGACGTCGTCGCGGGAGAGCAGGGTCAACGGAAGTCGTGGGTCTCCCCCAAGCGAGGCCCCGAAATCTTCGAAGGCCTGAAGAACACTGGAGGTGAGAACTCCACCGAAATCGACGAGCACTGCCGTACGCGTAGGTGTCATTGCTCCATCAGACACCAAACATGAACCCGGCGTCAACATCAGTTTTGGCGCAGCGAGAATTGTAAAGTGTTGATCCACAACCGGTTGACCGTATCGAGCAGACCATCGAAGGTCACTCCGGCGGCGCCGTCCTCGCCGCCACGGGATACGAAGTACCCGAACGCAAGTCGACTGATCATCCCGGAGAGTGCCCGAGACGTCAGTAGCGGATCCAGGTTCGCGTCCGCCAGACCGGCTTTCTGCAGCTTCTCGATACTGCGCGCGTTGCGTCGAACAAACGCGTCAGCACGCTCGAGGCGGAGAACCCGGAACTCCGGATCGATACTTGCGACCTGCTCGAGCAGTCCCATCAGCTTCGCGTTACGTCGGTACGCCTCGAGGTACGCGCGGTTGCTCGCCGCGATGACCTCAGCGGGATCCGCGCCTTTCGGAGTGTGCGGCATGCCCGGATGCATCATGTCTTCGCGCGCCAGCTCCATCACAGCCGCGAAGATCTCCTCCTTGCTTGCGAAGTAGGTGTAGAACGTACCGGCCGAGCACTGCGCCTCCACCGTGATGTCGATCAGACGCGAGTCCAGATAACCGGTCCGTTCGAAGACGGTGCGAGCCGCATCGATCAACGCTCGACGCGTACGCAAACCACGCTGAGTGGAGGGGAGTTCCCGTGACACTGTCGACGAAGCATCTTCGGAGCCTGTGCGTGCTGCAGCCATGCTCCAGTTATACGTCAGACGCCCGCTACCGGTGACCGATAGCGGGCGTCTGTTCGAGACCGAAGGTATTACCTGGCGTAGAGGTGCGCGCCCGGAATTGCGTTCGGATCGTCCCGAACTTCCTTCGGGTTGGTCTCTTTCAGCACCCAAGCGCTGAAGAAGGTCACCAAGCCCATGAGTGCTACGAACACGGCAACCCATGTCGTGGTTCCGGTCTTCGCGATAAGTGCTGTCATGATGAACGGGGTGCCGCCGCTGACCGTGATCGCAGCCAACTGGTAGGCCAACGATGCTGCCGAGTAGCGCACGTTGGGTGCGAACAGTTCACCCATGTATGCCGCGATAGGCCCGTAGGTCATCGACTGGAACACGCTGCCGACCGTGACTGCGATGAAGAACAGCGGCAGGGACTTGGTGTTGATCAACCAGAAGTACGGGAATGCCCAGACCACGATCGCCGCGGCGCCGATCAGGATCATCGGACGACGACCGATCTTGTCGGACATCTTCCCGGACCACAGCACCACGCCGACTGTCAGCAACGCGCTCAGGAGCGAGATGATGAGCAGTGAGTTCCGCTTCAACCCCAGTTCGGTTGTGCCGTAGCTGAGCACGCCGGCGATGCTGATGTAGAACAGTGCATTGGTGGCGGCCAGAAGTCCGCAACCGAGCAGAATCTTGCGCCAGTGATCCTTGAGCGCCTGCGCCAGTGGAGCCTGAACGACGACATCCTTTTGGTTCTTCTTGGCGTCTTCCTGCAACTCGAGGAATTCCGGCGTGTCCTCGACCTTCGTCTGGATGTACAGAACCACAGGGAAGAGCAGCGCGCTGGCGAAGAACGGAACCCGCCAACCCCAGCTCAGGAATGCTTCGTTGGAAATGGTCGCGGTCGCGACGAGGAAGACCAGGTTGCCCAGCACTACACCGAACGAGACACCCATCTGACCGAAAGTGCCTGAGAATCCACGCTTCTTGGGACTCGCGGATTCGGTGAGGAGAAGGACGATTCCGCCCCACTGGCCACCGCAGGCGAGACCTTGGATGAATCGCAGTGTCACCAGAAGAATCGGAGCGACGACGCCGATTGCCGACGCACTCGGAATCGCGCCGATCAGGAATGTCGCGACAGCCATCAGCAACAGGCAGGTGACGACGGCGGGCTTGCGTCCGTACTTGTCGCCGAAGTGTCCGGCGACCAAACCGCCGATGGGGCGGGCAACGAAGCCGGCCCAGAACGTACTGAACGAGAGCAATGTGCCCATCAGTGCGGATGAATCGGGGAAGAACACATGCGGAAAGACCAGTGCCGCAGCCGTTCCGTACAAGAAGAAGTCGTACCACTCGATGGAACTGCCGAGCAGTCCCGCGCCGAGAAGTTTGCGGTGCGCTTTCTTCTTCTTCCGTTCCTGATCGGACAGGCCCCCTGCCTGCGTGTTCGAATCCACTGCCGATCTCGTCATGGGTTACTCCTCGATGGGTCGGACGCTCGTCGCGCCGGGAGTTGAGAAGTGAAACCGGGCCAGAAGTAGAAACTGACACCAACTTCAACTCTGTGGCGTTGCGATCAGTCTGCGATACAAAAAGAGTGATGTCAATCACTGAAATGCATTGCCGCATAAGGGACTAAATCCCCTATCGATGCTCGCCGATCACCACGACGAATGGCCGGCTCACCTTGTCGGCGGCCGGCAATTCGTTTGTCAGGCAGATCTAGTTCGGTACCCGCAGTTCACGACGAAGAATCTTGCCGCTCACTGTTTTCGGCAGGTCATTCATGACCTCGACGATGCGTGGATACTTGTATGCTGCAAGCCTTTCCTTGCAGAACTCGACCAGATCCTCGGTGGTCGCCTCGGCACCGTCCTTGAAGGACACGAAGGCCTTCACGGTTTCGCCGCGATACGGATCCATGACACCGACGACGGCAGCCTCTCGTACGGCAGGGTGTTCGTAGAGAACATCTTCCACTTCGCGTGGCCACACTTTGAAGCCCGAGGCATTTATCTGATCCTTCATCCGGTCTACGATGTAAAACCAACCGTCGCCGTCCATGAATCCGATGTCGCCGGTGTGAAAACGCCCGTCCGGCATCGCATGTGCGGTCTCGTCCGGCTTGTTCCAGTATCCGAGTGCAACCTGGGGACCGGAGACCACGATCTCGCCGTACTCCCCGATCTGTACCGGCCTGTCGTTCTCGTCCACCACCTCGGCGTACGTATTCGATACCGGAACGCCGACAGCAACGGCCCCCGACGCCGGATCTACCGGCGCTTCACGCGAATTCGGCACCACGATCGCCGGGCTGTTCGTCTCGGTCAGCCCGTAGCCGTTGTGAATGTAGTGACCGAACTTCGCCCGGAACGCTTCCAACGCCGCGTGCGGGATCGGCGCGCCACCTGAATACACCGACTCGAGAGAGCTCAACGATTCCTTCGAGACTGCGGCGCTGTCCGTCCACGCGATGAATACGGTGATCGCTCCGATGATCGCGGTAGCCCGATGCTCCGAAATCGACTCCGCGGCAATGATGGGATGGAATCGGCAGGTCAGAATCGTGGGCGCGCCGGCCAGGAGTGGAGCCGCGACGTGCCCGATCAACCCGGTGATATGGAACAGTGGCGCCACCGCGAACATCGCGCCGCCGGGGCGCAGCCCCAACCAGTCCCGATAGATCTGCGCTGCGAACACGACATTTGCGTGCGTGTTCATCGACCCCTTCGGCGGGCCGGTCGTCCCCGACGTATAAGGAAGGTAGGCAAGGTCTTCCGGGGACAGATCGACCTTCTCGGGCTTCTGTCCTCGATGAGCCTCGATCAGTTCCAATAGGTCCGGAAATCCATCATGACGAATCCTGGACGCCGAACCAAAGATCCGTTCATCGTCGCGCGACTGAAAATCCCGTTCCGACGTGGTGATGACCCGTCGCACTTCGGTGCCCTCGGACGCAGTCGCCACGGTCTCGGCCGAGGACTCGAGACAGATGACTGCTACCGCGCCGCTGTCCGCGAGTACGGTGGACAGCTCACGGTCCCGGTACATCGGATTGACCGGAACGACGACAGCGCCGAGTTTCCAGACTGCGACCGTCGCGATGACGAACTGCGGAACATTCTGCAGGACAAAGGAAACTCTGTCGCCGAACCCGATTCCGTCCACGGCGAGGGCCACCCCAAGCGCGTCCGACATCTCGTCGAGCTCGGCAAAGCTGACGGTCCTGTCGAAGTACCTGATGATCGGGGCGGTGCGATCGCGCTCCAGCGACGCACGGAACATCGCGAGGGCATTGACATGCTCGATGTCCACATTCGGCGGAGTGTCGGCGTCGTAATTGGCGAGCCATGGCTTGCTCTCGTACACGTTGGTCATAACTCAGCTCTCGAAGTACCGACGCGGATTATCCACCAGCATGGTGTTGATCTGATCCTCGGTGACGCCGCGCTCGAGCAGCGCGGGAATGACCTGATCGCTGATGTGGGTGAAGTTCCAGTTCGGTACTGCGGCCGCCTTGGCCTCACTCGAGAACCAGTCGATGAAGCACGAGGCATCATGTGCCAGAACCATTTTCTCGGCATAGCCACGGCGGGCCAGTTCCACGACAGTGTTCACCCGCTCCTCGAACGGGAGCAGAACATCGAGACCGAAACGGTCCATCCCGAGTAGCGAACCCGCATCGGCAAGTGCACACAGGTAGTCCAGGTCGGTCGAATCACCCGAGTGCCCGATGACGACCTTGCTCAGATCTGCACCTTCCTCGGCCAGAACCTTCTGCGCAACGAGGCCCGATTCCGTGTGCGGGTTCGTGTGAACCGTGATCGGTACCCCGGTTTCGACCTGCGCCTGACCGACCGCTCGCATCACACGCTCGACACCGGGAGTCAGACCAGGTTCTTCGATGGCGCACTTGAGGAATGACGCGCGGATGTCTGTGCCGGCAATGCCGTCCTTGATGTCCTTCACAAATAGATCAACCATCGGCTCGCGCACGTCGAACAGCAAACCTGGACCGGTGTAATGGAATTGGAACGGAATGTCGTTGTACGTGTAGACGCCGGTGGCGACGATGATATTGAGATCGACCTGCTCGTTGATCCGCGCAATACGCGGGATGTAGCGACCGAGTCCGATGACCGTGGGATCGACGATCGTGCTGATCCCTCGCGACTTCAGTTCGGACAGCTTGGTCACCGCATCGGCTACTCGAGCCTCCTCGTCCCAAGGCTCCGGGTAGTCGGGATAGTTCTGACGCATCTCCTCCCCCAGAACGAAGACATGCTCGTGCATCAACACCTTTCCCAGATCGGCTGTGTCCACCGGCCCACGAACGGTTTGTACTGAACTCATCGATCGAACCCCTGACTGTGATCGCCATCACTAACATGAGACAATGAGCTAGTGTGTCTCACGTCGCTTGGTTCGTCAATAGGCTCGAGCCACCCGAAGCCCACCTCTGTTCGACCGCCGAAATTGTGCAGTACCGGACAACCGGAGAGAATGTCCCGATGCCTACCGACCTCGAACGCCGACGCGCGATCGACACCGCCGCGAGCATGTACCTCGCGGAGGAACCACTCGACATGTCACTGCTCGCCGAACGTCTCGGAGTAGGCCGCGCGACGCTCTACCGCTGGGTCGGCAATCGCGACGAACTGCTCGGAACAGTGCTGGCCGAGGCCACCGAACGGACATACCGGAAGGCGATGTCACAGGCGTCGGGGCAAGGTCCGGAGTACATCCTCGACGTCTTCGGCCGCGTCATGCGATCGGTGGAATCGTCGACCGAACTGCGAGCGCTGACCAAACGTGAACCGATGGTGTTCATCAAACTCGCGATGATGCCCGGCTCCATCGAATCGATCTCCGCCTCCATCACCGCCGAAATCTTGCAGTCCCAGGTCGACGCCGGCCAACTGACGATCACGCTCTCGCCGCAAGTGCTGGGCGAAGCTCTCGTTCGCATCTGCGACGTACACCTCTACGCCCCTCTACTCGGGCGGGAAAAGGCGGAGATCGAGACGGCCCTCGACCTGATCGCACTGCTCCTCGGCGTCACCCGCAACTGACCCATGCCAGGTCAACGCCGCCGCGATCGAATTGGCGAGAATCTGCGTTCAACAGCACCTCCGCAGCACAGCGCGTTCATATCCACCGCAACACTTTGACCTACCGACTGCAGAAGATGGAACGCGCCATCGACGATCGAGCACCGCAATCTCGCTGTACCTAGCCTGCACCACGACTCGATGAACAATGCGAATACCCGGCGTCGTCTACACCTTCCGACCAGTCGATAACCGCCACTGACGGACGAAATTCGAGCCAACCCTTGACTGGGTCCATCTGTGAGCCTAATCTCATTTCAGATTGGTTCAACCAATCAAACACTCGCCTCGGGTCCACCGTGCGCCCACCGGTTCACCGCGATCGGAGACAATACGAAGATGAGCAAGCCGTTCGAGATCAAGCGCATCCCGGTACATGACCAGGTTCGCGATCACCTCCAGGACATGATCCGGGGAGGACGCTTCTCGCCAGGCACCGCTCTGCCGCCCGAGAGAGAACTTGCCGCCACGTTGGGCGTGTCACGCCATTCACTGCGACAAGCTCTTTCGTCACTCGAAGCGGTCGGAATGATCGAAACAAGACACGGCTCAGGAGTATTTCTCACCGAACGGCCGTCGGATGCGGCAGTCATTCGCGTATCCGACATGCTGTTCGAAGGAAACCGCTCGCTGACCGACGTTGTCGAAGCCAGACTGGGTATCGAACCCTTCATCGCCTCGACAGCAGCTGAGAGGCGCACAGAACGCGACCTTGCCTCTCTGCACCGAGCAATGCACGCACACACAGCAGACGGTGAAACCGAAGATGTCTTCGGGTTTCACGAGGAACTGGTTCGAATGACCAAGAACCCGGTCCTCAGCGGCATCATGCGATCTCTGACCACGGGCCCGCGAGGGATCACCAGGCTCAATGAACACGATCCCGAAACCAATCCGTGGTGGCACCTGGACCACGAACGGATCTATGCAGCAATCGAATCCGGCGACGGCACAGAGGCCAGCCGATTGATGACCGACCATATTCTCTCGATCCTGCGTCTCGCCCGAGCCGCAGATACCTCCGAAACCGATCAGATCTAGTTCAGAAGCACTACACGAGAAGATAATCCAAGCCAGCCGCGCGAGAGTTCGACCACATCTGCCAGATCTGAGCAGGTCGCCCCTGTAGCTCTCCCGCTCGAAACTCGGTATCCGCGCCTGAATTCGCGGTCACCCGATTACCCGTTGCACCCGCAGCAGTTGTGCGGTCACCGGGAGCGTCCTGGCGCCTTCATCTGCCGACGTCGCGTCATCTCCCGCGAATCAGTGAAAGCGAGACTTTTCATGCCCATTTCATCCTCATTCTCGAACACTCGACGAGGTGCGTCCCGTCGACGGATCTCGTACTTCGCCGCTCCTGTTGTCCTCGGTCTGGCCCTCACAGGCTGCTCGACAAGCGGCACGCAGGCAACGTCGGGCGGCGGCGAGATCACAGCCGGCAAGGTGACGATCGACACGACGAAATGCCCTGCAGGAGCTAGTGAATCACTCTCCACTGGAGCCGACATCGTAATCGGAACCTCACTCGCCCAATCAGGTTCCGGCGCCTCGTCCGCGCTGTCGCTCGGTGGAATCAATGCCTACTTCGACAAGATCAATGCCGACGGCGGTGTCGACGGGCACAAGGTAACGCTCAACGCCAAGGACGACGCGCTCGACCCCGCCCGTGCGGTGGCCAACGTGAAAGCCTTGATCGAACAGGACAACGTGTTCGCCACGATCTTTCAGCTGGGCACCCCACAGAACCTCGCCACCCGACAAATGTATGAAACAAATTGCGTACCACAACTTTACGCATCAACAGGCGATCATTCGTTCTACGATCCCGCTAACCACCCGTGGTCGACATCGAGCTTCCTCCCGTACGACGCCTGGGGCGAAGCCACCGCTGAGTTCATCGACAAGAAGTTTCCTTCCGGTGCAAAAGTTGCAGAACTGGTATGGAATTCGGACACCGGCAAGGCCCTCGACGAAGCATTCACTCGGGGCATCGAGGGAACATCCGTGGAGATCGTCGCTTCGCAGTCACACGACTCGACTGCCGTCTCCATGAGCAATCAGGTAACCGAAATGTTGGCGAAATCGCCTGATGCCATCGTTGCGGCAACAAGTGGGGCATTCTGCAACCAACTCGTCTCTGCCGCCCGTCGAGCAGGATTCGGCGGACCGATCGTGGTGCCGCCCTCCTGCCGCGACACCACACAATTCTTTGAGCCACTGGGTGAACTCGCGGACGGATTGCTGACCGTACGGAGCTCTCTCGACCCGGCCGATCCTACTGCTGCAACAGAACCCAGCATGAGGGAGTACTTGGAGGCCATGCAGAAGTACCAACCCTCCTACGATCCACGCTCGACCTACGTGGCAGACGGATACCGGTTCGCGGCGCTCCTCGTCGAGCAACTCCAGCGCGCGGCATCCGCAGAGGGTGGTTTGAACCGGATCAATCTGATCAATGCAGTCTGGTCCACTGACACGGTACTGCCACTGAACTTCCCCGACTCCCGAACGGTCATCAACGGTGACGTTCCATTCCCCGTCGGGGACGGTTCGATGCTCGCGTACGACGCGTCCACCAAATCGTGGGAGCCGACCGGTGTAGACGTCACCGCGTCTGCACCCTGATCCCACCGGAATTTCAGGACATGCCATGAACGCTCCCGCCCTCGCCATTACCGACCTCTCACTGTCGTTCGGTGGAATCCAGGCTTTGGACAAGCTCTCCTTCGACGTTGCGCCCCAGAGTATTTGCGGTCTCATCGGCCCAAACGGGGCCGGCAAGACCAGCGCATTCAACATCATGAGCCGCATTTATCAACCCAGTAGCGGTTCCATCGAATTGTTCGGCGAACTGGACCTCCTCGCCGTACCCGTTCACAGGATTCCGGAACTCGGCGTCGCCCGCACGTTCCAGGAAATTGCATTATTTCCTTCACTGTCCGTACTCGACAACGTCACTGTCGGCGTGCGCCTCGAGCAGAAAGCAAGCTGGATCCGCACAGCGGTCGGAATCGGTGCCAGGGCACGCGAAATGCAATCTCAGGAAAAGGCCTTCGCAATCCTCGAAGATTTGGGACTGTCACATCTGGCAGGGTCCATGGCAGCAGATCTGCCGATCGGAACACTGAAACGGGTTGAGCTTGCTCGAGCGTTGGCGTCCGATCCGAGAATTTTGCTACTGGACGAGCCTGCAAACGGGTTGATCCACAGCGAAGTTCACGAACTTGCAGCTGATCTGTCGCAGATCAAGGAGCGACTCGACCTCACAGTGCTTCTCGTCGAGCACCACATGGGAATGGTGACAAGCGTGTGTGACCACGTTGTCGTGCTCGATCGTGGCCGAAAGATCGCCGACGGCCTTCCGAAGGACGTCACAAGCGACCCGCGCGTGATCGAAGCGTATCTAGGAAAGTGGGGACAATGAGCAGCTTTCTCGAAGTTCGTGGACTCTCTGCACGATACGGACAGTTACCGGTACTGCACGGCGTCGATCTTTCTGTCGAGCAGGGTGAGATCGTCGTTCTACTCGGCGCAAACGGCGCCGGGAAGACAACCACGTTGCGTGCGCTGTGCAGCCTCGTGTCGACCTCTGGCAGCGCAATTTTCGACGGCACAGAACTAGTCGGAAAGTCGACTCGCAGCATCGTTCGCCGCGGCGTTGCGATGGTTCCGCAAGGGCGAGGGACTTTCAAGGACCTGACGGTTCTCGACAACCTGTACGCCGGCGCGTATCTGCGAAAAGGCCGAGCCGAGATCAGTGCCGACATCGCGATGTGGTTCGAACGGTTTCCACGGTTGGCCGAGCGTCGTGAGCAGAAATCCGGAACGTTGAGCGGAGGCGAGCAACAGATGCTCGCTGTCGCCAGGGCAATGATGTCCCGCCCCCGCTTGCTCCTACTAGACGAACCGTCTCTCGGGCTCGCACCGCTGGTCGTCCAAGAGCTCTTTAATCTCCTCTCCACGATCAACAAGGATTTGAACACGTCGATGCTTGTGGTCGAACAAAGCGCGGAACTGGCCCTTGCAATCGCAGACCGCGGCTACGTCCTCGAAGCCGGTCACACCGTGCTGTCCGGATCGGCCACCGAACTGCAGAGCCACGACGGTGTCCGCCAAGCCTATCTGGGGTTATGACATGACAACTTCCACAAGCATTCTCGCGGCCGGAAGTGATCCGGCAAGCATCTTGACAACGGTGTCGACCGGATTGTCCAACGGAGCTCTGTACGCACTGTTGGCCATAGCACTGGTCACAGTGTTTCGCACCACCGGCCACCTCAACTTCGCGCAAGGTGAATTTGCAATGCTCTCGGCATTGCTGTCGTTCAGTTTGATCGCTGCTGGACTTCCGATCTGGGTCGCGATCATCGCCTCGATGGTGATCTCCGCAGTTGCCAGTGCGGCGATTCAGTACTTCATCATGCGGCCACTCGAAAAGCGCGGACACGCAGCGGCATTGATCGCTGTCCTCGGACTCTTCCTCTTTGCCAACGCTTTCGGCGGGGTGGTGTGGGGCGTCGACAACAAAACGCCACTTGCTCCGTTCCCCGACGGTGTCGACGACCGGATCACCGTTCTCGATGGAACTCCACCCTTCACACTGAGCTACATCACCATAGGCATCTGGCTGACGCTGGCTGCTCTGCTGGTGTTCCTCTGGCTGTTGCTCTCCAAGACCAAACTCGGATTGGCATATCGCGCCGTCATCTCGAACCGATCGTCTGCCGCCCTCGTGGGAATTCCCGTGGCTGCAACCTTCGCACTCGGGTGGGCTCTAGCCGCTGTGCCGGGAACTCTTGCAGGCGTTATGACGTCACAAGCTGCAAGCGCGCTGAGTTTCACGATGATGGCCAACGTCCTGATCTACGGATTCACTGCGGCATGTGTCGGCGGCTTCGACAGCTTTGGCGGGGCCGTGGTGGGTGGATTGCTGGTTGGACTTGTGGAATCCGTTGTGCCTTCGATTTTTCCCGCTATCGGAGCCCAGTCCGGATTGGCACTTGCGCTGGTCATGCTCCTGGTGGTCCTCACTGTTCGCCCACAAGGCCTCTTCGGCCGCAAGGAGGTTGCGCGAGTATGACCGCGACCGCATTTCCCTCGTCATTGCGCGCACCGAGTTCACGACGGACACTGATCGTCGGGACTCTCGTCTACCTCATCGCAGTACTGGGCGCGGTGGTGTTCGTCCCCGACGCAAAGATACTCCAGTTGGCGACTGCGCTGGCATATGCATTGGCCATCCTCGGACTCAACCTTGTCTCCGGATATGCCGGGCAAATTTCCTTGGGCCACAGCGCATTCTTCGGTATCGGCGCTTACACCAGCACCATCTTGGTGACCGATCACGGACTGTCGATTATCGCTACCCTACCCGTCGGCGCACTCATCGGATTTGTCGTCGGAATAGTCGCCGGCCTTCCAGCCCTTCGACTGAAAGGGCACTACCTCGGACTAGTCACCTTGAGCTTCGCGGTGGTATTTCCCTTGCTGATCACACGATTCGGATCGCTGACCGGTGGAGTGAACGGCAAACTGCTTCACTCTGCCTGGGTCATTCCCGACGGCGTACCCGACTTCATCACACAGACTTCGATCAATTTTGTTGTTGTCGCGGCAGTGACAGGCATCGGCATTCTCATCTGCCGCAACTTTGCAAAGTACGGACCGGCCCGAACACTGACGGCCATCCGTGACAACGAAACAGCAGCAGCCACAAGTGGAATCAATCTTTCCCGACAGAAGACCATCGCATTTGCCGTCAGCGCCGCATTCGCGGCGGTGGGTGGGTCCATGTTCGTGCTCGTCACCGGTGTCGTCGCGCCCGAGACGTTTGGTGTCTTCTTGGGAATTCAGCTCTTGACCGGTCTGCTAATCGGCGGATCCGGCACGCTGATCGGACCGTTGATCGGCGGCCTGGTTCTCGCTTTCCTACCGACGTACACCGCAGACCTGATCGGCGGATCGGGCGCGAACATGATCTATGGCGCCCTGCTCGTGGCCTTGATGTTCTTGATGCCCACCGGTATCGCCGGCGGCGCAGCGGCTCTGTACTCACGAATCACGAAGCGACGCCGTCCCATACCCGCCGATCACGATTCCACACGGCCTGGCATCGCCCCCGCTACCGTACCGACCGAGTCCCGAGGAGGCGCTCATGTATGACGTCAACGACACACTGTTCATCAGCGTTCCTGCCGAAGAAGACCAAGAGAATCCGTGGCTCCGCGGCGCGTGGAGACCACAGGGCAAGGAATACGCCGTCAGCGGTGACGAACTGACGATCATCGGTTCCATCCCGGAAGAATTGGACGGCATCTACGTCCGCAACACACACAACAACGCAACCACACCTACCGGGATCTATCATCCATTCGACGGCGACGGCATGCTTCACGCCATTCGCTTTCGTGACGGCACATGCGAGTACCGGAACGCCTTCGTCCGTACCACAGGGTTCTTGGCCGAGCAGGGGGCAAAGAAGGCTCTGTGGCCGGGAATTCTCCAGCCTCAGGAGTACCAACGTCGAGGCTGGGGATCGATGGGGTCGATGAAGGACAATGCCGGTACCGACGTCATCGCCCACGCCGGTCATCTGATTGCCACGATGTCGCAAGGAAGTGAGCCTTGGTGTTTGAGCCCGGACACCCTGGAAACCCTTGGTCCAAACAAGAATTGGGCGAAACTTGTCCCCGACGGATTGTCGTCGCACTACAAGGTGGACAACGCCACCGGCGAGATGACGTTCTTCAATTATCCACAGAAGGCTCCGTTCATGAACTACGGAGTAGTCAACAAGGCAGACAATCTCGTTCACTACGTGCCGATCGAACTACCCGGCCCACGATGGCCCCACGACCTCGGTATGACCGAGCACTATTCGATTCTCCACGACCTGCCGTACTTCTTCGACGAGGAACTACTGAAGAAAGGAATCCACAAAGGTTCGTTCCACGACGACATTCCAGCGCGATTCGGTGTTATCCCCCGCTACGGAACCAGCGCCGATGTTCGTTGGTTCGAAGCAAAGCCCTGCTGGGTCATGCATCTGTCCAATTGTTTCGAAGACGGCGACTGGGTAGTACAGGATGGATGCATCTGGGACAACCTTGTGAAACCTCCTGTCGGAGTTGAAGAAGATGCCCACGCGATCTACGCCCGTATCCGTAGAAACGTCGACATGCATCCCACCGGCGCGCATCTCTATCGCTGGATGTTCAACATGGTCACCGGAGAGGTCAGAGAGTTTCCCCTCGACGACGAAGTGAGTGAGTTCCCCGTCATCAGCAACGACGTGGTCGGACGCCCGTACCGGTACTCGTACAACGCCTTGTTCGAAAAGGGCGAATGGCATCTGAACGGCCTCAAACGTTACGACCTGCACACCGGAAATGCCGTCCGCCTGGAATTCGGGCCTGGCCGATGGGGCAGTGAGCCCGCAATCGCGCGTCCGGCAGGTTCTAGCGCAGAAGACGACGGCTACTGCATAGTTTTCATCACCGACTTGATTCAGGATCGCTCCGAATGCGTTATCTATCGTGCAGACGATCTGACCGGCGATCCGGTGTGCACGGTCATTCTCCCCGAACGGATTTCAGTGGGCACCCATTCCTGCTGGGTCGAAGGTGACCGTATCGCCGGCGAAGGGCGCGCAGCACGATGACAGACATCGTTTTTGTCCCGGGGCTCAATAACGACGCCTTGGTCTGGGACCGTGTAATCAACGCACTTCCGACAACACTGCGCGCAACAGCCGTGAATGTTCCCGCAATCGGTGACGTCGACAAGATCGCCGCAGCACTCGCAGTCGATCTACCCGATCAGTTCTTCCTTGTCGGGCATTCCTTCGGAGGAGTGGTCGCCATGGCGCTTCTCGAGTACTGCCCGGAGCGCATTTCCGGGGTGGCACTGGTGAACACGCCACAGGGAACCGATGACGAAGCCACCGCAACGGCCCGATTGGACAAGGCAGAACGTGCGTTGGCCGGTGAATTCGAGAACTTCGCGATGGGCCGCGTCGATCTCGTATTCCACGCGGACAACGCCGAAGATCCCGATGTCTTGACGGAACGGCTCCGCGGAGTGCGTGCTTACGGTCCTCAGCGATACAGCGCGCACAGTGCCGCGATAGCCTCTCGCCCCAACCGGACTGAGCTGCTACTCGCCACTGAAGTTCCGCTTGCCGTGATTGCCGCAGAATCCGACCTTGTTGTACCACCAGGCGAACAGCAGGCTCTTGCCGATCGAGTAGGGGCGACCTTCGCCGGCATTCCCCACGCTGCCCACATGTTGCCCGCGGAGGAACCCGAGGCGCTCGCCCGGGCACTGACGAAGTGGATCGACTCCGTGGATACCACCGACACACACCACTCCGTGGATACCACCGACACACACCCAGGAGAGAAATGATCGCCGCATACACCGGCACCATCGACTACACCGTCCACGGAAGCGGGACAACCACCGTATTCATGCTTCACGGAGCCTACGGCGACGGCAGCTATTTCGCTAATACTGCAACGGTTCTCGCTGATGCAGGCTATCGAGTCGTCGTCTGGAATTGTCCCGGATACGGCATGACCCCGCCAGCGCAGACTCCGTCCATCACGACGTTCTCCGCAGCAGCGACGTCGCTGGTTCAGTCAGAAGCTACGGCCGTCAACGTCCTGCTCGGTCACTCCATGGGCGCGCTCATCGCACCCTTGACCGCCAACAACGAACCACTCGTCGATGCTGTTGTCCTGTCCGGAGCATCAGCAGGTTTTGCTTCGCGCACTCCGGAAGACCAGAAGCGATACCTGGCCGAACGGCTCGAACCGATCGAGAACGGACAGACCGTCGCAGAGTATGTGCGTCCATTGCTCGATTCGATGATGGGGCCCACTGCCTCCGGACCGCTCGTGGACAAGGTCCGCGAAGCCATCCTCGCCATGCGAACCGCTACCTTCGCCGATTCGATCCGCGCTATCGCGTCGTACGACGGCCGTGAGGCTCTCGACAATCTGGCGGTCCCGACCTTGCTCCTGGCGGGAACCGTGGACACGGCCTGTCCGGTCGCCGGTATGCGGGCGATGGCCGAGCGCATCGAGGATTCCGAAATTCACGAACTCGAGGGCGTTGGACACTACGGTTTCGCGGAACGCCCCGACGAATTCCACGGACACCTACTGGACTTCTTGGGCAGACGACTCCCGAAGGAGAACTGACTATGCTGCAATCGGATCCGACAGTCTTCGCCCGCGCCGTCGAAACGGCCCGACTCCCTCGCGTGCACACGCTGATCGACGGCATGTTCGTCGACGGCGGCGGCCAGATATTCTCCGACGTGTTTCCGGCAACCGGCACTCAGATCGCCGAAGTCCGATCCTCGTCACCAGGTCAGGTATCGGATGCAGTGAGCGCAGCGCGTCAAGCCTTTCCGGCCTGGGCGGACAGTTCTGCGACGACACGTGCCGCCATCCTGGACCGCGCCGCGTACACAATGCTTCGCGACATGGACCGGCTGACGGCATTGGTCACCCTCGACAACGGAAAGACCTCACCGGAAGCAAGTTTCGACGTGGTCAATTCGACCTCGTTGACCAAGTCGGCGGCAGGGTGGGCAAGCAGGATGAGGGGCTCCACCCTGCCGCTCGGTGACGGGTACGTGGAGATGACATGGCGTGAACCTGTGGGCGTCGTGGCCATCTTCATGCCCTTCAATGCACCATTGATGTTCTGCGCGATGAAGATCGCTGCCGCCATCGCGATGGGCAACACCGTTGTGGTCAAGTCGCCGGAGAAGAGTCCGCTGGCTGCAATCGCCTTTGCCGAATACCTCGTCGAGGCCGGCCTGCCGAACGGAGTGGTCAACATCGTGCAGGGATTCGCGGACGTCGGGACCGCATTGGTCTCGTCGCCGGAGGTGGACATGGTCTCGTTCACCGGAAGCAGCACCGTCGGGGCGCGCGTCGGATCCGATTCGGTGGCCGGACTCAAACGCGTTCTCCTCGAGTTGGGCGGCAAGTCTGCGAACATCATCTTCGACGACGCACCGTTCGACAGTGCGGTCGAGGGGTCCGTCGGCGCGATCTTCCGCAACTCCGGACAACGATGTTTCTCCGGATCGAGAATTCTCGTACAGGAGAATATCGCCGATCGTTTCATCGAATCGCTTGTGGCCAAGACTCGTTCACTGCGAGTCGGTGATCCGTTCGACCCGAACAGCGATATCGGATCGTTGATCACCGCCCAGGACGTCTCCCGAGTCCGCAGCATCGTGCGAGACGCGGAAGAAGCAGGAG
This sequence comes from Rhodococcus sp. IEGM 1406, assembly GCF_030056745.1. Lineage (NCBI taxonomy): Bacteria > Bacillati > Actinomycetota > Actinomycetes > Mycobacteriales > Nocardiaceae > Rhodococcus > Rhodococcus sp. IEGM 1406. Next base: position 480,246 of record NZ_JASHKO010000001.1, on the reverse strand, counting down.
CAAAAGTCTTGTGCGGTGGCGATTCACCCACCGGAGCAACTCCCGAGTCTGGGTACTTTCTGCCGACGGTGATCGACGTCGGCGACCTCACCGATCTGGCGATCCTGCGGGAGGAGACTTTCGGTCCGGTCGTGACGGTGCAGAGATTCACCGACACGAACCACGCGATAAATATCGCCAATACGTCCGAATACGGCCTCGCCGGTGGATGCTGGACCAGCGACCTCGCGAAGGCCCTCACCGTGGCCCGACGCATCGAGACGGGCTACTTCTGGATCAACTCCTATGCCGCCGCCGCCGGACCGGAATCCACTATCGGTGGGCGCAAGTCATCAGGATTCGGCACTGAAAAGGGCGAGGACGGAATGCTCGCCTACACGGCGATCAAAACGGTCATCATGTCCGAATCATCAACTGGAACAGTAATTCCCATGGGAGGCCGCTGACATGTCGCACTACCACCGATGCCGAGGCGCAGTCACCACCGGACCCGATCAGCCACTTCGAATCGTCGAGATCGAGGTGCCGGCACCTCAGGCCGACGAGGTGCTGATCAAAGTCACCGCGTGCGGGCTGTGCCACAGCGATCTTCACTACATGGACGGCTCGTCCGGGGTGGACTATCCGTATCTCGTGGGGCATGAGATCAGCGGCGTGGTCCACGAGATCGGTCCAGAAGTCGTGGACCTCACGGTGGGCGATCAAGTGGTGGTGGCGCTGATCGTGTCGTGCGGCGAGTGTGTCGACTGCAAGCGAGGTCGCGGTGTCCGCTGCGTGAACAAGATGCCGCGCCATCGGGCTCCCCGCCTACCCGACGGCACAGAGCTGACACCGGTCCTCGGGGCCGGCGGCCTCGCCGAGTTAGTCCTGATGAACAGGCAGCACGTCGCCTTACGCCCACCCTCTCTCGATGCTGGTTTGAGTGCGCTTCTCGGTTGTGGGGTGCCAACCGGATTCGGCGCAGCGGTCAACACCGGTGAGGTCACTGCCGGTGACAGGGTCGCAGTCATCGGTTGTGGTGGGGTCGGACTCAGCGCGATCGCCGGTGCACAGGCGGCCGGGGCCGCCCACGTCACGGCCTTCGACTTCGAACCTGCCAAACGTGCACTTGCATCGGAGTTCGGCGCCGATGTCACCGTCGACGGTGCGCACTGGGCCCGGCGACCGGAGCTGTTGTCGAGCTTCGATATCGTCATCGACGCGGTCGGCGGCGACGGACCACTACAACAGGCGATTGCGCTGACGCGTCCCGGCGGTCGGATCGTCGCGCCAGGGGCACCTCGATCCGACGAAATCAGCGCTGTTGCGTTGCGCCCTGCCTTTCTCAAGCGACTCGAATATCACGTCTCGCACTGGGGCGACTGTGTCCCGAGCCGCGACTTTCCAAAGATTGCCCGGCTTGTGGCAGAGGGCAGCTTTCCGCTGGAGAAGTACCGAAGTGAAATTGTCGATCTCGACGGCGCAGCCGAGGCCTACGAGCGTCTACGCCGGGGAGAAGTCCTCCGATCCATCGTGATGATGTGAGTGCGCTTCCGACACAGTCACCCGGGGTTAGTCTTCAGACGTCCGATGACTTGCTACCATAGGCCGATTCGACTCGAGAGGTAGCAATGTCCGACGACCACAGTGGTTTCGTACTGCGCAGCGGTCCTCTGGTGCCGCAAATAGAACAGATCTTCCGGTCGAAGATCCGCCAATCGGAGTGGTTGCCGACGCAGCGAATTCCGAGCGAGGCGGCCCTTGCCGTCGAACTCGGCGTCGGGCGTTCCTCGATTCGCGAGGCAATCCGCCTCCTCGCTCGCGACGGACTACTCGAAGTCCGACACGGCGTCGGCACCTTCGTGGCTGCCGCGTCCGAACTCGAGCACGTCGACGAATTCACCAAGCTACTTCGACGCTCACGCATCCTGGAGGTCTTCGAAGTCCGTCGCGCACTCGAGATCGAGGCCGCCAGACTGGCCGCGGAGCGGGTACAACCCGAGGACCTCGACGGCCTGCGGCGGCGACTGACCATGCGACACAGCCATTTCGAGGGTGACGTCGAGAAGTTCGTCGACGTCGACCTCGACTTCCACACCGAAGTCGTTCGGTTGTCCGGAAACGCGGTTCTGCTCTCGCTGTTCACGTCGGTGCGTCCACTCCTTCGTGAATCCCTCGTCGAGATGATGGCCCACGAGGCCGGCGTCCCCGACACCTCACATGCCCATGATCAGTTGGTCGAGGCCCTTCAAGACGCCGACCCAGAAGCCGCGGTAGCGGCAACCCGAGCAAATATCGACACCGTCTTACGGCGGTTGCGTGTGCTCGACGCCTAAGAGAGGTTAGTTCTCGTGCAACACCCCAATGGCACCGTTCTGTCGACCGAACACGTGGATCTCGTCCGCGACGGCCGATACTTGTTGAAAGACATCAACATTTCGATCGAACCCGGGCAACACTGGGTACTCCTCGGCGCGAACGGTGCAGGCAAGAGCACCCTCCTGAGCCTTCTCGGAGCAACCGCCCACCCCACTCGCGGTTCCGTCTACGTCCTCGGGCACAAGCTGGGCCGAGTCGACATGAGGGAACTGCGGATGGACATCGGGCACGTGAACCCGCGTCACACGATCGGAATTCCGATCACCGTCCGCAACGTCGTGATCACCGGCCTCACCAACACCACCGAGGTAATGCCGCGGTGGTCACCGACGCCGGAGCAAGAGGCTCATGCCGACGCACTGATCGATCTACTCGGGATGAGTCCGCGTTCGGACGCACTGTGGCCCAACTTGTCCCAGGGCGAACGGGGGCGAGCCCTGATCGCCCGTGCACTCATGGTGGAACCACGCCTGCTCCTGCTCGACGAACCGGCGACCGGGCTCGATCTTGCTGCGCGCGAACAGCTCTTGACGGCTCTGGACGATCTCCGCAATCAGAACCCGTCACTTGCCAGCATCCTCGTGACGCATCACATCGAAGAGATTCCGAGCACCACCACACATGCTCTCCTGATCAAGGACGGCGTCGTGACCGCCAGCGGCCTCGCCGAGAATGTGATCACCACCCAGAACATCAGCGAGTGCTTCTCGCATCCCATCGAGATCGAGCGTCGTGGTGGTCGGTGGAATGCTCAGTCGCGGCCACGCGAAAGAGTTTGACCGACAGTAGTTTCAGAGACGTCTGGCGCCGGGTCCCTCCCGGCCCAGTTCATCTCCAGGGTTGAGCAGGTTGCATGTCTTGAGTGACAGACACCCACAGCCGATACAGCCCGTCAGTTCGTCCTGCATCCGGCTGATGGCCTGCTTGCGATCCTCGAGGCGCTGATTCCACTCCGTCGAAATCTTGCGCCAGTCCTTCTTCGTCGGAGTTCGTCCCTGCGGCAACGACCCGAATACTTCGGCAACTTCGGCCAGAGGTATCCCGAACCTGACTGCCAACTGGATGAGCGACACCCGCCGGATCGAGTGCCGCGGGAACTTCCTCATATTTCCTGCCGTCCGCTCTGCAGGAACCAGACCGAGTGTTTCGTAGTAGCGCACCGCCGACACGGCGACGCCGGTGCGCGCCGATACCTCACCGATCGAGAGAAGTTCGTCACTCTTACGGATCATTCTGCCTCCCAATGGCTGCGCGACATTGACCTGAAGCGCACTTGAGATTCTACCTTCGACAACATGCACTCCCCCACCGATGCTCCCGCCGGAACCTGGCGGCAGCTCCTGAGCGGTCGATACCTCGGCACCGCTACCGTCCTCGCAGGCGGCGTCGCGCTGTACGCGACCAACGTCTACCTGACGACCAGCCTGCTTCCGACTGCCATCGACGACATCGGCGGTCAGCAGTACTACGCCTGGACCGCGACGGTCTTCCTCATCGCTTCCGTCATCTCCTCGATGTTGGTCACCAACGTCCTCGCCGCCAAGGGACCGCGCGGGGCCTACCTGATCGGCCTCGCGATCTTCGCGCTCGGCACCGTCGTCTGTGCGGTCAGCCCGACCATGGAATTGCTGTTGGTCGGCCGCACGATCCAGGGTTCGGGAGGTGGCCTGCTGGCTGGTCTCGGTTACGCCGTCATCAATGCCGCGCTCCCCAGACATCTGTGGACCCGCGGGGCCGCGCTGGTTTCGGCAATGTGGGGAGTCGGCACCTTCGCCGGCCCCGCAATCGGCGGCGTCTTTGCTCAATTCGGAGCCTGGCGATGGGCTTTCGGCGTTCTGGTTATCGCGACGATCGCAGTCGCAGCTCTCGTCCCCAGCGCGCTACCGGCACATGAACCGGGCAGCACCACCAGTAGCCCGGTGCCGGTCCTCTCACTGGCATTGCTGACTGCGGCAGCTTTGCTGGTCAGCGTTGCCGGAATTCTGTCCAACCTCGCAGTGACCGCAGCAATGGTTCTCGCCGCTGTGCTGCTACTGATCGCCTTTGTCGCCGCTGACCGTCGCTCGCGCCACGGCGTACTACCGCCGTCGACGTTCAACGCGTCGTCCCTCAAATGGGTGTACCTGACCATCGTCGTCCTCGCTGTTGCGTCGACCGTCGAGACGTTCATTCCACTCTTCGGCCAACGACTTGCCGGACTGGCACCGCTCGCGGCCGGATTCCTCGGGGCCGCACTCGCTCTCGGCTGGACTCTGGGCGAAATCCCGAGCGCCTCGGCGACTACCCCTCGTATCGTGCGACGAATCGTTGTCAGCGGTCCGATCCTCGTCGCGATCGGGTTGGGCATCACGGCAGCATTTCTCACCGAACACGCCGGCGCCGGTGCGATGGTCGCGTGGGTGATCGGACTGCTGGTCGCCGGTGTCGGAATCGGCATCGCCTGGCCCCATCTTGCAGTCGGTGCGATGACCTCGGTCACCGATCCCGGAGAAGGTGCGCGAGCCTCCGCTGCCATCAACACCGTTCAGCTGATCGCCAATGCCTTCGGCGCAGCCCTGGCCGGAGTGCTGGTGAACATCGGCGAACCGTCGACGCTTCGTTCTGCGCAATTGCTTCTCTTCACCTTCGCCGCTATCGCGATCATCGGCATTGCCGTGGCAGCTCGCGCACTTCCGCGAACGCCCGACAAAATCGACAGCCCCGAAATCGTTCACGACGCTCGCTAAACTGTGGAAAACCCACACGGAGGAGTTGGCCAGTGACAGAACCGGATCCGGGCACAGTGGAAACCGACTTCCCGAAAACGGGAGCTCCCGCACAGCGCGCGCTGATCGGAGCGGGTTACACCCACCTCGCGCAATTGACGTCCGTGTCCGAGAAGGAACTCGGCGCTCTGCACGGGATGGGACCGAAGGCTCTGAGGATTCTGCGTGAAGCACTCGCCGAACGCGGCCTGAGCTTCGCCGACTGAACTCTCACATCAGACCAGGCTCGCCCGAACCTGGTTGCCACCTTCGCGCTTCGCTTCGTACATCACCGAGTCCGCGACGCGGAAGAGTTCGGCAAAGGCTTCGTCGACCGACTCACCCGGATGCCGGGGCGCGGTCCGGACCGCCATTCCGATGCTCGCGCTCGTCGGTGGATCATCGGTCGCCCCGTCCATTGCCGAGCGGATCTGTCCTTCCAGCCTCGCTATCACGCTGACCGGCACCCGCTCGACCACGACGAACTCGTCACCACCCACGCGGGCGGTCAGTGCAGCTTTGGTTGTCCACAGGCGAATACGCAGCACCGTTCGCAGGATCGTGCTGTCCCCCACGTCGTGGCCGTGAACGTCGTTGATCGTCTTGAATCGGTCGAGATCGATCACCACCACGAGAACCGCGTCGGCCTCTGTCACCGGAGGCCCCATCAGATCCTTCACCCGACGCGAAAGTCCGCGACGGTTGAGCAGACCGGTCAACGGGTCTATGTCGGAAGTAGTGGCGTCAGATCCCAGAACTGCCAAGACAATTTGGGACACCACGGGAATCACAATGATGGTGGCCATCACGACCGCGATTTTCGCCAACCCCAAGCCGACGTCCGCTGCTGGCCCGAACAACAAAGTCCACCCCGAAAACACCGTGACCATCGAGGCGAAGACCAAGTGACCGACTTGGAGTTTCGGATTGTGGAAGAACGCAATATAGCCGCCGATCGACGCAAACACGACGCACGCGATGAGCCGACCCAGCGGTTCCGAGTCGGTTGCGGCGGCCGCCGCAATCGCAGCGTCGGAACCCACGACAAAGGTGTACGACCACAGCGGCGTCGGCGGAAACAGCCACCAGATCAGGGCAGCGCCGAGGCACAACACGATAACCGTCAGATTGACCGCTCGCCAGAACGTACCTTGCGGACCGACGTCACTGAATCGCGCCGACAGCAGCACCAACCCCATCCAGAGTGCCGTTCCGCCGACCAGCGCCCGGCAGGAAGTCAAGAACCCACGATCTTCGAGGTACCTGCTGAAACTATGGAACTGGTCCGGCAACTGCCACCAGCGCATGACAACTTCGACGAAACCGTTCATCGCCGGTCAGCCGATGCAGGTCTGCAACTTTCGGGCATACTTCGACGTAGCGGACAAGCTGATTTCCCCCCGGAGCACACTGGCATATCCGGCAGCATAGTCAGCGGCGACAGACAAACAAACCGTTCTGCCGGATTTGAATCGGTCGATCAGCTCAGTGCGTCGTAGGCAGCCGATACGTACTGCGCCGATCTCTCGGAACCGAGCAGGCCCGGCCCCATCTTGTTCATCACGTACGAGAAGGTCATGCGCTTCTCGGTGTCGATGATGATCTGCGAGCCACCCCAACCTCCCCAGAAGCAGATTCGCCCCTCCGGAATGAACGGGACGGACTCGGGCGTCGGCAATCCGAATCCGACGCCGAAGCGGACCGGCACACCGAGGACGAGGTCGACCCCGTACGACTGCTCCTCGAAGATCTTGTCGATCGTTTCCTCCGACAGCAGGCGAACGTCACCGACCTTGCCACCGCAGGCGATCACCGATTGGATCCTTGCGAGTGCCCTCGCATTCGAATGACCGTTGGCCGCACCGATCTCGGCGGCTCGCCACCCGTCGGTCCACGAACCTGTCGCGTCGGCCGGCGGTGCGGTGAAGGTCTTCACCATGATGTTGTCCATCCCGAGTGCCGCGATGTCGATCGGCAAAGGCGGTGGCGCAATCACATTCGAGACTCGCCCGTATTCCGACTTCGGCAAGCCCAGGCGGAAATCAGCATCGAGCGGACCGGCTATTTCCTCGTCGATGAAGCGGCCGAGGGTTCGACCGTCGATGCGCCTGACGACCTCGCCGATCAGGTGGCCGTAGTTGAGGGCGTGATATCCGGATGCAGTACCCGGCTCCCACCACGGAGCCTGCGTCGCCAACCGGGCTGTGGCGTACGCGTCGTCGCAAATGTTCTCCAAGGTGAACGGTTGATCCCACCCCGAAACACCCGAAGTGTGCGACAACAGTTGCCGGACCTGAATACGGTCCTTACCCGCTGCTGCGAACTCGGGCCAGTACTGCGCGACCGGGGCATCGAGATCCAGCAACCCGCGGTCGACGAGCATGAGCGCGGCCAGTGCGGTCACGGTCTTGCTGCAGGACCAGACGTTGGTGACGGTGTCGCGGGCCCAAGGAGCAGTGTGCTCGACGTCGACCCAACCGCCCCACATGTCGACGACGGATTCGCCGTCGATCGTCAGTGCGATCGCTGCCCCGACGTCCTCGCCGGAATCGAGATTGCGTGCCAGCGCCTCCTTCAAGCCAGAGAATCGCTGGTCACATACGCCTTCGATGTTCGCCACTGACAGCCTCCACAGGAAAGTTAAAACTTGACGTCAACTTCAACTATGTCGAGTATGTGTCCGATTCACCTGTGGTGTCAATCACTTCAAGTGTCAGAGTCGGCTCAGACCAACGGGATTCCCTTGGCGATGCGCCGACGCAGATCCCAGAGATAGAAGTTGTAGGGGAACATCCGCAGAATCTTCGGGCTGAACCGATTGACCAGCGCGGCGACCCGCATGGATCGGTCGAAGTTACGCTGCTGACGCGCTGACCACGGGAGCCGCATTTCGTCACGAAAGGCCTGGGGCAGGAACCCGGTGGTGACAAATCGGTTGAGCGGACCGACCACGGGATGCAACGGCTTCGGCGTGAAGGTCGCCGACGCGATCCCGTAGAGATGCCCACGAATCGTCTCGTCGATCGCCACCTTGCCGAGGTTCTCGTTCCAGTAGACCTCGAACGCATCCCGGTCCGCCGGCCACATGTCGCGTCGCATCTGAAGGGTTGTACCGAACGTGGCGCTTCGCTGATAGAACGCATCCTTGGTGACCGGATCGAGATCCCCGTACAAGATTCTGTAGACGTCCTCGAAGCCTCGGTACAGGCAGGCGGCTACCCACAACTGCAATTCGGGATCGAACGCGTTGTATTCGACCGCGCTGTTCTCATCGGAGCGAACGTGCTTGTGAGAGCCGTTGACTGCGCGTCGGTACAGCTTCTTTTCTTCGTCCGTCGCCAGGCTTGCGACGGCTAGATACGTCAGCGTCGTCCGGGTTCGCTTCACCGGATGCCGATCCAACCGACCCGTCTCGACCTTGCTCTCATACACGCCGTACCCCACCGCCGGGCGCGCCAACTGCATGATGACGTTGGCGCCTGCGGCCAACAGTCCGAGCCCGGACATCGCCTTTTCGACCTCGGCGTCGATGTCGACCGCCTGGACGCCGACCGCTCCGATGCCGCCTGCCACCGCTTCCTCGCGCCCGTCCATCGAATCCCTACTCACCGTCATGGCAGAACCCCTTCGAGTCGATATCTGCGAACGCATGTTCTCAGATGAGTGAAACGCCGAAATGCCGAGATGTCAAGCAATCTCGGGATGCAAAGATGGTCTTCATGAATGACCAACCGCGTTCGTACGGTGGCGTCGACGGCGCGCTCCGCGTAGCCCAACGACGAGAGACGCTGATCGAGGCCGGTCTGGAACTCATGGGCTCCGCCGAGCCCGAACTGACGGTCCGCGGAGTGTGCAAGAAGGCCGGTGTCGCGGCGCGGTACTTCTACGAGAGCTTCACCGATCGTGATGCTCTGATGTCGGCCGTCTACGACACCGTCATCACCGACATCGCCGTTTCAACCCAGGCCGCGGTGGACGCCGCCGAGACCGAACGAGGCAAGGCGCTCGCCGGAATCGCGAACATCGTCCGCACGATCGCGCAGGATCCCCGTCGCGGACGTCTACTGTTCTCCAGCGCCCTGACGAGCCCTGTCCTGGCCGAGAAACGACGAGCGTCGACGACGATATTCATCGGTCTCCTGGCCGCCAACGCCAAGACCTTCTACCGATTGAACGACAGCGGCCACTTGACGCTGACAGCAACCTTCCTGGTCGGCGGCCTGGCGCAGACCCTCAGTGCATGGCTGGACGGATACATCGACGTGACGGAAGAAGAACTGGTCGCCGAATGTGCAGCGATCCTGCTCGCTCCCGCCCTACCTCCGTCTTGAGCTCCTGATTCAGTCCCAGATCCCGATGTTGTCGAGGTGAGCGAGAAGTCGAGCAGCGCCGTCGGAGAACTGCAGACTCATCTGCGCGTCCACCTGTTCTCGATCGTGCTTCTCGAACGCCTCGATCAAAGCGTCGTGGCTCGATACCGCAAGCTCACCCCAGCCTGGATCCGTCGCGTAGAGACGAGCAGGGGTGTACCGAATCGCGCCGAACAGGAACCATGCCAGCTTCGCACCACCCGCAGCGCGATTGATCAAGCGGTGGAATTCGAATTCGCACTGCTCGATCGCAGCTGCATCCGAAGCGTCGACCGCCGCTCGCAAATCGGCGTTGAGTTCCGTGAGTTCCACCAGTTGATCAGCTGTGATGGTGTCCATCGCCCGCAAAGCCAGCTTGACTGCGATCTGCCCCTGCAACCAGAAGATGTCTTCGATGTCTTGGCGACTGAGGGGCGAGACGAGATAGCCGCGATGCGGAACCAACTCGACCATTCCCTCGCCGCGCAATGCGACGAGGGCTTCTCGCACCGGCGTCACGCTGACACCGAGGTCGGCCGCGGTTTCGTCCAATCTGACGAACTCGCCCGGACGCACAGCGCCGGACATGATCAGGTTACGAACGTGGTTGGCCACGTCCTCCGACAACTGTGGCCGTCTCCTCAGCTCAGATGTCGCCCTCCGAGTGCGTGCAGACGTTGCCACAACCGATCCTCACAGTCCGTACGTTTTGCCGATGATGTCTCGCTGAATCTCGTTGGTACCACCATAAATGGAGGACACAAGAGTCTTTCGCACATGGTGCTCCATGTCGAACTCAGTCGCGTAACCGTACCCACCCATCATCTGCATCCCCTCGAGCGCGACCTTCTTGGCGGTCTCGGTCAGCTTCAGCTTGGCCATCGACGCTTCCCGCGGGAACATCTTGGTCGGGTTGGCGTCGACCATTCTGGCAACGCTGTAGACCAGCAGACGGCCGCATTCGATCTCCGTGGCGAGATCCGCGATCCGGTGGCGAAGCGCCTGAAACGATCCGACCGGACGGCCGAACTGCTTACGCGTGGTGACGAATTCGAGGGTGTCGTCGAAAGCGCGCTGCGCGGTCCCGAGCATCATCGCCGCGAGGATGAGGCGTTCGATGTTGAGTCCGGCCATGAGTTGACGCCAGCCGTTGCCGACTTCACCAACCACCGCGTCCTCGGGCAGGAATGTGTCGGTGAAGTAGAGATCGTTGACCTCCTTGCCGCCCATGGTGTCGATTCCACTGATCTTCAATCCGGAGATGTCGGCCGGGACATGGAACATCGTCAGACCCTCATGCTTGCCTTCACCTCGGGATGTGCGAGCCACCAGAAGGATGTTCTCGGCGAAGTGCGCGTTGGAACACCACGTCTTCTGGCCGTTGATCAGCCACCCACCGTCGACCTTCTCGGCGCGGCAACTCAAATTTCCCACGTCGGAGCCCGCTTCGGGTTCGGACATCGAGATCGACTGAGACGCGCCACGGACGATCCCGCCGAGCACTGCCTCCTTCTGGGCCGGACTGCCGAACTTCTCGTATGCAGCCCCGGTGATGACGGTCGGGCCCAGTCCACCGATCGGCGCCATGCCCTTGGCGGCTTCCTCAAGGAAGATGCACAGGTCGACCGTGCTTCCGGCAGATCCGCCGTATTCCTCCGGGACGGTCAGCCCGAGCCATCCCAATTCCGCCATCTTCTCGTAGAACGCCTGGTTGTGGTTGTGGGCGCCATGATCGGTCAGCAGGTCTCGCTGCTCACGGGTACCACTTTCCTTCTTGCAGAACGACGCTACCGACTTGGCGAAATCAGACTGCTCCTGCGTGAAATCCATGTACATCGAAAACTCCCGAGTGAGATGAGGCTGGAGGCTTGTCGGAGCCCGGTCCGACGCATACTGTGACTACCAGCACAGTAAATCACATCACATATATGTGATGCACCGACATGTGGAGGATCTGAAGAACATGACAGAACAGCTCGGCCGCCAGAGCACGTCCACGTCGACAGATCCGAAAACGGACGATCACACCTTCGCGAGCCTCGACCCTCGCAACGATTCCGTGGTCGCGCAGCACCCCATTGCAGATCAGCAAGAGATCGAGAAAGCGGTCGCCGCAGCACGCACGGCGTCGAAGTGGTGGGATCAACTCGGATTCCAAGGCCGCCGGAAGGTGCTCGGTAATTTCCGCGCCGCGATCGCAACTCACGCCGAATCGATGGCGGCGATCATTTCCGCCGAGACCGGAAAACCCAGCGACGACGCCCTTCTCGAAGTCATGCTGGCCGTCGAACATCTCGACTGGGCGGCACGCAACGCACAGAAAGTATTGCGCCGCAGACGCGTCGGTGCAGGACTGATCAGCGCCAACCAGTCTGCATCCGTCGGCTACCGGCCGATGGGCGTCGTCGGTGTGATCGGCCCCTGGAACTATCCGCTGTACACACCGATGGGTTCGATCGGCTACGCACTGGCCGCCGGCAACGCTGTCGTCTTCAAACCGAGCGAACTCTCACCAGGCGTCGGCGTCGAATTGGCCCGGCTGTGGAACATCGCCGCACCCGGACACCCTGTCCTGCAGACCATTACCGGTGACGGAAAAACCGGTGCACTTCTGTGTTCGTCCGGTGTCGACAAGATCGCATTCACCGGCTCGACGGCTACCGCAAAGCGCGTGATGGCCGCCTGCGCGGACACCCTCACTCCCCTGGTCGCCGAATGCGGCGGCAAGGACGCCATGCTGGTGGACTCCGACGCCAACCTCGATGCGGCCGTGAGCTTCGCTGCATTCGGGGCAGTGGGCAACGGCGGACAAACCTGTGCCGGCGTCGAACGAATCTACGTCGCAGCGCCCGTGTACGACGCCTTCTTGTCCAAGCTCACCGCCGCGCTTCAGGACGCCCACGCCGGCGCCACCGACAGCTCGACCTACGGGCCGATGACGCTGGGAAAGCAGACTGCGATAGTCCGAGGCCAGATCGAAGACGCTCTCGGTCGCGGCGCGAAAGCTGTACTCGGCGGACTTGATTCGTTCAACGGTCCGTTCATCGATCCGATCATCCTGACGGATGTTCCGGAGGATTCCACGGCGATCACCGAGGAAACGTTCGGCCCGAGCGTCGTGGTGAACAAGGTCGCCGACATGAACGAGGGGATCGAGCGTGCCAATGCGTCGAAGTACGGCTTGGGCGCCTCGGTGTTCACCAAGAGTTCGTCGAAGGGTCGAGCGATTGCCGAGAAGCTCGAATGCGGTGTCGTCACGGTCAATTCGGTTCTCGGATTCGCCGGAATCGCCGCCCTGCCGTTCGGCGGGGTCGGCGATTCCGGGTTCGGGCGTATCCACGGAGCCGATGGGCTGCGTGAGTTCAGCAGTGTGAAATCACTGGCCGTTCAGAAATTCAGCGCTCCGTTGGACCTGCTGACCATCGAACGAAAAGCTCGGGACATGAAGATCTCTCGTTGGATGCTGGCGAAGCGCCACGCAAAGTCCTGAGAGGCCAGGCGATCAGCCGGCGGTGACGAGCACCTGCTCGTCACTGTCGGCTGCTTCGAGTTCACGAACCAGCGGGAGCACCTTGGCCCCGAAGTACTCGATCTCTTCCTGGAAGTGCAGGAATCCGCCGAGAATCAGATCGACACCGCGACGGCGGTATTCGACGATCCGATGGGCGATCTGTTCCGGCGTGCCGATCAGTTGTGAGCGGAAGCCGTCGTTGTACTGAACCAAGTCCTCGAATGTCGAATCTGCCCACATTCCGTCCTTGGAGGAAGTCGACGCACCGGCCTGTTGGACTGCATTCTTGAATCCCTCGACTGCGGGACGGTTCGCCTTGGCGATGATCTCGCGCAGCGTGTCTTTTGCTTCGGCCTCGGTGTCGCGGGCGATGATGAACCCGTTGAGCCCGAACTTGACCTCACGATCGTTCTCGCGAGCAACACGGCGGACGTCGACCAACTGTTCGGTGACGCCGTCGTAGTCCTTGCCGTTACTGAAGTACCAATCCGAATAGCGACCGGCGTTCACACGGGCTGCCGCCGAGTTACCACCTTGGAACAGTTCGGGATTGGGTCGCTCCGGAGTGTTCAGAGGCTTAGGCTTCAACGTGAAGTCGTGAATGCGATAGAAGTCGCCGCGGAAATCGACGTCGTCCTCGGTCCAGATCTTCCGAAGAACCTGAAGGAACTCGGCGCTACGCCGATAGCGCTCGTCGTGCTCGAGCCACGGCTCGCCCAGATGAGTGAACTCGTCCTTGAACCAACCACTGACGACGTTGACGGCAAATCGACCGTTCGACAAGTGGTCAGCGGTAGCGCCCAGTTTTGCCAACACTGCCGGCTGCCAGAGTCCGGGATGCACGGCGGCGATGACCTTGAGCTTCTCGGTGGCCAGGAGCAGTGCAAGGCTGAAACTCGTGGATTCGTGCTGGAACTCGGCACCGTAGCTCGCCTCGTAACGAACCTGACTCAGGGCGTACTCGAAGCCGTTGTTCTCGGCGGTCTGCGCCAACTTCTTGTTGTACTCGTAGTCCCAGCTGGTCCGCTGCTCGATGTCGGAGGTGACCAGACCACCACTGACATTGGGCACCCAGTAGGCGAACTTGATCTCGTCGGCGATACGTTCAGTAGACATGAAATCCAGCAAACATGCAGTTCCCGGGGGTTTCCAGGGTAGAGATCACACAGGTTGTAAGTGTTGGGTGGGTGCTGCGACTGTGAAACGGTGGCAGCATGACTGCTGTGGACATTCAGGAGATCGCGCACCGCATCACCAGTGAAGACGAGGCGCTCTCGGTAGCGTCACAGCTGTCCGACGAGTTCGCGGCAGGTGCCGGCGTCCGCGATGCGCAGCGCCTCCTCCCCCACGACGAGGTTCGCACCCTGGCGCAGTCCGGTCTGCTGGGACTCTCGGTGCCGAAGGAGTTCGGTGGCATCGACGCGAGCACCGAGACGTTGGCCGAGGTCTTTCGCCTACTCGCCGAGGGCGATCCCAGCATCGCGCAGATTCCGCACAGCCACTTCACTTTCCTGGAAGCGCTCCGGCACCAGGGGTCTAACGAGCAGAAGCAGTTCTTCTACGGCGAAGCATTGTCGGGTAAGCAGTTCGCCAACGCCCAGAGCGAGCGCGGCAACAAGACCATCGACATCGACGGCACCACTCTCACCCCCGACGGGGAAGACTTTGTGCTCGAAGGTCGAAAATTCTATTGCACAGGAGCGCTTTTCGCAGATTGGATCGTGGTGCGTGCCGCCAATGCGGATCAGTTCACCGAGACCGGCGCACAGGTGAAATCCGCGGTCTACCTACCCCGGAATACTCCCGGACTGTCGATCGTCGACGACTGGGACGGCATGGGGCAGAAGACAACTGCGAGCGGAACCGTGACACTCGAATCCGTGTCGGTGCCGCGGTTCAACGTCGTACCCTTCACATCGTTGTTCACTCACCCGACCACCTACGGGGCACAGGCCCAGATTCTGCACGCCGCGATCGACACGGGCATAGCGTCGGCCGCATTGCGTGAATCCGTGAAACTCGCAGCAAAGGCGCGTCCCTTCTTCGAGGCGAAAGTCGATACAGCGGTGGAGGATCCACTGCTCGTTCAACTCGCCGGCGAAGCGGCAATCGAGGTTCGCGCTGCCAGATCCCTCTTGGCGGAAGCGGCGCGATCGATCGACGTGGCGCGTCGTAATCCCACCGAGGACTCCACGGCCCGAGCATCCATCGACGCTGCAACTGCCAAAGTGGTCGGTGCCAGAGCGTCATTGGCGGCCACGAGCACGCTGTTCGAGATCGGTGGCACCAGAAGCGCGGGCGAATCAGCGAACCTCTCGCGATTCTGGCGTGACGCACGCACACACACCCTGCACGATCCGACGAGGTGGAAGGTCCAACACATCGGCCGCTGGACGCTGTCGGGGACAATCCCACCGAGGCACGGGCTGTTGTAATCACTCTCAGTCGGAATTTGTGTATCCGCTGATCAAGACCTCGAGACCTTCCAGGTAACTCTCAGTCGTCGTCCCTCCCGGCCAGTCCTCGAGCACCTCACTGAGTACCGGCAGTTTCTCGGGACCGATTTCTCGGATCTTGACCGCGAGAGGTGACACACTGCCTTCCGGTCGTGTGGTGGTGTCGTAGATGTTGAGCAGTGCACCGAGTGTGTAGTTCCACAGCGCTCGATAGACCAACAGTGCGCGGCGCGGCGACATCCCGAGTTCGACACACGCGGCCATGGCCCGATCGACCAAGACCACAGCGCCGCCCCCGCCGCGCCCACCTCGCTGAAGCAACTCGATGATCCAGCGCTCCGATGCCAGCGTTTCGAAGATCGCGGTGAAGATCATGCGAAGCCGTTCGACCTGATCCTGTGGCAGGACCAGCGCGCCGAGATCTTGTGAGTACACATCGAGAACCGCACTGATCAGCTGTTCCTTGTCGCCCACGTGCCGGTACAGCGCCATCGGCGTGGTGCCGAGCGATTTCGCCAACGCGCGCATGCTCAACGCGTCGGCGCCGCCGGACTGGAGTTGCCGTTTCGCCTCGTCGACTATCTGCACCGACGTGATCGTCGGGGGACGTCCGAGCCGCGGTGATCTCGGTTCCATCTTTTCGGCCATCCGTCGATTGTGCGCGCCCCTGCTACGACGCTCTCGCCCGGGGAACCCCTTGCATCTCAGTCGTCAGCAAGGTAAACCTAACTACTTATGAGAACGCGTATATAAATTAGGTACCTGCAATGACAACGACAACTCGAGCGGTAGCCGCACCGGCTTTGGTCCTCACAGCCGCCGCGGCAGCGCAGTTCCTGGTGGCCTTCGACATGTCGGTCATCAACGTCGCGCTGCCAGACATCCAGGAATCGCTGAACTTTTCCGACGCCGGGTTGTCCTGGGTCGTCAACGCGTACGCCCTCGCCTTCGGTGGACTGCTGCTTCTCGGCGGTCGTCTGTGCGACGTGATGGGCACTCGTCGAGTTCTGGTTTCCGGGCTTCTGCTGTTCGCCCTCGTCAGCATCGTCGGCACCTTCTCCGTGTCCGCCGAAATGCTTGTCGGAGCTCGGGCGCTTCAAGGCGTCGGCGCTGCACTGATCGCGCCGGCCGGGCTCGCCGCCCTCAGTCAGGCCTTTCCCACCGGACGCGCCAGGGCCAAGGCATTCGGCATCGGCGCAATGTCATCAGCACTGGGCGGCGCACTCGGTGTCGTCCTGAGCGGCATTTTGACCGAAGGGCTCAGTTGGCGATGGGTGATGTTCGCCGGCGCACCGGTGGCCCTGATCGCCGCGGTCGCAGGTGCCCGTGGCCTGCCGGCCGGCCAAGCCGCCCGAGGTGGCTCCCTCGATCTCCCCGGAGCCATCTTGGCGACGGCCGGAATCACCGCCCTTGTCGGCACAGTGATCGCCACGGAATCACATTCCTGGACTTCGGGTTACGTGCTGGGTGGATTCGCACTCACGGTCGCCCTGCTGACTGCCTTTGTCGTAGTCGAAAGCCGCTGCGCCACACCACTGGTACGACTGTCCACCCTGCTTCGACCCCGAATCGGACTGGCCAACGCCATCATGTGCCTGGTGTGTGCGGCCCAGTTCAGCGCGTTCTTCTTCGTCTCACTCTTCCTGCAACGCGGGCTGGGCTATTCACCGACCACCACCGGTCTGGCTTTCCTGCCTTTCTGCTTCGGCCTGGTGATCGGCATCCTCGCGTCCACCAAACTCCTTCCGCGCTACGGAGTTCGACCGCTGCTCGTAGTCGGAACAGCAGTCGCCGCAATCGGGACTTTCATGTTTTCGACCATGAACCTCGACAGTCCCTTCTGGGCCGTCATCCTGGTGCCTTCGCTTCTGGCAAGCATCGGCATCGGTCTGTCGTTCATGCCGCTCAGTAACGTCGCCACCGCCGACGCTCCCCCCGAAGAAGTCGGCATGGCATCAGGGCTACTGAGCACATCGCGTCAGATCGGCGGTTCACTCGGACTAGCCGTTCTCGTGAGCGTCGCCGCTTCCTCGACGGCGCGTTCGGACAGCGCACCGACCGAAGCACTGGTTTCCGGATACTCCCAAGCCCTCTTCGTCTGCTCCGGCCTACTGCTGGCCGGCACCCTCCTGTCCTTCTTCTTCCCACGAATGGATCGTTGACCTCAGATGTTCACCACCCGAACCGCATTCGGCATCGTCTCGGCGCTTCTCCTCACCGTTGCCGGCGCAAGCGCGTGCAGCAGCTCCGCCGAGTCCGAAACCGCTTCTGCAACTCGCTCCGTCACACACGAACTCGGCACCGTCGAAGTTCCGGCCTCACCGCAGCGCATTCTCGCGCTCGACGAGTACGCGGGGCTGAGTGCACTCGCACTCGGCGTGAAGCCCACCGTCGTCTACAGCACCCTGCGATCGGACGTCGCCAAGTCGATTCTGCGGGAGCAGGGCGTCGAAGTTCTCGACAAGCCGACTTTCTTCGCCAACCCCGCAGTCGAAGAGATCGCGTCCGTCGAACCCGATGAGATCCTGATGAGCAATGCCGGTCCACTACCGAGCCTGTTCGCGCAGATCAATTCCGTGGCGCCAACCTTGGTCCTCCCGTACTCGGCGCCGTGGCGTGATGTGCTCGAACAAGCTGGGGCACAGCTCGATCGAGGCAGCGAAGCAACCGCCATGATCGGAAAGCTGGAATCCGGCCTCGAAGACGTCAAGTCCGCGGCTGCCGGCCAGAGCCTTGCGATCCTTCTCGGCTACAGCGGAAACCTGTTCACCGTGCCACCGACCACTCCCATCTCCACACTGGTCACCGAGGCCGGATTCACCAGGCCGGCACCGGAAGTCAACGCGACCAACAATCAAGACACCGGCACGATTTCGCCCGTCTCACCTGAACTCCTACCCGAGCATGCGGCGCAGACCGTCGCCGTACTTTCCGGGCAGCAGTACGACGCATCCATCGTGCGAAACACTCCACTGTTCGACAACCTGACACCCGACCCGGCGCACGCTCTGGACGTCAGCGGTGATCTCTGGTTCGGCAGCCATCCTTTTGCCATCTACTGGATCATCCAGGATCTGGACGGCATCGCACATGGCAAGGGGCAGAACAGCATCGGAACCCTCGACAGCGCCGACGCACGATGGGCGGCGTTCAGCGCGCTCTGACGTCCTGACGGAAGGTCAGCGGAGAAACACCCACCCGGGTGGCGAAGAATTTTGTGAAGTTCGCAGAATCGTCGAACCCCAGCTTCGACGCCACCTGGGTGACCGTGTCCGTGCCGAAAGACAGCAGACGTTTCGCTTCGAGCACCACACGCTGATCTATGTACTGCTTTGCCGTCATTCCGGCCGCGGCTCGGGTAGCCCGCAATACAGTCTTCTCGGAGTACCCGATCTTGTTGGCGTACTCCGAAACCGAACGGACCGTGGCGAAGTCACGTTCGACAACGGCATGAAACCTTTCGAACACGTCATTGTGTGCCAGCACGGAACTCTGCTCCTGTCCACCGAGGTGGGTCAGTTTCAACAGAATTGCCGTCAACGTGTGCCGCAGAATGGCCGCGCGAACGACCGGCGCAGAAGTATCCGGACAACCGTAATTCAAGTTCAGGTGTTTCATACCTGTGCTGATGGTCTCGAGGTTCTCGCCGGACAACTGCCACGCTGCCTGCCGACTGTGAGCGTTCCCGTCCAACAACTGCTGGCTGACGGCATCGAGCGACGAGGGTGTGAACAGAACAACCATCGCCTCGAAATCCTGGATTCGCCCCCACTGTTGCACCTGCCCCGGTCTGACCCAGAACACGGTCCCCGGGCTCACCGCGTAGTTGACGAAGTCGATGGTGTGTAGCGCCGAACCCTCGGTCACCAGCGCGAGTAAGTGAAACTGCGGGCGTTGGGGGCCGACGAACTCTGCACTACCCCCGTTGATGCGAATGGTGTCCAGGCTGAGTACTTCGATCTCGGTCGCGTCAGCCACCGAAGACGCGTACCCGACGTCCCGGACGGGTACTTGTCTGTTTTTCACTAGTTCGGGACTCATCTTCACCGTGACCGAATACCCGAATGCGACATACCGTCAGAGTATCAATCAGTTCGCGCTCGGATAGGAATCAACAGTGCAATCGACAGGCTCGAAAACAGCAGGCACGACGCAACTCACCTACGTCTTCGACGCCTATTGCGGGTGGTGTTTCGGCTTCGGCCCTGCTTTGACGGAGTTCGTCCGTCAAAATGCCGATTCCATCGACTTGTCCGTGGTCAGCGGCGGTCTGTTCACCGGTGAACGCGTCGCACCCATGTCTTCGGCTCCGTACCTGAAATCAGCCAACGCCACCATCGCAGCCCAGACCGGCGCCGTTTTCGGTGACGGATATTCACAACTGGTGTCTGACGGGCGGTTCGTCATGGATTCGACGGATGCTGCGATCGGACTCGCCGCGCTTCGCACAGAGGATCCGACACGCGCACTCGACATCGCGGAGGCCATGCAGACCGCGTTCTACCGAGACGGTCGCAGCCTCTCCGATCCCGAGACCTACCGCGCCATAGCGAAATCGCTCGGGCTCGACCCATCTGCCGCAGTGTCTTCCCTGTTCACCGCAGATTCGAAGGACGCCGCCCGCGCCGATTTCGTCCGGGCACGCAGGCTCGGCGCCACTTCGTTTCCGACGCTGTTGTTCCACGGGAGCGACGGGTCCGTCGTGAAATTCGGTTCTCCGACCAGTACAGCAGCCGATCTCACCCGCGACCTGAACACCTGCGTGCGGGCGTATGCGGTGGCTTGACCCACCCACTTTCCGAGCGAAAGGTACGTTCAGCGCCTTCAGTACGCCGAACGTACCTTTCGCTCAGCGTGACTTCACCCAAATCACTCCGGCCCCCCTTCTGGTTTGATGAACACCGAACGAATCGCACCAAAGGGGAACGACAGTGGTTTCAGATCCGATCACGGGCCTGGAGATGGAACTTGCCGACATGTGGCAACGAGGACGCGCCCAGGCGCGCACCTATGCGCGTGCAATTCATCCCAAACTCGATCCGGCGCTCTACCCGGTTCTTGTCATCCTGAACCGTTCCGATGCCGTGCGGATGTCCGACCTGATCTCCACGCTCGATATCGAGAAGTCCACCCTGACCAGGCAAATTGATGCCGCAGCTCGGCTCGGCCTGGTGGAACGGATCCCCGACCCCGACGACGCTCGCGCGAAGCTGGTGACCCTGACCCCTGAGGCTCGGACGAAGCTCACGACGATCCGCAATCATCAGATCGATCGTTGGCGCGCCCGACTCGCAAAATGGGAAACTGACGACATCACCACGCTGACGGCCTTGCTGCACCGACTGGGCAGTTCCGAGGACTGACAACAAAGTAGTTGTGCAGTGCAACCAACTTGATCTATAGTTGCAAATATCAACTATTGGAGGGGGTGGCCGTGATCACTCACGACAGTGCCGAGGCAATCCTCGACAACCTTCGCGCCCTCGTCCGGCGCCACCGCGAGGTTTCGTCGACCGGCTCACGCCAACTGTCCCCCGGCATGTTGCCGGACCCACTGGGCGCCCTCCTCTCGCAGTTGTCGGCCGCAGATTCCACGAGATCGACGGATCTGGCGGAAAAGTTGAGAGTGACAGTCTCGACGCTGAGCAGACAGATCACACACGCCGAATCTTGTGGATACATTCAGCGGCGACCGGACCCGGACGACGGACGGGCATCGCTCCTGTCCTTGACTCCACTCGGCGTCCAGACCCTGGTCTTCCATCGTCGCGCCCAGGCGCAGCGACTCATCGACCATCTCGACGGATGGACCGAAGAGGACGCCGTCGACGTCGCATGTGCACTCGATCGACTACGACGCTCGACCTGCCCAGAGTCCCACGCGGCGCACTGACCGACGCTGCACGATCAGATCGAATCATTCTCCGATGCAAGGACATTCATGAGTTCTTTCACGTCTACCGACGTTCCACCATCTCAGTCATCGACCGATGCGCCGATGACCCACAAGCAGAAGATCGAGGCACTTGTCGGGCTCCTACTCGGCATGTTCGTCGCATTCCTGTCGTCGACGATCGTCTCGAATGCACTCCCCACCATCATCACCGAACTACACGGCACCCAGGATCAGTACACCTGGGTCGTGACGGCAACGCTGTTGGCTTCCACCGCAACAACTCCCATTTGGGGCAAGTTCTCGGATCTGGTGAGTAAGAAGCTGTTGGTCCAGCTGTCCATCACGCTGTTCACGATCGGCTCGATCCTTGCGGGCATGTCGCAATCGGTCGGCATGCTGATCGGTTTCCGCGCTGTTCAGGGACTGGGCCTCGGCGGATTGCAAGCCCTCGTGATCATCGTGATCGCGGCGATGTTCAGCCCGCGTGAGCGTGGTCGATACCAGGGACCGATCGCAGCCGTCATGTCCGTCGCGACAGTCGCCGGCCCGCTGATCGGCGGCCTGATCGTGGACACTAGTTGGCTCGGCTGGCGCTGGACGTTCTTCGTCGGCGTGCCGCTGGCAGTCATCGCATTGATCGTCGTGCAGCGTACGTTGAACCTCCCGATCGTCAAGAAGGACGTCAGCATCGACTACGTCGGTGCAACCCTCATTGCCGCCGGTGTCAGCACTCTTTTGATCTGGGTCACTTTGGCAGGTAAGAACTTCGAGTGGGCTTCTGCGATGTCGTTCTTCCTCGTCGGACTCGGCGTGGTGCTGCTCGCCGCAGCGCTGTGGGTGGAAAGCAAGGTCAAGGAACCCATCATTCCGCTCCGCCTCTTCCGAGATCGGACTACCACGCTGGCGACGCTGGCAAGCATCGCCGTCGGCGTCGCAATGTTCGGCGGAGCAGTGTTCTTGGGTCAGTACTTCCAGATTGCCCGCGGCTACTCTCCCACTGCCGCAGGTCTTCTGACACTGCCCATGGTGATCGGTTCCATGCTCTCCGCCGGCCTGTCCGGGGCAATGATCACGAAGTTCGGGCGCTGGAAGGGCTTCCTGATCGCCGGTGCCGTCGCAATGTCGGCAGGCTTCTTCCTCCTCTCGACCATCGATCACGCGACGCCGATGTTCTGGGTCGGACTGTTCCTCTTCGTGCTCGGCGCCGGGATGGGCATGGTGATGCAGAATCTTGTTCTCGCAGTTCAGAACACCGCCGCGCCTAGCGATCTCGGCACCGCAAGTTCGACGGTCTCGTTCTTCCGCTCACTCGGCGGCGCGGCAGGCGTGTCCGTCCTCGGCGCAGTGCTCTCCACTCACGTTGCAGATCTTACGACCAAGGGACTCAGCGCAATCGGGGTCGATCTGAGTGCGTCCGGAGGATCCGGCGCAGGGCTGTCGAACCTCAACGAACTACCCGAAGCGATCCAGGATGTGGTCCGCGCTGCGTACGGCGATGCCACCGCACGGGTCTTCCTCATCGCCGGAATCCTGGCTCTGTTGAGTCTGATCGCGATCGCCTTCATCAGGGAGAAGGCGCTTCGGACGGAAAGTGGTGACGAGCAACTCCTGGCGAAGATCGCCGTTCCCGGTGAGATCGATTCCGACGCCGTCGATGCCGAACTTGCGCTTCTGACCGAAGGTGACGACGAGTTGCAACGACGCAAGTAGCACCCAGAAACAGTTCCGCGTACCGTCCGGGTGATTCCGGCGGTACGCGGAACTGTATGGGCAGCTGGGTGCGTCAGGTCGCAGCGATCACGCCTGCGACCGGGATCCGGCCGAGAACTGCAACCCGGAAGTCCACCATCGCGCGTTCCACGTGATTGGCGCTCGAAACCACAACCACGCCCGTTGCTCCTCGATCGGCGAGAATCCGCGCAGAGTTGAGCGCGTTCTCCACCGTGGACCACGACGTTCCTTCTTCGGTGATCCGGCCCGGGTCGACGCCGTTGGCGACGAGCCACTCGCGCATCGCCCTGGCTTCCGTCACTCCGGCCTTCGGCGCCCCACCGCTCGTGATGATCGGAGACTGCGGGTACTGACGAGCCAGCTGCAGCGCCGCCTGAAGTCGGTCGACCAGCATCGGACGCATCGTGCCGTCGTCGAAGAGGCCGGCGCCCAAGACGACGATGTTGGTACCCACCGGGTTGAGGTCGAGCAGCACGGGCGACTGGCGCGTCAGCGTCTCAGCACCCGTGCACGCAAGGATGAGAGACCGCACCGGCGTCTGGCAGCCGCCGACAGTCGACAAGATACCGTTGACGACCGTGGTCGGTGTGATGTCGGCGCTCGCTGTCGCCGGCGAAAGGCCCACGCCAGCTGCGGCGATCACCGAAGCAGCGATCAATCCCTTCGTCACAGACCTGCGAACATTTGCCATGTAGCCGAACCCCCAGATTGTCGGTTGTCCAGCACACGGTAGCGAACATTTCGCCACGGTTGCATCATTTGACTCAAATTTACTGTTCACTGACCGTCACACAGACTAAACATAAATATTGGGCAACAATTCGGGTTCGAAACCGTCATCTACCAGCATCTCGAATCTACGCGCCCGCCGCATTACCTATCTGAGCAGCAGAGTCACCGAGAAGGTTGACAACGCGGAACGGCAACAATTCGTCGTTACAGATCACGATGTTGCATCCAGGTGTTCTCGCCCGCCCCGTCCCGGCCGAGGTGTCGAAGATCAATTCAGGGTTCGCGAAACCGACAAGCTCTGCCGGGTTTCGACGGGCGGACCACCCGAACCGTGTGTGGGTGGCCCGACATACGGCGCCTGGCCATGTCTCCCCACCCGATCGCCAGCCCTCCGGCTCGTTCACCGAGAACCACAGACGCATCACGTTTGGGAAGAGTCCGCCTCCATACCGATTGCTCGACGCGCTCCCAGCGCCATGGTGACTTGCACAAGATCCTTCGGAGACGACAGGTCAAGTCCCGTCAGGGAACTCGCCTTTCGCAGGCGGTACACCACTGTGTTCGGATGTACGTGTAGCTGCCGGGCGGTGGCGGCTCGATCGAATCCGGAGTCGATGAAAGATTCGAGCGTCTCGAGTACCGCGCTATCGGACTCCAACGGCAACAACACATCTGCGAGTATCGGCAGCGCAGCACTGAAGCGGGTCAGTTGATACTCCACTGCAAGATCCTCGAGACGGACGACCCCACTGGTGCGTCCGTACTTTCGGGCAACGTTCAGCACCTCGCGCGCCTGCGTGACGGCCGCTGGAATTGCCGTGGGCGCCGCGACGTGTACAGCGGCAACCGTCGATGCACCGATGACCTTCTCGAGATCACCCAAACGTCGACACAATGACAAATACTGCGGACTCGACGCCCAGTTTCCCTCTGCGGGTTCCGATTCCACAATGGGAATCAGTACGGCTCCGCCGCTGCTCCCGAGCACCCCGAGGGCTTTGTCACGCCCCACCTGATCGAGCTCTCGTTGCAGGTGGCGCACCTTCCTCCGCTCGGCGACGGCAGTGTCCACCTCGGTCGAGGACTCGTCGTCATTCCGCTCGACGTGCAGAGCCACCACCCAGTACAGGCGCGCCAACCTGATCCCCACCTCGTCGGAGACCCGATCCACGTCGACACCCGTCGAAAGTGCTACGAACAGGGACCTTCGCGCCGAATCCTCGTCCGTCTGGGTGGCGTGGTCGGAACCGTAGCCGGCAAGAACCGCGGACGTGGAGGCCGCGGTGTATGCATTCAGGAGTCGTCCGGTGCGGGCAAGTGCAACACCGTCTTCCGGGACCGCCCATTGGCTGATCGTCTCCCACCACAACCCTGCTGCCAGGTGATATGCGCGCAGTACCTCACTGAGCGGAACCAATTCCTGCGCCCGTTGACGAGCCGATTCGCTGATGTCGGCGAGCAACTCGGGCGCCAGATCTGCGCCCGTCCGGAGCATCGAAATGAACAGTTCCAAATTTCGCCTCACGATGGTCGTCACGTCGTTACGCAACGCCTCGTCCGGAAGCAACCGGTAGAAGGTGACGTCGCGGTGGACCAGATCGACCGTCGCATTGACCAGCGGATGGGTGCGTTGCGCCAATCGGTCGGCTAGAGATCTGCCGCCAACCACTATCGGTTCGAGCGGCAGATCTTTGTTTCCTGACACAAAACCCTCCACAGAATTGAATTGCCACCACAAGGCCGACCTGCCTTTTTCCTATCACTATGTAACCCACGCCACTCTCGAATTCACAATCAGCGGCGTACCTGGAAGTCCCACCTTCGACCAAATAGGAGCCTCGAGTGACGTGGAAAACGCACAGCGCAGCCATTCTGGCAGGCGTCGTGGCTGCCGGTTCGATCGCGGCACTCGGGACCGGTGTGTCACATGCCGAAACGCATGCCAGCCCCATCCAATACGTCGCTCTCGGCGATTCCGCGGCGGCCGGCCCGCTGGTCGCCGAACAAGATTCATCGGCGCCGGGCTGCCTACGATCACTCGACAACTACCCTTCCGTGGTGGCGCAAAGACTCGACGCTCACCTCACGGATGTGACCTGCTCGTCGGCGCGATCCGCCAACGTCACGGACACCGCACAATCGACGTTCTCCGGTCAAGTACCGCCGCAGGAAACAGCATTGGGGCCCGATACCGACCTCGTCACCATCACAATCGGCGCCAACGACATCTCGTTGTTCCCGACAGTTCTGAGCTGCGTAAATCCTCTCCCCGAACCCACCGGAACGTCCTGCCGTGACAAGTTCACCGCAGGCGGCGTCGACCAACAGCGACAGTTGGTCGAAAATGCCTCCGCAGGTTGGAGTTCCATGCTCGAATCGGTTCGCGACCGAGCGCCCTCGGCGCGCATCGTCGTGATCGGATACGGAACATACATCGCCGCTGACGGATGCCCCGGCACCCAGCCGTTCTGGCCGCGCGACGCCGACTATCTCCAGAGTGTGATCGACTACGGCAACACGGTCATGGCAGCAACGGCGGCCCGTCACGGCGTCGAGTACATCGACATCACCGAAGCCACTGCCGGGCATGACATCTGCACTGACCCTGCCACTGCTTACTACACCGGAATCGTCCCTACCCAGCCGGCGGTTCCACTGCATCCCACTGCGGCCGGGATGCAGGCGATCGGCAAAACCGTCGCCGACGCTCTGTCCTGAGCCTCTCCCCCAACACAATTCATTCAGCACTCGCGAAAAGGGTGGAACAATCATGTCAATTCAACGAGACGCTCCGCCGCTGCCGTCCATCGACGGCGCCCCTGTCGGAACACGCGACAAACTTCTCGGCGGCACACTCGTCGCACTGTTTCTCGCAAACATGCTCAACTTCTTCGACCGGGCGATCCCCTCGGTCGTTGCCGAGCCGATCAAGAACGAGTTTTCGCTCAGCGACTTGCAATTGGGATTGATCACCTCTGCATTCACCCTCGTCTACGCAGTCGCAGGTCTGCCTCTGGGCCGGTTGGCCGACACGAAGAACCGTCCCAAGATCATCGGGATCGGACTCCTGGTGTGGAGCGGACTGACGGCAGCAACCGGTGCCGCCGGCAGCTATGTGCTGTTCATCCTCGCGCGTCTAGGCGTCGGTGTGGGCGAAGCGACCTTTACACCCGCAGCCAACTCGATGATCGGTGATATCTACCCGGCAGAACGACGCTCACGCGCACTTGGTATCTTCATGCTCGGTTTGCCGATTGGCCTCATGCTCGCCTACTTCACCGTCGGCAAGATCGCCGAGGCATTCGACAGCTGGCGTGCACCGTTCTTCCTCGCGGCGATTCCCGGTGTCCTGCTGGCAGTCGTGCTCTACCGCATGGCAGATCCGGTTCGTGGTGGTTCCGAAAGTCCGGAGGCCCGCGCAGCCGCTGTTTCACAGGCACCGATCACCCGTCCGATCCGTCGTCTGCTCGCAATTCCCACGCTTCGTTGGCTCATCCTTGCCGGACTGACGTTCAACTTCGCCGCCTACGCAGTGAATTCGTTTGTCGTCCCGCTTCTGATGCGCCAGTACCACCTGAAACTGACTGCTGCGGCATCGGTCACCGGCATCATCGTCGGAATCACGGGCCTCATCGGATTGCTTCTCGGCGCTCGCTACGCTGACAAGGCCAGCGCACGCTCACCGCGCGCACGGTTGATGATCGGTGTCGGAACCTCGGCATTGGCAGCACCTTTGACGGCACTGGCACTGTTGCAGCACGGCGGGAACGTCGTGATGTTCACGCTCTTGTTCTCGGCCGGGTGGTTGTTGGCCTACGGCTTCTACATCAGCGTCTACCCTGCCATTCACGACGTCGTGGTTCCCAGGCTCCGAGGCACTGCGACGGCGTTGTTCTTCGCTGCCATGTATCTTCTCGGCGGATTCTCGGGACCAGTTGCCGTGGGCGCGATTTCGGACTGGTTCGCCAAGCGTGCGCTTGCCGATGCCGGTACCGGGAAGTTGGCTCAGTACGCCGGCGACGGGTTGAACTCGGCCATGTATCTCGTGCCGATCATGTTGGCGCTCACTGCGGTATTCATCTACCTGGCCACTCGCACTGTCGGCAAGGACGCCGCGCGTATGCAAGCGGAGCTGAGCCAGGCCTGACCCAGGAGTTCACGGCGGTGGCGGAGCCCCGAGGCCCCGCCACCGCCGAGTTCAGTTGACCGTGATCGCCAGAGTTGCGAGCATGGACCGCAACATGTCCGGCAAGCGAGCGATCATTCTCTGCTCGGTTATCCGAACGGAGACGGGCGCTGCCAGCGTCGCTCGCCACAGTTCCGGTTGATTGTTCATCAGGTTGTTGTAGACCGGGAGCAGCTGACCGTTGATGTAGGTCCAACGACCGTCCCGGTCCGCCCAGTTGAAGTCCGGAAGCGGTGTTTGCACAACGGCATTGCCCACCGCGAACGAGAGCGGGTTCGACTCACGCGGCGGTACGACGCCAGGCATGGACGGTGATGCGGCGAAGGTGGTCAGGTAGGTCAACGAGCGACCGACGCTGCCGCGGTAGGCCTTCGCCTCGTCCCACTGATCACCCACCGACTGGTACTGCTCACGGCGCAGCAGACGCACATTGCCGTCGAAGACCGACTCCGGTGTCCCCGAAGCAATGTTGTCCCACGCGATACGGGCGTTCTCGTCGAGCAGCCCTGCCCGATCGAGTTCGGCGATGCCGTCGACACCGTCGTGAACCCACGCCATGTGCATGGGAATCAGATCCGAGAAGATGTGTTTGCTCATCGCAATCACTTTCCCCTGGAACCACATCACGTCCTCGGGGCGGATGTCGTGGCCGACCTGGAGCAGCGCCGCAACGTCCTCGGGTGCTCCCATCGACGTTGCGACCGGCGACCCGATGCGGTCGATCTCTCGCCACACCAGTGCCATCGCTTCGCTGATCGCTTGGACTTCCAGCACAACCCGCCCGTAGTCCAAGTCGAGGAGGCCACCGGCAAAAGCGGGCCCGACCATTCCGCCCATGCCTGCCCACTGCAGTTCTTGATGCTCGAGCTGCAGTCGCTCGTAGAACTGGAAAGTGTTGGTGAGGTTTCCGAGATTCGCGTGCACACCGTCGAAGGGAGTCCACGAAGCGAGATCGATACCTGCCGACTCCGTCCCGACTGCGAGCCAGTACTGCTTGAGCAGTGTCTGATAGCGGTGCGGAGCCACTCCCGATGCTCGGGCGGTATCGACCAAACTCCGCAGCGTCGCGGAATCCGACGGCAGTGAAGGATGCAGACCCCCCGCGGCTTCGGCGTTTGCGTTCACCGCTTCCAGGTCGAGGTACCTGTCGAGTTCACCAGTACCCGCAGACGCCCGGCCTCCCAGTACGACCGCACCGCCGATGCCTGCCGAAGCGACGAGAACTGTGCGCGCGAAATCCCTGCGTGTCAAAGACTTCCGCATACTCATTTCCCTTCGGCTTCGTCGAACGTCTTCGCCAGCCAGGCGATGTCCTGCATACCCAGCTGATCGGTCACCGTCTTGTACAGGTTGGTCACGTAATCGAGCGGCCCGCACTGCGACGGGAGCAGGTCCACGTCGCCGCCGTCTGCTCGATATGTCTGCGCCAATTGCTCTGCCTCACTGAAGGGAACGAGGAAGTCGTCCTCACAGGAAGAAATCAGAAGCTTCGAGGCCGGCGCCTGCTTTCCCAACGTGTTGTCCGCGTACGCCGCGGCCAGTGCCGGGATCGTTCGGGGCGCCGGGTTGGTGAGCAGGACGTCGAAGGGAACGAACGGGAGTCCGAGGTAGAGCGCCTGGCAGGACGCGCGGAATGCTGCGGCGACGTTGTGACCGATCGGAGTGAGATGATCGTCGAGCCGAACGTCGGGGTAGCCCGCGTCGAATCCGAGAATGCTCGAGAAGACGAAGCCGGAACCGATCCCACCGGCCGCCGTCTCCTCGAATGTTGCCGGGTCGATCATCATCGCCTGGATGGCGCTGGCCTGTACGTTCAGTTCCGGCGCGTAGTCATGCGCCTGTTCTGCGGCAAAGCCCGCAGCGACACCGCCGCCGGCGACACCGTAGATGCCGACAGGGGTGTCTGATTCGAGGCCGGCCTCCGGAAGCGCGAGTGCTGCCCGAACGCCGTCGAGCGTTGCCTTGCCCGAGAACTGTCCGATCGAGAACGGATGGGGAGCAGTGTCGCCGTCGTTGCCGACGTCGCTCATCATCACTGCCCAGCCGTGACCGAACATCTGGGCCACCGGGCCGAGCGCCGAGAACATCGCCGGGTCGCTCTGATTGCCGCCGGTCCACTGGTGACTTGGTGCGCAGTTCGCACCCAGACTGTCGTTCGCTTCGGCATATCCGATGATCTTGCGATCGCCTGGCGCAGTTCCGTCCTCGGGGATCATCAGAATTCCGGTACTGATCACCTGGCGACCGAAGTGATCAGTGGTTGTGTACATGAGTTGGTGAGCCGAGACCACGTCAGGGCGGACCTGGTAGACCTGAACACTGACCGGACGCGCTTTGAGAAGGGTTCCGGGGGCGGTGCCGGGCTCGATTTCGGGCTCGTCGAACCACGGATCGTCGGACGAGAGCCCGAGTGGCGTCAATTCGGTAGAGATATCAGCGCCTTGAAGTGCCTTCACGACCAACGGGTTGAACACGTCGGCCAGGTCGACGGTCTCCTGCGCACCAGCCGGCGACCCCACCGCAAACAAGGCCACTGCCAGGGCCGATGCCGTTCCGGCGCGCCATGACCACCGTCGCCACGTCGAGTCAAACATCGTTCACAGGTTCCTTACTTTCGGGTAATGAGCACCCCTACACTCCCATTCACCTGCATTAACAGACAAGTCGGGCACCGGTCCGTTGGCCGAAAACCTCGATCGGGCTTAGGCTGACGGCACCTGTCCGGCAAGTCTGGCGTGGGAGGTTTGTCTGTGAGTGCTCCGACCCGTGTATCGCGAGCTACCGGCGATTCACCTCGCGCTCGACCGCGGCCGTCCAATATCACGTGCAAAATTCTGATGGCCGTGACGGGACTGATCTTCGCCGCTTTCGTGCTCGTCCACATGATCGGAAACCTGAAGGTCTACACCGGGGCCGATCACTTCGACGACTACGCACACTGGCTACGCACAGTGTTCGAACCCTTCCTGCCATACGAGGGACTTCTGTGGATTCTTCGCATCGTCCTGCTCGCGTCATTGGTCGCACACGTCTGGTGCGCCTGGTTGCTCACCGTCCGTGGCCGCCGAGCTCGAGGGAAGTTTCGACGTAAAAGCTTGGGAATCAAGTCCTTTACCGCGCGCACAATGCCCGTCACCGGAGCAGTGCTGCTGCTGTTCGTCATCTTCCACATACTCGACCTCACCACCGGAACCCGCCCCATCGGCAGCACCGAGTACGAAGCGGCCACGCGCACGCAGAGTTACGCATACGACAACCTGATCGCCAGCTTCGAGCGTCCACTGGTGGCGTCGTTCTACATCGTCGCGATGGCTCTGCTGGCAATGCACCTCGCGCACGGACTCTGGAGTGCGGTCAACGATCTCGGCGTGACCGGCCAACGGCTGCGCCAGATTGCCGTTGCACTCTCCGGAATCTTTGCGCTCGTCGTGATGGTCGGAAACATGTCGATCCCCATCGCGGTGATGACCGGCGTCATCTCGAAGACAGGAGCGTCATAAGTGAACAGCTTCGAACTCGACGATCTGCGCAGCATCGGGACGCCGGTGGACGGTAAGGTCCCAGCCGGCGATCCGGAGACAGCCTGGCCCACTCGCAAACTCGACTACAAGCTCGTCAGCCCGCTCAACCGGCGCAAGTTCACGGTCATCGTCGTCGGTACCGGACTCGCCGGCGCGGCCTGCGCCGCCTCACTTGGTGAACTGGGCTACCACGTCGAATCCTTCACCTTCCACGATGCACCGCGCCGTGCACACAGCGTCGCCGCGCAGGGCGGCATCAACGCCGCTCGTGCCCGAAAGGTGGACAACGACAGTCTCGCCCGCTTCGTGAAGGACACCGTCAAGGGCGGCGATTTCCGCGGCCGCGAGGCCGACTGCTTCCGACTCGCAGAGGAATCCGTACGCGTCATCGATCACATGAATGCCATCGGAGCACCGTTCGCCCGTGAGTACGGCGGCACTCTCGCTACCCGATCCTTCGGCGGCGTACAGGTGTCGCGCACGTACTACACGCGCGGGCAGACAGGCCAGCAGTTGCAGATAGCGTCGTCGCAGGCACTGCAACGTCAGATCGCAGCCGGAACGGTCAACCTCCACACCCGAACCGAGATGCTCGATCTCATCGTTTCGGACGGCCGAGCACAAGGGATAGTCACACGCGATCTCGTGACCGGTCAGATCGGCGCCACCACAGGCCATGCCGTCGTACTGGCCTCCGGCGGGTACGGCACCGTGTTCCACAAGTCCACACTTGCGAAGAACTCCAACGCCACCGCCGCATGGCGAGCGCACCGACGCGGCGCGCTGATTGCTTCACCCTCGTTCATCCAATTCCATCCGACGGCACTTCCCGTCAACTCCGAGTGGCAGTCGAAAACCATTCTGATGAGCGAATCACTACGCAACGACGGCCGGATCTGGGTACCGGCTAAGCCCGGAGACGATCGCGAACCAGGCGACATTCCCGAAAATGAGCGCGACTACTACCTCGAGCGCAAATATCCGGCGTTCGGGAACCTCTCTCCCCGCGACGTCTCTTCACGGGCCGCCCGCGAGCAAATCGACTCCGGTCACGGCGTCGGTCCTCTGAAAAACAGTGTGTACCTGGATTTCCGCGACGCATTGGCACGGCTCGGCCGCAAGACCATCGAGGAGCGGTACGGAAATCTGTTCTCGATGTATCGCGATGCCACCAGCGAAGACCCCTATACGGTGCCGATGCGCATCGCCCCCGGAGCCCACTTCACCATGGGAGGACTGTGGAACGACTACGACCAGATGACCTCCATCCCCGGCTTGTTCGTCGGTGGTGAGGCAGGGTGGGGCTACCACGGGGCCAACCGCCTCGGCGCCAATTCGCTGCTTTCGGCATGCGTCGACGGCTGGTTCACCCTCCCGTACGCGATTCCGAATTATCTTGCGCCGCTGCTCGGATCAGCACCTCTCGAACTTTCCGATCCCGCTGTGACGTCGACGCTCAGTGACGTGAGCGGTCGGGTGGACCTGCTGCTCTCGGTCGGCGGAACACATGGCTCCGACAGGTTTCATCGACAACTGGGCGAGATCCTCTATGCGGGTTGCGGTGTCACCCGAACGGCCGAAGGCTTGACCAAGGCCATCTCCGAAATCCGAGCATTACGAGGCGATTTCTGGTCGAACCTACGAGTCGCCGGCAGCGGAAACCAGTTCAACCAGGAGCTGGAAAGGGCCGGCAGGGTAGCCGATTTCCTTGAACTCGCCGAACTGATGTGCGTCGATGCTCTCGATCGTGACGAGTCCTGTGGAGCGCACTTTCGGGCCGAACATCAAACTCCCGACGGCGAAGCACAGCGAAACGATAAGGACTGGTGCTTCGTCTCCGCGTGGGAAACCGCCAAGGACGGCAGACACATTCGACACGACGAGCCGTTGTCCTTCACCGCTGTTCCACTGCAGACGAGGAACTACGTATGAAAATCACCGTGGACGTGTGGCGCCAATCCGGACCGGAGTCGTCCGGTGCATTCGACACCTACCAAGTAAACGACGCGACAGTGGAGATGTCACTGCTGGAACTTCTCGACCGACTCAACGACCAACTCGTGGAGAGCGGCAACGAACCCATCGCCTTCGATTCCGACTGCCGAGAAGGGATCTGTGGGTCCTGTGGCATCACGGTCGACGACGTTCCCCATGGGCCGGTTGCGAACACTCCCACGTGCCGTCAGCACCTGCGCAGCTTCTCCGACGGTGACCGAATCAAACTGGAACCGTTCCGCTCCGCCGCTTTTCCGGTGGTCCGCGACCTCGTGGTGGATCGTTCGGCTCTCGACCGGGTCCTCGAAGCCGGTGGCTATGTATCGGTCAATGCGGGAACTGCACCGGACGCAGACAGCCAGCCGCTCTCGCATCAAAGTGCCGAAGCTGCACTGGACTTCGCCGCGTGCATCGGCTGCGGCGCTTGCGTAGCAGCCTGCCCCAACGGTGCCGCGCACCTCTTCACCGGTTCCAAACTGACCCACCTGTCCCTCGTCACGCAGGGACGCAACGAACGTGGCAAGCGGGCCCGAGCGATGTCGCACCAGATGGAGGCCGATTTCGGGCCGTGCTCGACCTACGGTGAATGCGCGGAGGTGTGTCCCGCGGAGATACCGCTGACCGCGATTGCCGCTGTCAACAAGGAATCGATGCGATTCGGATTGCGGTGCAAGGACAACTGAGCCTCACCAGGCGCCGATCAGCTTCATCCACGCGCCGCCGATGATCGTCCAGATCAGGATGATCACGACGCTCATCACGAAACCGATTCGGAACCATTCCGAGGTCTTGATGTATCCGGAACCGTAAATCACTCCGGCCGGACCGGACGCGTAGTGCGAGATACCGCCGAACAGGCTGCCGATGAAGCCGAATACCAGGGCTGAGAACAGCGGCGGTGCACCGGTTGCCACCGCCGCGCCGAGAAACACCGCGTACATCGCGACGATCTGCGCGGTGTTCGACGCAAACAGATAGTGCGCGTAGAAGTACACCAAGGTCAGGATCGCAAAAGCCCAGATCCACGGCAAACCGTCGACACTCGAGGAGACCTGGGTTCCGATCCACGAGATCACGCCGAGTTCTTCGAGATGGCTTGCCATACCGACCAGCACGGCAAAGAACACGAGCGTCTGCCACGCCCCGGTGTCGTGGACCAGGTTGTTCCACGTCAGCACCTTGGTCACCAACAGGATGCCGATTCCGACAAATGCTGTTGTAGTGGCATTGACGTTGAGCTGCGAGCCCAGGCACCAGAGCACC
Source organism: Rhodococcus sp. IEGM 1406 (assembly GCF_030056745.1). NCBI lineage: Bacteria > Bacillati > Actinomycetota > Actinomycetes > Mycobacteriales > Nocardiaceae > Rhodococcus > Rhodococcus sp. IEGM 1406. Next base: position 445,504 of record NZ_JASHKO010000001.1, on the reverse strand, counting down.
AGCAGCAGAACGAAGGTGGCGGCCATGATCTTCTCGTTGCGGCTGATCGGACCTGCCTTGCGCAGTTCCTCCCTGGCTTGCTCGGGCGCTTTCGGAGTCTTCAACATCGTGGGCGGGAAGATCTTCGACATCACCCACGGGATCGCGATGAGACTTGCAATTCCCGGAACCGATGCTGCCAGCGCCCATTTGCCCCACGAGATGTCGATGCCGATCTTGGCCGCCGCATCGACGGCGACGGGGTTACCCGCCATGGCGGTAATGAACATCGCGGAGGTCACGACGTTGACTTGCAGCGACGTGAGCAGCAGATATGCTCCGAGCTTCTTGCGAGAGTCCTCGGGCTCGGGATTGGAGTCCTCCAACTTGCTCAGTGAGACGATGATCGGATAGACGACGCCACCGGCGCGGGCGGTGTTCGACGGTGTCGCCGGAGCAAGTATCAAGTCCGTCAACGCCATTCCGTACGACAATCCGAGGCTCGACTTGCCGAGTTTGGTCACGAACATGAGTGCAACCCGTTTGCCGAGCCCCGTGACCAGAAAGCCCTCGGCGATGAAGAACGACGCGACGATCAGCCAGATCGTGGTGTTACTGAAGCCGGACAACGCTTCTGTCGGCGTCTCCGTCTGGGTGATCATGGCGATCGACAGGCCCACCAGCGCCACCGAACCCGTCGGCAGTGGTTGCAAAATCAACGCCACGATGGTGCCGACGAAGATTCCGAGCATGTGCATGCCCTTGGGGTCCACACCGTCCGGAACCGGCATGAAATAGATGATCAAGCCGAGGATGACGGGCACCGCAGCCGGGTAGTACCGCCTGAGCACCGATTGTTTCGACGGCTCCGTCGGCGGTGTGTTGGCCGGCGGTGTCTTTGCCGGCGGTGTCGTTCCAGCGAGAGACTCGGTGCTTTCGGATTTGGCCTCGGACATGTACATCTCCTCGACTTCTCGCCCCAGGTGATCGCCCCAGATCATTGTCCCCCAAACGTCCGGTTTTCGTGCGGTCAATCGAAGGTCGAGAGAATGCCCTCCTGCGGTATCCGATTCTCTGGATTCCGCAGGAGGGCTCATCCCGGGGCGCAGACAGCGGCCCGGGGCGCGACACATCTCCCTCATAAGGGTGCGCCAATCGATCAACAGGAGGCGCCGGCGTGCCGCAAGCTTGAATCTCGGAGAGACCCTGTTTCGGTGTTGTTCCAGCATGCCAATCGGCGCTCGTCTGCACATGGGTCGAATGGCCTGTTCAACTACCTGTTTCCGCTCAGCACCGAGTACACCGACGTTTTGTATCGGTCCGCAAAACAGGTATGTAACGGGGTAATTGAGTCGTTGTCGGCAAGCGTGTGAGACCGCGAATCTAGCCACGCCTCCGAACTGCAATCTGGAGACGAGGCCTTCACAGCCTGTCCACCTCAATCACATTTCAGCACTGACGATTTCGTCTACCGCGATATGCAGCAGAACACTCGAGCCGCACGCCGAGCAGAGATCGCTGTCCCGTCAGACCGATCAAGGAAAATATCATGGGAAACCACCGGAAAAACAAACGTTCACACACCAAACGATTCGTCACGATAGCCGCAGGAGCAGGCGTTCTGACAATTGGCGGTGCAATCGTCAACACCGGCGTAGCCCGTGCGCACGACTGGTCGCAGGTGGCCATGTGCGAGAGTTCCGGCGACTGGAACATCAACACCGGCAACGGCTTCTACGGCGGACTTCAATTCACGCAGTCGACGTGGGATGCATACAAACCGGCAGGTGCACCGACTCGCGCCGACTTGGCGTCGACAGCCGATCAAGTCGCGGCCGCGGAAGCAACCCTCTCAGCTCAAGGTATCGGCGCGTGGCCGGTATGTGGCGCTTACCTAGGTTGGGGCGGCACCACCCCTGATTCGACAACCTCGGCTCGATCGTCGGTAGGTTCAGCGGGCGACACGGTGACAGTCTCCGAGGGCGATACGTTGTTCAACCTTGCCGCTGCGAAAGGTATTCGTTGGCAGGATGTTTGGGTCATGAATGCGTGGATTGCCGACCCCGACCAGATCCGTGTGGGCGATGTGATCCAATTCTGAAGCAAATCGGCCGACAATGTAGACCCTCGAATCGAGAACGTCGGTATCGGGCCGCCGACTGGTTGCGCCATCTATTGTCGGGAATGTGACGGAATCCGACGCCCACGAAGACTCGACTGAATCGACGACGGCTGATCACCCGAGAAGACGTCCACTGTGGCGTGAGATTCTCATCCTCGTTGTCGTCGCACTTGTCCTGAGTGTTGTCATTCAGAACTTCGTCGGACGCATATTTCTGATCCCGTCGGAGTCCATGGAACCGACGCTTCACGGATGCACCGGCTGCACGGGAGACAAGATTTTTGTCGACAGAATCAGCTATAGATTCGGGGATCCACAGCCTGGGGATGTGGTCGTGTTCAAGGGGCCCGAATCCTGGAACGACGAGTATCAATCCATTCGATCGGACAACTCGGTGGTCCGGGCACTTCAAGGACTCGGATCCATCGTCGGTTTGGTCCCGCCGGACGAGAACGATCTCGTGAAGCGGGTGATCGCGGTCGGTGGGCAAACCGTGCAGTGCCTGTCCGAGGAAGAGGGGCTTCGAGTGAATGACAAGCCACTGACCGAGCCGTACATCGACAATCGCATTCCGGGCAACGGTACCTCTTGTCAAGGAAGGTATTTCGGGCCTGTCACGGTTCCCGACGGGAACCTGTGGGTGATGGGCGACAACCGCGCCCATTCGAAGGATTCACGTTTCCATCTCGATGACGAACGCAGCGGAACGGTGCCGATCGACAACGTCATCGGCAAGGTTCAATTGATCGTCCTTCCCTTCTCGCGGTGGGGCACCGTGGGCTCGTTCGATCCGCAGTGACAGATCGAATCAGCCAGTTAGCCCGCATCTTCGGACGGCACAGTCGACATGACTCCGCTTTCGGACGATCATCGAGCACATCTGTTGCCGAGGGTAGGAGAACCACATGCGTGCACGACGCATCACCGCCAATCTCAAAGTCGCCGATGTCGGAGCCGCCAAGAGTTTCTACTCCGACTATCTCGGCCTGAGCACCGAAGAGTTCAACATGGGGTGGGTCGCTCGCTACACCTCTCCCGACACCGGCGCGAACGTACAACTCGTCACGCACGACGCCACTGCAGCCGAGGACTCGGTCATCTCCGTCCACACAGACGACGTCGACGGCGCCTACGAAGAGGCCCGAAGGCTCGGCTACGAAATCGTGCACCCCATTACGACCGAAGAGTGGGGTGTTCGCCGATTCCTCGTCCGGGCACCCGACGGCAACGTCGTCAACATCGTGCGACACCGGGACTGAGCACTGGAAAGACTCCATTCGACGTTTTAGGTCATTTGACCTAGAGTTGAGCGCATGACCGACTCATTGCAGTATTCAGCCGACGGCCCGATCCTCGTGGCAGGCGGATACGGAACCGTGGGCAGCGCCCTGACCGCCTTGCTCGCCCCCGACTTCCCACTACTCCTCACCGGACGCACCCCCGAGCGCGGCAACGAACTGGCCAGCCGCCACGGCGCTTCCGTCCGCCGCTGGGACCTCCTCGACCCGACGCCCTTCGACGCGTCCGTACGCGCGGTCGTATCGACGGTCAACGATCCCCACGATCGTGTTCTGTCCGCCGCCGTCGAGGCCGGAATTCCCTACGTGGACATCACCCGCTGGACAACCCGCGTCGCTCGCGCCGCCACTCTGGCGGGTCAGAAGTCGCCGAGCGCACCGGTGTACCTGTCGTCCGGATGGATGGGCGGAGTCACCAATGTCGTCGCCGCAGCGCTGGCCGAGGAACTAGGTGGCGCGAGCACGATCGACGTCTCGATTCGCTACGACGTCAACGACATTGCCGGGCTCGACTCCGTCGACTTCATTGATCGTCTCGGCCAGGATTTCGAGGTGATGCAGCAAGGAAACCCGATCACCGTCAGCCCGTTGACGGATACACGCTGGGTCGACTTCCCCGGATCGCGCACCAAGGTCGGAAGAATCGACACTCCGGAACAATTCACGTTCCCCATGACCCTGGGCGCCGAAACTGCCAGCACTCGAATAGGTTTCAGTTCGCATGCATCCACAACTGCGCTGCTCGCCGCCAAGAAGGTGGGTCTGTTCCGTTGGGGTCGCGGCGACCGCTTCACACCGCTACGACGCGGACTCCTGTACTCGCCTGGCAAGGGCGGGAGTGCGCAAGTACGCATCGACGTCACCGGCCCGAACGGCACGACAAGCGCAACAATCGTCGACCCGCAGGGCCAAGCTCACCTCACCGCGGTGGGCGGCGCGCTTGCCGTCAGACAAGCCTTGGCCGACGATGCCCAGCCTGGAGTCGCTTTCCCCGAGTCGCTTCCGAACCCGCGCCGCACCGTCTCCGAGTTGGAGAGCTTCGGGGTGGCAGTATTGCGGGCATGACCCCCTCCAAGGGCGCCGCCCGCGCGGAAGCACTTCTCGACGCAGCAGAACAGGTCCTCGCCACGCAGGGCAATGCCAACTCGGCGATGCGCGATTTCGCAGCCGCAGCCGGAGTGCGGGTGGGGCACCTGCAGCACTACTACCCCACCCGTGCAGATCTCATCCGCGCAGTCATGTCACGGGCATTGACCCGCTCACTGGATCGCCTTGCCGTCGTCACGGATACGGATCAGAGTCTTTCCCGTGAGGAATCCGAACACTTCATCGGAGTCCTGCTCGGAGAACAAGACGACCAGGCCACGGTGCGTCTGTACGTCGAAGTATGGGCCATTGCGGCGGCGGACCAAGAAGTGGCGGTCGTGGTTCGAGACTTCTACGCGCAGTACATCGCACACGTAGAGCGCGCTGTTGCGTGTGCACAACCGGATCTGGATGCGGCGGACCTGGGCGCGGCAGCGCAGACCATCGTGAGCCTGCTCGAGGGTTCCGCAATTCTCCGATCGGGAATCACCGGCCGAAAGTCCGAGGCTTCGGACCGAAAGCTCGTGGACACACTGCAGTACCTGATTCACGGGTCCTGACTCGGACGTATCGTAAAGCCCATGAGCGTTGCAAACGAATGGAGCCGAATCGAAGCGTGGTGCCGTACACACGCACCGGTGACGGCTGCAGCGTTTCAGCCAGGGCTCGGTGACGCCGTTATCGAGGAATTCGAAGCGTCGACCGGCGTCACGTGGCCCCAGGAACTTCGCGAGCTGTATCGGGTGCACAACGGCAGCCTGACCCACGACGACCGGACCGGGCTCTTTCTCGGCAGCGTGCTTCCCGACAAGTTCTTCTACCCCATCGACGTCGCAACCGAAGTTCGACTCACTCTGCTCGAAACGTGGGACGAGACGATCTACGAGAATCCGGACCTCTACGCCGAGGACGAGATGGATCGACACGATCAACGCGACGCAGGCACTGCCGCAACCATGTTCATCCCCTCGTTCCTTCCCTTTGCCGGACTGGACGAGTACCACTACTTCGTGGACACACGAAACGGCGCACTCCATCATTGTGTGACCGAGTATGCGTCGGACGCCACTGACAACGGCGGTCCGATCTGGGCGTCCATCTCGGTCATGTTGGGCGCCCATGCCGCAGCGTTGGAAACAGGATCCACGATCGGAGTGTGGAAACCCGTTGTCAGCAAGGGTGTTCTGGAATGGGAAGTCGACGCATGACACCCAAGCAGGATCCGACCCGTCGTACCCTCGCCGACGGGCGTCAGATCTTCTACTTCGACGATGCCGGCCGTACCCGCGCCCACTCTGCGCGAGATTCCCGCGAATTGCCGGCTCTCGACCACTCGTCTCGGATGAGGTTCGACGTTCTCACCGGGGAGTGGGTCACCATGGCTTCGCATCGCATGACACGGACACATCTCCCCTCCGCCGCCGAATGCCCGTTGTGCCCGACCAACGAAACACGCACGCCCACAGAGATACCCGACGGAGACTACGACGTCGCGGTGTTCGAGAATCGGTTTCCGAGCTTTGCCGCGGCGCCCGAGGAAGCCATTGACGGTCCCGGAGACGGTGTGGGCGATCGCCCAGCTGTCGGCCACTGCGAAGTGATGTGTTTCTCGAGCGATCACACGGCGTCCGTCGGCGAGCTTCCACTCGAACGCATGCGTACGATTGTGGGTGCATGGATTTCTCGGACCGAAGAGTTGTCGGCGGATCCGGTTGTGGAACAGGTGTTCTGCTTCGAGAACCGCGGCGAAGAAATCGGGGTGACACTCACCCATCCGCACGGACAGATCTACGCATACCCGTATGTCACGTCACGCACCCGATCGATGTTGACGCAGGCGGACAAACACTTCGAGCGCACCGGTCGCTCACTGCTCGCCGATGTTCTGGCGTTCGAACGCGAGGACGGGGCCCGGTTGATCTACGACGGCGATCACTGGAGCGCCTACGTCCCGACCGCCGCACGATGGCCCATCGAGATTCACCTGGCACCGCACCGAGACGTCCCGGACCTTCCCTCGTTGAACGACCAAGAGCGCGAAGAGCTTGCGGTCGTTTACCAAGATCTCCTGCGCCGTATCGATCGCTTCTATCCGGGCGTCGATCGGGTACCGTACATCGCGGCCTGGCACCAAGCTCCCGTCCGCATCGACCGACCTCTGGGTCGACTGCATCTTCAGCTGTTCTCGATCTTGCGCGCACCAGGCAAGCTCAAATACCTCGCCGGGTCCGAGTCCGCCATGGGCGCCTGGGTGAACGACACCATTCCCGAGGCAGTCGCGGCCCGCCTACGGGAGTTGAAATAGTGGATACCGTCTCGAAACCATCTGTGCTCCAACAGTTTCGCGATGCCTATGGCTATCCGGCAACCGGAGCCTGGGCGGCACCCGGTCGAGTCAACCTGATCGGTGAACACACGGACTACAACGGTGGATTGTGCCTACCGGTCGCTCTCGAGCAGCGAACGCTGGTTGCCGTCGCACTGCGCAGCGACGGGGTTGTCCGCGTGCACAGTCGGCAATCCGACGAGACATACACCGGGCCCCTCGGCGACATAGCAGCAGGATGGGCCGCCTACCCCACCGCCGTTCTGTGGTCTCTTGCGCGCCGAGGCCTCCCGCTCGGAGGAATCGATCTGGCAGTCGACTCGTCGGTACCGGTCGGGGCCGGGCTGTCGAGTTCCGCTGCCCTCACCTGTTCGGTTGCGTTGGCCGTCAATGAACTTCACGATTCACCATTCACCCGCGATGAGCTGGTACAGATATGCATCCAGGCGGAGAACGACGGCGTCGGCGCACCGACCGGTGGGATGGATCAAACCATTGCCCTCTTTGCCCGACCCTCGACTGCGCTCCTGTTGGACTGCCTGGACGGATCCACCGAACCCATCCCTTTCGAACTCCACGGTGCGGGGTACGAACTGATCGTCATCGACACTCGGGTCAAACACTCGCTCGCAGACGGAAAGTACGGGTTGCGACGCTCTCAATGCGTCGATGCAGCAGCAGCTATCGGCGTCGGCAGCTTGCGAGAGGCTACTGCAGACCAAGCCGAGACAGTGCGAGACCCAATCCTCCGGGCGCGGGCACGGCACGTTGTGACCGAGATCGAACGGACACGAAAGACCGCAGAGCTTCTGCGCAGCAACAGATTCAGCGACGTCGGCGAGCTGTTCGACAACTCCCACGCGTCGTTGCGCGACGACTTCGAGGTCTCGTGTGAAGAACTCGACGTCGCCGTTGCCGCAGCACGACGCGGCGGCGCGATCGGTGCGCGGATGACCGGCGGCGGATTCGGAGGTTCGGCCATCGCGTTGGTTCCGGAAGGAAGTCATGCGGAGGTCATCGCGTCGGTGAGCCGCGACTTTGCGGCGCGGGGTTGGCGAGCACCCCACTTTCTCGGCGTCGTTGCCGGGGGTTCGGCCGCCCGCCTCTGAGCGAACGGCACGTTCAGCGCACTGGAGGCGCCGAACGTACCGTTCGCCCTGGTTGGGACCCCTCGAGATCCCCCTCACATAAATAGTCATCTCAGATGCGAATTATGTAGGTTCAGATCATGCAACTGACGCAGTTCACCGATCTGGGATTGCGCGTCGTCATGCGGTTGGCCGTACTCGACGCGGATGCCTCCCCCAGTACCCGGGATGTTGCGCAGCAGCTCAACGTGTCGTACTCCCATGCCACCAAGGTGGTTACACGGATCGGTGAGCTTGGCATCGTCACAACCAGGCGTGGTCGCGGCGGTGGGCTTTCCATCACCGAACTCGGCCGCACCGCCACCATCGGCTGGCTGGCCAGACGCCTCGAAGGCCCGGGTGAAGTCGTCGACTGCGAAGGCGACAAACCGTGCCCACTTCGCGGCGGCTGCCTCCTTCGGAGCGCTTTGCGCGAAGCACAGGAAGCGTTTTTCGTTTCACTCGACGCGGTCACGATCGAAGACGTCATCCGGCAGCCGTCCAAAACTGTCCTGCTACGCCTCACCACCCGGAGCGACGAAGCAGGCTGATCAATCGAATTTCGACCGAACGGAGCAGCTCATGCTTTCCCCACAGTCAACCGAGGTCATTCGCGCCACCCTTCCCGTGGTCGGCGCCGCCATCGGCGATATCACAACCCTGTTCTACCGCAGGATGTTCGACGCACATCCTGAACTCGAACGTGATTTGTTCAATCGCGGCAATCAGAAACAGGGCGAACAGCAGAAGGCTCTCGCCGGCGCCATCGCGGCATTCGCGACGCTTCAGCTCGAGCCGGACAGCGCCAAGGTCGATCTCATACTCTCACGCATCGCGCACAAGCATGCGTCGCTGGGAATCACGCCCGACCAGTACGCAATCGTGCACGAACACCTCTTTGCCGCGATCGTCGAAATACTAGGCGATGCAGTCACTCCCGACGTCGCAGCAGCCTGGGACGAAGTCTACTGGCTGATGGCGGAAACCCTCATCACGATGGAGCGTGGCCTCTACCAACTCGCCGGCGTCGACGCCGGTGACGTCTGGCGCACGGTCAGGATCAGCGAACGAGTTCTTCAGTCCGCCGATACCGTCTCCCTGACGCTCACTTCGCTAGACGGCAGTGCACTCCCCACCTTCGCACCCGGACAGTATCTTTCGGTCGGGGTTACGCTGCCCGACGGCGCTCGCCAGATCCGCCAATACAGCCTGTGTTCGATACCGAGCAGCGCAGACTGGCGGATCAGCGTCAAGCGAATCTCCGGTACTCCTGATGGCGAAGTGTCGAACTTCCTCTACAACAACGTATTCGAAGGTCAGGAACTCTCCGTCACCACGCCTTTCGGTGATCTCACCATGCCGGATGACAACTCACCTCTCCTACTCGCGTCGGCCGGAATCGGTTGCACACCGATGATCGGGATGCTCAATCATCTCGTGGACACCGGCGCCGAGCGTTCGGTCTCTGTCATTCATGCTGATCGATCCATCGCGGACCATGCTCACCGCGCGGAACTCAGCACACTCGTCGACAAGATTCCCGCCGCAACTTTGCATCGTTGGTACGAGGATCTCGGCACGCACGTGGCGTTCGGATCTGTTCACGAAGGACGGGCGGATTTGCAAGACATTGCAGTGGAGCCCGATACCCAAGCCTTCCTCTGCGGGCCGATGCCGTTCATGTTGGCGATGCGCGCATCGTTGCTCGAAAGGGATGTTCCGGCAAAGAATATCCACTACGAGGTCTTCGGGCCCGACAGCTGGGCCAACACCTGAGCGGACCACTGCCTGCGAACTGGACCTTGGCGCGCCACGGTAATCCCTTGTGTACTCGACGAAACATACGTACCGAGTAGTGGGAGACCGACATGATCACGTCAGCGTCGATGACGGGAGTCGCGCTGATAGCCCTGGCGATGGTTCTGACACCGGGCCCCAACATGATCTACCTGGTGTCACGCAGCATCAGCCAGGGCCGCCGGGCAGGCTTGATCTCGCTCGGCGGAGTCGCAACCGGTTTCCTGGTCTACCTCGCCGCCACGTGCGCTGGACTGACAGCGGTTCTCTTCGCCGTACCCACGGTGTTCACCGCGGTGAAAATCGGCGGCGCCCTGTATCTGGCCTATCTCGCCTGGTCGACGCTCCGACCAGGTGGAAAGTCCGCCTTCGAGGTGGGCGAAGTCGACCGCCACGGTAGCGGCCGTCTGTTCGGGATGGGGTTGACCACCAATCTGCTCAATCCCAAGATTGCGCTGATGTACGCGGCCCTGATCCCCCAGTTCGTCGATCCCACTGCGGGCCCGGTCTGGCAACAGGCACTCGTACTCGGCGGCGTGCAGATCCTGGTCGCAGTCACCGTCAACGCGTTGATCGTGTGCTGTGCGGCGGCCGTGTCGACCTTCCTCGTGGCACGTCCGGTATGGATGCGGGCTCAGAAGTGGCTAGCTGGTGGCATTCTCGGAATCTTCGCCACCCGCATGGCCCTGGAGTAGTTTCAGTCCTTCGGGCGTTGGTCGATCAGCCGACGCGCTTTACCGATCGAGCGTTCGAGTCCGCCGGGTTCGAGAACGTTAACCTCGACCGTGACACCGATCTTGTTCTTCACCAGCTTCTGCAAATCAGACGACGCTGCCGCATGTTCCGAAATTGCCGCGTCTGGGCGAGCCTCGACGCGAACTGTCAGGGTGTCCATACGACCCGGACGCTCCAGCACACACTGGAATTGAGGCGCGAGGGCGGGGACCGTCAGGATCAGTTCTTCGATCTGTGTGGGGAACAGATTGACCCCACGCAGGATGATCATGTCGTCGGTCCGGCCGGTGACCTTCTGCATCCGTCGCATCGAGCGCGCCGTCCCGGGCAACAGACGGGTCAGGTCCCTGGTTCGGTAGCGAATGATAGGCAGCGCTTCCTTGGTGAGCGAGGTGAAAACGAGCTCACCTTCCTCTCCGTCCGGCAGCACCTCACCCGTGACCGGGTCGATGATCTCCGGGTAGAAGTGGTCTTCCCAGATATGGAGCCCGTCTTTGGTTTCCACACATTCCATTGCCACGCCCGGGCCCATGATCTCGGAGAGTCCGTAGATGTCGACGGCGTGCATGTCGAGTTGTTGTTCGAGCTCGGTACGCATCTGTTCGGTCCACGGCTCCGCTCCGAAAACTCCAACCCGCAGCGAGGTTTTCGAAGGATCAATACCCTTCTTGATCATCGCATCCACGATGGTCAACATGTACGACGGCGTCACCATGATCGCGTCGGGTTCGAAGTCCTCGATCAGTTGGATCTGCCGCTCGGTCATGCCACCGGACATGGGAATGACCGTGCAGCCCAAACGCTCCGCACCGTAGTGTGCTCCCAACCCGCCGGTGAACAGACCGTACCCGTAAGCCACGTGCACCTTGTCCGAAGACCGCACGCCGCCGGCCGAGAGACTGCGCGCGATGAGATCGGCCCAGTTGTTCAGGTCGTTGCTCGTGTACCCCACCACCGTCGGGCGACCGGTGGTCCCCGAAGACGCGTGAATTCGCGAGACCTTGTCCTGGGGCACCGCAAACATCTTGAACGGATAGTTCTCACGCAGATCCGCTTTGGTGGTGAAGGGGAACTTCGCGAGATCGCTCAGATCCTTCAAGTCGCTCGGGTGGACGCCGGCGTCGTCGAAAGCTTTGCGGTAGTGCGGAACATTGGTGTACGCGTGCATCAGTGACCATTGCATCCGCTCGAGTTGGAGCGTCGAAATGCGGTCCCGGCTGGCAAATTCGATTTCTTGCGAAGTAGCAGTGGCGAGTTCGGTCATGATTGTCTCCGGTGGGCTCAGTGAGGGCGCTGTGCGGGCGGTCAGGCGTCGAAATCGACTGTTATCTGTTCACCGACAGGAAAGGTCTGGCAGGTCAGCACGAAACCCGCGTCGACTTCGGCGTCTTCGAGTGCGTAGTTCCTGCGCATCTCGACATCACCGCAGGTGACCTTGGCGCGGCAGGTTCCGCACACTCCGCCCTTGCAGGCAAAGGGCAGATCCGAGCGGTACTGTTCAGCCGCATCGAGAATCGACTGGTCGCGTGGCAACGTCGCGGTGGTCGATCGACCGTCGAGAGTAATAGTCACCTCGCTGCTCGGTCCGACAATTCCGCGCTCACGATGCACTGCGACCGGCGGAGCGACGTCGTCGACGTAGAACAGCTCGTGATGGATGCGATCCTTGGCAATTCCCAAGCCGGCCAGCACTTCCTGGGCGTCGTTGACCATCCCGAAGGGGCCACACAACCAGAAGCCGTCGACTTGGTCGCACGGCACGAGAGAGGTGAAGATCTCACGCAACCGGTCGGCGTCGAGACGGCCCGAGAACAACTCGACTTCCCGCGGCTCGCGAGAGAGAACGTGAATGACGTCCAGGCGTGCACCGTACCGGTCCTTCAGGTCGGCGATTTCTTCGGCGAACATCACCGAACGAGTACGCCTGTTCCCGTACAGCAGGGTGACATCGGCCTCGGGGTTCGCCAAAAGTGTTGCAGCGATGGAAAGCATGGGCGTGATGCCGGAGCCCGCCGCGATCAGAACGTGCCGTCCACCCAATGCCGGATCGGCGACAAAATTGCCCGAGGGGCCCTGGACGTCGATTTGATCCCCGGCCTTGACGTCGCGCACCAACCAGGTGGAGAAGAGTCCGTCTGCTACTTCGCGGACCCCCACACGTGGAGACGCCCCTACCGGTGCACAGATCGAGTAGGAACGACGGTGTTCGACGCCGTCGATCATCCGCCGCAGTGTCAGTGACTGCCCGGCGCCGAAATCGAATTGATCGGCGATATCGGCAGGCACGTCGAAGGTGACGGCAACTGCGTCGTCGCACAGTGATTCGACACCGGCGACCGTCAACGGGTGAAATGGTTTGTTCCGGTTCGTCGTTGCGGTACTCATCTGTTCAGATCTCCTTCACGTGATCGAACGGCTCGAGGCAGTCGAGGCAGCGATACAGCGCTTTGCACAGGGTCGCACCGAATTCCGAACTCAGTCTGGTGTTTGCCGAACCGCACTGGGGGCAGAGGATGTCGCGGGGCTTGGCCGTCAACGTCAATGCGATCGGCCCCGAGGTGCGGCGCGGCGCTGCCCCCGGCACCGAGTACCCAGCCGTCCGAAGTTTCGCGAGCCCCTCTTCGCTGATCCAATCCGAACTCCAAGGCGGCGACAGTTGAGTCTTGATCCGGACGCTGCCGTATCCCGCATCGTTCAGCTTGTGCTCGATGTCGTCTCGCATCGTCGCCATCGCGGGACACCCGGAATAGGTGGGAGTGATTGTCACACAGACGAAGTTCGCTTCGACGTCGACCGATCGGATGACGCCGAGGTCGGCCAGAGTAAGCAGTGGCATCTCCGGATCCATCACCGAGGCGACGATCTCCTGCGCGGAAGAGACGGTGGTGGCAGCCACGGTCACCACACCCCTTCCGGGTGCTCCCGAGCGACGCTCTGCATTTCGGCAAGAAGAAGTCCCAGCGCCCCGGTGTGCAGTCCGGCACGTCCGCCGCGGCCGCCGACGAAACCGGAGAAACGTGAAGGCGGCTCTTCCATTTCGGCCGCATGGAGGACCTGGGCAAGAACAGCGTCGAACTCCGGCCGAACAGTACGCGGATCCACTCCGACGCCAACTTCTGCCAAAACGAGTTCGTCCTGAGTGGGAACAAAGAGTTCGTCCACGAACGGGAAGATCTCGAGCAAGGCGTCGGCCGTCCGACGCTTGGATTCTGCCGTGCCGGCACCCAAGGTGACGACCCATCTTGCCGCGTAGTCGCGGTGATAGGTCAGTTCCTTGACACCTTTGTTCGCCACAGCTGCGAGAACCGGATCGCGCGACGTGCGCAGCCGATCGAACAGCGCCAGCCGCCAGGTCGAGAACACGAGTAGCCGAACGACCGTGTGCGCGAAGTCGCCGTTGGCGAGTTCCACCAGTCTCACGTTGCGGAAACCGAACTGATCACGAAAGAAGGCGAGCGCATCTTCGGCCGGCACCGGCGACGTATCCGAGATGAACGGAACCACAGTGGAATCGGCTGCTGCCGCGCGAGCCAGCAGCAGCCTGGCCTGCCCGATCAAGTCCAGGCCGACGTTGGCGAGAGCTACCTCTTCTTCGAGTTCCGGTGCTCGCGTGGACCATTCGGCGAGTCGTTGCGAACTGACGAGCGCGTCGTCACCGAGCATGAGGCAGTAGCGCGCCAGCGCACCGAGATCGACGTCGCCGGGCACCGTGGTGTCGACTCCGGCGAGGGGGTCGTCGAAGCTGGTTCCGAACGCCCACTGACCGTGGCCGTCACCGTCGACCAGGCCGTCGTAGGCACTGTCGTGATCGTTCATCTGTTGGTCCTCGAAGTCGAAGTGATTCTCACATGTGGGGAACGGAGTCCGGGATGTCGTAGAAGGTCGGGTGCCGGTAGACCTTGTCGCCGCTCGGCGCGAAGAACGGATCCTTTTCTGCCGGACTCGAAGCCACGATTTTCGCGGATGGCACGACCCAGATACTCACGCCTTCGTTACGTCTGGTGTAGACGTCGCGCGCGTGGCGTAACGCCATCTGGTCGTCTGCCGCGCGCAGGGATCCGACATGCACGTGGTTCAGTCCGCGCTTTCCCCTCAGAAATACCTCGTACAAAGGCCATTCGCCCCGCACCTGATCGCCCTGTACCTGATCGTTCTCGCTCATGATGTTTCCCCAGTCGTGCGATCGTGCGCGAGTCTCTCGCGCTGTGCAAAGGCGTAGGCGGCGTCGCGAACCCAGGCCCCGTTGTCGTGTGCGGCTTTCCGATTGGTGATCCGCTCGACGCTCGCCGCTCCGTTGCCGCGGACCACATCCATGAATTCGCTCCAGTCCGGCTCACCGAAATCGTGTGCGCCACGCTCGGGGTTCCAGCGCAGGTCGGGATCAGGGAAGGTCACACCGAGTATCTCGGCCTGCGGTATCGACATGTCCACGAATCGCTGCCGCAGTTCGTCGTTCGTGTGCCGCTTGATGCGCCACTTCATCGACTGCTCGGTGTTCGGCGATTCGTCGTCCGGCGGTCCGAACATCATCAGAGCGGGCCACCACCATCGGTCGACGGCTTCCTGCACCATCGCACGTTGAGCTTCCGTGCCGCGCATCATCGTCGCCAACAACTCGAAGCCTTGCCGCTGATGGAACGATTCCTCCTTGCACACACGGATCATCGCGCGCGCATACGGCCCGAAGGAGCTGCGGCACAGCGGAACCTGATTGCAGATAGCGGCTCCATCGACCAGCCAGCCGATCACACCCACGTCGGCGTAGGTCAGCGTCGGATAGTTGAAGATCGAGGAGTACTTCTGCTTTCCCTCGATCAGTTTGGTGGTCAGATCGCCACGATCGGCACCGAGCGTCTCGGCCGCGGAGTAGAGATACAGACCGTGCCCGGCCTCGTCCTGGACCTTCGCCATCAAGATCGCCTTGCGTCGCAACGAAGGCGCACGGGTGAGCCAGTTTCCCTCGGGCTGCATTCCGATGATCTCGGAGTGGGCATGCTGGGCAACCTGACGAATCAGAGTCTTGCGGTAGCCGTCCGGCATCCAGTCGCGAGGCTCGATGCGCTGGTCTGCCGCGATCGTCTCGTCGAACAGGTTCTGCAGGTCTTGTGGAGCTTCCACGTTGGTCATCGTACCTACCTTTTATTACCGAATGATCGGTTGGTAACTAGTGTGCACCGAGGTGTCCCAGCGCACAAGAGAATCTTTCGACGCACCAGAAATCAGCGGCCCTCGAAAACCGGCTTCTGCTTCGACAGGAAAGCCGTGACCGCGCCTTGATGATCTGCCGTGGAACCCAGCTCCACCTGCGCGTTCGCCTCGGCCTCCAGCGCCTGGGAAAGCCCAGGAGCAACGGCACGGATCAGCGATTTCACGTGGGCGAAGGCCGCGGTGGGTCCGTCGGCAAGCCGACGCGCGAGTACCCGAGCCTCAGCTGCGACGTCCTCGTCGGCCACCACGCGATGAACCAATCCCCACTCCAGTGCGCTCTGCGCGTCGAACTTGTCGCCGAGCAACATCAGGCCACTGGCGCGGCTAGGTCCGAGCGCGTGCACGAGCGCATGACTGAGCCCGGAGTCACTGGCCAGACCGATGCCGGTGAATGCCGTCGCAAAGCTCGCGCGGGCCCCCACGACCCGGATGTCTCCGGCCAACGCGATTCCCAACCCGGCCCCGACGCAGGCCCCGCCGATACCCACCACTACCGGGACAGAGAGCGTCGACAGCGCCGTGACGATGGGGTTGTAGTGCGCGGCGACGGTATCCATCGCGTGCGCCGGATCAGCATCCAATGCTGCGGCGTGCTCGCCCAGATCCTGACCGACGCAGAAGTTCTTGCCTTCGGCGAGAATCAACACCGCTCGAACGCCTGCGTCCGCGCGGACCTGCAGCAACGCTTCGAGCAGCTGAGACTTCATTTCGCCGTTGACGGCATTGGCTGCCTCAGGCCGGTCGAGAGTGATTGTCGCCAAACCTCGCTCGATCTCCAAGCGGATCACGTCAGTCATCGATGTTCCTTTCGCAGGCAGTTCGGTTCAGCTCCATGTGTGAAAACCCTGTCCCGTCTTGCGCCCCAACTCGCCGCGAGCCACCTTCTCTCGCAGCAATGCTGGAGGAGTAAATCGATCACCGAGAGTGCTCGCGAGGTGTTCGGCGATCGCCAGGCGCACATCCAACCCGACCAGATCTGTCGAACGAAGCGGCCCCATCGGATGCCGGTACCCCAATTCCATGGCCCGGTCGATCGATTCCGCGTCCGCCACACCTTCTTCGAGCATGCGGATGGCTTCGAGCCCGAGACCGACGCCAAGCCGGCTGGTTGCAAAACCAGGTGAGTCGTTGACGAGCACCTCGGCCTTGCCGAGCATCGACACCCATGCCCGTACCGAGTCGACAACCTCGGGGCGGGTCTGAGGCGCCCGGACGATCTCGACCAACAGCGACGCCGGGACTGGATTGAAGAAGTGCATACCGATGAACCGGCTCGGATCCGTCAGCGCTGCGCCGAGTTCGGCGATCGACATGGAACTGGTGTTGCTGGCGATCACGGTGCGTTCTCCGGCAACGGTTTCCGCAGCGGCGAGCACCTCGACCTTGAGGGCCGCAATTTCCGGGACCGCCTCGACGATCAGGTCGAGCGACGGGGGTAAGGAGCTCACTGCGCCTACGACGCTCACGCGCGCGAGGACCGTCGCGGGATCCTGGTCGCCGAGTTTCCCTCGCTCGTGGGCGCGGTCGAGGCCGGTGGAAACACGCTGTAACGCTGCCTCGGCGTCGCCGCTCTCCGCGATGGTGACCGCCCCGCCGAGACCGGCGAACACCTGGGCGATACCTGCACCCATACGTCCACCGCCGATGACTCCGACGGTCTTCGGTGCAACTGCTTCAGTCATGATTTCTTCTCCAGGAAGGCCGTCATGCGATCACGCTTGTCGGAACTCTCGAACAGGACGGCTTGGGCGATGTCGTCGGCAAACGGATGCGATCCCGGCGCGTCGACGATGATCTTCGTCAATCGCAGTGCCAGCGGGGACAGTCGGGAAATACGGTCGAGCAGCCGATGCGCTGCATCGACATGGCAGTTCGGTTCGGTCACCTCGACGACCAGGCCCGCTCGTAGCGCCTGCTCGGCGTCGAGGTTCCTGGCACCGAGGAGCACTTGCTTCGCGATCGAGACTCCGACGAGCTTCGGCAGCCGATAGCTGGCGCCGGCGGCTGCCATTATGCCGAGATTGGGCTCGGGATTACCGAAGACCGCCGTCGTTGTCGCGACGCGAATGTCACAGGCGTAGGTCAACTCTGCCCCGCCGCCGAGCGCATAGCCGCTCACGGCGGCCACGGTGGGCAGCGGGAGCTTTCCGATACGGTCGAACAGGGTCCGGTTGATACCCGCAAACGCTTCCTCTCGTCCGCGCGCTCGGAGCTCCGCGATGTCAGCGCCGCCCGCGAAGTGGTCTCCGCGCCCGGCAAGCAGGAGCAGCTTCGGATCCCGTTCGAGGCGTCCACAAACCTGATGCAGTTCGTCGATCATTTCCGCGTTGATCGCGTTGCGTTGCGCGGGCCTGTCGAGGGTGACCACGACGCGATCCTCGCGCTCGTCCACGTGCAGGGTGTTCACATTCGCTCCTTCTCGCTCTCTTACATTAATAACCGAACATTCGGTCGTTTGGCAAGGGTGAAAACGAGGTTGGTGCACAGCTTTGCCCGAACTGAGAAGATGGGGGCATGACTACGGCACGCCCCACTCGACGCACCGGCCTCCCCGGACGTCCCGGCTACGACCTCGATTCGCTCTTAGCCGTGGCTGTAAAGGTGTTCAACGACAAGGGCTACGACGGCGCCAGCATGGAGGTGCTCGCCAAGAAGCTCGGCATCACGAAGTCCTCGATCTACCACCACGTGTCCGGCAAGTCGGAACTTCTCGAACTCGCACTTTCGCGTGCCCTCAACGCCCTGTTTGCGGTCACGACCGAAGAAGGCGCCACCACCGGTCCGTACATCGACCGGCTCGAATACCTGGTCCGGCGCAGCGTAGAGGTGCTGGTCGCAGAGCTTCCGTACGTCACCCTGCTCCTGCGCGTCCGCGGCAACACGACGGTCGAGCGGGCCGCACTCGCCCGTCGACGCGAATTCGACAACTTCGTCGGAGGCCTCGTCTCGTCCGCCGCAGCGGAGGGAGACCTGCGCCCGGACATCGAACCGGCCCTCGCGAGCAAGCTGATGTTCGGCACCGTCAACTCACTGATCGAGTGGTACAAACCCCGAGCGGGCGAGTCCGTCTCCGACATTGCCGACGCGGTCGTCGCCGTCACTTTCGACGGACTTCGCAAGGCCTGATTCCAGGCAGTTCTGCCGAATCCTTGACAACGCGGCGTTACCGGGCGATCGTAATTACCGACCGAACGTACGGTGAGATGGAGTTGTCGTGAGCAGACTGTTGGAAAGCTATGTAGCCGGTCGCTGGTACGCCGCACCGGACGCAGGTACCCCGTTGCCGAGCGCAGTGGACGGATCGGAGGTGGCCCGGATCTCCGCAACTGGCGTCGACCTCGCCGAGATGGTTACGTACGCACGCGAGGTCGGCGGGCCTGCACTGTCTGCGATGACCTTCCATGAACGTGCCGGCGCGCTCAAGGCTCTCGCCCTCACGTTGATGGCAGGAAAAGCCGAGTTCTACGCACTCTCCACTGCCACCGGCGCGACGACGCGAGATTCCGGCGTGGACATCGACGGTGGATTCGGAACCCTGCTGAGCTACGCGAGCAAGGCTCGGCGCGAATTGCCCGACAGCACAGTCTTTCTGGATGGAAACGTCGAAGCTCTGGGCAAGGGCGGAACTTTCCTCGGGCAACACATCTATACGTCACGCCGCGGCGTCGCCGTACAGATCAACGCCTTCAATTTCCCGGTGTGGGGGTTCCTGGAGAAGCTGGCACCGGCATTCATCGCGGGTGTGCCGTCCATCGTCAAACCTGCCAGTTCCACGGCATATCTCACCGAACTCGTCTTCCGGCGCATCATCGAATCAGGCTTGCTCCCGGAGGGTTCCGTCCAACTGCTCTCCGGTAGTGCACGCGGCCTCCTCGATCACCTCGGCGGGCAGGACTCAGTGGCATTCACCGGATCCGCCGACACCGCCGCAACGCTGCGTGCTCACCCGAACGTCGTCGGCAAGGGCGTCCATTTCAATGCCGAGGCCGACTCACTCAACGCGTCGATCCTTGGCGAGGACGCCGTACCAGGAACGCCCGAATTCGATTTGTACGTCAAACAACTCGTCACCGAAATGACAGTCAAGGCGGGTCAGAAGTGCACGGCGATCCGGCGCGCCCTGGTGCCGGTCTCGCTGGTCGACGCCGTTGTCGATGCCGCATCCGAGCGACTGAACAAAGTGGTCGTGGGACACCCCGATGCCGACGGCGTCACGATGGGTGCGCTCGCCAGCATCGAGCAGCGCGATGAAGTCTTGAAATCCATTCGCGGTCTGACGAAGTCGGCAACTATCGTATTCGGAGACCCGGACAACGTCGACGTGATCGGTGCCGACGGCCAGTCAGGGGCCTTCCTTTCCCCTGTCCTTCTCCGGGCGGAAGAGAATGCGCACGAGGTACACGAACTGGAGGCCTTCGGACCCGTCAGCACCGTCATCGGATACGACGGCATCGATCATGCGATCGAACTCGCGGCCCGTGGCGAGGGAAGCCTCGTCGCCTCGGTGGTCACTGCCGACACCGACATCGCACGTCGACTGGTGCTGGGCCTCGCAGCTTTTCACGGCAGAGTGCTCGTCCTGAACCGCGACGACGCCAAGGAATCCACCGGCCACGGCTCTCCCCTTCCAGTCCTCGTACACGGCGGTCCGGGCCGTGCCGGCGGCGGTGAGGAGCTGGGTGGCATCCGCGGAGTTCTACACCACATGCAGCGGACGGCCGTGCAGGGCACACCCGACGTGCTCACCGCGGTCGGCGAGCGCTGGTTCACCGGGTCAGCGCGCACGACCGGATCCGAACATCCATTCCGAAAGAGTCTCGCCGAGTTGAAGATCGGCGACACCGTTGTCGGCGGTCCGCGCCAGGTCACACTCGCAGACATCGATCATTTTGCAGAGTTCACCGGTGACACCTTCTACGCACACACCGATCCGGTGGCCGCAGCGGCGAACCCGCTGTTCGGCGGCATCGTCGCACACGGCTATCTGGTTGTCTCACTCGCTGCCGGTCTGTTCGTCGACCCGGCTCCCGGCCCGGTTCTCGCGAACTTCGGCGTGGACAGCCTCAGGTTCCTGACCCCGGTGAAAGCCGAAGACAGCCTGACGGTCACCCTCACAGCCAAGACCATCACACCTCGCAGCAGCGCCGACTACGGTGAGGTTCGTTGGGATGCCGTGGTGACGAACCAGGACAACGATCCGGTCGCGACATACGACGTCCTGACTCTGGTAGCCAAGACTCGCCCCGAAGGGAATTGAAAGCACATGACCTATCGAGTAGCAGTATGTTACGGACGCCCCACCGATCCGGAGGCTTTCGACAAGTACTACAACGAGATCCACGTCCCGCTCGCCAGCGCAGTGCCAGGACTCTCAGACTTCACGTTCAGCAAGTGCTCGACGCTTGACGGCTCCGATCCAGTCTTCTACGCCGTCGCCAACCTGGTGTTTCCCGATCTCGAGACGATGCAGAGCGGCCTGAAGTCCCCGGAGATGGGCGCCGCTGGAAAAGATGTCGCAAACTTTGCCACCGGCACAGTCGACATGTACGTCCAGGAAGTTGTCTCGGTCCTCTAGACCCCTGCAATTCTCCGATCCCACAGGAGTTGTCTCGTGAGTACAGGAAGCATCACCGCCAGAGAGATGTTCGACGCGGACCAGGCGTCGCAGGCACTCGGTATCGAGATTTCCGAGCTGGCGCCCGGTAGCGCAACCGTGACCGTCACCGTGGGCGAAACCATGGTGAACGGTCACGGAATCACACACGGCGGTTATGTTTTCCTGCTCGCGGACACCGCGTTTGCGCTCGCCTGCAACGGCTACGAGGATTCAGCCGTTGCAGCGCGCGCGGACATCCGATTTCTACGTCCGACCCGTCTGGGCGACACCTTGACCGCGATCGCCACCGAGAAGGCACGAGGCGGTCGAAGTGGGATCTACGACGTGACCGTTCGCAACGGCGACACCGTCGTGGCCGAGTTCCGCGGCGACAGTCGAACCATTTCTCGCTGAAATTCAGCCCACGGTGTTTCAGCTCACGACGGGAAGTTCGAGGGGGCCGGAACCGTCGGCAAAGATCGTCACCGGCATACCTTGCAGTCCCCCACGGAAACTGATGTCACCACCGGTGATCGCGAGACGCACGGAATGTCCCGGCTCGAATCGATGCACTATCGCCGGCATCGTCACCGGTACCGGTTGGGACGGATCACTGATACGTATAGGCGCAATCAGTCCGTTGATCAGCGAGGAAGTTCCGTCCGGGGCCACGTCGTAGAGTTTCGCGAACACCACCGGCTGTCCGGGCGCCGCAACACGCAGCGTCACAGTGGGGGCTCCCACCACGTCCATTGCCTCGGTCATCGGCGCAGTGGTCCAGAGCGCCTCGGTTCCCGGAATCTGTGCATTCGGAATGTTTCCGGCCGGATTGATATTGAGCGGCTCGACGCCTGTCGGCAGCCCACCCGGTGCCGTGACGATCGTCTTCGGACCAGGTATCACCGGCGTGCCGTCCGGCAGCAGTCCCCCGTCAGCGGACAGATGGAAGGCGCGGGCGGTCCCGACATCGACGGTGTCGGACGTCGCGTATGCCGGCGCCGCGTTTCCCTCGTAGTCGATCCAGTTACGGAAATACGCGAATTCCGGTCCCGTCTCCGTGTTCTCGTCCTTGAGGTAGTGATCGAACCAGTCCATGAAGCGACCGGTTTCGTATTGCGCGTCTTCGTCGGGAGCGGAAAAGCTGAATTCGCCGGGCGCAGCGGCCAAGTGGCTGTGCCCCCACGAATGCCAGATCATCTTGGCATCGACGCCACGATCCTTCAGCGCGTCGTAAGTCGCGGTTGCCTCGTTCAGATCGAACAGGGTGTCCTGTTGTCCCTGAGCAAGCAGTACCGGAATGTTGATCCGGTCGACGAACGACGAGACCGACGACGCTCGGAGCTCACTCACTACCTGCGGTCCGATGTCGCCGGTCACCACCGCCTCGGCGATCGCGTTGCACATGTAAGGGACGTAGTTCGGGCAGCCGGGTAGCCGTGCGGGATCTGCGATGTAGCCGTCCACTCCGGGATTCGCGATGCCCGCGCCGAAGAGCAGCGATGCAAAGAGCACCTTCGCTGCTCCCGGCTCCGCTGTCGACACACCGGAGATGATTCCCGTGCTGTTGGGCGCCAAGGAATACGAGAGATCGTTCCAGGTGATCATGGGGATGATCGTGTCGATACGGGGATCGACACTCGCGGCGGCGAATTGAATCCCGCCGCCGTAGGAGCCACCCGTCATTCCGACCCGCGGGTCGTTCGTCGACGGTGCACCGGTGTGATTTACGGAGTCCTGAACCACCGCGGTGAGCGCCGGATAGGGCTGCGTCAGAGCCTGATCCGTGAAGGCAATTCCTTCTTGGCCGCCGAGGAAGCTGACCAACTGGGAGGCGGCGACGCCGTCGTACGCGGGAGAATCGAGTGTGATCTTGCAACTCGAGCCGCCGAAACCCAATCCCGAATACGTCAGTCCGACATACCCGTTCTCGGCGAAGTTCTGCAGAGCGGGAATCTGGTCCTTGTACGAACCACCGAACCCGTTGGTGGTCAGGATCGCGGGCGCTGGGTTGTCCGCATCGACGCCGTCGGGAACAAAAAGTTCACCGACGACGGTGCACGGAGTCGAGAGTTCAGGCCCGACATCGACCGAGAAGTACAGCAGCTGTGACGAATACGAGCCGTTCGGTGAATCCGCGAGCGCCGGCGGCGAAAAGCCGAGGGCACAAACCACGAGCGTGACGACACTGATCGCTATTCTCCGGCGCACCTGAAAACCGTACACCCGGATCTGTTCTCCACCAGCCTGATCGGGTGCGCGCCGCCGAAGTTTCCGGAGCAAAAGCTACGCCGGACGGGCCGACCTCTACTTGACCGTCAAGGTGCCGCGCATACTCGGGTGGTAGGTGCAGTGGAACGTGTACGTTCCAGGCTCGTTCGGCACCGTGATGGTTTCCGTCTCACCCGCTTCGATGTCCTCGTTGAACAACCCTGCGGTATCGGACGTGACCGAGTGCTCGACGGTGTCGTTGTTCTGAATGGTCAGTACCTGTCCGGGCATCACCGACTCCGGCGTCGAATATCCGAAACCGCTGATCACGATTCCCATCGACGACGCTCCCGGCGTCGACATACCCAGAGGCATGCTCGGCATCGACATACTGGTCGGCATGCTGGTCATCGGCATACTGGTCATCGCCATGCCGTCATGATCGGCCGAACCGTTGTCCGTCGAATCGTTGTTGTCACTGCACGCGGTCAGTGCGAACACCGCCAGGATCAGCGCTGCGAGCACTGCGAGAATCCGCTTCATTGCTTCGCCTCCTGCTCGTTCCCCCGCAGTCTGCTGATTACCCGCCGCCTAGGGGGCCAAACAGCTCCGATGTGGTGCCTGCGGCGCTGATAGTGCACGATTTCTGCACCAGCCCACTCGCGGACCGACACTGAAGGAAACAGCACAGATGGCCAAGAGCAAAACGTCGAAGGCAGCCCAGCCGAAGGCGCCGAAGCCAGCCCAGCCGAAGGCTCCCAAGACAGCAGAGCCGAAGGTAGCCGAGAAGGCTCCTGCCGTTCTCTGGAAGGACCTGCCGGACGAGCACGACTACCCGGCGGCCCGCGATTACCTCCAGTTGGGCGCGACACCGGTTCAGGTCCAAGCTCTCGTGTACGCCCTCAAGACGGCGACGCTGGTCTCGAAGAAGGCCAAGGACATCCTGCGGGCCGCCGGGCTACCCCTGCTCCCGGTCGACAACCCGCACGTTGCTGCCGACCTGTTGAAGATCCGCAAGGGGATCGCGCTGTCTCCGATCCTGCTGGTGCAGGGAGACTTCCGCGCCGGAGTACCGGCGCAGATCGCCGACGGCTACCACCGTGTCTGTGCGAGCTACCACGTGGACGAGAACACCGGCATCCCTGCAAAGATCGCTCCCTCGACAGTGACGTCGTAGGTCGTCGATGACCTTCGGCATCCTTGCCCTCGTCGCGCTGGCCGGCATTCTCGGCCCGCTGCTCGGCGCTCGCGTCAGCTGGCATGTCCCCGTGGTGGTCGGCGAACTTGCCGCGGGCGTCGTCTTCGGTGTCACAGGTTTCGGGCTGCTCGACTCTTCGGACCAGACTTTCACGTTCCTGGCCGATATCGGGTTCGCGCTCACGATGATGGTGGCCGGCTCACACGTCCCGGTCCGCGATCCGGCAGTTCGTGCGGCAATCGGCAAGGGTGCCGTTCGTTCGGTTGTCGTCGGACTCCTGTCGGTTGTTGCCGGCTACGGTGCGGCGACGGCATTCGGCACCGGTCACGCCGCGCTGTACGCGGTCCTGATCGCGTCGTCGTCCGCGGCGTTGATTCTCCCCATCGTCGATTCGCTGGGGCTCGGTGGAACCTCGGTTCTGCAGATGACTGCCCAGGTCGCGATCGCGGATACCGTCTGCATTGTCGCGCTGCCTCTGGTGATCGATCCGGACAATGCCCCTCGTGCCGGTGTCGGCGCATTGGCGGTGGCGGCGTGTGCGGTTGCCTTGTTCTTCGTACTGCGAGCCTTCCACCGGTCCGGCCATTGGCGAAGGCTCCACAAATTCTCGGAGAAACGAAAGTTTGCACTCGAACTCCGGATCAATCTGGTGATCCTCTTTTCTCTGGCAGCGCTGGCCTCCAGCACTCACGTGTCGATCATGCTCGCGGGCTTCGCCTTCGGACTTGTCCTGGCCGCGATCGGTGAACCCCGCCGCCTCGCCAAGCAACTCTTCGCGGTCACTGACGGCTTCTTCGCGCCTCTCTTCTTCGTCTGGTTGGGAGCGGCGATCAATCTGCGCGACCTCGTCACCCATCCGTCCGCCATCTGGCTCGGATTGGTCTTGGGCGGAGCAACTCTCGTGGTTCACGCCGCGATACGCGTCCTCGGTCTTCCGCTCCCGCTCGGCGTGCTGTCCGCCGCACAACTGGGAGTACCGGTTGCCGCAGTGACGGTGGGCACTCAATTGGGGGTGATGGGCGACGGTGAACCCGCAGCCATCCTCCTCGCCGCCATGATCACGATCGGGGCAGCAACACTGGCTGGTGCTGCCGCGTCGAAAGCCGGTCTCACGAAGCCTGTTTGACCGCGGCCCGCTCCACCGTCAGCAGGCTCTCCTCCGAATGTTCGGCGTGATACGCCGCGCCGCCGCCGCGGACACCGAATAGCCGCTTGCTCCAGATCAGCCACACGACGGCGGCGACGTTCACCAGCAGCAGCCCGGCCCTCAACCACGTGATCTTCTCGGTCAATTCGTAGATTTCGAGGGGCAGGAACAAGCTGGTCGCCACCACTGCGAAGTACTCGCCCCAGCGTTTGACCATCCACAGCCCAACGGCCTCGATCACTTGCAGGCCGGCGTAGACCAACAGACCGACCGCGATCCAGGTGAGCGTCGTCGCCGACAACGAAAACGCCTGCTCGATGTGATGGACCAGTTTGGAATCGTCGATGTTCCAACCCAGCTGGCGGGCCAATGGTCTGATCAACGGCAATTCGTTCTCGAAGGCGTCCTCGACGCGCCCCTTCGACGATCTGAGTTTGAACACCCCGATCGCCAGAAGAACCAACCCCAGAGCGCGGAACATTCTCTCGGTGGCAAGAAGTCGCATGATCAACCGGTCGCGAAGCAGCCGTCCCCGCGGAACCTCGGGAGCGGCGTCCGCCGGCCCGGACGCTCGCGGTGCTCCCGGGACGAAGTTGCCGCAACGTAGACACCGCCAAGCCTGTCCTACCGCTGTCTCCACATGAAGTCGATCCCGCAGCTCAGGTTCGTCCGGAGCGTAGGTCTCGTGACCGTGCCAACTGCACGAGCGCAATGCGAAGTCCACGGGTGAACTCTATGCCGCATATGCCCGGTAGCGTGGATACCCGCTGACCGTGCACTTCGAACGATGAGGATTCCGATGACAACCACCAAGATCGAAACCCGGCATGGCGTCATGGCAGTCGACGACAGTGCCACCGAAGGTTTCCCGGTTGTCTTCATCCACGGAAACTCGGCCAGCCGCTCCATCTTCCGTCATCAGGTCGACGCCGGATGGGCGGGCGACTACCGCATGATCACTCTGGATCTGCTCGGCCACGGCGACTCCGAGGACGCGGGCGAACCCGAAGCCGCGTACACGCAGAACGGTTACGCCGACGCCATCGTCGATGTTCTAGCCGAACTCGGCGTCGAACGAGCGGTTGTCGTCGGGTGGTCGCTCGGCGGACACATCGCTCTCGAGTTGATCGCGAAATTCCCCGGGCTCACCGGAATCGTCATCACCGGTACGCCACCGGCAAATCCCGAGACGCTCGGCGACGCATTCAATGCCGGCGACGGATTGTCCATCGGCGGCACCGAGGTCATCACCGCGCAGGAAGCCGAACTCTACGCACGGATGACCGCCGTTCCCTTCGAGCAGTCAGCCCTCGACGCCGCGATACGCACGGACGGGCGCGCTCGCAAGATCATGTTCGACGCATTCGGCGCGGGCCGCGAATCGGATCAGAAGTCCCTGGTTGCAACGGCGTCTGTGCCTCTCGCGGTGATCGACGGCGCCGAGGACCCGTTCGTCAACACGTCCTATGTCGCGTCGTTGACCTTCGCGAATCTCTGGGAGGGCACGTATCACGTGATCCCGGGAGTCGGGCATGCAGCGTTCTGGGAAGCACCCGAGATCTACAACCCTCTGTTGCAGCGGTTCCTCGCCAGTTTCGCGAAGTAACTAGCTGGACGCGGCGTCCTATGAGATAGAAGCCACTCGACAATCCGGCCATGTCCGGTCTATTAATCGCCGTCCTACAGTTCGGAAAACAACTGGAGGCACTGCGATGACCATTCTCGAGCACGGCACGGAAACGTGCACCGGTGGACCGACCCTTCCCCAGGTACGACGCCTCGTCACCGAAGTGCCTGGCCCCAACTCGCGTACTTTGGCGAAGCGCCGGAGCGCCGCGCTGCCGGCCGGACTGACCAGCGGATCCAGCATTTACGTAGCTGCAGCGGGCGGAGGAGTTGTCGTCGACGTCGACGGCAACTCGTTCATCGACTTCGGCAGCGGCATCGCCGTGACCACCGTCGGAAACAGCGCGCCGCGCGTGGTCGAACGCACCACACGCCAGCTCAGCCAGTTCACCCATACGTGTTTCCTCGCAAACCCCTACGAGGGGTACGTCGAGGTCTGCGAAGCGCTCAACCGCCTGACCCCGGGAGATCACGAGAAACGTACAGCGCTGTTCAACACCGGCAGCGAGGCGCTCGAGAACGCCGTGAAATACGCACGTGCCGCGACCGGTCGCCCGGCAGTTGTCGTCTTCGACCACGCATTCCACGGTCGCACGTTGATGACCATGACGATGACGGCCAAGAACCAGCCGTACAAGGCCACATTCGGCCCGTTCGCACCAGAGGTCTACCGGGTTCCGATGGCCTACCCCTACCGTTGGCCGAGCGGCCCCGAAAACGCCGCCGACGAAGCATTCGCCCAATTCCGTCTTGCGATCGACACTCAGATCGGTGCCGAATCGGTAGCCGCTGTGGTCGTGGAACCGATTCAGGGTGAGGGAGGTTTCATCGTTCCCGCTCCGGGATTCCTGAAGCGCATCGCCGAATTCTGCCGTGAGCGCGGCATTCTCGTCGTCGCGGACGAGGTCCAGACCGGTATCGCACGAACTGGAGCCTGGTTCGCCAGCGAGAGTGAGGACTTCGTCCCCGACATCATCACAACTGCAAAAGGTCTCGCCGGCGGAATGCCACTCGCCGCCGTGACCGGCCGTGCCGACGTCATGGACGCCGCGCATCCCGGTGGTATCGGCGGTACGTACAGCGGCAATCCCGTGGCCTGCGAGGCCGCCCTGGCAGTTTTCGAGACGATCGAGGTGGAAGGCCTCCTCGACCGCGCAAAGGACATCGGCGAAATCCTGACCACAGGGCTGTCCGAAATCGCTTCGGACACAAATATAATCGGCGACATTCGTGGACGAGGCGCCATGATTGCAATCGAGCTGATCCACGACGAAGACAAGGCTCCCAATCGCGAGGCCGTCGCCCAGATCGTCAGCTACGCCCACGCGCACGGCCTACTTCTCCTCGCTGCCGGCACCTACGGAAACGTCGTTCGATTCCTCCCGCCGCTGAGCATCTCCGACGAATTGCTGGCCGAAGGACTCGGCATCCTTCGCGACGCTGTGACAGCAGTCCGATGAGCGTCGTTGTTCACAGCTTGATCGGCGGAGCTTGGGTCACGGGTAGCGAAGGCACACTGACGGACACCAACCCGGCTCGCCCCGACGAAGTTGTCGCCACCGGAGGCCGCGCCGGCGCATCTGAAATGGCGACCGGTGTTCGCGTCGCCCGCATCGCCGCGAACGACTGGGCGCGCCTACCGATGTCCGCACGCGGCGCATACCTCACTCGCGCAGCGGAAATCATCGAAACCAACGCCGATGCCTGGGGCGAAGAACTCACCCGCGAAGAGGGGAAAACGCTGGCCGAGGGTATCGGAGAAGTGCGCCGGGCTGCGCAGATTCTGCGTTACTACGGCAACGCCGCAGACCGCGAGTCCGGGACGGTGTATTCCTCCCCACGTAGCGGCGAGCAAATTCTTGTCACTCGCAAACCTCTCGGCGTGGTAGGCGTCGTCACGCCGTTCAACTTCCCGATCGCGATCCCGGCGTGGAAGATTGCGCCCGCCTTGGTATACGGAAACACTGTTGTCTGGAAACCGGCTGCCGCGGTGCCCCTTCTGGCCTTCCGTCTCGCGCAGGCATTGACCGAAGCGGGCCTACCCGACGGCGTCCTGAACATGATCCTTGCCGACAGCGCGGCAGGTGAAGCGCTGGTCGACCACCCGGACCTCGACGCCGTCACCTTTACCGGTTCCACCGGCGTCGGCCGAAGAATCGCGGGATCTGCTGCAGCGCGCGGAGTTCCGGCCCAGGCGGAAATGGGTGGAAAGAACGCAGCCATCGTACTTGCCGACGCAGATCTCGGGCTTGCAGTCGAGCAGGTCATGTTGGGAGCATTCCGGTCAACCGGCCAGAAATGCACGGCCACTTCGCGTCTGGTGCTCCACGAAACCATCGCCGAGGAATTCTTGGCGAGGCTGACCGTCGAGGTCGAAGAATTGAGAGTCGGAGATCCACTCGATCCCGACGTCACTACAGGTCCTGTGGTCAGCGCATACGCACAGCAAACGATCATCGAGGGAATCGATCGAGCCGTCGGCGGCGGCGGCGCCAGAGTTGTGGCCAGCGCCGAAGCGCCGGAATCGGGCCACTACGTCCGGCCGACGGTGCTGGAACTGTCGGCGAGCACCGAACTATGGTTCGAGGAACTTTTCGGCCCGGTGCTTGCGGTGCAGCGGGCAGCAACAACTGCAGACGCATTCCGCTTGGCGAATGAGGGCGAATTCGGTTTGTCCGCAGCGCTGTTCACTCAGGACCTGACCAGCGCACTTGCCGGTATCGATGACCTGGACGTGGGGATCCTGCACGTCAACTCGGAATCGGCAGGCGCTGATCCTCACGTACCTTTCGGCGGTGCGAAGAAGAGTGGATACGGGCCCAAGGAACAAGGCGACGCGGCGCGGGAGTTCTTCACTCACACCACCACCGTCTATCTCAGGGGCGGCCGAGCGTGATCTGAATTCGATTCCGCCTGCAGCAGTTCACGAGCTTTGAGTGCGATCCACAACTCGGACCGTGTGTGGGCGGAATCGAGATCTCGGCCGATCAACTCGGCGGCCTTGTCCATGCGGTTACGCAGCGTGTGCCGGTGAACACCCAACTGCGTTGCAGCGGACTCCCATTGTCCATTGTGGTGCAGGAACGCTTCGATCGAGTCCACCAGACGGGAACCGTTCTCGGCATCGTAGCCTTCCAGCACACCGAGGCCGCCGGCCGCGATCGACTGCAGAACATCGTTCGACTGCACACTCAACAAGAGACTGAAAGTCCCGAGTTCCGAGAACGGAACGAGCGTGTGTCCATCGACCTGCCCCACTTTGGCAGCAGAGACGGCCTCGCGCAGACTCGCTGCTACACCGCTCATCGGCCGGACGCTACCGATTCCGCCGTTGATACTCCGGCGTGAATTCTCCCGCACTCTCGCATACACACTGCGCGCGACCTTCTCCGCAACTTCACTTTTCACGACGAACCACACGCCGGTGCCGTCATTCAGTGGAGCCAACAGGTACGGCACCGCCACTTCTTCGAGGGCCGCTGAAGTGATATCGGTTGCCGCCAGCAAAGGCCCGACATCGGTCAAGGCAGTTGCAACCACCGGGGATCCGGATTCGAATCCGAAGTACCGCAACAGACTTTCGTCTACTTCGCCGCCAGCCTGGCGCACCATCGTCGCGACCGCCAACCTCAGCCGTTGTTCGGCATCGACAACCCGCAACGGCTTGGCGAGCTCGATGGTCAACAGCGACACCGCGTGGCCGACCAGCAGTCGTTCGGACTGATCCAAGGCAGCATCGGACGCCACCGCCAGCGTGCCGCTCACGGCAAGCTTGTGAATGGCCAGATGGCCGTCGTCGTCCACCACGACCCGGCTGCGCTCCTTGCCTGATCGCTCCCTGATGCGTTCGGGCAGAGACGAACTCGCACTTTCCGTCAGAGCGAGCACCGCTCCGTCCCGATCGAGAACGCACACTGCTGCGTGAACCGCTCGACCCAGTGCAGCGATCAGGGCCGGCACTCCGTCGAGCAGGGCACGCGCCAACTTCTCCTGGGCATCGACCACCGCCTGCACCGTTCGTATCTGGTCGGCGGTCAGCTCGTCGATCACGGCCCGCGAGATGGCGATGAACGGCGTCTCCTTGGCGACGGAAAGCACGGCAAAACCCAGTTCGTCGCCGGCCCTGATGATCGCGTTCGGCACCTTCTCGTGCACGGTGCCGGTGTCGAATGCCAGTGCCACGGCGCCGGTCCGCGCAATGCGCTCGACGTACTCGTACTGCTTTGTCGCCGATCGCGAAAGGTGCAGCCCCGTCGTCATGACAAGCTCTCCACCGGCGAGCCATCGACTCGGATCCTGCAACTCGATTGCGTGCGCCCAACTGATCGGCAGATCGACGTGGCCATGACCTGCAACAACCGAGAGACCGAGAGAGTTGGTAGCCGCCAAGCGCCGGACAGTCATCGGCATTACCGGAACCTCCGAAGGCAGTGGACAGAACTGACAGTCTTCAGTTCCAATTTGTACATCAGGTCCATGTTCTGGATCACACGACGAGCTTAGCGTCTCTCCGAAAGAACTGATCGCGTCATGCAATAGGAGCTGAGCCCAGATGCCCGACAGCAGCACCGAAACAGCCGAAGCCGCCAGCGTTCATTCGACGCTCAAGACAGGCTTGAAGAAGCGCCACCTCACCATGCTTTCCATGGGTGGTGTCATCGGCGCCGGTTTCTTCGTCGGGCTGAGCGGAATCATCAACCAGGCCGGCCCCGGCGCAGTCATCACTTGCGCGATCTGCGGCATCATCGTGTTCCTGGTGATGCGCATGCTCGGTGAAATGGCCGTCGCCAAGCCGTGTACGGGATCATTCACCGAGTACGCGCGAATGGCGTTGGGCGACTGGGCGGGTTTCACCACGGGCTGGCTCTACTGGTATTTCTGGGTGATCGTCGTCGGCATCGAATCCGTCGTCGGAGCTACCCTGCTCTCCCGGTGGATCCATGGTGTACCGCTCTGGCTCATGTCAGCAGTACTCCTGTTGGTGATGACCGGGGTCAACCTTCTCTCCGTCAGCAACTTCGGTGAGGCCGAATACTGGTTTGCAGGTATCAAGGTCGCCGTCATCATCGGCTTCATCGTGCTCGGCAGTCTGTTCGTCTTCGGCATCTGGCCCGGCAGTGAAGTCGATTTCAGTAATCTGACCGGCCACGGAGGATTTCTGCCGAACGGCTTCACCCCCGTGCTGGTGGGCGTTGTCGCCGTGATCTTCTCCATGACCGGAGCCGAGCTGGTCACAATCGCCGCAGCGGAATCCGCCGAACCGGCCGGAGCGATCAGACGAGCCACGAACACCGTCGTCTTCCGCATTCTCGCGTTCTTCGTTGTCGCCACCTTCCTCCTCGTGACGATGCTGCCGTGGGATTCGTTCGTCGTCGGCGATTCTCCGTTCATCTCCGCACTCGACCTGCTCGGAATTCCCGGCGCCGCCGACATTCTCAATCTCGTGGTTCTGGTCGCTGTGCTGTCCTGCCTCAACTCCGGCCTGTACACGGCGTCACGGATGCTCTTCGCACTCTCCGTCTACAACGACGCGCCGGCATGGATGACACGGACCAACAGTCGCGGCGTGCCCGTGAAGGGCGTACTCGCCTGCACCGTGGCCGGGTATTTCTGTATCGCGGCCGGTTACATCTGGCCAGACACGATCTTCCTGTTCCTCGTGAATTCGTCCGGCGCAATCTGTTTGTTCGTTTACATCCTGATCTGTGTATCCGAACTACGCCTCCGACGCCGATGGGAACGCGAAAGTCCCGAGATTCTGAAATTCCGTGTCTGGTTGTATCCCGGCCTACCGATAGTGGTCACCGGCCTGATTCTCGTGATCCTGGTGGGAATGGGTCTCAACGAACCGACGCGCGCGGAGTTCGTCCAAAGCCTGGTCGCGCTGGGAGTCATCCTCGTCGCTTACAGCGTGAGAAGGTCTCGTACGCGAAAAGTCGTATCGTTCGCGACCGCCTCGAACAACGCACACAGCAGTTCGAAGAAGGCTTGAAACAAGCATCGAGTAAGCGCTCGACTCGGTAAGAGAACCTCTTCCCCGAAAAAAATCGAACCGGTGGAACCGGTCGAACACAGATTTTCTCTTTACCTAAATTCAAGGCAAAATAGACAGCATGCCGAGCCCTGTCATCGCCTCCGAAGGGCACAGTTCTTGGCAAACACTTCACGAATGGTTCAACGAACCGCACGACTACGAGTGGATAAAGCACCAGAGATCCGGCCGAACAATCATTCCGATCTTCCGAACCTTGCTCGGAATGATGACGATCATCTTCGGACTCTCCGCGTTCTACAAATTGATCGGCCCGGATACGCCGCCGACCACTCTCGGCAAAGCTCTTTCGATTTTCATGATCTGCACGTGTGTGGGAATCGCCGCGTGCTGGTTCACACAACCATTTCCCGGACGCCGGGGGTTGCTTGCATTCGGGATATTCGCAGATCTCGGGATCGCGGCCGCAGTCCTTCTGGTGCCGGATCGCTCGTCCGCGACGTTCGGTTGCACCGTCTTCGCGGTCACCGGAACCTTTGCGACGCTCTTTGTCAGCGCAAGGTGGCTTGTCGCTCATGCCGTTTGGTCGACGACCATCACGACTACCGTTTTTGTTCTTGCCTATCTAGAAGGCGACGTCGATATCACGACGCTTCTGGCCCGCGGCACCGTTCTTTTCGGAGCTGTCACACTCGTTCCCATTTTTGCGCACCTGACCTGGCGCACTCTCTACCGCGATGCCCAGTATTCGGACCGCGATCCCCTCACTGGCCTGTTCAACCGTCGGGGACTGGAAGGGGCAGTCGGCGATCTCTTCGAGAGCACCCGAGACGATTCTTCGTCTCTCGCTTTCGTCGTCGTCGATATCGACAAATTCAAGACGGTGAATGATCTTCACGGTCATGCCGAAGGCGATCATGTCATCAGAAGAACCGCGAACCGATTGAGCACACATCTCGGCGAACACGGAATCATCGCTCGTACGGGCGGAGAAGAATATCTGGCTGTCATTGCCGGTGATCCCGAATCGACAATCCTGTTGATCGAAGGGATAAACGCGGCACTGTCGGATTGTTCCGACGCGATCCCCACAACGGTGAGCGTCGGAGCTGTGATGATGACCGCCGAATCGAAGGCGTGGAGCGGCGGTGCTTCCGCAATCCTGGCGGCGACAAACGTCGCGGATTCGATGATGTATCAAGCGAAAGCGGCAGGCGGTAATACGATCCGCTCGGCTCAGATCTGATTCACAGCCACGTAAGTGGGTGGACGCTGCGCCCCGTTTCCGTGTCCGTGGCGGCAAGATACACATCGACGCGCTCAGCGGTCAGAGCCTTGCTGATGTGATAACCCTGGACCAGGTCACACCCGACCCACTGAACGCGGCGGAACTGCTCGATGGTCTCGACGCCCTCGGCCAACGATTTCATACCAAGGGCCGCGGCCAATTCGACGATGGACTTCACCACGGACATCTTCGGATCGTCCGAGTCGGTGACCAGCATGCGATCGATCTTGAGAACGTCGATTGGAAGTCTCTGGAGCGTGGCGAAGGAAGAATAGCCGGTCCCGAAATCGTCGAGTGCGACGGTAACCCCGAGCTCACGCAGCTTGTAGAGATCCCGGATCGCGCGATCGTCCACAACACCTGTCTCGGTGATTTCGAGCTGCAGCAGATGCGGAGCCAAGCCCGAATCCGTCAGAGCTTTCTTCACCATCGCACCGAACTCTCGCGACACCAACTGCACTGGTGAAACGTTGACCGAGACGCCGATTCCGGTCGGCCACCCCGCAGCAGCCGCGGTCGCCATCGCCATTGCCTGCGCACCGAGGGGAATGATCATTCCGGTTTCCTCCGCCACCGAGATGAACTGGCTGGGCCCGATGAGGCCGCGGCTGGGATGGTTCCACCGCAGAAGAGCCTCGAAGGCCACCACTTCACCGGTCTGAGTGTCGACCTGAGGCTGATAGTGGAGATCGAACTGCCCTTCCTCGATCCCTCTGTCCAGCTCGTGGAGCGCAGTCGCCCGCGCCGATGCCCTCGCCCGCAGCAGCGGTGAGAACTTGCCTACTCGATTGCGCCCCGTCGACTTCGCTTCGTACAGAGCCAGATCCGCCAGCATCACCAATCCGTCTGCGTCTGTTGAATCCTCGGGCGCGCTGGAGTAACCGATCGTGGCCCGCACTTCTATTCGATTGCCTTCGACGAAGAATGGTTCGTGCAGCACTTCCAGGTACCGATCGAAGATCACTCCGGGATCGTCGCGCGACGACGTGCAGACGATCAGCCCGAATTCGTCGCCGCCCATCCGCGAGCACATGTCCGAACCTACGACCTTGCGCAGGCGTGTCGTGACTTCGAGAAGTAATTGGTCCCCGATCGGATGTCCAAGGGTGTCGTTGACCGATTTGAAATTGTCGAGGTCGAGAATCCCGACGAGAACCTGCTTGTCCGGCGCCCGAGAATTGATCGCTTCCTCGAGCGCCACACCGAACGCACGACGGTTCGGCAACCCGGTCAACGAGTCGGTGGCCGCAAGGCGAAGGATCTCCTGCTCGTGGACATACCTCTCCGTGATGTCGGAACCGACACCGCGCCAACCCAGAATCACACCGGATTCGAGAACCCGCGGATTACCGGAAAGAGACCACCAGCGCCGCCTACCGTCGACATGCACCGGCACGACGGTGTCCCGGAAGGGGGCACTCGATTCGAGTTTGTCGATCATCTGGGCCGCGGCCGCACGTCCCTCCGGACTCGACGCGATCTGGAGTCTGGTGAGGAGTTGCCCGAAGGTGAGTTGCTGCAACTCGTCCACCGTCATACCTGCGACCTCGGCGAGACGTGCCGAGGTGTGGGAGAACCGGCCGTTGGTGTCGCACTCCCACAGCCAGTCGCGGGAACCGCCCTCGAAACCGTCGAGCAACAACGCCACAGTCTGACGCTCGGATTCCGCCTGAAACTCTGCGAGACAACGTCTCTGGAACGAGGCCGACAGATAGACCGCCCCTACGGTGAGCGCAAACATGTAGATGCACAACTGAATCGCAAGTACGCGAAAGTGGGGTTCGGCGTGGACGATGAGAACAGTGAAGACGCCGAGGCCGTGAATGTAGATCCAGGTCAGGCTCACCGATCTCAGACTGGAGAACGTCACGGTCCCGGCGCCCATGATTCCTGCCATCGTCGCGATCAGAACCAAGTCGCGGGAGACGTCCATGTCGTGAAAGAGCAGGGCAAAAAGTGCGACGTCTAGGGTCGCGACAACGATCACTTCGACGAGCAGACCCACGTAGTCGTAGCGCGGTGTGTGCTTCGACGGTCGCCAGCGAAGCGGTATCCATACTCGAATCGAATTCGCGAGGACAAGAAAGATGAGGGCGCCGCCCAACCACCTGAGCGTCTGACGTCCGGGCGGGACGGTGTAGGTCAGAATCACGACCAAACTCGCCATGTACGCAAGATTGGCGAACGGCGCGACGGCCGCAGCCTCGTCGATCTGACGGCGAAACAGGCTGTTGCAGTCGGTCTCCGAAGCAGGATCTTGCCGACTCAATCGACTCAGACGGTTCATCAGTGTGGCATCCCGACACCAGTGCAGGCGCCATCAGCGGGCGTCGAATCCGCTCGCCTGGCCATCCGAACCTCCCCTGGCTCCCCACCGAACCCTTATCCGGTGAAACGTCAGTGTTTCAGACTCGCTGCTTGTTTCCTTCACAACGGTAGCCATCTGACGAATCGATTGTGCGCAGATCACTATATCCAGAGGTCGTTCCGTCGATCTTCCAGGTCGATCCCCGATTGCTGATTCTTAGCTCGAACCACGTTTGTCGCCGACCGCGACGCGGGGGATTCGAGCGGTCGGGAACAACGCGGCGATTGCGAGCAGCGCTGCCACGGCAAAAGCGACACGCAACGCGTCCAGCCTGGCTTCTTCGTTCACGTCCACGATCGCATCCGCCGTGGACTCGGCGACGCCGGCGTCATTGAGAGCGGATCGGAGTTGCGTCGTCGACAGGAACGGCACGCCCGAGGCCATGTCGGTGCTCGCTTGCTTCTGCACCGATGTCGGAACCGCCGGATTGTCTTCGATTCCGGCGATCGCCGACGTCGTGAGAGTGGCAATGAGAACCGATCCGATCAGGGCAGTTCCCAAGGATGCGCCGAGGTTGGTGGCGGTGTTCTGCAACCCGCCGACCTCGGTACTGCGCTCGTCCGGGACCGAGGACACCGTGACGGCTCCGAGCTGCGAAGACAGGCACCCCAAGCCGAAACCCATGAACAGCATGGGAATCATCACGATCGCCGCATTGGCGCCCGGGTCCATGCCTGCCACGAGCATCAGAATGCCGACGACCATGACCAACAATCCGACTCGGACCACGCGTCGCGGGTTCGCGGTAGGCCGAAGCTTCGGAATACCGATCGCCGCCACGACGAGCGCCGCCGACAACGGCAGGATGCGAATTCCGGTCTCGAGAGCGCTGAGCTCCAGAACTACGGACAAGAACAAAGGAACCGCGAAGAACACGCCCGCCTGCACCAGAAACTGCGCGAAGAACATCGACAGCCCGCCACTGAGTTCGCGGTTTCGCAGCATCGCCGGATCGAGCAGAGGCTCCTTCCCCGCAGCGGCCAGGCGACCCTCCCATCGCAGGAATCCGTAAACGACAAGGAGCCCGACGATCAGCAGCCACACCACCGGAGACAACCCCACCAGTTGCGGCCCGCCAGGTTTGGCCTGTACCCAACCCCACTCGCTCGAACGCAGAACACCGAAGACGATCATTCCCAGTCCCACCACGGACAGGATCGAACCGAAGTAGTCGAGGCGCGACTTCGACGGTGGGACGTCGACCACCTTGCTGAGCACCAGCAAGATCAGGACAACGATCACGACTTCGCCGACGAACACGTAACGCCACGACGCAAATGTCGTCGCCGCGCCGCCGATCAGCGGCCCCACTGCCACGGCTATCGCGCCTGCTGCAGCGACGAGGCCGTAGGCCGCCGGACGCTTCTCCGCCGGGAAGTTGGTGGCGACGAGCGCAACGATCGCGGGCATGATGAGCGCCGCGCCGACGCCTTCGAGGAACGACCACCCGATCAACAGGACCACGAGATTCGGAGCGAGCGCAGTCGTCAGAGACCCAGCGCCGTAGATGACCAAGCCGAGTGCGAAGGCTCGGCGACGGCCCATCATCGAACCGACTTTGCTACCCGTGATCATCAGAGTCGCCATGACCAGGGTGTACAGCGTGATCGCGGTTTGAATGCCGGTGATGCTCGTGCCGACGTCCTCGGCGACGGTCGCCATCGAAACATTCATGACCGAGCTGTCCAGGGTCATCAGGAACTGGCTGCTCGCCAACACCGTGAGAACCAGCCCCGAACCCGCCTGCGTAGTCGAACCAGCAACCTGTCCGTCACCCATCGTGCGGGTGTACCCGGTGCTCAGGTCTTCGAAGCAGACCGGTCAGTGCTGTTTGAGGCTGTTCGAGGCTGTTTGAGTCAGTGCCGTTCGAGTCAGCGCTGTTCGAGTGCGAGTTGATCCGCCCAGGCCGACACGTCGCCGCGTTCCAGAGCGACCGCGAGCAGTTCCGGAAACTTGTCCGGCGTGCACGCAAACGCGGGAATCCCGAGGGCACCCAGCGCCGCTGCATTGTCGTGATCGAACGATGGAGCGCCGTCGTCCGAGAGCGCCAGCAGAACCACAACCTGAACGCCGGCATTCTTCATGGCCGCCATGCGCCGCAGCATCTCGTTCCGAATACCGCCCTCGTAGAGGTCCGAGATCAGAACAAACATCGACTCGGCAGGACGCGAGATCAGCGACTGGCTGTACGCGATTGCGCGGTTGATGTCCGTGCCCCCACCAAGTTGGGTCCCGAACAGGACGTCGACGGGGTCGGACAGTTTGTCCGTCAGATCGACGACGGCGGTGTCGAAAACCACGAGCGAAGTCTTCAGCGCTTGCATCGACGCCAACACCGCGCCGAACACGGACGCGTAGACGACGCTGGACGCCATCGAACCCGATTGGTCGATCGCCAGGACCACGTCGCGCTGCACAGATTTCGACTTGCGGCCGTATCCGACGAGCCGCTCGGGGACGACGGTTCGATACTCCGGCAGGTAGTGCGACAGATTTGCTCGGATGGTTCGGTCCCAGTCGATGTCACGCAACTTCGGATTCGACGTTCTGGCCGAACGATTGAGTGCCCCGGTCACCGCGGCCTTCGTTTTCTGCGCGATTCGCTCTTCGACTTCCTGAACCACCTTGCCGACGACCATTCGAGCAGTGGCCTTGCTGGCCTCCGGCATGACCTGGTTGAGGCTCAGCAGCGTCCCGACCAGATGTACATCGGGCTCGACGGCATCGAGCAGTTCCGGTTCGAGCAGCAACTGCGCCAAACCCAGTCGGTCGATTGCGTCCTTCTGCATCACCTGCACCACCGTGCTGGGAAAGTACGTCCGGATATCGCCGAGCCATCTGGCGACGGACGGCGCTGACGCCCCCAATCCGGCTGAGCGGCGGCGCCCCTTGGTCGGGCCGGACGAGTCGTAGAGCGCTGCGAGAGCTGCATCCATTCGACTGTCGCCCGGTTGGCCCAGCCCTCCCGTCGATTCTTCGGCGGATTCCCCGAGCATCAATCTCCAGCGCCGAAGGCGCTGATCGTCGTCGCTCATACGCGCGCTCCCAGTATCTCGGCAACGACCGCCATTGCCGCTCGGCCGCGTCGAGTATCGGTCTCCACTGTCGTCTCGACACGTCGTCCACCTCTGACCGCCTGACCGATCGCTCGACGCTCCCCTGCCTCGAAGGCTCCGAACGTGCGTCGAAGCAACGGAAGCGTGTCGATGAAGTCCTGCTCACGAAGTTGGCGGACCCACGTGTCGATCAGCGTGAGCAACGCTCGATCGTGAACGAGCACAAGCCCTCCGCCGCCGAGAAACCCGTCGACCCACCCGGCTTTGGCGGTCGGCGCGCTGCCCACGGACAGGGCCCGAGACAAGCGCTGGGCTGCAGCGGTTTCCGTGATCGAACCGCTGTCGCGCAGTAGCCGCACCATCCGTCCGACGAGTAAACCGTTGACGTCGTCACGGTCGATCACGCCGGCCATCGCCTGCAGCCACCGTGCGCTCGCATCGCGATCGTCACGGACCATGACTGCCGAGTGAACCTTGTCGAGGTGATCGCGAAACTCCTCGGCGCTGGGATCGTCCAGTCCGGTGACGGCGACTGCGAGGCCGGTGCAGATCCGGATCAACAAGCTGTCGGCGACGTCGATCAACGCCGTCACATCGGTTCCGCGCACATCGCCGTATCGCAGCGTTCGGGTCAGCGTCGGTAGCGCCGCCATCAGATGTGACACGTCATGGTCTAGTGCCGCAACTGTTTTCACACTCTCCAAAACCGCAGACAAAGCTGCCGGGAGGTTTGCGAGCAGTGAGTTCTCCAGTAGTCCGATCAGTGACGCGAGAGTGATGTCCGGCTCGTTGATCTTCGAGACGACACGTGATGCCGCCGCTGCGGCCACCGTCGTACCCCACAGCGACGCCTCGATCACCGAGACCGAGAATTCGGGCTTCCATTGCAGCACCCAAGTCTCTCGGAAAGTTCCGGTGGAACGGACCTCACTGTCGGCCGGGGTTCCCCAATCGATCTCGAGGATCCCCAGTCGGTGCAGGAACTGGGAACGCTCGACGTCGATATCGCGTCGCAGGTCCAGATCGAGATTCTTGGCTCCCGCTTGTTGTTTGAGCCGCAAAGTCTTCGAACGTGCTCGCAGGTCTGCTTCGAGCGGAACCGTCGGA
Organism: Rhodococcus sp. IEGM 1406; assembly: GCF_030056745.1. Taxonomy (NCBI): domain Bacteria; kingdom Bacillati; phylum Actinomycetota; class Actinomycetes; order Mycobacteriales; family Nocardiaceae; genus Rhodococcus; species Rhodococcus sp. IEGM 1406. Next base: position 404,240 of record NZ_JASHKO010000001.1, on the reverse strand, counting down.
GTTTCTTCGGGCACCGTGCCCAGGGCTTCGCCCACAACGAGTCTTCGTGTGATCAGATCCAGAAGAACGTCGTTTCCGTCGCACATCACCGACCTCGTAGCCTCGGTAACTTCCGACAATCCGGCCAGCGGGCGAGAACGCAGTGCAGCCAACGTATCTGCCAATCGGACAGCTTCGATGACGTGAGCACTCGAGATGGGAAGGTCCTCGTCCCTGAGCACCCTCGCAACTTTGGTGAGCCACCGCGTGATCGTCTTGTCGTTCGCGGTGAACAGATGGTGATACCAGCCCGGCGAGGTGATTCCAGCTCCGTAACCCGATGCCGACGCCAGGCGTGAATGTGTCCAGGGAACCCAGGTCAGCGAGGTCTTGACCTTGGACATCCCCTTGAGAATGCGGGCGTCGGGAGCCGCAGGCCCCAGGGCTCCGACCAACGCCGGCGCGTGCCAAGCTCCGCAGACGACCGCTACCCGCTCGGCGCCATCCTTCAACGTCTTTCGCAGCACCTGCCGCATATACGCTTCGCGATGCGCTGTCTCCTCGTCGATCGGCACTGTCTCACGCAGCGCCTCCATCGCCTCGGTGATCGCATCGAAAGAATCTGCGCCCGAGCTTGATTCGATCACCGAATCCCACCAGCGTTCGGTGTCGTCGAAACCCGCGGCCGCGGCCAGTTCAGACAGAGGATCGCCCTCGCGGACAGTACGAATCCCCTGATCCGCCAACACGTTGAACGCGGGCAGATCGCAGAACCTTGCCTGCACACCGTTCTTCGCAGCCCACTGCAGCGCTTGCCATTCAGGTGAGAACACCGCAAACGGCCAGAAGGCCGCCTTCGACGGTTCGCCAGTGGCGTACGCGAGCAACGCAATCGGCGGTTCCATCGACTCCGATGCCGCCAGCATCACCAACGGGTCTGCATCCGAAGGACCTTCGATCAGGACCACGTCGGGGGAAAACTCTTCCAGGCCCTGCCGAACCGAACGAGCAGATCCCGGGCCGTGGTGACGGATACCGAAGACCCGGACACGCAGGTCCGGAATCACGATGGTCACCCGGTGACCTCGCGGCACGCCCGGTAGAAGTCGGACCACTCGCCGCGTTCACGCACTACTGCCTCGAGGTACTCGTTCCACACAACCTTGTCTGCGACCGGATCCTTGATCACCGAACCCAGGATTCCGGCAGCGACGTCGGATGCCCGCAGTACGCCGTCCCCGAAATGCGCAGACAACGCCAAACCGTTGGTGACCACCGAGATCGCCTCCGCCGTCGACAGAGTTCCGGACGGGGACTTCAACTTGGTGCGGCCGTCGGTGGTCGTGCCTGATCGCAGTTCCCGGAACACGGTGACGACCCGGCGAATTTCCTCGGCTGCTGCGGGGGTTGTCGGCAATTCCAGTGCTGCGCCCAACTGTTCGACTCGGCGTGCCACGATAGCCACCTCGTCCTCCTCGCTGGCCGGCAACGGGAGAACAACTGTGTTGAACCGTCGACGCAGTGCGGACGACAGATCGTTGACACCGCGATCGCGATCGTTGGCGGTAGCGATCAGATTGAAGCCCTTGGCTGCCTGCACCTCGATACCCAGTTCCGGCACCGGCAACGTCTTCTCGGAGAGAATGGTGATGAGGGCGTCCTGCACGTCGGCCGGAATACGCGTCAACTCTTCGACGCGGGCGATCTTCCCGGTTTCCATCGCGGTCATCACAGGTGACGGCACCAGCGCACCGGCGGTCGGCCCCTCCGAGAGAAGGCGTGCGTAGTTCCAGCCGTAGCGGATAGCTTCCTCGGGTGTACCCGACGTGCCTTGAACCAGGAGCGTCGACGCACCCGAGATTGCAGCCGAAAGGTGTTCGGAGACCCAGGTCTTGGCTGTACCCGGCACGCCCAACAGCAGTAGCGCCCGGTCGGTGGCAAGAGTTGCGACGGCCACTTCCATCAACCTCCGTGGACCGACGTACTTCGGTGAAATGACTGTTCCGTCGTCGAGAGTGCCACCCAACAGATACGTCACCACGGCCCAGGGCGACAAGTTCCACGACGGTGGACGCGGACGGGTGTCCTGCGCGGCCAGTGCTTCGAGTTCGAGTGCGTACTCCTGCTCTGCGTGGGGCCGCATCAGCTTTGCCGGTTCTGTGGTGGGCACGGTTACGCTGTCAGTCATGTGAGCTCCTCGAGCAGGGTCTTGCGGTGGGTGATGGCGCTGGCAGTTCTGGCGAAGGTCTGCCGCCAGTCCGGGTCACGTGCACGCTCCGCAGCCCGATCGAGCAAAGTTACTGCGCTGTAGGGAAATCGACTCTCGGCTAGGCGTAGCGATGCGCTGTATTTGTAGCGCGAGAATTCGCCGGCCTTGGCGCCCCCATCGGCACGTCTGGCCGCAACTCGTTCCCACTGGGCCACGACTGCCCGGGTGATGTCATCTGGCCATGGACCTCGCAGAGCGTCGTAGATCGCTGCCCGACCCGGGTGCAGAACATTGGCGTCGCCGTTTCCAGACCTCAACAGGTCAGCCAACGCCTTGGCCGGCACCAACGGGAGTAGGCGTCGATCGGTGGCCGTGCCGCGCGTGCGAAAGAGTTCCAGCGCCCATTCCGCATTGTTCTGCGCGACTGCAGCGGTGGACCAAGCGTCGTGAAGGATCGGCTCCCAGCCTTCGTCAACGCTCATCCCCATGACCTTGCCGGGTTCACCGATCATGTTGTTCCACAGAGACAACGGTGCAGAACTGATCGCCTGACGCACATACTCGGCACGATAGTCGGTGTGTGGATTCGGCCGATCTTCGATGCCGTCTCGCCTCGACGCCGCATCGACTTCCTCAGGCGGCAGGATGACCAACGTGGATCGAAGCAGTTTCCGCTCCACCCGCGCCCATTTCTGAACCCGCGCAGCCATTCGCTCCCCGAACTCCGATTCGGGAATACGTCCGAGCACCTCCGCTGCTGCGCGTCGCACGTCCTTGCGACGGTCGTCGAGGGCTTCCTCCAACAATGGTTGATCGTCGGCGCTCGATCCGATTGCCAGAGTCGAGACAAATGCAGCCTTCTGTTCGCCCCGCTCGGTGCCCCACGATTTTCTGAGTTCGGCCAGTGCCAGCGCGGGATCTGTTCGGCGAGTGTCTATCAGCCACTGCGTGCGCTGGGACGAACTTCCGTGACGCCAGACATCCGGATTTGCATCCTTGGTTCGGACGAGCTTGCTCCACTCGGGGTTTTGCGCGGCTAGCCATCGGCCACGCTCGCCGACTATCTGCAGGATGCTCTCCCGGTGAGCTTCGCTCGCACGTGCAAAGGAAAGCAACTCGGCGACCAGATGATCAGGCGCACGGTAGTTGCGCTCCAACGCGACTGCGAACCATTCGTCGAGCAAGGTCGCTTTGGCCGCGAGCATCGACAGCAGGTGCGCCGATGAGGATTCCGGCAGCGTGAATCGCACATCGTCTGGAGCAGGTGTCGGCACGGCCGCCGTGGTGGAGCCCGCACCGCCACGGCGGTATGCCCTCTCCAACGCTGCTGCTGCCAGAAGCATCTCGGCAGGATCGCCGTCGAGTTCGCGGGCATGGCCTCGCACTTCGGCCGGCAGCTCCTCGAATGTTGTCGAGGTTCTGGCAGTCCCGAGAAGAGCAACCGAGATCAATGTGCTCACAGCACGATCACCTGCCCTCCCGTGAAAACCGAGATCGGAGTAAGGGCCAGCGCATTCCACGTTCCGCAGACCGTGACCGGGTACCCGCCGGAAATACCGAGCAACTTCCACAGAAGATCCGAATCACCCTCTGCCCGAAGCGCTGTGCCCGATTCGTCGACGAGAAACCAGGAACCGTCGACGAACGACGGGACCACCGAACTGATCACTGCCGGCCATGAGCGCAACCAGGGATCTGCGGCGAGGGCATCGGTAAACTGCTGCAACGCAGCGTCGATGCTTCCGAACGGCATGGTTGTGAAGGGCTCCGGTTCACCGTGCGTTGCCCCCATCCGCGCCCGCAATGCCGCGGCACCGGGATAGAAATGAACATCGGCATTGAGCAGAAACCCGACTGGCGGCGTTTCGGTGGCAAAGTTGGGTGACCCGTGGGAGAAGTCGAGCAGCATGGCCCACCGTTTCGAATTCCTGCCGAGCATCCACACGGTTCGGGTGAACAGTCGCTTCTCCTCGGTGATCCCGGAACCGAGAATCATCCAGTTCTCTTTCACCGGAATCGATTCCATCACACTCTCGGTTGAGACGGGATAACCGACGTGCGCTTTCACCGAATAGGCAAGATCTTCCGGCAACTCGGACAGCTTCTGATGCGCAGCGACCAGCAGGTGCAACCGAGCCAACTCGTCGAGGACCTTCTCGGGCCAGTTCTCCGTAGACGCAACGATTCCCGCCACTGCTCGAAGCGTGCCTGCAATACCGGGCGCCTGAGCATCCACCATGCGAGCGGCTACCGCGTCGAAGCCCGCCCAGGACGTGTCCATCGCCGCCAGACCGCCCCGGATCTGATCGGTGATCCACAGGTCCAATTCGACGAGCCCGCCCGCAACGCGGTCGGCGCGCTTCTGCGCTGTCGCAGGGTCGGGAGACTTCTTGGGCGCCTCGTCACCGCTTTCGCCGGTGTTCTCGGTCTTCTCCTCGCGGCGCGACAACCACTCTGCCGCGAAGTCGGCCGGCTCGTCCGCCGACTGCACACGCCCTTCCGACCATTCCACCAGCAGCCCCAGAGCATGTTTGCACGGAAACTTTCGACTGGGGCACGAGCACTTGTATGCAGGGCCCCGCAGGTCGACCACTGCTTGATACGGCTTCGAGCCGCTGCCCTGACACAGCCCCCAGAGGGCGAAACCACTGTTGCCGGCGTGGCTCCACGAACCAGCCAACTTGCGGGCAGCGGCCAGCGATGCGGCGTCGGGAGCTACCGATGCCACCTGCCCAGCTGTCCACGGCGAAGTCACTCGACCACAGTATGACAACCCGCTGACATCGCAGAGTCGGGCCGATTCTTTAGTGAATCAACTCTTGACTCGAACGCATGTTCGAGTATGATTCGGGGAGGGGATCGGGGGATTCAATGAGTATCAACACATCATCTGACATCGTTTGTGGTTCTGCGGTGGGTTTGCGCGGACGCCTGTGGCGGTTGTCTGCTTCTGAGTTGCGTGCTGCTGCGGTGTCGGCGAGCGCGGAGATTCTGCGGCTCGAGGCCGTTCGGGTGGCGGTGGTCGACGAACTCTCGATGCGCCCGGATGATCAGGTGATCGCCAGCCGCGGTGTCGGTGCCTGGTTGGCGGCGAACACGATGCTGCAAATCCGGGACGGGAAGAAGATCGCCGCCCTCGGTGCAGCGCTACGCCCGCTTCCGGCGGTGGCTGCCCGGTTCGATGTCGGGGATTGCTCGTTCGAGCACGCCGTCTTGATCGTGGCGTTCTGTGAATCCCCGCCGAAGGGCATGCCGGACGCCGCATTGCCTCGCTGTATCGACTTGTTGTTGGCTGCCGCTTCCGGTGCCGAGGCCACGACCACGAAGGTCCGCAACGTCATCGCGACCTTGGAGCGCATTTTCGAATCCGACGAGATTCCACCCGCCGAAGATGACGACCGCAACGAACTCCGCATCGCGTCGACGTTGAACGGCCGGGTGGTGGTGCGCGGAGATTTCGATGCTCTCACCGGCGAAATGCTGCTCTCCGCCCTGTCGAATCTGACGATGCCCACCCCGGCACCCGATGGAACCCCGGATACCCGGTCGGCAGCGAAGCGGACCGCGGACGGGTTCACCGAACTGATCCGCCGGTACCTCGACTGCGCCAAAACCGGTGTCGATGGTGGCCAACGTCCGCACGTGAACGTGCACATCAACGCGCGTGATCTCGCGGAGCATCGGGACTGCGCCGCAACACCAACTGATGGTGGTGGAGTGGCTGTGCCGGATCTTGATGTCGGGCACATGCCCTGGCTGGGGCCACTGTCGGTGTCGCAGACCAGGCTTCTCGGTTGTGATTGTTTCCTCTCGACTGTGCTGCTCGACGATCACGGGGCGCCACTCGATGCGAAACCCGGGAAACGGTTGGTCTCTGCGGAGCAGCGAGTGGCGTTGATCGCCCGGGACAAGGGTTGCGCCTTCCCCGGCTGCACATGTGTACCGGCCTGGACCGACGCACACCACATCCGGCACTGGGCCAACGGCGGCCCGACGGTGATGAGCAACCTTGTCCTACTGTGCCGTTCACATCACCGGCTGATGCACCGCAAATCCGGATTCGTCGGGAAATGGGAAATCCGCATCGGCGCCGACAACAAACCCTGGTTCATCCCACCACCCTCGATCGACCCCGGCCAGCACCCACGGCCCGCGAACACCACCTTCAAAACCTGAGAAGAACCTCGGGCACAACAGAACACGGCCAGGCTCCGCATCGGACATCAAACCCCGATACGGAGCCCACAGGCCGTGTCGCATCCACGACTCACGACGATTTGGCCGGGCGCAAGACCGATCTACCCAACAACTCACAAACCTGCAGGGCCAGAGCGAGATCCAACTTGTCTCGGCCGGCAGCGACTGGATCTCCGAGCGCCTTGTTGATGCGATACTTCACGGTATTCCGGTGCAGATTCATGTGATTGGCAGTGTGCAGATGGCTTTCTCCGTGGGCGAAGTACACACTCAACGTCGTCCGCAAGGATGCAGCAGAAGGCGTATCGTCCGCCAACGGGCCTAGCACCTCCCAGACCCATGACTTCGTAGAATCGATGTTCTCGGACAGAAGTGAAACCACAGCGACGCCGCGGTCCCCGAAGCTCACCACCGGCCGTTGCGGCGTATCCGGCACGGCAGCAACCGAATAGGCGGCGGTTGCCTGTTCGTGAGATCGCTTGAAACCTTCGACCCCTGACCCTGGCAGTCCGATTGCCACCCGCGCTCCGCCGTCCAACGGCACTGCCGCAGCGAGAACCTCCGGATCCGGCGCAGGCACCCGGCGACCGAACGGCAGCCACGCCCACACCGTGCGTCGATCGATGGCGGTGATGATCGGCGGCTTGTCCGCTCCCGCCGCTGCGCCGAGATCACGTACGAGTCGATCGAGCGTGTTGATGCCCATGACGTCCGCATCCCACGTCGACCAAACCACCAGGGCGACGTGGTTCTGACCGAGTCGGTATCCGGTCTCAGCTTCGAATGCAGCGGTATCTGCGTTGGTGCCGGACAGGAGGGCGTGGATCGCGGCCGAATGGAGGTTTCCCTGCGCTGCCATCCATCGACTGCGTTCCCGCTCGTACGCGTCGAAGACGTAGAGCGTGATCCAGTCGATATAGCTGTAGACCACATCCGAAGTGTGTTTCAGGACAGCCAAAGTGAGTCGCGCCGGAATATCCAGCGTGCTGATCTCGTCGTGACAGATCCGCATCAGATCGCCTTGGCCCATGTGGTAGGCCCGAACGAGGGAATTGGACGGAACGTCCCGCTGCGCCAAACGCAGAGCGTATTCCACTGCGGCAGTAGTCGGTTGGAGATGATCGATCGGAATGTCATTGGCCAGGACGTGGATGATCGTCGTGATGTTTCCCTGCACGCTGGCCTCGAGCATTTCGAGCAATTTGGCGTCTGCATCCAATTGGTCGATTTCGTGAGCCATCATGAAGGCCATCTCACGCGCGATGTCGGCACTGCGCTCGTCGAGTCGTCGGGCCAACTCGGCAACCACCGCAAGCACTTCCGGCTCCGCGGCTGCAGGCACTCGGGCGAGACGCCGCATCGCGCCGGCGCCTCGCTCCTTGTGCGATGGACTACTCACAGAACTTCCGCACCCTTTCGTCGCAGGTACTTCAGAGCCGATTCGGCCGCGTTGTACCCGCACATTCCATGTGCTCCGGCACCCGGCGGGGTCGAGGCCGAGCACAGGTAAGTGCCCGCGATCCCCGTGCTGTACGGATCGACTGCCACGCGCGGACGCAAGACAACCTGCAGTTCGGTGTTGGCACCTCCGATGATGTCGCCGCCTACCTGATTCGGATTGTCTTGTGCCAGGTCAGCTGTACCACTGCTCGTTGTCGCGACGATCTGATCCCGGAATCCTGGCGCAAACCTCTCGATCTGACGAATGATCGCCTCTGTAGCGTCGCCGGCATATCCGTGTGGCACGTGCGCATAGGCGTACAGCGGATGAACGTTCCCGGCGGATCGGGTGGGATCAGCCAGGTATTGCTGACCGAGGAGCACGAACGGCCGGTCCGGCATGCGGCCTGAATTCGTCTCACGCTCAGCGGCCACGATTTCGTCGAAACCACCTGCCAGATGGACAGTTCCGGCCCGAGCGCAATCCGGATTGGTCCACGGCACATGACCTTCGATCGCAAAATCGACCTTGAACGCTCCGGGAGCCTGCTTGAACTTTCGATAGGCTCTCGCCACTCGGCCCGGGAGTCGATCGCCCAGGATTTCGAGCGCACCCCCCGGATTGACATCCAGCAGAACAACATCGGCGTCCGGAATCTCGGAGGCCGTGCGAACCCGAATGCCGGTGTCGATCTTGCCCCCGTGATCGAGGAGCATCGCGGCCATGGCGTCGGTGATCGAACGCGAACCTCCCTCGGCAACCGGCCAACCGTAGCGGTGACCAGCAGCAGTGATCATCAATCCCACCGCCGAGGTGGCCGGACGGTTGAGTGGATAGAAGGCGTGCGCGGCAACCCCGCCGAACAGCGCCTTCCCTTTGTCGGTCTTCCACAACTTCGCGGTCACGGTTGCCGGAAGCAGCGCTCGCGGACCGAAAGCTGCGAGCCGCAGCGGATGCCGCGGGACATTGACGATCGGGCGCATCAGGTCGGACGCCAATGCATCGAATCCCGTCGACAAGTCACCGAACATGCGTTGCCATCGAGGTCCGTCCGCGCCGAGTCCCGCCGCCGTCTGCTCCAGCGAGCGGTACAGAACACCGGCGTCCCCGTTGTCGAGCGGATGCGCGCAGTCCACCTCTGCCCATCTCCAGATCAGCCCGTATCGCTCGAGGTCCAGCTTTGACAGGTACGGCGAGCCGATACCCATCGGGTGAAACGCCGAGCAGTGATCGTGAATCAACCCCGGCACGTCGATCGGACCGGAGCGGGTGCCTCCGCCGATCTGGTCGGCAGCCTCGAGCACCTGCACGTCCACACCGCTACGTGCGAGGTGTACCGCGGCAGCGAGCCCATTGGGCCCGCTGCCGACGACTACGGCCTTTGTCACTTACTCACCTCTTGCTCGCTACCGCTGACCCTCGTACGCATCTTCGGTTCGGAGACCACCTGCGGATCTGTTGCCGCGCGGTCGGCCCGTACGTCCAGTGTCCACTGAACGTCGAACGGAATGGGCCCGTTCGGCAACCACGGTTGTTCGGCAACTGCGTCGGCGACCTTGAAAGTACCTCGTTCGATGACGCCGAGAGCTGCGTCGATCACCTGGTACTCCTGCGTTCCCTTGTGGATGGGCTGCGATTCGATCCAGGTCACCAGGAACTCGCCGGGCGCGAAATTGCAGCGACGCTGAATGGCGGCAATCAACTTCGCGTCGTGCAGGTGCCCGTCACCGAAGTTGAAGGCGACGATGGAGTTGCACATGAACTCGGCTTCCCGCAGCGAGTACGTGTTGATGTCGTCGCCGAGGTGCCTGATCATCAGTGAGAACAGTGCACGCCCCTGGCTGTGCATGGAACGCCAGCCCAACAGCTGATGCAGAACGACATCGGACACATCTTCGGGGTACATCGTCATCAACTGATTACGCGTATCCGGCGACGGACGCTTGATGTACTGGTCGATCTTTGCTTCGGCGCCCGGCGCGAATGCCCACGTCGCAGATGCCCAGTTGCCGGCGTACTGACGCATCGACGGCAGGAACGACACCAGATCGGGTCGAAGGTTTCCGAGAATGGGGAAGAAAGCAAGGGCTGCAATAATTCCCGCTGTGATCCAGGGTGAAGACATGGCGCCGAGGCCGTAGCCGTCCCACGCCGGGAAGCCCAGGAACAGGAAGACCGAGGCGTAAGCGAACAGAAGATTCCATTCCAGCGGAACGGCCAGCGGGAAGGTCGACGCGATGAAGAGATGGAATCCGACCATGAGGATCACGGCGAGGATGGTGAGTGTCTTGTTCGTCGAGAACAGCAGTATCAACGGGGTGACGATTTCGACCATCGTTCCGGCCACGTGTGCGACCCCGCCGCCGAGGTGCGAGGGCCGCAGATCCTCCGGGAAATTCCGGTAGTGCGCACGCTTGATCTTCTTCGACGGGATCCACGGCGTATTGCTGAGCATCGGGGGGACCACCAGCGAGAAGTGACGGCCGAACTTCGAGACACCGGCACCGATCCACACCATGACGATCAGCAGTTTGAGCGCCAGAACCATGTCGACGAAGGGCAGGAACGTGAAGAAGAAGATCGCCGGCAGGTACTGCTCACTACGGGCAGCGATGAAGGGCACCTTGTCCCGCAACCCGAGAATCACCATGAGCACGAGGAAGGAGTACAAGACCGTCGGGCGTACCAGTCCGGCATTGTCGGCGATTGCCGAATCGATTCCTGTGGTGTGAACGCCGGGAAGAACCGCGGCAACAAGAAGATTGGCGACTACGGCGACATAGATGAAGACGTCGAACACCGTGCGGGTGTCACCCGAGGTGAGCGGCACCTTGCCCGGCCACGGTGGAAGGCGAATTGTGCCGGGGCGGATCCAGTAGAGAACTCCACCGGTCATCGGTTTGAAGTGGCCGGCCAATGGACCCCAAGACCCTGCCAGGCCCAGGATTTCGAGCATCATCGTCCAGATGACGAGTTTCTGGTAGACGATCGGCTGGTTCCACCATGATCCGATGTCGAACCACGAGAGGCCGGAAGTCAAAGTGGCAACGGCTGTTCCAGCTGCCAGGTAGAGGAACAACAGTTTCATGATGTAGACGGTGTGGACCATCTTCGGTGTACCGAAGCCGTAATCCACCCAGTGCGTGGACATGTCACGCAGACGCTCGAGAAACGGCTTGTCCATGAAGGTTGCCGGATCGACGGGAGGGAAGTTTCCTTCTTTGAATCCCATGATGTGCTCCTGAAATACGGAATGTGGGCATGACGGATCGACTCGACGCACGTCGTCGAGTTGTGCTGGTATTACGGGGAAGGGACTAGTGAGCGGGAGTTGCGCTCAGAGCTCGTCTCATTCCGGGTTTGTCGATCTTGCCCACCGGGTTTCGGGGAAGCGTATCGACGACGTAGATCGCCACTGGCACCTTTACTCGGGTGAGCAAGGCCGTGACATGTTCGAGCAGTTCGCCTTCGGTGACGGGCGCGTCGGGGTAGGCAACGACATAGGCAACTGGCACCTCTCCGTAGACCTGGTGCGGAGCGCCGATGACGGCGGCCTCGAGCACGGAAGGATGTGTGGCGAGCGAATTTTCGATCTCCTTGGGGTAGATGTTCTCGCCCCCACGGATGATCATGTCCTTGATGCGATCGACCAGGGTCAGGTAGCCGTCTTCGTCGAGGACCCCGACGTCGCCGGTATGCAACCAACCATCCTTGACGGTCTTCGCGGTCTCCTCCGGCTTGCCCAGATAGCCACGCATCACGTTGCAGCCCTTGATGACCACCTCTCCGGCAGTTCCGACGGGAGCAAAGGTTCCGTCCTCGGCAAGAATGGCAATCTGCTGGCCGGGCAACGCCGGGCCGACCGTACCGAGCTTGCGCACACCCTCCACAGGATTACAGGCCGACGCACAGGTCCCCTCGGTGAGTCCGTAACCCTCCACGATCACGAAACCGAAACGCTGCTCCGCGCGTTCGAGGAGTTCCTTGCTGATCGGCGCCGCACCGCACACGGCAAACCTCAAGGATGACGTGTTGATCGAGGCGTCTTCCGGCTGCGAGGTCAGCATCGCGTAGATTGCCGGCACCGCCGAGAAATACGTGGGGCGAAGCCGCGCAACGTCGTCGAAGAATCTCGAAACCGAGAACTTCCCGGTGACACTCACCTGTCCGCCGACAAGCAAGGGCGTCAGGACGCTGACGCAGATCGCGTTGACATGGAACAACGGCAGGATCAGCAGGCAGTGATCCGCGCCGGTAACACCGATGTTCTTGCCCATCGACGAAGCCATGAACTGCAGGTTGGAATGCGTGAGCATCACTCCCTTGGGCCGTCCAGTGGAGCCGCTGGTGTAGATGAGCAACGCCAGATCGTCTGCTGCAACATCGATTCCGGGTCGGGGATCGGTCGGCGGCACTGTCGCCAGATCGTCGACGACCAACACCGCACGGCCACCCGAGGGCGCATCGGCAGAGGCGGTGATGACCAACTCGGCCCCGGAGTCCGCGATCTGGTAATCCGCTTCGTTCGCGGTGAACATCGGATTGATGGGCGTAGCTGCAGCACCGATGCGCCAGGCAGCCATGATCGCGATCAGCAACTCGGCGCGATTGGGCAGCATGATCGCCACCACGTCACCGAGTCCGATTCCGAGTCCGGCCAATTGCGCGGCAACAGCTTCCGTACGCTCTGCGAACTCTTCATACGTGAGTTCGACGTGGTCGTCCCGCAGGCACGGCTTCTTCCCGTACTTCTCCGCAAGATCCCAAGCCAGATATCCGATGTCCGCCACGAGAGTCAGCACCTTTCATTCGTGTGTGACTCAAAACACTATCGGCGTCCTGCGGCCGAAGAAACGGTCTCAGGGGATCAACTTATCCAGGTTCTTTGTTCCCCGAGCACAACGCCGCAAGGGCGGCGAACATCAGATCGAGGGCTGATGCAACACCTCGTGAGCGCGTCGGGTCACCACTTCGGAGATCCGGCGCAAGACGGGTGACGACAGTTTCCACTGCTGCCAGTACAGCGGAACGTCATCCACGAAGTCCGGATCGAATCCGATCAGCACTCCGCCGCGATCGTCTTCGCCGCACTGCAGGTCCGGTATCAACCCCCACCCGTATCCCCGTCTGACGGCGTCCGCGAAGTCTGCCGATGACGGAACAAGATGGCGAGGCGGATCTGCCGGGTGGCCGACCTTTTGATCGAGGTACCGATCCTGCAGCAGATCCTTGCGATTGAACACCACCAGCGGTGCCTCCGAAAGGGATTCGGCCGTGACACCATCTGCGAACCAGCGACGGCAGAACTCTGCGCTCGCCATCGGCCGATACCGCATGATGCCCAACCGACTGGAGGTACACCCTTGAATCGGTGACGCAACCGACGTGACGGCAGCCATGACCGAACCGTCGCGCAGCAGTTCGGTGGTGTGGTCTTGATCGTCGAGATGAAAATCGAAACTGACTTCTTGCGTGAACTCCGCGAGGGCCCCGAGAACCCAAGTGGACAGCGAATCGGCATTGACCGCGATCGAGACGCGGGCGAAGGTGTTCGAACCGTTTTCCAAACCGAGTTCTCGCACGGTGTCACGCGACAGTGCGTCTATCTGACGGGCAAGACGCAGGACTTCTCTCCCGGAATCGGTGACCTGGATGGGTTTGGTGCGCTGCACCAGGATCCGGCCAACCGAGGTCTCGAGAGCTTTGATTCGTTGGCTGACCGCCGAAGGCGTGATGTATAACTTCCGCGCCGCCGCCTCGAAGGTTCCCTCGTCGACCGCAGCGTGCAATGCCCTCAGTTGCTCGAAATCCAACATAATCTGAAGCTACTCTGATGTGTCCTAAGAATCATTAGCTGGACTGAATGAAATCTGAGCGGCAGGCTCGACAACATGCTCAGCACCAACGACCCTGCGTCGGCCCTCGTCGGTTTCGGAGTCGGACTGTCATTGATCGTCGCAATCGGCGCCCAGAATGCGTTTGTTCTTCGCCAAGGTCTGACGCGATCGCACGTACTCCCGATCGTCGCAGTGTGCGCGTTGTCAGACGCAATTCTGATCCTTGCGGGCATCAGCGGAATCGGGACCCTCCTCGAACACGCACCGTCGCTGATCACGTTCGTTCGTATCGCCGGTGCGGTCTTCCTCCTCAGCTATGCAATCTTCGCCGCCAAGCGGGCGCTTCGACCCCAGACGCTGGCGCCGGATCAGCACGGCAACGGTTCGAGGCTGGCCGCCGTCACGATGGCATTGGCTCTCACCTGGCTCAATCCACACGTTTACCTCGACACCGTGGTGCTCATGGGTTCAATTGCCAACGGTCGCGGCGAAATCGGACGTTGGTGGTTTGCGGCCGGTGCAATCACCGCGAGTGTGGCCTGGTTCAGCGCCCTCGGTTACGGCGCACGTCTGCTGACGCCGCTTTTTGCGAAACCCAACGCCTGGCGGATTCTCGACGCTCTGATCGCCGTGATGATGGCGGTTCTCGGAATCAGCCTGCTTGTCGAATTGTGACTCGGCTGCACAACCTCGATCCGGCACTGCGGGTATCGGAATGGGTTACCGTCCAAGGTGAGGAAGCTCAATTCACCTGTCGCGAGTTGTGACCATCAGGTAGGGCTGATCACGAATGACCGAGGACGACGGCGGCACCGAACCGCGTGACTCCAACCGCGGACTGAGTTTGCTGTGTCTACTCGCTGCGGTCGCGGGCGTCGGGGTCGGATTTGTCGGCGGCGCATTCCGCTGGTGTCTGATCAGGGCCGACGAACTCCGTCGGACGATCGTGAACTGGGCGCATCACGTTCCGTACGTCGGGTGGCTCGTGCCGGTCGTCCTGGTGGCCTTGTGCACCGTACTGGCCGTACTGATCGTCAGACGAGTACCCCTCGCAAAGGGAAGCGGCATCCAGCACGTCGAGGCGGTGTCCCGCGGCGAAGCGAAGCCACCGGGAATCAATCTCGTGCCTGCCAGATTCATCGGCGGCCTCTTGGCGATCGGCTCCGGTCTGGTTCTCGGCCGCGAGGGCCCCACCGTACACATGGGTGCGGCGATCGGGGCAGAAGCGGGACGGCGGGCCCGCCTTGCCGAACCGGACGTCGCCATGCTGCAAACATCCACGGCCGGAGCAGGACTCGCCGTCGCGTTCAACGCGCCGATCGCCGGGGCACTGTTCGTCTGCGAGGAGGTGACGCACTCATTTCGGCTGCGCACCGTGCTGCCAACACTTTTCGGTGTTTCGGTCGCGGTGGGCTGTGCACGACTTGTCATCGGTGACCAACCCGATTTCGAGGTCGGCACCGTCCCGACGCCTCAACTCGCACTCTTGCCACTGTTTGTCGTCTTCGGAATCCTCACGGGGTTACTCGGTATCGCCTACAACCGCTTGATTCTGGGTCTACTCGACGCCGTTGCACGACTCGACAAGATTCCGCCGACTGTCATCGGCGCAACGATCGGCGCGGTCATCGGCCTGACGCTGTTCCTCGACCCGCTGGCCAGTGGGGGCGGCGACGTTCTTGCACAGATGATCGTCGGCGGAAGGACCTTCGTACTGCCGATCCTGCTGCTGTACTTGGCGGTTCGGTTCTTCACTGGCCCGCTCTCGTATGCCGCTGGAACCCCCGGCGGACTGTTCGCTCCCTTACTCGCACTCGGCGCACTCTGGGGGTCGATCTTCACCGGACTGTCGAGCTTCGTGCCCGGAGTGGACGCCGGGCTCACGGTCACCATGGCCACCATCGGCATGGCTGCCTTCTTCGGCGCTGTAGTGCGCGCACCGTTCACCGGCATCGTGATCGTGGTCGAGATGACAGCGGTGACGTCGACGCTCGTCCCGATGCTCGCTGCCACTGCGGCAGCGGTATTCGTCGCCACCGCGGCAGGGTCGGCACCTATCTACGACAGTCTCCGAGAACGGATGTTGGAAACTCAACGCCCACCTCTGCGATGATCACGATCGACATCGTGCGCGGCGCACATCCCTGTGGCGCCGCGCCCCGATCGGATGGCAACTGGTACACCATCAAGGCACCCCGCTCCACTGATTACGCACCGCAAAATCTGCGACAGCTCTCTAGATCAAGGGCGTTCCGACGTAGTTCTCGGCGATCAGCGTTCGTCCGGCGACCGAACGCGTGACCATGTCCAACTCGGCCAGTTGACGGCGATGCCCGAAACCGCTGTCGTCTGGCAAGCGATGGAGCATCGACGACATCCACCACGAGAAGTGCTGCGTCCGCCACACACGCGGCAGCACCGTTTCGGTGTACCCGTCCAACATCTTTCGGTCGGACGAGGTGAAGAAACTGTCCATTGCCTTCGCCAGAGCGTAGACGTCGGCGATCGCGAGATTCATACCCTTCGCACCGGTCGGCGGCACGGTGTGCGCCGCATCGCCGGCAAGAAACAGGTTGCCGTGCTGCATCGGTTCACAAACGAAGCTGCGGAACTGAAGGATCGATTTCTGAAAGATCCTGCCGTCCTTGATCTCTGCTCCGTCGCCGTCGACGCGCATGTGCAGCTCGTCCCAGATTCTATCGTCGGACCAGTTGTCCACGGAGTCGTCCGGATCGACCTGAAGATAATGACGCTGCACCTCGGGGGTCCGCGTGCTGATCAGTGCAAACCCACGCTCATGGTTGGCGTAGATCAATTCTTCCGATGACGGCGGAGCCTCGGCCAGGATGCCGAACCACGCGAAGGGATACTGGCGGAAATGATCCGTTCGGATCGACGGTTCGGGAATCAGCTTTCGCGTTTGCGTACGTGATCCGTCGCAACCGGCCACCAGGGCGCACTCGAGCTTCTGGTCGTTTCCGTCCGAGTCGACAAAAGTGATGCTCGGGCGATCCGACTCGTGATCGTGCACTTTCGCGTCGGACACTCCGAACCGAATGTCCCCGCCGTCAGCGAGACGTCGCGCGATCAGATCCTTGAGCACCTCGTGCTGCGGATACACCGTGACGGCGCGCCCGTCGGTCAATTCGTCGAACGCAATTCGGTGCCCTCGCCCGCCGAATCGCAGCTCGATTCCGTGATGTTCGAGGCCCTCCCGCTTCAGTCGATCACCGAGTCCGGTCTCGACCATGAGATCAACCGTGTTCTGTTCGAGCACGCCGGCACGAATGGTGCCTTCTACCTCTTCACGGGTGCGACATTCCAGGACTACCGAATCGATTCCCTTCAGATGCAACAGATGCGAGAGCATCAACCCGGCGGGACCACCACCGACGATTCCGACCTGGGTGCGCGAAGAAGACATACAGAGAACTCCTGAGGTGAGTGACGATTGAGACCACCATCGACCACGATCACTCCCCTGAACAGCTGTAATTTCACTCAGTGAAAGACCGAATACGAGCTATCCAAGTCCACCGCCACCAAGCCCGCGTGAAATTCCACGGGCGGCCGCGACCAAGGCCGGCAGCAATGGAGCCGGATCCTGCTCCACCGGAACAACTGTCGAGACCGCTGCGACGACATTGCCGCCGGCTTCGCGGACCGGAGCGGCGACGGCAAGGGTTCCGACGTTCAGATACTCACGGCAGACGACAAATCCGGTGCGTCTGATCTCGTCGAGAGTTGCTCGCAAAATCCGCTCGGACGTAATGGTTTTGGGAGTGAACGACTCGAGACCGGCATGGAGGACGTCGTCGAGAAGTTCGGTTCCGCCGTGTGCGAGGAGAATCAGTCCACCGCTGGACGCATGCAACGGCAATCTTCCCCCGGCGCGACCGACAACGGTGACAGCGCTACGCGAGGACAAGCGCTCGAGGTACAGAGCCTCGGTACCCTCACGAACGACCAACTGCACGTTCTCCCGGGTGACCTCATACAGGTCCTCGAGAAACGGCAACGCCACCTGTCTGAGCCCGTGCGCCCCTGGAGCAAGAGCGCCGATCTCCCACAACCGCACTCCGACCTGGTACTTGCCGTCACTCCGACGCTCGAGTGCGCCCTCGGCCACCAACTGCCCACACAGCCGATGAACGGTGGGCAGAGGTAAACCGCTGCGACGACTGATCTCCGACTGCGTCAACCGCGGCGATTTCGCGTCGAAGGCACCGAGCACGATAAATGCCCGGCCGATCAACGAACGGTCGCCTGATGCCATTCACACAGTGTGACAGGGCAGTGCCACTAAGAATCCACTGTGACTGGCATCAGGCGAAACGTGTTCAGGCGGTGCGGAGCTACGCGGAGTGCGCCAATTCCGGTTCGCGTTCGGTCACCGGCGGCGCGGCCTCGATCTTCATCGGTTCCTGCGCGTAGTGGAAGTGCGGACGACGGTGACCGATGAACGAACCGAACCACGACATCACAGCGACGTACCGGTTGCGGAAGCCCACCAGATACATCACGTGCACGGCCAGCCACATGAACCAGGCGATCGTGCCCTTGAACTCGACCTTGCGGACGCGACATACAGCGCTGAATCGGCTGATGATCGACATGCTGCCCTTGTCGAAGTACTTGAAAGGCGTTCCGGCCTTGACCTTTCCGTTCACAGTCTTCGCTGCGTGACGGCCACCCTGCATCGCAACGGGCGACTGACCCGGCAGACCGTTCAGCGAAGTCATGTCGCCGATGGCAAAGACGTTGGCGAACCCGCCGACGGTCAAGTCCGGATTGATGAGCAGACGACCTGCGCGGTCACTCTCACAACCGGTTGCCTCGCCGAGCACTGCGGCGAAGTCGTTGGCGCGTACACCGGCCGACCAGATGACGGTCTCGGCGTCGATGCGCTTCTCTTCCTTGGTCTTTGCCGAAGAAACGGTGACACCGTGCTCGTCGATGGCGGTGACCATGGTGTTGAGGACTACCTCGACACCCGACTTCTCGAGCGAGGCCTGCGTGTACTCACTGAGCTTGCCGCCGAAGGCCGGAAGCGCAACGCCGGCGCCCTCGACCATGGTGACCGTGACCTCGTCGGCACTGATGTTGTTGATGGCCTTCGCAAAGTAGCGACGCGCCAGTTCCTTGATCTGTCCGGCGAGCTCGACGCCGGTCGCGCCGGCGCCCACGACAACGAAGCTGAGCAGGTTACGGCGAACCAGCGCGTCGTTGGTGGTGTGCGCTTCCTCGAAGCAACGCAGGATCTGCTTACGCAGTACCTCGGCGTCCTCGACGGTCTTGAGCTTGTAGGTGACCTTTTCGAACTCGTCATGCCCGAAGTACGCCTGCGTGGCACCGGTGGCTGCGATGAGCGAGCGGTACCCGAGCGTGTGGCGGGTGCCCGAGGCTTCGTAGACGACGGTGTTCTCTTCGGCGTTGACCTCGACGACGCGGCCGAGGCGGACGTCGGCGTTGGGGTACTTCTGCAGGATCGTGCGGATGGGCGGAGCAACTTCGCCGGCCGACAGGACACCCGTCGCCACCTGGTAGAGCAACGGCTGGAAGAGGTGCTCGGTGGTGGCGGAGATGAGAACGAACGGCGTCTTGGACTTCGCGAGGGTCTTGGCCGCGGCGAGGGCTCCGAATCCCGAACCGACGATCACAACCTGAGTCTTCTCGTGTCCAGTCGCGTCGATGTCGGCGCGACCCGCAGCTGTTCTATCCACAACGAACTCCTCAACCAAATTGAAAGTATGACTATTACGGTATGGACTGATCATGGGTCGGGTCCAGCTAGCTGGAGTATTCGCAAGACTGTTATCTCGATTGCTCATAAGTAAGCTGTCCTCATGGACTTCCGCCAACTCAAGTACTTTCTCGTCGTGAGCGAGGAACTGAGCTTCAGTCGCGCCGCCGAACGCTGCTTCATCTCGCAGTCGGCGATCAGCCATCAGGTCGCACGACTGGAGAAGGAGCTCGGGGCGACACTCTTCGAGCGCTCGACCCGGGCGGTTCGCCTGGCCCCGGCAGGATCGCGACTGGTGCCCATCGCGCAGCAAGTCCTCAGTCTCGAAACGATGGCGTACTCCGTCGCACGAGACCCGAGAGCCCGGATCCGAATCACCGGAAACATGAGCTTTGCCGCTCAGACGCTGGACGCCATCGCACACGTGCGCGAACTTCATCCGGACCTGGACGTCGAGTTCGTCATCAAGAGCTTTGCCCACCGCATGGATGCTGTGGCCTCCGGTGACGCGGACATCGCCCTGATTCGCGGCGGCGTCGACCGCCCCGGACTCGAACCCTTGGACCTCGGCGTCGAAGATCTGCTGGTCGTCATGTCGAGCCGTCACCCCCTAGCCGGCCAGCAAAGCGTCGACCTCAATGATCTGGCCGCATATCCCCTGCTCCTGCCGCCGCGCCAAAGTCAGGTGCTCATTCACAAGGTGGTCGAGGACGCATTCCGCGAGATCGATCGACGCGTCCAACTGGGCCCCGCAATTCCGAGCGATCACACAGCCACGCTGGACGTGATCACCAACCCGCGCGCCTGGACCCTGCTCTATTCGATCACCGCAGGCGAATCTCCACGCGCTGGAATCAGCTTCATGCGAGAATCGCACGGCCGCTTGCGCATTCCCGTCTCGGGTGTGACCCGCAGCGGCGCTACCCACTCCACCGAGTTCGCCGATCTGATCCAAGCACTCAAGGACGCCATGAATCCGTCTTTCACTGAGTGAAAGTGTGATGGCGATCGACCCCCTCACAGAGCAACGTGGTGGGCAACCATGTGATGCGGCGCGCGGTTGCATCCCTTTACCGAGGAGCGGCCATGACGCGTTTGCTGAGCGAACCTGTGTGGGAATCGAAGATCTTCGACGGCGAATGGGTTCGCGGTAGCGCCGACGATCGTATTGTCGTCGAGCCGGCCACCGGCAAGCAGTTGACGACGGTCGGCATGGCAACACCCGACGACGTGGCGGCCGCTGCAACAAAAGCTACTGCAGCTCAGAAGAATTGGGCGGCAAGGCCATACACTGAACGAGCCGCCGTTCTACGCCGCGCCGGTCAACTGTTCGAGCAGTACGCCGACGAAATCGGCGAATGGGTAATCCGCGAGGCCGGCAGCATCCCGGCCAAGGCCGGGCTGGAAACCCATACCGCTGCCGAAGAGTGCTACAACGCAGCAGCTTTGGCCGCGCACCCTGTCGGCGAGGTTCTGCGCTCGGAGCAACCTCGGCTGAGCTTCTCTCGTCGCGTACCCGTCGGAACCGTCGGCGTCATCGCGCCGTTCAACTTCCCCATCATTTTGTCGATCCGTGCAGTCGCTCCCGCACTGGCGCTGGGCAATTCGGTGATCCTCAAGCCTGACCCGCGCACGGCGATCTGCGGCGGTGTGGTTCTCGCTCGCATCTTCGAAGAAGCAGGCTTGCCCGCCGGAGTGTTCAGCATGCTGCCGGGCGGCGCTGACGCCGGTGAGGCAATCGTGGTTCATCCGAGCGTTCGCGTCATCGCATTCACCGGGTCGACCCGAGCTGGACGCGCGGTCGGCGAACTGGCGGGCCGCCATCTCAAGCGCGCTCATCTTGAACTCGGCGGCAACAATGCACTGATCGTCATGGATGACGTCGACCTCGAAAAGGCCGCATCTGTCGGCGCTTTCGGATCGTTCATGCACCAGGGACAGATCTGCATGACCACCGGCCGCCAACTGGTCCACGAAAGTATCGCCGCCGACTACACCGCACTCCTTGCCGAACACGCCGACAAGCTTCCGGTAGGCGACCCGTTCACCGGTCAGGTCGCACTCGGACCCATCATCGACGCCAAACAACGCGACCACATCCACTCTCTGGTCAACGGAAGCATTGCGGCCGGAGCAAAACTGGCTGCCGGCGGCACCTACGAGGATCTCTTCTACCGGCCCACCGTGCTAGCCGACACCCCACTCACCGCGCCTGCCTTCGCCGACGAGGTCTTCGGGCCGGTCGCACCGGTGACCTCCTTCGCCACCGTCGAACAAGCCGTCGCCATAGCCAACGATTCCGAGTACGGATTGTCGCTGGGCATTCTGACCTCCGACGCGATGCGCGGACTCGAACTCGCCCAACAGATTCCCACCGGCCTGGTCCACATCAACGATCAGACGGTCGGCGACGAAGCCGTCATCCCGTTCGGCGGCATGGCGTCTTCGGGTAACGGCGGCCGTGTCGGCGGTATCGGTGCAAACCTCGATGCCTTCACGGAAACACAATGGGTGACGGCGCAAAGTGCACTCCCGGTATACCCCTTCTAGAACGAATTCACAGGGCATGTCCCACTCGGTCGCTGACCAGCATTGACGGGATCGATCTCGCGGACTTACCATCCAGAGAAAATTACTTCGCCACATTAAGCATTTTCTCTTGTTGTTCCCGAGAAGGACCCGTTGACGAACACAGTTACGACGAGCAGTGCCGCGAGCCCCAGCGCTACGCCAACTGCCACCGATTCCCCGGACCAGTCCGTAGCAAGATCGCCGCGCCGGGAGGCCGTGATCATCGGCGCTTTGAGCCTGGCAGCGATGATCGTCTCGATGATGCAGACGCTGCCGGTTCCGATCCTGGGACGGATTCAGTCCGACCTCGGAGCCTCGTCCGCCGGCGTCAGTTGGGTGACGACGGCGACCCTGCTTTCCGCTGCCGTCTTCACTCCCCTGCTGGGACGCTACGGCGATCAGCACGGCAAGAAGCGCACCTTGGTCGGCGTCCTCGTCGTCATGGTGATCGGTTCGATTGTCGCGGCATTGGCGCACAATCTGCCACTGCTGATCCTCGGCCGTGTACTCCAGGGAACAGCCACCGCGATCTTCCCTCTCGCACTCTCGGTCTTGCGCGAAGAGATACGACCACAGAAGCTTCCCGGCGCCATGGCCCTGGTCAGCGGAACTCTCGCGTTCGGCAGCGGTCTCGCCCTCGTGGCCACCGGTCTGCTCACATCGGCTCCGGATGCCGACTACCGCAACGCCTTCTGGATGGCCACCGGATTCGCAGTGCTGGCCTTGATTGCCGTCGCCACGCTGGTCCCGCCCACCACGCACAAAAGCGGTGGGCGCGTGGACCTCATCGGTGCGCTAAGTCTGGGCGGGGCACTACTTCTGCTTCTTCTGGCGATTTCTCAAGGCCACCAATGGGGGTGGTTGTCGCCCTTGACCGTCGGTGTTTTTGTGGCCTCGATCGTGATGTTCGCAGTCTGGGTGTGGATCGAGAAGATCGTCGACGAGCCGCTTGTCGACATGCGGATGTTCGTCCACCGCCCGGTGATGATGGCAAATCTTGCCGGCGTCGTGGTGGGCTTCGGCATGTTCGCGAACTTCCTCGGGATCTCGTATCTCGCACAACTTCCCCGCGATCTCACCGGATACGGCTTCGACGCGAGCATTCTGCGTGCGTCGGTCGAATTCCTGCTGCCTGGCGCGATAGTTTCGCTGATCGCCGCCCCGATCGGCGGTCGTCTCATCAGGCTGCGTGGGCCGCGATTCGTTCTGGGACTCACTGCGATCCTGGGCGCGGTGCCGTTTGCGTGGCTCGCGTTCGACCACACCCACACCGCGTCGGTCATCGGTGCGGGCATGGTGATCGGCGCCGCCCTGAGCCTCGGCTATGCAGCCATGCCCGCCATCATCATGTCCAACGTCCCGCATCATCAGAGCGGCATCGCCAACGGCATCAACTCGATCTCACGTTCCACCGGCAGCGCCATCGGCAGCGCAGTAGTGACAACGATTCTGGCGTCGATGACAATCGCGAACCTCCCCGAAGGGGTTCCGGCGATGCCAAGCGAATCTGCCTTCACCGTCACGTTCGCGACCGCGGGCGTTGCCTTCGTTCTGGTGGGACTGGTGGGGTGGCTGGGGCTGCGACCGGCGCACTCCCCTTCCGCTTCCGAACAACCTCCCGCTGCGTGAGATCGGTAGTACCGCAGAGACTTAGACGGAACGTAGCCTGCGCACATGGCAGGTGAGACTCTCTACGTGATCGACCGGATCGTCACGAATCCCGGATGCGGGCAGAAGTTCGTCGACGAATGGCGTGCCGGCTACCTGCCGAACGCCCGGCGACGCAGCCTGACCCTCGACAACATACTTGTCAGTCCGCCGTTGTGGTCCGAGTACGAACCGAACGTCGTGACTATCACGTGGACCGTCGACGGAGCCTCCGGTTGGTGGGCCATGACTCGTCTGAGTCGCGGCGACACCACGCTTCGGCAGTGGTGGGATGCCATGGAACCACTCATCTGCGAACGTAGCCGCACCATGGCGGCTGCTGCCGACGACGTCGAGGCACTGGCCGATGTATAACGTCACGAGGGTTGTTTTTGCTGCCGACAGCCCGGACTCGGACGGCTGGGCGAATGCGGTGAACACCATTGCAGCAGTGGCAGAATCGTCGGGCGCAGTTCGCCATCTCGTCACCGCTACTCTGCCCGGCGCCATCAACGGCGGAGATCTGATCGCTTATCTTCAGTTCGCGAATGAAGCCGCGTGGCGGGCCGTTAGCGATTCCGTCGACGCCGAACTTCACCACGATGCCATCGAATGCTTTCACGGCGCCGAGTACGTTTCCGGAACCGAGGGTCGCTCGCGCGCCACCGGCCCGAACGGGGTGTACCGAGCATTGCTGATTCGCGTTGAACACACTACCTCCGAGGACGAAATCGAACAGTTCGAAAGTGACCTGCTGAAGATGCCCGGGCATATCTCCTCGATCGCTGCCTGGCGACTCAGTCGGGTGAGTGCGGCGACCGGCGCAACACCTGCACGTGACGAAGCACCGTGGACCCATGTGTGGGAGCAGGAGTTCACCGACCTCGAATCACTGCAGACCCAATACCTCGATCATCCGATCCACTGGGGCGTCGTTGATCGATGGTTCGATCCCGAATGCACCGAAGTCATTGTGCGGGAAAGAATCTGCCATACCTTCGGCGAACTGGGCGACGAGATCCTATCGAGCGGCGGCTGATACCTCGCGGATCATCGCCCAAACTTTCTGGCGTGCCGGCTCTGTGAGCGACAATGACGGAATCGTGAGGAACCCGTGAAACAACCCGTCGAAGCGATGATGCTGCACGGGGACGCCGGCCGAGGCAAGCAGTTTCGCGTACTCGTCACCGGACGAGCACGGCGGATCCAGCTCGGCTGTCACGACAACGGCCGCGGGAAGATCGGCGAACGACTTTGCCCGAGTAGGTATCACCCGCACGTCATCTCGGCGTTCGGGAGCATATTGGTCCCAGTACCACTTCATGGCCGTGGTCGTGTTGTAGTGGTCGGTACCGTAGAGACGGTAGGACTCGGTGTCGAAATCGTCGTCGATCACCGGATAGATGAGAACCTGCGCCGCAACCGCCGGCCCCCTACGATCGCGGGCGGCGATGGCAACTGTCGCAGCAAGATTGCCGCCCGCGCTGTCGCCGGCAAGGACTATCTTGCTCGGGTCTGCGCCGTACTGTGCCGCGTGTTTCGCCGCCCACTCCAATGCGGCGTAGACGTCGTCGTGTGCTGCCGGCGCGGGGTGCTCAGGGGCCAGACGATAATCGACGGAGACGACGACGGCGCCAACCCCTTCCGCCATGGACCGGCAGAATTCGTCGTGGCTGTCCAGGTCACAGAACACGAAGCCTCCGCCATGAGCGAAGACGACCAGCGGTATGGCGTCGGAGGAAGTGTGCGGGCGGTAGACGCGGATCGCCAGATCTCCACCGGGGCCCTCGATTGCGAGGTCTTCGACCGTACGCAAATCGGGAAGCCGCTCCAACGGGGCGCGTCGATTCCGAAGCAGAGCACGTAACTCCGACGGCTCGAAGCTGGTGACATCCGGAAATGCGGCGTTGAGCGTGGCCAGCATGGTGATGACTTCCGCGTGAATTGTCATGTGCACTCCTGATCTCGGACGTCGGGCATCCGCCAAGGTAGATCGCGCGCGGCCGAGTGAGAACACACCTTCCCGATCAGTGGTCTGTTTGGTTACGAGAAGTCGTGAGAAACGAAAAGGGAGACCACACCTCGTTGTGTGGTCTCCCTTTTCGATTAGTTCAGCCGATCAGGCGTCAGCTCCTACTGCGAGCATCCACCTTGTCGTCATCGTCGTCGTGCTCGCCGGCAGCAAGCGCGATGTCGGAAGACTCGACGCCCCCATTCGGGCCTGTCTTCTCGAGGTCGACCGGTGCATCACCGGACGCAACCTCTTCGGCCTCAGGCTCTTGCGGTAGCGGTTTCTTGAGGCTCAGGATGATCGAGCCTGCCAAGACCACGATGATCACCGCGAGGCTGACCAGCGAGGGGATCTCGGGGATCGACGTGCTGATCACCTTGTGGCTGGCCTGCATGATCAGCTTCACGCCGATGAAGGCGAGGATGATCGACAGACCCTTGGAGAGGTAGTGGAACTTCTCGAGCAGACCCGAGAGCAGGAAGTACAGGGCACGCAGACCCAGGATCGCAAACGCGTTACTGGAGTACACGATGAACGGGTCGTCGCTCACTGCCAGGACTGCCGGGACGCTGTCGACTGCGAACACGAGGTCGGCGGCTTCGATGGCGACGACGACGGCGAACAGCGGTGTTGCGACGCGCTTTCCGGCTTCCTTGACGAAGAACTTGGTTCCCGCGTATTCCTCGCGAACCGGCATGATCTTGCGCAGCAGGCGAACTGCCAGCGACGTACCCGGATTGAAGCTCTCGTCGTCGTCCTTGAGCAGCTTGTAAGCGCTGTAGAGCAGGATGGCGGCGAAGACGAACAGGACGGCCGTGAACTTGCTGACCACGGCAACGCCGGCAGCGAGGAAGATTCCGCGGAAGATCAGGGCGCCGATGACACCGAAGAACAGCACACGGTGCTGGTACTCACGGGGCACCTTGAAGTAACCGAAGATCAGGGCGAACACGAAGAGGTTGTCGACCGAGAGGCTCTTCTCCAACAGCCAGGCTGTTGTGAATTCGACGCCCGAGTTCACCCCCAAGGTCAGGGTGACAACCACCGCGAACACGAGAGACAAACCGACCCAGAGTGCACTCCACCAGGCCGCTTCCTTGAAGCCGATGACATGCGCGCCGCGGTGGGCGAGCAAGTCGATGAGCAACATGACGACGATGACTGCGGCGAACGCGGCCCACGCCCACATGGGAACGTTCATCGCTGACCACCTACCCGAATGGCACTGATGACTGCGGTCACGGGGAGCTCCTTCACTGGGTTCGGACGGCCGTCTCGCCGTCTTCTCCAGTGTTCCTTGCCGACTTCTATCCATCCCTGTCGAAATATCGACGACTTTTGTATCTAAAGTTGCCGAGATCATGCAATCTAAAGGTGTTGCATCCGAAACCGCCGTTGGAAGGCAACTTGTTCTAGCCTGGCAAACATGAGCACCTCGTTGTACTACTCCGCCGTCCGCTCCACACCGCTGACCGACGACGAGAAGGCCGAAGTCGACCGACTCATCGCCGTCCACAACGACGAATTTCCGTTCGACTACGAGGTCCTGGACCTCTACCCGTCGGATATCCCCAACACTCTGTTCAACGGCTCGACCAAGATCTCGAGCGATCCGACCGAGGTGATTCCGTCACTCGTCTACTGGTTCAACGCACTGACCGAACTCCGGCGAGCGGTGCCCGACGCCGACTGGGACGTTTCACTCGACGACACCCCCGCAGATTGGGATGACAACTCCGGCTACTCGCTCCCCGGACTCGATGACATGCAGTAGCGAATCACGGCGCCGGCGCGATGGTGGCTCCGTAGCTCTCCAGTGCGATGAGGGCCAACTCCGTCGGCAGCCGACGCTGGTCGACGCTGCGACCCAGTAGCTTTTCGGCCTGATCGAGTCGATACCGCACGGTGTTCTTGTGCAGGCCGAGGGCTGCGGCAGTAGCGGCCGCGGTGCAGTTGTTCTCGTAGTAGACCCGGACGGTGTCACGGATGCGCGTCGTGACGCCGTCCGCGCCGGCCAGGCCTTTCAGTTCCCGAGCCACCAACTCACGCAGTTCGCCCAGATCTTCGGTGAGCAGACAGGGAACCTGAACATCCTCGTAGACGGTGATACCCGGCGAGCCCCCGGAACGGACCGCCACGCGCTGCGCGGCGAGCGCCTCGCGATGACTGCGAGCGAATCCTTCCATTCCGTAACCGCTCGCTCCCACTGCAACGCGAAGATCCGAATGCCGGGCATCAACATGTGACGCCCACTCCTGGCCGTCGAAATGCGCGACCCACGACCACAGCTCACGCGCGCCCGAAGGCAAAGTCAGAACACGCTCGCCATTGGACTCGTCCACAAAGGTACGGGCGTACGAGTCCAACCGCGCCAATACGTCTGCAGCCGGGTCGGTGTCGTCCGTCCAGAGAACAAACGCCGTGTGGTGGCGCCGCATCGGATAGTCCAGGATCCGGGACGCTTCGTCGGAGTGAAGGGCTTCGCCCGCGACAATCGCGTGCACCGTCTCGGACCGACGCGCAAAAGCGCCGCGCGCCAAGCTCTCCCGCTCCTTCGCGTACGTCGCGACCAACAATTCGGTGGTCACTTCCAGCCATCTCATCGCCGAACCCCACACTCGAACCAGAAGTGCGCGTTTGAGTTCCGGACCTATCGGGAGTGCTTCTATCGACTCGTCGACGAAACCCAGCATCGCGAGGCGTCCGGCGCCGTAGATCTTGAGCAGGACCCGAAGATCCATACCGCGCCGGGCGACGGTGAGTGCAAGCGCAACCGACTCCGCCGGCGGCGTGACCTCCTGGGAACCGCCCGCGATCGCCGCCACGATGACGCGGAGCTGCGCCGCGGTGCTCGCATCCACATCGCGTCGTAGCTCCCGATCAGCCGCTACCTCGGGATTGGCCTCGGCAATGGCGTCGTCGATGCGTTGGACGAAACCGTCGATCACCTCCGGCTGGAGATAGATGGGTGCGAGATTCGCAATCCAACCGTCCAACTCCGATGTGTCCATGACGCCTCCCCGAATTGTGACTTAGTCATAAATCTATCGCCTTGGTTCGGCCAACAAGCCCTACCTACCCAACTTCAACTGGTCCACAATCACATCTCACTGCAGTTTCACGTCGCTGCAGATTTACGTCACTGCAATCCCATCCCTCTAGTTTTTGGAGACGCTCGCGATATGAACAAGCCTTTCGACGGTCAGGTAGTGGTCATCACCGGTGGCGCCAGGGGCATCGGATACGCCACCGCGAAACGGCTCATCAGCCTGGGCGCGAGGGTCGCGATCGGCGACATCGACGAAGCCACTCTCGCGCAGGCTGCAAAAGATTTGGGCATCCGTACGTTCGGGCGTCTCGACGTCACCGACCCCGCGTCGTTCTTCGACTTCCTCGACACCGTCGAAGGTGAACTCGGCCCGATCGACGTACTGGTCAACAATGCGGGCATCATGCCGGTCGGACGGATCGTCGACGAGGACGACACCGTGACCAGACGCATCATCGAGATCGACGTCCTCGGCGTGATCACGGGAACCAAACTCGCACTGCGACGGATGCTTCCACGTGGACGTGGACACGTCATCAACATCGCTTCGCTTGCCGGCGAACTCCCGTGCCCCGGTCTGTCGACGTACTGCGGCGCCAAGCATGCGGTGTTGGGCTTCACCGATTCTGTCCGCAAGGAAGTTCGTGGCACCGGAGTGAACGTCTCGTCCGTACTGCCGACGCTCACCAACACCCAACTCACTTCCGGGACTTCGGGAATGAAGGGTTTCCGTCAGGTTCAGCCAGAGGAAATCGCCGAAGCAATCGTCGGCTTGATCACCAAACCTCGACCACGCGTGCGCATTACGCGAGTGTCCGGACTGCTTGTCCAGGCACAGGGTTTCGTACCCCGACGGCCTTACGAGGCATTGAGCCGACTGTTCGGCGTCGAGACGCAGTTTCTCGGCGACGTCGACACCGCGGCCCGTGCTGCATACGAGGAACGGGCGCGCACCAGCTGATCAGGCCAGCTCCGTGGCCGGCCAGTCGAGCAACTTCGCGCCCAACACGGCAGCGTGGAGCGCGAAGCTGTCGTTGGGGTCGTTGACGTTCTGGCCGGTGAGTTCACGGATACGGTCCAAGCGGTACGTGACCGCCCGGACCGACAAATGCAGGTCTCGGGCGGTCTTTGCCGTATTGCCGCCGGCGGAGAAGTACGCGAGCAGGGTGTCGATCATCGGCCCAGCGCCGCCACGCGCCTCGAGCAGCGGCGTGAGCAGGGTGTGGATCAGGTCGGTGACCGCCGGCCTGTCGTTGACCAGAACGCGGTAGACCAGCAGGTCACGAGCATCGATGATCGGTGCGGTCAACGACAGGCGCTGCGCCAGGTCCAGTGCGTCGAGCGCCTCCCGGTACGACGCCACGACGCCCGAAGCGGTGGTGCGAGGGCGCCCGACAGCGATCTGCCAGGTGCCGTCCAAAGCACGCCGCTGCAACTGAACTCGCCCGTCGTCATCGGTTCCCGGTCCGAGAGCCGACCGAATACCCGCCAGCACGTGATCAACGGCATCACGGTCCGGCGCCACGAAAACGACGACCAGTTTGCCGCTCTTGCTGGCAACCAACGCGTCGGCGTCACCCTTGCTGCCGAGCACGGCACGTTCGACGGCCCGCACCAAGGGATTGTCGTCGGTGAACTCGCGCGTCGCGGTCACGACCGCGACGGCATGCGGACCGCTGAGATGGAGCCCGAATCCCGAAGCACGACCTAACAATCCGACGACATCGGCTCCGCCGGTCAACAAGTCGTCGACGAACTCACGGCGTGCCGATACCTGCGAGCGGACCAGAGATCGCCTGGCCAACTGGAATCCTTCGGCCAGTTCGGCGACGGCATCGTCGACGGCGCGGAGCATGACTTCGCCGGCCGAGACGACGGCAGTCGGATCCGATTGTGCCGCAATAACAGCGGGGAGCTCACGCCACAGGCGCCAAGCCGAGGAGAGATACAGATCGAGCAAGGCTCGCAGGGCAACACCCTGCTGCGCCGCTTCTTCACCACGGGCGCGGAAACGATGCAGCTGACGACGCTGCAACGGCTTCCCCTCGCATACGGCGACACTGAGCACGTCCAGGAAATCACCCAGCAGTTCGACGGGTAGGCCACCGGCGTCGTCCGCCCCTGCCGCGGCAACCCGGCGGATGGCGTCGTCAGGTACCCCGGTTCGGCTCACCCTCGCATTCTCTCACTGTCAGCGGAATTGCCCGGCGTCAGGAAAGGCGCATCGAACCCGTGTCGATGTACCGCTGATGGAACGAGAATGCCTCGCCCAGGATGTGCGGCGTCTGCCCCGCGCCCGGCTGAGCGTCGGCGCGAGCGATGTAATCGCGGAGCAGTGGCCGGAACTCCGGGTGAGCACAGTTGTCGACGATCAGGCGCGCGCGTCGCCGCGGAGACAGACCGCGCAGATCGGCCAACCCCTGCTCGGTGACCAACACCTGAGTGTCGTGCTCGGTGTGGTCGACGTGCGGAACCATCGGAACGATCGCCGAGATCTCACCCCCGCGGGCCGTCGACGGGCTCAGGAACATGGACACGTAGCCGTTACGAGCGAAGTCTCCCGAGCCGCCGATTCCGTTCATGATCTTCGTCCCCATGACGTGCGTCGAGTTCACGTTGCCGTAGATGTCGGCCTCGAGCATGCCGTTCATGGCGATGATTCCGAGTCTGCGCACCACCTCTGGGTGGTTGCTGATTTCCTGCGGACGGAGCGTGATGTGGTTGCGGTAGAAGTCGATGTTCGCGGTCAGTTCTTCGATGCCCTCGTCGGTGAGCGCCAAAGCCGTCGACGACGCATGCGCGACGGTTCCGTCCTTGATCAGCTTGAGCATCCCGTCCTGGATGACCTCGGAGTAGCAGGTCAGGCCGCGGTACGGCCCCCGATCGAGACCGCCGAGGACCGCATTGGCAACATTGCCGATGCCTGCCTGCAGCGGAAGCAAGGTATCCGCCGGCATCCGTCCGGCGCGCACCTCGAAGTCGAAGAATTCCAGGACGTGGCCGGCGATCGCCTCACTGACGGCGTCGGGTGCAGTGAGAGGGCTCGCGCTGTCTCGGCAGTCCGTCTCGACAACGGCCACAACCTTCGCGGGATCCACTCGGAATGTCGTCTGGCCGATCCGGTCTTCGACGCGGGTGATCTCGAGAGGCTTCCGATGCGGCGGCAACGCGGTGCCGTAGTAGACGTCGTGGATGCCTTCCATCGCCTCGGGCACCCAGGAGTTGACTTCGAGAATGACCTTGTCTGCGACGTCGAGCCACGTCTTGTTGTTGCCGATCGACGCGGAGGGAATCAGTTCACCTGATTCGGTGATACCGGCGACTTCGACGACCGCGACGTCGACGTTGCCGTAGTAGCCCTCCCACACCTGCTGAGCAACGTGGGAGAGATGGATGTCGACGTAGTCCATGCGACCGTCGTTGATGCGGCGACGCGCGGTGGCCTCGGACTGATACGGCATACGCAGCGCGATTCCGTCGACCTCGGCGAGCAGCCTTTCGGTCTCGGTGGACACCGAAGCACCGGTCAGGAGATTGATCGTGAAGTTCGATCCGTTGCCGCGGGTGTGGTGAATGCGCTCGGCCAGTGCCGGAATGATCACCTTGGGAGTACCGGCGCTTGCGAAACCGCTGATCGAGACCGTGTCGCCGGGGTGAATGAACTTCACAGCGTCGGACGCGGCCATCACCTTCGACGCAAAGGCTGTGGCGCGGATGCGGCTGGAGGTGGCTTTGTGTCCGGTCTCACCGAAAGATGAACTCACGCCACCAGGATAAACAGGGCACATCGGAGCAATTTACGGGGATAACCCAGACAGAATCGCTCCGACGTGCTATGCGCTCGGGTCAGCTGACGACGCCGTAGGCGCCCTCGCCGACCAGGCTTGCAATTCGATATTTCTGAATCTTGCCCGAGCCGGTCAGAGGAAATGCTTCTGCACTGAACCACTCCTTGGGTGCTTTGTGGCGTGCCAGTCGCTCGGTGCAGAACTCGACCAGTTCGGCTGCGGTCGGCTGGTCGGACTCGTCTTTCCACCTGATGACGGCAACCACCCGCTCGCCCCATACCTCGTCGGGCACACCCACGACCGCTACATCGAGGATCTTCGGATGCGTGAAGATCACGGACTCGACCTCTCGCGGATAGATGTTCTCCCCGCCGCGGATGATCATGTCCTTGAGCCGGCCGGTCACCCGGACGTATCCACGGTGATCCATCGTCCCCAAGTCGCCGGTATGCAACCAACCGTCCTTGTCCACGGTGGCAGCCGAAGCCTCCGGGTTGCGGAAGTATTCGGTCATGACGAGGTACCCGCGCGCGCAGATCTCACCTTGTTCGCCGAGTGGCACGCTGTCCCCGGTCACCACGTCGGAGATCTTCACCTCGACCTGCGGCAACGCGAGACCGACCGTCTCCGATTTGTCTTCGGGGGTGTCGGCGGGGCTGGTCTGCGTGATCACGGGGCTCGCCTCGGTTTGTCCGTAGACGATGCTGAACCCCGCACCGAAGGCCGACTCCACCGTGCTCACGAGTTCGGGCGGGACCGACGACCCACCCGACACGACCACCGAACAGGTCGAGAAATCGCGGCTCGCGAAGCTGGCGTCGTTGATCATCGCGATCAGCATCGTCGGAACTCCACTGACCACATCCGCGCGAAAGCGTTCCGCCGCATCGAGAACCGCAGTCGGGTCGAAATACTGGATCAGACCGATGGACATTCTTCGCTGTGCGGCGCCGAGGACCAGGATGCCGCACCCAGCGGTGTGGAAGAGCGGCATCGCCGAGACCACCGAACCCCGTTCGGGGAATTGACCTCTCCGACTGACGAAATCGGCATTGTTGACCAGTCCTCGGTGATGCAGCAGCGCACCTTTGGGAACTCCGGTGGTTCCCGACGTGTACTGGATCTGCGCATTGTCGTCAGGAGAGACTTCCGGCAGTGCGCCCCGTTCGCCGGCCCAACCTCGAACCTGACGATCCCAGTCCTCGAAGTTCACTGCCAGAACTTCTGCTCCCGCAATCGAAATCGCCTCGGATGCCACCGCCGCCATGTCACCGCCGCGAAACTTTCCGGTGTGGAACAACCCGCGGGACTGGGACTGCGACAAGACGTACGCCAACTCCTCGGCGCCCAACGCCGGATTGGCAGTCACCAGAACCATTCCGGCGAGCGCGGCGCCGTACTGCAGAATCATCCACTCCGGAATGTTCGGAGCCCAGACCGTTATCCGGTCGCCGCGGTCGAACTGCGACAAGAGGTAGTGCGCGCACACCTCCGCTTCACCCAGGAGTTCCGCAAAGGTCCAGGTGCGATCCGTCTCGGAGGCACCGGACAACGAATGCGATTGCGTCGGAACCACTTCTCTGATTGCAATCAGGTTCGGCGAGTCCGCGGCGCACTCTCGGAGCAGCCCGCCGACCGTTTGTTCCACTATCGGGTCCGACACGTCCGCGGGGAAGTACGACGTTTCGAGAACACTGCTCATCTCACATCCACTTTCTATCGTGAAGGGGTGTCGGATTCGGGGAGCGGCCCGCCTCCGTCTGGAATCTTGCGGCCGGAATCGCGGTACTGCACCGCGGCGTGAAATCCGTCGCGTTCGGCAAAATCCTTGAACCAGCGCCCTTCCGGCGAGTGGCGCGTGATTCCGTCGAACAGGGTTGCCAGCGCCTGGGTACCCTGCAACCCCATGTTGTCGTACGCCTGATTGATCATCATCTTCTGCATTGCCAATTGATTGAGCGGGACACCGGCGATGCGATCCGCCAACGCCTCCACCGCAGCGTCCAGTTCGTCGGCCGGCACCGATTCGAGCGCCAATCCCCAATCGGCGGCGGTGACACCGTCAATGGTGTCTCCCGTCAACAACATTCGCTTGGCGCGTTGCGCCCCGAGGCGGTACACCCACATAGCTGTGGTCGGGCAACCCCAGACGCGAGCAGGCGGGTATCCGATGCGGGCGTCGTCAGCCATGATCAGCATGTCGCAAGACAGCGCAATATCGCTTCCGCCTGCGACTGCATGACCCTGAACTTTGCAGATGGTCGGCTTGAGCGATCGCCAGAGGGTGAAGAAGTCGTCGGTGTTCTGCTTCATGCCCCGAAAGTCCTTGATGGGGTCCCACACCGGGCCTTGATTCCACTTTCCGTCGAGATCTCCTTCGGCGAACTTCTTGAGGTCGTACCCGGCGCAAAACGCCTTGCCTGCGCCTTGCAAGATGATCACGCGAACGTCGTCGTCGTCAT
Organism: Rhodococcus sp. IEGM 1406; assembly: GCF_030056745.1. Classification (NCBI taxonomy): domain Bacteria; kingdom Bacillati; phylum Actinomycetota; class Actinomycetes; order Mycobacteriales; family Nocardiaceae; genus Rhodococcus; species Rhodococcus sp. IEGM 1406. The sequence continues at coordinate 369,306 of NZ_JASHKO010000001.1, read as the reverse complement.
TGGCCGCCGCAACTGCATTTCGGATGTCCGACGGCATCCGATCGTCGATTGCGTTGAGCCGATCGGGGCGGTTCAGGGTGATGTACGCCTTACCACCAGAGGTCTCGTATTTCAGGGTCGCAAAATCTGTCATCATCGGTCCTGTCGATCGAGCGCATCTCGAACGAAACGAGTTGCGCTAGTTCTGGGTGAGCAGCAGGCGAACGACGCCCGCCCATTGACTGATCGAACGACGCGCAGAGGCATCGCTCTTGTGTACCGCCCGGGACAACGCCAAACCACGGAGCATCAGCACGGTTAGATCTGCAATTTGCGAATAGTTCTCGGAAGCAACAATTTCAGGCCCGAACGCGTCATGGACAACTCGCTGCAAATCCCGCCCGGCGACGCGCTCCGATTCGCGGAGAACCTCCGCCAACACCGGATCCGTCCGAGCCGCCGACCACAGTTCGAGTTCCGCTTGGAACGGCGGCTGAGTCAACGCCGAATACAAAGCGGAGATCGAGTTCTCGATCGTATCCACCGACGGGTCTTGTCGAGACATCGCCGACCTCACCGCCGCCTCGTTCCGCACGACGATATTCGACACCAACGCGGCAGTGAGCTCCTGCATATTCGGAAAGTGGTGCAGGAGAGCGCCCCGACTGACTCCGGCAGCCGTTTGAACCGACTGCGTCGTCAACGACGAATACCCGTCCGCTATCAGTAAATCCGTTGCCGCATCGAGAATCCGGTGGCGCGTGGCTTCGCGCTGCGCGTCACGCAGGGTCACGGTCACACCTCCAGCCTCTCGAGTGGCATGGCTCACAGTTTCACAGTCCATTCAGACTGTCAACGGTTGAAGACCTCCGGCGTACCCTCGATCCACCGGACCTCGGACTGATCGGAGCAACAAGTGAGAACCTCACCGCCGACCGTCTCGCTGACGCTCGATCAACTTGCCTCACGCGCCGCTTCACTGATCACCGACAACGGCCGATACATTCTCGGCATCGCGGGAGCCCCTGGAGCCGGGAAATCGACGGCTTCACAGGCAATTGCGCAGAAACTGGACTCACTGTGCACCGTCGTCGAGATGGACGGCTTCCACCTTGCCAATCGGGAACTCGACCGACTCGGCAGGCGTGGACAAAAAGGCGCTCCGGAAACTTTCGACGCCGACGGATACGCGGCGCTTCTACACCGCCTCCGATCCGAAGACTCCATTGTGTACGCGCCCGCCTTCGATCGCGAGATCGACGAATCAATCGGCAGCGCAACCGCTGTCGAGCCTCGAACGCCATTGATCGTCACCGAGGGAAACTACCTCCTCCTACCAGACGGCAGCTGGCCACAAGTACGAGCGGCGATCGACACCGTCTGGTACCTCGAGGTTCCGGAGGCGACACGCACGCAGCGGTTGGTGAAACGCCACAGCCGCTTCGGGAGGAGTTCCGAAGCGGCCGCGGACTGGGTGAGACGGGTGGATCAACCGAACGCCGACGTAATCGCAGCGGCCAGGTCACGTGCGGATCTGATCGTGGAGATCCGCACGTGACTGCCGAAGTTCGGCAACTCCCCACACCCACCCGTCATCCAAATGAACGGCGAAGACTACGGTAGTTTGGATTAAAAACCCTGGTCAAGTCGATTTCATATCTCCATACATACGTACGTATGGATCCTCTTTCGGCCATCATCCTCGGGCAACAAACTCTACCGCTGGTCGCCGCCGTCAGTCTGGCTCCTCAGTGAAACTCGACAGTTGCGCAGCAAACAGATTCAGTACGTTTGCGGTTATTCGTTCGGTGAAAGGATCCCGGTGAATCAGTCCACTGACCCACTCGGTCGTCCCGGCATTGAAAACGGTTCCGAGACCGCGCTGATGTGTTGCCACCATTCCCGAACCGTATTCGAACTCGCGCAGATGCTCGGGGAGTTCTCTCCCATAGGCACTTTCGAAGATTCCCGACACCTCGGCGAAGGGCACACCAATCGGAGCGGTGCCGTTCCAGTTGTCCCGTGACCCCGATACTGCCGGCGCCATTGCGATGATTTCCAGATCCTCTGGTGCACCGTCGACACCGGTGGCGTACGGCAGACCCTTCCTGAACGTGTAGTCCGCACCGTCCATTGCGAAAGCAGCAATACAGACCGGCGCGATTCCGAAGTTGTCACCGTAATACAGGTCGGTTCCGTTCAATGCCCAATGATCGGGCCGGTATACGGTAAAGCCGCCGGATGACCTCGGAGCTGTTGCACCGTAACGGTTGTACACCCCCGCCATCGCGGTCAAACCCATCGTCCACGCGCCCGGCCGATCAATCTCGGGGGAATCCCATGCCGTGGTGACGCGGGTGGGGTCTACTTCTCGTATGGGATCGTCGAAGGGGTTCTTGTAACAAATCTGCGCGTCACCTTCGATGCGTACCTGCCACAGGAAGTTCCCGCCGAATCGCGCCAGGCCGCCTCCTCCTTCGACAAATGCGTCGAGACGATCACGCATTTCCCACGACCAGTACTCGTCGTGACCGACGACGACTGCACACGAATATCCGCGCAGCGCTGAAGGATCCTCATGTAGGTCGTGCTGGGTGATGTGGTGTACGAGAAACGCTTGCTCCTCCGCCCACACCGTGAACGGGCGTTCGTACGTCGCCCAGAATGCGTCGGCGTGATGGCGCGAGTATCCGTTCACCCAGGCCCATTCGTACGGCGGGTGCCGCGGAACCCATCCGATTCCCGGCATATCGGTGTGAATGTTTCGCGCTGCACCTTCGGGTTTGCGCAACATCCCGCGCGCGATGGGACGCTGCGTCGACGAAATCGGTGTCGCCACGTCGCCGAAACCGTCCGGGGCACCACGGAAATTGTTGGCTCCGCCCCAGTCGTTGTAGGCCAACATCGTGCTCGTGGTGTGGATGAGGACCATGTCAGCGTGCTCGGGTTCACGTGCCTTGACAATGAAGAAGCCCTCACGTTCGACGACCACACCTTCGTGGCGCATTCGAACCAGGATCAGGTACATCCCCGAAGCCCAATTCGGTGCAACGGTGAAGGCAACGGATTCCGACCAATCACACCCGGTCGCATAGGCGTCGTCGGGCGTCGACTGTTGTTTTCCTGGTAGCCCGATGTACTTGACGATGCTCTGTGGGCGCGCGCCGTCACGGACCACCTCGATGTCGTATTCGTCAGCGGTGGTGTGGACCCGCACCGAGACGGTGTCGCCGGCGAAGTAGGAGAACTTGTCTGCGTAGACCCAGATCTCAGGTGCACCCGGAATCAATCCCGGCCGTTCGACCAAACCACCAGTGGCCGACCACGCGGCAGCAGCACCCGCGCGACGTGGACGGGTTTTCTCTCTCATGGGGTAACTCCGTGGATCGTCGTATTTAGGCGCATGGACTGGGAATGAGGGTGCCCGAGGTCGACCGAATTTCACTCGAAGTTGTCCCGGTGTTCTACGAGAGTGCCGAAACGTTTCGGCATAGTCAATAGCTCTGATGAAACGATTCGGCGAAATTTCTTCGACTGAACAATCGTCCGCCAGGTTCCCCCTGCCGAAACGATTGGGCGTTACTCTTGAGTAGAAACCGCCCAGCAACTAGAGGACGCGACCCCGATGATCACGCCGAACGTCCCGACGCTTCGCGATGTCGCGACAGCCGCCGGCGTCGCCGTGTCCACAGTTTCCTACGCACTCAACGGCAAGGGCAGAGTCGACTCTGCCACCCGGGCGCGTGTTCAAGAGGTTGCGGATCGCTTGGGTTACCGAGCCAATCGGTCGGCACAAAACCTTCGCTCGGGTCGAACCGCCACCCTCGGGTTGATGCTCCCGGCTCCGGACGAGCCTTCCTCGGCCGAGTACCTCAACTTCGACTGGTACGGCCGTGTGGCGACCGCCGCCACACAGGCAGCGTTCCACGCCGATCACTCACTCCTGCTGTTGCCGTCGATGAAGGACCCGAACGGACTGCGTCGCATCGAGATGGACGGTGTGATCGTCGTCGACCCGATGATGCACGACCCTCGCGTCGACATCTTGAAGAAACTCGGAATACCTTCTGTCGTAGTGGGTCCCGGCAACCCTGAGCAATTCGGATGGAGTATTTCGCCGGATCTCTTCGCCACGACCGAAACGCTCTTGAACCACCTCACCGAACAGGGCGCAACGGATATCCTTGTCCTCAATCCCGGAATGGATTCGGCATGGACTCGCGCAACGACCATCGCTTACCTCGAATGGTGCCGCATCCACGGCGTGTCGCCCCGAGCCACGGACGACCTGGCGTCGTTCGAGGGCGTCAATTCCGTCGAACAACTCGTCTCCGCGGCATACGGGGCGACTCACAAAGCACTGACATCCGAGAATCCCCCTGACGCGATCCTCTCGGTCATCCTCGGTTGCGCCCCCGCCGCTGCACGAGCGGCGCTCGATCTCGGCCTGTCAATTCCCGGAAGTATCTTGATCGCCCAGGACAGTGACGAGCCCGCTCTACTGATCTCCGATCCCCCGATCACCGCCGTCGACTTCTTCCCCGAAGAACAAGCAGCTTTGGCGGTGGATGCACTGCTCGCCCTGATCGACGGTGACGAACCCTCTGCGCCGACCCACACCCGTAGCGAACTACGAATACGAGCAAGCACCGCAAATTCGCTCACCCCATGAATTCACTCGGCACCGATAGACTGATTTCCTGACAATCGTCCGTCGCAGACCGAGAGGAATCAAGCCATCGCGCACCGCTCCCGCGACCGCTTGGCCAGGTACCTCGCCGTAGCGCTCGTCTGCATCTTCACGCTCGTGATCTCGGTCGCCAGCGCCACCGGTCTCGACCGCGATGTCCCTGCGGTACGCATCGCTTACGCCGCTGCCGCAGATACTTTCGGCGATCTGTATCTTCCACCCGGATCGGACGGCGACCTGCCAGTCGTCGTATTGATCCACGGCGGCGGCTGGGCGCAGAAGAGCAATCTGGAGTACGCGGGTGCGTGGGCAAAAACGCTGACCCCCTACGGAATTGCGGTCTGGAACATCGAATACAGACGTATAGGTGGGCAGGGCGGTTGGCCGACTACTCTCTCCGATACCGTTGCGGCGACCAACGCGCTTGCCGGCATCGTTCAGGAAAAGGCCTCCGGGCGACTGGATTTGGGTCGCGTGCACATCGCCGGATACTCCGCGGGCGGACAACTGGCCGCGTGGGTCGCGTCGCGACCACAACAGGACACGGATGCTCCCGCGCCTGACCTCACCGTGCCGATTCGTTCGGCGACGATCATGGCCGGCGTCTTCGACATGACACTCGCCGCAACCGCGGGCAAAGATCGATTTGTTCGAAATCTTCTGGGCGGCATGCCGGTCGATCACCCTGACCGTTACCGCATCGCGTCACCGATCGAACATCTCCCCACCGGGCTCCCCGTCACGGCGATCCACGGACTCGGCGACAAGGTCGTGTCGGTCGAACAGAGCCGGCGCTATGCCCGTGCCGCACGAGCAGCAGGCGACGTGGTCGATCTGATCGAACTACCCGGCGTCGGCCACGGCGACTTCGGAAACCCGACAACCAACGCCTGGGCTATCACCAAGCAAGCAATAATCGATCACGTAAACACTCCTTGAGCAGGTGAAACCGCCTACTGTGAGCATGATCGCCCGCAAAAGGATTAGCTGAAACCAACTCCATGACGTACGGTGGGGTTATCAGAGGGCAGCCGTCAGTCAGGCAGCCGGTCGCTTCGCCCGGAACGACAGTTCCAATATTCGTTCCAGGGGCAGACTTCCAGTTCGGTGCAAATCCGCGCCTTTGATCACTACGCACTTTCATCAGTCCCGCAGATTGTTGACCAGGCCGAAGGCTCCGACAGAGTCCGCCGCCAATCGCGTACCGACTGCACCAGTATCAACATGCGCTACACACCGCACGGGTCCAAAACCCTTGCGGTTCAAAGGAATACCTTGTACAACACCATGATTCACCCCGACGACACGAACAACCAGACGAACAGTGTCCCGACAAACGGACTACGGATCCCGACCAATTCGGGCCGTCTCCGCGAACGGGCTCTCGAAATTGTCTGCACGCTCTACCGCTGCAGCACCGACGAAGCCGCCGACCTGCTGGTACGACATTCTCAGACCAACAACCTCAAGGTCACCAGCCTGATCAAGGCGCTTGTCGCCTTGATCGACGAGGACACCTCCGGCACCGGCTACGGAAGCAACAACGCGCTGGCGTCTCACTTCTGGCTTCGCGAGATCAGGAATCTCAGCCAGGCCCACCGACGCAGCGATCACTTTCACCGCCATCTCGTCGGCGCGTAACAGTCGCTGAACGACAACTGACCTGAAACGACAGCTGGGGCAGTACACGGAAATCGTGTACTGCCCCAGCTTCGTGTTTTCAGTTGTCAGGCGGAAGCCGATTCTCGGCAGTCAGGCGGAAGCCGATTCTCGGCAGTCAGGCCGAGGCCGATTCCTTGTTCAGGTCCTGCCGCACACCGTCGGTGTCGGTCGCCTCGTCCACATGCTGCGGAGCGAAGAGCAGGCAGACGATGCTCAGGATGCACATGCCGATCAGCAGTGCGATGACCGGCCAGATGCTGCCGGTTGCCTTGTACATCAGCGTCGAGACCAGCGGAGACAATCCGCCGAAGATCGCGCCGGCACCCTGGTACGCCAACGAGATACTTGTGTAACGAGCCTGCGGCTTGAACATCTGTGAGAGAACGGCGGCGATCGGACCATACGTGGCAGCAAGCACCAGTCGCATGACCGCAAACGTCAGGAAGATCAGGAACACGGATCCGGACTTCAGCACCAGGAACTGCGGCGCTGCGAGTATTGCGACCGCAGCAAGACCCCAGATGACCACGCGGACGCGCCCCACCTTGTCGCCGAGCCACGCAACTCCCAGGGTCGCGATCAACTCGACCACTGCAGCGACACTGAGCGCGTTGAGAATCAGCGTCTCCGACAAGCCGACGTCGGGGTCGGTTGCGTATGCCGTGATGAAGGTCGTCACTAGGTAGTAGCCGCCGACTGCGACCGGCAGAATGCCGATACCGAGGATGATCGGACGCCAGTTGGTCACCAGCGCGTACTTGAGCGGCAGCATCTCCGGAACGTCCGCGGACTTCACCTCGGACTCGAAGACCGGGGACTCCTCGACCTTCAGGCGAACGACCAAGCCGACCAGAATCAGCAGTGCCGAGCAGAGGAACGGCAGACGCCAAGCCCACTCGCGCAGAGCGTCGTCGCCGAAGGTGGAGAGAATGCTGAAGAAACCGGTGGCAAGAAGGGCGCCGGCCGGGTTGCCCAGCTGAGCGAATCCGCCGTAGAAGGTCTTCTTGTCCTCGGGAGCATGCTCGACGGCCATCAGGACCGCGCCACCCCATTCGCCGCCAACGGCGAAGCCCTGGACGAAGCGGAGTACGACCAGCAGTAGCGGCGCCCAGAACCCGATCGACGCGTACGTGGGCAACATGCCGATGAGGAATGTTCCTGCACCCATCAGCGTCAGGGTGACAACAAGAGCGGTGCGTCGGCCCATCTTGTCACCGACATGGCCGAACACGATTCCACCAAGGGGGCGGGCGAAAAACCCGACGGCGTACGTCGCGAACGCCGCCGCAACGCCGGTCAGGCGATCGGTTCCGGGCGGGAAGAAGATGTCACCGAACACCAGGGCGGCTGCCGTGGCATAGACGTAGAAGTCGTACCACTCGATGGTTGTACCGACGAAGGCTGCAAATCCCGCCTTGCGGGCCTTCACGATCTGTTGCTCTCGGTTCATTACTTTTCCTCGGTGGTCGAAGTGCTCGACAATAGGTGGTTATGACCTGAATGTGCGAGTTCGCCGTCGATCCAGGTCTCCCGGACCTCGATCTGCGCAATCGCGTCGGCCGGAACCTCGAGGGGGTCCGCGCCCAGAATGACGAAGTCGGCCCGCTTGCCGACCGAGATGCTGCCAAGTTCTGCTTCACGGCCCAACGCACGTGCACCGTTGAGCGTGTGAGCCTGCAGTGCCTGGTCGGCGGTGATGCGGAGTGCATCGGAGCCGAGCTGATGGCCTTGACGCGTCACACGAGTGACGGCTGCTTGAATTGCCTCGAGCGGCTTGGGCTCTGCGACCGGGGCGTCGGAGCTGATGGTCACGGGAACCTCGGCAGCGATGAACTCCCCGAGCGGGTTGAACCGCTCACCCGGAGTGCCGATCGCCGCGGTGACGCCCTCACCCCAGTTGTAGTAGTGCTGCGGCTGGTTCACCGGGTACACACCGGCCAGGTTCATCCGGGCGATCTGCTCGGCCGTCGGGAGCCCGCAGTGCTCGATGCGGTGACGCGCGTCGGCGTCGGGGTGAGCCTTCTGCGCAGCTTCGATGGCGTCGAGCACCATGTCGATGGCGGTCGGCGACTGCGCGTGCGTGGCGGTCTGCAGACCCACGGAGTGTGCCTTGGCAATGAGCTCCGAGTAGTCCGCCGGCTCATGGTAGAGCTGCCCGGTGCGGCACGGGTCGCCCACGTAGCCGTCGGGGAAGTATGCGGTCCAGCCGCCGAGAGTGCCGTCGGCGTAGAACTTGATGCCGCCGAACGCGAGCCGCGAATTGCCGAAGGCGCCATGCATTCCCGTGTCGATGACGTGATCGAGGAGATGGCTGAGCATGTACATGCTGACGCGCGTCTTGAGCTGATCCTGCTCGGCCAGACGCAGGTACATGTCGAATTCACGACGCGTCACCTGGCAGTCACCGATGGTGGTGACGCCGCCGGCCAGGAACTTGTCCTGAGCGACCGACAGCTGGCGAAGGTGCTCTTCCGGCTCGTCCTCGAGATGGAAGTTGGGTCCGTGATGGCCGACCTTCACACCGTTGACACCGGTGAGGATGTTGCACGCGGCGTCGGACAGCTCGCCCGTCAACTCGCCGTCTGCGTCTCGGAAGAACTCGCCACCGGCCGGGTTCTCAGTGCTCGCATCGATGCCGTGCTTGTCGAAAGTGAAGGAGTTGACGACGCCGCCGTGACCGCTCGCGTTCATGAGGTAGACCTCGCGATCGGTGGCCACCTGATCGAGCTCTTCCTTGAGCGGATGGCGCCCTTCGATCAGGTTGCGGTGCTCATAGCCGTATCCGCGAATCGGGACACCCGCAGGAGCTGTGAGTGCCGCTTCCTGAAGCAGGGCAATGATTCCGGGAATCGAGTGCGCCTTCTCCGGTCCGCAGTCCACCCAGCTGAGCATCTGTCCGTACATCAACGGGTGTGCGTGCGGATCGACGAATCCGGGGACGACGGTGGCGCCGTCGAGTTCGACCACCGCGGTCGTGCGAGTGCTCAGGCGTCGCGCCTCCGTGCGGCATTCCTCGAGTGTCCCCACCGCGGCAAAGCGGTTTCCGAACACCAGGAACGCTTCGGCTCCCGCCGTGCTGTCGTCAACGGTGTGGATCTTGGCGCCGGTGAAGATCGTGGCGGTGGCGTCGAGCGGCGAGGCTTCGTGCGTGTGCAACTTGCGCATGGTGGTCCTTCGTCGAGATGGTGGTGCAGGTCACTGCGTGTTGAGCGAAAACTACGCCCTGACCTGGAGCTATGCAATGCATCAAAGTTTCAGACCAGGTGGTACACAACTTTTTTGTACAAGTTTTCGAGCATTTCTGCACTTATCCACATCATCTATGCCCACATGCGACTGTTCTAATAGGAAGCTCATACAGAAAAATCTCTGGAAAAGTTGGGGCATCCATGACGGTCGATCTCGATTCCAAGCTCATCGCTGCTCTTCAACGCAATGGGCGAGCGACGTACCGCGAACTGTCCGTGGCCGTCGATGCCCCACGCGCGGCAGTGTCCACCAGGGTGCAGGCACTACTCGACTCGGGAACGGTGTCCGTGGTTGCCGTCGCACACCCCGAACTTCTCGGCCTGAAGGCACTCGCACACGTGTCGATCGCCGTGTCCGGACCGATGACCCCGGTACTGGACGCGTTGATCGGATCCGAGGCTGCGGTCTACATCTCGGCAGTCAGCGGGCAGTACAACGTGATCGCAGAACTTCGGGTGCCCAGCCACGACGATCTGTACCGCGCCATCGCCGAACTCCGCTCACAGCGTGGCGTCAGATCCGTGAGCACGCTGGTCTACGTCGACGTCATCAAGGGAATCTTCATGCCCGAAACCGCTTTACAAGCCGACATCCGACTCGATTCGACGGACGTCACCTTGATCGAACTGCTCGAACGCAACGGGCGCATGCCATTTCTCGAGCTGGCCGAACACACCGGCCTGTCGCCGAGCGCTGTGCGCAATCGCGTCAATCACCTGATCGCGAGCACGGCACTGCGCGTCGGCGCTGTCGTCAAGCGGCGAGGTGGTGGCCGGACGCTGGCGATGGGCATCGGCGTCAATCTGGGCTCACGGGACGACAACGCGGTATCGGAGATCGAGTCCCTGCCCGGAATCGAATTCCTCGCGCGGACCCTGGGACGGTACGACGTGATCGCGACGGTCGCCGCCAACTCGTCCAACGACCTCCATGCCCTGTCCGAGCGAATCCGGGGCATCGACGGTGTCAGCGGCTTGGAATCGTGGGCGCATCTCGAGGTTTTCAAGGAGCACTACGCCCGCAGCCTGGACGTACGCGGATAATTCCCAAGTCATTGACCCACTCGTGAGAGCACGCTAACCTCGGACAAAGTCATTGACTCACTTACCCGAGGTGGCACACATGTCCGACTCCGGACGCAAGGTAGACATCGTCGCTGCGGCGATCGAGGAGGCGATATCGACCGGCCGATGGTCCGTCGGATCAAAACTCCCGCCGGAGACCGCACTGGTCGAGGAATTGGGAGTCGCCCGAAACACCATGCGCGAAGCGGTACGGGCGCTTGCACACGCCGGAGTCCTGTCCGTTCGTCACGGTGGCGGCGTGTACGTCATGGCGGCGTCGCCGGTCGAAGGACTACTCGGGCGCAGGCTCGCCAGAGGTGACGTTCTCGACGTACTGAGCCTGCGACGCGGACTCGAAGTCGAAGCCGCGCGACTTGCAGCGCAGCGCCACACCCCCGAAGATCTCGCGCGGATACATGCAGCCTGGAATGCCCACCCCGGTCACGTCGGCGGCTTCACTGTCGAAGCCGGCATGGCCCTGCACCTTTCGATCGTCGAGGCGTCCCACAATTCCGCACTGATCGACGTCTACCGGGGAGTCCTTGCCGCCGTGACGGATTCGCTGTCCGCCGTCAGTGTCGGTCCAGGTTTCCACGTCGACGAGCACCGACCCTTGATCGCTGCCATCGAGGAACGCAACCCCGACGAAGCAGCGCGCGCGGCGGGCGCAGCGCTCGATACGGTCATCGACGCAGTCGAAAGGAGCTTGGCGTGAATCAGGGAAACTGGAACGGTACGACCTATTCGCCTCTTGCCGAGCAACTCTCACCGGCATCGACGGAGGCACTTCGCTCGATCGGGCATGTGAGCACGGTGTACGACGTCTGCGCCGGAACCGGGAACTTTGCGCTCCCGGCGGCTCAGTCAGGCATGACGGTCCACGCACTCGACCTCTCCGCCAGCCAGCTCGAGGTCGCACGCGAACGCTGGATTCCCCACCCCGACACTACCCAACCCACCTTGACGATCGGCGATGCGCAGTCTTTACCCTGGCCGAATTCGAGTGCCGACGCCTGCGTCAGCATCTTCGGGATCATCTTCTGCCCCGACCCCTCGATTGCCCTCGCAGAGATGATGCGGGTGACCCGGCCAGGCGGAAAGATCTGCGTCGCGACGTGGTCGGAGAACGGGTGGGCAGCAGCACTCCGCAGAGAGGCCGCCTCGGCGTGGAATGGCATCACACCACTACCGACGACATGGTCGAGCTCGAGCGAATTCGAGAAGGCAGCAGCTGGATTGGAGTCGGTGAGCTCGGCCTCCCACCTGCTCGAGTGGCAACTACCAGCCGGATCGGATCCCGTCGAGGAACTGTGCGACCAGGCACCGGCGTTGAAGAACTTTCGCGAGGCCGTTCGAAGCACCGGGAATTGGGCTTCGATGTCAGCGCACCTCCGCTCGACGCTCGAGCCCTATCTCAGGTCGAGCGCGGCCGGCCCCGTCGCCACCAGCGAATACATCCTCCACGTTGGCACTGTCCCGAACTCTGACACCGCGTTCTTCCGAACGCGCGGGTAACCCTCTTTGCCGGATACGGTCTCTTCACCGTCCACCGACCCGAAGAGGCCCGCTCGATGTCCGAATCGAACTCCCTGCCCGAATTGAAGCAAGCATCGCAGCAAGCATCGAAACAAACGTTGTCCATGACCGTCCTCATGACGCCGGACATGTCCAATTTTTCGGGCAACGTTCACGGCGGAACGATTCTGAAGTTTCTCGACCAGGTCGCCTATGCGTGCGCGAGTCGATACGCCCAGACGTACGTCGTGACCCTGTCGGTGGATCGTGTGGTGTTCCGCGAACCGGTGCATGTCGGAGAACTCGTCACGTTCAGCGCTTCCGTCAATTACACCGGGCGCACCTCGATGGAAATCGGAATACGCGTCGAAACCGAAGACATTCTTCTCGGAAAATCTCGACACACCAATAGTTGCTACTTCACGATGGTCGCAATGGGCAGCGACGGAAAACCGGCCGAGGTAGCCCAACTCCGGCCGACCGGAACAATCGCGAGGCAGCGATTCGAGGCCGGTCGTCGGCGTCGTGAACTGCGCAGAGAGAACGAGCTTCGTGAACAGTCCATCCGGGCTGCAGTTCGGGACTTAACGCCCGAACACGATGACTAAATCCAGTAAAAATTTAAGTTATAACCTTATGCATTAAACTGATCGAGTGACTTCGAAGGCACGGGAAAACTATGACGTTGTGATTGTCGGCGCGAGCATCGCGGGATGCGCGGCCGCAATCATGTACGCCCAGCAGGGTCTGCGGATAGCGCTTCTCGACGCTCGCTCCGACATCCGGGCGCACAAAGTCCTGTGCACTCACCACCTACAACCCTGCGGTGCCCCGATCTTGCAACGACTCGGCGCCACGGAAAAACTGCTCGCCCTGGGAATGGTGGAAACCGTTCCGAAATTCTGGACCCCGTGGGGAATGATCACCCCTGATGCTGCAGAGAACTCACCGCCGCCTGGATTCAACGTCCGAAGGGAAACTCTCGACCCCCTCCTGCGCCAACTCGCGAACGACTACCAGAACGTCGACCTTCTTCTCGGACATCGTGTTTCCGGACTACTGACCAAGAACGGCACTACTGCAGGCGTCTACGGCACCGAACAGGGTTCGGCCTTCACTGTCGAAGCACGATTGACCGTCGGAGCAGACGGCAAGGATTCGACCGTCGCACGATCCGCGCGTTGCGACTCGGTGAGTGCGTCCAACGGGCGCTTCAGCTACTTCGCTCAACTCTACGGACTCGAACGACCCGACGGAGAATCTTCATTGTCGTGGTTCATGGATCCCGACGTCGCCTATCTGCTCCCCAACGACGGCGGAATCAGCGTGCTGGTCGTCTTCCCTGCCCTCGACAAGCTCGGCCCGTTCACTGACGACCTGTCTACTGCTTTCCTCGCGTACGCCAACGCATTACCCGGCGCTCCGCCAGTTCGCCGAGAGCACATCTTCGGGAAGATCGTTGGTACCAAACACTTCTCCACAACCCTCACCGACCCGGTAGGTAACGGGTTCGCACTCATCGGCGACGCCGCGGCAACCAACGACCCGTTATGGGGCATCGGATGCTCGTGGGCACTGGAGACCGCTCAGATGCTGGTCGACGCGACCGCCCAAATGCTGACGGAGACGACGTCACACACACTCGACTCGCATCGGAACGTGAATGCTGCCTTGACCGAATACCGCAGTGCCAGAGCGAGTATGACGAAACACATCGATTACATGAGCGGTTACGCCGGAGGGCGAAAGTTCACCGCGATCGAACGTCTGCTCATCTCCGCGGCCACCCATGACCACGACGAAGCCCAAAGGTTCTACTTGTTCGGTTCCCGGTTGATACCCGCCGAGCAGTATCTCTCGACTCGCTCGGTCGCGCGGGCAGCACAAAAACATCTCAGACACCGTCTGCGTCGTAGATCTGTGGCCGGGACGTAATCTGCCAAGCGTTTTTTCGGCGCCGGCAACGGGGAACCCTCCGATCGCAACCGAGCCGGAGGAGCGACCATGCGTGCACACATCGCCATTCCGAGTGAATCGACTTGTCACAGGTACGTAGTCGCCGTCGCCAGCTCCACCTTCGCCGAATCGGTCATCTGGTGCGACGGCCCCGCGTTCGACGCAGTACTCGTTCTGGGCAGCGAGATTCCGCAGCACAGTGGCCACCGAGCCGTACTCGCCTGGAATCACTACTTCGGGTGGGCGCTCGGCGTGGAAACGACACCGGATACGTCGTTCGCCGTTGTCGAATGCCTCGGTATCGGGAGAATGCCGGACCCGGAACTGTGCGCCGACCGCGCTGTCGAGTTGATTGCCCAGGCGGGTAGTTAAGGAACTCGTCGCGCGGCGCGCAATCCAGCGGGCATAGGATCGAGCGCGAGTTTCGCACGCCCGACGAAAGAGAGCCCGACATGGACCCGGTGAACAGGCCTGCCGGTCAGCTGGCTCTCGAGAACGAACCGGACGGCAGGGCGACTTTGCGGGCGCGTCAGACGCCCCGCAGTGAGCGTCGCAAAATCGGGAAGGGCCTGCGCAAGCGAGTAGCACGATCGTCGCTCGGTGACTGGACGCCCCCGCCCAACCGACGCGATCCGGTCGATCAGGTCAACACGGCACACGAGGGAAGACTCGACTGGTTGGTTCCGATTCGTGTGGGACGCATGGTCGCTTCACCGTACGGTTTCCTGCGCGGTACCGCCGGCTTGATGGCAGAGGACATGGCGCAGCTCCCGTCCACCGGCATCACTCCCGTCATCTGCGGGGATGCGCACGTCGGAAACTTCGGGTTCTACGGGTCCCCGGAACGCGAACTTGTCATAGACCTCAACGATTTCGACGAAGCACATCCGGGCCCCTGGGAATGGGACCTGAGAAGGTTGGCTGCGAGCATCTGGGTGGCCGGGCGGCAGAACGGTCTCACCGAAGCTCAATGCGAAACAGCGACAACCTCGTGTGTGTCCGCATATCGCCTCCACTTGGCAAAGCTTTCCGAGCGTCCACTGTTCGATCGCTCCTTCGACCGGGTCGATCTCGACGGACTGACCGACCACGTCACTGATCCCGGGTTGCTGGCCGAGATCCGACGCGCCGCGGAGCGCGCCCGACGGCGTACGAGCGATCACGCGGTTCCCCGGTTCACCGTCGAGGATCACGGACGGCGCCAGTTGGTCGAGAACCCGCCGCTCACAACACGACTCACGCCGCAGGACACCGACTTCCTCCTGGAGGGTCTGGACGAGTATCTCGAAACCCTTGCACCACACTGGCGCCGAGTCGTCTCGGGATACAACGTCATCGACGTTGCGCACCGGGTTGTCGGAGTCGGAAGCGTCGCTCTGCGTGCGTATGTCGCCCTGTGCGAAGGGAGCATCCCGGACGACGTCATCTTCTTGCAGCTCAAGCAGGCTCGCCGATCCGTCGTCGCCCCCTTCGTGCACGGTGACTCGGCCTGGCACGACCATCAAGGACGACGCGTCGCGGAATACCAGCAGGCTCTCCAGACAGTCAGTGATCCACTGCTCGGGTGGTGCACCGTGGACGACCGCCAGTACTACGTCCGTCAGTTCCGGAACATGAAAGGTTCTGTGGACCTGAACAATATCGATGCAGCAGCCTTGACCGACTATGTCGCGATCTGCGGTCGCCTACTGGCCAAGGGACATGCACGAACCAGTGGCGCGTCACTGATTTCCGGTTACCTGGGAACCTCGGACACGGTCGACACCGCCCTCACCCGGTTTGCTCGGCTCTATGCCGATCAAACCGAACGTGACCACGACGCTCTGTGCCGGGCGGTATCGGCCGGTACGATCGCCGCGGAGCCGGGAATCTGATCCCTCACGCCGCGACGATCCTGCCCTGCTCGAACTTCACTCCTCCCCAGATTCCGGTCTGGCCAGTGGCAGAGGCGAATTCGCGACACGATTCCGCAATCGGGCACCTGTTGCACACGTCGGTCGCGTAGTCGTATCCTTCGGACGGAAAGGGAAACCAGCGGTCCGGCTCGGGGTCTCCTCGACATTCCGCCTGCCACCAGGTTCGGTCGTCCGAGATCGGCAGAAGCTCAGCCAGATTCGAGATTTCGTCAGCGCACATCACTTACTCCTTTCGACCGTCACGTCCGACTCAATTCACGCCAGATCTTCTGCTGCACTTTCTCGATGCGTCGAGGTGCCTTCGGTTCCCACAGCAGCCGCATGCCGGCCTCAGCCGGTGTGCGATCCGCTTTGCGCTGATTGCAGGAACTGCAGCACGCCACCAGATTCCCCCACGTGTTGGGCCCGTTGCGGCTTCGCGGCTGGACGTGGTCGATGGTCGTTGCTCTGGCGGCGCAGTACGCACATTGACGACCGTCCCGGTCGAAGATGCCGGCGAAGGTCGCTCGGCTGGAATCGGTGACCGTAACCCGTTGGGCGACATACACGTACTCGGCAAGCAGGATCGTCCGAGGCAGTGGGATCTCGACGTGCTTGGAGCGCACCGGAAATATCGGGATCACGTCTTCGGTGGACTGCGCAGAACCGGTGGCGATCAGGACGACCGCACGATCGGCGCTCACTTCACCGAGGTACTCATACGTTGCGTTGAGTACCCGGACGGACCGGTTCATCCAGCTGTGAGAAGCGGCGGTAGATGCGCGGTTCGGGTTCCGCATGAGACGTCTCAGTTCATGTCGAGGAGTGGAACTCCTGGACACGAGGACGGGTCAGGAGCAAATACAAGAAACGGGGAACGGCATATATCCAGCGCCACTCTGTTCCCCGAATGCAGGAAGGGAAATGCCGCGGGGTGAGTGCCCGCGCAGGTGCAACGCTTGCTTCGAGTCGCGCATGCCTGTCCCCTTCCACTTCTTGTTCTCTTCACCGACGATTGCCGGCGCCCATCATCACACGGAAGGCATCCTCGGCGATATTGATTTATCAGGCCGGAACAGCCGTCCAGCAAAGGCCGCGGTTTGACGCCGGAACACGCGGCTTGATCGAATGAGCCATGACTTCGTCGTACATCGACCTACGCTCGGACACCGTCACCAAGCCTGATGCGGAGATGCGGAAGGCGATGGCTGACGCCGAGGTCGGTGACGACGTCCTCGATCACGACCCGACCATGGCGGCGCTCGAGGAAGAGGTCGCACATACTCTGGGCTTTCCGGCGGCCTTGTGGGTACCGAGCGGATCGATGGGCAACCTGATTGCGCTGATGCTGCACCTTCGCCGCGGCGATCAGTTCCTCGCACCGGAACACTCTCACGTCTTGGGGTCAGAGTTGGGCACCGCTGCTTGGCTCGCACAGGGAATGCCGATGGCGCTGCCGCACGACGGCGGACCCGGACGTCCCAGTCCCGAGACCGTCGTGAAGGCGGCGGGCTCCCCCGGCCCGTACTTCACGTTGAACACCACGCTGCTCTGTCTCGAGAACACCCACAATTTCGCCGGCGGCGCTGTCATGAATCCGACGGAGTGGACGAAACTGGTCGACGCAGCGCGATCACGCGGCTTGAAGATTCACCTCGACGGCGCCCGCCTCTGGAATGCCGCTGCTGCACTCGATGTTTCGCCCACCGAACTGACTTCCGGCGCCGATACCGTCCAGGTGTGCCTGAGCAAGGGACTCGGTGCGCCGGTCGGCTCGATTCTGGCCGCATCACCTGAATTGATCACCGAAGCCCGAAGGATCCGCAAGATGCTCGGCGGCGGCGTTCGTCAGGGCGGGGTGCTTGCCGCAGCCGGCATCGTCGCGCTTCGCTCACAAGCTCGCCTGTCCGACGATCACGACAATGCGCAACGCCTGGCGTCGGGCCTTCGTGAACGCGGTTGGGCTGTCGACGAACCCGCAACCAACATCGTTCTCGCCGCCACAGCCGATCCGTCGGCCACCGTTGCTCAGCTCGCCGCTGTCGACGTCGGTGCAGTCACCGTCGCCGGGAAGGTTCGGTTCGTGACACATCGAGACGTGAGCACTGCCGACATCGACGAGGTTCTGTCCCGACTAGCCGCCTGAGCTACACCATCAGCGGTTGAACCTCCTGCGCGACAAGGCGAATGAACTCGCGGACGTCCGGCTCGTCAACGGTCGGTTGGAGTACCACGGTGGTTGCACCCGCGTCCACCCATCGCACTGCTGCGGCCGCAACGTCGGCCGCGGTCCCCACGGCAATCGCTTCCTCCGGCGACTCGCACCCTGACGCTGCGGCCTCGGCAAGGGCGCGCTCACGACCGCTGGAACCAAATGCACAGATGACGTAAACGACCACCTCGAGATCCTGCGCTCCGATATGAGCGATCGCCCGGCGAACGCCTTCCGGGGTCGTCCCACCCGAGAGCACGGTGCCCTGCGCCAACTCACCACTGAGCGCCAAAGTCTTTGGCCCCGTGGCACCGACGAGCAACTGCGGCACCTTCTCGGGCGGCCACGCCAGCTTGACGTCCGTGAGATTCACGTATCGACCGGATACCGTCACCGACTCACCGCGCAGTAATCGCTCGAGTGCTCCGAACTGCTCCCGGAGGAGGGTCAACGGCGATTCGACCTTGGCGCCGATCTGCCGCATCCAACTCTGAACGCCGTGGCCGAAGCCAACCCGCAGTCGATCCGGATGAACTCTGGCCAGCGCCGAAATCTCCATCGCCGTGATCGCGGTGTTGCGCATCGGCGTCGGCAGCACACCGATCGCCACTCCCAGGCGCGTGGTTTCGGCCAATACAGTTGCAGCAGTGGCTATTCCTCCACCGAAGAAGCAGTCCTCCCACAGCCAGACCTCGTCGATACCGACTTCGTCGGCATACCCCGCATGCCGAACCAGATCTTCCGGGGATTGCTCCGGGCGCAGGACCACGGCAATCCGTGCGGCGCTCATGCCGTCACCAGAAACGCAGCGATCTCGTCAGCTGTTCGGCGACCCTGTTCGCGTCCGAGTTCAGCTGCCGGGCGCCTTGTCGCCGGCGAGAGGGAGTTGGTTCCGATCGCTTCCACGACGGCGTCGTCGGCGAAGATCGCCAGTACCCGTGACTGCGTCATCGCGTCGATTTCCTCTCGTAGGCTGCCGCCCAGCAGATTCGGGGCGGGATCGGCAGCAGGTGAAAGAACCACGACCACATCGCAGTCGGCAGCCAAATGAACATTCGAGCCACTTGCCATTCCGCCGTCCATGTACCGGTCGCCCTCGATCATGACTACCGGCCACACCCCTGGTACGGCGCAACTTGCTCCGACTGCGTCGATCAGTTCTACGCCGTCAGCACTGCCGAACACCCTCACCTCACCGGTTTGTGCGTTGATCGCCGGGATGCGCAACTCCCGCTCGGGCCACAACCGATTGGGCAGCCTTGCCTCGATGACCGCACGACGCACGGCGGGTTCGACGGTGTCGGCGGCCATCGCTGCCTCGCCGAGCGCACGAAGTTGTTCGGACCGATCCGCGGAGCCCGCGATCGCGTCGACGAACATCTGACCGAGGACCTCGACATCTACCTCCGGATCGATCTCACCGGTCGCAGCGGCCGTTTGTGCGTCGAAAAGCTCCTGAAGTGTCGCGCCGCCCGCAATCTGAGCGGTCACGGTGGAACCTGCAGAAGTGCCGATCAATACGTCCGCTGCCAGCAGCGCTGCGGCAGCGTCCGGCGATTTGTCCTGAACGCCCAACAGAAAACCGGTTTCCCAGGCGATTCCCGCAACGCCGCCACCGGCAAGTACCAACCCCAATTTCACGCCGTCCACCTCTCGTCGATCACGATCCGTGCCCGAAGTCGACGTTAGACCTACTCTGAAGTGATGTTCATGCGCAGCGCAAAGACATTTGTTCCCGACGCACTCCGCGGGTTGATCGGATCCACCGACGACATCGCGTGGAACCCCGATCCCGGATACCTCACTCGTGCACAGCCCCTTCCACGCGGGCGAGTCGCGCTCGTCTCCGGCGGCGGCTCGGGTCACGAACCCATGCACGCCGGATTCATCGGCGAAGGAATGCTCACGGCCGTCTGTCCCGGGTTGATCTTCAGCTCACCCAACGCACTGCAGATCCATGAAGGATCCAAAGCTGCCGACGCCGGTGGCGGCGTCCTGCACATCGTGAAGAACTACACCGGCGACGTGATGAATTTCGGTATCGCACGGGAACTACTCCGCGAGGACAAGATCGACACGGACGTCGTCTTGGTCGACGACGACGTCGCGACCGAACGCGCAGACGGTAGCGGCCCGGGGCGACGCGGCACTGCGGCAACGATCGTGGTGGAGAAGGTCTGCGGCGCGTCGGCCGCCCGCGGTGACGACCTGGCCGAGGTGACCCGGATCGGACAACACGTCGCGCACTCGGCTCGCAGCATGGCCGTCGCTCTTCGCCCATGCACCTTGCCGGGGGCTGACGAGCCGTCGTTCGACCTACCGGACGGGCAGATGGAACTTGGTATCGGAATCCACGGCGAACGCGGCACAGAACGCGTGGACGCCCTGCCCGCACCGGAATTGGTGCGACGGCTGACGGATCCGATCATCGAGTCCCTGAGTCTCGCCGAAGGTGATCACGTCATTGCGGTCGTCAACGGGCTGGGAGCCACCCACCCAATGGAGCTGCAACTACTGTTCGCCGAACTCGGAGACTATCTGGCCGACCAGGGAATTCACATCGAGCGGACGCTGATCGGAACGTTCGTCACTGCATTGAACATGGCCGGAGCATCCATCACCCTTGTTCGCACAAACAAAGAAATCCTCGAATTATGGGACGCACCAACAAAAGCGCCCGCCTGGCCGAATGCTATGGCACGTGAGTACAGCGGCATGGGCAAGCGTGAATCATTCGGTCCCACATTCACACCCGACACCTCACGCACTGCCGAAAGCAGCTTCGTCGGCGGCTGGATTGCGGACTGGGCCGCGAAGGTACTGGAGCAGGAACCTGCCCTGACCGATCTCGACCGACGAGCAGGAGACGGCGACTTCGGGACCAACATGGTGGCCGCACTGGATCAGCTCGACATCTCGGCGATCCGTGACACCTATTCCACTGCAACGATATTCGATGCAGTCTCCCAGGCGTACCTCGGTCACGCCGGCGGTACGTCCGGCGCGTTGTTCGGCATCTGGTTCCGGCATTTCTTCCGCGTCGCCGCAGAATCAGCGGACTCCGAACTCGACCTCGGTGCGATCGCGACTGCAGCACGGGCGGGGCTCGACAACATCACCTCGCTCGGCGGCGCACGCGTCGGCGACAAGACGATGGTCGACGCGATAGTTCCGGCGGTCGAGTCGTTGGAGCAATCCGTGAACTCGGGAGCCGATCGGGACGCTGCTCTGGCCAGCGCAGCGGCAGCGGCGGCGGCCGGCGCGGAGTCGACCGAAACCATGCTCGCGAACCGCGGACGTGCAAGTTATGTGGGCGAAGCCGCTCGCGGAGTGGTCGATCCGGGAGCGCTACTCATAGCGTGGTTTTTCGCTAGTGCAGTGGGTCACTAGCGAGCACTTCGCAGCTGTGACTAATCTGGCAGCCACAGCACATCGTTTGTGAGGGCCCGTGGGCAAAAGCACCGGTCTCACACACCACACAGGAGCAGCCCATGCTGAGCACCATGCAAGACGCCCCCCTCTCCATTGCTCAACTTCTCCGCCACGGTGCCTCCGTTCACGGCGCTTCCGAGGTTGTCACGTGGACCGAGTCCGGCCCGCGCCGTGTGTCATACGCAGACGTCGGCAAGCGCTGCGCACAGCTTGCGCACGCCCTGCGCGGACTCGGTGTCGAGGGTGACGAGCGAGTGGCCACGTTCATGTGGAACAACTCCGAGCACCTCGAGGCGTACCTGACGATCCCCTCGATGGGTGCTGTGCTCCACACGCTGAACATTCGCCTGTTCCCCGAGCAGTTGATCCACGTCGCCAATCACGCCGAGGACCGCGTGATCATCGTCGATCCGTCCCTGATTCCGCTTCTCTCTCCGCAGCTTCCGTCGCTGACAACCGTCAAGCACATCATCGTCACCGGTTCCTCCACTGCGGGACTCGAAGCTCCCGAGGGCGTGCAGGTTCACACATACGAGGGCTTGATCGCCGATCAGCCAACCGAGTTCGACTGGCCCGAGGTCGACGAACTCAGTGCTGCCGCAATGTGTTACACGTCCGGCACCACGGGCGACCCCAAGGGCGTCGTCTATTCCCACCGCTCGATCTACCTGCACTCCATGCAGGTCTGCATGAGCGACGGCCCCAACCTCGCGCAGGGCGATCGTGCACTCGCGGTGGTGCCTCAGTTCCACGCCATGTCGTGGGGACTTCCCTACGCTGCGTTCATGATCGGCGCCTCGCTGATCATGCCCGATCGCTTCCTCCAGCCTGCTCCGTTGGCTGCGATCATCGCCAGCGAGAAGCCGACGTTCGCCGCGGCCGTACCCACCATCTGGCAGGGCCTGCACCTCTACCTCGAGCAGAACCCACAGGACATCTCCTCGATGCGTGAGGTTCTGATCGGCGGCTCCGCGGTACCGCCTGCCCTCATGCACGCATTCGAAGCCGACCACAACGTCTCCGTCCTGCACGCCTGGGGCATGACCGAAACCTCCCCACTCGGATCCGTTGCCCGCCCGCCGGCCGGTGTCACCGGCGACGCGATGTGGAAGTACCGCTACTCTCAGGGCCGCTTCCCGGCATCCGTCGAGGCACGTCTCATCGACGATGACGGCAAAGTTGTTGCACACGACGGCGTTTCCGTCGGCGAGCTCGAAGTGCGCGGCCCCTGGATCACCGGGTCGTACTACGGCGTCGATGCGGAAGACAAGTTCAACGACGGCTGGCTCAAGACCGGTGACGTTGGATCCATCACGGCCGACGGCTTCCTGAGCCTGTCCGACCGCTCCAAGGACATCATCAAGTCCGGCGGCGAATGGATCTCATCGGTCGACCTCGAGAATGCCGTCATGGGTCACCCCGACGTCACCGAAGCTGCCGTCATCGGCGTGCCGGACGAGAAGTGGGACGAGCGCCCGTTGGTCGCGGTAGTTCTGCGCGCCGGATCCGAGACCACGATGTCCGAACTCCAGCAATATCTTTCGGACAAGGTCGCCAAGTGGCAGCTCCCCGAGAACTGGGCTGTGGTTCAGGAAGTTCCGAAGACGAGCGTCGGCAAGTTCGACAAGAAGCGTCTGAGGGCCGACTACCACGAAGGCGGACTCGAAGTCACTCGCCTCTGACACGGAGTGAATGCTGAAGTATGAATACTGAAGGTGGGCAACAGGTTTTCACTCTGTTGCCCACCTTCGTTTAGCGAGCAATGCACTTTACGGACGATAACCGACCGTGTGAAAAGCGATGTCGACGTACTTCTGCGCCAATTGCGTCGGCGACATCGGCCCGCCGGTCTGGAACCAACGCGGCAGTGACTGCGCCATACCGAGTATGGCCCGGACGGTCTCCTCGGTGTCGGTGACCGCGAAATCTCCCGATGCCACACCGTCGTCGACGATCCTGCGCATGAGCAACTCGAGCCGCTTACGACTGGCGGCGTATCGACTTCGGCTTTCCGGTGAGACATGCCGAATCTCGGTGTCCAACGCAGCATGCCGCGACCGGTGGGTCATGTAGAGAACAATTGCCTCCACAACCAAGGCGAAGCGTCGTACCGGATTTTCGCCGGCTTCCACCTCTGCCGCTTCGGTTCTGGTATTCAGCTCACTCATCGAGATCTCGAACAGAGCGACGAGGACTGCCTCTTTGTTCGCGTGGTGATAGTAGAGCGCGGGAACGGTTACCCCGACACGGTTGGCAATCTGCCGCACCGTCGTGCCGTGGTAACCGTTCTCGTCGAACAGCTCGAGCGAAGCCATCAGGATGTCGGTCATCACCAGCGGCGGGAAAGTCCTCCAGTCCAATGCCACCGAATTCACGGGCTCCACCTCGCCAGTCATGAATAGCCGAAATTACCGCGGTGCCATACGGATTGCACCGTCGAGGCGGATCGTCTCACCGTTGAGCATAGGGTTGGAGACGATATGCGCAGCAAGCGCGCCGTACTCGCTGGGATCACCCAGGCGAGAGGGGTGAGGCACCTGCTGACCCAGCGACGCCTGGGCGGCTTCAGGCAGTCCGGCCAGCAACGGGGTCTTGAACAGCCCGGGAGCGATGGTGTTGACGCGGATCAGCAGCGACGCGAGGTCACGGGCGATGGGGAGCGTCATACCGACGACGCCACCCTTCGACGCGGAGTACGCAGCCTGCCCGATCTGACCGTCATAGGCTGCGACGGAGGCGGTGTTGATGATGACGCCGCGTTCACCGTCGATGGGTTCGGTCTTCGAAATACGTTCCGCAGCAAGACGAAGAACGTTGAAGGTGCCGATCAGGTTGACGTCGATGACCTTCTTGAACGCGTCGAGCGGGAAAGCACCCTTCTTGCTGACAGTCTTGACTGCGTTGCCGATTCCGGCGCAGTTGACTGCCACGCGCAGGGGTCCTAGGGACTCGGCCACATCGAGTGCAGCGGTGACCGCAGCCTCGTCGGTGACGTCTGCAGCCGCGAAGCGGACCCGGTCGCCAAGTTCCTTGGCGATGGCTTCACCGTTGGACGACGGAAGGTCGATGATGACGACGCTGGCACCGTCGGCAAGAAGGGCTTTGGTCGTAGCCAGGCCGAGGCCGGATGCTCCACCGGTGACGACGGCGACGCTGTCGTTGACGATCATGAGAGTTCCTTTCGAAAGGTTATGTGTTTCAGATGCGTTCGATGATGGTGGCGTTGGCCATGCCGGCGCCCTCACACATGGTCTGCAATCCGTAGCGTCCGCCGGTGGCCTCGAGATGGTTGACCATCGTGGTCAACAGTCGAGTACCCGAGGACCCCAGGGCATGGCCGAGTGCAATCGCGCCGCCCCACGGGTTGAGCTTTGCCGGATCGGCGCCGAACTCGTGAGCCCAGGCGAGTGGAACGGGAGCGAAGGCTTCGTTGACCTCGTAGGTGTCGATGTCGTCGATGCTCAGACCCGCGCGAGCGAGCACCTTGTGGGTGGCTGGGATGGGTGCGGTGAGCATGAAGATCGGGTCATCGCCCGCAACGGAGAAGGAATGGAAACGAGCTCGCGGCGTCAGCCCCAGCTTCGACGCCATTTCTTCGCTCATGATCAGTGCTGCGGACGCGCCGTCGGTGAGCGGCGACGAGTTACCGGGAGTGATCGACCACTGCGCCTCGGGGAAGCGCTGCGCGTACTTCTCCGAGTAGAACGACGGCTTCAAACCGGCGAGTCCCTCGGCGGTAGTAGACGCGCGAACCGTCTCGTCGACGATATGCGAGACGGTCTCACCGGCGGCGTTGGTCACCGAGATCGGCAGAATCTCCTTGTCGAAGAGCCCCTGCGCCGCAGCCTCTGCTGCCCGCTGGTGGGACTGCGCAGCGAATGCGTCGAGAGCCTCGCGGTCAAGCTTCCACTTCGCGGTGATCAACTCCGCGGAGATGCCCTGATTGACCAGGCCTTCGGGGTAGCGAGCCGCGATGCCCGGACCGGAAGCATCCTTCCCCATCGTCGCGGTACCCATCGGGACACGACTCATGGATTCGACGCCTGCCGCGATCACGATGTCGTAGGCCCCGGCGATCACGCCTTGAGCCGCAAAGTGCGCAGCTTGCTGACTTGATCCGCACTGGCGATCGATCGTGGTGGCGGGTACCGACTCGGGGAACCCTGCCGACAGGACCGCGCTGCGGGTGATGTTGAGCGCCTGCTCACCGGCCTGGCCGACGCAACCGCCGATCACGTCGTCCACCAAGGCGGGGTCGAGGCCGTTGCGCTCGACAATCGACCGAAGGACGTGCGCCAGCAGTTCGACGGGATGAGTCTCGGACAGCGCTCCACCGGGTTTGCCCTTGCCGGATGCGATCCGGACTGCATCGACGATCACTGCCTTGGTCATCTTCGTTCCCTTCGAGGACGTGCATTGCTGGGGCGGTCCGGCACCCGAGTTCGTGGCACCGGATGCCGGACCGAGATCGTGAGAGCACCCTGACTTAGCGCTCGCTAAACAATTACCACCGAGTCGGACCGCCCGTCAAGAGAGGGCTACCGAACTCGAAGCCGATGTGGGCAGATGAAGAGTTGGGCGATCAGGAACCCCTGACCCACGCCCTTCATTAGTACTTTCGAATGATAGGTTTTCAATCTTCGCCCGAAATGTCCGGAATCGGATAGCCTTCCGCCACAAGCAATCCAAGCCACAGGGGATTCGGGGCGTGGCACCAATCGACGACAAACCGCAGGGGGACTGACCCGGAGGTAGAGCGTGGACCTGCGATACGTTGCATTCACACGTGCCGACTCGCATTTCTACGACCGAATCAGAACGGTCACTCGACCTGACACACCGACTGACCAGCACTTTAAGCCTGCAAAGTCGGTGGACTGGTCACTCTGGCGACGCGGTCCCCAAAGCGGACCGTGGAACTACTTTCAACCGCCTGACAGCGTGCTGCCAGAACAGGGATGGAAGATTCACTGCTCCGCTACCCAAGCCAACGCGCAGGAGCTGCTCGATACCGTCTCCGAGTATTGCGGCCGCGATCTGGTGCCTTTCAAATTTCTTCGGACGGCAGCAGACCTCATGTTCTCCAACAGCAAGCAGGCCAATCGAACATCCAGCGGAAAATTCATCACGATCTATCCGGCGGATAGCGTTGCCACACAACGTGTCATCACCGAACTGGACGAGCTTGTCACGGCTGCCGACGGGCCATACATCCTCAGCGATGTGCGATGGAACCGGGGACCACTCTACTTACGGTACGGCGCGTACCTGCCCATGCAGACCAATGATTCATTCGGCGATCGCGTCCCGGCAATACGTCGCCCTGACGGATCGCTCGAACCCGATCTGCGCGGCACTTCCTTCAGAACTCCAGACTGGGTACAAATCCCGGACTTCGTTCGCGCGCAGCAAGACAAGCTGAAATCGCGCGACGCCTTCCCCTATTCGATCACTGAAGCCCTGCACTTCAGCAACAGCGGGGGGATCTACTCCGCGCTGGACGACGCCGGCATCAATCTGGTCATCAAAGAGGGTCGACCCTTCACCGCCCCGGACGCCAACGGCCGGTACGCAATCGACCGCATCCGCAACGAGTACGACACGCTGACTCACCTTGCCGGCAACCCGTACTCACCTTCCGCGCTCAACTTGTTCGAGCGCGAAGGACACCACTTTCTTGTCACCGAGCGCGCTCCCGGCGCTCCCCTGAATCAGGAGATTGCGCTCCGCTATCCGCTGATACGTGCGGATCAGACACTCAGCTCCCGAACGGAATACAGAACCTGGGCGCTCGGTATTGCACAACAGCTGACTACCGCAGTCGAGAGCTTCCACCACGCCGGAATCGTTCATGCCGATCTTCACCCCGGCAACGTGATGTGCTCACCGTCGGGTATTCGGATCATCGATTTCGAGATGGCCCACAGCATCGACGAACAACCGCCCCGGTCCACCGGGGCTCCCGGGTACACCGCACCGCAACAGTTGACAGGAATCGAGGCAGATCGATACTCCTTGGGATGCATCGAACTGGGACTCTTTGTCCCACTTACTACAATGCTCCCCCTCGACCGCAACAAGATTCCCGAACTCATCGGCTACGCGGTGTCTCGATTCGATCTTCCTCGTGCCTTCTGTGCCTCGCTCTATTCGATGCTCGACGCACAGCCGCCGGAACCGGAGGATCACCCGCATCGTTGGGACACGTCGTCGAGGGAAACCTTGCAACGTATGGACGCTCGATTGCGCTGCGGCATCCTCACCACACTTGATCTCTCCCGCGCTGATCGACTCTTTCCCGGTGACATCGCCCAGTTCGAAGTGAACGGTTACGGCATTGCTCACGGCTCGTGCGGAAACCTACTCGCCGATGATCTTCCCACCGACACCTTGGAGACAGTTCTGGAATGGACTGAACATCAAGTTGATTCGGATACGCAACCACGGTTCGGTTTCTTCGACGGGCTCGCAGGTGCGGTGCATACCTTTCGGCAGCTAGGACGACACTCGACAGCCGACAGATGGGTCGAGACTTTGCGTGGAGTCCCACTCGACGCGCTCGACTCCAGCCTCTTCGGCGGCCTTTCCGGAATCGGGTGCCTTCTACTCGAGGAATCGGAGTCATGTCCGGCGGCATCGTCAACTCTCGCTCTCGTCACCGAAACTCTGCGGGATCGCCTTCCGGCTGCTCGCGCACACGTCCGCTTCACCGACGGAACATCTTGGGCGACAACGGGTCGCGGAGGCTTGATGAGAGGGCCGAGCGGGCAAGCACTGTTCTGGACTCGCCACTACGAACGGACCGGTGATCCTCGATCGCTGGAACACGCGCGACAGCTTGTCGACATCGACCTGTCCGTGATGCAGATGTGCCCTGTCGGTTCGATGCAGCTGAGAGAGGAGCGCCGGACAATGCCGTACCTCGGATCGGGATCCGTCGGCGTGGGCCTGGTACTTCTTCAACTTGTTCGACATGTCGACGAGCCGCGCTACGCGTCTGCGCTACTTGCCATAGCCCGCGCTGCCGCCGTCGAATTCACTGCCCAAGCCGGACTACTCAACGGGCGAGCCGGGCTGATTCTCTTTCTCGGCGAACTCTCCAAGAGTCCATATGCCGGCGCCGATTGTGAGCAGACGCTTGCCCAGCAGTTCCAGCTTCTGGGCTTACACAGCCTCAATCACGCAGGAGGACTGCACTTTCCAGGTGAACAGAACCTGAGACTCTCGACAGACTGGGCAACCGGATCTGCAGGAATACTGGCGTTGCTCCGACATACCGGATCGGCAACTGCCCGACAGTCGTTTCCACTGATGTGCGCGTCGAACTGCCACATCGCCTAATTGTTCGGAAGTTATCACCCACGGCAGATTGGAGCACAGAAGTACCAGGCGAAAAACCTGGAATTAAATCAACACCGCAAGCAAACTCGATCGATCAAATCCATCGGCAAGAACGCCGATCAACAAAGGAAATGACAATGGACGCTATTCTCTCCCTTCAAGATCTGTCAGTCGCCGCCGGCAACGTCGGAGACGCAGGCCAGCTCGAGCAGAACGCGGCAATCAGTTCGCTCAGTTTCTTCTGCCTCTGACCTCAGGCCGATACCTCGGAGAAGGTCCGGGGTATCGGCTTTCGGAATCCGTGCGGATCACCAGACGAACAGTATTGTTTCATCATGAGACGCATCCGCACTTCACCGAGCTGTATTTGCCGATGATGTGCGCGACCTGGCGGCAATGCCGAGGGCAGATCGGGCGGCCAGCGGCGGTGATATTCCTCCTGATCCTGACAGCCGCGTTTTCAGGTTGGTTCGTTCAGCGTTCGGCGAGAGTTGGGACTTCGGGGACATCTGCTCACGCTGGTACGACGGAGGTGGCAGTTGCCGCACCGACACCGCCTTGACCTTCACGACGCTTTTCGTACTCCTACTTCCCTTCGCCTCCGGAATGCTGGTCGGGTGGTTTGAGTTTCAATAGCTGTCAACGACAAGATGAGGGAATCGGTACCATCCGCCCCCGATGTCTTCCAACTGGAGCTGATTGAAGGTCTTGTCCGACACGCCATCGGGTGCGTACACCCAGCCTGGATTGTCCAAGATGTCCAATCCATCTCGTGCGTCATAGAAATAGACGTGGCCTTCACTGCTGACGTTGGCATAGGAGATATCGAATCTGCCGATTCGTAGATCACGATGATACCCATCGGAATAGGGATCGTCAGGTTCTTGAAGTAGTTGCTGTGCAACGGTTTCGAAGTCTGCCCGATACTGATCGAAATGTGGCTGCCCCGCGGCCGCGATCCCGAGTGCCATCACCACGAGAACCGGAACAGCGACATCGGACCACAACCATCGGCGTCGCTGCCACCAGCACACTCCGAGCAGCACGATTGCAACACTCGCCGTGAGGACCCAGAGAACGACCGCACCGGCGATCGAGAGTGCACTATCCGCAGGTTCGGGCCAGGTGAGATGGCATTTCGCTGCGACATACATCGCCGACGCCGACGCTGCGATAAGTGCGTTTACCAAAGCAACCCAACGAAGAGCACCGGACCTTCTCGTTGCCTGCGAGTTCGACACTGCCTGATCCATTCGATGAGGATAGCGAGCTGTTTGTCGCGGACTAGCAGTAACCACTTCCCCGATCTCACGATCGATTGTTTCTCGGCACGGTGAAAGTGTCCACGGTGCTATCTTTGCTGCCTATGGGAGGCAGGGCTGCGAGGATGGTCGATTGAACTACCGATGTCAGGAGAGTTCGGCGACTCCCAAAGTCGACAGGTCAATTTTGAGCACGGCTGGATTCGGTGGATCGCAGCAACCAATACCATCGTCACCTCATGATGACGTGACTGTTGCGGGCGAGTCGTGAAGATTCGATTATTACGAGCAAGCCAAGCGTCTTTAGCAATATCGCTGATCGCACTAACCTTGGTCTATTTGTTGGACGCATTTTCTTTGCGCCTCCAACATCAGCCCAGCTGGTGCATTGATCACTATGGAATCCCATCACGATTCAATTATCTCCTTCCCGACCGGGCGGAGAGGGTAGCGGCAGGAATTACAGACTTCTGGGGATGGTTCCCTCCAGGCATAAGCTGTACATTCACTGATGCAGTGACCAAAGAAAGCGAAACGGTGGCACCGGCCGCGGACAGGTCGTACATCGTCGTCGTTCTTGTGGCGCTGATCATGATCTCGGCTGTCGGCGTATTGTTCGGCCGCCGGAAGCGCTGAAGATTGGTTTTGGCTCGGGACTGCAGATGCGCACTCGACACCAGACCGATGAGTAATAAATCGGTGTCCGTCGTGTCCGGCGCTTCCACTACTCGTCGATCTTCGCGAATCCACCAGCCTTGTTCGAGGGCATTTCTTGCGGGTCCTGGTGGTCTTCGTTCCCATCACGCTGGCGATGACACTCCTGGGCCTGGTGCTCGGCTGGACCCATGCGCTTGCCGGGGACAGGCGGCAACATGATCGACGCCGATTACACAATGTGCTGGGGCTCAGACAATTCCGACGTGATGCTGTTGCGCTCCGGGTTGATGGTGGCGCTCGCACTCGTCGGCGCACGTGGACTACGTCGGCGACCCGCCTATAACCGACTGTCCGAAATGTCGAAATCGATTTGATAGCAGCAATTTTCGATCCACATTCTCTTGTGTTCGAAACTTTGTTCGATTAGGCTTTCGGCATGGACAGTCGGGAAGCGTGGCAGCTGGATGGCGAGGGCCTCAAGAGTGAGGTTCTCGATCTGGTGCGCGCCCGGCACGAGTTGCAGTCGCGGTTGGTGTTGCTGATCGTGGAAATGTTTTCCCGTGAGGTTCTCGGTGGGAAGGGTTTTCGGGCGATCGCGCAGTGGTTGCATGGTTCGACGAATCTGGAGATCGGTGAGTGCAGTCTGCTGGTCGGGTTGGCGCGGTTGTTGATGCTCGAACCTGTGGTGGGCGATGCGTTTCATCGTGGGGATGTGGATGCGTTGAAGGCGCGGCAGGTGGCGTCGTTTTGTCAGCATCCGCCCAAGAACATGACCCTGGCGGATGTGGACAAGGCCCGCGGGATCTTGTTGTCGTTGGCGTCGAAGAACATTGTGGATTGTGATGCGGTGCGGGCGGCGATCCGGCGGATCGAGAAGCAGTACGGAAAACGCGAGGATGGCGTTCCGGTCGGCGAGGATTCGGAGCGGAACGAGTTTTACGCCTCGAAAGGCTTGTACGGGCGTGTGTCTGTGAAGGGCGATTTAGATGCTGTGAACGGGGCCCGTCTGATCACCTTGTTGTCGAGGCTGTCGGCGCCAACGCCGGAGAAGGACGGCGTCAAGGACACCCGCACGCCTGCTTTACGGCGTGCGGACGGGTTCTGCGAACTGTTGCGCCGGTACGAGCGGGCGGGGTTGGGTCCGATCGAGGGCGGAGTGAAACCACACATCACGGTCACTGCCAGTGCGAAAGATATGACCGATCTGCAAGCGTTGAAAGACCTGTTGCCGTCCACGGCGGAACTCGGGTTCGCGTGGACGGATTGGGTGGGCCCGATCAGCCTCGACACTGCCCGGATGCTGGCGTGCGACTGCACCGTGACGCGGATTTTGTTGGATGAGAATGGTGTTCCGCTCGACTGCGGTAAGGAAGCGAGAACGGCGACTGTTCCGCAGCGCCGGGCTCTTGCGGTTCGGGATGGCGGGTGTGCGTTTCCGGGGTGCGGGACGCCGTCGGGGTGGTGCGATGCTCATCATATTGTTCACTGGAACGATGGCGGCCCAACGGATCTCGACAATCTGATCTTGTTGTGCGGTCATCACCACCGGACGATGCACCACACGGAATGGCGGGTGGAGATCGGTCCGGATCGAAAGACGGTGTTCTATCCACCGATGTCGGTTGATCCGTATCAACAGCCGATCGGCGGGAACAGCCCACCCACAGCGGCGTGAATCGCGACAATCGAATACATCAACACCGGGGACGAACCATGCCCCGGTGCTGGTGCACGTTTCTGGTCAGATCCCAACCCCTCAGATCCCAACCCCTCAAATCCCAGCCCCTCAGATCCCAGCCCCTCAGATCCCGGCCCTTCGCACGAGAGCGTCAGTGGCAGAAGGGGATACAACGTCGATCGCTCGTAACAGCCCCGCGTACCGCGGATACAGCTCGACGGGACGCGTATTGATCGCCCTCAAGATCCACGATGCAGCTTGATCGGCCGTCAGCGCCGGCTGGCTCACGTAATCCGCCGTCGGCGCGATCATCGGTGTTCGTATGAGTGGGAATTGCACTGTGGTGACATCGACACCGGTGCCGTGACATTCCGCGCCGAGGCTTCGGCCGAAGGCACTGAGAGCAGACTTCGACGCGTGGTAGGCACTGAACCTCGGCATCACGCCGGCAGTGACTCCCCAGGTTCCGACGTTGATGATGTGTCCGGACTTCGCCTCGAGCATCGCGGGCAGCAGACGCAACGTCAGTCGTGTAGGTCCGAAGTAGTTGAGTGCCATAGTGCGCTCGTAGTCGTGGAATCGGTCGACCGAATCCAACGCGGTACGCCGGATCGAGCGACCCGCATTGTTGACGAGGATGTCGACCGACCCGAATCGATCCGCGATCGTCTCCGCGAGTTCGTCGACGGCTTCACCGCGGGAGAGGTCCGCAGGCACGATGTGCGCCCACCCTCCCCTGCGGTGGATCTCGTCCCGTACGTGTTCGAGGTTTTCCTCACCGCGCGCGACCAGGATCATCTCGGCTCCCCGACGCGCCAAGAGATGAGCAGTGGCCTCACCGATCCCCGAGGAAGCTCCTGTCAGAACGATCGTCTTGTCGGAGAGCGTGACACCGCGTGACGGAACAAGAGAGCGCAGACGCGTCGGCGGACTCAAGGCAATATTGCTGAGCAGCGTTCTGATCACATCGGCCTCGGTTCGATCTTCGCGTGCGTTTCGGTGCGAACCCATCCCTGAACAGCCAACTTCGAGCGCACCGCGGAAATTACTCAAAAGTAAGTTATGGCGCCGCTTCGACCGTGTCAAGAATTCGTCGAGATCCAGGAGTATCTGCCACTAGCTTTTCCTGATACCTCGGGTTACATTAAACCCAGACCGAGTGCCAGCGATCACACAACCGGCCCTCGATTCCACCGAACACCGCGAGAAATACCAGCGGTGACCGAAACGAAGAGGAGACGCCATGACGCTCACATCGCCGCTCGACAAGCGCGGAGAAGCATCCGACGACTCGTACAACGAGACGCTTCGACTCCTGTCCGAGGGCTCGGTGCACAAGCACTTCGACCCGTACCTCGACATCGACTGGGACTCCCCCGAGTTTGCCGTCGTCCCGAACGATCGCCGCTGGATCCTCCCGGCCGAGACAGACCCGCTGGGTGCTCACCCCTGGTACCAGTCGCAGTCCGAGGCCAGGCAGATCGAAATCGGCATGTGGCGCCAGGCCAATGTCGCGAAGGTCGGTCTCCAGTTCGAGAACATTCTGATCCGCGGCATGATGCAGTACGTCTTCTCGCTGCCCAACGATTCGGCCGAGGCGCGCTACTGCACGCACGAGTCGGTCGAAGAGTGCAACCACACGATGATGTTCCAGGAGATGGTCAACCGCATCGGTGCCGACGCTCCCGGCATGAGCCGTCCGATGAAGATGCTTGCACCCTTCATCCCCCTCGCTGCGGGTCCGTTCCCCGAACTGTTCTTCGTCGGTGTCCTCGCCGGTGAAGAGCCGATCGACCACATTCAGAAGAGCATCCTGCGCGCCGGCGGCCAGATCCACCCGATCATGCAGTCGGTCATGGCCATCCACGTAGCCGAGGAAGCGCGTCACATCTCGTTCGCGCACAAGCTTCTGAGCCGTCGCATCCCGCTGATGTCACGCCCGAACCGGTTCGTCCTCTCGCTGCTGTTCCCGATCGTCATGCGCATTCTCTGTGACGCCATCGTCATCCCGCCGAAGTCCTTCTGGAAGCAGTTCGACATCCCGAAGTCCGTGAAGAAGGACCTGTTCTGGGATCTGCCCGAGTCGCGCCAGACCCTGCGCAACTACTTCGGTGACGTCCGCATGCTGGCCACCGACACCGGCCTGATGAACCGTGCCTCGCGCCTGGTGTGGAAGGCCTGCAAGATGGACGGCCGCGCATCACGCTTCCGTAGCGAACCTCACCGCAGCTCGCACAACGCCGCCGCGTAGCTCCCGGACAGTCGAGATCGGACTCATAGCGCCATGCCACACGTAGTCACGCAGTCCTGTTGCAGCGACGCCTCGTGCGTCTACGCCTGCCCGGTCAACTGCATCCATCCGACGCCGGACGAGCCGGACTTCCTCACCGCCGAGATGCTGCACATCGATCCGCAGGCCTGCGTCGACTGCGGCGCATGCGTCTCGGCCTGCCCGGTCGACGCCATCGTCCCCGAGTCGAAGCTGACCGACCCGCAGCGAGTCTTCCTGTCCATCAATGCGGACTTCTACAAGGAAGAGCGGCCCAGGCCGCTTCTCGCCAAGGTCATCCCGGCAGCCCACGTCGACAAGGGCCGACCGCCGTTGCGCGTTGCGATCGTCGGTTCCGGACCGTCGGCGATGTATGCCGCGGACGAGTTACTGACTCAGCCTGACGTGCAGGTCAACGTCTTCGATCGCCTTCCTGTGCCTTACGGCTTGGTTCGCGCCGGCGTTGCTCCGGACCATCAGAAGACCAAGCAGGTCACTCGCTTGTTCGACAAGATCGCCGCACAAAAGGGTTTCGAGTTCTACCTCAACGTCGAGATCGGCAAGCACATCTCGCACAGCGAACTGCTCGAAAATCACCATGCGGTGCTCTACGCAGTCGGCGCTTCGTCCGACCGTGGTCTCGGCATTCCGGGTGCTGATCTGCCTGGCACGGCATCGGCCACCGACTTCGTGGCCTGGTACAACGGCCACCCCGATCACGCCGACGACGTCTTCGATCTCTCGCATCGCCGCGCGGTCATCATCGGAAACGGAAACGTCGCGCTCGACGTCGCTCGCATTCTGACGGCCGATCCCGAGAAGTTGGCGGGCACTGACATCTCCGCTCACGCACTCGCCGCTCTGCGGAAGAGTCGCGTCGAAGAAGTTGTCATCGTGGGTCGACGCGGAATCGCGCAGTCCGCGTTCACAGTCCCCGAGTTCACCGGCCTGATGGCACTGCCGGACATCGAACTCTCTGTCGGACCCGACGACATGGTTCTCGACTCGGCCACCGAAGAACTGGCAAAACGCGGCGAGCTTCCGCATGCCGTCGAGCAGAAGTTGCGTCTACTCGAAGCCCTGAAGAACCGCGATCACGTCGACGTCGGCAACAAGCGCATCACGTTGCGCTACCTGCTCACGCCGACGTCGATCACCGGCGACGATCAGGTCAGTGGAATCGAGTTCGCTCGCAACGCCCTGGTCGACGCCAACGGAACCGTGCAGATCGAGGCGACGGGCGATACCGAGACCATCGATACCGGCTTGGTCCTCACCTCGATCGGCTACCGCGGAGTGCCCATCACCGGCGTCCCGTTCGACGAGCGTGCTTCGGTCATTCCGAATGAGAACGGCCGCGTCCTCGAAGCTCCGAACGGCGATCCCGCAACCGGCGTCTACGCGACCGGTTGGATCAAGCGCGGACCGAGTGGGTTCATCGGCACCAACAAGTCCTGCGCGCAGGAAACGATCAGGATGCTCGTCGACGACTTCAACGACGGACGCCTGACCAACCCGGTCGCCGACGACTCCGCAGTCGATCGTCTGGTTCGGGCGCGACAGTCCGACGTAGTCGACCGCGAGGGCTGGCACGCCATCGACAAGGCGGAACTGGAACGCGGCGCTGCGCACGACCGTGTCCGCGAAAAGATTCTGGATCAGGTCGAGATCACCTCCATCCTCGACGCTGCGGCCCGGGTGAAACCGGCGCGTCGATTCGGTCGACCCGTTCGCGCTCGCTGATCCGCTACAGGTAAACAGCTACTTTCACGCACACGGCCCCGCCTGCAGACTCGTCTGCCCGGCGGGGCCGTCTGCGTTCCGGCAGCGTCCCACTCAGCGAAAATTTTTGCCCGTCAGCGGCCAAAATCGTGTAATACTGCAACCTGTTCCAGTAAGCGGCACAGCGGGCCCACGATCCCCCGGATCAGGCTCGCCAACCAGATGAGGATTGCATGAGCGAGACTGCAACGCCGGCGCCGAACGGGAGTGTGACACCTGCAGTAGAGGGTTGGTTCACCACCGGCGACGAACCTGCTCTGATCGGCACGAAGTGCCAATCCTGCGGCACCATTTCCTTCCCTCGTGAGGCGACGTTCTGCAAGAACCCGAGCTGCTTCAGCGAGGAGTTCGACGACGTGGAACTCTCCCGCCGCGGCACTGTCTGGTCGTACACCGACGCGCAGTACCAGCCCCCGCCGCCGTACATCCCGCGCTCGGATCCGTACGAGCCTTTTGCTCTCGCAGCAGTCGAGTTGCCGGAGGGGATCGTCATCCTCGGCCAGGTGGCCGACGGATTCGGCGTCGACGATCTCAAGGTCGGCAATACCGTCGAATTGGTTGTCGAGCCGCTGTACACCGACGAAACCGGAGTACGTACGACGTGGCGCTGGAAGCCTGTCGCCGCAGCTGATCAGGAGTCGCAGTCATGAGCAAGGACGTCGCAGTACTCGGTGTCGGAATGCACCCCTGGGGCAAGTGGGGGCAGTCGTTCGTGAAATACGGCGTTGCCGCCGCTCGCGCCGCGCTCGCCGATTCGGGTGTGAATTGGCAGGACGTCGACTTCATCGTCGGCGGCGAAACTGTCCGCAACGGTTACGGCGGATACGTCGCCGGAGCCACGTTCGCTCAGGCCCTCGGCTGGAACGGCGCTCGCGTCGCCACGTCGTACGCAGCGTGCGCGACGGGAGCCCAGGCACTCGACACCGCTCGCGCACGAATCCTGGCCGGCCTCAGCGAAGTTGCCCTGGTCGTCGGCGCGGACACCACCCCCAAGGGTTTCCTCGCTCCCGTCGCCGGTGAGCGTTGGGACGACCCGGACTGGCTGCGCTTCCGCCTCATGGGTATGACCAACCCGGCGTACTTCGCGCTCAACGCGCGTCGTCGCATCGACCTCTACGGCGCCACCGCGGAGGACTTCGCCAACGTGAAGGTCAAGAACGCCAAGCACGGGCTCAATAATCCGAATGCGCGCTACCGCAAGGAAGTCACCGTCGAGAACGTGTTGGCCTCCCCCGTGGTGTCCAATCCCCTTCACCTGCTCGACATCTGCGCGACGTCCGACGGCGGCGCCGCAATCTTGCTGACGTCGATGGAATACGCCCGCAAGATGGGCATCGCGGAACCTGTTCGCATCAAGGCTATTTCGACGGTCACGCCGACGTTCCCGCAGACGATCATGGATATGCCGAACTTCTCCACCGATTCCAGCTCCGCCGTCCCGGCTCCGGAGCGCACGTTCAAGGAATCCATCGGCTACGCCGCGTACGAGGAAGCCGGAATCTCTCCCGAAGACGTCGACGTCGCCGAGGTCTACGACCTCGCTACCTCGGTGGAACTGGACTGGATCGAAGACCTCGCGCTGTGCAAGCGGGGCGAGGCCGAGCACCTTCTGCGTGCGGGTGACACCAGCATCGGGGGCCGCATCCCGGTCAATCCGTCCGGCGGTCTCGCGTGCTTCGGCGAAGCCGTTCCCGCACAGGCACTTGCGCAGGTGTGCGAGCTCACCTGGCAGCTGCGCGGACAAGCCGAAGGCCGTCAGGTCGAAGGAGCTCGCATCGGTATCACCGCCAACCAAGGTCTGTTCGGACACGGCTCCTCGGTAATCGTTTCCGCCTGACCCCGTTCTACTTTCGTGGCGGTCGCCTACTCACCCGTGAGCGGCCGCCACGATCACGTCTGCCACTGCCCCTGGCTGTGAAACCAGCGAGGCATGGGAGGTCGGGAGTTCGCTGGTGTTCGCGCCCATCCGGTTTGCCATGAACCGCTGCGCCGAAGCTGGGATCACGCGATCCTCACCGGCGACCAGATACCAACTCGGTGTGTTCGCCCACGACGGCGGCCCGCCGAGTTCGAGGTTCGCCCACAAAGCAGCGGACTTCTGATGAGCCAACATCGTTGCCGCCGTCTCGTCGGAAACGTCCTGAGCGAAGACGGAATGGAAATACTCGTCCGTGACGTAGCCGTCGACGTTCTTCCCGCCGATCGCGTGAGGATCGTCGACGATCTTCAATCCCAGAGCGGGAGGAAGCAATTGGCTGCCAGGGAATCGAATCGGGTCGATCGTGATCTGTACCGGCTCACCCTCCACCGGACCGAACGCCGCGATGTAGACCAGCGACTGGACTTTCGGATCGTGGACATTGGTGATCACCGCGCCGCCGTACGAGTGCCCGACGAGAACGACGGGGCCGTCGATGTCCGCAACCGTCTTCTCGATCACGGACGCGTCGTAAGCCGGCCCGCGCAGAGGATTGTCCGGCACCACGACGCGATAGCCACGCGAGCGTAGGTCGGCGGCAACGCCGTCCCAACTGGTGGCGTCGGCAAAGGCGCCGTGAACCAGAACGACAGTTGGCTTGGGGCTTGCCACCGCAGCACCGGAACCGAAGATCAGTCCGGCCGCGACTGTCATGAGAATTGCCAGAACTGCTGTGAATACACGTGAGATCTTCATGCGTTTCCTTCACTCTCGTAGGCAAGCGAGAAACTGCGGTAGGCCGGGACACGCCCGTTTCGATCCTAGAAATACCTGCTGCGACGGACGTGACTGTCCGTGCAGACTTCTGGGCTCACGGTGCACAAATTCTGGTTGAGCGTCCACATCCCGGGGTATCAAGGCTGCATGGCTTTGCTCCTGGATACTTCCGTGCTGGAGCCTGACCAACGCACGGACGCCTTCGTCGACGCGATGGGACGCGCATCGGTTCCCTGTGCGATCCACTTGGAGGATCCGGCGGGCGTGAGCGCCCGGATGAACGTGTGGAATCTGGGCGCAGCATCACTGTTCCGCTCCGAGTCGACGGGGATGCGATTGACCAGAACACCGCGGCACGTGCGATCAGCGTCGATGCCGGTTCTCGCGATTGCCCTGCAGGAGAGCGGAATCGGCCATCTAGATCAGCACGATGAACAACGCAGAGTCCCGGCCGGTGAACTACTCATGACGGACCTGACGTCGACCTACGATTTCTCCTGGACGGGAACGGGCGCTTCCCAGTGCCTCTACGTTCCGATGGATCGGCTGGGACTACCGATCGACACCGTGCGAGACGCTGCCACGCGACCTCACCACAGCAACCTGTACCCCTTGATGATCGCGCACGTTCGTGAATTGTTCCGCAGCGCCGATCAGTTGGAGACCGATCCTGCCGCCGAACAATTGGGCGAGGCCTCGATCGAACTGGCGCGCGCTTTGGTCGCTTCGATCACGCATGCAAATCCCGACGCCTCCGCTCCGAGATCGGCACTCACGTTGACATCGGTCCGCCGATACATCCGCGAACACCTTCACGATCCGGCGCTGCATCCTGCACGAATTGCCCACGCCCACAGCATCTCACTGCGTCAGCTGTACAAGATCTGTTCGGACAACGAATTCCGGCTCGAGCAGTGGATCATCACCCAGCGCCTGCAGAAGGCTCGGGACGAACTGACTCGACCGGCAACCGTCGACCTGCCGATCGCCACCATTGCGCGCCGTGCGGGATTTGTCGACGCCGGACACTTCAGCCGACGGTTTCGACAGGCCTACGGAGTCAGCCCGACTCGTTGGCGTCAGCTCCGCGATTGCAGCAGCGCCACAACGTCTGACTGACCACGGCTTTCGGCATTGTCCAATGCGGTCTTTCCCGACGCATCCCGGATCGAGGGATCTGCCCCGGCGTCGAGAAGCTGAGTGATCACGTCGACGTAGCGCGCCGAGCCGTCGCCGTACACAACGGCCTCGAGAAGCGCCGTCCACCCCGGATCATTGACGTGATTGACCGGTACCCCGGCAGCAATCAGCATCCGGACGGTCTCGACATGCGCGTGTTCACTCGCGGGAATCAGAGCCGTACCGCCGTAACGGTTCACGCTGTCGACATCCGCGCCATGGCTGAGCGTCAATGCCAGAATCTCGTTCAATCCCTCGGCTCCGGAATACAGGAAGGCCGAATCCTGCATGGAATCCTTCGCGTTCACGTCAGCTCCGGCAAGAATCAACGTAGAAGCCGCAGCGACGGCGTTGTTCTTGGTGGCCTCGACGAGTGGAGTCCGTTCGCCCTCGCCGCGCGCTTCGATGTTCGCGCCGGCAGTCAGGGCAGCGGTAACAGCTGCGGGATCATTGCGGTCCACAGCATCGAAGAGCGTGCGTTCGGATTCCGGCGTCGACGATGGCTTTACACCCGTAGTCGGTACAGCTGCCGTTGTTGTCGCTGACGTTGTTGTCGCTGACGATGCGGTGGTCGACGTCACCGGGGTGTCGGACGAACTGCAACCCGCCAACGCTCCGGTCACCGATGCCGCGAAGATTGCGCAGGCGAGGACAGACCTGCGCGGCCGCGCCGTCACAGCGAATCACTTTCTTGGACAAGTGTTTCGAGCGTCATCCTGACGGCGTCCAGGTGTTCGGCCATCGCCCTGGAGGCGTGGTCGTAACTCCCGGATGCAATTCCTTCGACTATTCGTTCGTGTTCCTCGTTCGACTTTTCCTGGCGACCTGCAACAAGATTGAGTGTCTCGGATTGCCTTGTCAGCGCTTCACGGATATCGACGATTACCGACTCGAAGACACGATTCCTACTGGCTTTTGCAATCAGTCCGTGAAATTGGGCGTCGAGTGCAACCCATACGAGCGGATCGTCCTCGTCACGCATCTGTTGTACCAGTCCGCGGAGTGCTGCCAGTTCCTCCGCGGTGTGCCGTTGCGCAGCCCATCCTGCGGCCGGAATTTCGACATGAGGCCGTGCTTCGACCAATTCGTTGGCCGCATAGCTGCCGAAATCGAGGTCTCGCGCTATCGAATCACTGACGACGAACGTGCCGAGCCCGGATTTTGTCTCGGTGAGCCCGAGAGCGTGGCACGAGCGCAGGGCTTCACGGATGACCGATCGACTGACCCCGTGCCTTTCGGCCAGGGACGCTTCGGACGGGAGACGCTCTCCGACTGCCAGATCGCCGGAGGCTATTGCGGCACGAAGGTCTGCGAGGACTGCCTCGGCAGCACTCACCCGCGCGGCGACTGGTCGCCTGGTGGCCCAGCTGTCTGACAGGTTCATGCCGTCATTGTTGCGACTGCCGAAGTCCCGCGTCAAACATCGCACCTGGTGACGGGTTGACGTGCAGGAGTGAGCGAGGTAACAATTAGACCTGTCAGACAGCCTGATAGCCCGATAGCTGGGCGGGTCTACTACTTGTCCGTCAGCGCTGCGATCCCGAAATACACCCACCGCGCAGAGTGATGCTTGCGCGAAGAGACACGAGGAATTGATCAAGTGCTCGAAACGCGAACAGAACACGATCTGCTCGGCGATCGCGAAGTTCCAGCCGATTCGTACTGGGGAATCCACACCTTGCGCGCGATGGAGAACTTCCCGATCACTGGTCGAACAATTGCCACGAACCCGCATCTGATCCGCGGCATCGCTTACGTCAAATGGGCCGCAGCCAGCGCAAACGAGAAGCTGGGCATCCTCGACGGCCCGCGAGCCGAGGCCATCTCACAGGCATGCAAGGAAATCGTGGACGGCCGGTGGCACGAACAGTTCGTAGTGGACGTCATCCAGGGTGGTGCCGGAACTTCGACGAACATGAATGCCAACGAGGTAATCGCCAATCGCGCATTGGAAATCCTCGGCCACCAGCGCGGCGACTACGAACGACTTCACCCCAATGAGCACGTGAACCTGAGCCAATCGACCAACGACGTCTACCCCACGGCCGTCAACATCTCGACGATCTTCGCGATCGAGGACCTGCTGGATGCACTTCGTGTACTCCAGAATGCGTTCACGACCAAATCTCTCGAGTTCGCCGACACAGTGAAGATGGGACGCACCCAACTGCAGGACGCCGTGCCGATGACTCTGGGTCAGGAGTTCGGCACCTACGCGGTCATGATCGAGGAGGATCGAGCGCGCCTGGCTGAGGCCGCTCTTCTCGTTCACGAGATCAACCTCGGCGCCACTGCTATCGGCACCGGTCTCAACGCGCCTGCCGGCTACGCCGAGGTGGCCTGTTCCGACCTGGGCGCACTAACCGGGCTGCCGCTGGTGTTGGCAACGGATCTGGTCGAAGCGACCCAAGACGTGGGCCAGTTCGTCCACCTCTCCGGCGTACTCAAGCGGGTCGCTGTGAAGTTGTCCAAGGTGTGCAACGATCTTCGGCTGCTCTCTTCTGGTCCGCGAGCCGGATTGAACGAGATCAATCTGCCGCCGGTGCAGGCAGGTTCGTCGATCATGCCGGGCAAGGTCAATCCGGTAATTCCCGAGGTCCTCAATCAGGTCGCGTACGAAGTCATCGGCAATGACGTGACGATTACGATGGCTGCGGAATCCGGGCAACTCCAACTCAACGCTTTCGAGCCGATCATCGTGCACTCACTGTCCGAAGGAATGCGACACCTCGGTGCGGCTTGCCGCATTCTGGCGGACCGGTGCGTACTCGGTATCACGGCCAACACCGAACTGTTGCGCGCGCGAGTCGAAGACTCCATCGGCCTCGTCACCGCGCTCAACCCCTACATCGGATATACCGCGTCCACACGGATTGCCCAGGAGGCGTTGATTTCCGGGCGTCGCGTCGCCGATCTCGTGATCGAAGCGGGCCTGCTCGACCGCGAGGAACTCGATCGGTTGCTCAGCCCCGAACATCTCGCCAATCTCCGCGTTGCGGGCGAGAAGCCTCATGCTACCGCCGTTGCGGAGGAGGTTTGATGACCGTCGAACGGGAAGAGACACCCCACGCCGAGGTTGCCGCTGAAGAGGATCTCGGATATCAGAAGGCGCTCGGCCCCAGACAGATTCAGATGATCGCGATCGGTGGTGCGATCGGAACAGGCCTTTTCATGGGTGCGGGAGGGCGACTCCAACAGGCGGGCCCGGCTTTGGTTCTCGTGTACGCGCTGTGCGGGTTCTTCGCGTTCCTGATCCTGAGGGCACTCGGCGAACTGGTGATGCACCGACCGACTTCGGGATCCTTCGTTTCCTACGCACGCGAATTCTTCGGCGAGAAGATGGCTTTCGCTGCGGGTTGGCTGTACTGGATGAACTGGGCAATGACTGCCGTGGTCGATGTCACGGCTGTGGCGTTGTACATGAACTTCTTCAAGAAGTACTGGGCGCCACTGGGGCACATCGATCAGTGGATGTTCGCTCTGATCGCGGTGATGTTGGTTCTCGGACTGAATCTGGTGTCCGTGAAGGTCTTCGGAGAGCTGGAGTTCTGGTTCGCGTTGATCAAGGTCGTTGCCTTGACCGCGTTCCTCGGGTTCGGTGTCTATTTCGTACTCTTCGGCACGCCCATCGAAGGGCATTCCTCCGGATTCAGCCTGATCACCGACAATGGTGGGCTGTTCCCCAACGGAATACTGCCGGCAGTCGTGGTGATTCAGGGCGTCGTGTTCGCTTACGCCTCAATTGAACTCGTGGGAACCACGGCCGGAGAGACCGAAAATCCCCGGAAGGTGATACCCAAGGCAATCAACACAGTGATCATTCGGATCCTCGTCTTCTACGTGGGATCGGTACTACTGCTCTCGCTGTTGCTCCCGTACACGGAGTACCACGCCGGTGAAAGTCCATTCGTCACATTCTTCGGTTCGATCAACATCCAAGGTGCGGATGCGATCATGAATCTGGTCGTTCTCACGGCAGCCTTGTCTTCCCTCAATGCCGGATTGTATTC
This sequence comes from Rhodococcus sp. IEGM 1406, assembly GCF_030056745.1. Classification (NCBI taxonomy): domain Bacteria; kingdom Bacillati; phylum Actinomycetota; class Actinomycetes; order Mycobacteriales; family Nocardiaceae; genus Rhodococcus; species Rhodococcus sp. IEGM 1406. The sequence continues at coordinate 324,779 of NZ_JASHKO010000001.1, read as the reverse complement.
GACCGGACGAATACTCCATTCGATGGCGTTGGCAGGCTCGGCGCCTGCCTTCGCTGCCAAAATGAACAAAGCCGGAGTGCCGTACGGGGGAATCGCACTCACCGGCGTGGTCATTCTGTTCGGCGTCGGGCTCAATGCTGTTGTCCCAGCGCAAGCCTTCGAAATAGTCCTCAATCTTGCAGCCCTCGGCATCATCAGTGCGTGGGCAGTCATAGTGTTGTGCCAGTTGAAGCTCTGGCAACTTGCGAAACAAGGCAAGGTCACCCGCCCTCCCTTCCGCATATTCGGCGCACCGTACACCGGGATCGCGACACTGGTCTTTCTTGCGGTCGTTATCGTATTGATGGCATTCGACAACCCTGTTGGAACATGGACCGTCGGCTCCATCGCGATCATCGCACCGCTGTTGATGATTGGTTGGTACGGCGCCAGGAATCGCATTCGCGAGTTGGCCATCCATCGCCCCACAGCTTGACGTGAAAGGACCTCAGTGTCGAAAGTCGCAGTCGTCACCACTGGTGGCACCATCGCCAGCACCCGAGATGCGCACGGAATCAGTCGGCCCGCAATCACCGGTGCAGATCTGCTCGGCAATGAGCAGACCGACATCGATCTTCGAGTCGTGGACGTGATGTCGAAGGACAGCTCGAGCATGACCTTCGCGGACATGGATCGTGTTCGCGACGCCGTAGCCGACGAATTGAAGGATCCTGGACTCGACGCGGTGGTCGTGCTTCACGGCACCGACACGATGGAGGAAACTGCGTTCTTGTTGGACCTGCACCACGACGACCGACGTCCGGTGGTCTTCACCGGGGCGCAGCGCACTTTCGACCATCCAGAGTCCGACGCTCGTTCGAATCTGGCAGCGGCGATCGCGGCCGGACTCGACATCTCATCGCAGGGACGTGGTGTCCTCATCGCCTTCGGCGGTTCGGTCCACCCGGCCGCAGGTACGCGAAAGGCCGACACGACGGCACTTGACGCCTTTCGCTCCTTGCGCATCGATCCGGCCCTGCTGCGCACTCCCGAACCATTGCCGTGGCATCCGATTTCGAACACCCGCGTCGACATCATCGCCTTGTATCCCGGGGCAGACCGCGTACAGATCGAAGCTTGCGTGAGCGCCGGGGCAAATGGACTTGTTCTCGACGGACTCGGTTCGGGAAATGCCAATCCGACGATCGTCGAGGCCGTCCGAGACTGCGTAGGCGCTCACATTCCGGTGGTCGTGACAACTCGTGTGCCCTCGGGGCCAATCTCCCCGGTTTACGGTGGTGGTGGCGGCGGCCACGACTTGATCGCCGCAGGCGCTGTATTTTCCACCGATCTTCGGGCCGGGCAGGCACGTGTACTTCTGGCGGCCTTGTTGTCAGATCCGGATCTCGTGGGCCTGGAAAAGGTATTCGACCGATATTCGAGGTTTGCTCGCACCCCGCCGTTCAGGCGGTAGCACTGGCGACGCCGTTCGTAGTTCGAACGCACCCCTCGCTAAATCAGGGACTTTGGTCCGAATCTTTTGATTTGGACGCTTAACAAGTGTCCGAATTGGGTAGTTTCACATCATCTAACTCGTTACGTATGTCGATCCAGCGGTCACGTCCAGTGCAGCCAGTCGAACAGGAGTCGGATGAGCAGCCCATTTCGTGATGCCGCTGCAGTGACGCTCGACGCGTCTCACCGCGTCGGGCACACTCACGCGTCGGACGCGCCTGTCAGCGGGCGCTTTCACCCGCCCTCTGCAATCAAGGGACTGGTTCCACGTCCCCGGTTGCACCAGAAACTCACCGCGTCCACCACTACCGAGGGCTCGGGACCCGGGTCCGTCGGGCTGCTTTCTGCACCGGCCGGAGCGGGAAAGACCCTGCTGCTGGCGAATTGGGCTCGTGAGTATTCGCGGGCGTCCCCTGACGTGGACCTCGCCTGGCTGACGTTGGCCGAGCGCGACAACAACGTGTCGGTGCTGTGCGAATCCCTCGCCGAGGCCATCTCGACGCCTCTCGACCCGGCCGGTCACGCGCCCACCGGCCAAGGGTTCCCGGCACAGGCGGGATCGAGACGACCCGTCGAACAGTGGCTCGCGCACTTCGCGGAAACCGTCGAAGCTCACGATCGCCGAACGACGCTGATCCTCGACGACGTTCACACACTTCACGATCCGATGTCGATCGGTCTTCTCGACCAGATACTCACGCACACCCCGGACAATCTGTCGATCATCGTCGCTGCTCGATACGAACCTCCGCTCACCTGGCATCGTCTCGCGCTCGATGGCCGACTCACTCGCTTCGCATCCACCGATCTCGCCTTCGACCGCACCGAGATCACTGCGATGTTCGGCGAATACGACATCGCCCTCGGCGACGACGAGCTCGCAATCGTCGAGAACTTCACCAAGGGGTGGGGCGCTGTTGTTCGCCTGACCGCAGCGTTCCTGGCAGGCCGGAGCGACATCGGTGATGCATTGAACGAGTTCACCCATACGCCGCGCCCGATCGCCGACTTCCTCGTCGACGAGGTCCTGACATCCTTGCCCGAGCATGTCACGACATTCATGTTGCGGACATCCGTCGTCGATTCGTTCTCTGCTCAACTCGCAGAAACGTTGACCGATTCGAATGCGCGGTCCGAGATCGACGCTCTGATTCAATACAACTTCCCCGTGACGCGGACCGACTCCGCTGACCACACCACGTGGTTCAGCTACCACCCCCTTCTCCTCGAACACCTCCGCGCAGAGTTCCGTCGGGTCGATCACGAGGAGAGAAATCGCGCGCACCTTCGAGCAGCAACCTGGTTCGAGAGTCGTCACTTCGAACTCGAGGCGCTCGAACTCGAGGTGTCGATCGGCGACCCGTGCCGCATCCTCGCTTTTCTCGCGCGCTGCGGACTGGGCCTCGTACTCGACGGGCACAGCGGAGACGTCGTCCGAGTGCTCGAATCCGCACCGACGCAGGTCTCCGAATCTCCGATCACCCGCCTGGTCCTGGCTGCGGCCGCCCTCCATTCCGGTGACATGACCTCTGCGACAACGTGCCTCGACCTTCTCGAGGCAACTCATCCGCCTATTGCGGACGAGCCACTGTTCCTGGCGATGAGTCTGGAAATCTCCTGCGCTTCGCCAACTTCCGACAACAAACCATTGGTTTCGCGCCTGGTGCGGCGCCAGAACAGCACTCACTCGGATGTCGAAGCCTACGCTCACCTCGAGGTAGCGACGGCCCTCCTACTCAAACGCGAGTTCGACAGGGCAACTGTCGAATACACCCAGGCGGTCGCGCTCGGAACACTACGAGGCAGGTCGCGATTCGTACTGAAGGCACTGACCGGGCTAGGATTTGTCGCCTCACTCAGCGGGGACATCGAGGCGATGAGGGCACACTCCACCTACGCCATCGACTACGCGGTCGAACACCGAATCACAACGACGGCGGAGTACGAGTTGTCCGCGTCCGTGGTGGCCTTCGCTGCATATCTCTGCGCCACCAGCGAACTTCCGTACCGCATACCGACTATCGGAAACTACCGGAGCACAGATGTTCTCGGCGCCAGCGTCCCGGCATTCGGGTGGCACACCGTCGTCACGTTCGGGCTCCACAGTCTCGGCGACGCGGCCGATCGACGGTCGACCGCTGCCGACGTCCGCGATGCGATGCTCAGCGCGATCGCACTGCGCACCTTCTCATTGGCGACTCTTGCCCTACTCCCACCGGTCGTGAACGCATGCCTGTCGGTCGGCGAAGTGGAATGGGCGGGCCGACTCGTGCGCGATGCGGCTGATCAGTTCGGCGAGACTTCCGAGATACACCTGGCGCGAGCTGCCGTGGCTTTCTCGTCCAACAAGTTCGCAGAAGCACTCGTCGAGGTTTCCGAAGCCCTCGGATCCACCGAAGAGCCTGTGCTCGCCCACACCGTCTACGCCTGGACACTCGAGGCTGGGATCCACGCTGCCACCGGTCACGAGCGCAAGTCGTTTCGTTCGCTGCACAAAGCCCTGCGAGCCGCAGAAACCGGTGGGCTGTTGCGACCTTTCCTCGACTACGGCGCGTCACTGCGTCCGATCTTCGACGAGTTCAGTGGGCACTTCGGCGATCAGGAGGCTTTTGCCGAACAGGTACGCAACCGCATTCGTCCACAAGAGCTGGTGAGTGCACCGATCCTCACACCGGGCGAATACACCGTGCTGCGCGAACTGGCCTCGGGAGACACCACCGAGTCGATCGCCGACACGCTGTTCCTGTCCGTCAACACCATCAAGACGCATCTACGCGGGATCTATCGGAAGTTGGAAGTAAGTAACCGACGCGACGCACTCAAGGCTGCGCGTCGCGGCGGACTCATCTGAGCAAGACTGCTTCCATGCCCCCGAAGCTGTACTCCGATACGCGCGATCGAATGACCGTCTGGGCGAGACGCACACCAAGCCGACGGTTGGCTACCGACGCGACGATCGACGTCTTCGAAGTCGGACTCGTCGACAGCGCCATGACTTTGGCAGCCCAGGCGTTCACGTCCTTGCTGCCGGTGATGATCGCAGCGTCCACCCTGGAAAAGTTGAAGCCCTTGGCCGATGTCGCCAGAGACGACCTCGGGGTGCAGCTTCCCGACGCCGTGATGACCGACACCTCCACTGCGGCCGCGTTCGGCATTGTCGGCCTGCTCATGCTGTTGATCAGTTCCACGTCCTACGCTCGCGCCCTTGGCCGGATGTACGGACGAATCTGGAGTGTGCCGACAGCGACACTTCGCCAGGCATGGCGGTGGATCGCGGTCGTGTTCGTCGTCGCCGCGTCAGTGGTCGGTGCTGCGCTGTGCCGCGAACTGAATGCCGTTCCGAGAGTGGGCAGTCTCCTGGAATTTGTTGCGGTCTACGCAGTGTGGGCACTGGTCTGGACTGCCGTGCCCATGCTGTTGACCGCCAATCGCATGACCACTCGTATGTGTGTCGGGTCCGGCTTGCTCACTGCGACGGGTCTGACCGGACTGCACGTGGCCGGCACTCTGTTTCTGCCGCGGATGACCAAGACGTCTCAGGACGAGTTCGGCCTTCTCGGCGTGATGTTCACCGTGATCGGGTGGCTGTTCATCTTCTCTGCCATCGTGGTGGTCGCGTCGTCGATCGTCGGATCGGTCGCAAAAGATGCGGGGCCACTGGGAATCTGGCTGCGGACCTCACGCTGAAGTGTTGTCCCGACCCTCGAGGGCCTGCGAGACGGTCGGATAGACGTCGACCTTCAGCGCACCCTCGTCAGCCCCGGACAAGACATCGCGGAACTGACCGATGTCGCGGGCCACCCGGAAGCTCACATTCTTGCGAGCCAACGAATCTCGAAGCTGAGCCAACATCTGGGCCGCGCTGACGTCGATGAACGGTGAAGTCTCGGCGTCGAGAATGACCGTCGTGGTCCCGGTGGTCACCATGCCGGTGATCTGATCACGCACGTGATCGGCATTCGCGAAGAAGAGTCCGGATTCGACCCTGACCACCACGACGCCGTCGAGTCTCCTCAGATCAGGATGGCTGCTCGTGTCGACCCAACGCGTGCCGTCCTTGGCCAGAGCGGCCACGTGCGGTTTGGAGACTCGATACAGGAGCAGCAGCATCGAGACGACAATTCCGATGATCAGACCGGGCAAGGTATCGAACAGGAGAACTCCGAACATCGCCGCGACAGCGGCGGCGAAATCGGCCCGAGCGGCGTGCCCGTAGATGCTGCCCAATCGCTTCGTCCAGACCCGGTACAGCGCTGCGAGAGAAGAGAAATCCACTAGTTCGATCACTGCGGCGATGACCACCGCCGATAGTGTCGCTTCCGGTAGTTTCTCGAACAACCCAGTCAGGAACAGCAGTGTCAGCAGCGTCAATGCGGCGACCACCAACCCGCTGACCTGTGATTTGGCACCCGCTCCCCCGTTGACAGCCGTCTTCGAGAGGCTGCCGTTGACCACCATTCCCGAGCAGATGCCCGATCCGAGATTGGCGGCCCCCAGTCCTACCAGTTCCCGATTGGCGTCGATCGTGTATCCGGCCTTCGCCGCGTATGTCTTTGCAGCGCCGAGACCTTCGGCGAACCCGATGAGTAGAACACCGACGGCCGGCCCCACTAGGTCGAGGTAGTCCTCGGCTCCTACTCCACTCGGCAGGCCCATAGTCGGCAAGCCCGAATCGATGTGTCCCACGATGTCGATGCCACGGTCATCGAGTCCGAACAGCGCCACTGCGGTAATCCCCAGTAGCACAACCAGAAGCGAACCTGGCACCAGCGGGAGCCATCGCTTGACTCCCAGAACCATTGCCAAGCTGAGCAATCCGATGACCACCGTCGGACCGTCGACCTCGCCAAGTTCCTTGATCACCGTCCACGCCTGGACGAAGAAGTTCCCCTCGCCCTTGTCCACGCCCAGGAGTTTGGGTACTTGACCGATGATGATCGTGAGCGCCAAACCGACTATGAATCCCTTGAGAACCGGCTCGGAGATGAAGGATGCGATGAATCCGAGGCGCATGAACCCTGCGAGCAATCCGACGAGTCCGGTCACGATCGCGAGCCCGACCGACAACGCGACAAATCTGGTGTCGTCTCCTGACGCCAGTGGAGCGATCATCGCTGCGGACAACGCGGCAGTGGCCGACATCGGTCCGACGATCAGATGCCGCGAACTACCAGCTGCTGCATACAGAATCAGTGACGGAACTGCAGCGTAGAGCCCGACCACCGGCGGAACTCCGGCGATGGTGGCGTACGCGAGCGCTTCCGGGACAAGGACAGCCCACACCGTGAGGCCCGCGATGATGTCTGGGCGAAGCCAGCCTCGCTGATAGTCGGACAGTGATCCGAAGACCCACCACGTCCGTGTGTGCGGAGCACTCATAGCCCTTGCACCCCTTTACTGATCTGCATCGCCGCGATCAGGACGAGGAGCCCGACGTTCAGCAAGTGCGTGTTGGTGGCTATCCAGGTGCGGATCTTCTGCAGCGGTTCGGTGGCCTCCTCCTTCTTGATCAGGAGAAGGGCGACCGGCACGGCGACCGAGGTCACGGACACCAGAGAAAAGATCACGGCCGAGACGATCTGCGACGTCGGCGCCACGGTGCTGAGGCGAAAGTTCATGGCAGCGGCAATCGCACAGGACATGTCGATGGGATTGAGAACGAACAGCGCGAACCCGAGTACACCCGATCGCATCGGCTGGAAGTGTTCCACCGACTGGAGCATTTTCGGCAGTTGAGGCGCGGCCGCGACAACATCTCCCGGAGCCACTGCAGCCGCCATCGCCTGTACTCCGCGCCGACTACGCGTGTAGACGAACCAGGCACCCGCGAGCAACGTCACGCCGAGAACGAGGTGGAGGATGGGCACCCACAGGGGTGGGTGTGTTCTCTGATGAACTTGGAGTGCGGTCAAGATGATGTACGACCCGGCCAGGGCGACAACTATTCCGAGATACCACCCGATCAGATACGCGATGCTGTTGAGACGCGCTCGTTCGGAAAAGAGCACGGCGACAACGGCGACAACCGCCAGCGGGCTCATGATGATACCGAGTGCCAGCGGGATCTGTTGCAGTAGCAGCGATCCCATAACTACCTCCCGTTGTCAGAGACCGCCGATGCCCTTACCGATGAGAACAACACCGATAACCAGGATCAACACACTCATCACAGTGGCGTTGTTGTCCTGCAACCACACCTTCAGCTTGGCCAGCGGACCGCGCAGTCGCTCCGCGGCAACGAGGTAACCGATCACGGGCACGCACACTGTCGAGGCAGCGATGACGGTGAAAACCAGAACCGCGACGACTACTTCACCGGAGCCCAATGACGCAGAGCCGATCGAGATTCCAGCCGCGATACACATCATCAGATTCTTCGGATTGATCGCTGCCAGCGCGAAGCCCAAGCCGATGCCCTTGGCAGCGGTCATGTCGTCGATGGCTTGCATCCACTTCGGGGTTTCATGCTCGCCACCGCGCCCACGCCATTGCTTCACTCCGAACGCAAGTAGCAACACACCCAACGCCAGCTTGATCCACGACACCGTCGCAGAGGGATCGCCTTCGGAGTCGCCGAGCTTGCTGGACAGGAGCACGAAGATCACAGTGGCGACAACTATTCCGAGTATCCAGCCCAGGGCGAATCCGACGCTGGTGCTACCGGCTCGCTTGGACAACAACATCAAGATCGCCGCGATGATCGGGATGGGCGATACCGCAACACCGACCGCTAAGGGTAGAAGATCCCCGATGACAGATCCCATGCCGACCTCTTCTCTCTCCCGGTCGACACTAGGGGTGACGTTCTTTCGCAGCCTCACACAAAAGGGATGAATGGAGCCGCGATGACATTCACCCGTTGGGGATGACGCCTCGGAAGCGTGTGGGAGCAAGACTGGATCTCACGGATACGGAGTCCTGGATCGAGCGGCGACGCCGATTGCCCCTGACGACACGTGATTTCGAGGCTCGACGCGGTACTGACCGAACCTCATGGCCCTACGAAATGGAGCGGACACTGATGAATGCTCCCACTCGGTATCAATTCCTCATCGACGGCGAAGTGTCGGACCGCGTCAAAGCGGCGTTTCCCGAACTCAGCGTTGCCAGTGCCGCCGGCGGATTCACCAGTTTGTACGGGCCCGTCGCGGATCACACTGCTATGCGAAGCATCATGGCCCGCCTCGATTCCCTCGGCTTGACCGTTGCCGAACTGCGAAGGCTCCCAGACTGATCCGAACAGAATGATCCGATCCGCCCCTCCGTCGGGTCGTCCCCCGCGCACGAGCGATGGTCCCGACCGAGTCGATTCGGTCGGGACCAACTGCTCTCGAGTCGTTCGGCGCCTAGACTCTGACTGTGTCCCAGGTCGCGACGGCCCAGATCACAACGACGTCGAGCGCGATGACCAGGATCGACCACAGCGGGTAGTACGGCATCCACAAGAAGTTGGCGATGATCGAGAGCGACGCAATAACTATTGCCGCCGCCCTGGCCCACACTGCACCGGTGAAGAGGCCGAGAGCCACCACGATTCCGATGATGCCCAAGATGATGTGGATCCAGCCCCACGTCGTGATGTCGAACTTGTACGTGTAGTTGATACCCACGACAAACAGATTGTTGTCGGCGACCGCCGCAATGCCCTGAAGCAGAGCGACAATGCCTGCGGTGAGCAGCAGAATTGCTGCTGCAAACGTCGTACCTACCGCGAAACCCTGCCGGACAGGGTGATTCGCGGGTTCCCGCGGTGGAGCAGTCATCAGCGTTCCTTTCGACAGAATGCACTTCCCATACTCAGTCTCGAGGGGCTGGGAAGCGAAAACATCACCCGTCGCGGATGAACCGCAGGTCACCGACCCGTACCCGCTTGCCGGCGTCGCAAACCAACATTGGCAAACTGGCACTGTGCAACACACCGTGGTCGTGATCACCGATATCTACGCTCCACCGGCAGTGATCTTCGATCTCGAACTCGACATGGACGAACACTCCGCCTCGCTCCACGCAACAGATGAGGTGGCAGTCACGAGTACGGGTAGATCGACGCTGGGAGAGGGCGACGAGGTGTCGTTCACTGCTCGGCATTTCGGGTGGAGATTCTCGATGACAAGCCGAATCACGCAGTACAACCGTCCGTACTCGTTCACAGACGAGCAGGTCCGCGGCCCGTTTGCCGCAATGCAACACGAGCACGTCTTCGACGATCAGCCGGGTGGGTGGACGCGGATGCATGACCGCTTCACGGTTACGGCCCCTTTCGGCGCGCTCGGACACCTGGCACTGAGGTTGGCTGTCGGCCCGTATCTGCGCCGTCTTCTCGAGCAACGCGCGGCGCACATCAAGACCCGCGCAGAAGGTGGCACCCCTTTCATCGAGTGAGCACCCGCTCCGACGCGCTGCAGACGGTGTTCACTCAACTGAACCTGTGCTCACTCAGCAGCAGTCACACTCGTCACCGCTCTCGGGCACCGTCACAACCGGGCAGCACGGATCACCCTTCCACGCGTTGATGCCTTCCTTCACTGCGATGACGGCGATCACCAGTGCCGCAATCGGGTCCGCCCACGACCAGCCGAGCACCGAGTTGAGCAGCAAACCGACCAGCAAGACCGCAGAAAGGTAGGTGCAGAGCAGCGTCTGCTTCGAATCCGCGACCGCCGAAAGCGAACCCAACTCCCTACCTGCTCGGCGTTGCACATAGGACAGGGCCGGCATGATCGCCAAACTCACTGCAGCCAATACTATTCCGACGCTCGTGTGCTGCGCTTCACCCAGACCGAACAGCGACCGAATCGCGTCGAACGAGACGTACGCAGCGAGCCCGAAGAACGAGAATGCGATCACTCGCAGTGCCGTCTTCTCACGGCTCGTCGGATCCGGGGCCGAGAACTGCCAGGCAACCGCTGCCGCCGAGGACACTTCGATCACGGAATCGAGGCCGAAACCGAACAGTGCTGCGGACGACACCCGCGTGCCCTCCGCCAGCGCGATGATCGCTTCGACGACGTTGTAGCTGATGGTGATCGCCACGAAGATGCGAATTCGTCTCGACAAGAGCGCACGCCGGGCAGTCGAGAGGCCGCCACCGTCAACGGGCGCGACCATCAGCAGCATCCTTCTGATTCACTGTCCGGGCAGTACGACGGATCCACCGCGAGTACGACCCCGAGCAGGTCGTCGAGGGCCTGACCGATATGTGCGTCGGCGAGTTCGTATCTGGTCCGGCGCCCTTCCGGGACGGCCACTACCAAGCCACAACCGCGCAGACAGGCCAGATGATTGGACAGCTTCTGCCTGGTCACAGCCAGTGTTTCAGCGAGGTCGGACGGGTACCGAGGGGCAGTTTTCAGTTCGAGCAGTATCCGTGTCCGAGTCTCGTCGGACAAGGCATGCCCGAACCTCGCAAGCACCGCCACGTTGGTCACCACATCTACGCCCTCGATATCCATACATACGACAGTACATCGAAATCTGTATTCAGAAAACAGTGAACTCAGATGGTTCAAGATCCTGCCAGCGGGTAACGCAAGCGTGAAGCCACCCGACCGGGTAAGCGAACACCGGGAGCCCACATCCGATGAACCGTACAAAAGTCGACGATCACGTAGCGATGGCCGAACTACCGACAACCGGCAGCATCTTCCAGGCCTCCTGGCCGGTGCGTACGGGCGACATCCACACCGACAAGCAACTGCGCCTCGACGCGATCGCGCGCTACCTCCAAGACGCGGGCTTCGACAATCTCGTCGACCGCGGCGCCATGGATACACACCCGCTGTGGATGGTGCGAAGGACGGTGATCGACGTACTCGAACCCGTCGTCTGGCCGGATCGAGTTCATCTGCAGCGCTGGTGTTCCGGACTCTCCAGCAAGTGGTGTTCGATGCGGGTTCGGATCAGGTCCGACAGCGGTGGATTGATCGAGACCGAGGCATTCTGGATCAACATCGACCCGAAAACCGGAATGCCGGCAACCATCAGTGAAAAGTTCACCGCTGCCCTGGCATCGACGGCCGTGGACGAGCATCTTCACTGGCGTCGGTGGATCGACCCCGACACCGACAATCAGGTGGATTCTCCATTCCCGTTGCGCTCGAGCGATTTCGACCCTTTCGATCACGTGAACAACGCAATCTACTGGCAACCCGTGGAAGATGCACTGCCCGAAAAATTACGAAGCGAACCCTTTCGCGCGATCCTCGAGTACACCCAGCCCATCAAGAGAGGTGAGCAGGTGAGCGTGCGAACCGGCACGAACACGCTGCACATCGACGCCGGCGGCGAGGCACGTGCATCCGCTCGATGGTTTGCCCTGACCTCGAACCACAGCGATCAGGGGTGAAGTTTTCCGAACCCCACGACGGCGGAGTCGGATTGCCAGTGAAGATCATGGACTCGCACCTTGCCGAACTCGTTGCCGCCGACCGTGATCGCCGAGTCACCGTCCACTGCCACAACGATGTTGGTGTGCTGACCTACCCATCTCGAACTGTCGTAGATCACCACATCACCCACGCTCGGGATGTACCCGCTGCCGTTCTCGGCGTACGCGCCGATCCCCTGGTAGTACTCCTGCAAGGTGTACACCCCCGGGATACGCCAGCTTCCGGAGTTCGGGTTCGACAACGGTCTACCCGCTTCCCTCATGATCCAGCTGACAAAATCGGCGCACCATTCTTCGTCGATACCGTCGGAATAGAAAGTGCCCGGACGGTCCCGCTCGTGCTCGGATTGCAGCAGTTCGAGCACTCGAGCCTGGTCCGCAGTCACCGAACTGGCGTCGACCGTCGGGAACTCGGCAGTGTCCCAGGGCAGATACCGCGAAGGCGCGACCGCGACGACAACCGCCCCGACCACGATCACGACGCCGAGCACCCCGGCAATCCAGAGCAAGATACGGCGGCGACGGTTGGATTCGGCAGGACTCACCCTTACGAGTGTGCCAGCCTGCCGAGAATCGAAACGCCAACCACCCCGATGACCTGGCACTTCTCATCAAACTCACACGAATGTGCCACCAAACTATTGCTATGGCACCAAAGTGGTGCCATAGTGATGCCATGGACTTGACACCGTACGTAGACAACCTTCGCCACGAACTCGCGGTGGCGGCCGAAGCAGGCGGAGAAGACGCAAAGGCCCTCGCCGATCGTTTGACCGCACCGCTGGAATCAGCAGTGCGACTCACCCTTCTCGACGCATTGTCTGCGGCAGCCGCCGAGATCACGCGTGACCTCGCCCCAGGCTCGGTGGACCTGCGCCTACGGGGACGCGAACCCGAATTCGTGGTGGCACCAGCCATCAGCGAACCGGCTCCGGCCCCCGCCGAAGAGGAACCGACTCCGGCTCCGCGCCCCGTCACGGAGTCCGACGACGCCTCGATGACTCGAATCAACCTGAGGCTGGGGCAAGACCTCAAAGACCGGATCGAGGCGGCGGCCAAGGAAGCCGGGATCTCCGTGAACGCGTGGCTGGTTCGCTCGGCTGCAACTGCGCTGGAAGGCGGCATGAGCAGAAGCACTCCGAGACAGCGCACGTCCCAAGGCTCCGAAAGCTTCAGCGGCTGGGTGCACTGACACCGGCTTCACCTTTCGCTCGACCCTCTATCACCAACCGAGACAACCTCATCGGGAGTATCACCATGCCTACATTCAGCACACCTGACCCCATCACCTTGAACTTCGACGTGGCAGTCGGACACATCCGGATCGCTGCGAGCAGCCGCAACGACACTGTCGTGGAAGTGTTGCCCAGCAACTCGTCTCGCGAGGTAGACGTTCGAGTCGCCGAACAAACGCGCGTCGAATTCGCAGGTGGCCGGCTACAGATCAAGACTCCGAAACAGCGCGGACTCGGCATTTTCGGGAAGACAGGATCTGTCGACATTGCCGTTCAGCTTCCCTCCGGCTCGGAACTCGAAGGCACTGCAGCAGTTGCCAGCCTTCGCGCCGAAGGCACTCTCGGACGCTCACGCGTGAAGGTCTCGGCCGGTGATTGCACACTGGACACCACCGGACCGCTCAACGTCAGCACCGGCGCCGGAGCGATCATCGTCGAGCATGTGGCCGGTGACATCGACACGAGCACCGGGTCCGGAAGCATCCGCATCGGCCGCGTCGACGGCAACGCGGAGGTCAAGAATTCCAACGGCGACATCAACATCGGCACGATCACCGGCGCGCTGAAGGCGAAGACCGCCAACGGAAGCGTCGCCGTCGAACACGCCGAATCCGACGCGAGCGCCGCAACCGCCAACGGCGACATCCGTTTCGAGACCATCGAGAGTGGAGTCGTATCCGCCAAGACGGCCGCCGGGCGAATCCATATCGGCGTTCGATCCGGAACCGCCGCACGATTCGACGCTCATACGTCCTTCGGCCGTGTCGACAACCAGATGAATGCCACGCACGGTCCGGCTTCCACCGAACGCCGGGTAGACGTCCGGGCACAAACCAGCTACGGCGACATCGTCATTCGACGTTCGGAGCCCCGAGAAGAATCCAACAAGAAGATCTAGCGAAAGGAACGCTGATGTCCCGTAAACCAGCCATCACCGCGACGGGTCTGAAGAAGGCCTACGACGACAAGACGGTACTGGACGGAATCGACATCTCCGTCGACCGCGGAACCGTCTTTGCACTCCTCGGCCCCAACGGCGCCGGCAAGACCACCATCGTGGAAATCCTCTCGACCCTCGTTCCCGCAGACGGCGGCGACATCCGCATCGCCGGGTACAACCCTTCCGACGATCCTGACGCGGTGCGTTCGCGCATCGGTGTCACCGGACAATTCTCGGCGGTAGACGACTACCTGTCCGGCGAGGAAAACCTTCTCCTCATGGCCGATCTTCACCACCTCGGCAAGGACGAACGCCGCACTCGCACTGACGAACTCCTGGAGATGTTCGATCTGCAGGGCTCCGCGGACAAACTCGCGTCGACGTACTCGGGCGGAATGCGCCGACGGCTCGACCTGGCAATGACGTTGATCGGACGACCGGAGATCATCTTCCTGGACGAGCCCACCACCGGCCTCGATCCCCGGAGTCGACGCACCATGTGGCAGATCATCCGGGAGTTGGTCAAGGGCGGTGTCACCATCTTCCTCACGACGCAGTACCTCGAGGAAGCCGATCAACTGGCCGACCACATCGCCGTCCTCGATCAGGGACGGATAGTCGCCCAAGGTACGGCAGCGGAACTCAAACGACACATCCCCGGCGGCCACATTCGACTTCACTTCATCGATCGAGACCAACTCGACTCTGCTGCTGCTGTTTTCGACGAGTCTACCCGTGACGATGCCGCGTATGTTCTGCAGGTTCCCAGCGACGGCGGTGTCCGCTCGCTGCGCTCTCTTCTCGACCAACTCGACGCTCACTCGATCGACGTCAAGGAACTCTCCGTGCACACACCGGACCTGGACGACGTGTTCCTGACTCTGACCGCCACCGAAAGGACCGACGCGCGATGACCACCATGACGCTTGCCTATCAGGACTCGAAAACCATGCTGCGTCGCAGCATTCGACACATCCTTCGATATCCGTCGATGACGGTGATGCTTGTCGGGATGCCAGTCGTCTTCCTGCTGCTGTTCGTCTACGTGCTCGGCGGAACGCTCGGGAACGGCCTCGGCCCAGGCGGTGGCGGTCGAGCCGAGTATGTCAATTACGTTGCACCGGCGATTATTCTGATGACTGTGGCATCAGCGGCACAAGGTACTGCCATCTCCGTCGCAACCGATATGACCGCGGGGATCATTGCACGATTCCGCACGATGGCGATCACGCGCACGTCCGTCCTGACCGGTCACGTTCTCGGCAGTCTCCTTCAGACGATCGTGAGCCTCATTGTAGTCATCGCCGTGGCGATAGCCGTCGGCTTCCGGCCTACTGCAGGCTTCGTGGAGTGGGTCGCCGCGTTTGCTCTACTCATCCTGGTCTCCATCGCGATGATCTGGTTGTCCGTTGCCTTCGGCCTCGTCAGCAAGAGCGTCGAGACGGCCAGTAATCTTCCAATGGTGTTGATCCTCTTACCTTTCCTGGGAAGCGGATTTGTCCCCACCGACTCGATGCCGACCGTCTTGCGATGGTTTGCCGAGTATCAGCCGTTCACTCCGATCATCGAGACTCTTCGAGGACTTCTTCTCGGCGAAGCGATCGGGAACAACGCCATACTCGCGATCGGATGGTGCGTCGCAATCACCTTCCTCTCCTACCTCTGGGCGCGGAGTTTGTTCAATCGACGCCCGGTGCGCTGACCTCGAAACACACGATCTTCGAGAACAGGTACGGTGTCGCTGTCGTCGAGTTCCGAGGCGATGGCGACGTCGTGTGGAAACCCCATGACGATCAACTCGCGTCCTGAGGCACAGTCCCGCAGGCGGTCCTCGTACGAATCCGACACCGCTGTCCAGGCATCCGCCGCCATCTGTGCCTCGGGCGACAGGGAACCTTCCCAACCAGCCGCGGTCAACGCCGTGACAACCCCGCCGGCGCCCCACAGATCCTCCACTGCAGGACGCAACTCTCCACCGGGCCACTTCTCCCCGGATGCGACTATCGCAACCCGCGATCCCGGACCATGTTCGTGCACAATCCAATCAGCGACAGCGGAAGCGTTCCTCAATGAAGCGCCGACACACACCGCAACCTCGGACGCCAACGCAAACGCAA
Organism: Rhodococcus sp. IEGM 1406; assembly: GCF_030056745.1. Lineage (NCBI taxonomy): Bacteria > Bacillati > Actinomycetota > Actinomycetes > Mycobacteriales > Nocardiaceae > Rhodococcus > Rhodococcus sp. IEGM 1406. The sequence continues at coordinate 308,606 of NZ_JASHKO010000001.1, read as the reverse complement.
TGGTCGACCCGTTCGGCGACGGCAGTACCAGCCGACTCGGCACCTCCGCCTCGCGAATCGTCTTGGGAGACAGACTGATCTGTCCCTCCCTGGCCACACTCCGTCGTACTGCAAGAACCGCATCGGCATCGCGCGCGTAATCGACCGCCCTCTCGTCGTTCCAGGAAAAGGGAAGTACGTCGATTCCCGCGTCGGCGGCGACGCTCAGCGTCGTCGTGAACGAGAGGACATCTACCACCACTGCCACATCGACGCCGACAGCAATTGCTTCGGCGCCGCGCAGGCCCCAGTCGAATCGAAGTCCGTACTCGAGTTGGCGATGCTCCGGATTCATCGCACCAGCATCTCAGAAACGAATCAGGTTGTCCGGCACGCACAAATCCTCGTGCTCGTACAGCGCTCGCACGGCAACTGGATCGTCGCCGGCGCACACCTCGGCTATATCGTCGAGCAGTAGGTCGTAGTCGGCGCCGGTCTTTCCGTCGTAGGCGTCCGTCATACGACCCCACTCGTCCCACGGCAGGGTTTCGACCTTGTTCATCGCGGCAAGATCCTTCACTGCGTTGCCGCGGATCTCGGCCGGCCCCCAGTTCTGGGTGCCGTACACCCCGAACTGGGACCCGTCGATCTCGCCGCGTCGATACGCCAGCCACGCCTCACCACCACTGAGGAATTCTCCCGGCTGCAGGTTATGGGCGTGAGGAAGGACGTTCTGTCCGAGGATCTCCGAGTCGATGCGGATCCACCGCTTGCCGGCGTCGTCCCAGTACTCGGTAATCCAGTGGTCCACGCCCTGTCCCGGTTGAAAGTAGGTGGCAAAACCACAGCGGACGCGAGCGGCAATTCCGCGGTGGCGCAGAAACGCACAACTCAAAACAGCAAAGTGCCGACAGGTTCCGACGAGCCGCTTGTCGGGTTCTCGGGCGGAGGTCACCGGTGCCGGATCGAGCGCAAGCAAGCGTTGGAGCAGAACGCTTGCCGGCCGGATCTGGTTTTCGTCGAATCGGTCGGCAGGCAGATTCAGCGACCGTGCATCGGTGGGTTGGACCACCAGGTATGGCACTACCCGGCATATTTGCACGGGGTCGGTGGGGAGCGACTCGAGGGCGAGCGGGTCCACTCCGTCGATGCGGGTGAACGGTCCTGCTGATGTGTAGTCGAGAACCGCCGTCATGGGCGGAGACTAACAAACACTGCCGACACTGCCGCTCCACTATGGTTAGGGTCCCATAACCATGAAACCCGAGGTTGCTGTGAACCCAATGTTGAGCCGCCGTGCCATGCTGTCCGTCACCTTCGCCACAGCGGCAGGTTTTGCCCTTGCTGCCTGCGGCGACAGCGCGAAGGACGAATCCACTCCCGGCACCGAAGGTGCTCACGCCGAGGCCAACGCCTTCCCAGTGACGATCGACCACAAGTTCGGCTCCACCACCATCGGGCAGGCACCCAGCCGCATCGCAGCGGTCGGTATCGGCGACGCAGACGTTCTGCTTTCCCTCGGGCTGACTCCCGTCCTGGTCCCGGTGTGGAAGGGATCGACCGACGACGGAATCGGCGTCTGGGCCGACTCGGCAGTCCAGGGCGCCGAGCCGACACCACTGGCCAACGCCACCACCGATTTCGACATCGAAACGATCGTGGCAGCAGCGCCTGACCTGATCATCGCCGTCAACAACGCGATCGACGAGGATCTGTACAAGCAGCTCAGCGCCATCGCGCCGACTGTGCTTCACGCCGCCGATCAGACGGATTGGGTTCTGCCCTGGCAGGAAGTCACGACCCGCATCGGTACGGCTGTGGGCGTTCCCGCGCAGGCAAAGCAGGAGGTCCAGGAAGTCGAAGACCTCATCGTTCGCACCCGCGCGGAGAACCCCCAGTTCGAAGGCAAGACAGCAGCTCTCGTCATTCGCTGGAGCGACGGAAATCTGCGAGCGTTCAGCCCCGAGGCAGCGCGCGCTCAGCTGCTCACGCAATTGGGATTCACGGCTCCTGCCGCACTGAAGGATCGGTTCGCGGGCAAGCTGAACTACGAGATCTCCGCCGAGAACTACGACCTCCTCGAGTGCGACTACCTGCTCTTCGACAACTACGAAAAGGCTCGCCCCGAGATGGAGACGCAGCCGGCGTTCACCAATCTGAACGTGGTCAAGACCGGCGGCCTGATCAGCTTGGACCCCATCGTCAGTGACGCGGTGTCCATGCCGAACCCGCTCACCATTCCGTTTGTGCTGGAAGATTTTGTAGCAAAGATCAATCAGACGATCGCGGGTCGATAACCTTCGTTCGACCGGACCACACCCACAACACCACAGCCGACACGGCCACGCAGACCGAAACGATCACCCATGGTGACGCCGGCGCTGCGTGGCCGTTGTCGACTAGGTCGTACACGAATCCGACTCCCACGGTTCCCAGGAGCGCGAGCAGACCGCCGATCGTGTTGAGCATGCCGAAGTGCGCTCCGAGGTTGCTTTCACGACCGAGGATGGCAATGGTGTCTCGCATCGGCGGCACCATCAACATCTGTCCCAGGTGCAGCAGCCCGATCCACACCGCCAGACCGACTATCTGCGTCGACGCCGAAGCTACGAATTCGACGCCGGTGACCAGCGGAACCAGGAACGACACCGAAATGAGCACAAGCCCGAAGGTGATCGCGCGTCGATGCCCGATGCGGTGGGCAACCGCGACCGTCGGTCCCTGCCCGACGATCACCAACACCGCTGCACCCACGTAGAACCATCCCAGCGCCGACTGTGAACCGATACCGCGCTCGAGCTGTTCCGGCAGCATCAGGTACAGCTGGCTGTACGCAACCAGCTGAAAACTGCAGAGCGTCGCGAAGAGCAGAAAGTTGTTGTTGGTCAGCACGCTTCGCCAGACGTCGCGCAGCGTATAGGTCGACACCGGGCCGTCGTGGGCATCGCCCGGCCGCGGGAACCAGACGAAGAACCCGACCCACATGATCGCGAACAGCAACGCCGCGCTCGACGCCGTCCACGAGAACGGAAACATCAACAGAGCAGCACCCAATGCCGGACCGATCACGGTTCCCAGACGACTGCACATCTGTTCCACTGCAAACAGATCCGTACGACGCATGACTCCTGAGGTCTCGAGTTCGCGTCCGTATTCGGCGTTGGCCGACTCCACTGCTGGCGCGAACAGAGCCGCGGCGAACCCGACCAGAAGCACACCGACGATCACCGCCGCCATACTCTCGGCCAATCCGAGCATCAGGAAGCCGACCACGCGAACTGCGATGCCCAGCAGGATGATCGGACGCTTGCCGAACCTGTCGGCGAGGCTTCCACCGATGAAGAACATGCCCTGCTGACTGAACATCCGGAGTCCGAGGACCAGGCCGACAATCCAGGCCGCGAATCCGAGGTCCTCCGAAAGGTGCACCGCGAGAAAGGGGACAACCAGATAGAACCCGATGTTGAACAGCACCATCGAAAGTAGGAGCAACTTCACCACCGGCGGCAGGACACGAACCTTCGCGAAGGTCTTGTTACCGGGGAAACGCTCACTGAGTACCACGACCAGAAGACTATTGCCCGCGCGGCGTTCTGTGGAAATCTGCCATTTTGCAATTGGTTAACTGTCCGTTTAGGTAGCGATGGTAATCATCTTCCGGGGGTTCGAGCACACGACAACGAGAGCCGGGATCTGATGAATGGATTGACGCGCCGCCAGATGGTCAAGGCGATGGCGGTAGCCGCAGGGACAGTCACCGCAAGCGCATTTACCTTGGGTGCCAATACCTCCGTCGCGGGGGCGAACCCCGCGCAGGAGGTCAAAGTGCTCTCCCTCAATACCTGGCACGGCGGAACCAAGATCAACGGTGGCCTGCAGCTGATCGCCGACATGATCATCTCGACCCAGGCGTCGATAGTTCTCCTGTCGGAAGCCGGCACTGCGACAACTGTATTGGCCGACATGCTGACCAAATCAGGAACCACCTTCTACGGAGCAGCGTCCTCCGACGTGGGGATTCTCTCCAAGTTTCCGATCGAGGAAACAGCCGACCTGAACTCGATGATCAAGGCAGTCGTGACGGTCGACGGCAAACAAATCGCTGCTTACTCGGCACATCTGGCCTACACGTCCTACGCAACCTATCTACCGCGCGGATACGGCGCGGGTGTTCCCAAGCCTGGAGAGTTCTCCGAGTTCGGCTGGAACAAGATGCCGTCCGGTCCGATCACGGACCCCGAGACGGTTCAGCGTGTGAACGTCAATTCGAGACGACCCCTGGCAATTTCGACGTTCATCGACGATGCGGCCGCAGAACGGGCGAAGGGCAGGTCCGTCATCCTCGGCGGCGATTTCAACGAACCGTCGGCCCTGGACTGGACCGACGGCACGCGAAATCTGTTCGACCACAACGGTGTCGTCATTCCGTGGGAATCCACTCGTCTGCTCGACCAAGCCGGATTTGTCGATGCATACCGCAGCAAGTACCCGAACCCGGCTACACACCCGGGCTTCACCTGGCCGTCCGACAATCCCGACGTCGACACCTCACAGCTCACCTGGGCACCCGAGGCAGACGAACGCGATCGGATCGACTACATCTTCGCCGACCGCGCTTCCGACCTGAAGTTGGGATCTGTGGGAATCATCGGACCCCGAAAGACGATCGTGCACAACAAAAGAGTGGAGGAGAACTCCCAGGACAACTTCATCGCTTCACCGACGCCGTGGCCGACCGATCACAAGGCCGTTCTTGCGACGTATCGTTTTGCCAGCTTCGGCGGCGGATCATCTACCGGTTCGTGGAGCGGTTCCTGACAGGGCATCTCGTAGCCAGTCGATCATCATCGGCGTCAACTCGGGCAGCTTGGTCACTGCGCAGTGCCCCGCATCCGGGATGATGTGTACCTGCGTGTTCGGGCGCTCTTCGAAGAGTGTTGTGTCCGAGAGCGGGATGTGAACGTCGTCGGCCCCGTTGACCACAAGCATCGGGGTCCGGCCGTCGTCGGCGGTCATCAAGACACTGCGATCGAACGCACGGAGACCCTGTACCAGCGCCTCTTTGGTTGCCGGGGCATCGAAACCCAGTGCGTTTCCGACGATGTCGCCCATGCCGTAGACCAGGCGCTCGGCATTCGCGGTCTCGAACGCACCCTTGACCGGGGCGCCGATGTTGATCACCGCATCGACGGCGCCGGTCAACCCCGAGCGCACGGCGAAGTTGCCGCCGAAGGAGACTCCCAGGTGCGCCACCTGCCCGTTGCCGAGAGCGCGAGCCGTCGATACGAGCCCGTCGATCACCTCGTCGCCGAAAGCATCGAGAGGAACGGGTGATTCACCAGTTCCCGGCTGATCGAAAGCAACAACCGTCACCCCGGCGTTCGTCGCGAACGCGCTGGCCAACGGATGCATGTCCATCTTCCAGCCGTCGACGCCTCCGCTGAGCAACAGGACGGGTGCGTCTTCGTACCGTCCGTCCGCCGAGAGGATGTGTACCGGTAGCTCGATCTCGCCGTTTCGGTAGGGCAGGGCGAGGATTCGACGCTCGAACTCGAGCCCGAATCCTGGTGCTGCCTTGACGTATTCGTCCACCTGATTGCGCAGAGCCCGTCGACGGGATTCGTTGGCCAGCACCGGGAACTTGGCGATTCCGTAGATCATCGCTGCCAGGGAATGATTGCCGGCCGCGGAGTACTTCGCCGCCAACGCCGACCACTCGTACGACCAACCACCCGGCGCGTCGGCCCAGGTCGAGTTGATGGACGCGCGCAGTTCCTCGAGATCCGAGACGGGGAGCCCGAAGCTCAGAAACTGTCCTGTGCGCTCTTCGAAGAGGCCTCGGTGATCGACAGGAAATTCGTATGACATGGGAAAACACCCCTCAATTCATCTCTAACGCAACGATCAGTTGCATTAGCTCAGTGAACCACGTGTCTCCAGCTAACACAACACCTTGTTGCGATAAGGTTGACCCATGACCTCGACACCACAACGGCCCGGAGGGCGTAGCGCCAGGGTGCGCGAGGCCGTCCTGGCGGCCACCGCGGCCGAACTGTCCGAACGCGGATTTGCAGCGATCACCATCGAGGACATAGCCGCCCGTTCCGGAGTCCACAAGACCACGATCTACCGGCGATGGAGCACGCTGTCCCAACTGGTGGCCGACGCGGCCGTCGAGGTATCGGCAACCACCGTCCCCATCCCGGATACCGGTTCCATCGAATCCGACCTGCGCGAGATGGCCAGATCGATAGTCGCACTGGTGACAAGCGAGTCGGGCGGCGCGTTGGTGGCTGCACTGTTCTCGGACGCGGTTCGTACGCCAGAAGTGGCGAGACTCAAGCGCGAGTTCTATTCCGCACGTTACGAACTGGCCGACATCGTGGTCCGCCGAGCAGTCGAACGCGGGGAAATCTCCGAGAAGGTCTCAGCTGCTGATCTTCTGGCGGCCGTCGCCGCGCCCATCTACTATCGCCTGTTGGTCGCCGATCTACCTGTCGACCAGTCGGTTGCCGATCGCGCTGCTGCCGGCGCGCTCGCTGCGGCGCACGCCGGAGCACTCGATCAGACCGAATGAGCCAGTGAATTCAGCGCTTCCACGATTGCCTCGTTGAATCCACCCCCGCCATGCCCGGCGTCGTCGAGCACCACCAACTCACTGCCCGGCCAACGCTGGTGGATCGCCGAGGCAGTGTCGAGTGGTCCGGAAATGTCATACCGGCCGTGCACGAGAATCGCCGGAATCTCGGCGAGACGGTCCATTCCGTCCAGGATCTGATTCGGCGCGAGGAAGCAATCGTTGGCCCAGTAGTGCGTGACCAGCCTGGTCATCACCCGACGGAAGTCCGGATTCTGGTATCGAACACTCGGAGTCCACCCTGGCATCAGCGACACATGTACGTCTTCCCAGCGGCACCACTGCACCGCAGCATTTTCCCGCACAACAGGATCCGGATCGGCGAGCAGTCGCGCGTATGCCGCGGGGAGGTTCCCGTCACGCTCTTCCACCGGCAGCGGCGCGACGAACTCTTCCCATTCACGCGGAAATATCCTGCCCATGGCACGGGTGATCCATTCGATTTCCACTCTCGTCCCGCCGGTGATCGCGCCCAAAGCCATCGCGATCACCCGCTCGGGAAACGCTTGGGCGTACACCAGACCCAAACTGACGCCCCAAGAAAGGCCGGAAACGATCCATCGTTCGATACCGAGATGTTCACGAAGACGCTCGATGTCGTCGAGGATGTGCGCCGTCGTGTTCACGGTGAGATCGACGTCCGGGCTACTCGCGAGAGGAAGGCTGCGCCCACAGCCTCGTTGATCGAACAGAACTGCGCGAAAGGTTTCGGGATCGAAAAAACGCCTGGCACCGACAGTGCACCCGGAACCGGGGCCACCGTGGAGATAGAGAACCGGGACGCCGGCCGGGTTACCGACGGTCTCCCAGTAGAGGCTCTGACCATCGGGCACTTCCAACAGTCCCGACTCGTACGGTTCGACGGGCGGGTACAGGACAGCGCTCATAGGCGGTAATTCTTCCATCAACCGACGTGTCCGGTAAGCAGCACGCGTCCGGGCTATGGCCTAGCGTGGACAGGACACCTCTGCGACGGGAGTACACCAGATGCGTGATGGGTTCAGGTTGCCGGGGTACGGCGGCGCCGCGGTATTCCTTCGCAGTCATGCGGTACCCGCCGCTGTCTTCGAATCCGACGTACCCACACTCGTTTTCGACGTAGGCCTGCTCAGCCCCGATCGGTTCAATCAGTATCTCAGCAGACACACCGACGAAGGATTTGTCGAACGGCTGGCGGCGTTCTTCTTTCACGCGGCCGCAGACTTTCATCCCGAGAAATCGCTTCCGGCGTTCACCGACGAACGACTCGGACTGATGATCTCGGTCTGTTCCAGCACCGATCGAGAGGTGGAACTCGACTTCTCACTCGCCGAGGATCCCGAATCGGAGGACACCGAACGCGACGAGATGACCTTCGAGACAAGCCGAGTCGTCCTCGCGACCTCGGCTCAAACGGTTTCTCGACTCACCGGTGGAGTAACCACCCACTTCGACGGAGAGTGGTGACGACATGGGTTTCCTCTTCGAGGTTCTCGATTTTCCCGACGGCAGTCGGATGACCGACCTGTGGAACAACACGTGGGCCGAGCCTTCAACCGGAGAGGAGATCGCGTCCGGCCACTTCATTCACCTCGGAGACGATCAGCACGTCGACGTGGAGACAGATTTTCTCAGTAGTCACCTGCCATTCAACGTGGCAGGCTTCGGCGGAGTCTTTCCCGACGGCAAACCCTGGATGTTCGTCATGCAGAAGGCACCGGCCGACCTCGCGAGCAGGCTGCGCGGTGAGGACGATCCACATTCGCTTCTGCGCGGATCACTCGACCGCGCCATGTCTTTCAACCCCGATGCACTGGTGGCCGAGGAATTGTCCTGGAGGCATGACGATCTGGTGAAGGTGTACGAGGAAGAGGGGATCCCAGCAGCATCCATCGCCGGCTGGTCGGCCGCGGACCTCCTGCGCGGCCTTTTGGCGCAGTGTTGCAATGCCGAACTTGCCGCCGTCGTCGCCGGATACCCCGAATGTGCCTACCCCGAATCGGCGCATGCGTGCGAAGCAGACGTGTTCTCCGACGTGTTCGCCGGTTGGGTCAGCGGACTGCGGTGATGTGACGGAGGAGACCCCACCCTCTCCATATTTCGGAGTAGACTCATTTATGAGCGTGATCCGAAATGAGACGAGGTGAGCGGGATGACGAAATCGGACCAAGAGTTGGGTCGTCGTGAACGCAACAAACTCGAGAAGCAGACACGCATCTTCGACGCCGCGGCCGAACTGTTCGCGGAAAAGGGCTACAGCGCAGTCACAACTCAAGAAATTGCCGATCGCGCCGATGTAGCCGGTGGCACCCTCTTTCGTTACGCCGCAAGCAAAGCCGAGCTACTGCTCATGGTGTACAACGCGGAGTACCGCAAGCAGATCGAACTGGGAGAAGAGCGTGAGGCCAAATCGACGGGCACAGAAGATCGTGTACTCGAGCTGGTTTCACCCCTGCTGATCGCGAGTCGCCGAAACGACGAGAACACCGGTATCTACCAACGCGAAGTGTTGTTCGGCGAGCCCAGCGAATGTTTCCGGGCCGAAGGTCTGGAACTCTCGCAGCGCCTGCAAACGCGGATTGCGCAAATCTTGCTCGAGGGGCACCCCAACCACACCACCCGAACCATCACTGCAGCGCGAACGATTTCCAACGTGCTGCACTTCGAAATAGCCCGCGCGGCATTGGACCGGATCACGGCTGACGAACTCACGAACATCGTTGCCGCACAAGTTCGATTGACGCTTGCCGGACTACCCACCGAAAAGGATTGAGGATCGAAAATGACTGAACTGAAGCAGATCACCGTTCTGGGTACCGGAGTTCTCGGCTCGCAGATCGCCTATCAGACCGCCTATCACGGATTCGACGTCGTCGCGTACGACATCAACGCCGAGGTCATCGAGAAGGCCAAGGCTCGGTTCGACTCGTTGGCCGCGGCCTACAAGGCCGAAAACGTCGAGGGCGCCAAGGAAGGCAAGGCCGACGAAGCGCTACAACGTATTACGTACTCGTACGACCTCGCCGAAGCCGTGACCAAGGCCGATCTTGTCATCGAGGCAATTCCCGAGGACATCGCCATCAAGCGCGACACCTACGAGAAGCTCGCCGCAGTAGCTCCGGAGCACACGGTGTTCGCAACCAACTCCTCGACGCTTCTGCCGAGCGACCTCAAGGAGTTCACCGGCCGCCCCGAGAAGTTCCTCGCACTGCACTTCGCAAATCACGTGTGGGTCAACAACACTGCCGAGGTCATGGGCACCGAGTCCACCGACCCCGCCGTGTACCGCGAGGTCGTCGAATTCGCGAAGAACATCGGCATGGTGCCGATCGAACTCAAGAAGGAGAAGGCGGGCTACGTACTCAACTCGCTCCTGGTCCCGCTCCTCAATGCAGCATCCGACCTGCTGATCGACGGCATCGCCGATCCCGACATGGTCGACAAGACGTGGCGTATCGGCACCGGAGCCCCGTTCGGCCCCTTCCAGATCATGGATGTCGTCGGGTTGACCACTGTCTACAACATCTCCTCCCAGGGCGGCGAGAAGCAGCGCGCGTTCGCCGACTACATCAAGAAGAACTACATCGACGAAGGCAAGCTCGGCGTCGCTGTCGGCGAGGGCTTCTACAACTACAAAGGCTGATCAACTGCAGGGCTGATCAACCAACAGGCTCACCGCGCGGTGGCTACGACGTGAATTCACGTGGTAGCCACCGCGCGGACGTCTGTTGTCAGTAAGTCCGAAACCACCCTGAGCGATTGTGACGCAAGCTTCTTCACGTGCGAACCCATCCTCAGGAGAGATCCCCACATGCGTCGTTCCGCCATCTCGGCACTCACAACACTGGTACTGCTCGGCGCCGGAACACTGGTCAGCACAGCCGCTGTCGCCGCTCCCCTCGCGTGTGACGGAATCTCCACCGGTTCGTTCTCAGGCTCCGCCGGCGGCTCGGAGTACCTGTGCGCCAAAGAAGGTGACCTTCTGGACGTGCGCATCGGCGACGTTCATGCGACGCAGCCTTCCCTCGGCTACGACGAGGTGTACTACAAGCTCGGGCGATACACGCTCGGAAAAGACACGATCAACAAGAAGTTCGACGACTGGTGCGAGGCGAACGGCCAGATCCAGGCTGCGACCGCTACTCCCGCCTCGACGCTGAAGGACCCGTCGTCCTTCACCTGCCAGATTCCAGTGGGTCAGGAAACCGCCGAGAGCATCGCGCCCATGAAGACCGTGGTCGTCGGACCCCGCGGCGATCTCTACCTGACCGACGGTCACCACACCCTCACGTCCTTCATCGAGACGGCCGACGGAGGCCCCGACCTGCACGTGCGACTGCGGGTTCTCGGCAACCTCAGCGGCCTGAGTGAAGGCGCCTTCTGGACCGAGATGGAAAAGAACAAGTGGGTCTGGTCGCGTGACGTGGACGGAAACCAGGTACCGGTCCAGTCCCTGCCGAAGAGCGTCGGCCTGGCCAACTTCGCCGACGACAAGTACCGCAGCCTGATGTACTTCTCCCGCGACATCGGATTCGCCGCCGGTACGATCCCGTTCCAGGAGTTCTACTGGGGTGCGTGGGTCCGCGACGCCGCGCCCGTCGACCTCACCAACTGGAATCGCGACGACCTCTCCAGCTACCTGGCCACCGTGAAGTCGGTGACCAAAGCACAGACCGCGTTGGCGGGCGATGCCGTCGTCGACAGCGGGTTCACGGCTACCGATCTCGGAGTCCTGCCGGCCTGGAACGACGGCAAAGCGGAGTCAAAGGGCGAGTTCGGAAAGCTGTCGAAGCCGTACACAGACGACAAGCCGGGCAAGATCGCCTACGCACTTGCCTACAAAGCAACCCTCTGACCTGCTCGGATCCAAGTCACACCCAGCAAACTTGACTAAGGTAAGCCTCTACTCAGTAGTCTGATCCCATTCGGGTGCCGCTTCATCGAAGCAGCGACGCCCTGCCCTGACGGAAACCATGCCGTCGTATCTGCCCGGTCGATCAATCTCCGGGCAACCAGGACAGGGAGAAGGTTGCTGCAGTGAGCACGTCCATCGTCGGTTTGTACGACCCCGCAGATGACAAGAGCAGTTGCGGGGTCGGGTTCATCACGCGCAAGGACGGCGTGCAGACCCACGATGTCCTGATCAAGGGCAGCGAAGCGCTCTGCTCGGTTCCGCACCGCGGCGGTATGTCCTCCGAGGGCGTCGGCGACGGCGGCGGCGTCTCGGTGGACCTCTCCCTCCGGTTCTTCCGCAAGGTAACCGGGCGCCCCGACCTTCGCGCCGGACGCTTCTGCGTCGGCAACTTCTTCCTTCCGGACGACGACGCCCAGCATGCACGCGCTGCCGCCCTGGTCGAACGTGAACTTCTCGATCGCGGTTTCACCACTCTCGCAGTGCGCGACGTCCCGGTCGACAACTCGGCGATTCGGCCGGCCGCGATCGCGCATCAACTTCCGGTCAGGCAGTGGATTTTCGAGGTCCCCACTCCGCGTCCCGAGCCTGCGGTAGTCGATCGCCTCGTGCACGAGGCCCTGCTCGCCATCGAGGCAATCGCGTACAACACGCCTGCACTACGCGGTTTGTACCCACTGTCCCTCAGCGCGAGGACTCAGGTTCTCAAGGGCCGCTTGAACTCCGACGAAGTGATCCCGTACTTCCGCGACCTGGTCGACCCCGATCACGCTGTCCACACGATGTACTTCCACACGCGATTCTCGACCAACACGGACCCGCATCCCACGATGGCGCAGCCGTTCCGATTCATGGCTCACAACGGAGAACTGAACACCGACAAGAAGAATCGGCTCTCCGAAGCAGCGGTGGCAAGCGCAAAACGACGTGCGATCGTCCGTCCGCCCGGTCAGTCCGACAGTTGCCGACTCGATCAGACTCTGGAAGCACGCGTCATCGAGGACAGCGTCGATTTGGTGACAGCTGTGGTCTCGATGATGCCCCCTGCCTGGGAAAACGACACCACTCTCTCCCCCGCAGTGCGTGCGATGTTCGAGTACTTCTCGCTGTACGAGGAGAAGAACGACGGACCGGCAGCGCTGGTGTTCGGCGACGGCACCATCATCGGCGCCCGACTGGACCGCCTCGGCCTGCGTCCACTTCGCACGATCGAGACACACGACTACGTGTGCGCATTCTCCGAAGCCGGACAGATCGCGTTCGCACCCGAGACGGTGATTCACCGTGGACGCGTCGAGGCCGGCGGAATGCTGTACTTCGATCATCGCGATCGCCATACCTACACTGCCCGTGAAGCTCTGGAAAAGATCGCCGCACAGCGTGACTACCAGTCTCTGCTGGAGCAGTCCCGAATCCTGATCGAAGACATCCCCGCTGTACCTGCGGAGAAGGTCAGCTCACCGACGCGCTACAACGGAATGTTCGAGGTTCATCAGCGCTACATGGCGTACTCCCTGGATCAGGAGAGTTTCAAATTCCTGATGGATCCGATGCTCACGCACGGAGCCGAGAAGGTATCGGCCATGGGTTACGGCAACGCCATCAACGCGTTTTCCGATCGTGAAGGCGGTGTGGCACGCTACTTCTCGCAGCGATTCGCGCAGGTCACCAACCCTCCGCTGGACAGCATCCGGGAAGCGGATGGCATGACCCTCCGGGTTGCGTTGGGCGCGAAGATGACCGCCGGACAGGGCAAGCAGATCGTCATCTCGTCGCCGATCCTCGGGCATCTGGACATGCTCAAGATCCGCGAACAGAAGCACACCCCGCATCGCCGATTCGAAATGCTCTACCCCGCCGCGGGTGACGCGCAGGCGATGGTTGACGCGATGACCGCGCTCGGCGACGCGGTTGTCGCCTTCGCGGCCGAACAGGGCGGAATCGCAGTCCTGACCGACCGGCACGTATCTCATGAGCGCGCAACGCTTCCCGCGATCATGGTCGTCGGAGCACTGAACCAACGCCTCATCGACGCAGGCCTGCGATTGCGTGTCTCTCTCATCGTGGAGAGTGGCCAGATCGAGTCCTCGCACCACGTTGCCGCTGCGCTCGGATTCGGTGCTTCCGCTGTCTACCCCTTGTCCGTTCAGTTGCGAGCCGAGGAGAAGTTCGCTGCCGACCCGGATGCCGCCTTCCGACGCTTCGCGAAGGCTGCCGAGAAGTCCCTCATGAAGACGATGGGACGCGTCGGCCTGTGCACCGTCGAGAGCTACATCGGCGGAGAATTCTTCGAACCCAACTTCCTCGATACGTCCGACCCTGTTCTGCGCCAGTGGTTCCCCAACATGAAGTCACCGGTGGGTGGCGTCGGTTTCGACACCGTCGCGGTGACCTCGAAGCAGTGGCACGAGCGTGCAAGTGAAGTCGAGGGTGAAAAGGACCTGCCACTGCTCGGCCTGTTCAAGGAGCGCGCAGACGGCGCGGGGCATTCGTTCGGTACCACCGCAGTCCGCAAGTACGTCGAACTCACCGAAGAGAAGATCGCGTTCGACAGTCCCTCAGGTACCGAACAATTCGATGCTCTACGCCTGCTTCCGCTCGGGCGACTCGACGATGCATTCCGCCTCGATGCCGGGGCCTACCGGGCAACGAGTTTCGACCGGTTGACCACCGAACAGATCGACGACTTCGACATCACTACCGGGTACCGTGATTTTTCGACTGTGATGGCCGCGGAACGATCGCGTCGGCCCGCAGCGTTGCGCGACGTCATCTCTGTTCCCGGCGACGTCACGTTTGCGGTCACGACAGCCGAGTTCGCCGAGCAGATCAGCCGATTCTCGGTGCACGGCAACACAACGATCGTGATGCGCGGAGTCCAGTGTGAATCCGCCGCAGACGACCGGTACACGCTTAGCCTGGACGGTCCACTGGCCGGTGACAGCGCGCGAGCAAAAGCGCTCGGCGACGCTCTCTGCGCCACCTTTGCCGCCGATATCACCATTGAAGCCATCACACCGGATCTTGCGCTGAGGGCAACCGGCATCGGGGCAGAGTTCCTGTCCAAGCTGAGGGTCGCACCGGCAGGTGTTCCTCTCTCCGAGGTACAGAGCGCCAGCGACATCACCCCGAAGTTGGCGTCGGGTGCCATGAGTCATGGCGCACTGAACGCTCCGGCGCACGAAGCCGTCGCACACGGCACGAACATGGTCGGCGCGATGTCCAACAGCGGCGAAGGCGGCGAACACCTTTCGCGCTACAACACGATTCGTGCGTCGCGCATCAAGCAGTTTGCATCCGGACGCTTCGGAATCTGGGCGGGATACCTCGCCGACCCGATGCTCGAAGAGATCGAGATCAAACTCGGCCAGGGCGCAAAACCCGGTGAGGGCGGGCAGCTTCCGGCCGCCAAGGTCACCGTCGACATTGCTGCTGCCCGCGGCGGAACGCCCGGCGTCGAACTGGTATCGCCGCCGCCGCACCACGACACCTACTCCATCGAGGACCTCGCTCAGCTCATCCACGACTGTAAGGCAGCGCGCATCCGGGTGATCGTGAAGTTGGTGTCCTCGGAAGGAATCGGCACCATCGCCGTCGGTGTCGCCAAGGCCGGCGCCGACGTCATCAACGTCGCCGGAAACACCGGTGGCACCGGCGCCGCTTCGGTGACCAGCCTCAAGTACGCGGGTCGTGCGGCCGAGGTCGGTATCGCGGAGGTCCATCAAGCTTTGTGTGCCAACGGGCTTCGCCAGAAAGTCGTTCTGCGATGCTCGGGCGCGCATCAGACCGGCAGCGACATCATCACTTCCGCGCTACTGGGCGCAGACAGCTTCGAGTTCGGTACGTCTGCGCTGATGATGATGGGCTGCGTCATGGCCAAGAACTGCAACATCAAGTGTCCGGCCGGTCTGACCACCAACCCGGAACTGTTCGACGGCGATCCCCGCGCCATGGCGCAGTACCTTCTCAACATCGCTCACGAAACTCGTGAACTGCTCGCGAATCTGGGAATGCGATCCCTTCAGGAAGCGCGGGGTCGAACTGATCTCCTGCATCTGCTCGATCACCCGTCCATCGTCGGCAATCTGAAACTGGACGCGATGTTCGAGTCCGCCCCGAACATCACCGTCGACAATCCCGTGTACCTCGAGCGTGAGTACGCGCTCGACGAGAAGATCATGGACGAGGTTCGCACGGTGCTCTTCAACCGTGGCGAGGCCTCGGTCGCCGTGTCCGGATCTGAATTCGCCGAAGGTGCACTGCACCTGGGTAACCGGAACAAGAGCGTCGGTGGGCAGTTGGCGATCGACCTCGAACGCGAACTCAACTACGGAGCGGCCGGCCTTCTCGCTCCGGGGGTACTGACTGACGAGCGTGGGCGACGATATCTGGCTCCGGGCAGCGTGCGCGTCCTGACGACCGGATCTGCTGGCCTGTCGTTCGGCGCATTCTGCAACGACGGCATGCACCTGGAACACACCGGGACATGTAACGACGGTGTGGGAAAGAGCATGAGCGGCGGCGTGATTGCCGTGCGCAGCCCAGGCGGCGGCTCCAGTGACGCCGGCGGAAACGTGTTGATCGGCAACTTCGCGCTCTTCGGCGCCACCGGCGGACGAGTGTTCGTCGAAGGTGAAGCAGGCGATCGCTTTGCAGTTCGCAACTCCGGCGCCAGTGCTGTCGTCGAAGGTGTCGGCGACTTCGCCGGCGAGTACATGACCAACGGTGCTGTCGTGAATCTCGGCGAGTTCGGCAAGGGTGTCGGCAACGGCATGAGCGGCGGGTTCTTCTACCAGTACGACCCTCGCGGCGAACTGGCACTGCGAGCAAGTACCGATTCCGTACTGCTCGGTTCGATCACCGCTGCGACCGATCCTCTAGCCGCCGTCCACAACCACGCGGTACAACTCCTGCTCGAACTGCATGTGGAAGCAACGGGATCCGCACTCGGAACCCGACTGCTCGAGAACTGGGAAGTCGAACAGCACTCGTTCGTCTACGCCATGCCCAAGGCATTGATGCTTTACCAGGACAGCGATGCAATCCTGGCTGCGAAGTCGCACAAAGAGCTTCTCGAAGAATTGGCGTCCGCCATCGCAGCACGTCAGGTCCGCACGTTCAAACTCGCAGTGCGCGATGGGCGCCCCGCGCTGAACGGAGCAGTCCCCGCCTATGGCGAGACCGATACCGCGACGATGTATGCGCTGCTCAGTGCGTACACCGTGCTTCACTTCGCACAACAACTCGCCGCCGCCCGCACGCCGGGTGCGTCCGGACCCGACGATCCAGCAGTGCAGAAGGCGGCCCGAAACCTGGTGCTGACCGAGGACTTCGCCCTCGTCCAGCACTTGGTCAAGTACTCGAAAGAGATTCTCGCCGGCTACGACGACGAACAGTTGGCTGCGTTGATTGCAGCCAAGCGCGTCGACGACTACAAGCAGGCGCTGAGCCTGCGCAACGTGTTGGCCATGGACAGCCCGGCGACGTACGGCTGGATTCTGTTTCAAGACAACAAGAATCGGGACAAGCTCGGATCACTGCCGAACTTCGACGAACTGTTCGCTTCGCGCACGATCCCCGACCTGGTGTCCTGACCTCCTCCCCCGAACGTAGGTGAGCTTCAAAATGGAAATCCCGTACATCCCCGAATACGCACCGTTCAACGGCGACCAACGCGCGTGGCTTTCCGGATTCCTGGCCGGTCTACACTCACGAACTGTCATGCCCGGTCAAACCGGTGCTGCAACAGCGACAGTGGAGAGAACTGCCGGCACGGCAGTGCACATCCTCTACGGAAGCCAGACCGGCAACGCGGAGTCCGTGGCCGAAGACGCGGCCGCAGCTGCTCGTGCCCACGGTCTCGAACCACTTGTCGCGGGTCTGGACACCGTGGATATCAATGCACTTTCCGCCATGCGCCGGGTGCTCGTCATCACCTCCACCTACGGCGAGGGCGAGATGCCTGACAACGCGCAGCTGTTCTGGGATGCAGTCGAATCCGAGAGTGCGCCCCGGCTGGAGGGTCTCTACTTCGGAGTACTCGCACTCGGTGACACCAGCTACGACGGGTACTGCCAGTCGGGAAAGAACATCGACGCCCGCTTCGAAGCGCTCGGCGGGACCCGGGTTGTCGACCGCACCGATTGCGACGTCGACTACGAGGATGCTGCTGCCGAGTGGATCGTTCGGGCCGTCGCTGCGGTGGCCGGTGTCGACGGTGATGCGGGAGCCGCTGCCGCGCCGGTTACGTCCGCTCCGACGAAGACCAAGTCCCAGTGGACTCGCAAGAACCCTTATCCTGCAACCGTCCTCGCCAACCGACTGTTGTCCGGCGAGGACTCCGCCAAGGAAGTCCGCCACTTCACCTTTGCGCTCGGCGAGGACGGTCTGGACTACGAGGCCGGAGATGGATTGGGCATCCGCCCGATCAACGACCCCGCTCTGGTCGAGGCGATCATCCTTCAGCTCGGTGCGAGCAGTGACTACGTCGTCACCGCGAAAGACGGCTCGTCCGCACCGTTGGACCAGGTGTTGACCAGCGACTACGAGATCTCGATTCCCTCGCGCGATTTGATCGAAGACATCGCCCGACGCAGCGGCGACGCCGAACTGCAGCACATTCTCGACACGGAAGATCGGGAAGCGCTCGATGCGTGGCTGTGGGGCAAGGACGTTCTCGATCTCCTGCAGTTGGACAACAGCATTCGATTGAATCCCGAAGATCTGCTTGCACTTCTGCGCCCGCTGCAACATCGGGTCTATTCGATCTCCTCCAGCCCGCTGGCCCACGA
The DNA here is from genome assembly GCF_030056745.1 of Rhodococcus sp. IEGM 1406. Taxonomy (NCBI): domain Bacteria; kingdom Bacillati; phylum Actinomycetota; class Actinomycetes; order Mycobacteriales; family Nocardiaceae; genus Rhodococcus; species Rhodococcus sp. IEGM 1406. Next base: position 290,308 of record NZ_JASHKO010000001.1, on the reverse strand, counting down.
CGGCACCGTGCATCTGACGGTAGCGAGTGTGCGCTACCGCTCGGGCGAGCGGGACCGCGGCGGCGTCTGCTCGACGTACCTGGCGGACCGCGTCGGCGAGGGAGATCGGGTCGGAGTTTTTGTCTCCAAGAACAATTCGTTCCGCCTACCTGCCGATGACACTGCTCCCGTCGTGATGATCGGACCCGGCACCGGTATCGCACCCTTCCGCGCTTTCCTGCACGAGCGTCGCGCACGCAACGCGTCGGGGCAGAATTGGCTTTTCTTCGGCGATCAGCATCAGTCGAGTGACTTCATCTACGAGGACGAGTTGAACGGTCTGACCCGTGACGGTGTCCTGACGCGTCTCGATCTGGCATTCTCGCGTGATCAGTCCGAGAAGGTCTACGTCCAGACTCGTATGCGCGAGCATGGCCGAGACTTGTTCGACTGGCTCGAAAACGGTGCGCACGTGTACGTCTGCGGCGACGCAACCCGGATGGCGAAGGACGTCGACGACGCGTTGCACGAGGTGGTCGCCGAGCACGGTGGGTTGGATGCGGACGCCGCCGAGGATTACGTCAACAACCTCAAACGATCGAAGCGGTATCTACGGGATGTCTACTGAGATGTGCCCGCACCGTGGCGAATGCCGTTGCGCAGCTTTGGCGCGCATGTCGGACCTGGACGCACTGCTTGCGCGTCCAGGGTTCCGCGGCGGACTGATCGACACCGCACCTGAGGTAGTCGGCAAAATGTTGCCGCTCTTGGACGACGCCGTAGCGATCACCGTTGCAGGTCCGGTGGCTGTCAACGACTCGGGCAAGTACGCCGTTCCAGCAGTTCCCGGCGATCCGCTGGTCTGCACGCCCGGACTCGTCTCTCTACGTTTGATCCCTTCTACCCTCGGTTCGGTGGTGACCACTGACGCAGAACAGCACCTGCCCCCGACGCTTCGGATGTTCGATACCCACGGATCAAGTTCACACACTACGTATTTGACCCCGACCTCGGATCGTCTCGCCTTCGAAGCGATGCGAACTGCACCGAGCACCGTGAGGGAAACAAGCCCTCCCGTCCAGACATCGAATACTCCCGCATTCTGGGCCGAGGCCGATCAGCTGGCACAGCTCGACTTCATCCTCGCGGACAGCGGCAGCGAACGTCGTAGCGGCTTGGTCGCTCTGGGTGCCCTCGGCTACCGGCGAGTCGATCCTCACCTCATGGCTGCCGGGATGGAGCACCTGTCTTACCACCAACTGCCCGTCACGAGTGTGGTCGCCGGCAACGGCTGCCTGCAGATCCACCGCGGTGATCTCGACGCCGCAGCCATGTTCGGCGGGACATTGACTCTAGCCTCGGACACCTGCCGAACGATGATCGATCTGAACGGCGTCTCGGAGTGTTGGCTGACCCGCACCCACGGAGTGCACGGCTTGACGACGTCTGTCGAGGTGTACGACTTCCGCCGCAAGTGCGTAGCCGTGTTCACTCAGACTGGCCCAACCGAATCCGCGGTCATGGCCGTATGGGAAGACGTCATGAGTTCCATTTCGGCCGCATCCTGAAGACCGAAGTACGACCCATTCGGGTGTAAGAAATCGGCGCATCGCGATAACTGGACGTGACGACCGAAGCCTAGCCTTGGGTTTCGGTCATTTGTCGTGTCTGCACCCGGACGCTGATTCAAGGAGTTATCCATGCCCCGCCCTCTCGTCGAACCGTCGCTGGTCCCGGCTTTGCGCCCGGCGCTGCCTGCATTGGCCGCCGGGGTGCTCGCGGCGGCAGCGTCAGGGGTCGCGACGCTCGGTGCGCTCTGGAGCGTCGTGCAACTCATCGGTGAACCGTCGATGACTTGGGCCGGGTGGGCATGTGGGCTGTGGCTCACCGGGGTAACGCTCGCGGCCACGTCGTCGTGGCTCTCGCATCACGCCGAGTCGCTCTTCGAGGCCAGGCTTCGACGCCAGCTCGCAGCTCATCTCGTTCGACTGCCCGCAAGCACGCTGTCCCGCTACAGCGGAGACGCACTGAGGAGGCTCGTTTCGGACGACATCTCGGCGCTGCACCATATGACTGCGCACCTACCGGCCGAGTTCGCGACACTGATCGTGGTCCCGGCGGTCACGATCGCGGTACTGGTTGCCTCAGCCGGCCCCGTAGCGCTTCTCGCTCTCGCTCCCGGCATCGTGGCAGCACTGTTCTACTTGTTCGTAATCCCCAGAATGGCCGCTCGGCACAGCGCCGAAAGTGCGGATGTCATGGGAGACATCGTGACCGCCGTGGACGACTATGCCCGCGGTATCCACGTCTGCCGGATCTACGGCGCGCAGACCGGCGCTGCCGCCGACTATGCAGAATCGACAGCACGGTTCACCCGGGGAATGCAGGAGCGCGTTCGACTCGTGGCTACCCCCGCGGCCGTCGCGGTTGCCCTCATGCAGGCGACGGCGACGTTCGCGATCGCCTATGCCGTCGGATATCGCTGGGATGCAACGACGTTGGCCGCCACTATTCTCTTCAGCCTCGCAATCGTGACACCGGCCCTGCGGCTCGGGCACGGCCTCGACTACGTCGCGGCTGGACGCGCTGCTGCAGTCCGGCTCGCCGCTGCCCTGGACGAACCCACCCTCCCTGCCGGTGAAGCACTCACCGTTCCGGCGTCGAGTCCCTCCGACCGCCTGGAGATCGTCGACCTGACTGTCATGATCGCGGACCGCAGAGTCGTCGACGGCGTCACGCATGCATTCCGCCCAGCCGCGATCACTGCGATCACGGGACCGAGTGGAGCGGGCAAGTCGACGCTCCTGAAAGCACTGGCCGGCTTCGAGATCCCGGAACTGGGTACCGTCCGCTACGCGGGCCAGAGCGTCGTCACGATCGACGAGAACCTGCGGCCACAGTCCATTCTGCTCACACCCCAGGGCGCAGACGTGTTGCCGGCCACGGTGCGCGAGAACATCGCACTGGCCGCCCCCGATGCAACGGACGCAGAATACACCGCCGCACTACGCCGGGCACAGATCGACATCAGCCTCGACACCGACGCCACTTCACTCTCCGGCGGAGAACGTCAGCGAGTCGGGCTCGCTCGGGTATTCCTCTCGCCCGCAGCAGTACTGCTGCTCGACGAGCCGACCAGTGCGCTCGACGATCGGACAGCGGCCGAACTGCTGAAGGAACTGCGCCACTTCGCGCACGACGAAGGAAAGACGATCGTGATCGTCACCCACGACCCTGCTCTTGCAGACGACGCCGACGATCGACTCGACCTCGACAGCCCCAACTCGCACAACGCCGCCTCGCGTAATGCCGCCCTGACTGGAGCCGAATAATGAACAGCGCCAATGCAGCCCGTCGCCGCTTGATCACCATCGGATTCGGTTGGGTGTCCGTTGCTGTCCTCGAGGCGATCGCGTACACCACCCTCGCCCTCTCGATCGCTGATCACCGGTCGCCGGTTCTCGTGCTGGCCACGGCCGCAATCGCTCTCTTCGTGACCGTCCTGGTCTCGCGGGGTGGTTACTTCACCGGGGCTCGACTCGTCGGCGATCTCTACGATGCGCTCGGCGACGCCTTCGCCCGCACCAAGCTGTCGTGGTTCACCGACGACAACCGGGCGCTGCTCGCCACCGTCGCCGGGCGCGGAATCCCGTCACTGATGAGCGTTCCCGCGCACCAACTTCAGACCTTCCTCGTTACGCCACTGATACCGCTGCTCCTACTTCCTGGGATCGCGGTCGTCGCGGGGCCCGGCGTCATGCTGCTCGTCGGCGGACTGCTCGCCGTGTCGCTCGCGGCTCAGACGCTCGCCCAACGCGCTCTCAGCCGAGCGGACGCGCGCCGGCACGAGGCCGAACTCGCAGCAACGCAGTCGACTCTCGAGCTCACCGATCATCTCGAATTACTGCGCACGGCAGCCGGTCCCACACGTTCCGTCGAACGTATCGAGCGAAGTTGGCGGGATCAGGAAACCGCGCTTGCACGGACCAATCTCGCCGCGGCACCAGCGACATTCATCTCGGCGATCGCCACCATTGTGCCGCTGGCAGGCGCAGTGATCTTCCTCGCCGCCACCGGATTCGACGATCCCGCAGCCGCTCTCGCGCTCGTCATCCTCACCGCCCGCGCCGCTGCCCCGCTCGACGAACTCGCTCTGGCCGGAATCGGAGTCAATGAACTGCGTGCAACGGTTCGCGATTATCGGGCCGCGACTTCGGCTCCCGCACTACCCGAGCCCGCGTCCCAGGACGCCGCGCGCCCTGTTGGAACTGGCATCAAGGTCGTAGGAGTGGACCACGCTCCGGTTCTGCGCGGCATCAACGCGGAGATCCCCGCCGGGGAGCGTGTTCTCGTCGCAGGGCGCTCAGGTACGGGGAAGAGCACCCTTCTCGGCCTGCTCATGCGCTTCGACGACCCGGACGAAGGCAGCGTCACTCTGGGTGGAGTTTCATTGCGCGACTTGCCATATGACGACCTGGCTGCACACATCGGCTACGTGCCACAAGATCCACTCGTGTTCTCGGGCACGCTCGGCGAGAACATCGGACTGGGAAGACCGGGCGCTACCGAAACCCAGATCGAGGACGCCGCCAGGCGCGCTGCCCTCGGCGCCGTTCTCGACCGCTCGACGCTCGGCATTCATCAGGACATCGGTCACCAAGGATCCGCTCTCTCCGGTGGCGAACGTCAGCGGGTGGCGATCGCTCGTGCCTTCCTCAAAGACGCTCCCGTCCTGGTGCTCGACGAGGCTACTTCGGCTCTCGACGAGGGCACCGAGCGCCGCATCGCCGGCGCCGTGCGGGAATTGGCGGCTACCGTCTTCGTCGTCACCCACCGCGACCCCGCCATCTGGGAGCCCACCCGCACGATCACGCTCTGACATAGCGTTCCCCACAGCCAGGCCTGCGTCGACGCGGCCTGGCGGATCCAGCGAAAGCCTCTGCCCTGCAAATCGACCGGTCCTTCGAATCAGCTTCCCGTGAGCACCAGCGCGGGGAGCATTGACGAGCCGATGGCGGCCGACCCAATACCTAAGGGGATGAGCGCCGACATCATGTTTCGGTAATCAACGGCTTCGATGGGTGGAAGCCCGGGGATGGGATTGGGAACTGGAGCGTGGCGTTCCCAAGCCCCGCATCGGTCGGAGGTGAAGCTGGTGTCGCCCCACATGATTTCTATCGTTTCTGGTCCACCGCCGAAGTTGTTTTGAATGATGTCTCGGCCGTAGCCCGTCCGTTCCCAGTAGCAGGACCGTCCGCCGGAAGTACTCCACAGGCCGGGCAGCATCTGGCCTTCGCCGCTGCCGACACGGTAGGTGCCATCAGCACCAGCGGGGATATAAGTGCCCGCGTTCGCGACACCGCCACCCACAAAGATCAAACCGGCAGATGCTGTGGCACACAACAGTGACCCGACTAACTTGTTCTTCACTGACTCTCCCAATACTCGCAAACTTGACCAGCGAACCTTAGGCGACCGACCGGTCGGATCGCGCACACCTGCCCGAATTGTGAAGTATTTCACCCCTCAGTGAACGAAGCCCTCGACGATCACGCCCAGCGCCGACCCCGTGTTATCACTGCGACACGAACAACCCGTCGCCACACAATCATGTGGCGACGGGTGGGTGCTTTCCGTTCTCCAGTTGTCCGTCTACAGCTTCGCGCTGATGAGCGGCACGATATGTTCAGCCGCCCACGTCGTTCCGATCGGGCCACCGCTCGTGATTGCCCACAGAACATCCCCGCCGTCGGCGGTGCGAGGAGGCAGGCCAACCCAATGACCGGAGGACACAGCGCCGAGTGCTTGGAAGAGCTTCCCGCCGGTCAGCTTGTCGAAATCCTCTTCGCTGCCGGCGGCACTGCGACCGATCAGCAGGAAATCCGCATCGATGTTCTCGAGAAGTTCCTCTCCGACCGTGCTCTGAGTGACGAACTCCTTCGCACGCGGGTTCTCGGCAAAACCAAGCTCACCCAGGAATGTTGCCGGCGCCGAACCTGGCGCTGAAAGATACTGCAACCCATTGCCCGTGCCGTAGAAGATCGCCCAAGTCGCAGTCAGACCCGCGAGTTGCGGGTTCTCCTCACGCACTTTGGAGAAGTACTGATCATGTTCTGTCACAACCTTTTCAGCCGTATTCGAGAGATCGAGGGTCTCGCCCAGAACACGGATCGACTCCTTCCACGGCACGAGCATCCGCGACTTCGTGTCGGGGCTCGTCACCACCGGTGCGATGGAGGACAAACGCTCGTAGTAATCACCCATGGACAAACCACCCAGGCCGTCAGCCCAGCCGACGGCGACGATGAGGTCCGGTTCGCTCGCGGCGATCGCTTCGACGGGAAGTGTTCCACCCATCGCGAACTCGAAGGTGTCGAGATTCTCTGCGTCGTAAGGCAACAAGTACGACTGGGAAGCCGATTCCTTCACCATCGACGAGGAGAGGACAGGTTTGACGCCGAGCGCGAGGAGCATTTCCGTGTCGACGGCATTGGGCACGATGGCGGCGATCCGCTCCGGTCGCTTCTCGAGAATACTTGTACCGTATGGCGATTCCAGGGTCAGCGGGTAGGTGGTCGTTCCTTCCGCAGCGGGCAGGGCGTTCCCCTCCGAACCGGGAGAGGATGCCGTTTTCGAGTCTTCGGCCGAGGCCGAGCACCCGGCTACGAGGAGCGCTGCGGCGAGCGCGGCCCCGATCAGTCCGGTGATCCGTGATCGTCTGGTGCGCAGGACTGTCATTTCTGCCTTTCGGTGTTATCGAGCACTTTCGGTGTTGCTGAGGTGAAGGGTGTTGGGTGAGCGATGGAGCCAGGTCAGGAATCTGCCCGAACGGCCCCGCCGCGTTTCCAGTAGCCGGTGAAATCGATGTGGGTCTTCGCAATTCCTCGATCACGAATCAAATGACGCCGAAGCGAGCGAACCGTCGCCTGTTCGCCTGCAAGCCAAGCGAATACGCGTCCGTCAGGCCATTCGGCAGCACTGACCGCGTCGAGCAACAAAGTAGTAGCGCCGGGCTCGACCCCCTCGCGCGGCAACCACGTGACACTCACCCCGGACAACTCGCGCACCGATTGGATGTGAGCCGAGTCCGCAATTTCGACGAACACATGCCCCCTGGCATCGGCGGGCAATTCCTCGAGCAGACGTGCGATCGCCGGCAACGCGGTCTCGTCACCGACGGCCAGCAGATACTCGTGATCTTCCGGGAGTCCCTGCGATACAGAGGGGCCCGCGATGTGCATTCGGTCGCCCGGGCTGGCGTCCCGCGCCCAGGTGGTAGCCACTCCGTCGCCGTGAACAACGAAATCGACGTCGAGTTCCCTTGTTTGCGGATCGTAGCGGCGCACGGTGTATGCGCGGGCAAGCGGACGGCGCCCCGCAGCGAAAGTCACACTGCCGTCGACCATTACCGGCAGGACCGGGTCGGATTCGCCGGGGTAGGTGAACAGCAACCGGATGTCGTCGTCGAAGCCCGTACTCGCGAAGGCGGGTTCGGCAATTCCGTCGGCGTTGGTGAAGGTGTCGAGTTGGGCTCCGGTGAGCGTCACTCTCCGCATGCCCGGCGTCACCTCTGTCACCCGATGTACCTCGAGTTCACGCAAGGTAACGGGGTACGCCGTTGTCGGACGGGTGTTTCGGGGCACGGAAAGTCTCCTCGGAAGCGCACAGACGGGGGTCCGGCCCACGTTCGATCACGACGGGAGGGCCAATAAATAAAGCTAGCCTGCCCTAATCAGTTAGGGTTATCCGTGCGTACCGACTTTTTACACTCATCGGTCGGCTGGAAGAGAATGCATCGACGTCGGGAGGGCATCGTGGGACCACGGTTGGTGTTCCCCGCAGGCGAAGTCCCCGAGATCCCCGCTGCTCGGCTCGCCTCGACCGCGAATGAACGCGAGCCACTGCTGTTCTGGGTACATACCGGGCGCGCAGAATTGCAGATCAGCGGCCGTACCCGCAGTGTGACTGCGGGGGCGGCAATCTGGGTACCGGCGGGAATCGCGTACAGCATCCGGGTCGATCCGGGCGCGGTCGCATTTCCCATCCCACTGCCCGCGGCCGACCTGCCGCCCGCGTTGAACCGGGTGATCGACTTCGAGATCCCAGCAGACTGGCAGGACTGGCTCGTCCACCAATTCGCGCACAACTTGGGATTTCTTCGGGGTGAGACGGCAGCGGGAGCCGGACTGATCGAGCTTGTCGCGGGTGTTCACTCCGACGGGGACGACAACTCCCCGTCATACTCGCCACCGCGCTTGCCACGCTCGGCCGAAACCCTCGAGATCGCACGCACGCTGCTGCGGACGCCATCCGACGACACCGAACTTTCCCGGTTCGCCCAGCAACTCAAGATCGGTGTCCGCACCCTGCAGCGCCGATTCACCGAGGAAACGGGATTGTCATTCGTGCGCTGGCGTACTTCGGCCCGGATCGCGGCAGCGACCTCATATCTGGCCGCCGGCCGCGAAATCGGCTGGACGGGTAGCCAGGTCGGATTCGCGACACCCGCGGGCTTCACCCGCGCCTTCCGAGAACACACCGGCATGACACCCACCGACTACGCACGCGCCAACCGGCGCCCGACGCCGCCCCGTGAAGACGAGACCCTGGCACAGGGCGTTGCATTGTTGTCCGAAGAAGGCGCCCGGTCAGGATCGGCACCAGCACCCCCGATGATCCCCGCAAGTGGAACGTGGGCACGGGTCAACGACTTTCACGTCGTTGTCTGGATCTACCGAGGCTCCGCCCGGGTCACTTTCGGCGACCGAACCTGGAATCTGCGACGGGGTGACGCGATGTGGCTTCCCGCTGGAGTGCGCAACAGCGTCGAGATCGCCGAAGCCTCTTTGTTACTTCCCCTCGGATCCCAGCCGGGTGCCTCTCCAGTTACCGCACCGCCCCCACGTGTGCTGCACTTCGCGCGCGAAGCGCAGGCGTATCTGCTGCACACGGTGGTCGCGAATTACACCCACCTGCGCCCCGAGATCCACGACCCCGCCCGGATCGCGAGGCTGATTCGAAGTGCCGCGGCAGCGCCCCTACCCGGCGGCGATCAGGCCGATCCAGTCGAAACGATCCTTGCCGCACTCCGGAAGAACCCCGCCGATTCGCGCACGCTGCCGGATTGGAGCGCTCGGCTCGGCGTCGACGAGGACATGCTCCTCAAAGACTTCGTAGCGGCCACCGGCCAGAGCTTCCCGCGCTGGCGCGGTCAGTTGCGGATGACCCTCGCCCGCGCTTATCTCGAGGAGGGCCTCGCGGCCGGGGAGGCTGCCCGTCGACTCGGCTACGCGCACGCGTCCGGATTCACCAAGGTCTTCATCGCGGCTCACGGCATGTCGCCCCGGGACTACCAGCGCCGCGGGTGGCGGGGCGCTCCCGAAGGACTCATCGACCCGTGAACCTCCGTCGGATTCACATCTACCGCTCGTCGCCGCCCTTGGATTCCGGCGACAGGGCCGGGAACCAGATGTCGGTCAGAACCTCGGCCGCCTGCATCCGAGTCACGTCGATCGTCCCCTGCACGGCCCAGCGTGTGAAGAATCGCTCCAGCTGGCTCACGAGCAATTCGACGCGCAACCTCGCCTCGTCATGCTGTTCCACCGGCCACCGACCCAGATACTTGGGCATGGCATTCGGTAGTTCGGTCATACCGTCTCGCGCTGTCTCGCGGAACTCCGGTTCGAGTGCCACGGCCTCGTCCCACGCCGGCAGCAGGCGCTTGTTCTCGTCGAACCAGTCGAAGGCACGTTCCAGCCATGCGGTGAACTCCACGCGAGAGTTCGTGTCGAGGACCCGATCGAGATCGATGTAGAAAGCGAACGCACTCGCCGCCATCCCGGCCGCGCCGATCGTCTTGAGCATCTCCACCTTGCTGGCGAAATGCACGTAGAACGTGGCTCTACTGCATCCGACGACCGAGGAGATGTCGTCGACCGTGACAGCCGCGTATCCCCGTTCCTCGAACAGAGTGCGTGCGGCGTCCACGAGTTTGGCCCGCGTCGCGCGTTTCTGCTCGTCGCGAAGGGTTCCCCGCCTGTTCTTCGGGCCATCGGTAGTCGTGCTCACGTCGCCCACCTTGCTCGCATTTCGACTTCCTGGCAAATCACCGACTCACCGTCATCAAAAAACATTGCGTCATTCATTGACACATCGTCAGCGAATGGCGCACTATGACTCAAGTCACTTCTCGGGCTTCGATTCTTCTTCGCGCACGCCCGAGACAGAACAGAAAGCGATGGCGAATGAGCCCCTCCCCCTTGCCGAGCGTCTGCATCATCGGCGCCGGGCCTACCGGAATCACGACGGCCAAGCGAATGAAGGAATTCGGAATACCCTTCGACTGCTACGAAGCGTCCGACGAGGTCGGCGGAAACTGGTACTACAAGAACCCCAACGGAATGTCGGCCTGCTACCAGAGCCTGCATATCGACACGTCGAAGTGGCGCTTGGCATTCGAGGACTTCCCGGTCTCTGCCGACCTTCCCGATTTCCCCCACCATTCCGAACTCTTCCAGTACTTCAAGGACTACGTCGAGCATTTCGGCCTGCGTGAGTCGATCATCTTCAACACCAGTGTTGTTGCCGCAGAGCGTGATGCAAACGGACTGTGGACCATCACGCGCTCGGACGGCGAAGTCCGTACCTACGACGTCCTGATGGTCTGCAATGGTCACCACTGGGATCCCAACATCCCGGATTACCCAGGTGAGTTCGACGGCGTCCTCATGCACAGCCACAGCTACAACGACCCGTTCGATCCGATCGACATGCGCGGCAAGAAAGTTGTCGTGGTCGGAATGGGGAACTCAGGCTTGGACATTGCTTCCGAACTGGGGCAGAGATACCTCGCCGACAAGCTCATCGTCTCGGCGCGCCGCGGCGTGTGGGTGTTGCCGAAATACCTGGGCGGCGTGCCGGGAGACAAACTGATCACCCCGCCCTGGATGCCTCGGGGGCTGCGCCTGTTCCTGAGTCGTCGATTCCTCGGCAAGAACCTGGGAACCATGGAGGGCTACGGACTACCCAAGCCAGACCACCGCCCCTTCGAGGCACATCCGTCAGCCAGTGGCGAGTTCTTGGGACGCGCCGGGTCCGGCGACATCACCTTCAAGCCGGCGATCACCAAACTCGACGGAAAGCAGGTTCATTTCGCCGACGGCACCGCGGAGGACGTCGACGTGGTCGTCTGCGCCACCGGCTACAACATCAGCTTCCCCTTCTTCGACGACCCGAACCTGCTGCCGGACAAAGACAACCGTTTCCCACTCTTCAAACGCATGATGAAGCCCGGAATCGACAACCTCTTCTTCATGGGACTGGCTCAGCCCATGCCGACGCTCGTCAACTTCGCCGAGCAGCAGAGCAAGCTCGTTGCCGCCTACCTGACCGGGAAATACCAACTGCCGTCCGCGAACGAGATGCAGGAGATCACCAAGGCCGACGAGGCGTACTTCCTCGCCCCCTATTACAAGTCACCGCGCCACACCATTCAGCTCGAGTTCGACCCGTACGTCCGCAACATGAACAAGGAAATTGCCAAAGGCACCAAGCGTGCCGCGGCCTCGGGGAACAAGCTACCTGTTGCGGCGCGTGCAGCCGCACACGAACTCGAGAAGGCGGATCGCGCATGAGCACGGTGAACGGTCACTGCAACAACGAGTTCGAAGCCGTCCGCACCGCCTTCGAGGCGCAACTCGAATCCGGTGAGGAGTTGGGTGGCTCCATCGCCATCACCGTCGACGGAGAAGCAGTAGTAGACATCTGGGGCGGATACGCCGACGAATCCCGTACCACTCCTTGGGGTCCGGACACCATCGTCAACACCTTCTCCATCACCAAGACCATGACGGCTCTGTGTGCACTCCTGCTGGTCGAACGCGGCCAATTGGACGTGTACCAGAAGGTTGCTCACTACTGGCCCGAATTTGCGGTAAACGGCAAGGAGGACATCGAAGTTCGCCACCTCCTGTCGCATACGTCTGGCGTCTCCGGTTGGGAGCGCCCGATCGAGCTGAAGGACATCTACGACCTCGAGACGTCCACCGCTCGCCTCGCTACCCAGAAGCCTTGGTGGACCCCGGGTACGGCGTCGGGCTATCACGCGATCAACTACGGCCATCTCGTCGGTGAAGTCATTCGTCGCATCGACGGTCGGACCCTCGGCAGGTTCTTTGCCGAAGAGCTAGCCGGTCCACTGGGAGCCGACTTCCACATCGGCACGTCCGCAGAGCATTTCGGTCGAATAGCCACCATGGTTCCGCCGCCCGCGTTGGAGTTCGACCTGTCCACGCTCGACCAGGACAGCATCTTCATCAAGACCCTGACCTGCCCACTGCTCGACTACCCCGAGGTCAACACCGCGCCCTGGCGGGAGGCCGAGATCGGCGCAGTCAACGGCCACGGAAACGCACGTTCTATCGCTCGGATCCAATCCGTGATCTCGAACGGTGGTGTGCTCGACGGCCAGAAGCTGCTCTCGCAGAGCACCATCGACCTGATCTTCGAGATCCAAGCCGACGGTATCGACCTCGGGATCATGACTCCGCTCAAGTTCGGCATCGGATACGGACTGCCGCACCCGGATACCGCACCCCTGGTTCCCGACGGACGCGCCTGCTGGTGGGCCGGTATCGGCGGCTCGATGCTGGTCAACGATCTGGACCGCCGGATGACTTTCGCCTACGTCATGAACAAGATGGCACCCGGTCTGATCGGGTCCGACCGCAGCAACGCCTATCTGAGCGCTGCGTACAACTCCGAGATCAGCGAGGTCAGTTCATGAAGGCAGCTCAGCTCATGGGGCCTGGTCTCCTCGAGATCAACGACGTGCCGATCCCCGAGATCAGTCCATCGGAACTGCTGATTCGGGTGGGCGCAGCGGGAATCTGCCACTCCGATCTGCATCTCCTGCACTTTCCGTACAAGATGCGCGAAGAACCGCTGACCATCGGCCACGAAATTGCCGGAACGATCGAAGCCGTCGGGAGTGGCGTCGACGGCCGTTCCGTCGGAGAGCGTGGCGTCGTCTACCTGTGCTGGTCCTGTGGACAGTGCCGAGAATGCATGAGCGGCAACGAGAACATGTGCCTCGCCGCTGGACGCACCGCGATGCCGCCCTGCCCCGGGCTCGGTCCCGAAGGCGGAATGGCCGAGTACGTCAAGATCCCGGCTCGCTCATTCGTACCCATCGGAGACCTCGACTTCCTGCAGGCTGCACCGCTCGCCGATGCAGCACTGACGAGCTACCACGCCATTCGCGGCGCACGCGAACATCTCCAGCCCGGTGCCACCGCCGTCGTGATCGGCGTCGGCGGACTCGGTCACGTTGCAGTACAGATACTTCGCGCAATCAGTGCCGTGCGCATCATCGCCGTCGATGTCGGACAGGAACAACTCGATCTCGCCAAACGTTGCGGCGCCGACATCACGCTCGATTCGGGACCGGACACCGCGCAGCACATCCTCGACCTCACGTCGGCCAGAGGCGCAGAAGTCATCTTCGACTTCGTCGGTATCGACGCAACTGCACAGATGTCCGTTCAAGCGGTTGCGCCGAATGGCGCGTATCGCATGGTGGGTCTCGGAGGCGGAAACCCGGGAATCACAGCCGAAGCTGCCGGCGGACCGGGCTGGCCGTGGGGCGCATCGATCCGGAAGTCCTATGGCGGCACCAGAAACGACCTCGTCGATTCCATCGCCCTGGCACAGGCCGGTCTGGTAACGGTAGAAGTAGCCCGCTTCGACCTCGCTGATGCCCGCGACGCACTCGACCGTCTCGAACACGGCAAGGTCACCGGACGCGCAGTGCTCGTACCCTAATCTTCGAAAGGCACTTCACGTGACTACTTCCGCTGATACACAAGCATTCATCGCGTCCGTCATGGCTGGGCTGACCGGCCCTGGTGGTCCTTTCGAGATGCAAGTCGAGGATGTACTCGGCAGCTCGATGCCCGTCATGAAGAACCGTGACAAGGCACTCGGCGACGTGCTCGCTGCATCCTTCGATTACGGATCACGCGACTACCTGGTGACCAAGGACCGACGCTACAGCTACCTCGAGCACGGCGAGGCCGTAGCAGCATTGGCCACTGCGCTGCGCGAGCGTTACGGCATTCGCAAGGGCGATCGGGTGGGCATCCTCGCCGCCAATACGCCGGAATGGGTGATGACCTTCTGGGCGGCTCAGTCGCTTGGCGCCATCGCCGTCGGGTTCAACTCGTGGTGGGTGGCCCGTGAAGTGCAATACGGCATCGATCACACCACTCCCACCGTGGTGATCGCCGACGCCAAACGCGCACAAGTTCTTTCCGAAGTGAACACCGATGTTCCCGTGCTCACGATGGAAGAAGATCTACCGGCCTTGATGGAGAAGTATTCGGGTTCGGCACTGCCCCGCACGTCCGTCGACGAGGACGATCCGGCCGTCATTCTTTACACGAGCGGAACCAGCGGCCGCCCCAAGGGAGCTGTTCACACTCATCGAAACGTGTTGGCCGTCATCGACTACCACCGCTACAGCGATCGCCTCGCTGCGGCATTCACCGGCCGACCCAGTGACGGCCGACCCGGTGACTTGCGGTATCTGCTGACCGCGCCGCTGTTTCACATTGCAAGCCTGCATAACCTGGCGATCCCACGACTCGCGACGGGCGGAGCCGTGGTCATCCATCAGGGCGCCTTCGACGTCGACGAAGTCCTTTCCCTTGTCGAACGCGAGAAGGTCACCAACTGGGCGGTGGTCCCCACCATGGCAACCCGTCTCCTCGAACATGGCAGTCTCGAGAAGTACGACCTGACCTCACTGAGCGCCTTTGCACTCGCGTCTGCGCCGTCATCTCCGGCCTTGCAGGACCGCCTGCGCGCACGACTGCCTTTTGCGCAGCACACCTTGGTCGACAGTTACGGGCTCACCGAATCCTCCACCGGCATTTCGGTTGCCACGCCACCAGAACTCGCCGCGTTCCCCGGAACTCTCGGACGGCCCATCATCGGTGTGAGTGTGGAGGTCCGTGATCCATTCGGTGTTGCGGTTCCCGACGGCGAGGAGGGCGAAATCTGCGCTCGCAGTCCGTATGTGATGTCGGGATACTGGAACGACGAGACTGCAACTGCTGCCGCCATCGGTCCCGACCGATGGCTCCGAACCGGCGACTTCGGAGTTCTCGAAGACGGCCGACTCCGCCTGACGGGCCGCCGGTCCGATCTGATCCTGCGCGGCGGCGAGAACGTCTACCCTCTCGAAATCGAGCAGACTATCGACGAGCATCCCGCGGTACTCGAATGCGCTGTGATCGGCATTGATTCGGCAGACCTCGGCCAAGAAGTGGCGGCCGTTGTCGTTCTTCGCAGCGAGGGAGCGGCGACCGAAGAAGAACTACGCGACTATGTCGCCGAACGACTGGCCTACTTCAAGGTGCCGGTGAAGTGGAAACTGAGCACAACTCCTCTGCCTCGCAATGCAACCGGGAAGACGATACGCGCAAAGGTGGCTATCTCATGACCTACGACGCCGTGATCAACAACGGTCTGTGGTTCGACGGCACCGGGGCGAAACCAGCTGTCCGCAATCTGGGTATCAGAGGCGGGCTGGTCACTGCCATCTCCCTCGATCCACTCGACGAAACCGACTGTCCCCGTGTCATCGACGCGCGGCGCAAGTGGGTGATCCCGGGCATCGTGGACATCCACACTCACTACGACGTCGAGATCCTCGAAGGCCCGGCGCTGAGCGAATCTCTCAGACACGGGGTCACGTCGATCTTTGTCGGATCGTGTTCCCTGTCCACCATTCACGCCAGCCCGTCGGACGCCGGCGACCTTTTCGGCCGCGTCGAAGCTATCCCACGCAAGCACGTCGTCGAAGCACTCACGCGGGCCAAGACCTGGAACTCCGCGAGAGAGTATGTTGCTGCACTCGAGGCGCTTCCGCTAGGTCCCAACATTGCAGCCTTCATCGGACACTCCGACATGCGAGCCGCCGAGATGGGACTGGATCGTGCTACCAGGACGGACGTGCATCCCACCGACACCGAACTCGCGTCGATGGAAGCACAGTTGACCGAAGCTCTCGACGCAGGATTCGTCGGGATGTCCAGTCAGCAATTGTTGTTCGACAAACTCGACGGCGAGACCTGCCGCTCACGCACGCTGCCGTCGACGTATGCAACCACGAAAGAACGACGCCGACTCAATGCGATCCTGCGCCGCCGAGGACGGGTATTTCAGGCCGGACCTGACCTCTCCAACCCGATGAGTACCGGAGCTATGGCGTTCTCCAGCGCGGGTATCTGGCGTAAGCGACTCAAGACGAGCATGCTTTCGGCGGCCGACATCAAGTCCAACAAGTTGGCCGTGGTGATCCTCGGCCCACTGGCACACTTGGTCAATCGACTCGGCGGCGACCTGCGCTGGCAGCACCTGCCAGTTCCCTTCGAGGTATATGCCGACGGCATCGACCTGGTTGTCTTCGAGGAGTTCGGATCCGGCGCTGCAGCACTGCATCTGACCGACGAGATGGAACGCAACGTCCTGATGCAGAGTGAGAAGTACCGTCGACAGTTCCGCAAGGACTACGATCAAAAATTCGGCGTCAAAGTCTGGCACCGCGACTTCTTCGACGCCGAAATCGTTTCCTGCCCCGATGAATCCCTTGTCGGCAAGAGCTTCGGGCAGGTCGGCGTCGAACGAGGCGGCCTCCACCCTGTCGATGCATTCCTGGATCTGGTCCTCGAACACGGCACGAAAGTGCGTTGGCGCACAACCATCTCGAACCACCGGCCGGAGATTCTGGACAAGTTCGCCCAGGACAACGGTGTCCAACTCGGGTTCTCCGACGCCGGAGCGCATTTGCGCAACATGGCGTTCTACAACTTCGGCTTACGACTGCTACGACGTGTCTACGATGCCCAAAAGGTCGGCCGTCCCTTCATGACCGTCGAGGCAGCGGTGCATCGCCTCACCGGCGAACTGGCCGAGTGGTACGACGTCGATGCCGGGCACCTTCGATTAGGTGACCGCGCCGACCTGGTTGTGATCGATCCCGCCCATCTCGACGATTCACTCGAGGCGTACGCCGAAAGTCCGGTCGTGGAGTACGACAACCTCTCCCGCATGGTCAATCGCAATGATCAGACCGTCACCGCAGTGTTCGTCGGCGGCGAGTACGTCTTCGGCGACGGAGAAGCAGCACCCGTTCTCGGCAACCGCCGAACCGGAAAGTTCTTGAAAGCAGGTGCCCATTAACACGTCCAGATTTGCCGGCAAAACCGCGGTTGTCACCGGCGCAGCATCAGGTATCGGTGCAGCCATTGCACTACGACTTATCGGCGAAGGCGCACAGGTAGCCGGAATCGACATCGATGCAGAGGGTTTGAAGGAGATAGCCTCCCAGCACGGCGCGTCTTTCCTCGCCGTTCCCGCTGACGTCACCAAGGAATCCGATGTTGCCGAGGCTATTGCCGCTGCGGCTGCGGAATTCGGCGGTATCGATCTGGCTTTCAACGTTGCCGGGGCGTCGAGGGTTGGGCAGATCGTCGACCTCGACGAGGCCGACTGGGACTTCACCATCGACCTGGTGCAGAAGGGCGTCTTCCTCTGCACCAAACATGAAGCGCGGCATATCCGAGAGCACGGTCGCGGTGGTGCGATAGTCAACGTGTCCTCATTGAACGCGCACGTACCGAGCCCCTACGGGAGCGCGTACGCGACAGGCAAAGCCGGGGTCGAGATGTTCAGCAAGAATGCCGCGATCGAACTCGCTGCGTCGGGGATCCGGGTCAATGCCGTTCTACCCGGCCTGGTCGACACGCCACTGGTCGCGCCGGTCATGAACTACGAACCCGCCCGCGACATGTTTCTCAGCCGAATCCCCATGTCCCGAGCGGCAACTCCCGACGAGATCGCGGGCCCCTGCCTCTATCTCGCCAGCGACGACGCCTCGTACATCACCGGAACCAGTCTGGTCGTCGACGGCGGCTGGGAGGTCTCGAACTACCCGGATCTGACGACGCTGGGCAACTAGGTTCAGTTGCCGGGCAACACACATTGAGTGTCGAGGCCGAGGACGTGGTTGAGCCGGCCGAAGGCCAACCACGATCCGAGGCACATGCTCAACTCGACGATTTCTCGCTGGGAGTAGTGAGCTGTCATGCGTTCCCAGAACTCGTCGTCGAGCCCGTGGTGGTCGAGGGCGTATCTCTCGGCGTATTCGGCAGCGAGGCGCGTCCTGTCGTCGAAGGCATCTGTGGTGCGCCAGTCGGTGACAGCCTGATCGAACGTCGACTCCACAGTCTCGCCGTCACGCTCGGTGCGCCAGTCCTGACAGAAGATGCACCCGTTGATCTGAGCGATCCGAAGCCTGGCCGCCTCGAACTCGCGGAGTCCGAGAGTGCCGTCCGTGTAAACTTTTTGGGAGAACCCGGCGGCCGCGGGCCCGATGCCGGGGACCATCTCTCCCCACACGTAGCCGATCGGGTTCTTACCTTCGGGTATGTCGATATTCATGTGAGTACCTCCGAGTTTCGGGCACCGAGCTTGCCGACGCCGGGTGTGAGCGGAACGTCCAGCGCGTCGTAGAGGCCGGGTTCAGCCTTACGTAGCCACGGAATTGCGTTGACGAGACGTCCTACGGCCGTGGCATTTCCACCGGCCGCGCGGTTTCCACCTTCATCGGTGGCTTCGACGTTGATCTCGATTCGTGGTCGCCCTTCGACGATCACCTTGTGCGCGCCGTCGCCTCCGTCGGGCGGGAGCGGCCAGTCGCGGGCACAGGACGGATGAATACGCGTGACGTGTTCGATCACGATCAGGGGTTCCCCGCCGACGATTCCCTGAACCTCGAATCGCAGTGCGCCTTGGGTGCCGGCCGCGAACTCCCCCATATGTTCGGTCGACACGGTTTCCTCGAGCGGGCGGCGCAGCAAGGTCTCGCGGATCTCGTCGAGTTCCACCCCGAGCGCTCGGGCGATGAGCCGAATCTGCCCGCCCCAGACCATGGTGGGAACACTGGGCGCGACCATCGGAGGTTCGTAGTCCATCGGCTGACCCATCCCGATCAGGTAGCGGACAGAATCCGGCTGTTCGTAGGTCGTGTAGTCGAAGATTTCCTGACACCGGATCTGGTCGATTGTCCCCGCGAGCCCGCTGACGAGAATCGGCAGGATGTCGTTGCCCCAGCCTGGGTCGATACCGGAGACGAACAGAGCGCCGCCGCCCGCCTTGGCTGCAGCTTCAACGGGATCACGAAGTTCGGGAGGCGCAGATTTCGGGTCGTACAGCGCATATACCGACGGCGTGACCACTACAGCTCCAGCGGCCAGCGCCCGCGTGATGTCGGCAACAGCGTCATCGGGCCGAATGTCGCCGGACGCCGCGTAGACCACCGCGCCGGGGGACGCTGCGAGCACGGCATCGGCGTCGTCGGTAGCCGCGACGCCCAGGTGCACTCCCAGATCCGCGAGGTCACCGGCGTCTCGCCCGACCTTTGCAGGGTTGGCAACGATGACGCCGACAAGTTCGAGGGCAGGATTGGCTGTCACAGCGCGAATCGATGCACGCCCGACGTTGCCGGTACCCCACACGACAGTCGGAATCTTGGACTCGGCTTCATTCGAAACTGCACCCATCAATCGGACATTACCCAGCTCAGCGCGTCAGGTCAGCAGAACTGCAAGAATTCGTTTCACTTCATCCGGTCAAAAATGCCATTGCCTGCGCAGTCAGTGCACCGTCACCCCGCCTCCGGTACGTCTCGGCGGGTCGGCCGTTACCTGGCCTGCTCATCTCGCCGGTACTTTCGAGCGCGTCGAACACCTGCCGGCGGAAGCTGTCCTTCTGGAACGGACGATCGAAGATCACCTCGTACAGTCCCCGAAGTTCGGCGACGGTGAACGTCCCGCCCGACAATCCGTCCGGATCCACGTACGACGCATACCTCGTGCGTAGGTCCGTGACCGCGAGTCGCACCATGTCGGCGTGATCGAATGCGAGTCCGCTCACTGCCTCGTCGTCGTACACATCGACGAGAAGCGCCGAATCGGGCAGTGCCGATTCCGGTAGGCAAGCCGTGTGTGCGACCGACAAAACCCATCCACGGTCGTCGCGGTCCGGTCGGTCGAAGATCGCCAACTGGTGAAAGCTCGTCTGGGCCAACTCTGCCTTGACCGACAGGGCACGATCGGCTGCGGCCGTGAGCAATTCGCGTTCGTGCAGAAATGTTCCCGGTAGCGCCAGCGCACCGAGACGGTGCCGAACCACCAGAACTTTCACAGATCCACCGCTGTACGTCAGCACCGCGACGTCCACTGCCACGGACGGACGCGGATAGTCCGTCAATCCCTTGCCACTCGTGTCTGTCCATTTATTCACCCTTGCATGTTATCTCAAACATGATCTATGGTTAGCGCAAAGTTGATCAAACGATCGTCGCGAACCGAAGAGGTGGCTATGAAACTCACCGCACAGCAGTCCGATCGAGCGGCCGGCG
The DNA here is from genome assembly GCF_030056745.1 of Rhodococcus sp. IEGM 1406. NCBI lineage: Bacteria > Bacillati > Actinomycetota > Actinomycetes > Mycobacteriales > Nocardiaceae > Rhodococcus > Rhodococcus sp. IEGM 1406. Next base: position 269,844 of record NZ_JASHKO010000001.1, on the reverse strand, counting down.
TTCTGCTCGGCACCGCAGCAGGAGACGCACTCGGCGCCGGCTACGAATTCACCTACCCGAAGGCCGAGGTCACGATCGACATGATCGGTGGCGGCCCGTTCGACTGGGCGCCGGGAGAATGGACCGACGACACCTCGATGGCAGTTGCGATCGCCGAGGTGGCCGCCACCGGAATCGACATCGGAAGCTCTGACGGTCTCGATGCCATTGCAGCACAGTTCATCCGGTGGTACGACTCGAAGCCCGCGGACATCGGCAACCAGACGCGAGCAGTGTTGTCCGTCCGCTCCGAAAGCGCAGCGGCGATGGCGGATCGTGCGCGGGCGATCAGCGGCCGCAAGGCCGGCAACGGCTCGCTCATGCGCACCGCTCCCGTCGCCCTCTCCTACTTGGACGATGCAGAAGGTGCCATGGCGGCCGCGCACCGGATCAGTTCACTCACGCACGACGACCCGCGTGCCGGACAGGCGTGCGAGTTGTGGACCCATGCCATCCGCCATGCCGTTGTCGCCGGCAACTTCGACGGCGTTCGAGGCTTCCTCTCCGTTGCCGATCAGGAGGTAGCCGAATACTGGGGCCCGCTGCTCGATCAGGCCGAAACCGGGAACCCGCAGGACTTCTCCAAGAACGGTTGGGTGGTGCATGCACTTCAGACTGCTTGGTGGGCCATCACTTCCACGGACAATGCCGATGCTCGCCACCTCCAGTACGCATTGGAAGCAGCCGTACGAGCCGGCGGGGACACCGACACGACTGCGGCTATCGCGGGTGGCCTTCTCGGCGCCCGTTGGGGAGCGTCGGCTGTTCCCGCCCGCTGGCGCCGAATCATGCACGGCTGGCCGGGATACCGTTCCTCCGATCTGGTTCGCCTGTCGATCAAGACTGCTCGCGGCGGTACCGACGACAAGAACGGATGGCCGTCGACCGCAGAACTCGATTACTCGAAATTCCGCGGAACCCACCACCTGACCACACATCCGCATGACGACGGCGTCACGCTCGGCGGCGTCGATGCGGTGTCCACTGCGGACTACGACGCCGTGGTCAGCCTGTGTCGCATGGGAACACGGCAGGTCAGCTCCGATCACGTCGAGTTCTGGTTGGTCGATGACGGTCACGATTCCAACGCCAACCTCGAGTTCGTTCTCGACGACGCAGCGCGCACCGTCCAGGCGTTGCGGGCCGAGGGAAAGCGCGTACTCCTTCATTGCGTTCAGGCGCACAGTCGCACACCGTCGGTTGCGGCGCGATACTCGATGTTGATCGGACGTGACCCCTACGACGTACGCTCGGCTATGCCGTGGGCTCGCCCGAAGCGTGAACTCTGGAACACGGCAGTCGGAAACACGGCCGTCGGAAACACAGCCGTCGGGTACCCAGGAGGATCCATGCCCGCTATTACCGTCGTCGAAGGTGACATCACGACGCTGACCGTCGACGCCATCGTCAACGCGGCCAACTCCAGGCTCCTCGGCGGTGGCGGTGTCGACGGCGCGATCCACCGAGCCGGAGGACCGGAGATCCTGAAGGCCTGCGAGGTATTGCGCAACACCAGCCTTCCCGACGGCCTCCCGGTGGGTGCGGCCGTGGCCACCACCGCGGGAAAGCTCCACGCCAAGGCCGTGATTCACACCGTCGGCCCGAGGTATTCGCGCTCCGAGGACCGATCCGGATTGCTTCGGTCGGCGTACACCCGCAGTCTCGCCGTTGCCGACTCGATCGGCGCACGAACCGTCGCCTTTCCGTTGATCTCGGCAGGGGTCTACGGCTGGCCGAAGGAAGATGCGGTCCGACAGGCCGTTTCAGCGATTCGCGCGGCGAAGACCGAGGTCGAGACGGTCACACTGGTCGCATTCAACAAGGAGACGGCAGAACTGATGCGCCGCGCGATCGCCTGACCGTTTACCGGGCCCACTTCACGCCACGTTAAAGCAGTGCAGAGCGGTCAGAGAAGTGGAGAAATTTCGCCGGTTGGACGTTTGTCCAACAATTTGTCCGAATCGCATATTTCGCGGCTCGCTCTGTGTTCTACTCCTCTCCAGGGTTTGAGCTGGTGGTGAGCAAACGACGAAGACGTATTCGCTTCTCTGTCAGCTCGAGGCCGGTTCCCGGACCCGGCTTCAAGCCGAGAGCTCGATCTTTTCGAGCGCTACTCAAGGAGAATGTGAATGGTGTCGACGTTGATGCGCCGAGGAGTAGGGGTGGCCGCATCCTTGACCGGATGCGTTGCCCTGGTCGTCGGCGGAGCGGGAGTTTCATCCGCCGCTGATGTGAACCTTCCGTTCACGGCATCGTGTCACGGGTGGCAGTTCCCCGGTCCGATCACACACAACGAGACGCGTGATTCCGGCGTCACGATCAGTGCCCCGACCGTGGTTCCGCCGAACTCGACCTTCACCTACCGACTCGCCCCCAAGCCGATGACGGTCCCCAATGACGGCTACGACCTCAGGTCCGTCGTGAACTGGACGCGTCTCAAGTTCGATTTCGACATCCCTGCAGGCACCTCCTACGTGGGGGCGCAGATCGTGGCCGGCACCAGCTCGAATCTGGGTGGGGTCGCCCCGACGATCACGCGGGTGAACGATGCCGGTTCACCCGATCCGAATGGGACGCATCTTCGTATCTCCGGCAACAACATCACGGCGGGCAACGGACCCAACACCGACGACAACGGCGGCGGCGGAATCGAGGTCGGTGGAGGAAAGACGTTCCAGCTCCCGGCAGTCGACGTCACCGTCACGTCAGGGGCTGTGGGAACCCAGATCAAGCCCATGCTCCGCGTTTCCGACACCAACTCCGGTTCCTACGACAGTGCCGCCAACTACCTGACCTTCCTGCAACAGGAGACACTGCTCGGCGGCGTCAAATACTGGCTGACCACCAATTGCTCACCACGCGACAATCGTTCGGCCGGATTGAACGCAGGCGGCCAGCCGCTCGCCGTGATCAATGTCGACTCCAGCCTCGCTCAGACACAGACGCGAATCGACGCACCCGGTAAAGCTGTCGTCGGTGACTCCGTGGAGCTGACGGCAACGGTCACTCCTTGGCCGTCGGGAGGAACAGTGCAGTTCCGTGACGGAGGGGTCGACCTCGGCGCTCCGGTGGCCGTCGTCAACGGCGTCGCGAAGGCCAACCGCACGATGACAACAGCGGGCGACCACAACATCACGGCGTACTACACGGGATCTGCCGGTTTCATGGAATCGATGTCGGGCGCCGTGACGATCAACGTGGTCGAACCGTCCGAGCCCGAGCCTGGCACCGGTAGCCTCGGCAGCCTTGGTACCCCCGGATTCGGGTCGTGAAAACTGTGAACAGAAACCAGGATTCGTCGATGAACTCGAGACTGTTACGCGGCTCTGCGATTGCAACCGTCTCGGTACTGGCCGGCGGGTTGTTCTCCATCGTCGGCGGCGGGACCGCCTCTGCTGCCCCCGAGACCAAGAGCGTGGCCTTCACAACTGCATGCCATGTGCGCGAGATGGACGGTGCGGCAAGTCCGATCACATTCAACGAGACGCTCGGCTCGGGGGTCACCATCACCGCACCGACCACCGCGGCACCAGGTGAGACCGTCACCTACCGCGTGCAGCCGAACGAGATGAAGGCAAACAGCGGCGGCCACGCCAGCCGTGGAGTCGTGCATTGGGCCCGGATCAAGTACGACTTCGACATCCCGTCGGGCGTCGAATTCGTGAGTTCCCAGCTTGTGGCGGACAGTGCGTACGGCCTCGGATCCGACAGTGCCACTCCAACAGTCACACAGATCGACGACGGCGGTAATCCATCGGCATCCGGTACGCACCTGCGTATCTCCGGATCGAATCGGACCATCGGAAACGGTCCGTCCTCCGCGGTTCGATCGAGTGACGGCATCATCGTCGGTGCCAACACCAAGTTCCGACTCCCCGCAGTCGACGTCACAGTCCAAGCCGGTGCGGCTGGTAGCGAGATCAAGCCTTCGCTGCGAGTTTCCGATCCCGGCTCCGCCAACTACGACGACGACCGAAATGCGCTCACATTCGTCCAGCGCGAGAAGGATGTCTTCACAGTCAACTACTGGGAGCGCTACAACTGCTCCCCGCGGGACAACAGGAACTCCGGCCTCAACGCCGGTGGGCAGGCCCTGACCACCATCTACGTCAGCCAACCGACAACCACCACAATCCAGATGCCCGACTCGATCCAAGCCAGCACACCGACAGAGCTTGTCGCAAAGGTGGATCCGGCTCCGGTCAACGGAAACGTGCAGTTCAGGGTGGACGGCGCTGACGTCGGTACACCTGTCACGCCCGGTGCCGACGGCACTGCCCGGCTACCGCATACCTTCTTCACCGCCGGAACCGCGCGGGTCTCCGCAACGTTCCAGGGAGTCAACGGATTCCAGAGTTCCAACTCGACAGAGACGATGGTCACGGTGACTGCCGCACCTGTCGTCAAACAAACCGACACTGCCGTGAACGTTCCTACCGATGCAAAGACGGGCGTATCGGTGTCGCTGAGGGCGCAGGTCACGCCGACCCCCACTGGTGGCACTCTCCAGTTCAAGGATGGCGCTGCAAATATCGGTGCCCCGATCCCGGTGGGCGCTGACGGAAAAGCCACTCTGGAACACGCATTCACCTCGGCCGGATCTCATGCAGTCTCGGCCTACTACTCCGGCGCAACAGGATTCATGCCGTCGATGGCATCAGCCCAAACGGTCACCGTGTCTGATCCCGCGCCGTCCGATGTCACCACCTCGACCTCACTGGCAGCTCCTACGACGGCCAAGCAGAATGTCGCGGCAGAACTTTCCGCAACGGTCAGTCCTAATCCGGGCGGGGGTTCGGTTCAGTTCTTCGACGGTGACCAACCCATCGGACAACCCGTTGTCGTCGGAGTCGATGGTGTGGCGCGACTGACGCACACTTTCGCATCGACGGGCGATCATCCGATCAAGGCGGCATACGCCGGGCGAAGCGGATTCACGCAGTCTGCGTCGGACGAATCCGTCGTAAAGGTTTCTGCTGCGCCTGATGATGGCGGAAACGGCGGCTCGGGCAGCCTCGGTTCGCTGGGCGGTCTCTTCGGTTCCTGATCGCATTTCTCTCGACACTGTTGCCGCTGCACCGATTCGGAGCAGCGGCAACAGCATGTCGCGGCCGTAGTCATAGCACTGATTGATTGATCGATGGAGCACAAGTGTCCAGGAATTCCTTTTCTCGACGGTCGTTTCTCGCCGCCGGGGTCGGCGCGACTGCAGTCGCCGCCGCTTCCCTTCTGCCGCCGTCGCTTCAACGTGCACTGGCGACACCCGCAAACTCCGGCGGGCTCGATTCGATCGAGCATGTAGTCCTCGTCATGCAGGAGAACAGATCTTTCGACCACTACTACGGCGCTCTGAGGGGTGTTCGCGGCTTCGGGGATCCGAATGCGTTGCGTCTACGCAGCGGCCAAAGCGTCTTCGAACAACCCGGACCTACCGGTCCTGTGCTCCCCTTCCCCATCCGCGATTCCGCTGCAGCACAACGCATGGACACCCAGAACGTCACCGGGCTGGATCACAGCTGGGCGGGCGGACATGCCGCACTCGCCGACGGCTGGCACGACGGTTGGATTGCGGCAAAAACCGGTACGACGATGGCGTACTACGACCGGCAAGACATTCCCTTTCATTACGAACTGGCGGACTCGTTCACAATCTGCGACGCCTACCACTGCTCCGTTCCGACGTCGACGAGCCCCAACCGGAACTATTGGGTCTCTGGATACACCGGATACGAGCCACTTTCGCCTAATCCGACCGAGTCGGTCCTGCCTTCGGATCCGCCCGGCCCCGAGGGAAGAGCTGTAACCAATGCGGCCTACAACCCCTGGCACGCCGGCTACGGATGGACGACGGTTCCCGAGCGGTTGCAGTCCGCCGGCATTTCCTGGAAGACCTACCAAGAGTGGGACAACTTCGGAGACAACAACCTCGAATACTTCACTGCCTTCAAGAAAGTGGCGGCAGGGCTGCTTGGTCGGCCAAGCCTGCTCCCCTACGAACTGCAGACCTTGGCCGGGTTCTATCTCGCCCTGCCGTCGATGCCGGCGCCGGTCCAGGACGCAGCGGTACTGGCCCTCGAGAATGCTGCAGACCAACTGTCGCCTGCTGATCGCCAACTCTACGATCGCGCACTGTACCGATCCCGGCCCGGCACACTGGCCGCCGAGTTCAGGAAGGACGTCGAGTCGGGCCGACTGCCGCAAGTCAGTTATCTCGTTCCGTCCGAAGTGGATTCGGAGCACCCATCGGGATCGTCACCTGCGGCGAGCGCAACACTGCTCTATCAAGTGCTCGACGCCGTCGCCTCCGATCCCGATCTGTGGGCGAAGACGGCCGTGATCGTCAACTTCGACGAGAACGACGGGTACTTCGACCATGTACCGCCACCTCGACCACCGCGCTCGGTCGAAACCGAATGGGTCGGCAATCAGCCGCTCGGCCTCGGCCCGAGGGTGCCGATGACGATCATCTCGCCGTGGACTGTTGGCGGTTTCGTTTGTTCACAAGTGTTCGACCACACGTCCGTCACGCAATTCCTGGAGAAGCGGTTCGGAATCACGCAGCCGGAAATCGACCCGTGGCGACGCACGGTGAGTGGCGACCTGACGTCGGCGTTCGACTTCGCCAACCCGCGTAGCCGACCGACTTTGGCGCGCCCGCAGCCCACTCCGCCTCTGGAACCGCGGTGGACACCGACCCCACCCACCGAACAGAGAATGCCCCTGCAGGAAAGCGGCACTCGACCAGCACGGGCCCTTCCCTATCAGCCCGACGCCTACACGACGGTGAACCCGGAAACCGGCTCGTTGACGGTCCATCTGGTCAATGCCGGTGCCGCATCAACTCACCTGGCCTTGTACCCGTACGCAGGTGAGTTCGACGAGCCACGGCATTACGACCTCCTGGGCGAGGTCGATGACACCGTTGCGCTCAGTGATCGCGTCTACAGCCTGACCCTGTTGGGTCCCAATGGTTTCAGGCGCGAGTTCAGTGGAGCTACAGACAGTGCGGCAGCCTCGCTCGACGTCTCGACAACCATCGACGCAGGGTCGCGCGCGCTTGTACTGACCGCGAACAATTCCGGAAGTCGTGCACTCTCCGTCGACGTCGACGGAGACCGACGGAAGCTCGCTGCCGGCGCACGCGGCCGGTGGGCGGTGGCGTCGGTGGACGGCTGGTATCAGGCCACCGTGACGGTCGACGAAGATCTTGAATTCAAGCGCGTGCTCGTCGGACACATCGAAAACGGGCGTACCAGCGTAAGCCAACCGACGTGAATCGACACCGAGTGATCAAGACCAGATCTGAATCCTCAGTCGGACAAGTCAATCCATCCACACATCCAGGAGGAGTTTCCGTGCGCCGTATCCCACTCTCAGCATTGATAGTCGCGGGCTCACTGATACTGGGCGGCGGAATCGCCGCTGCCGAAGGTAGCCTGCCCACGTCGGGGAGCGCCGGTGGCACTTCGATGTCGCCGTCGTACCTGACCGACGACGCCGGCCGCTCCTTGATCCTGCGAGGGTTCAACACGGCGTCGAGCGCAAAAAGCGCACCCGACGGCATGCCGAAGTTCACCGAAGCCGACCTCGAACGCGAACATGCAGACATGGGAACAAATTTCGTGCGGTTCCTGATCTCCTGGCGTTCGGTCGAACCGGAACCAGGACAGTACGACCAGGAGTATCTCGACCGCGTCGAGGACCGGGTCAGCTGGTACGCCGAGCGCGGCTACAAGGTCATGCTCGACATGCATCAAGACGTCTACTCCGGCGCGATCACACCAGAGGGCAACAGCGGCAACGGCGCAGGCAACATCGGCAACGGCGCACCGGCCTGGGCGACATACATGGACGGCCTTCCGGTCAGCCCTCAAGACCGCTGGGAGCTGTACTACATCCAACCCGGCGTGATGCGCGCATTCGACAACTTCTGGAACACCACCGGCCAACACCCCGAACTGGTCGAGCACTACGCGAACGCATGGCAGGCGGTGGCCGAACGTTTTGCAGGCAATGACACCGTCGTGGCATACGACCTGATGAACGAGCCGTGGGGCGGTTCCCTCCAAGGCCCCGCGTTCGAAGGTGGGCCCCTCGCTGCCCTGTATCAGCGAACCACCAACGCCATCAGGGAAGTTGATCAGGACAGCTGGGTGTGTGTGGCCCCGCAGGCCGTCGGTGTCAACCAAGGTGTCCCCAGCGGACTCACGAAGATCAACGACCCGCGAGCCGGCGAACAGCGAATCGCCTACTGCCCACACCTGTACCCACTGCCCCTCGACCTCGGTGACGGATACTCCGGCCTCTCACGCACACTCACCGACGCGACCATCGACACCTGGCGCGACAGCGTCGAACACATCGCCGGAAACGTACTCGGCGGCGTCCCGGTCATTCTCGGCGAATTCGGGCTCGACACAACACTGCCCGGCGCAACCGACTACATCGACCGCGTCTACGCGACCGCCCGAGAACTCGGCGCGGGCGTCTCGTACTGGTCCAGTGATCCGGGGCCTTGGGGCCCGTACCTGCCGGACGGAACACAGACACTCCTCGTCGACACCCTGAACAGGCCGTATCCGCGTGCCGTCGCTGGCACACCCACCGAATGGTCCTCGAGCGTTGACCGCCTTCAGTTGACGTTCACCCCGAACCCCGCGGTGACGGCACCGACCGAGATCTACCTACCCGAGAGCGGCTTTCCCGGCGGCGTCGACGTCGCAGGCGCCGACATCGTGAACTGGAACCCCCAAAGCCGGCTTCTCACAGTGGAAACCGCGGACGACGCGGGCCCCGTCACAGTCACGGTGACGCCGGCAAGCTGATCGCGAGCGTCGAAGTTCCTGGATATTTGTCCAGTTCTTTCGTAACGTACAAGCGACGGGTGATCAGCCGACGGAAGGCGAGTATGTCCACGGAGAAGATGTCTGTCCAAGATCGTGTTGCGCGGGTGGTGCTCGATGTCGTTGGCGCCTTACCGACCGGCGCGCAGCGCATTCTCGGTGGCAAGCCGAAGGAGATCGACGGACAGACTCTGCACCCCGAGATCCAGCTTGCACTGCGATTGCTCTCGGCAGTGGAAGGTACGAGCTTCGAGCATCTTCCGGTCGAAGAGGGACGAGCTCAGATCGACGCCGAATCGCGACTGTTCGGCGGTACGCCCATCGACATCGAAACGGTTCGCGACCTCGAGATCCCGGCCGGAGACCACGCGATTTCCGCTCGGCTGTATCGCCCGGCCGGGGTCTACACGCCCGCTCCACTTTTGGTGTACTTCCACGGCGGCGGGTTCGTCCTCGGCAGCCTCGAGAGCGGCGACAGTGTGTGCCGCTTCCTGGCCCGCCACGGCGAAGTCAGTGTGCTGTCGGTGGACTACCGGCTGGCACCGGAGTTCCCCTTTCCCGCCGGGATCGACGACGCCGTCGCCGCATTCCGGTACTGCGTCGAACATGCCGCGGAACTGGGCGCCGATCCGAAATCCATTGCAGTGGGCGGAGACAGCGCCGGCGGGAACCTGGCTGCCGTCGTCGCGCAGTCCACGACCGAAGACGACGTCAAACCCGCATTCCAACTGCTCTTCTTTCCCTGGGTGGACCTTTCGTCGAAGCGCCCGTCGCACAAGATGTTCGGCACCGACTTCTTTCTCACCGACGCCCAACTCGACTGGTATGCAGCCCATTACCTGTCGGGCGGCACTTCGGCTCTCGACCCGCGAGTCTCACCGCTGCTCACTCCGGACCTGGCCGGCCTACCGCCCGCGTACGTTGCGATCGCCGGTTTCGACCCACTACGCGACGAGGGCGAAGCGTATGCGAACCGGCTGCGAGAGGCCGGAGTCCCGGTCGCACTGAGGCGTCACAGCGGTTTGATCCATGCCTTCGTCAACACCACCGGCGTCGGCCACACCGGACAAGACGCGATGTTCGAGGCCTGTGGCGCTCTGCGAGTTGGACTTTCGGGCCCGCGCTGAGGGCACGTCAGGAAACGGGGAGTGCCAGATCCGCCCACTCGACCATCGCTTCGAGCACGGAGCGCAGTTCCATCCCCGTCGCGGTGAGTTCGTACTCCACTCGCGGCGGCACCTCGGCGTAAGCAGTCCGGGTCACCAGGTCGAACTCCTCGAAACGTTTGAGCCTGGCCGACAGTGTCCTTGGACTGATGCCGGGCAAAGCGCGTCGTAGTTCCGTGAAGCGCATGGGGCCGTGCGTGAGCTCACGAACGATCAGCGTTGCCCACGGTCCGTCCAGGACCAGCAGGAAGCGCGCGACGCCGCACTCCGGAAGAACGTGACCTGATTCACTCATCGAGTCTCCATTAGTTCACTTGAAGTAACTGGTTCCCGATGTGAACTATAGGCGTCATGACTTACACAGTGCATGGCGCCACCGGCGCACAGGGTTCTCCCGTTCTCGCAGGATTGGTCGCGGCTCTCGCCGGATCGGCAGGGGCCGAAGTCCGAGCAATCACGCGTAACCCTGACCAGACGTTCGAGGGTGCGAACACCGTCGTCGCGGACAATGCGTCAGTCGACTCTCTCGCCGACGCTTATCGCGGGGCGGACGGGGTGTTCTTTCACCTGCCACTCGCCGGAGACACCGAGACGCTAGCTGGTTATGCCCACAATGTTCTGGCTGCAGCGAGAGCGGCGCGCCCTTCGCGGTTCGTGATCTCTACCAGCGGCACGGTGATCGGCGACGCTACTTCGCCGCTTGCCGGTCCCAACACACCCGTTCTCTCCGAGCTCGTCGACGGACTTCGCGCCGAAGGCATCGCGGTGACCGTTCTGACCCCACGTTTGTTCCTCGAGAATCTTCTTCTGCCCACTGTGCTGTCGGGAGTGAAAGACGAAGGCGTCCTGCGTTACCCACTGCGTGCCGATCTCGCGGTCGCATGGAGTTCACATCTCGACGTCGCTGATGCAGCCGTCGCGGCCCTGACTCTCGACGTAGCACCGGACGCGGTCGACATCGGACAGATTCCGGCGATCACCGGTATCGAATTGGCCGAGGCATTCGCCGAACACTTCTCGCGCGCGGTAACTTTCGAAGCCGTAACACCCGATGCCTTCGGTGCATCGATTGCGCCGATCATCGGAGCGGGTGCAGCAGCCGGGGTTTCCCAGCTCTACACGGGACTCGAATCTGCCGACAGCGTCGCGTTCGACTCCGCGACGGGTTCTACTGCTGCCTTGGGTATCACTGCCCGCAGCACGCGGGCCTGGCTGGCAGATCTCGGGGTGAACTGACCGGACAACGCAAAAGGCCGGCTCCGCGAAGTATCGCGTGGAGCCGGCCGATTTCCGGGGTTACCGGTGCGTGCGGGTCTTCAACTGGCGGTTCAGCTGCCGACTCCCGAAGTCCAGACCGGCACCGTCACTGGTGGCCAGCACGGTGAGTCCAGCGGCGACCAGCAACGAAATAAGCACAACGCTCATGGTGAGTCACCTTTCTTCCTGTCGTGAAACGGTTTTGCGCCTCCGGGAAATGCCGACATATCCGGCACCCCACTTCAGCTGACCTCAAAGTATCTGTAACTATGGGTTACGCGCAATGTGTGGTCCCTCACCTGAAAGCGCAGGGTGATGCGCAGATCACGCTGCATTCGATGGCGGACTTACCCGGCCAGAACCATGCTCACGAATTCGTCGGCGAGCGCGTGAGCGTCCGCACCGCTGCCAGGAACCACATCTGGCGCACTGTGCACCAATTGCATCTGCCCCAGGTACATCGAATAGGCAAGTACGCCACGATGTTCCGCTTTCTGCCTGTCCATCCCCAGATCGACCAACAACGTCACGATGTAGGCGACTCGACGCTCGGTGACACGTCGAACCGCCGCCGAAACCACAGGATGGTCGATCCCGGCAAGCAGTTCCAACTCCGCACGGCGACCGGCCAGTCCGGTTGTGACCGCGTCGACCAGGCGACGCAACCTCACCTCTGCCGGTTCGCCGGAGGCCTCGACGGAAGAGATCAGTCGCTCGGTTGCCAGAACTTCCCATCGATCGAGCGCAGCCTGCAGCAATTCGTCACGGTTCGCAAAATGCCAATAGAAGGAACCCTTGGTCGATCCCAGCGTGCGTGCCACCTTCTCCACAGCGACGGCACCTGGCCCGTGGCTGTTCAGAGCCTCGAAAGCAGCATCGATCCACTGATCGCGGGAGAGTCGGGCGCGGGCATTCGTCACCTCCGTACGGTACCGTATGGGTAAGTTCCATACGGTACCGTACGGAGGATGAAATGACACTCGCATTCAAGGCAATGCCTGCACCGGACTGGGCTGAAGCCACCACGATCACCATCCCGTCTGTTCCGACCCATACATCCGAGGAGTGGGCGCAGGCAGTCTTCGACGTCAGGAATGTCCCCGCACCAGTCCTCGCGATGTTCTGGCTCAGGGAGCGGGTAGTCGGACTGCTCGGCGTCGCCAAGGGACGCCCGGACACCTTTGCCGTCGACAAGATCGCCGACGGCGAGGCCCTCATCGAAGCGGACGAGAAACACCTACGATTCGTCGCCTCGGTTCAGGCCGACAACGACGCCGGTCTCCTGCACGTCGTCACTGCCGTGGAGCTGAAGAACCGCGCGGGCCGAATCTACTTCGCACCAGTTCAGGTACTACACGGCGTGATCACGCGGGCGATGATGACGTCTGCTCGAAAGAGACTGTGCACGTGATCAACCGTCCGGACCGCCCTTGAGTTCGAGGCTGATCTGATCGGCATCCAGCGCGGCCAGTGCCGATCCGAGCATCCGTGCGTCGAACAGGCCGTCGTCCCGCGCGTCGAGTAGCGCTTGGCGCTGCGCGTCGATCACGTCGAGCCGGGTCTTCTTCTTCGACTGCCCCTCGGGTGGAACGAAACTCGCAGAAGCATCCTCGAGGAGAGCGAGCAAACGTCGATGTTCGTCGAGTTCGGAATCGGTGAGGTCCTGCGCTGCCGGACCGACCGCCACTACGACGCGCTTCAACGTCCCACCCTGAAGGATCAACGAGCCGGCTGCGACCAGGAACGCCACCAAGATCAGAAGCGATCGACTCGGAGTGTCTTCCGGAAGAGTCTGCGCGGCAGCCAGAGTGACCGCTCCGCGCATACCGGCCCAGATGACGATCGCCCCTTCACGCCATCCCAACGGCGCGGCAAGGTAGTAATCGATATCGGCAACCGTCCGCCGCACCCGAATCTTGAACCGTTCCATCTGATTCGCCGAAGGCGCCCGGCGCCTGCTACGCCGCCCTTCGTCCGGTGGGTAATCCTCTGGATTGTCGAGACGATTCGCGATGTCGGAGAGTCTGGGTTTCATGCGTTCGCGAAAGTTTGCCCGCGCTTGGAGTGCTCGCAGTAGCGGCGCGACGTACAGAGCCCGAACCAAGATCGTGAGGAACAGTGCACCCGCAGCGACGAAGAATGCGGTGGGTATTCCCTCGTGGTCGACCCGGACATCGTCGACTATCGACGAGAGTTCGAGGCCCATCACCAGGAAGATCGCACCTTCGAGGACCAGTTCGACTGTGCGCCAGTTCTGGGAGTCCGACAACCGATGACGCGGCGAGAGCTTCCGAGGAGCGTCGTAGCCGGTGACGAGCCCGGCCACGACGGCAGCAACCAACCCCGATGCACCCAACTCTTCGGCGGGGATCGCGGCCAGAAACGGCACCGTGAACGAGATGACCGTGTTGACCGTCGAGTCGGTGACACGGGCACGAACCATCAGGTTGACCTTGCCGACGACAACACCGATGACCGCGGCCACGACGACGGCAAAAGCGAACTTGCCCAACACACTCCACAGCGATACCGACGCGGCCGCTCCGGCGATGGCAGTACGCAACAGGACCAGAGCGGTGGCGTCGTTGAGCAGGCTTTCGCCTTCGAGGATCGACACCACCCGCGGCGAGACCGGGAGTTTCTTGACGATGGACGTCGCGACGGCATCCGTCGGGCTCACGATCGCGCCGAGTGCAATGCCCCACCAGATGCCGAGTCCTGGTATCACCCACGAGAAGAACACACCGAGAACAAGCGCACTCACCACGACGAGGAGAACTGAGAGCCCACCGATAGCACCGAATTCACGCCGAAACTCCATCGACGGCATCGAGACCGAAGCTGAGTACAGCAGCGGCGGAAGCACACCCGCGAGAATCCATTCCGGATCGATGTCCACCGCTGGGACAAAGGGGAGGAGGCTGACAACGATCCCGGCCATCACCAGAATCAGCGGCGCCGCGACTCCGATCCGCGCCCCCAGCGTCGAGGCGGCGACGATTCCGAGTAGTCCCAGCACAACGATGATCAGAGCATCCACAGTTCCCCCGCACTCCGGCTTGTGTACCCCGCTCTTTTTACACCTGTGCCGGCGCCGGGGGCGAGACCCGCCACGCGACGGCGATCAGAAGAACCGTGAATGCCGAAGCAGGCCACAGAGCGTGAAGGCCGATCCACCGATGAACGAGCGCACCGACTACCGCGCCCGCGATCAACCCCGCGCACATCCCGAAGTGCTGCAGCCACGCCCACTTCGGGCCGCCCAGAAAGGCTCCGGTGAGACGCTGGCCCATCTTGACCAGCGCACCGGTCATGTATGTGACACCGATCGTCACCTCACCGTCGCGTTGGAACACCGAGTTGACGGCTCCCATCGCCAGGGCCATCGCCGAAATCGCGCCTGGGGTGACGTCGAGGCTGCTCATCACCGAACCGATGGCCAGCAGTCCAGCCACAACCGCAAGAACTGTGACCTTGCGGGTCCGGACGGAGTACCGCTCCGTGAAGTGGGTGACGACGGTTCCCAGCGCGATTCCCAGGAGGAAGAGCACGATGATGCCGCCTGCCACCCGCGCGGTCGACCACACCCCGTCGGCAAATGCGACGCTCGCCTGCGTCATGTTGCCGCTCATGAACGAAACGAAAGGCCCACCGAGCGTGATGAATCCGAGCGCGTCGACGTAACCGGCCAACCCGGCGAGCGCTGTCGCCAGGCCGATCAGCGACCTGCTGTATCCCGTCACCCGACGAGCTCGGTTCAGCTCAGCTTGCTGGTGCGCAGCTCGTGGCCCTTGGACGTCTTGCAGCGGCCGGTCTCGAGATCCCACTGCCAGCCGTGCAGATCGCAGGTGAGGTTGGTGCCGTCGACGACACCGAACTTCGACAGGTCAGCCTTGAGGTGGGGGCAACGACGCTGAATCTCGTAGCCACCCAACTCGATAGACGCGCTGTCGTCGTGCGCCTCGGCGAACCAGCCGTCGGCGTATGCGATGCGCTCGTCGGTGAGGCACTTGAAGAACGTGTAGAGGAACTCGTTGTACCCACCGATGCGCCACGCCGTGAAGCGTGTCGACAGGAAAATGGTGTTGACCCAGTCTGGCTCGTCGTCACGCAGAACGGTGCGAACCAGTTCGGGAGCAATGCGGAAGCCGTAGCGGTACTTACCTTCTCCGTCGATGGGCTCGCGAACGATCCGCTTCGGGAAGTCGAGGACGACAGTCTCCTCTCCCATCACGAGTCCGACGGGGTAGCCGATTCCGTCGCAGATCAGATCGGACTGCGCCATGATCGGCTCGAACTTGGCCTTCAGACCGTCGAGCAGCGGCTCGCCTTCGGCCGGAGCCCACGTAGCCTTCTGCGCGGCGATGACCGGTGCCATCTTCTGCGCCATCTTCTCGATGTACTCGGCCTTGTTCGAGAAGATCTTGTCGACGTCCGCGTCCGGGATGGGATGCGTCAGGGCAACCTTCTCGCTTCCCCGAAGTTCGACGGTCGAGCCGGGGATCATCAGCAGACCACGATCGTTGCCGTTGATGCGCATCTGCTCGAGGAACGTGATCTGGTCGGGGAAGATGTTTCCCTCGTCGCCGTGATCGTCGTTGAGGTAACGCAGGTCGTCGTCGAGGAAGACCGGCGGGCCGGCCGACGGGACAACCCAGGCAGCGTCGACCTGGGAGATGTAGTTGCGGCAGCGGTCCATGCCGCGCTGACGCTTCTGCTTGCCGAAGTTGCGCTTGGTGCCCTTCGGGATGTCGTAGACCATCGGGTACCAAATCGCGCCCGAGTACTGCAGCAGATGGATGTCGACCTTCCCGAAGGCGTCGGTCAGCGGGTCGAGGTCGACGGGCCTGGCGTCGTTCATGTTGAAACAGGTGGTCTCCCCGTCCGAGACGACCAGGCCTGAGTCACCGATCGGACCGTCCGCGGGAGCGCGCAAAGCGATGATCATGATGTCGAGATCGCCCTTGGGACCGCTGACGGTGTGCTTGACGGAGTCTTCCGTCTCGAAGAACTTGTGGAAGCCGAGCTTCTCGAGCTCACGCTTGAGGTCCGGCACCGGGTAATCGGGGAGCAGGACGGTGGCGTCCTTGTTGACGTGCGCGATCAGGTTCTTCGGATCGAAGTGGTCCTTGTGCAGGTGCGAGACGTAGAGGTAGTCGCAATTGCCCAGCGCGTCCCAGTCCAGCTCGGTGTTGTCGGGGAACGGCACCCAGGACGCGAAATACGTCGGGGTCACCCATGGATCACACAGGATGGATCCGGCCTCGGTCTGGATGTGAAATCCTGCGTGGCCGACGCTGGTGATCTGCATTGCAACCTCCGAAATCGTACTGCTGGTGCACCCAGCATAGTCGGCGCCATCAGGGCCAAATCGCGATCGAGGAGGCGGCGGGTTGTGACGTCATGCACGTCAAAGGTCGAAAGTGGGTTGTGATTCAGGCGGGCCGGTGACGCCGACAACACTCGGCGCGCTGGCGTGTTCGCCGTATTTCTTGGCGCTCGTGGGAGCTGTTTCGCCATTCCCGAAGGCAGCCCCTAAGGCTAACCTAACAACATGACTCGACTTCTTTCTCCCTCCACGACCGATCGCGACTACTGGGCGATCGTGGACAACCTGACGCGGCGCGGTTTCTTCGGCGTCGGCGCGGGCGTCGCTGCGGCCGCGTTTCTCACCGCCTGCGGCAGCACGGAAAGTTCAACGCCCGATAACGCGGAGACCTTCGAGTTCACACGCGGCGACGAGAAGCTGACCATTCCGACGGACCCCCAGAACGTCGTTGCCCTCGATCCACGCGACGGCCTCGAATTGTCGATCCTCGCCGGATACCCGGTGACCGCCTACCCGACCGGCGCCGCCGAACACCTACGCCGCGAGGTCCCGGATGCCACCGGTGTCGAGATCTTCGCCGAAGGTGCTTCGGATCCCAACTTCGAATACATCTCGACCCTCGGCGCGGACCTTCTCGTCCTCAGCGCCGGCTGGTGGGACACCGGGTCATACGGCAACGACCGGATGCAGCAGATTGCACCGGTCCTGCCCGTCGGCAAGGACTTCACCCCGGAGTGGCGCAAAGTCATGTCGGACTTCCTCACCGGCATCGGGCGCAGCGATCGCGCCGAAGAAGTACTCGCCGAGTACGACGCCCATGTAGCTCAGGTCCGCCCGACCGTCGAACCGCTGATGGCCGGCAAGAAGGTTGCCTTCGTCGCCGCCGCAGAGGATCAGATCGCGTGGTTCCAGAACGATTTCCGCACCGCCGTCGCCGAGGACCTCGGGTTCGAGGTGCTCCGTGAAGGCCCCGACCTTCGCGTGATGCTCGGGTCGGAGCAGTTCAACCGTCTCGAAGAAGCCGACGTCATCTTCGCCTTGGATCGCAGCGCCTCCGGCAGCGTGTACACCTCGCCGACGTGGCAGCGCCTGCCCGCCGCACAGGCCGGTCGCGTGATTCCGTTCGACTACTACAAGGCCGCGGGATACGCCTTGACCGCCAAGGTCCTGGTCGACGACTTGGCGGCCGGGGTCAAGCGCTAGAACTACCTTTTCAGCAGAGTGCGGATCGCCTCGACCACTTCGTCAGGCGCCTCTTCCGCCATGAAGTGACCTGCGGACAGCGTGCGGTGCTCGAGATCGGGCGCCCACGCTTTCCACAGGGCCTCGGCGTCGTAGCCGAGCATCGAACCCCAGTCCTGCTGAATGACCGTGACCGGCATGTGCAGTTGGTTGCCAGCATCGCGATCGGCCTGATCGTGTTCGACGTCGATGCCTGCCGACGCCCGGTAATCGGCAACGATCGACGGCACCGCCTCCCGTGAGGCGCGCAGGTATTCCGCCCGCACGTCTACCGGAATCGCTTCGCGGTTCTGCGTCCACACGTCGAGAAAGTGCTCGAAGAACACGTCGGCGCTGGCGCTGATCATCTGCTCGGGGAGACCGGGTGGCTGAGCCATGAGATAGAGATGGAACGCCACAGCAGCATTCGATCCGTGCAGGATGTCCCACATATCCAAGGTCGGGAGCACGTCCAGCGAACCTAGCTGTGTGATCACATCCGGGTGGTCCAGCCCAGCTCTGACGGCAACCAGCGCACCACGATCGTGGCCGACGAGGGCGAACTTCTCGTGTCCCAGCTTCTTCGCCACCTCGACAATGTCGGCAGCCATTGTTCTTTTGGAGTAGGTGTCCGGGTTTTCCTCGACCGGTTTGTCGCTGGCTCCATATCCGCGGAGATCTGGGCAGATGACGGTGTGATCCGACGCCAGCGCAGTGGCGACGTGACGCCACATGAGGTGCGTCTGGGGGAAACCGTGAAGAAGGACGAGTGGTGTCCCGTTTCCGCCGACCGCGACGTTGAGCCGCACCCCGTCTGTTGTGGAAATCTGCTGATAGTCGAAGCCTGGAATGGTGATCGTCATCGGTCGCTCTCGTTTGTCGGGGTGATGGCAATAGTTGGGGTGATGGCAATAGTTCGGGTGATGGCAATCAGCCTCGCCGTAGTCGATGAGCATTCGATGAGCGCGATAACGTGGGGAAATGCGAGACCACACATTTTTCGGAGTTCTCGGACCCGTGGTCGCGTGGAACGATTCGTCAGGGTTGATCGATCTGAAAGGTCCACGACACCGAGCGGTCCTCGCTCGTCTGATCATTGCCCGAGGACGTGTTGTTCCGGTGGACGTGATTGTCGACGACTTCTGGGTCGATCCTCCGGCCGGGGCTACCAGTGCAATACGTACGTTCGTTTCCGCACTGAGGCGCGCGCTCGAACCGGATCGTGCCCCGCGAACGAAGCCGAAAGTCATTGTCACCGAAGGCCCTGGCTACGCCTTTCGTGCTGCACCCGACGCGGTCGACGCTTGGGAATTCGAAAGACTGGTACGTGAAGCCGCCGATTCGACGCCGGCGCAATCACTCGAACTGCTCCGAACCGCGCTCCAACTGTGGAGAGGGCCGGCCTACGCGGAGTTCGCCGAAGAACCGTGGGCTCGATCTGAGCGGTCACGCCTCGAGGAACTGCGTCTGACTGCCGTCGAACGCTTCGCATCCG
Source organism: Rhodococcus sp. IEGM 1406 (assembly GCF_030056745.1). NCBI lineage: Bacteria > Bacillati > Actinomycetota > Actinomycetes > Mycobacteriales > Nocardiaceae > Rhodococcus > Rhodococcus sp. IEGM 1406. Next base: position 250,494 of record NZ_JASHKO010000001.1, on the reverse strand, counting down.
CGCAACTCGATCTCGGGCGAACTGCCGAAGCGATTCCCGATCTGGACGCCCACGTCACGGAACACCCTTGGCGCGAGGACGGTTGGCGACTACTCGCTCTCGCGCTGTACCGGTCCAACCGTCAAGGCGATGCTCTGGCAGTCCTACGTCGCGCACGCGAGCTACTCGCCGAAGAGTTGGGCATCGACCCCGGGCCACGACTGACCGACCTCGAGTCCGACATTCTCCGCCGCGAAAACCACCTGGATCCTGTAGCGGCAGAACAGATCTTCACTCAGGTTTCGGCAGCGTACGACCGGACCGTAGCGGCAGGATCGAAATCGAGATTGGAGTCAACCGTCGGTCTCCTCCGAAGTTTGGCAGTTACGGGCGGAAGCGGACTCGAGACTGCCCGAAACCAACGACTGACAATCATCGGTGCCGCTGAACAATTGGACGATGTCGAACTCACCGCACGGATCATCGGCAACTACGACGTGCCCGGAATCTGGACACGATCCGACGATCCTCGGCAGGCTGCGCAGATCGTCGCGGCCGCTCAGCGCACCCTCGATCGACTTCCGGTCGGCAACGAACCCGCTCGGGCCAGACTGTTGGCGACAATTGCACTCGAATCGCGCGGACTGTCCGGTCATCGTGGGCTCGAATGTGCCCGCGCTGCAGTGCAGATCAGTCGTTCTCTCGACGATCCAGGTCTCCTGGCTTTCGCTCTGAACGGATTGTTCATGCAGACGTTCTGGACTACCGGTCTGGCCTCCGAGCGCGACGGCATCGGCCGTGAACTGGTCGACCTCTCCGCTCGACACGGACTGTCCACCTTCGAGATTCTCGGACATCTCATCCGTATGCAAGCCCTCAGCGCACTGGGGCAATTCGACGCAGCCGAGCTACACGCCGAGACAGTTGATCGATTGGCCGGACGTCACGAACGGCCGTTGGCAGCGGTGTTCACCACCTGGTTTCGCGCTATGCGAACGGCCACTACCGGCGCAGAAGCGGCGCACTGCGAGAAGCTGTACGAAGCTGCGGCGGTGAACCTTTCCGGTTCCGGCATGCCGGGTCTCGAGGACGGCATACTCCCTCTCGCAATTCTCGCCCTCCGTGTGTGGCGGGGACTGCCGGCAATTTTCGACCCGGCTACGCAGTGGGGCCCGTACGAACCCTGGGCCCGGCCACACCTGCTCATCGCACAGGGGCAGGCGAACGAAGCTGCGAAGGCCGTCGAGGCATTGCCGGACCCGCCCAAAGACCTACTCTCCGAGGCACTGTGGTGCTTGACTGCCGCGGCGGCCACTGCAGTCGGCGACAGTCGAGTCAAGGAGCGTGCTCGAGCGGCGCTCTTACCTGCCGCCGCCGAAATTGCCGGCGCCGGAAGCGGAATGCTCACAGCGGGACCCGTCTCGCACTATCTCGCCACACTGCAGTAGACCGGAACCATCAGGTGAATGCAATCACCGTGTCGCCCCACGCCTCCCGGATTTCGCAATCCAGATCAGCGACGACGGCATCGTGCTTGTCGATCAACAGTGTCGAGCGTGTGTCGGTGTCGTAAGTTGGCCATCCCGGGTCCGCACCCAGTTCACGATCGGCCCCGGTGCCGTAATCACCTGCAGCTCTGGCGAAATCCAGCCACCTCGCCTGCATGCGCTCTGACACGTGACGCGCCGCGCTCAGCCCACCCAATTTGTAGGTGATGTCCCGCGCTCCGTGATTGATGTTGCCGAAGACGTAGGCAAGTTCGGTCCCGTGGGTCGCACCAATTTTCAGCGCCTTGAGCATCGGCGGCGCGTAGTCGAATCGGTACAACCAGGTCGGTGCAATCTTGCTGTGCGCCTCGGCAATCCACAGCGTGGGCAAACGAAATCCGAAGTCACGGGTCAGCCCGAGACCAGCGCCCAGCTTGGACAGCCCCGAATACGCGCCTTCGATCTGCGAATGATCGGGTAGCTCGAGCCCAGGGTGCTCGTCGGCGATCTCCGCGAACATCGACGTGATCACGACGGGATCGATCGGCATCAACGGCGATTTCATCATCCGGAAGAGCGAAGATTCGTCTTTGTTGGTTCCGATGATCAGCGGAATCGGGTGTGCACTGCCGTGACGGAACGCGCGCACCGGGTAATCAGGGAGCAGATCACCGTCGACGATCGGCGCGAACGCCAAAGTGCCGGGCGTCTCCTGAGGGACGCGAGCAAACAGTTCGTCTGACGGCCCGATCATGTCTTCGGCAGACGTGGACCGCAATAGACCCAGATCGCCACCGCCGCTGAAGATCTCCAGAAACAGCTTCGCGACGATCTCGCCACGTTCACTCCCGTACACCGAAGTGGCGGGGGAACTCTCGGCGATAGCGCGATGAAACAGGCCACGGGCGGACGGCACGGTCATCAGCGTCGTCACAGCGCCGCCACCTGCCGACTCGCCGAACAACGTCACCCGATTCGGATCACCACCGAAGGCCGCGATGTTGCCTTGAACCCATTGCAGCGCTGCAATCATGTCGCGGAGAGCGACATTGGGTTCGAAGGTGTGTTCTTCCGAGTTGAAGGACGAGAAATCGACGAAGCCGAACACACCGATGCGGTAGTTGATCGAGACGACGACAACGTCACCGTTCTCAGCCAATGTGGTTGCGTCGAAAAGTGGTTGGCTGGATGCTCCGCGAAAGTACGCACCGCCGTGAATCCAGACCATGACCGGTTTACCCGGCGCATCAGAGCCGACGGGGCCCGGCGCCCATACGTTGAGAAACAGGCAGTCTTCATCCATCGGAACGTTCTCACCGAGCGGGATCATCGCAAGTCGACTTTGCGGTTCACACGGACCGAATTCTGTTGCGTCTTGAATCTCGGTCCACGGCTGTGGCGGAACGGGTGCGCGGAAACGCAACGACCCGACCGGAGGTGCCGCGTAGCGGATCCCCTTCCAACTCGATACCGCACCTTCCGTGGATCCACGAACCGGCCCGTACGTTGTCTCGACTACCGGCGCTTCGCTGGGTGTGATCGTCATTCGATTGCTCCTCGAGGATCCGTACCGGCCCTCAATGCTGCCAGCATCCGGTGCAAATCGGACATGTTTGCCGGATTCACTCTGCTGGCAGTCATGCAAGGCTATCGCCAGGTCATGCGCCGGATTTCGTGAACTTAGCCAACTCTCGCAATCGGACCAGATCCCAGGCATGCCTGGGCCTACGGACGCCCGGACGGTCTCGGGGGACTCTGACTCTCAGTGCCTGCGGGCTGACCGTGCACCTGACGGGAGTCGGCATCACCAGAGCCTCACCGTCGACGCCGACCGGAATCTCGTCGGTGTCGGCGTCGATGATCACCTCGAATCCGGTGCCCTGAGCCAGGCCTCGTTGATGCGCCCGATGGAGTAACCCGACCGCCTGACGGGCGCTGCCGACGGAGATCGCCACGATCCCGAGAGTGCCCCGGTCCAATCGCGGGCGATGACCGAGCCCCGCCAGGTCGTTCATCTCGTACGGTCCGTTGCTGACCAGAACCGCCTGTGGACCCACCGCGGACACGCTCGGGGAGCGCGCGGTCAGCACCGCTCCGGCGCGTCCGGCGAGCAGATCCGGGAGTTTCTGCAGGAAGGTGCTGGTCTTGGCGTCGCGGTACTCCGGACTCTGGACAACTTCGGCGTATGCCCCGAACGATGCGTTGTTGACGAAAGTTCGACCGCCGACATTTCCCAGATCCACCGTGACCTCGACGCCGTCGACGAGCGCGTCGAGGCACCGAGATGGATCCTCGAGATCGAGCCCCAGATCCGCGGCGAAGTGGTTGCGCGTTCCCGCGCTGACGACGAGGAAGGGCAGGTCGTGTTCGGCCGCGACAGCAGCAACCAGTGCCTGTGTTCCGTCGCCACCGGCCACACCGAGTAGGTCGGCGCCGTCCGCGACCGCCTGCCTGGCCAAGGCCGTCACGTCGATCTTCTCGGGCCCCTCGAGCAGTGCGACCGTGGCCCCCCGTTCCTCGGCCTTGCGTTTCAAGTCGAACTTCTCGACCTTGCCACCACCGGAGTTCGGGTTCATCACGAAGAACGGCTTGACGGGCGGCGGTGCCGGTCGCTCGACAACCGGCAATTCCTTCTCCTCCCCCGCCAAGGCGGTGCGAGCGCAGATACCGGCTACGACGAACAACCCGATCGCGAGCAGCACCACCCACAGGAGTCGTTCTCGGACCAGGAAGGTGAGCACCACGATCGGGGTCAGTACCACCACCGCCAACGAGATCCAGCGGAGGAATCCGCGGGTGGTCAGAAACCAGTACACGGCTACGACGCACACGACCACCCCACCGATCCCCAGGATCAGCATGGTCAAGGCTTTCAGTCCGGCGAAGATCAGGAGCACCGCGACTGCAAGAACCAGGGCCGCGAAGGCTGCGCGCGCCAACCAACTCTGTTTCGACGAGGGCCGATCCGTGTGGGCAGAGGTCGTCATCGAGCCACCTCCCCGCGATTGTCATTTCGGCCGGTACTTCGACGCTATCCCTTCGAAGCAGGCCAGTCACCTACCGGCAAGAATCTCGCGATCGCGCACTGCTACTTTATGACGACACCTCGTCATAAAAAGGAGTAACCGTGACAACACCGACGTCCGAAGCGTGGGAATCCGCCGAAGGAACCCTGACCGGCATTCGGAAAGCCGGACTCCACGGACTGCGTTGGACGGCCTGGTTGGCCGGCGCGACAGGTCTCGCACAGTTGGTGTCGATCGGGCTGAACTTCACCGACACTGTCAGCGGAATCGTTCCGGCCACGTACCCGCCTGTAGATGTGGCATGCAGCGTCGTCGCGCTCGTTCTTCTGGTCAGCCTGCTTGTCGGCCGACCCAACGGCCCCGCGATGTTGTCGGGTCTCGCCCTCCTCATGGCCATGCTGATGGCGCCGACCCTCCACAAACATGCACCCGAGTCGCTCTGGCTGGCGGCTGCACACGCCGTTTCGGTCGTCGCCGTCATCATGCTGTCCGTGATGACTTCGAGGTTCTCCAGTGCCGAGTTGGATCGGCCGTGACACCGGATTCACCTCTCTCACTTGCAGCCGAAGAATGGATCACCGATCTGACTGCCGCGGAGATGGAGCGATTGCGCAAACGCACGACGCTCACCGCCGCCGAGGCGCAGGAAGTCTGCCGATCCGTACGCTCGATCGCGCAGCAGATGATGCTTGTACCCGTCTCGATGTGGCAGGGTGATCCACGCCTTGTTGCGGATCTGTTCGACCTCCCCGTGACCATGAATCAGACACAGGAGGATCGACCATGCCGAAGCTGACCGGTGGCGCAACAACCGCAGAACACAAGATCGCGACCCGAGAAGCCATGTTGGACGCGTTCATTCGCGAACTTCACGAGCAGGGCTGGCAAAACGTGAAGCTGCAGACTGTGGCCCAGGCAGCCGGTGTCTCACGGACAGCGGTGTACAACTACTTCCCCGACAAATCTGCGTTACTGCTTGCCTGGTCCACCCGCGAGATGGACAGATTCCTGCTCCTGGCCGAGCGTGAACTCGCGGATCGCGAGAATCCTGTCGACCGAATCGAAATCCTCGTCAAACTGACGCTCGTCGAGTTCTCACTGCAGCGATTCACGGGAATCGCGTTGGTCGAATTGCTGTCCGCGCAGGATCGCGAAAGCTTCCTCGAACATATTGTCCCGCTGTCGGTTCTGGTAGAACAGCTCGTCCAGGAAGGTGTCGACGCCGGCGTCTTTGTCGATTCCGATGCTGCCGCGTCCGCGCAACTCATCCTCGCCTGCGTGGAAAGCCGACGCCCGATGCTCATGGCCGGCGACCGAGTGGACACCGTCGTGGCGACCACCGTCCCGTTCATCATGCGCGCGTTGGGCGTCTCGTGGCCGACTTCCCCCACCGCCGATCCCACCGATCGGCCTGCTCACGATCGGTAGGATCGCAGGTATGCACTTCGACCTCCCGCCCATCGATCAGCAGGCCGAGCGATTGATCGAACTCGGGGTACACGAGATGGCCGGGCTTTCTGCCGGCGACGTCAGGGCAGCCGCCGCAGCCGGAAAAGGTGAGGCTGGACTGCTTACCGTGCACGAAAAACTCGCTCCAGCTTCCATTTTGACTCCCCTGCTCGAGCACAAGAACAAGCGGGGCTTCATTGTCGTCGACATGGCCGACGTCGATCTGTTCGCTCCTACCGAGCCGGCCGCGTTGCCTGATACCGCGATGTATCTGCTCGGCGAAGTCGACCGCGGGGATCACCTGGCCAATTGGAGCCCGGACGAAGCGCTTCCCGCGATCGTCGATGCCGACCGTACGCCGCTGACCCTCACCGAAGGCATTCACTGGCTGTTGCAGCGCCCCGACGTCCTCGAACGCGGAAAGTGCTTCATGACCATCGGCTCCCGATTGCGTAAGCCTGACGGAACTTTCGACACCAGAACCCCGGCTGTGTGGATCAGCAACGGAACCGGCCGGGACGGCAAAGACAACCGCAACGCCCCGAAAGTCGGGTGGTGTTGGTGGGGTAACCGCCACACGTGGTTGGGGTTTGCATCGTCCGGCGGGCGGACGTCGCTCCCGGGTTAGAGCACGGTTGCGCGGTCGAATCGGTATCGATCCTTCCACGGCATCGCGTTCTCCAGCGTTGCAGCGGCAGAGAGCAATTCTGCGTCGCAACCCCATTTCGCCGAGATCATCACGCCGAGTGGAACACCGTCTTCCGTCCACCCGAGTGGCAAGCTGATCGACGGGAATCCAGTTGCGTTGGCGACGATGGTGTTTCCCGTGAAAGCGACCATGTCGATCAGTTCGGTCGCGGGGTCTTCGTCATTACGTAGCTCACCGACTGCCAACGGCGGTGTTGTCACCGTCGGGGTGACAACAAGATCGGCGTCGGCGTAATCCAGGCTCCACCGCCGCGCCCATGCCTGAACAACTCCGATTGCCGCGGCCAGATCGCCCGACGGCACTTCGTTCGCTCGAACACGTAAGTGCTGCACTATCGGACGGAGAAGGTGTTCGTACTCTTCTGGAATGGGCTTGGTGCCGGCCAAGGACGAGAACATCGTGGTGAAGGCATCGACGAAGGCGTCGTCTCGGACCTGAGGACGTTCGAACACGTTGTGTCCCAGGCTCTCGAGAACGACGCCCACCCTCGATACCGCCTCGGAGACTCGTGGGTCCACCGTGCCGCCGGATACCGAGCCATGAGCGAGGGCGACGGTCAGGGGGCGAGAGTGCGATCCTTCTGCCTGGACGACAAACTCTTCGAACGACTTCGGCCGGGGCGGGTGAATCGTCCCGGCGCCAGGTCGCGTCGCCAGAACATCCAGCAGTGCAGCGGTATCGCGAACCGTTCGGGCGATCGGCCCCTTGCTCGCAAAACCGAAGTTGTCGTGACCTGCCACCCCCATCGTGATCAGACCGCGACTCGGCTTGAGGCCCACGACTCCGCACGTACTTGCCGGTGAACGCAACGACCCTGCGGTGTCACTTCCCTGAGCAAACGGCACCAGACCAGCGCCGACGGCGGCCGCGGCGCCACCACTGCTACCGGCAGCACTGCGTGTGCGATCGAACGGACTGCGCGCGGGCGGAGCAACTTCCGGCTCGGTGTAACACGCTGCCCCGAACTCGGGCACCGTCGTCTTGCCGATGTCGATCAGACCACCTTCTCGGATCGCCTCGACGATCTCGTCATCGGCGTCCGGCACGAAGTCCCGAAAGAGCGCCGATCCGAAGGTCGTGCGGATGCCGCGAGTCGCGTCGAGGTCCTTGATAGCCGTCGGGACGCCGAACAGGCGCGGAAGCGGTCCGGCGTCCCGCGCGTCCAACCTGCGCTGGGCCTGCTCGGCGAGTTCGATCGCATGTTCCCCGGCGATCGTCGTGAATGCACCCACGTCATCGGAAGTGGTCGCACGATCGACGAAGTACCGTGCCACCTCGGGGATCGAGACCTGCTTCGCGGCGATCACTGCGGCGAGTTCGACAGCGGACAATTGATGGAGATCAGTCATGGGGCAGCACTCCTTGTAGGTCAATCGGCACTTGTAATTTCGATACGCGTATCGCTATTGTTGTCAGCATGGTATCCGAATCCGCCGGCTCTGCAAGGGCCGGTCGACCAAAAGCATTGAGTCACAGACAGATACTCGATGCTGCGGCCGAGATCGCCGATACGGACGGCCTGGACGCGGTCTCATTTCGAGTGCTCGCCGAGCGACTGGGCATATCGCCGATGTCCGTCCACCGCACTACCGGCGGCATCGACGCGTTGAGGCGAGACCTGATTTCCACCCTCGTGGGAGAAGCCGTCTCGTCGATCGACTGGCCGACCGACTGGCGCGGGGTTGCCCGCACGTTCGCCTACGGTCTACATGACCTTCTGATGAGGCATCCTCTCGTTCTGGAAGCCCATCGGCAGGCATCACTGGAAGCACCCGGCGCCGACGATACCGCCCACCGAGTCGTGCGAGCGCTTTCGCAGGCCGGCCTCGATGACGAACAGGCCACTTACGCGTACGGCGCCGTGCATGATTTCGTGACCGGACACGTCGCAATTCAATTGGGACGCGGAGCTTTCGACAGTGCACCCGCCGATCGACGCGAGGCATCGGTGTTCGCGCTTCATCACGATCCCGCCCGAAGGTTCGAATTCGGAGTCACCCTCGTCCTGGACGGCGTGGCGTCGATCGCGCAGCGAGGAAGCACAAAATGACAAGTAGCGTGGCGACAACCGAAATTCGTGGCACCTCGGGGCGCCGTATCGCGTTCTGCGAGTACGGCGATCCGACTGGCCGGCCGGTAGTCGTGGTTCATGGATCACCTGGCAGCCGATACGAGGGGCTCTCACTCGACAACGCGGCTGCGACGGCGGGTCTACGGCTGATCGTCCCCGATCGTCCCGGTTTCGGGCGCACAGACCCACACACGGACAAGGGATTTCATTCCTGGGACGACGACTACGTCACTCTGATCGATCATCTCGAGTTGGACTCGGCCACACTGATGGGTTTCTCCGGAGGCGGCGGTTACGCGCTCGCAGTCGCTGCGGCCGTACCCGAACGAGTCTCGAAATTGGTGCTGGCGTGCGCCATGATTCCCGGAGCACCACGAGATACTTTGCGGCGCAGGATAAAACTGGTATCCGCGCTGTACTTTACCGCCAACTGGGCTCCCCGCATGGCTGGCGCAATGCTTGCGGGAACCGGAGTGTTCTCCAAGCTGCGCAGCGACTCCGTCTCGATCTGGCCGGCCGCCGATCAGGCCGTCATGACCGACGAGTCGCATCGCCCTACTCTCCAATTGGATTCATCCGAAGGGATCGCACAGGGCGGATCCGCAGGGGTTGTCGACTTGGCGAGGTATCGCCACGAGATGCCAGGGTTGCTTCAATCCATCTCGGTACCAACGGTTTTCCTGCACGGAACCGATGACAGGAACGTACCCATCGAAGTTGCCCGCTGGGCCCACTCGATGATCCCCCACTCTCGCTTCGAAGAGGTCAGCGGGGGCGGTCATTTGTTCGTAGTCGCAGACCCCACTCCACTCATTCGCGCCCTCACATAACCTCTTGACTCGAACGGGTGTTCGAGTATGATGTGGGGAGGGGATCGGGGGATTCAATGAGTGTCTATCTGTCGGACGTGGTGTCTGGTTCTGCGGTGGCGTTGCGTGGACGCCTGTGGCAGTTGTCTGCTTCTGAGTTGCGTACCGCTGCTATCGAGGCGAGTGCGGAGATTCTTCGTCTCGAGGCTGTGCGAGTGGCGGTGGTGGACGAGTTGTCGTTGCGGCCGGATGATCAGGTGATTGCGAGCCGCGGGGTGGGTTGCTGGTTGGCGGCAAACACGATGCTGCAAATCCGGGACGGGAAGAAGATCGCCGCCCTCGGTGCAGCGCTACGACCGTTTCCCGCGGTGGCTGCTCGGTTCGATGGCGGGGACTGCTCCTTCGAGCACGCGGTGTTGATCGTGGCGTTCTGCGAGTCACCACCGAAGGGGATGCCGGAGGAGGCGTTGCCTCGCTGTGTCGATTTGTTGCTGGCTGCCGCGTCGGGCGTGGAGTCGACGACCACGAAGGTGCGGAACGTCATCGCGACGTTAGAGCGAGTGTTCGAATCCGATGAAATTCCACCCGCCGAAGACATCGACCGCAACGAGCTCCGGATCGCGTCGACATTGAACGGTCGGGTGGTGGTGCGCGGCGAGTTCGATGCCCTCACCGGGGAAATGTTGTTGTCGGCGTTGTCGAATCTGACGATGCCCACCCCAGCACCCGATGGAACCCCGGATTCTCGGTCTGCGGCGAAGCGGACCGCGGACGGGTTCACGGAACTGATCCGCCGGTATTTGGATTGCGCGAAGACCGGTACGGATGGTGGTCAGCGGCCGCACGTGAACGTGCACATCAATGCCCGTGATCTCGCGGAGCACCGGGACTGCGCCGCCGCGCCCGCTGCTTCTGGTGGTGGAGTGTCTGTATCGGATCTCGATGTCGGGCACATGCCCTGGCTCGGACCACTGTCCGTCTCGCAGACCAGACTCCTCGGGTGCGACTGCTTCCTGTCCACCGTACTGCTCGACGATCACGGCGCACCGCTCGATGCGAAACCCGGAAAGAGGTTGGTCACCGCCGAACAGCGAGTGGCGTTGATCGCCCGCGACAAAGGCTGCGCCTTCCCGGGCTGCACATGTGTGCCCGCCTGGACCGATGCGCACCATATCCGGCACTGGGCCAACGGCGGCCCGACCGTGATGAACAACCTTGTCCTGCTGTGCCGTTCACATCACCGGCTGATGCACCGAAAATACGGGTTCGTCGGAAAATGGGTGATCCGCATCGGCGTCGACAACAAACCGTGGTTCATCCCACCACCCTCGATCGACCCGCAGCAGCACCCGCGACCGGCGAACACCACCTTCAAAACCTGAGAAGAACCTCGGGCACAACAGAACACGGCCCAGCACCGCATCGAAGGAGTCCTCGATGCGGTGCCGAAAGCCGTGCTCAGGCCTAGCCGGTGATCGTTCAGCCCAAGTCGGCGACGATCCGCTCGGCGAGCGGCTTCGACGAAGCCGGATTCTGGCCGGTGTATAGCTTCCGGTCCACCACGACATAAGGCGACCAGGCGTCAGCCTTCGAGAATTTGCCGCCCAACTCGCGTAGCCGAGTTTCGAGCAGCCACGGAGCCTTGTCCGCCAGACCAGCCTGCGTCTCCTCTTCGTTGGTGAACGCCGTCAGCTGATAGCCGTCGAACAGCCAGCTTCCATCGGATCTCTGGGCGGGCAGAAGTGCCGCCGGTGCGTGACAGACCGCCGAAACCACCTTGTCGGCGTCCAAGAACTTCACCAGAAGCTCGCCGAAGGATGCCGACACCGCAAGATCTTCCATCGGTCCATGTCCACCTGGCACAAAGACCACGTCGTAGTCGGCAGCATCGGCGTTCTCCAGAATCTCCGGCGAATCGAGTACCGGCTGCAGATCGGCGATGTACTTGCGCATACGATCAGCGCCTTCTTGCCCGCCGTTGACCTCGGGCGCCAGGCTTCCCTCATCCACAACGGGGGCTTTACCGCCAGGCGTCGCGATCACGATGTCGTAGCCGGCCTCGACGAAAACGCGATGCGCCTCGACCAGTTCTTCCGCCCAGTATCCGGTTGGGTGGGCTGTCCCGTCGTTCAGCGTCCAGTGATCTGCAGAAGTGACTGCAAACAACAGCTTTGTCATCGCGCAACCTTTCGTCGTAGCCAGGAACCGTCGTAGTTCAGGAACCGTCGTAGCCAGGAACCCCGAGACACGGAACCCCGGCGAACGCTCCCTTGGATGAAACGCACTCAACCGGAGGGAATTCCGCATCGGCCGTTCCAGTGCGACTTCTCACCAACGGGGCATGCAACCCGTCATACCCACATTCCAGCTCGGATATTGGGTCGAACAGTGCGATCAGGTCAGTACGAAGGCCACGGCAAAAAGTGTCCAGGCGGCAGCAAGAACCGTCGACGCCGCAGTAACTGCCCCGGTCACGGCAGGTCGAGTACTGCAGTTGCGCGCCGCGATGATCCCGACCGTCATCAAGGTCAGCGCCATCAGGAATGACAGAACCACGATCTTCACCAGCAACCCCTTCGACGTCGGCCAACAGAACCGAAGGCCATTTAGATAGTACACAAATAGATCGTGCATTAATTAAATGGAAACAGTCAGGAAATTCTTGACAACATTCAATTGAAACTGTCAGGCTAGACCTGACGAATGGAGAACTTCTCATGCAAGATCTGATCGAGACCGCCCTGACCGCAAAGATCGAGACCGCCGCAACTTCGACGGCTAACGTCGCAATCGCCGAGGCCGGCGCGCAGGCGGACAAGATCGTCGGAACGGATCCATTACCTGGCAGCCCCGAATGGGAGGCAGAACAGGACACCGACATCCCGGCGCAGCGTCAGATGGCTTGGCAGTTGGCAAGTTTCCGGATCCAGCTCGCCGCAGGCATCGATTCGACGGCAAGCGTCATGAGCCTGCGAAGATTCGGCGCAACATGGGCAACCATCGGCCGCGCAGCCGGGATGACCCGTCAGTCCGCGCATGAACGGTGGGGTCGACGTGTATCGGACATGCTCGATCCTTACGGAGTCGGAATGCCGCCCATGGTGCCGAACGATGATCCGACTCAGCCCTGACATATCGTGTGACTACTGATCCGACAGCAGCGCATCTGCTTTCGCGACCAATACTGCACGCTCACGCTCATTTCCGGCCAGCCTCGCTGCTTCGAGGAGTTCGGTTCTAGCCTCCTCGGATCGGCCGAGCTGACTGAGCAACTCCCCCCGAACACTGGGAAGCAGGTGGTAGCCGGTCAATTCACCTGAAGCGACAAGCTTGTCGACGAATTCGAGCGCAGGGCCAGGACCGTATGCCATGGATACCGCCGCCGCATGATTGAGGTCGACCACGGGCGATGGGGCCAGTTGCGCCAACGCCTCGTAGAGGATGACTATCGTCTTCCAATCGGTGTCATCGAAAGTTGCTGCTCGCGCATGACATTCGGCTATCGCTGCCTGCAAACCGTACGGGCCACGTCCACGCCCGACGGCGTCAGCTCGTTCCAGCGCCGCAAGCCCACGCGAGATCTGTAGGCGGTCCCACCTAGTCCGGTCCTGGTCCGCCAGCAGGATGGGCTCACCTGTCGAGGTTGTCCGAGCGCCGAATCTCGAGGCTGTCAGCTCCATCAACGCGACAAGGCCGTGTACCTCGGATTCCCCGGGGACCAATTCGGCGAGTATTCGCGCGAGCCGCAGAGCTTCAGCACTGAGGTCCGCCCGCATCCACTCGTCCCCCGAGCTGGCTGCATAACCTTCGTTGAACACCAGGTACAGGACTCCGAGGACGGCGCTCAACCTGCTCGAAAACTCTTCTCGTCCTGGAACTTCGAAAACCGCTTTCGAAGCGGTCAACGCCTTCTTCGCACGGACTATCCGCTGCTGAACTGTCGCGGTCGGCGTCAGGAACGCCTTCGCAATTTCTTCGGTGGTCAACCCGCCCACAACCCGAAGAGTCAAGGCCACCTGCGCTTTTCGATTCAACACCGGGTGACAGGCGATGAACATCAGCCGGAGGACGTCGTCGTCGATCCGATCCGGATCCCAGCTGACGTCGTCGAAATGCGAAGCGTCGTTCTCGAGTTCACGCGCAAAGTGGGCGTAGCGCTCGTCCAGCCTCTCACGTCGTCGCCACCCGTCGATTGCTCGACGCGTCGCAACGGAAGTCAGCCAGGCAGCGGGATTTCGGGGAACTCCGGTGGCAGGCCACTGCTCGACAGCTTCGAGCAGAGCCTGCGCTGCCAGGTCTTCGGCGAGATCAAGATCTCCGACGGTGCGAGTCAACGTGGCGACGATCTTCGCGGATTCGATTCGCCAGACCGCGTCGACAGCCTTTCTCGTTTCTTCTCGCACCGCCTCGTCGGTCATGGTTCAGCCTGCGACCGGACGATCGGTACCGAGCTCTTCGCGCCAGCCGGCTTCCTTCTGGATGTATTCGTTGTCCTGATCGAAGTCCGACATCTCGCTCACGCGGCGCACCTCGAGCTTGCTTCCCGGCCCGAGCGGGCAGCGCTTCGCCCATTCCAAGGCTTCGTCTTTGGTCGACGTCTGAATGATCCAGAATCCCGAGAACAACTCCTTCGTCTCGCCGTACGGGCCGTCAGAAACCAGCGGCGGATCGGACTCGAAATCGACGATGAATCCCTCCTCCATCGCCAATCCCTCACCCGCCAGCAGCACACCGGCCTTGATCAAGGATTCGTTGTATTGCCCCATCGCGGCGATGATCTCGTCGAAGTCCATGTCCTTGGATGCTTCGATGGCTTCGTCGGTGGAACGCATGATCAGCATGTACTTCATGAGAATCTCCTTCGTTTGTGGACCGCTCATTCGGTCCCTCTGCCTACACGTCGAACGGCAAAGACGCCGATCGACAAACTTCCGAAACTAATTTTCGAAGGACAAATCCGCCGGTCGAATACGTTGCCCACGGTATCGGCAGAAGGGTCGTCTGGCAGCTCAGAAATCGAGAAATCTCGGCACGACTTCATCGGCGAGCCCGGCCGCGTCAGCGCTCCCGTAGAAATACACCGAGCCGTAGCCAAACAGGTATTCCTCGACGAACTCGGGTTGCGACTCGGCAACCACCGGCCATCCCTCTTCATTGATCTGGAACAGGAAGCGATGCCCGTCCGCCTCGACGGCATCGGCGTAGGACGGTTCATTTTGTATGAGTACCGGTTGCGGCGCGATCAACACCAACGGCATCACTTCGTCGTCTGCGGGAAGATTGATCAACGCCGCGCTCCCCAGGCCCTCGTGAGTGCCGGCCGATTCCGCACTTCGTGATGACGGCGGGTGCAGGACTGCCCTAACCCCGATGTCCGGGTATTCGAGGTCGTCGTCGCCGATGGAGAATCCCCGACGGATGAAGACGGAAAGCTCTCGCGCACCGAGCCACGGAGCCGTGTGCGCCCCGAGCGTCAAGAGATACTCATGCGTCTGCAAAATCGGCTGACCAGCAAAAACCTGCGGCGGGCGTCCACCAATCCTGGACCCAACTTCCGAATCGCTCGAACCCACCCCGAGATGTACTCTGTCCACCGGCGTCATCCTAGGGAGATCCGACGGGCGTCGGAGGAAGGCTCTCCGATTTCCTACAAACCACTGGTGACGTAGGCCACATTCAGGCTCGATGATGAGTGCATGACAACATTCCCCACTCTCGACCCCGAACTCGCCGCAGCGCTCACCATGCTCCCGAAGGTGGACTTCGCTGACCTCCCCAACGCGCGGGCCACCTACGACGCTCTGATCGGCGCCATGTTGGCCGACCTGTCATTCGACGGAGTCTCGCTTCGTGAACTGTCCGCTCCTGGCCTGAACGGCGATCCGGAGGTCAAGATTCGTTTCATCACCCCGGACAACACCGCCGGCCCTGTCCCCGTTCTGCTCTGGATCCACGGCGGCGGATTCGCAATCGGCACCGCAGAGTCCAGCGATCCATTTTGTGTCGAGGTAGCACGCGAACTCGGATTCGCCGTTGCAAACGTGGAGTACCGCCTCGCCCCCGAAACTTCCTTTCCCGGCCCCGTCAACGACTGCTACGCCGCACTCCTCTACATCCACGCCCATGCCGAGGAACTGGGGGTCGATCCCAGCCGCATCGCAGTGGGCGGGCAGAGCGCAGGCGGCGGATTGGCCGCAGGCACTGTCCTCAAAGCCCGCGACGAGGGCGTTGTGCCCGTGGCATTCCAATTCCTCGAAATTCCTGAACTCGACGACCGTCTGGCGACGGTCTCGATGACGAACTTCGTCGACACACCGTTGTGGCACCGCCCCAACGCCATCCTGTCGTGGAAGTACTACCTCGGCGAGTCGTATTCAGGTCCCGAAGATCCTGACGTCTCCATTTACGCTGCGCCGTCCCGGGCGACCGACCTCACCGGTCTGCCGCCGACCTACCTGTCCACCATGGAACTCGACCCGCTCCGCGACGAAGGAATCGAATACGCCCTTCGGCTGCTGCAAGCGGGAGTCAGCGTCGAATTGCACTCCTTCCCCGGAACCTTTCACGGGTCGGCGCTAGTCGCGACCGCAGCGGTCAGCGAAAGAGGTGCCGCCGAAGCCCTCACTGCGCTCCGGAGAGGGTTGCGTTCGCTGTCGCCTGTCTCGTAGCGTTGCGAGATGCAAGGACTGATGTACCGGCTTGCCGAGCTCGATGCAGACTCGGCAGGCCTGGTACGTGTCATCGATTACTTCGACACGCTCGTGCGGCACGGCTCCGACACTGCATCTCTGCTTCGCGCGAGCGCGCAGTTGGCGGACTGCGTTGTAGGTATCGAGATCGTGGAACACGGTAGAAGCAAGAAGAATTTGCGCCGATGTGACCCACGCGGCCGATGGTCACCCGAACCCCAGTTCCCTCCGAGCATGGCCAGGGACATCGCTGTAGACGACGAGGTTCTCGGGAAGGTATGGATCGAGCGTCCTGGTGCGCACTTGCCGCTCGACGAAATGCTCGTCGACCGAATGGCCCTGACCGCAGCGATAATCCTGCAACCCCGACGCTTGCCTACCGAAGCCGAGCACACTCGAAATCTGTTGTTCCCGATGGATGAACTCGCGGTGCTCACCTCCTGCGCCGGTCTCGGTATCGAACCCCAAACCCCAGTCCGTGTCATGGCAACCAAGGCAGTCTCAGACACGGCCGACGGCACTGCACACCTTGTTATTTCACAAGATTGCACACCTGGCAAAGCTGTTGGGATAGAAGCTGATGGCGAGTATCTGAATCTCGTGGCGGGTTCGTTTGCACCGACACCCGAACTGTCCGAGTCAGCACTGTCGTCATCCATTCGCGCCGGAATATCTTTGGCTGCTTCCGCTTCCGAAGTGAATACAATACTCAGCACTGCACGATTCGCTCGTGCACAGGCGTCAGCAACAACACCGATCGTGAACGCCGACGATCTCGGCGCCCTCAACCTCCTGGCACCGGGATCACACATCGATCACTCGCGAATACCGGATCTGGTTCTTGCCGAAGAGATCGGCGATACCAAACAGGGATTAGAACTACTCGAAACCTTGAGGGCATACCTGCAATCCGGAACATTGAGGGCCGCAGCCGATTCCATGCATCTTCATCACAGCAGCGTCGCGCACCGATTGGCGAAGCTGTCCCAGCACGTCGGATTCCACGTCGACACCATCGAGAACCGGGCACGCGCAACGGCCATGATGCTGGTCCTCGATGGCGGATAGGGCCACCGCGCATCACTTGTGCTACACAGTGGTTGACGATCTTTCGCGTTCGGCGAGCGCAACGAAGGGTGCAAGCGCGGGATTCGGGTTGTCCGGACGGTAGGTCACGGCAACTTCGAGAGTCGGCTGCACACCGGCGATCTCACACAGATGAATACCCGGAATTCGGAGCATCCGGGCCCGCCCCTGCGGGATCGGCGCAATTCCCACCCCGTCCGAGACGGCGTGCAAAACCTGCTCGTCGTCAGCCTCGAATCGAACGATATTCGGAGTGCTGTCGGGCCAAAGTTGTTCGAGCGTACGCGAATACATCCCGGGTGCATTCGCCTCGGGCCAGAATACGACGGGGATGTCCGCCAAATCTCCGAGTTCGAGTGTCGTTCGATCCCCGAACGGATGATCCACGGGAACGGCGACCAGGATAGGTTCGGTGTCGAGGACGATCAGGGGAAGTTCACGATCGTCGTCATCGAGCGGCGGTCGCACAACCGCGATGTCGACGGCTCCGGTTCGGACGAGGTCGACAGTCTGCGCCGAAGTGCCCCGGTGCACGACAACTTCGACGCCTGGATAGAGCTTGCGATAAGTGCTGACCAGATCTCCGACGGCGCCACCCGCCCACGAACGGGTGTACGCGATGCGCAGTTCCCCGTCCACACCGCGAGCAGCCAATCGAATTCGTTCGACCGCCCGGTCTGCGCACCCGAGCAAGAAGCGTGCCTCTCGTACCGCTACCCGCCCCGCGTCGGTGAAAGTGAACTGCGGACCTCGGCGATCCACCAGAGGAACGCCGAGTTCGCGCTCGAGAACCTTGATCTGCTGACTGAGTGCAGATTGCGCCACGTGGACGTTCGCGGCGGCGCGAGTGAAGCTGCCGTGATCCGACAGAGCAATCAGATAGCGGGCGCGCTGCAGGTTCATACGGCGATTATAAGAAGAACAGATGGTGGTGTCACTACTTGGTCTTGGACAGCGCATCACCTGAGGTCGGAGGATCGAGTGCAGATTGCTCCACCGCTCGTCTCTCGAAAAACTGTCCCCCGAACGATCACAAGGTTGAACATGAGCCCCCGAACACTCGTCGAAGCACGCGAACCTGCAACGGACGCGAGGTTCCTCGGCGCCCTCGCAGAGATCGTCGGCGAAGCGCATGTTCTCACCGATCCAGAGCTGATCGAGGGTTACACACGCGACTGGACGGGACGTTGGATCGGTGACGCAATAGCTGTGGTCCGTCCGGCCGACACCGCCGAAGTGTCCGCCGTCGTCACGACCTGCTTCGAGGCCGGGATTCCCATCACCCCGCAAGGTGGAAATACCGGACTTGTCGGTGGCGGAATACCATCGGCTGGATCAGTGGTGCTGAGCACCAGGCGTTTGGATTCGATCGAGACCGTCGACCCCATCGGCCGGACAATCGCGGCCGGTGCGGGAGTGACCGTCGCTCGCGCCGACCTGGCGGCCTCCGCACATGGCCTCCGATTCGGAATCGATTTGGCATCAAAGGAATCCGCGACTCTCGGCGGCATCGTCGCAACCAACGCCGGCGGTACCCGCATGGTCCGATACGGAAATACACGGGCACAGATACTCGGGATCGAGGCAGTACTTGCCGATGGTTCCGTACTGAGTAGATGGACTCCACTCGTCAAAGACAATGTCGGATACGACATCCCAGGGCTTCTTGCGGGCAGTGAGGGAACGCTCGCGATTGTCACCAAGGTCCTGATGAAGTTGGTCACCCCGGCGACCGACACCCAAGTTGTACTCGCGGGTGTGCGCGACGTCGACCAAGCGCTGCAGTTGTGCAACCGCGTGCGCCAGAGCGGGTTGACCGTCGAAGCCGCCGAAATCATGACCGACGACGGCATCTCCCTCGTCTGCGCACACACCGATGCCCGTCGCCCGTTCGGAACACCGTCACCGATGTACACCCTGATCGAGGTGTCATCGCCGCGCGAGACGGAAGAGTCACTCCTGGAAGTTCTCTCTGCCTCTGCCGATCTCATCGAGGACGCGACAGTTGAGCCTGGCCCCGCTCGAAAACTGTGGACTCTGCGAGAAAGCCATACCGAAAGCATCAGCGCTTCATCGACGACTCCGGTGGTCAAACTCGACATCTCCGTCCCCTTGTCCGTGATGGGCATGTTCATCGAGAGCCTCCGCGAAGTACTCACCGAACGATTCGTCCATGTGCGTCCAATGCTGTTCGGACACTTCGCCGACGGGAATATCCATGTGAATCTTCTTGACGCCGAACCGAGCATCGCCCACGAACTGACCGATACGGTCTTCGAACTCGTCTCCGCCCATCACGGAAGTATCAGCGCCGAGCACGGGATCGGTCGCGCGAAGTCACCGTGGATAGCGCTGGGGCGCACGGAAACCGACATCGCCGCCATGAAGCTGATCAAATCGTCCTGGGATCCGCGTGGAATCCTCAATCCTGGAATACTGTTGCCCGAAACGGTCGGGTAACAGAAGGGGTCTCGTGCAGGATCTTTACGTCGTCACTCATCCTCATGCCGAACACACAGCACAGGATATCGTCGGAGGTTGGCACAATTCCGTTCTCACGCCCGCCGGCAGGCGCGATGCAGAGTTGATCGCCGAAGAGTTGAAACGTCGACGCACAGGAACCTCGCGCCCGATCCGCATCACCTCTTCCGACCTCGAACGGTGCGCCGAGACATCCGCGATCATCGCCCGGACGCTCGATGTTCCGGCGACAACAGACTCTCGATTGCGCGAAATCAGCTTCGGAGAAGCCGAAGGGCGCCCGAACTCGTGGCTGACCCAGCGGCAGGTTCCGGCTCCTGACAACAACCGCCTCGATCACCGTGGCCCCGTTGCCGGTGCCGAAACCCGCCGCGACATCGCATCAAGGGTCGGCGAGTGCGTGCGCGAACTGATGACCGAACTCGATCACGATCACATCGTCGTAACACACGGATTTGCACACACATTCGTCGTCTCCGCCTGGCTGCAGATCCCCGTCGAAGCCACCGGGTTTGCGAACTTCGCGACCACGCCCGGGGCCATCACACATCTCCAACACGACGACTACTGGCGCAATCGAACTCTCGCGCAACTAGCCGATACGACGCACTTGGCCTGTGGCACGATGGCCTGATGCGCCATGTTTCCGACGACGAACGCCGTGCACGCATAGGAGTACGTCATGCGCTGGCGCCTTCGTTCCGCGTCGATTCTCCGGAAGCTGCAACGCGGGCGATGACGGTACTGCACGCCACCGAATCAGCGACTGTCTATCTGTCTTGCTGGGCGAGGGTTCGGTCATTGGACGCCACTGACGTCGACAACGCCTTGTACGACCAACGCAGTCTCGTGAAGCAATTGGCTATGCGCCGCACGCTCTTCACCTTTCCCCGAGACTTGCTGCCGGCCGCGTGGTCGAGTGCGTCCGCCCGCGTCGCGAACACCGAGCGCGCACGAATGGCCAAGGATGTCGTCAAGGCCGGAATCGCCGTCGACGGCAACGACTGGCTCGATCGCGCGCGGGCGGAGGTTCTGACACTGCTCACCGATGCCCCTGAAGGCCTTTCCGCACTCGAGGTCCGTCAGGCAGTACCGATGATCGACGTCAAGGTCGAGGGTTCGGCAGGCGAAATCTGGTCGGCACCCAGGGTTCTCACGCACCTCGGGGCGACCGCAGACATCATGCGCGGCGCCAACACCGCCCGATTCCCCGTCTCACGCCCACTGTGGACTCTCACTCGACACTGGCTCGACGACGCCCCCACCGATCTCGAATCTGCGGACGGATACCGAGAAATGGTCCGACGCTGGCTCCACTCCTTCGGACCGGGGACGGAAGACGACATCGTCTGGTGGCTGGGCTCGACCAAGACGGTCGTCCGGGCAGCCCTCGCCGAACTCGAAGCCGTTGCAGTCTCACTCGACGGTGGCGACACCGGCTGGTTACTACCGGATGACGTCGCCACGGTGTGTGATCCAGGTCCTTGGGCGGCACTCCTACCGGTGCTCGACCCGACGATCATGGGGTGGAAGAACCGTGACTTCTATCTCGGCCCGCACCGCAACCAACTCTTCGACACCCGAGGTAATGCCGGCACCACAGCTTGGGTCGACGGTCGTGTCGTGGGCTGCTGGATCCAAGACGCCGCCGGAGTGGTCCACGTTCGAGTACTCGAATCCGTGTCCGCGGATGCGCAACGGGCGCTCGACGCCGAGGCAGTTCGTCTGACCGAGTGGCTGGGTGGCGTCAAGATCGGCACCGGTTATGTCTCACAGGCCATGAAAAATCTGCCGGTCGTCTAGGAAATCGGCTGAGCGACAACCACTATCGCTCAGCCGCTCCCATCGTTATCACTGCGGAATGGGTGCATCTTCCGGAGGCAGCAAGTGAGTGCATGTCTGCGCACCGGCCGCACGCGCTGCTCGCTCCGCCGGATAGCCACCCGCGAGTTCCTCACGGGGAGTGCTGTCGAGCGCGAGCAGGGTGTCACCCATGACCAGCGTCTGCTGATGCATACGTTCGAAGTCGATCGCGTCGGCGCCGAACGACGGAGCCCACAGCGACCAGGGACCGGAGATTCCTCCGATGGTCGGAATCAGGCGATTATGGAAGCTCGTGCCGAGGCCTCCGAAGCTGCAGAACACGGGAACTCGGGCAGGCTGCGGCCGGTCGAAGCCCCGCAGAACTGCCGTCCGGTCGAGCGGATGAGACTTGACCGCTGCCACCAATGCGGCGACCAGTGCCGGACTTTCACTTCCGGCGAACCACGAGTACGGCTCACCGACCCCGGTGAATTCAAGCCTCTGGCCGGGTCCATCTGTGCGATCGACAGGCAGAATCTCCCGCGTACCCATGTGCTCGACAGAGAAGTCGAAGGCGACGGATCCGCTGTCGTATTCCTTGTCCAGCTCCGTCGCGTACCGATCTGTTCCCTCTCGAGACATATGCAGATGTGCACTGGCAAAGACGAACTCGTAGGTACGTGGACGGCATTCGAGTGGCAGACGCGAAAGATACTGTGCGAGTGCCAGAACCGCAGCACTGCCGTTCTCCTGCACCCAGGTTGCGCCGTCGGTGTGGGTGTTGATCACAATTCTTTCCTGGCTCTGCCCGGGAATCGTGGCGATCAGATTTCGAGTGGGAGCCGTGTCGACGTCCGCGAGAACAGAGATCTTCGCCTCGGTTCCGGATTCCGCCAACTGCTTGAGTCGGACAGCTTCGTCGACGCCTGCCCATACCGCGGGCACGGTGAAGTGTGTGCCGGTGTGAGGATCGAAGTAGCCTTGAATCTGTTCTGCAGGAACGTTCCACGCGAGAATGAGCCCGGCCGCACCCGCGAGTCCTGCTGCCAATGGATCCGTTTCGAGCGCCGCAGTGAACGGCCGTTCGTAGTTACCCGCCAGCGGGAAGTCGGGAGTCATGTAATGCGAGAAAGCAGCAAAAGTCGCATACGGCACTGCTGGGCTCTGGACATCGCGAATCACGATGCGACCCTTCGAGTTCTCCGGCGTGATCGCGGTTCCAGGTGGAAGATAGACCAGTGGAGCCGTCCGGCCTTCCTCGCCCGTGGGCAGTGAGTACGGGACCGCGCCTGCTGTCCGTAGTACTTCCGGTGCAGCATCCGGCTGCAATACAGCCAGCTTGCCGGCAGCCACCAGGTCGCGGCCAGGACCATCTGACGCCAGCGGTGACGGCTGCCAGCGCTTGATCTGATAATCGTCCGAATCAATCGCGACGCCAGGTAGTGCACGCACGCTGTCTTCGACCCAGTCGATCATGCTCTCGTGCTCAGCGCTTGCCGTCGATCGGAGGCCGAAGCCGGCAATCTTTGCATTGAGGTCACGCAGATCGTCAGCCGTGGCGAATGATGCCGGATCGATCGACTCGGGACATCCCGCAACAGGACCCGTCGAGCCGAGAGAGCCCACGGAACCGGTTGAACCAGTGAATGGTTCCGCGTTCGCTTGAGCGAGGCTCGAGATTGCGAGCAGTGCGGAAGCCGCGATTGCGGGTATCACGCGACGAAGGATCATGAAGGAATCTCTCTGTTCGAACTATAAAAGTTACAGACGTTTCTTTTATACAGGTTCGTATGACGCAAGTCACGCAGAACTTGTTCGGGACGTGCCCTTCAGGCACTTCTCGGCCAGCCAGGCTCAGTTCGACACGGCGGAAAGCATGGCCTCGATCCACACGCCAGCCTCGGCCGACAGGGCTACGATCGACCCCTTCTCCGGCTCGTCGAGCGCATCGGATGCAAGCTGCCGAATGGCATACACCGCTCCGACATAAGCGCTCAGCGGGACTCGCGGATTGCCCGGGGCTCGCTCACGCTCCGCTTTCAGCACTTCGGACATCCCGACCAGTGCAGCTCTTCGTTGCACGCGCGCGCGTCGCCCGAGAGCATCCATCTCTACTTGAAATGCCCGAGCCACAACGGGATCTGCGTTCAGCGCAGTCAGATAACCCTCGACGATATCAGCGATGGCGTGGCGGTCCCAAGCAAAGGAACCGACCGGAAAGATCCCGCGAATACGAGTGAGCAGAACTTCGATGAACCTGCCGTACGCAGCAAAGACGCACGCATCCTTGTCAGGAAAACACTCATAGAACGCGGCCGGCGAAATTCTTGCCCGCTTGGCGATCTGACGCACCCCGACGCCCTGATAACCCGAGTCCGCCATCAGTTCCGTCGTGGCGATCATCAGCCGCTCGCGCTGCGCAGTCAGTACGTCATCCCTGCTCAGTTCATGCCGACCTCGCGGCAGATCCGGCGGCGTAGTGAAGAACACGCCCTCGGTGATCCTCGCCGTCACCACCCCCACCTCTCACCGCCGCATTCTCGAGTTGACCAAAGCGAGAGTAGCCAACGGAAACCAGCGGCGAACGAGAGGCCGGTCCGAGAACCGACCATCGACAAGTGTACGAAACGTACAGTACACTTTATCAGTCAGTGATTGACCGATCTAGGAGGTTCCATGGAGGGTCAAGCAGTTCGTGAATACGGTGCGTTCATCAACGGAGCGTTCCGAGCCATGGGCACATCCACATTCGAGGCCCGTAACGCCGCTTCCGGCGCTCTACTCGCCACACTGTCTCGGTGCGGGCCCACAGAGATCGACGACGCGGTCGAAGCCGCCAGGCGGGCATTTCCTGCATGGGCGAACCTGACCGCTGAAGAACGATCCGCCAAAATCTTGCAGTTTGCCGCGCTCGTGGAGGATCGGGCCGAAGAGCTTGCCCAGCTCGAATGTATGGATACCGGGCGCCATATCAGGGAGATGCGCGAGGACTATCGAGCCGCCGTCTCACACCTGCGATACTTTGCGTCAATCTCGCTGGCCCACCATGGCTTCGGCCGCGAGTTGGCATCGGGATACCTGGTCGCGAAGCGAGTGCCATTGGGCGTATGTGGACAGATCATTCCCTGGAACGATCCCGTGGTAATGACGGCGTTCAAGATTGCACCTGCTCTCGCTGCGGGAAACACAGTGGTCCTCAAACCTGATGAAAATGCTTGCGTTTCCGTCATGGAGCTGGCCAGGATCGCCGCCGACGTGTTTCCCGCAGGCGTTTTCAATGTTGTCCCTGGTCTTGGCGAGGAAGCCGGCGCAGCCCTGATAGACCATCCGAAGGTCAGCAAACTCGCTTTCACCGGAAGCACCGAAGTCGGCCGACTCGTGGCACACGCCGCAGCCTCACGGCTGATCTCGACCACACTCGAACTCGGCGGCAAGAGTCCCAGCATCGTGTTTCCTGATATCGAGGACATCGATGCAGTGGTCGCCGATGCCACCGCAGGTGTCCTCATGTGCAACGGCCAATCCTGCTTGGCCGGAACACGTCTCTTCATCCACGAGGACATCTATGACACCTTCGTGGAAAAACTCGTCGCAGGATTCCGATCATTGCGAGTCGGGCCGCCGCTGAACGAGGACACCGAACTGAGCGGATTGATCCACCAGGAACACGCCGAACGTGTGATCTCCATGATCAAATCCGGGATCGACGAAGGCGCACAACTACTTACAGGCGGGGATCTGGTAGAAGTGCCGGGTTTCGAAGCCGGAAACTTCGTCGCGCCGACGATTCTCGAGGTCACCAACTCGATGCGAATCGCACAGGACGAAATATTCGGACCTGTCCTGTGCGTCCTCAGATGGAACAACTACGAGCACGTGATCGCAGAAGCCAATGACACTCCGTACGGTCTCGCTGCTGGGATCTATACCTCCAACCTGAAGAACGCGATGGAAACCGCGGATCGTCTTGATGCGGGCTGCGTCTGGATCAATCAGTACTTCAATCTGGGAGGCGGCATCCCCTTCGGGGGATTCAAGGAAAGCGGTCTGGGGCGAGAGTTCTGCCTCGAGACGCTCAACGAATACACCCAACTCAAATCCATCACTGTCGCCACGTCGACGCCCACGACAAACCAAGGAAGCACAAATTGAAAATCTCGGGAAATACCATCTTCATTGCCGGCGGAACCTCCGGTATCGGCCTCGCACTTGCAGTGGGATTGCAGAACGAGGGGAACAAGGTAATCGTCGGAGGGCGTCGATCCGCTCTGCTGCAAGAGATCTCGGACAAGTACCCGGGCATCAGCACGGTCGTCATCGACGTGGACGACCCGAGATCCATTCGAACCGCACATGAATCCGTCACGGAGGACTTTCCCGATCTGAACGTCCTCGTGACGATGTCGGGAATCATGTACCCGGAAGACTTGAAGAACCCGGACTTCCTCGACATCGCCGAGAGAACCGTCACGACAAACCTTCTCGGAACAATTCGCTTGGCCGGCCAGTTCATCCCGCATCTGATGACTAAGCCCAATGCCACCATCGTCACCGTCTCATCCGCCGTCGGCTTCGTCCCACTGCCCGTCACGCCCACGTACAACGCGACAAAGGCGGCGGTTCATCTCTTCACCGAGAGCATGCGCGTACAACTCGCCGATACCTCGATCCAGTGCATCGAACTCATTCCGCCCGGAGTCCGCACCACGCTGATGGGCCAGGAGAACTCGGAATCAGCTCTGCCTCTTGATGATTACATTGCCGAGACCATCGGCCTACTGAAGGCGCACGACGACGCCACGGAAATCGTGGTCGACGCCGCCAAGCCGCTTCGCAACGCCGAGATCAACGGTGAGTACCAGCTAGTACTGAAGATGCTCAGCTGACACCCGAGTGTTGAGGCACATCGCAGTGTGGGGAGGGCAATTCGCCCTCCCTGCGCTGCGGATTCTCAACGGAGAACCCGTCTATGCACCACTGCGGAGTCCACGAACTGCGTGATCGATGATCGAGCGCACAGTGTTGTCGTCGATACCCGCGTGCCCGACCAACATCCGATAGATCAACGGCCCGAAGAACAGATCGATCGCTTCCTCGGTGTCGATGTCTTCGCGAAAGTAGCCGGAATCCACACACCGCCGAATCAGTGCGGCGAAACCTCGACGACGTTCGTCGAGGAAGAAAGTGCGGAAGTATGCCGCCGTCGTCGGATCGTTGGCACACGCGCCGACAAGTTCGGCAAAGATCGACCCGAGTGGACCTCGGTAGAACTTTCCGATGTCACCTAGATAGTCGTTCAAATCGGCTTGCGCACTATCGGTCTCGGGAAATGTCAGATGACGAGCCATGAGCACACCGAATGCTTCAGCAGCGATAGCTTGCCGCGATGGCCAGTGCCGATACAGAGTCACCTTGCTGACACCGGATTGTTCGGAGATCGCATCGATGGTCGCGGCCTTCATTCCACCGGATTTCAGAAGAGCTTCTGCTGATCTGAGGGCCTTCTCGTGGGCCGCCTCACTACGTGCACCCCTCGGAGGAGTCAGCAATCCCGTCTCGGCATCCCCCGAGTCCCGAAACACGCCGTCGTCGGGAGCGCGCTTACCCATGTCCACTCCTTAGTCCTTCAAGACCTTGCAGCACAGAGCATTTCCCGGCATCGGAGGACCCGGCACAGCCCAAGGCAGCAACTTGTCGCGATAGCTACTAGTCGTATCGTACACATGGCGCCCTGGACCGAATCAGCATGGCCACAACAATAAGCCCAATCTGATTGCGTCCGCGCATGATTCAAACAACCAGCGCAAGCCTCTCGTTTATTACTCAAAAGTAAGATAGCGTGTGGTCGTCATCACACCAGCCCGTCAAGTACCGAGAGACATACGAAACCGAAGGGTCGATCGTGGCATCGAGGATTCTCTTTCAGGGAGCGGTGGCGCTGACAGCCATTGCACTCACAGGCATCACAGCACCTACTGTCGCCGCGCAACCGTCGGCGGATTCCTTCTATCAGTACGACGGTTCGGCACCGCTGTCGTCGTATCAGCCTGGGGCCGTTCTCAAAACGAGGACCTTGCCCTATCACGTCGTCAACATTCCGACCCCGTTGCAAGCCGTGCAGGTGTTGTACCGGTCGACCGACGCTCTCGGCCGGCCGTCTGCGAATGTCACATCGATTCTTCGACCACCCAATGCCCAGCCGGACAAAGTTGTCTCGTTCCAGTCGGCCTACGATTCGCTGAACCCGGAAGACGGTCCGTCACGAGCTGTCGCGGGGGACACCCCGATCGGCAGCCTGACCGCCAGCGGACGGAACGTCGCCTTCGGCGGGACTCTCGCTTCCGGCGAAGCTGCCATGTTCGGTCCCCTACTGGCACTGGGCTACACCGTCGTCATTCCCGATACCGAAGGGCCGAACGCAGACTTCGCGGCGGGACCCGAATACGGAATGATGACTCTCGACTCTCTTCGCGCCGCCCGTAACACTCCCGAGGCAGGTATTGCCGACTCAGCCGAGATCGGCCTGATGGGATACTCGGGCGGAGCAATCGCCACCAACTGGGCGTCCATCCTCGCTCCGGACTACGCCCCGGACATCAACGAGGACCTGATCGGCGCCGCCCAGGGTGGACTGTTGGTCAACCCGGCGAACAACCTCCGGTACGCAAACGGAAGCATCGGCTGGGCAGGCGTTGTCGGGATGGCAGTCGTCGGACTTGCCCGTGCCTACGACATAGATTTCGATCCGTATCTCGGCGATCGCGGACGCGAACTCCTACCTCGCATCGAGGATGCCTCGATCGGGAACGTCATCCTGCAGTACCCGGGGGTGACCTGGCAGGACCTTGCCAAACCAGAGTATGCGAACCCCAACTCGGTGCCCGAGTACGTCGACGTCGCCAACAAAATCAACATGGGCAACGCGCCGATACCCACCATCCCTATGTTCATCGCTCAAGCCGCAAACGGAGCCCTCGAGGGCACCCAGCCAGGTGGACCCGGCGTCGGCCCTGGCGACGGAGTCATGGTTGCCGGGGACGTCCGCACACTCGCCACTCGTTATTGCGACGCAGGTTTGTCGATCCAGTACGACCAGTACGACACCATCAGTCACGTTCCCGGTGGCGCGCTTTGGCTCCCCGGCGCCATCACCTGGCTCAACGACCGTTTCAACGGGAATCCGGCGCCGAACAACTGCTCGAACATCGCACCGGGCAATTCACTGGCGCCGGAAGAACACGCGGCGAGTTGAAGTATCCAACCGCCGGGTCAGATCCCGATGGCGAGATCGTCGATATCCGCGAGTGTGCCGCCGTTTTCGAGGATGCTCGTGTAGTTCCGAAGTCTGTTCTGATCTATTTCGGTAGTGCTGACCCCGCGCTTCCAGTACCCGAAGACAACTACATCGTCCTTCGCCAGGCCGACTGTCTTACGGAAATGCGCTCGGATGGAGCGCATTTCGTCTCGCTCGCCGGCTCCCCACACCGCATAGTCTCCTGGGTTCTCGAGCTCGAGGGCATATTCGGCGAGGCGATCCTCGACATGATGCAATTCGAGGCCGGGGATCACGGGCAGTTCCGCGAAAGCCTCGGCGTCACCGGTGGCGACCCAACCGACACCGGTCACCCCCTCGGGCCATTGAAGCAGAATCGAATAGAGTGCAGGGATCGCGGTGTCGTCGGCAAACAGTGCGACGCGGCGACCAGCGATCTCGGGAACGAGGAAGTGCGGGCGAGGGCCGGTGAGCGAGAACGTGTCACCCACACGACGGTCGTCGGCCCACCGCATCATCGGGCTGGTGTGACCGTGCAGCACGACGTCGAAGGTCATCGAACCGCTCGACGCATCGAATGTGCGCACCGTGTAGACACGCGAGACGTCGTCGTACTGCGGACCTAGCTGGATGCGGAATGCGACGTTGGGACGCAGCCAATTCGGGTCGTCCGCCGACGAAGTCAGCTGGACGGTGATGCGCAAGATGCTCTCGGTCGGACGTTCGACGCTTTCGACGACGGCAACCACGTCGTTGAGACCGCGGTCGTGATCTTCGCCGCGTGGCGCCTTTGCCGACGCAGAGGTTTCAGTTTCTTCAGGTCGAGATGCGGGAGTCATTGATATCTCCTGATCGATGGTTCAGTTGTGGACGGGTAGCTGACTGGCAGGTCTTCGATCACGCGGAACAACAAGTGGCCGTCCGGTTTCGGGGTCTTCGAGGACCAGAGCCTCGAGGTCGAACACTTCACGCAGCAACTCAGGGGTGAAGACGTCCGAGGCACTGCCCTGCATGACGATTTTTCCGGACCGCATGGCAACTACGTGCGTGGCATATCGAGCCGCGAGGTTCAGGTCGTGCAGGACCGCGACCAACGTTCGACCGGACTGGTGCAGTTGGGAACACAAGTCGAGAACCTCGATCTGGTGGGCGATGTCGAGAAAGGTGGTCGGTTCGTCGAGCAACAACACCGGGGTGCGCTGCGCGAGTGTCATGGCGATCCATACCCGCTGCCGTTGTCCACCGCTCAGTTCGTCCACCAATTGATCTGCTGCATCGCGCATTCCGACCTCAGTGAGCGCTTCGGCGACAACACGCTCGTCTTCGGGTGACCATTGGCGCAGCATGCTCTGGTACGGGTATCGGCCGCGAGCCACGAGGTCTGCCACGGTGATCGCTCCGGGTGAGAGCGGAGACTGCGGCAGCAGAGCGATGCGCCGAGCCACTACCTTGGTGCGATAGGACCGAATGTCGTTACCGTCGAGCAGAACCCGACCCGATCGCGGCGCGAGCATTCTGCCGAGCGCACGCAACAACGTCGACTTGCCGCACCCGTTCGGTCCGACGACCACGGTGAAACCGCCGTCGGGGATCTCGAGACTCAACTCGTCCACGATGGTTCGATCGGCGTACCGGAGCTCGATCTTCTCGGCGTGTAGCCGCGATAACGGAGTAGCTGTAGTCATGAATCTCTTTCGTAGCAAGGTTTTCAGGCCTGACGGGCCAGCAGCCAGATCAGATAGGCACCGCCGAGCAGACTGGTGACAAGACCGACCGGCGTTCGGAGGCCGACCTCGACCGCTTGGGCAATCAAGTCGGCGCCCGCCAACAGAACCGCGCCGAGCAGGAAGGAGGTCGCGACAAGAACACCGCTGCGCCGAGCCAACCGTCGTGCGATCTGGGGAGCTGCGAGCGCCACAAAGGCGATGGGACCGGTAGCTGCAGTCGCTGCTCCGGTGAGCGCGACCGCAAGCAGGATGCCGGCGAATCGGTATCGCTCCACGGAGATTCCGAGCGAAGACGCTGCGTCATCGCCCATTTCCATCATGGTGACGCGCCTGGACACCACGACGAGAGCAGGAACGAGAACACCGACGGCGATCGCAACGC
Source organism: Rhodococcus sp. IEGM 1406 (assembly GCF_030056745.1). NCBI lineage: Bacteria > Bacillati > Actinomycetota > Actinomycetes > Mycobacteriales > Nocardiaceae > Rhodococcus > Rhodococcus sp. IEGM 1406. Next base: position 219,523 of record NZ_JASHKO010000001.1, on the reverse strand, counting down.
TGATCGCGTGTGGCCAACCGCGCCCGGTCAGCGAACCGGCCGTCCACTGCTGCACCACGGTGGCGTCGTCGATATCCGCGCGTACCACCAGGAACGACATCACGGCGCTCAGCATCGCCCCAACTCCGATGCCGACCAGGACGAGTCGAAGACCGCCGCTGACTCCGTCTTTGCGTGCCAGCGCGTACACGAGCAATGCGGTCAGCATGCCGCCGAGAACAGCAGCGCCCGCGGTCTGGAGTACCCCGCCGCCGAAGAACACGATCTGGACCACCGCCGCCGTCGCAGCACCGGTGGTGAAACCGATGATGTCCGGCGAGCCGAGAACATTGCGCGAAAGCGTCTGGAAAACCGCGCCGGCCACACCGAGGCTTCCGCCCACCCCGATCGCGGTGATCAGCCGCGGAAGACGGCGATTCTGGACGGACCGAACCGCCGCTGGGGTGCCTTCGCTGTTCAGAGCGCGCCACACCTCACCCAAGGACAGGTCCAAGGTTCCGTACATCAGCGTGGCAAACGAGAGCGCCGCCAACGCCGCGCTGATTGAGATGGCTACGAACAGCACTCGCGGGACTATGCGCCACGACCACGACCCGATTCGAACCACCCAACCGCCAAACAGCGGTGGGACCGGCTGCGCTGCAATCATGTTCACAGTGACGCCACCCGCCGTGAGCGAACGAGCGCGACAAACAACGGTCCGCCGAGCACAGCCACCGCGATCCCCGTCTGCAGATCTCCCGGCGAGGTGACAACGCGACCGAGAACGTCGGCCAAGAGCAGAAATGCCGGCGCGACGACGAGCACGCACGGCAGAAGAAGACGCAGATCCGGTCCGACGACGCTGCGCACGATGTGCGGCGCAGCCAGCCCCACGAATCCGAGTGGGCCTGCCGCCGCGGTGGCCGCCCCCGCGAGCAGGATGACTGCTACAGCGGATCCGGCCCGGGCGGGACCAGTGCGGGCGCCGAGCCCTTTGGCGACGTCCTCGCCGAGAGCAATCGCATTGAGTGGACGAATCAGCAACAACGACAACACGATACCGATCGCGATGAAGGGAAGAACGGTGACGATCACGTCTCCGCCGCGCCCCTGCAACGAACCCACTGCCCAAAATCGGAACTGATTGAAGGCAGCCTCATTGCTGATGAGAACCATGCTGGTGAGCGCCGTGATCGCCGTTGCCACAGCGGCACCGGCGAGCGCCATGCGCGCTGGGGTCGCGGCGCTGCGATGCGCAGACCCCAACATGTACACACCCACCGAGGCAACGGCCGCGCCGGCGAGCGCGAACCACAGATAACCGCCGACCGAAGTCACCCCCAGATAGGCAATCGCAATCACGACTGCCGCTGATGCTCCGGCGTTCACACCCAGTAGCCCCGGATCGGCCAGTGGGTTGCGGGTGATCGACTGCATCAGCGCGCCGGCCAGTCCGAGTGCAGCCCCGACCACCAGCCCGAGAATTGTTCGGGGCAGGCGTGATCCGATCACAACGAGGTGTTCGTTGTTGACGGCGTCGTAGGAAAAGATCGCGTCGAGCACGGTGGCGACGGGGATGTTGCGAGAGCCGAGTACCAGCCCACCGACGGACGCCAGCACGATCACGCCCACGGAGGCCACGACCAACAACCCCGCACGCGCGGCTGTCCCGGACCGCAGCGGTGCTTCGGTGCGGGACTGTGAAGAAGCGCTCACTCCGTCATCCACCGAACGTGGACACCAGCGACTCGACTGTCTGCTTGGCACTGAAGTAGTCGAGGCGGAAAGCCGCCGTTCCCATTGCGTAGACCCGATCACCCTTGACAGCAGGTTGATTCGCGAGAAGCGGATCGGCGGCAAGTTGCTTCTCCACATCCTTGGGTCCCATCGAGACGGCAAACAGCGTCTGCGAGCCGTCAAGGGCGGCAGACATGTTCTCGGAGCTGACGATCGCGACGCCGGAGGCGCCCCGCTTGTCCGGGGCGACAAACTGCTCAGCGGGCTCGGCATAGGTGAAGCCGAGCGAGGTCAACAGATTGCCCTGTGGGCTGTCGGCCCGGAACGTCCAGACACCGTCGGCACCCATGTAGACCAGCGCCGTCACCGGCTGCTCGGGAAGTTTGATCTTCCCTGCCTGCGTCGTCACCCAGCTGTCGTACTCGTCGACGGTCTTGCCTGCCTCGCTCTCGAGTCCGGTGACAGTCCCGAGCTGATCAGCGAGTTCCTCCCAGGAGCTGGCGCCGTAGTCGAGAAGAACGGTGGGTGCGATGTCGCTCAGCTGCGCGTAGGCGTCGAGCGTCGAGTCACCTCCGTTGGCGGACCCGATGATCAGATCGGGTTCGAACGTCTCGATCGCGTCGAGGTTCAGCTCGAGATTTCGGTAGAGAACCTCTACTCCACGATCAGCTGCCACATCCGACCACTGGGAGAAGAACCCCTGTTCATCGGTCATTCCCGACGGCGTTGTTGCCGCGCTGGCGACGACCGGCGCACCGATTGCAAGCAGCGTGCCGGTCAACGACGGCGAGGTGGACACGATTCGGGTCGGCTTCGAGGTGATCTCGGTACTGCGGTCGCCGTGATCGACGGTGCGCGGCCATCCCTCGGCAGAACCTGAGGTTTTCTGGGTGTCCTCGGTTCCGGTATCGCTATCTGACGAGCTGGAGCAGCCGGCAAGAGCGAGGGCGACGACCGCGGCGAGTATTGCCGCCGTCGGGCGAAGTGATCTGCGCATGAGTATGGCTTTCTGAAGGTACGAGAGTGCGCCGCTGCGAACGCAGACAGCAGAGGTAAAGTTAGCCATACTTAAGTAGCAAGGGTTGTCCAGGAGCGCCAACGTGTTACCACTATCAGAGCCGGACGCGATCGGGTTAGGGCCGGTCCGCGCGAGCGCCACCGAGCCCAGTACCGCCCGCTCACCGCTGTTGTTCTGGGTTCTTGCAGGCAGCGGACGCGTCCGAGTCGGATCGACGGTCCACGAGATACCAGCTGGCGAATCGCTGTGGATCCCGGCGGGTGCGCGATACGCAATGGAGACGGACTCGGATTCCGTCGCGTTTCCCATCCTGCTTCCGCCTTCGAACGGCGTCAGCGCCGGGCCGGCTACCGTGACGCGCCTGCGCGTTCCGCCCGGATGGGAAGACAGACTGATCCACGAGTTCGTTCACAACCTGGGCTATCTGCGCGGCGACGCTGCACACCCGTCGTCCTTGTTCGAGATGATCGCCCGGGCTGACGACGGGGCCACCTCGCTGCCGCGATTGCCGCAGTCACGGGAAGCGTTCGAGATCGCGCACAGCCTTTTGCGAACACCTGGCACCGACGACACCGAGGGACAATTCGCGAAGCGTGCCGGGATCAGCATTCGAACGCTCCAGCGGTACTTCGTGGAAGAAACCGGCCTCACCTTCACGCGCTGGCGGCTTCGAGCTCGGATCGCCGCCTCGTTGGAGTACCTGAAGCAGGACCGCGAGATCGGTTGGATTGCAAACGAAGTCGGATTCGAGACAGGAAGCGGATTCACCCGCGCGTTCCGGGCCCAGATGGGAGAGAGCCCGAGCGACTACCGTCGACGGGCCCTCTCCGGTCCAACCGATCGCAGCGTGGACACCGACAACGATCAAGCATTGGTCCGCATGCTCGCAGAGCCCAGGCAGCCCGGGGAAACTGCGCCGCCGATACCGGCCAACGCGACGTGGCCGCGCGTCAACGGCGCCCACGTCGCAGTGTGGGTTTACCGAGGCCAAGCCCGGGTGGACGTCGCGGACCGCAGCTGGGAACTGCGCACCGGCGAGGCCATGATTCTGCCTGCAGGCGTCCTCAATACCGTCACGGTTCCGACGGGTTCACTGCTGCTACCGCTCGGCTTCCGCTCCTCGAACGGGTCGACCGTATCTGCCGACGCCCTCGAGACCGTGCAGTTCTCCCCCGATGACGAATTGGCATTGCTGCACACTTTCGTCGCCGCCTACACACCCTTGCGCCCGCGTGGCCACGACAGCGCCGCAGCATTCGACATCATCGCCACCGGCCCTCTCGCACAATCGGTTTCGAACGGGTCTGCCGCCGATTCGATTGCCACACGACTGGCAGCGACAATCGCCGCCCGGCCGGCCGACCCTCGCACTCTGGACGAGTGGGCGCAAGAGTTCGGTACCGACGCGGCCAGGCTGCGCCGGGAGTTCCGTATCGAGACCGGCACTACGTATCCGCAATGGCGATCGCTTTCACGGATGACCCAGGCACGCACCCAACTCCAACTCGGGGTTGCACCCGGAACGGTGTCGAGGAACCTGGGTTACGCGCACCTGCCCGCATTCAGCCGAGCGTTTCGCACTGCGCACGGGATCTCACCGCAGCGCTTCCAAGCTCAGTCCGTCGAACGCGCCCTCTGGTTACGTTCTGTGCCGCGCGCCGCCGAGCCGAGCGCTCGGGTTCTTCACACCCACTGAACGAGCTGCCACACAATGCCGTTGGGATCGACGAACTGGCAGTAGCGCTCGCCCCACGGTTCGGTCTCCGGCGCTGTGACGACGGAGGCACCTTCGGCAGCGATGCGGGCGAACTCGGCGTCGACGTCATCGACCACGAATGCGATGAGCATGCCTTGCCCGGCCGAACCTGCGACGAAGTCCGGCTTGAACGTACCGAGACCGGTGCGCAGGAAGACCACGTTGACCCCGGCATCCGGATGATTCAGAGAAACGAATCCATCGTCGGACATGGCCTCGGTGAAGCCGAAATGGGTTTTCGCAAAGTGGGCCGACGCGTCCGTGTCGGCAACGTTCAAGGACAGAGCAGTGCTGGTGATTTTCATCGTGGCCTCCATGATCATAAACCTTGTGCAGTGCATACAGTATGCACCGTATAAGGTATACCACTGTTGAGGTATTCCCGATTTCTGGAGACGGCTGATGGCACGCGAACTGATCGACCTACTGTGGCGCGATCACCCCCTCGCACCGAAGGGTGGCGCCCGCGGCCCGCGCGCGAAGGTCACCACTTCACAGGCGGTCGACGTCGCTCTCGCCCTCGCGGACATGGAAGGGCTGGACGCGGTGACGGTGCGCCGATTGGCCGCCGAGCTCGGAATCTCGGGCATGGCGGTGTACACCCACGTCGGGTCCCGTGACGATCTCCTGGTGCTCATGGTCGACACCGTGCGCAGCAACAGTCCGCGCCTGTCGTACGGGAACATGACGTGGCGCAAGCGCGTGCGCCGGGTAGCCGAGGAGGAACTTGCCCTCTACTCGGAGCACTGGTGGCTCCTGGACATCACCGATCAGCGCTCCGCGTTGGGTCCGGGAACTATCGCGAAGTACGACCACGAACTACACGCGTTCGACGGCACCGGGCTGAGCGACATCGAGCGGGATTCCGCGCTGACGTTTGTCGCCGACTTCGCCCGGTCCTCGGCGCAAGCACGGCGCCCCGACCCCCGAGCGGCCGACATGGCCGAGGTGTGGTCGTCCTGGAACCAGCGTCTGGCTGCCTATCTCGGCGACAACTTCCCGCTGGCGCAGCGAGTCGGAGGAGCGGCCGGCGAAGCCAAGAACACCCCGTACAGCCCCGAGGCAGCGTGGAAATTCGGGCTGGACCGGGTCCTCGACGCCCTGGAAGGTCTTGTTCACATCGAATGACATTCCTGCAATTCGAAACCGCGAGAGCTGTTGCACGCCTATGAGAATCAATCGACCCGAGAGGTACGGGGTTCCAGTGAGCTTCTGATCGAGATTCCGCTGCGCGACGCAACCAGCTAGCCCCGACTTCAACGGCATATATCCGCGGAGAAGGGGTAGACGAGTAGATACCGGCGGCACATCGACTCAACTCCAGGCGTGGTGGACAATGTTTCTCAGCGACCAGTCAATTCGTCATCACACCCGCCGTTTCGGTGCAGCTCTGTCGCCTTCTCACAAATGGCCTCCCCCGACCGAAACACAGCGCGTCGCACGCTGGAGTGAGAGGTCGGAGATGCTCGGCGCGCTGTCAGTACTCCTGTTCTGGGCTTTCGGCTTCGGCATCCTTCTGGGTGCGGGCGCGATTACAACAGGAATCTTTGCGCTCCGACGTCACCCGAAGAAGTCTGGCGGGCATCTGTTCTCGAATGCCCGCCAGCTGCCGTGGGATGCAATAGTCGGCCTCTTCACCGGCGTCATCGGTCTTGCCCTGAGCGGTTGGTTCTTCGTCGTGGTCCTACCCAACATGTAGGCGTCTGCTAGCCAAGGCCGTTCGCGTCAGTGGCCAATGTTCGGAGTTCCCGTCGTAGGATCTTGCCCGTGGTGGTGAGCGGCAAGCTGTCGATGAAGGTGATCTGCCTGGGGTACTGGTAGAAAGCAAGGCGGCTTTTCACGTGGGTCTGCAACTCCTGGCGAAGCTCTTCCGAAGAGTTCGTTCCTTCGGACAGAACGACAAAAGCGTGAACGGCTTCCCCGCGCAACGGATCCGGAACACCGATGACGCCGGCCATAGCTACCTCGTCGTGCGAGAGCAGGCACTCTTCGATCTCGCCGGGGCCGATCCGGTACCCCGCGGACGAAATGACGTCATCGGCACGCCCCTGGTACCAGAAGTTCCCCGCTTCATCGGTCCGACCCAGATCACCGGTATGAATCCACCCGTCGTAGACCTTTTCATCAGTCTTCGACGGTTGGTTCCAATAGCCGAGGAACTGTCCGGGGTTGCCTGCCTTCACACAGATCTCGCCTACCTGCCCCACCGCTACCGGCTCGCCGAGCGGATCGAGGAGGGTGACGTCGAAGCCCGGAAAAGCGCGACCCATCGAGCCGCTCACGGGCGTCCACTTCGAACGCGAAGTGCCGATGGTCAGATTCATTTCCGTCTGCCCGTAGAACTCGTTGACAGCTACGCCGAGTGTGTTTGCAACCCACGCCTGCAATGCGTCACCGAGGGCTTCACCACCAGTTCCCAATGCTCGCAGCCGAATACCACGCGCAGCGGTGCCGTCGACGCCGATACTCCGCATCTGCTTGAGCGCAGTCGGAGGAATGAAGGCACCCGTTACTTTGTGACGGCTCAGAATCTCGACCGCACGCGACGGCGTGAATTTGTCGGGCGTCGCAACCACGGGGCACCCCAACGCAAGGGCTGGAAACAGAACGTCGAACAGACCGCCGATCCAGGCCCAGTCTGCCGGCGTCCAGAAGACGTCTCCCCGCTGCGGCGCATTGTCGAATGCCGTCCGCATACCGGGCATGTGCGCCAAGAGAATTCGGTGCCCGTGGAGGGCGCCTTTCGGATTCCCCGTCGTTCCCGAGGTATAGATGATGATGGCGTGTGAATCGGGGCCCGTCGCTGCCAATTCCGCGCTTTCTGCGGCACTGTCGACGAGGCTGTGGAAATCGAGAAGTCGAACGGGGGTCGAATCGGAGGGCTGATCCGTATTTCCGACAACGATGACGGCTTCGATGCCGGGTATCTCACCTATTCCGTCGGCAACTCGTTCGTAACAGTCCTTTTCGACCACAAGCACTTTCGCTCCCGAGTCACGCATTCGATGAACGACCGCATCCGACCCGAACTTGACCGAAAGCGGAACGGTGACCATTCCGGATCGGAAGGCGCCCAGATGTGTCGCGAGAACCTCGATCCCCTGTGGGACCATCACACCGACGCGATCCCCTGAGACAAGGCCGAGATCCGCAAGCACGGTTGCGAACTTTCGGCTTGTCGTGGCGACTTCACCGAAGGTGTACCGACTCCAGTGTCCACCGGTGTCTACGACGAGGGCTAGATCATCGGGATTCTGCACATCGACACAGGCGTGCGCGATGTTGAATTGCTCTGGCACAGTCCATTCGAAGTCTTCTGCTTCGAGATCCTGCCACCATGACATATGCGGCCGAGAACTCACCGAGCACCCACTTCGAGGTCGAGGGAATGGGTCTCGCCTACCAGGAAAGAGAATTCGCCGGAGAAAACAAGGTCTCCGTCTTGGTTGACGAGTGAGCCTTTCGACGTCACGATCGCGGTCTCACCGTCCGAGCGAGGACGCACCGACAGCACTTCCGACACCGCATGCACCGAGTCGCCGAGGTAGGTCGGCCGGTGGAACCTGACGTGGTCAAGTCCGTAGAAGCACTGGAGGTAACGGGGATCCAACTCCACCAGGCCGAGCAAGGTGGACAGCATGAGTGCGCCGTGGGCGATCTGGCGACCGAAGCGCGTCTGCTGCGCGTAGTCGGGGTCGAGGTGCAGAGGATGGCGATCCCAGGTGAGGTCGGCGAAACTTCGCACATAGTCTTCGGTGACGACCCGCGGGTCCGTTACCGCAATGTCTCCGACAGAGATCTCTTCGAAACTCTTTGTGATCATTGAAGTTTCCTCTACTAGTTGACAACCGTTGAGCGTTGATCGACCGGCGGTAGATAGGCCCCGTTGTCATCGATGTACATGTCGCGGCTTCCTTCGTCGAGGTCGGTGTCACGGACGAAGTAGACGCTGATCAGCGAAATCACCGACAGGGCAGCGATATACACAGCCACCGCGAACGATCCACCTGTCGCGCGGACCAACATGGCCGCGACCATCGGCGCGATTGCTCCACCCAAGAGCACACCGATCTGGAAAGCGATCGAGGCCGCGCTGTAGCGCACCCGGGCGTCGAACAATTCGGCGATGAACGTCGCCTGCGGCCCGTACGAGATGCTGAGCATGAAGGCGCCGACCGCCAATGCGCCGGTGGTGATCCAGAAGTTGCCGGTATCTATCGCGGCGAATGCAACGAAGACCCACAGACCCATGCCGGTGATCCCGACCATCAGGATCCGGCGTCGGCCGAACTTTTCGGACAGTTGACCAAAGATCGGAATGAAGATGACGGCAACGAGCGCGGACACCATGACCGCGCCGAGCATGAGGTTTCCGGACAGCAGATCGAATTGATCGGCGTACGTCAGGCTGTAGGTGTTGAGGATGTAGAAGTAGGCGCCGGTGCTGATCATCGAACCTGCGGCAAGAATGATCTGGCGAGGATAGTTCTTGAACGCGTCGACCATCGGGATCTTGACCGCGGTGTTCTGCTGCTTCACGCGAGCGAATGCCGGAGTCTCTTCCAACGCCGTGCGAATGTACAGCCCCACTGCAACCAAAGCGATACTCAGCAGGAACGGAATTCGCCATCCCCACACCAGGAATTGGTCTCCGGTGAGCGCCTTGGTGCCGAACATGACGGCCGTCGCCAGCAGAAGGCCGGCGGGCACACCCACCTGCGGCATGCTGCCGTAGAAGCCGCGGCGATTCTTGGGTGCGTACTCCACAGCAGTCAAAACTGCACCGCCCCACTCGCCGCCGACGCCGAATCCTTGAATCAGCCTCAACACAACGAGAAGAATCGGGGCCCACACACCGATCTGGGAAGACGTCGGAAGGACGCCGACCAGGAATGTTGCAGCTCCCATCAAGAGAAGTGCAAGCACCAAAACCTTCTTGCGTCCGATGCGGTCACCGAAGTGGCCCATCACAACACCGCCGAGTGGCCGCGCCAGAAAGCCGACCGCAAAGGTAGCGAAGGAGAGAATCGTCGCCAGCGCGGGATCTGCGCCCGAAAAGAACAGCGGCGCAAAGACCAAAGCTGCGGAGGCGCCGTAGATCTGAAAGTCGTACCACTCGATCGTGGTGCCGACCAGAACTGATCCGGCTACACGCCGCAGGGCAGGCCTGTCGACAGTTGCGGGAGATGGGGGATTCGCGTCGTTCATGTCATTGCTCCTTGTATGGAGTGCCCTGTTAGCTCGCGCACCGAGGGGGAGGCTCGACAAGAACACTATGCAGTGACCCAACGCACAGTCAAGCATTTTTCAATCGATCGATTGATGAATAGATATGTAATTTGCCAGTACACAGGCAGCTATCAATCAATTGATTGACGGTCAGTCGATTTCGGCGGCGATGCTAGCATGATTGGGCAACCAACCGAAATGAGGATCATGGACCTGGGGCGCGTTCAACGGGCGGCAGTCACGCTGTTCGCGACGAAAGGGTTCGCCGCTACCGGCATTCGTGAACTCGGAGCAGAAGCCGGCATCAACTCGGCAACGCTCTATCACTACGTCGGCAGCAAAGAGTCACTGTTGGCCTCGATCATTCGGTCGTGCCTCGACGAGCTGACACAGTCGGGAGAGCGGGCGATGCGCCGCAGCGCCGATCCCGTGGTCCAGCTGGCCGGCCTGGTGTCGTCGCACGTCGGCATTACCGCTGTCAACCAACTGACTGCCCGCGTCGCCGAGTACGAGATGCGCGGATTGACCGGAGACAACCGCATCGAGTTGCAGACGCTGCGCGACGAGTACGAGCTTCTATTCGGACAGATCCTCGAACGCGGACAACGCGTGGGCGCCTTCGACATCGAAGATCTGGCATTGAGCCGACTCGCGATACTGGAGATGTGCACCGGGGTTGCGCACTGGTACCGGCCCGGTGGGCGTCTCGAGTTGGAAGATGTCCAGCGATTTTTCGTCAGCACCACATGCAAGCTTCTGTCGGTTCCGTCCGACGAACTGAACGGAGTGGAATTCATTCACGAAGTTCGAAAGCTGGACAGCGAACCCGAGACTCAGTCCTCCGAAATTTGGGGCACCCACGCACAGAGCGACTTCGTACGCCAGTCCGAACTGTAATCAGGCCAGGAATCCCTAGCCCTTTGTGTGAGGACGGTTGCCGGAGGCGGATCTACCCGCAATAGTCGATGTATGGATCGGTACAAGATCACGATGCCCGACGGCTCCTCGACCGAGGAACCTTTCGACTCCGACAAGCAAGCAATCGCGTGCGCCGTGGATGCCAATCGAGGCGTCAGCAAGCACCTTGTAGTCGAGAAATACACGGCCGACGGCCGTCTGATTCCTACTGCTCAGGCTCCTGCGAAACACAAGGGACATCACAAGAATCGTTCGAACAGTTGAATTCTCGACTACACCACGCCTGTCGAACTTGGCGTGCGACGACCGGACGCGTGACGCAGAAGTAGACCGATCGCATGCTCGACGGTCGCCCCCAGGACAGCTTCGGGGTCACCTGAGAAAACCTGCTTCTCTGTTTCAGCGGTCCCATGATCGACGACTCCGAACCACACAGTTCCCGGTGGGACGTTCTCCTGGGTATCCGGACCGGCTTCGCCGGTGACCGCCAGTGCCAACGTCGCGCCGAACAGTGTGGCAGTGCTGTGTGCCATGACCCGAGCAGCGTCCTCGCAGACGACTGGGCCGTCAGGAACATGAAGAACGGAATGCTTGACCGCTCGGGTATATGCGACGATCCCGCCACAAAACCAGGAACCGGCGTTCGGCGCCTTTCCTAGATGTGCGGCGATGTTCCCGGCGGTCAACGATTCCGCCGTCGCCACCGACAGACCGTGTTCCTCTACTACTGCGGCCAACTGCCTGCACATATCGTCGAGATCCTTGTCCGACGCAAGCTCGGGTCGTGGATCGCCATTCATATGTTGCTCCTCCTGCTGTCCGATCGGTGACCTCGATAAGAAATTGGAAGTCTTGGAATGCCAATTCCAACCGTGCCCTACAGCTCACTGCCACCTTGTGAACTGCACCCTTCGAAAGTGCGTCGGGCGCACTCGTCGATCACATCGGCCACCCGTGACCGGCGTGCGAGTTGCCGGCGCTGCACGATCGCCCCGTTTCCGTTGCTGAAGACCTTGTCCAAGGAAGCCGTGACCTGCTCGAACTCTCCGAATGCGGTCAGAGCAGGTTCGACATGATCCACCAATCGCCGAACCGCCTGGTGTGCAGTCAGCAAGCGCACGGATTCCACGTCCAGCGACCTGCCGTCGAGTCCGTCGCGTGCTGCACGCCAGCAAGCCGCGCGGAGTAGCTCCTGATCGACGGCAGGCGCAACCTCACGTTTGGTGATCGCAGCGGATGCGGTGCCGACGAGTGCCTGCACCAGTGTGGCCAGAGTCATCGTCTCCTCCACGGTGGCGGGCACGTCGCTGATCCGAATCTCCACGGTGGGAAGGTGATCCGACATGCGCACGTCCCAATAGACCATGTGCGGATCGAGAATGACCCCCGTCTCCAGCATCGCTGCAACGGCATCTTCGTAGTGCCCCACGGACTCGAAGAAGGGTGGCGGACCCGAACTGGGCCATCTGCCGAACAGAACGTAACGCCAACTCGCATAACCGGTATCGCGTCCCTCGCTGATCGGGGAGTTCGCCGTCAATGCCAACAAAGTTGGTAACCATGGACGCAGATGATTGATGATCTGGACCGATCGTTCTCGATCTTCGACACCCACGTGAATGTGGCAACCGCACATCACACCTTCGGTGATTGCACCGAATTGACCGGCCATCCGTTGGTACCGCGACTTCTGCGTGATCTCGTCGACCGGTGGATCGTAGAAAGGCGTTCCGACAGCGATGAGTTGACATCCCACGCGGGCAGCGGCATCGGCGGTGAGGGCACGAGACTCACAGAGTTGGTCACGAAGGTCACGAATGTGGCTGCCGATCGAAGTGGAAGTCTCCACCTGACAACGTGTGAGTTCGAGTTGCAACGAGATACCGAGTTCTCGCCCGGCAGCAGCAACCTCGGAGTTGCGCAGACTGGGACGCCCAGTCTGCGGATCGCAGAGCAAAAACTCCTCCTCGACACCGAGAGTCGGTGTACCTACCGAGAATAGGTCAGGAGTCGGCTTCCCATTCATAGGCCTTCCTCGCACCGGTTTTCCTCCACACCCGATACTTCGAGCGTACGGCTTTCTCCGCACTTCGGCACTACTCCATCTGTTTCATTCACCCATCGATCGGGTAGTTGCCCTGTGAACCGACGACGAGCGAAGAATCGCAAGTCTTCATGAGCGAAGGACGGAGTGCGCCGTGACCAACATGAGCGGGAGTTCACCGGTAGATGACGAACACACCAATCGATCGCACGTCGGGGAGGCAATCAGCGACGGGCGCAACTATCCCGGATACCTGCTGATCGGGCTGGGTCTGGCAACACTCGGATTGACCTTGGTGGCAGCAGGTTACGGATTTCGCGGATGGGCAGTCATCGCCGGCGCGGTGTGCGTCGTGTCCTTCGTCGTCGGAACACTGGCCATCTTGATGGAACACCGTCGGGTCAAGCGACTGGAAGGTCAGGAACTCTTCGATCAAGAAGGGCACTGAACCGAACGCTCGAGTTGTATTCTGCACAAGCAGAATACAACTCGAGCAGAATCCGGCTCAGTGATCGCGGAGTTTCTCGATCAGCTCACCCTTGTTCAGTTTCGAGTACCCGTGCAGATCGAGTTCCTTGGCGCGTTTCTTCAGATCGTCGACCGTCCACTCCTCGTACGGCGAAGATTGTCCGCCGGACTTGGCGACAGTCGACCGCCCTCGATTGGCGGCCGCATTGGAGATTCGAGCCGCCTTCTCCTTGGAATCGCCCTTCTCACGTAGCTCTTCGTAGAGTTCTTGATCCTTGAGTTGAGGTTGTGAGTCCTTGCGAGCCACTGTTTCGTCCCTTCACTCGTCTTCACTCCGACGGTGTGGCCGAACTTGCGGTGTGGCCGAGTTGGCAGTTCGGCCACACCGCAAGTTCGAACGTACGCCGGCACTCAGGATGTGGGCGGCACCTCGAAACGCCCCCACACGCGGTGCGTCTTCAGAAGCTGAGCGAGTGAGGCGAGGGCTCCTTCCGCGTCAGCATCGACGACGACTCCCAATGCAGACTCGTCGATACCGGCGGCAGCCAGCGCACTCATGCTCTCACCCCAACCACCAATTGCCTTGCTGTGACGATACATTTCGTTCAGCAGAGTCTCCACCCGTGGATCCAACTTGCCCTCGCCGATCCGAGAAACGTCGCCGCTCAGCAGGATTGCATCGAATTCGATCGAACGAGCTGTGAGGTACGTTCGCTGCACCGTCACCGCGTCGTCACCGTCCCCGATGGTTCCGCCGTGCGGGCCGAGGATCAGCGGCACCATGCCGGCGTCGAAGATCTTGTCTCGAATGGCGACCACGGTGTCGAGATCGGAGTTCTCGTCGACCAGTAGCGCGATGATCCTTCCGTCTACCGGCCATTCCGCGCCAACCTGAGACAGTGCAGGGCTGAGCTCCGGATCGCTCAACGGCTCCGTCGGTTCGGGAACCGGAAGGCCAAGCCCTCCTGCGACAATCGACACGAGGCCCGCGTCGATGTTCGCCAAGATGCCCAGATTCCGGGTCTTGATGTTCTCCTCGTAGCACTTGCCCAATTCGAAGGTATACGCCTGCGCAACGTGCTCCTGTTCGACAGGGGAGAGACTGCGGTAGAAGAGTCGAGCTTGCGAGAAGTGATCGTCGAACGATGCCGGCGCCTGCCTCACCTTGCGCCCTGAAACTTCCTGGGGCACCTCGATATAGGCCGCGCTGTCCGCCGAGGCCATGAACGGGCACCCACCGTCCAACGAATTGGGATGGTACGGCGCGACTCCGGCATGCACACCGTCCTGATGGAAGCCGTCGCGAAGCATGTCGTTGACAGGCGCGTGAGGACGGTTGATCGGAATCTGGTCGAAGTTGGGGCCACCCAGGCGCGTGATCTGGGTGTCGAGGTACGAGAACAAACGCGCCTGCAGGAGACGATCGTTGGTGATGTCGACGCCCGGAACCAAGTGGCCCGGATGGAATGCAACCTGCTCGGTCTCGGCGAAAAAGTTCGTCGGATTGGCGTCGAGTGTCATCGTTCCGATGACCTGAACCGGCGCTAGTTCTTCGGGCACGATCTTGGTGGGATCCAATAGATCTATGCCTTCGAACATTTCGTCTTCGGTATCAGGGAACACCTGCACGCCCAAATCCCAGGACGGATATGCGCCGGCCTCGATGGCGTCGGCAAGATCGCGTCGATGGAAATCCGGATCCACACCGCCGGCGATCTGCGCTTCCTCCCACACGAGTGAATGCACTCCGGCGGCCGGCTTCCAGTGGAATTTCACCAGATTCGTCTCGCCGTCGGCATTCACGAGCCTGAACGTGTGAATGCCGAAGCCCTCCATCATGCGATAGGAGCGCGGGATGCCTCGATCGGACATGTTCCACAATGTGTGCGCCGTGGCCTCGGTGTGCAGCGACACGAAATCCCAGAACGTGTCGTGCGCGCTCTGCGCCTGCGGAATCTCCCGGTCCGGATGGGGTTTCGCGGCATGAATGATGTCCGGGAACTTGATTCCGTCCTGAATGAAGAACACCGGGATGTTGTTGCCCACCAGATCGAAGACACCTTCGTCGGTGTAGAACTTGGTGGCGAAGCCGCGTGTGTCTCGGACGGTATCCGCCGAACCGCGTGAACCCAGAACTGTCGAGAAGCGTACGAATACCGGGGTTCTGGCACCTGAAGCGAACAACGAGGCTTTACAGATGTTTTCGGCTGCGCCATTCGCCAGGAACGTGCCGTGCGCGGCCGCCCCGCGGGCGTGGACGACACGCTCCGGAATTCGCTCGTGATCGAAGTGTGTGATCTTCTCACGCAGATGGTGATCCTGCAGAAGAGTCGGGCCCCGCTCGCCTGCGGTCAGTGAGTGGTCGGTCTCGTAAAGCCGTGTACCGGTGGCGGTGGTGAGGTACTCCCCCCGCTGGCCACGTCCATTTCCCTTCACCTTCTCTTCGGCACCCGCGACGGTACGCACCTCCGGCTGCCGCTGGTCGTCCTTGGGCGGCAACGGCTGTCGAGGCTTGACCGGTTCTTTCAGGTCCGGCGCTTTCGGGGCCGGTGCACCTGGGACGGACTGAGATGAAGGCATCGAACAGCTCCTCTTGATCGTCATGCTGGGCGCACGAATCTTGTTACGCCATAAGTAAGTAGAGATTTCAAACTGAACGCGGAGCCACGACTCACCCTCGGGCTGGGATCAATCCCAGGCCGAGGGTGACGAGTGCGTCAGGGCTATTGCTCGGACTTCTGTCGCGCTTCGTCTGCGGCCGCTTCGGCGCGAGCCTTCTCGGCTTCCGCCTCTTTCTTCGCGACTTCTCGCTGGCTTTCGGCCTTGTCCTGCTGGGCGCGGCCCTCTCGGGTCAAACTGTCGTTTCCGGAAACCGCACCAACGGCTTCCTTGGCCTTACCCTTGACGTCCTCTACTACGCCTTTGATTCCCTCGCTGGGACCGCTCTTGTCATCTGGCACGTTGACCCTCCAATACGTTTCGGATTCTCGCTCAGGGTTCCCACACAGACAGGACTCCCACACAGAAGGCCCTACCCCGTCGAAAATCGCATAAACATCCGTGCACCGACCAGGCGCAGACCATGACTCGTCGTAGCCGAACGACGAGGTCGTTCCTCGAGTAACGATCAACCGTTCTCAGAAACTGTTTACCGGGCACAGGAATTGGCGGGACTCGTTCCAGAAGGGGAAGAGATCGGTGGTGGTTGCCGCAGGATGGTCGATCTCGGCGAGAGTGTAGAAATCGAGAATCGTCCGACCAACTGCGGCGCTGACCTCGCATGCTTGCAGGCTCAGCTTTGCCTCCGCCACGAAACCGATGCTGCGGGCGAAGGGACCGAGAGTTCCCGCATTGACGAAACTGTCGAGGTCTTGTCCCCACTGGTTGTAGTCCGACTGCAAAGCGAAGCTGCACGTTTCGCCGAACAACTCGCTGCAGGTGGTCGGCTTTCCGCCGATCGTGTGCACCGTATCGGCAAGCTCGTGTGAGGTGCTTTCGCGCGGAGATCCGGAAAGGAAAAGCAAGATGGCAACGGCCAAGGCAACCACCAGAAGGATGCTTGCGGCCGTTGCCAGTATCGCCTTCACAATCCCTCGATCCACGTAAGTTCATGAGGGCAACCGATTTTGGAACACCGGCCACTAGATTTGTACCCGTGGCGTTCAGGGTCCAAACATCGACCAGGCTGGGAGCCGTACGTCAGTCTGAGGGATCTGTTACAGGAACTGTGAGGGAGGCTCAACACTCCCTTCCACTATCAATATATATCCCACTGGGGGCCTTGCGGCAAGGCCCGGGTAGTGCCGCAGAATGGCTCTTCCGATCCCGCACGACCGACTACGGGATCGGAACAGCCAGCGGAAGTGAGGGCACGTGCCAACCCAGGGATACGAAGAAGAACTGCGTTCCGAGCGGAACTATGTGGAGGGGCTCTACGCACGCCTCGATGCGGAGCGCGCCCGAGTCAAAGGCAGGTACAACACCGCTCTGCGCGGAAATGGCGAAGCACTCATGGAACGCGACGCCGAGGTGCGCGCACTTGCCAAAGAGGTGAAAAGGCTGGACGTAGCCGACAACGGACTGTGCTTCGGCCGGTTGGACTCGCTTTCGGGCGAGACCTCCTACATCGGCCGGATCGGCCTTCTCGATGCGGACAACGACTACGAACCGGCGCTTCTCGATTGGCGGGCGCCGGCGTCTCGCGCGTTCTACGTTGCCACCGCTGCCAACCCGGAGAACATGCGTCGACGCCGTCAGTTCCGCACCCGGAGTCGACGCGTGGTCGATTTCACCGACGAGGTACTCGGGCGCCCCGACGGCGTAGAACACGACACGCACAGCGATTCCGCCCTGCTCGCGGCAGTCAACGCACCCCGCGGTGAGGGAATGCGGGACATCGTGGCAACCATCCAGGCCGAACAGGACGACATCGTCCGACTCGAACACCCCGGGGTGCTGGTGATCGAAGGTGGCCCAGGTACCGGGAAAACCGTCGTCGCCTTGCACCGCGTCGCCTACCTGCTCTACACCCAGCGAGAGCGGATGGAACGTCACGGCGTTCTCGTGGTCGGGCCGAACCCGGCGTTCCTGAACCACATCGGCCGCGTACTGCCCTCGCTGGGAGAGTCCGACGTGGTGTTCATGACCACCGGTGATCTCGTTCCCGGTCTACGCGTCACCTCCGAGGACACTCCGGAGGCCGCTGGGCTCAAAGGTTCGCTGAAGATCCTGGATGTTCTCGGCGCAGCGATTGCCGATCACCAGCAATTGCCCGAGAACCCACTGTTGATCGAATTGGCGGACGTCACGGTGCGGATCGACGCCGAAACCGCGGAGTGGGCCCGAGAAGAAGCCCGTTCGAGCGGACTCCCCCACAACGACGCACGCACTGTGTTCACCGAAATCCTCACCTGGGCGCTGACCGAACGGGCGATAGCGCGGATCGGCAAGGGGTGGTTGACACGCAGTGACCGTGAAGCCTGGGAGCAAGTGCGGACGGACCTGACCGCAGAGCTGGTGGAAAACAGCGCATTTACCGCGGCGCTCGACACGCTCTGGCCGATCCTGACTCCGAAAGAGCTACTGACACAGCTGTTTACTTCTCCCGCGCGACTACGCGCGGCAGGCGCGGACGAGAAGCTGCTTCGCCAGGACGGTGACGCCTGGACTGTCTCGGACGTTCCGTTACTCGACGAGTTGGTGGACATGCTCGGCCGGGACAAGCCCGTCGACCAGAGTGCCGAACGTGAACGCCGCGACGAGGCCGCGTATGCAGCGGGCGTGCTGGACATGATGATCAGCCGCGAGGATCTGATGGACGACGAGGATCACCTTCTCGCCCAGGACATGCTGTACGCCGAGGACCTGGCGGATCGTTTCGTCGAACGCGATACCCGGGAACTCGCCGAACGCGCTGCTGCTGACCGAGACTGGACGTACCGGCATATCGTGGTCGACGAGGCCCAAGAGCTGTCCGAGATGGACTGGCGAGTCCTGATGCGCCGCTGCCCAGACCGATCTTTCACGGTGGTAGGTGATCTCGCGCAACGCCGTTCACCCGCAGGTGCCCGCTCGTGGGCGACGATGATGGAGCCGTACGTTCCCGGCCGCTGGATCTACCGATCCCTGTCGGTGAACTACCGCACCCCCGCCGAGATCATGAGCGTCGCCGCCGCCCTGCTCGCCGAGTTCGCGCCGGACGTGCAGCCACCCGAGTCCGTCCGCGCCTGCGGGATCGCGCCGTGGTCCAGACAAATATCCGCCGACGAACTAGCCTCCGCCATCGACGAATTCAATCAGGACGAGGCCGGGCGCGAAGGTACGAGCATCGTCATCGGACCTGCGGATGTGCCGGGCGCTGTGCCTGTTTCGGAAACGAAGGGTCTGGAGTTCGATGCCGTGCTCGTCGTGGAACCGGAGCGAATCATCGCCGACGGCCCACGCGGCGCGTCGGAACTCTATGTCGCCCTCACCCGCGCAACCCAACGTCTCGGCGTCTTACACGACGGGCCGTTGCCTCAGGCCTTGACCGGGCTCGTCCATGCCGGGACGGCCAGATCACCGCAAGCGTTCGCGGCGAGCGATGGTGCTGTGTAGGCCTTCGGCAGCGGCGCGAACGTAAGGCACTTGGCTCTCGGGAACGAAGCGACTGGTGGGACCGGTGACGCTGATGGCGGCGACGGGTTTGTCGTTGGTCCCGAATACCGGCGCCGCAACGCACGCGAGACCCGGCGCTGATTCCTCGCGCTCGAACGCAATACCGGTCTCGACCACTCGGTTCAGTTGGGTATTGAGAATGCCGGGCGCAACAATTGTGTGCGGGGTTCGGCGCGTCATCGGTTCCGACAGCACCTCGCGACGAAACTCGTTGTCGGAGAATGCCAGGAGTGCCTTGCCGATTGCGGTGCAATACAGCGGTATCCGGCCACCGGTCCGGGACGGCGAGTTGGCTTGCCGGTGTCCGCCGATCTTCGCGACGTATACGACGTCGTGGCCGTCGCGGACCCCCAGGTGAACTGTCTCGTGGGTCCGCTCGTACAAGTCTTGGAGGAACGGCATCGCCATCTCCAGGAGGCTGCGTTCGAGGGAGGCGAGCATGCCGAGTTCGAAGAGGCCGCCGCTGAGCCGGTAGCCACCGTCGATTCGGTCGAGTAGCCGGTTCGCGACCAGTTCGTTGGCCAGGCGGTGCACCGTTGCCTTGTGCAGTCCGGTCCGTTGGACCAGGGTGGCGAGAGGCAACACGTGGTCGTCAGCCCGGAAGGCACGCAGGATCGTCACCGCCTTGCCGAGCACGGTGTCGAGGTTTGCGCCGCCAGTCACCTGCCCAGCGTATCGCTGAGTGAGACAGTTCCCTGGCGCAATCTCGGCGCCACGGCGAAAGTAATGGCCATGAGCCAGCCCACGAATACCAGTACAGCGAGCGAGACGGACATCTCAGCTGCTGCTGACCGCCTCGCAGCCGCCATCGCGAGCGGTACTCCCTGCGCACCGGTGCGCGATCTGATCGGCGCCGACGACCTCGTCGCTGCCTACGCTGTCCAGCGCCGCGTCGATGAAATCCGTCGGCAGGCGGGTGCCGTCGTCGTAGGCCGCAAGATCGGCCTGACCTCGGTGGCAGTCCAGCAACAGCTGGGCGTCGACCAGCCCGACCTCGGCGTTCTGTACGCCGACATGGAGTTCCCCGCCGGAGGCACCATCCCCATGAGTCGTTTGATCCAGCCCAAGGTCGAAGCGGAAGTTGCCTTCGTGCTCGGTGCCGACCTCGTGGACGGACCGCTGGACAGTGCGCAGGTGCGCGGCGCGATCGACTACGCCGTCGCAGCGATCGAGATCTGCGACAGCCGCATCGAGTCGTGGGACATCAAATTCGGTGACACCGTCGCCGACAATGCGTCCTCGGGCGTGTACGTCCTGGGAACCGAACGCCGCACCCTCGACGAGGTGGAACCCGCCGGCGTCGTCATGTCGATGTCCGTCGACGGCACCGAGGTGTCCACCGGCGTCGGAACCGCTTGCCTGGGCGATCCGATCGAAGCAGTCGTCTGGCTCGCCCACACGGCGCGCGAGTTGGGGCAGCCGCTGACTGCAGGCCAGGTGATCCTGTCCGGCGCACTCGGCCCCATGGCACCGGTCACCGCAGGCAACGAAGTCACCGTGACCGTCTCCGGGTTCGGTTCCGTCACCACCAGTTTTTCCAGCGAAGAGGACAACGCATGAGCAAGGTCAAGGTCGCGATCATCGGATCGGGCAACATCGGCACGGATCTGATGATCAAGGTGCTGCGCAACTCCGACTACCTGGAGATGGGCGCGATGGTCGGCATCGACCCGGCGTCGGACGGCCTCGCCCGCGCAGCGCGTCTGAACGTGCCGATCACGGCTGAAGGTGTCGAGGGTTTGATCGGTCTGCCGAACTTCGACGAGATCGAGATCGTCTTCGACGCCACCTCGGCAAAGGCTCACGTCGCCAACAACGCGCGGCTGGCTCCCCTCGGCAAGCGCATGATCGACCTGACGCCTGCCGCCATCGGCCCGTACGTCGTGCCGGCCGTCAACGCAGACGAGCACCTGGACGCACCCAACGTCAACATGGTGACGTGTGGTGGCCAGGCCACGATCCCGATGGTTGCGGCTGTTTCTCGGGTCGTCCCGGTGGCGTATGCGGAGATCGTGGCGTCCATCGCCTCCAAGTCCGCCGGTCCCGGAACGCGCGCCAACATCGACGAGTTCACCGAGACCACATCCGAGGCGATCGTGGCAGTCGGCGGCGCCCGCCGCGGCAAGGCCATCATCATCCTCAACCCCGCCGAGCCGCCGCTCATCATGCGCGACACGGTGTTCTGCCTCGTCGACGCCCCGGACCCGGCTGTTCACGAGGAGATCCGTCAGTCCATCGAGAAGATGGTCGGCGACGTCTCCGCCTATGTTCCGGGCTACCGCCTCAAGCAGGAAGTCCAGATCACCGAGATCCCGGCCGACCAGCCCGTCGAGACGTTGCTCGTCGACGGCAATCGCCCTACCCATCAGGTGTCGGTGTTCCTCGAGGTCGAGGGTGCTGCACACTACCTGCCTGCGTACGCCGGCAATCTCGACATCATGACGTCCGCCGGAATGCAGATCGCGGAGCGCATCGCCCAGCAGAAGGAAGCAACCAAGTGAGCAACCGCAAGATCTTCGTCCAGGACGTCACCCTTCGCGACGGCATGCACGCTGTCCGCCACCGTATTTCGCCCACCGACGTCAAGCGGATCGTCACAGCTCTCGATGCTGCCGGCGTCGACGCGATCGAAGTTGCACACGGTGACGGCCTCGCCGGCGGCTCGCTCAACTACGGCCCCGGCTCGAACACCGACTGGGAATGGATCGAAGCAGCGGCCGAGGTACTCGAGCACGCTCGTCTCACCACGCTGCTGCTTCCGGGTGTCGGCACGATCAGTGAACTCAAGCACGCTTACGACCTCGGTGTTCGCTCGGTTCGCGTTGCCACGCACTGCACCGAGGCCGACGTCTCCGCGCAGCACATCGAAACCGCCCGCGAGATCGGCATGGACGTCTCGGGCTTCCTGATGATGAGCCACATGGCGCCGGCCGAAGAACTGGCGAAGCAGGCCAAGCTGATGGAGTCGTACGGCGCGCACTGCGTCTACGTCACCGACTCGGGTGGACGTCTGGTGATGAACGACGTCGCGGATCGTGTTCGCGCATACCGCGACATCCTCGACGAGGGCACCGAAATCGGTATCCACGCGCATGAGAACCTCTCGCTCTCGGTTGCCAACTCCGTTGTCGCAGTGCAGAACGGCGTCACCCGCGTCGATGCTTCGCTCGCCGGTCACGGTGCCGGCGCCGGTAACTGCCCCCTCGAAGCCTTCATCGCCGTTGCGAACATCGAGGAGTGGGAGCACGGCTGCGACCTGTTCGCCTTGCAGGATGCCGCCGACGACATCGTCCGTCCGCTGCAGGATCGGCCGGTTCGCGTCGATCGAGAGACCCTCACGCTCGGCTATGCCGGCGTGTACTCGAGCTTCCTGCGCCACGCCGAGGCCGCTTCGGAGCGCTACGGAATCGACGTTCGCACACTGCTTCTCGAAGCCGGCCGCCGCCGTCTGGTGGGTGGCCAGGAAGACATGATCGTCGACATCGCACTCACCCTTGCAGCGCAGGCAACAAAGGAAGCTGTCTAACGCGCTGCCGAGTTCGCTGATACCCGAGTCCCGCTCCCGTCTCCGGACGGGGGCGGGACTTGCCATTTCAGCCGAGAGAGCCCACCGACACGGCACTCGAAAAGCTGGCAAAGTTCGTCGCACGACATCTCTGTCGCTCAGGGTAGAAACTTATCCGCTACAGACGAATTCAGGGAACCAGCTTCATCGATGCAAGACCTGCAGGGTGATACCTTCGATATGCTGAGCTCGTGGAACCTACCGAATACCGTGACAAATTGAGATCTGTCCTCGATACCGCGTCGGGGGTAGTGAGCGATCGACTGGCTGCGATCCACAACGGGGCAACCCCGCGCACCGAAGGGATCGTCATCGACGTCTCGCTCGACCAAGACGGCGAGGGAACATTCGGCGTCTGGGCACGATTCGAGGGTCCCGACGCATTCAGTCTGAATCAGCAGATCGGTGACGAGAGAGAGCTATTCGGCGTGATCTGGGGCGAGGAGGGCTGGGAACCGCCGGTTCCGCATCGACCGCGAAAGTGGTCACGTGGGGAACTCGAGAAAGTGGTCGTCGGTGTCGTGGCCAAATGGATCGACGGGCTCATTCCCTCGACCGCCACCGAACTACCCTGGGAAGTAACGACTCCCGACGGAACTGTCGACGCTGTACTCGTGGGCCCAGAGATCAGCCGTGGACATTCGCCTCGGTGAAAGCGCGGAAGCATCGGCGAACACGTTGCAGCGTCAGCGTCCGGTCGAACCGTCGATCAATTCGCGGAGGATGTCAGCGTGCCCGGCATGGCGTCCGGTCTCTTCGATCATGTGCACGAGCGCCCAGCGGACACTGGGAGCGGGTCGTTTCGCCCCCGGTCGCGGGATGGGCGCGGCAAGATCTGTGCATCCGTCGAGAACTGCGTTGGCGCGCTCGACCGTCTCGCGATAGCGACTGACGACACCCTCCACGCTGTCTTCCGATGACGGTTGAAACGTCGCTTTCCAATCCGTCACGTTTTCTGCAAGGAACATCGATCGTTCGACAAAGGTCAGATGATTGGCCAGCCCGAGCAAGGTTGTTCCCGACGGAACAATTGTGGTGCGCACCTGAGGTTCCGGAGCACCCTCGACCTTGGCGGCAATCGAATCACGGAGGTAGTCGAGAAACGCTCGCAGTGTGGCTGCCTCGCTATTCCCTGTCCGGGGTGGTGGGGCATCTCGGCGGCTGCGACGCGACGTTGCCATGGTGGTTCTCCTTCCTCGGCGAAGAACGATGAAGAGGCTTCATTCCTGGATGGGCAGAACCGATCCTTCCGAACTCACTCCGATCCCGCATCAAATTTTGCCGCTACAGCAAAGACAACTTGGTTGCCGGTGTCAGCGTGCCGAGCTCAGGTCGCGCACAAGTTGGGGTCTCCGCCACTTGCCGACCTCGAAAGGCCACCGCCGCAGCGGATAGGCGAGACGAGCCACGAAGTAATTGACGTACTCGACGACGCCGAAAGCCCACACCGCCACGACGCCCACCGCCGCGCCGGAGTGATCTGGTAACCAGATGACAACGCCGAGAAGAGCTATCGCCAACAAGAGAACATCGAGAACCCGAAACACGCGGTAAAGCGCTGCGAGGCGGGCCGGCATCGACTCCAACTCGACCCGGCCCCGCGCAAGCAGCCAATAGACACCTGCTTGCACGAGGATCACAAGCAGTGGGGCCAGCGCCGCCCACAACGCCGCGGAGTCTTGCGAACCTTCGAGCCGGGGCATCACGACACCGACCGCCACAGCGGCAAATACGGCCGCGGCAGCCAGTTCGCCGAGGCCGAGGCTCAGGTACCTGCGTCTCAAACTCTGTCGCCGTTGATCCACCACGTAAGAACCCTATCCGTTGATCACCATAGCTTGCCACGTGGTGGTCGGACCGATTCTGCAGCGCGAGTGAGGAATACACTTCATCTCGACTTCGATCTCAAGCACCATAAGGCAGGTGGATCATCCTGGGACGTTCTCGCGGATCCGGTGGGAAACCTTTTCTGCGTGGGTGATCCGCACTAGGCCGGTCTGAAAGTCAGTCCGAGATCGAGTCTCACAGTCCATCCGACAAAGCGTGAAAATGCGTCACCCGAATAGCTGCACATGCATTCGTTGGCTTACAGTCGGGGTGTCCCGGCGGCACCCCAGACTGGAATGTCCGCTGCGTCAACATCTGCCGATTGGGGGCTGGACGGATGGAATCGGCTGACTTACTGGGTCTGACGGTCTCACTGACGTCGTCGACGCTTATCCTCGCGTTCGTTGCTGGGCTCATGCCGCGACTCGTCGGTGATGAACCGAATCCCGTTGTCGGCATACGGACGAAGGCGACGATCGCGAGTCGAGAGGCGTGGCAGTTGGCACATCAGAGTGCGCAGCCGCTTCTGCGCCGGACGATGTGGACTGCCGTAGCGGGACTGTGCATGCAGGTCGCCATCGGCGTCGTGACAGGTTTCGGATCTGTGGTGTCGGCTGTCACCTCAACAGTCGTGTTTCTTGCGGTGCTCCTTCTCCTGCTCTTTGCAGGAGTGAAGGGCAACGCCGCGGCGAAGTCGTTGCAGCGTTGACCGCCTGACCCCGCCGCTGTCAGACGCGCCTTGGATCTCGGCTTTCAGTCCCCGATGCGCGGTCGTTCGCGCCGACGTGGTCCTCGATCGCGCATCTCGAGAATCGCTGCTGCAGTGGACGCGACCGTCTTGTCGTCGTCGTGGGTGATCCTGGCGAGCGCTTCGCGTGCTGCCGCGCCGGGAATCTCGGCGAGCGCCTGCGTAATTCGCAACCTCGTCGGGGCGTCGTCAGTGCCGTCGAGCCTTGCCTGCACGGCATCGACGACCTCACCGCTTGTCGGTGAGTGCTCCGCGAGAAGACCGAGCACCTCGCCTGCCTCGACGTCGCGGCGCCCGTCGGCGACCATCTCGAGGAGAGCGGACATCGAGACAGCCTCTCCGCGGGATCCGAGGGCGAGAGCGGCGTCGGCGCGGACTATCGCGTCCGAATCATCGAGAGCTCGCTTCAGAGACCGAGTTGCTTCCTCGGTGTTGATCCCGGATATGGCCGACGTCGCGCGGCGTCGAACCTCGACGTCCTCCGATTCGAGCCCCTTCGTCAGACCTGCAAGGCCCGCACCTTCGGTCCTCGCCAACGCCCACTGCAACGCTCCCGCCACGTTGGCATCCCTCTCCGACAGGATGGCCTCGACGAGTGCGTCGACCGGCAATGCCGCATTCGCGTCCTGCGAGAGGATCGCTTGCTGACGGTGGGCGGCGAACTCGGATTCGAGTGCACGCAACAGCGAGACCATGCGCAGGACGTCGTCCCACTCCGAAGGGGCGGTGGCGTCGACCCTTTCGAGTTTGGTCAGCAATTCCTCCTCCGCCGCGATCCGTTGCCGAGTGTGTTGCATGAGTTCACCCACCAAATCGGCCGGTGCGAAGTCTGGTTCGTCGAGGGCACGCTTGGCCTCGTTCAACGAGAGCCCCAATGTCCTCAAGCTCTCGACGTGGAAGAGGCGACGGATGTCGTCAGCGGAGTACTCGCGGTAGCCACCGGACGTGCGGCCCGTCGGCTTCACCAGCCCCAAAGTGTCGTAGTGACGCAGCATCCGTGTGCTGACACCACAACGCCGCGACACCTCGCCGATCAACATCCGTCTCCCCTTCCTACGCGTCCGGGCCGATTGCCGCGACGCGCTTCGCCAACTCGTGTGAGAGAGCGAATCCACCGTCGGGGTCGTGCCAGAGTTGCTTTGTAGCATCAGCATGCGCTCGGACACGCGGAATCGGGCTCGTACCGGCCGCGTCGAGCACCGGGAGGACGGCCTCGCCGAGCCCGGTCAGGGCGCGGCTCAGACTGAGCTGCATCTGCAGTTCACCCCGCCCGAGCTCTGTGGCCAGATCGGCCGCGAGTGCGCCCTCGTCTCCCGCCGGCACGAGAGCCACAGCCGCGCGCCACGCACTGCGCGCAACCTCGTCGTCCTGGTCGTGGACCAGCGCAGAGACCTCGGGCCACGCGATCGGATCGCCGATCTTGGACAAAGTGTGGAGCGCCTGACTGCGGGCTTGCGAGCCATCGGACCCGAGCTCACGGATCAGCCTCGGCACCGTGATTTCGGCCGGCAAGCGGCACAACGCCCAGGTCAGCATGTCGCGGACGAAGAAGTCCGGCTCGACGGCGCACCGATCGATCAGGGCATCCGTCAACTGAGGATCCGGGCGTGTGCCGACCGCAAGCGCGGCGCGCAGTCGAACCGAGGGATCTGCTGCGGCCACGGCGTCGACGAGGTGAGCATGCTGCCCACCGTGGTTGGTTGTGTTCACGACAACCACCTCCTTCACCGACCAGTGGAACCCTTGTCACTGTGTCAAGGTCAAGCGTCACTGCCTCCGACACGTGAAATGTCGCCTCGGATCACACGCCGGTTGTCGATCCTGGCCGAAAGATCATCAGCACGACGACAACGACCCAGAGCAGATTGAAGATTCCCGTCGCAGTGCCCAGCCGACGGGTGAGCCGCGTTGCGACGTCCACAACGGACCCGGTTCCTTCGATCGCCGCCATTGTCAGCCGTTGGGCGGGAAGCACGACCGCGGTGAGTATCACGGCGGCAACGACGGTGAGTGCGATCGAGGTGAGGATCCACACGTCACCGAGCACTCCGAGATTGACGGCGGTGGCGATACCGAGCATCGGAACGACAATGCCGATCGTGGCATACACCCGAACGATGCGATGCAGCATGCCCGTCGTCGCAACACTGGCGCTGTCCGGATCGGCGAGCGCGGCGCGGCTCGCCACCGGGAACATACTCGCCGCCACAGCGACGGGGCCGATGGCAAGAATGGCCGCAATCACATGGAGGGACAGCAGGATTCCGGTCATGGGATTTCTCGCGTTTCGGTACGCACAAGCGTATTCACGCGGCGTCCGGCGCGAAGGTGATTACAGGCTCGGCGCCCTTCGCCGACCACACCGTTCCTCGACGCTCGTAGTCGAAGAGCGCTTCGACCTCGAGACTTATCCGAGGCCCGAGGCATCGTTCCAACAGGTACAGGCCCAGGTCGAGACCGGATGTCACACCGCCGGCGGTGATCAGGTCACCGTCGTCGACGATTCGCGCCTGGATCGGAATTACACCGCCGGCCGCCAGTGCGTCCACGGCAAGATGGTGCGTCACGGCGCGGCGCCCTTCGAGAAGCCCCGCCATCGCCAGCGCCAATGATCCTCCACAGACGGTCGCAACGAGCACACCAGGATCGTCGAGTGCACGGCGCATCATGACAGGCAGTTCGGTTTCCGTTGTGGCCGCGAGTCTTTCCGGCAAGCTGGAACCCGGCTGGTCCGCATTGGGTTCGAAGAGACCCGATGCTCCGGGAACGATGATCAGATCCGCGTGTTCGACATCGAGGGTTGCAGTGGCGGTCATCGCGAGTTCACCACTTCCGCTCACGACGGTCCGAGGCCCCTCCGCGCTGACGAGTTCGACGCTCAACGCCCCACCGCTGGCGAGACCCCCGGCGTAAAGCACCTCGTACGGACCCACGACATCCATGGGATCGGATCCGTCGAACAACACGATCTGCGCGTGCACTGCAACCTCCGATTTTGTGCGACGCGCTCCTGTGCACGTCGCTGTTCCCACGACAGTAGGAGGAAGTTGACCTCTATGGCGACGGCTGAAAGCCAACCTTCGACGGCTTTCAGCCAACCTCACACATTCTGTGAAATACCAGTTGAGAGGATATTTCAAGACACGAGATCACCGAATCTCGCGCCACATACGCTACGTTTCAGACATGCATGACGTTGCAGTTCTCGCGTTGCCCGGGGTGGTGCCGATGGACCTGGCGGCACCCCTCGAAGTCTTCGGACGATGCAGGCTCCCCTCAGGTGCACCGGCGTACCGGACCTCCGTGTGCGCGCTCACCGAGGAGGTGGAGACCGGAACGTTCACGATGCGAGTACCGCACGGACTGTCACGTCTCGCCCAGGCAAGCACGATCATCATCCCGGGCACCGCCGATCTCGACGTGCCGATCGACCCCGAGATCATCGACGCCCTCAGAACTGCCGCGGATCGCGGCACGCGCATCGCCTCACTGTGCGTCGGTGCATTCACACTCGCCGACACAGGCTTGCTCGACGGACTTCGCGCGACGACGCACTGGGCGGCTGCGTCGGAGTTGGCCCGCCGGCACCCGGCCATCGACGTCGATGCCGCTGTTCTCTACGTAGACAACGGGCACGTCCTGACTTCCGCCGGCGCCGCGGCCGCACTCGACCTGTGTCTGTACATGGTCCGTCAGGACTACGGGTCCGCGGTCGCCGCCGACACGGCGCGGCTGAGCGTGATGCCGCTCGAACGTGCCGGAGGGCAAGCACAATTCATCGTCCACGAACCTCCCGTGCCCAGCGGGACAACCCTTCGGCCGCTACTGAACTGGATGGAAGAGAACCTCGGGGAGCAACTCGACATCACGACAATCGCAGCCAAGGCAACGATGAGCACTCGCACGCTCAACCGCCGCTTCCAGGAACAAATCGGTACGACGCCGTTGCAGTGGCTCCATCACGCGCGGCTCCGTCAAGCGCAATTTCTGCTCGAGACCACCGACCACTCCATCGAACGTGTTGCGGGACAAGTCGGATTCAATGCCGTCACCACGTTCCGCGAACGCTTCCGAGACTTGGTCGGCACCAGTCCACAGCGATACCGGACGCAGTTTCGAACGTCGCGCTAGCTGACCTACTTCTCGCTCTGTCGACGCACCATCTCCGAGATCCAGATCGGCGCAAACGGCGAGGTGCAGTTCGGGGGAGTCGGGTAGTCCTCGAGCACCCGCAGACGTTCACCGATGTCGATTGCACGGGCCCGGTACTCGGCATGTTCGATCCCGATCTGGGCCAGGCAGTGGTTCATCGCCCATTGCAGGCGATCAGGGGCATCCTTCATCTCCGCCTCGATGACGTCGAGCAATCCTGAAAGATCAAGGCCCTCGGGCTTCTTCGCTACTCGCTCGGTAGTCAGGGCCCAACCGGCGCTCGCAACCACGGGATCGGAGTCGGCGGTCCAGGCCACCCGCAAATCCTCCGCGTGCGGGTTCTTCTTCACCACGTAGTTGACGAGCCAGTCATGCACCTTGGGAGTACGAGCCTCACGCAACATGACGTCCAACTCGTCACGCTCGAACGCCTTCGGACGACAGATCAAGAGGGCAAGCAGCCTCGCTGCGGTATCGCCCGTCGCCCAAAGTTGTTGTGCAAGTTCTTGCTGAGTCTTCAGTCGCTTCGCGACTGCCCGCAGTTTTGTCAGGTTCACACCGTGATCGTCACCGTGCTTCTCGTTCACTGCGCGCACCTTCGGATCCTCGAGCGCAGCCAACTCGTCCATCACCTCGGCAACCGTCGATTCAGCCACGTCATCCTCCAGTCACTACTTCTGCGATTCACCTACTGGCAAGTCACCTACAAGGAAAGCACGGGACGGCACGCGCCGACGCATCCACGTCCGACCCGTGTTTGAAACTTCGACCAATGG
Organism: Rhodococcus sp. IEGM 1406; assembly: GCF_030056745.1. Classification (NCBI taxonomy): domain Bacteria; kingdom Bacillati; phylum Actinomycetota; class Actinomycetes; order Mycobacteriales; family Nocardiaceae; genus Rhodococcus; species Rhodococcus sp. IEGM 1406. Next base: position 189,147 of record NZ_JASHKO010000001.1, on the reverse strand, counting down.
GTACATGTCTGCTCCTGAGGTGGCGGCACGTCACCATGAAGACAGGACGAACCTTGCATATGCGACGCGCCGCGGGTGCCGAGAACGTGGACGAAACCGCAGGCGGAGATGAAGGCGGGAGTAAGAACGTTCTCACTCGGGCGATAACCGGCCCACTCCTTTTCGTGTTCATCCTCGGAGACGTCCTGGGCGCCGGTATCTACGCATTGGTGGGCGTCATCGCCGGTGAAGTTGGTGGAGCCGTCTGGGTACCACTGCTCGTAGCGCTCGTCATGGCATTGCTGACAGCAACGTCGTATGCCGAACTGGTCACCAAATATCCGCGGGCGGGCGGTGCAGCAGTATTCGCCCAACGGGCGTATCGGAAACCGCTGATCTCATTCCTCGTCGGCTTCTCGATGCTGGCGGCCGGTGTCACGAGTGCAGCAGGACTCGCCCTCGCATTCTCGGGTGACTATCTCAAAGCCTTCATCGACGTCCCGACCGTTCCAGCCGCGCTCGTCTTCCTCCTCCTGGTGGGGCTTCTCAATGCCAGAGGCATCAAGGAGTCGATGCGCGCAAATGTCGTCATGACAGTCGTGGAGGTCACCGGCCTCGTCATGGTTGTCGTCCTCGCCTGCGTAGTTCTCGGGCACGGCGACGGAACCTTGAGCCGTGTCGTGGAGTTCGACGACAGTCGATCGCCTGCACTCGCCGTGTTGGCAGCGGCGCTCCTCGCGTACTACTCGTTCGTCGGCTTCGAAACGTCGGCGAACGTCGCCGAAGAAGTGAAGAACGTGAGCAAGGTCTACCCACGCGCACTGTTCGGAGCCCTGTTGACGGCGGGCGCCGCCTATGTCCTTGTCGGCCTGGCTGTCTCGGTGGTGCTGCCCGCCGACGAGCTCGCCGCGTCCTCCGGCCCCTTACTGGCAGTGGTGTCAGCCGCCGACGTCGGTGTTCCGCCTCGCCTGTTCAGCCTGATCGCTCTGGTAGCCGTCGCCAACGGCGCACTGCTGACAATGATCATGGCAAGCAGGCTGACGTACGGAATGGCGTCGGAAGGGTTGCTCCCCAGCGCATTCGCGCGCGTGCTGCCGCGGCGCCGGACCCCCTGGGTGGCGATCATCGCAACCACAGCCGTTGCCATGGCTCTCTGCGTCACCGGATCGTTGTCAGCCCTGGCAGAGACGGTGGTACTCCTGCTGCTTTTCGTATTCATCAGCACCAACATCGCCGTCCTGGTTCTGCGTCGTGACGCAGTGCAACACAGCCATTTCCGGACACCGATCATCTTTCCGATCCTCGCCCTCGGTACGTGCGTTGCGTTGCTCACCCAGCAGAGCGCCGCAACGTGGTTGCGCGCATCATTACTCTTGGCGGTCGGAGTAGTGCTGTACGCCCTCTCCCGCCGTCGATCCACGAAGTAAGGTGCGATGTTCGAAAGGGGGTGTGATGACCGACAGTTCTGACACACCAGATGTAATTCAGCGTCGAGAGCAAAAAATCAACAGGCGAACCCTGACGTACGGCCTGTCCGTCGTTCTGGCTACCGCGGCACTGGTTGTCGCGATCGTCTGGTTGGGCTCCCGGCGGGGCGAATGCTTCGGTACCGACACCTTGCTGTGCTCACAGAAAGATCGCCGACTGGCCGTCTTCGTCCCGAGCCTCATGCTGCTACTCGGCTCCGTAGGCGCGTTCTTGCGAGCCTCCCTGCGATTGCACCGTCTGCGGCGCCTCTACATCCGGCCGTACATGGCGTGGCTCCTGACGGGGCTCACCCTGGTGTACCTGGCGGGAGCCTTCATCTTCATCGAGGGAAATATTCTCTGAATACATCTGTTCGGCAATCGGATTCACAGACCGAAGCGGTAGCTGTCGTTCAGAATCGTGTGTCGTCGATGGCAGTAAGGACCACTTCTCGAACCGATGACGAAGACGACAGATTCGAGATGGAGCGCACGGTATCCACGACGTCGTGCACGGGAACCAGAGACCCATCTCCGCGAGCGGCAGCGATGTCTCGGGGCACATCGAGTCCATCTTCCGTGTTGAGATATCCGAGGTGAAGGACCGTCACTGCGAGTCGGTCCTTCCGGTAGCCCTCTCTCAAGGCGTCGGCAATGCCGTTGATCGCGGACTTCGATGCGCCGAACGCAACTTCCGGCCTACCGCTTCGCGGGAGCCCCGAGGTAGAACCGGTCAAGAAAATCCGAGGTCGAGGACGCCCGATCATCCGCGGGATCAGGCGCTTCGACAAAAGGATCGTGCCGGTGATGTTGGCGTTGATCATTTCCAGCATTTCGACGTCGGATTGATCTGTGAACACATAATCGGAAGTGAAGGCGTCCCCTTCCCAAATTCCGACGTTGCAAATCAGGGTGTCTACACCTCCGACAAGCTCCTGGTCGATCGAGTTCGCTGCCGCAACAGGGTCGGTCAGGTCTGCTTCGATCCACTCGGAGACGTCGAACCCGTCAGGGCGCCGACGAGAAATACCGACAACGTCGTGACCATCGCTCCTCAAGCCCTCGATCAATGCACGACCAAGTCCCCGGCTCGCGCCGACAACAACTACCCTCGCCACAATTGCACCCTTCTGCCCGCTCTGTTCACATCCAATGGATGACACGACACATTCATGCACGCCGAAATACGTTGCCCTCGAGCGTGACAACGGCACCTGCCGCAACGAGCCGCTGAAGGTGCAGCTGCGCAGTTCGTCGTTCGACTGCATCGACGTACGGCGCGGTGACGTGCGAACGGTAGACGAGGCGATGCGCGACGATGTCTTCCAACTGCCTTGGTTCACCGAGAAATTGGACGAGTCTTTCTTCGCGGCTGAGCAGTTTGTCGCGGTAGGCGGTCAGCCGGCGACGGAACTCGTCGCTGCCTTCGACGACGCCCTTTTGATGGAAGGTGCCGTACCACCGAGCGTCGATGCCCGCGGCGCGGTCGATGGAGGCGAGGAAGTCGTCGACGCTACTGCCCAGGTCGCCGTACATCGGGCCGAAGGAGGTGAGATCGATGTCGGCGACATAGAAGAAGCCGTCGGGCTCGATGAGGAGGCCACAATGTCCGGGAGTGTGACCAGGTAGGTGAATGACCGTCGCCGTGCGGTCTCCGAGGTCGAAGACGTGGCCGTCGGCGATCCCGGAAACGTCATCGTGCGTCGGGGGAATGCCGTACTGCGCTGCTATTGAATGTTCGACCTCAGCTCGCTCCTCGGGGCGGAGGCCGTAATTTGTGAGCATCGTGTCAAGGGAGGCGACCGACGGTGCGTCGAGGTTGTGCGCGTACGTCGGTGCTTGAAAATGCCGGAGACCGGCAACGTGGTCCTCGTGGCCGTGACTGATGAAGACGAGGTCTGCGCCCACGGGATCTCGGTCGAGGGAGAGGGACGGGTCGATCACCAGCGTGCGTTCGGATCCGTGCACGACCACGGTGTTTCCGAAGGGGACGGTCCCACCGTTCTCTGGTACCAGCACCGAGACTTTGCCAAATTCTGTGGGTGTGAACATCTCTCGCTTCTCCCTGCGGCCATCGGGTAGTGAAGTTGCAGATCTCGAAGCAATCGAAGGTATCGCTGACAGAGACCTCAGTCAGTATGCATGGCCGGGTCAGCGGGCCGTACGCGGATCTTCCTGGACTACCCGGTGAGCTCTTCACGAGCAGCGACAAGGACTTCCTCGGAGAGGGACGATCCCTTGGTGGCTCGCGAGAGGACCAGAGCGCCGATCATGGTCGAGAGACGCACCAGCCCGTCATGCTCCTCATCCGCGAGCGCCTTGGCAAAATCACCGACCCCCTCGACATACACCCGACGGGCCTCACTGTCTGCCGGCTCGCGTGCCATGTCGGCGGCGAGTGCAGCAGCGGGACATCCGTCTGCCGGATTGTCGCGATGCTCCACGGAGAGGTAGTTGTCGATCAGGGCTTGTCGAGCCTCGTCACGCTGGCCAGCGTGCCTTTCGAGACCTGCTGCGTGCAGCTGCGCCAGTTCAGCGAAGGCATGGGTGGTCGCTTCGTCGATGAGCGCGTCCTTGGACGCGAACTGCTTGTAGAAACCACCGTGGGTCAGCCCCGACGCCTTCATCAAGTCAGCGACGCTGAGGTGAGTGCCCTTCTCTCGGAACAGACGAGCTGCGGTTTCCACGACGCGCCGACGGTTCTCTTCCGCTTGTTGCTGCGATACGCGGCCCATCACAACGCCTTCCAGTTTGGATTTCACTTGACATCTATCCTAGCCCACACTTAGATTTGATTCATAATCTAAATGTCACCGACAGTCACAACCCTGGGAGAATCATGGACCTGAACAAGACGGTTGCGGTCGTCACCGGAGCCAATCGCGGACTCGGCCACCATCTGGCCGCAGGGCTCATCGAGCGCGGCGCGAAGGTGTACGCGGCTGCCCGCAATCCGGAAACTGTCGATCTGCCCGGCGTCATCCCCCTGAGGTTGGACGTGACGGACGCCGAATCGATCACCGCCGCAGCGCAAATCGCATCGGATGTGACCTTGGTGGTCAACAACGCCGGAATCTCTACCTCGGCACCCTTGATCGGGGGCGACATCGATGACGTTCGCCGCGAGATGGACGTCAATTTCTACGGCCCGCTTGCCGTGACCCGGGCGTTTGCTCCGGTCGTCGAAAACAACGGAGGCGGAACAGTACTCAACGTTCTTTCGGTGCTGTCCTGGTTCCATCCGGCTGCGCTCGGGTCTTACGCGTCATCGAAGGCAGCGGCGTGGGCGATGACCGACGCCGTTCGAGAAGAACTGGCGCCGCGGGGAATCGCCGTCTCGGCACTGCACGTTGCATACATGGATACCGACATGGCTGCGGGCGTACCGGCTGAACAGAAGATCGATCCGGCCGATGTCGCCGCGCAGGCCCTGGACGGCATCGAACGTGGGCTGGCAGAGATCCTCGCCGACGACACCACCCGGTATGTCAAGGGGAGTCTGTCGTCGTCGAACTCCGAGTAACCAAGGGACTGTTGACGAGTGACACTCATCCCACCGTTTTGAGACTCGCCAATCTGCCCAGGATCGGTGCCCGCCAAGCCGCGAGGTCTTCCGGACCGTTTTCTTCCCACAACTCGTACAACTCCGACGTGTCGCTGTCTGCGACGGCACGCTCGAGTGCGGTGAGGACCCATGCCTTCTGCTCCGGACTCAAGGTTCCGGCGTACCCGGCGGCATCAATCTCGGCCAGCTGCACAGGCGCCGGAGCAACCCCGTGCGCAACCGCAAGGATCTCGGCGACGGCAATAGCTGTTTGAGCATCATCGGCATCGAGGTAGCCGTCGTCGGGGTGGCGTGCGTAATCGTCGATATCGTAGTCACCCGCCTGTACCGCGCTGAGCAGGTCGCCCGCTACGTCGTTGTCGAAAGGTCCTGAACCCCAAGTCCCCATGCTGTCTCTCCGATCCGTACCCGCGTCATCTGTCGTAACGATATTAGTGAATCACCGGCTTCGGCGAGGATCCTCGGGCTGGAAGTACTGCGTTCGCCGGAAATCGACATCAGCGCAACGGCACGCGAATGATGCGGTCATCACCGGGTTTGGGGTCGCCGCGTCCGTCGGTGTTGTTCGTCAGTATCCACAGCGACCCGTCCGGTGCGACTACAACATCACGGAGGCGCCCGTATTCGTCGACGAATTGCTCGTCGGCGGTCGCGGGATCGGTCAAGGGCACCGTGCGGAGTCGCTCACCACGAAGATTGGCGATGTAGATCGTGCCGTCGTGGATGGCGATTCCGCTGGGGCTGGCATCGTCAGGTGACCATTGTTGGAGCGGGTCGATGAATCCGTCTTCACCCGCAATCCCTTCGACCTCGGGCCACCCGTAGTTTCCGCCTGCTTCGATCTTGTTGAGCTCGTCCCAGGTGTCCTGCCCGAACTCGCTGGCGTACATCGTGCCGTCCTCGGTCCAGGCAATGCCCTGGGAGTTGCGGTGGCCGTAGCTGTAGACAAACGAGTTCGGAAATGGATTATCCAGCGGTACATCGCCATCCGGAGTCATTCGAAGGATTTTCCCGGACATCGAGTCGAGGTCCTGAGCCCTGTCTCGACTACCGGCATCACCGACGGTCACGTACAGCATCCCGTCCGGGCCGAACGCGATGCGACCACCGTTGTGGTAGTTGGCCGAAGCGAGCCCGTCGAGAATCGTCTCGGCCGGCCCGAGCGCGAATTCCCCCGGAGCACCGATGATGTCGAAGCGTTCGATCCGGTTCTCCCCGTTCGCGGTGAAGTACGCGTACAGGCGGTTTTCACGTACTGCGATCCCTAGTAAACCGCCCTCACCTCTGGGGCTGACGCCGTCGACGACTCCCACCTCGCGGCTGTTTCCGCCGGCGTCGAGTTCGAGGATTCGCGCGCTGTCGCGCTCACTGACAAGTGGTGTGTCGCCGTGGAATGCGATCGACCAGGGCGCGTCCAAGCCGTCGGCGACGGTCTCGGGTTCACCGAAGGCCGCGGCGGGCGCCGATCGTGTTGTCGTGCTTGCCTGCGGACGGGGCCCTTCAGGATCCTCGCTACCGCAAGCCGTCAGGAAGGCCGAGACGAGCACGGCGGCGCCCAGTCCTCGGATCTGTCGTCGTGTCATGGGCGCGTCTCCCGGGTTCAGGCAGTCTTTGCGCCGACGGTAGCGCGCAATCGGCCACACCGGGAGTCCCTTCGAGTACCCCCAACGACCGGGACTCCCTCGCAGGCGACGGGCGTGATGCCCTGGACGGGTGCGCCACGACATGCGCGTCGTCAACAGAAAGAGAACTGACCACCTCATGATTTCCGCCCCGACCGTCGAAGAAACCGGCCGCCTGCCGCTCGTGATCTACGTGCTGGCCGTCGGAGTTTTCTTGATGGGCACAACCGAATTCGTCGTCGCCGGCATTCTTCCCGAAATCGCGGGTGACCTCGGTACGTCGATCGCGAACGTCGGCCTGATGATCACCGTCTTCGCGATCGGAATGATCGTCGGCACGCCGGCGATGGCGATCTTGACACTCAGGGTTCCCCGACGCGTGACCTTGAGCTCGGCTCTGATTGTTTTCGCGATCGGACACGTCATCGTCGCGCTCTCGTCCAACTTCGGACTCATTCTCGGCGCCCGCTTCCTCACAGCCGTGGCGACGGGCGCCTTCTGGGCAGTCGCCGCAGTGGTCGGAGCAAAAGCGGCCGGCCCGGCGTCTTCCTCGCGCGCGCTCGGCATCGTCTTGGGCGGAGGCATGCTTGCGAACGTCATCGGTGTTCCGCTCGGCGCTCTGGCCGGTCAGAGCATCGGGTGGCGTGGTCCTTTCTGGGCCCTCGCCGCCCTCGCACTCGTCGCCGCGGCCGTCGTCCACCGATTGGTACCCGCCGACACCGACTCCGGTGCGGTGCCGTCCTGGCGAGCGGAGATCGCGAGCCTACGGGACGGACGCATCTGGCTCGTTCTGTCCGGTTGCGCCGTCGTGTGCGGGTCGTCGCTGGCGGCGTACAGCTTCATCTCTCCGCTGTTGACCGAGAACACGGGACTTGCTGCGTCGGCAGTGCCACTGGTGCTTGTCGGCTACGGACTCGGTGCGTTCGTCGGCTCCAATCTCGGCGGTCGACTCGGTGCGAAGCATCAGTACGGCGTCTTGTTCGTCTCGGCAGCGATGACGTTTCTCGTACTCGGGGCGCTCTGCCTCTTCTCGCACAACGTGATCGTGACGGTGATTCTCGTAGTCATGCTGGGACTATTCGGCATGTCGACCAATCCCATCCTGATCGGGATGGCTGTGCGTTATGCCGATCAGGCGCCGACGATGGCTTCTGCTCTCAGCACCTCGTCGTTCAATCTGGGCACGGCGGTCGGCTCCTGGATCGCCGGGTTCGCGTTGGCCTCGAGTCTCGGTGCCACTGGGCCGGTGTTGGTAGGCACCGGCGTTGCCGCTCTCTACTTTCTGCCGCTGATGATCCTGTTGCGCAAGGAACGCACGAAGCGCACCGCCGCCGAAGTCGTCAACTGACGACCCGATCAACCGTCGCGCAGTTCGTCAGCCGTCCGTCAGCGACCGCTCCGACACGTGCGGCGCAGAGTCCGCATTCTCACTGGCTGCCAACGAGGCGAGTAACTGCATCCGTTCCGCGGACGGCGATCCCGGCTCTGCGGTGTAGATCGTGAGCGTCAACCCCGGCTCGGCGGCCATCTCCAAACCTTCGAAGGCAAGCGTCAGCTCGCCAACGGCGGAGTGGTGAAAAGTCTTGAATCCGGTGCCGTGATGGCGGACGTCGTGCGCGCCCCACCGACGCCGGAATTCCTCACTCCGAGTGCTGAGTTCACCGATCAGATCGTGCAATTCCTTGTTGTGAGGATCTCGCCCAGCCTCCGTTCGCAGAATCGAGACGGTCACCTCGGCAAACGCGTTCCAGTCCGGATAAAACTCGAAAGCCCTTTCGTCGAGGAACGTGAAGCGCGCGATGTTCGGGGGCTGCCCCGGCATGTCGTAGAGGTCCTTGTAAAACGCACGCGCGAGTGGGTTGACCGCAAGAAGATCCATGCGACCGTTCCGCACGAAAGCGGGTCCTGCGGTGACTGCGTCGAGCGTCCACTGCAGGCTCTGATGGGGCTTCCAGCCCTTCGCATTTCGCCGACGCGGGGGCCTGGCTACCGGGCTTGCCGCGTGCGCGAGATCAAATAGGTGGGCGCGCTCGGCGTCGTCGAGTCGTAGTGCCTTCGCGATACTGTCGAGTACTCCCGGCGATGCGCCGCTGATCGCTCCGCGCTCGAGCCTCGTGTAGTACTCGACGCTCACGCCAGCGAGGGTTGCCACTTCACTTCGACGCAGACCTTCCACGCGGCGGTTCGATCCGGCCGGCAGTCCAACTTGTTCGGGCGTGACTCGGGCGCGCCGCGAGGTCAGGAATTCGCGTACTTGCGCTCGATCGTCCATGCCATCGAGCGTAAGTCAGTGACCGGTAGCGAGGGAGTCCCTCGCAGTACCACTATCGCGCGGGACTCCCGCCCGCCGCCGAATCGTGATCAGGTTGAAGTGACACGAAGAAACCGATGGTGAGGAGCCACGTCATGCGCGCTGTCGTCATGCATGCCCCCGGCGATGTCCGGGTCGAAGAGATCGAAGCGCCGGTGATCGTCGAACCGACCGACGCGATCATTCGCGTTACAGCCACCTGCGTCTGCGGTTCCGACCTCTGGCCTTATCGCGGCATCGAAAAGCTGAATGGCCCGACGCCGATGGGACACGAATACGTAGGCGTCGTCGAACAGGTCGGCCCCGAGGTCAAAGACATCGAAGTTGGGGACTTCGTCGTGGGCTCGTTCGTCGCGTCGGACAACACCTGCGAAATCTGCGAGGCGGGCTTTCAGTCTCGCTGTATCCACCAGGTCATGATGGGCTCGGTCGGCACCCAATCCGAATACGCTCGCATCCCGCTCGCGGATGGCACCCTCGTCCCTGTCCGCGGAGAGCCGACCGAGCGGCAGGCTCGCAGCCTCCTTGCAGCCTCCGACGTACTCGGCACCGGTTGGTTCGCCGCCGTAGCTGCGGAAGCCGGACCAGGCAAAACGGTCGCCGTCGTCGGCGACGGTGCAGTCGGACTCCTGGCGATCCTCGCTGCCAGACAACTCGGCGCCGAGCGGATCATCGCCATGTCACGCCACGCCGACCGGCAGGCACTCGCCACGCAATTCGGCGCCACCGACATCGTCGAAGAGCGGGGCGACGCGGGCATCGCGAAGATCAAGGAACTCACCGGCGGCTACGGCGCCCACTCGACCGTCGAAGCCGTAGGCACCCAAGAATCGATGATGCAGGCTATCGGAGCTACCCGCCCCGGCGGACATGTCGGCTACGTCGGGGTATCCCACGGCGTCGAGCTCGACGGCATGAACCTGTTCTTCGCGACGGTGAGCCTGCTCGGCGGTCCCGCGCCGGTCAGGCGATTCCTACCCGAACTGATCGAGCTCATCATGACCGACCAGATCGACCCGGGCATCGTCTTCGACCTCACTCTCCCGTTGGAGGACGCCGCCGCCGGCTACCAGGCGATGGACGAGCGGCGCGCCACCAAAGTGCTACTCACCCTCTGACCGATACCAAAGGCTCACGAGACAGAACTGGGTTCTCCACGCCGATCGAGGAACGTCTCGGCTACCAACGAGAGGCGCTCTTGGTTTACCGAGCAGCATGTTCACTGATCACAGCGAATGCGTTTGATGCCGAAGGTGAGGATGGGCACTTCGATTGGTGCGCAGCTGCTTTGATTCAAAAGGATGCTACACAACTGATATGCACCCCCACCAGCGGAAACCGATTGTACGAGTGAATGTTTCAATGAGATCGACTCGGCGCTACTTTGTAGCAACGACACTCGTCTCTACCTACGGTTGCGTACTGAATTCCTTGTGGGGCAGGCTTTCTTGTGTACTGCTGACGAGCCGTATCTGCTGACGAATCGTATTGCTGACGAACCAAGGTCGGAGAACAATGGGTCACTACAAAAGCAACGTGCGTGATATCGAGTTCAATCTGTTCGAGGTGCTCGGGATCGGCGAACTGTTGGATGCCGGCGCATACGGGGACCTCGACACCGACACTGTGCGCAACATTCTTGCGGAAGTAGCGAGACTGGCAGAAGGCCCGGTCGCCGCGTCCTTCGCCGACGCGGATCGGAACCCTGTCGAATTCGACGCACCCAATCACGCAGTTGTGGTCCCGGAACCTCTACGCAAGACGGTCGAGGCGGTGAACGAGGCCGGTTGGTCGCGACTCGGCCTACCAGAAGGCATGGGTGGTGTTCCTGCTCCGGCGCCGTTGGTCTGGGCGATCGGCGAAATGTTGGTCGCGGCAAACGGATCCGCAAGCTTTTTCAACATGGGTCCACTCATGGCGAGCGTGCTCTACACCATCGGAAACGAACAGCAAAAACACTGGGCCAAAGAAGGATTCGAACGCGGATGGGCCGGAACGATGGTGCTCACCGAACCAGACGCCGGATCCGATGTAGGCGCAGGCCGAACAAAGGCAATCGCGCAGGACGACGGCACCTGGCACATCGAGGGCGTCAAGCGGTTCATCTCCGGCGGTGACGTCGGAGACACGGCCGAGAACCTCTTCCACTTGGTGCTTGCCCGGCCCGAGGGAGCCGGTCCAGGAACCAAAGGTTTGAGCCTGTTCTACGTTCCGAAGTCCCATTTCAACTCGGACACACTTGAACTGGGAGAGCGCAACGGTGTGTACGTCACCGGCGTCGAGCACAAGATGGGCCTCAAGTCTTCCCCAACTTGCGAGCTCACCTTCGGAGCGACGGACGTTCCTGCCGTCGGCTGGCTCGTGGGTGATGTCCACAACGGTATCGCCCAGATGTTCCAGGTCATCGAGAATGCTCGAATGATGGTGGGCACCAAGGCGACCGGAACACTGTCCACCGGCTATCTCAACGCCCTCGAGTACGCAAAAGAACGAATTCAAGGCGCAGACCTCACCGAGCTGACAAACAAGACCGCGCCCCGTGTGGCCATTACGCACCACCCCGACGTCCGACGCAGCCTGGCGATGCAGAAGGCCTACGCCGAAGGCCTCCGAGCGGTCTACCTCTACACCGCTGCACACCAGAATGCTGATGTCGCCGAGTTGGTTTCGGGTGCGGATGCCGAATTGGCGGCGCGGGTCAACGATCTGCTGCTGCCGATCGTCAAGGGCGTCGGCTCCGAGAAGGCCTACGAACTGCTCACCGAGAGCCTGCAGACCCTGGGCGGCTCCGGTTATCTTCAGGACTACCCCATCGAGCAGTACATCCGCGATGCCAAGATCGACACCCTGTACGAGGGCACCACGGCGATCCAGGCGCAGGACTTCTTCTTTCGAAAGATCGCACGCGACCGCGGCGTTGCACTCGCTCACGTAGCCGGTCGCATACGAGAGTTCATCGACAGTGAGGCCGGGAACGGTCGACTCAAGGCCGAGCGAGTCCTACTCGAGACCGCCTTGACCGACGTGCAGGAGATGGCCGGGACGCTCACCGGGTATCTGATGGCTTCCCAGGACCAACCCTCCGAGTTGTACAAGATAGGCCTCGGCTCGGTGCGCTTTCTGTACGCGGTAGGCGACCTGCTCATCGGATGGCGCCTGTTGGTGCAAGCGGAAGTCGCGTTGGCGGCCTTGGACCGTGACGCGTCGGCAAAGGACCGGTCGTTCTATCGGGGCAAGGTGGTCATCGCGTCGTACTTCGCCAAGAACATCCTGCCTATCCTGGCGTCGACGAAAGAAATCCTGGGTTCCCTCGACAACGAGATCATGGAACTCGAGGAAGACGCATTCTGACAACGTGCCATAGTGAAAGCATGTATCTGCCCGACTTCGACTACGTGGGAGTCTGGAGCTTTCCGATCATGGGGCCGGATGCACCAGACGACGCTCCCGCCAACGTCGTCGAGGCGTGCCAGGCTGTCGGCAGGGATCTGCAATGCCGCTGGCACGGCCCTGATACGTACATGCAGAACTGCGTGTGGACGGTGTCGATGCTCGATGACGGTCAGTGCCACCTCGCGCTCGACGCTGGACCACGGCCAAAGGGCAAGAGTGCAGGAACCAGTCCCCTGATCAGCGTCAGGGTCGTCGGGCCGCACATCGAACAGCCTGTACAGGAGTTGACGGCCCTGATCGCCGGCGAAGTCCAGGACGAGCTGGCCGGCGGATTTCCCTTTGTGCACTGGCCCATCGAGAAGGACCGACTCTTGATGCCGACATTGCGTGGCGGACGCGCGGTATGGGTGGTTCGCAGCGCTGATCGCATTGTCTCCGAGATCGGCGAACTCTGCCCGAGATGAAAATGCTTGCTGCGTGATTCAAACGTGGTCGTGAACCGGCGACGGAATCTTGTTGGAACGATACGAGTCTCCGCTCCGGTTCGGCCGCCAGAGACGCCAGTGTTTCGCGGACAACCGGAACGGGAGATGGTCTTGTAGGTGACGAGCACCGGACGACAACCGTTCGTCTGCAGGCAGGTTGAGCCACAGGGACAGTGAGGATGTCGCGTTGCCGAGGGTTGCGCGTATGCCTGACTCGCCGAGAATCCGGCCGTATCCATCCACGGCAAAACGGCCGAACGCGTCGGGGGTGATGTCGGGGTACGGCGCGCGGGTGTTGGGGTCGATCAGGCGTACGGGCGCGCTGCAGGTCAGCGCCGCCACAGAACGTCCGTGGGTTGTGACCGCATCGCAACCAACGAGGGCATCGAGCGCTTCGTTGACAGAACCAGGTGGGACGTTCCATTCGGAATGGGTTTGCGCTTTGTAGCGGGGCCCACCGAAGAGCTCGGTAGCGAACGATGACAACTGCGCGGTCGGCTCGGATGGCCCACTCTGGTAGATCTCGAACGTCCACGACGGCAACGACACTGGTTCGGTGCAGGATTCCAGGAACGTCTGCAGCCGCTGAAATGCAACATCGGGACGCTTGACTCGAAGCGAGTGTGCACCACCGGCGGACCCGGGCAACCCGTCGTATGTCACTACCTCGGGCAATGCGGCTTCCGGTGTCCGCGTCGTCACAGGTTAGCCAATCGCGAAAGCACTACCCCGGCTGGTTCCTCCGTCGCGTGGCGATAGCCAGTGCCGGCCCACAGGTGCATTCGCTCGGGATCTGCCTGCGCAACAGCGGCTTTGCGCATCGGGTTGGTCAGGTGATGGATGGCCGGATACCCGATGGGCGCTTGTGCGTCGTAGCGATCGATGAACTCGTTCCGAAGTGCTCGTGCAGGACGTCCCGTGAAAGCTCTTGTGACGACCGTGTTCCCGCGGGACGTGTCGGCCAGAGCTGCCTTGTGCGGAGCCGAGGCACCACTCTCCTCGGTGCGCAGCAGTACGGTACCGACCACTGCCGCGTCCGCTCCGGCACGTAAGGCAGCAGCGACGTCGGCGGAGGTCGCCAGTCCACCGGCCGCCAACAACGGAACCGACGTCCGGTGACGGATTTGTGCGATAAGTTCGGCGATCGGTGTTTCTGCCGGAACCTGCAGGGGAGTGAGCGTTCCGGAGTGGCCGCCGGCAGCCGACGATTGCACGACAAGCAGATCGGCACCGGCGTCGACGGCAAGGAGCGCCTCTGCCTCCGAAGTCACTGTGAGGACGACAAGTGAACCGGCAGCGCGCAGCGCCTTGATGACGCCGGGTGCGGGAAAGCCGAAGGTGAAGCTGACCACCGGAACCGGGCTGGCCAGGAGCAGATCGATCTTGTCCTCGAAGTAGTCGTCGTCTTCGACAGGCTCACCGTCAGCCAGTGTGATGCCGTAGCGATCCGCCTCGACCTGGATCGCCCTGGTATAGGCACGGTAGGCATCGACGTCGACAGGCACCGGGTTGGGCGCAAAGACGTTGACACCGAACGACACTCCCTCGGCGCGCACGGTGTCGATCTGGTCGGACAGAGCCTGAGGCGTCTTGTACCCGGCGGCGAGGAATCCGAGACCGCCTGCGCGAGAGGCAGCAGCAACAAGTGCCGGTGTGGAAGCGCCGCCGGCCATGGGGGCTGCGATGACAGGGACCTTCAGGTCGAGATCGGTTGTGAGTGCGCTCATTCGAACATCTCCAGTCCTACGTCGGGTAGTGCTCCGGCGGTTTCGTCATCTGACATCAAAAACTACCTCCTCAGTCGAGGTGGCCGTCCGAGGGTCCGCATCGAGATCGGAAGGGAATCGGAACCGCAAAACCGCGGCGGCCACTGCTGCGCCCAGAACGACGGCCGCACCCAACAGCAGAGCGTCGCGATACCCGTCTCGCAGCAACGGAGTGACAACGAGTGGGCCGAGAATCTGACCGACGCTGTATCCAGCGGTCAGCAACGCCACGGCGCGTGGGAACTGCAGGTGCGCGCCGATTGCCAACACAATTGACCCGATACCAAGGAAGGTGACACCGAACAGGAAAGCTGAAATCAGTGCGGGGCCGACGCCTCCGATCACAGCAGGAAGCGCTATGCCCACCGCCTGAATCAACAGGGCAACGAGAAGCAGAGTCGGCCTCGACCAACGCAGGCTGAGCCAAGCCCACAGGGCGCACGAGGGAAATGCGGCCAGACCGACCACTATCCAAGCGCCGCTGCCCACCCATTCTGGAGCGGCGAGATCGATTGCGGCAACAAGGAACGTGCCCGCGATGATGTAGCCGATGCCTTCCAGGAAATAACTGATGAACAAGGCAGTGAACCCGTGTTGGGAACTGGGAGTTCCCGGCGCGTCCGGTGTGATGGTCGGACGCGGTTCCGGCGTCAATCCCCAGGCTGCGACCGCACACACCACTGCAAGGGCCGCAGATGCCAGCCAGGCTGTACTCCAGGTACCGATGAAGCGGACGACCAACACGAGGACCCCGGACAGGGCGATACCCAACCCAACTCCGCCGAATCCCCATCCGGCCAGAAATTGGGACTGCCCCCGAAGGTGCGCGTGCAAAGCGCTGACGGCGATCATGAAGACGAGGGCACTGGCAATGCCTGCGACGAGCCGCAGGGCGAACCAGATGGATCCGTCGTGGGTAGTGGGCATGAGCGCCAAAGTCGCGATGAGGACCACCAACGACGTACGCATCACCGCTGCCGAGCGCACCACGCCGGGAATGAGGATTCCCGCGAGCGCGCCGATCAGGTACCCGACGTAGTTGGCCGTCGCCAGGGTGGCGCCGAGCGAGGCGGACAGACCGGCCTGCGTGTGCATCAACGGCAGAATCGGTGTGTAGACGAATCGACCGATTCCCATGCTCGCCGCCAGCGCAGCGGCAGCTTGGACAGCGTGCGCTCTCGGGGAGACGCCGTTGTGGATTGTGGTCATGGTCTTATCGTGTGCCCCGGCCGCGCCGGACCGCCACGACCGCTTTGCTCCTGACTGATAGGCACAACCTCCCACCGCACGTAGCATGAAGGATCGTGGAGCTGCGTCAGCTGAGATATTTCGAGGTCGTCGCCGAGGAACTGCACTTCGGCCGAGCCGCGGCGCGGCTACTGATAGCCGGGCCGTCATTGTCGCAGCAGATCATGGCACTCGAGCGCGACCTCGGCGTCAAGCTGTTCGTCCGCGACCGCCGTTCCGTCGCTCTGACGCCAGCCGGGGCGGCCTTGCTCCCTGATGTCCGTGCGCTACTCGAGAGTGCCGAGAATCTGCGACGCCGCGCGGAGCGTCTGTCCGGAGCGGAGCCCGTCCGGATCGGCTACGTCAATTGGCTCCCCACGGATCTGATCGCTCGCACGTCGGGGGTCGCGCAACTACACGTCGACGCCTGGGTGGTGCCTTCGCACGCGCAGGCCGCGCGGGTAGCGGACGGCAGCCTCGACCTGGCGATCGCCTGGGTGCGGAAAACCGATGTCGCCCAACATGCTCTGAGCGCAAGACTGCTCGGTGCGGATCGGCTGTACGCGGTCTCCACCGGAGAGGACACCACACCGGTGCGGGCACGCGACGTCGTCGTACTCGTCGACGACGACACCACCTCCTGGTATTCGTGGAACGTCTACGCCGAAGAATTCGCTCGCGATACCGGCGCACAGATTCTGCGCATCAACGACGGTGGTATCACCGGTCCGGCATTCTTCGATCACGTCCGTGCCGTCGGCCGTCCGGTCGTCAACTCGCCCAAAGGGCAGACCATCACGCTGCCAAGCGATCTCACTGCACGTGCAGTGATCGACCCCGCGGCAATCTGGACGTGGTCTCTCCTGTGCCGCGAGAACGAAACGCGCCCTGCAGTTCTCGCGGCCGTCGACGCTCTCACCCGCGGCGTCACTGATCTCGAAATCCACGAAGACGGGATATGGCTACCCATGGACGATCCTTACCGGAGGACTCGATGACACGACGCGCTATTCGAGTTTTCTGGGGACGACGGCCGGAATCGGTGCAGGCCGTGGCCTCCCGGTGGCGTCGGACGTTGGAGCAAGTCGAATTCCTGGTGCCCGAGGTGGTCGGCGGGTCGTGGCAACAGATCCATTCCGCTGGACCTGCTACTGCCGTGACCGTCGACCAGTTGGCGCAGGTCCTCGAGAACGCGCAGGCCGCCGAAGACTGGTCGGATCGTCTGGGAATCGGATTGAGGCTCGCATCCAGTGGAGGGCCCGAATGGGGGCTCGAACTCTCCGGGTTGGCGGGCGGCGAACCTGAAATCGTCCTTCAGTCGATGATTCTTGCCGTCAGCGCGCCGGACACCGCCGAAGTTCCTGAGACAGACCTACTTCGGATGCTCGCCGCGGAGTGGGAACCGGACTTCGGAGACGTCACCGACGACAACATCCTCGACGCTCTCGAAGACGAGTCCGACTATCGCGTCGGTGATCCCGTGATCGGCCGAGTCGGCTACCTCTCGTCCGCTCGCGCTGACGCGATCCCGGATGACCTGGCAGCAGGCGTTGCCGCGTTACCGGGCGGCGGCGTGTTGCTACAGATCGGGGCCGTCTATGGGGTCGTTCGGGCGTACGAGCGCCTGCGCGAGACCGGCGCACTCGATCCGCTTCCGCGTCCACTGGACCGCGCAGTCCTCTGAAGGTGGTTACCGTTTGTCGAGTATGGGTAGCCCGGGCGTCGGAACGAACTCTCACCGCGGCACTACCGCCGAAAAATGAACCGAAAGGCCCACCGCATGGTTGACGTCACCCGCAAATTCACCGCCGAGGTACCGATCGAAAAGGCTGCGGCGTTTCTCCGCGACTTCGCCAATGCGCCGACGTGGGATCCGGGCACCGAGAGCTGCACGCAGATCTCCGACGGTCCTGTCGGCATCGGAACCCAGTGGCACAACGTGTCCAAGCTGTTCGGCGTCACCACGGAACTGACGTACGCGCTGGTGACCGACGAGCTGAATCACGTTGTTCTCGAAGGAAAGAACAAGACTGCCACCAGTACCGACGACATCACCTTGACTTCGGTGGGTCCGAACTCGACCGAGATCGAATATCACGCGAACGTCGAGTTCAACGGTGCCGCCAAGATTGCGTCGCCTCTCCTGAAGGCGGGATTCGAAGCCAAAGTGGCACCAGAGACCGTGAAGAAGATGACGGAAGCCCTCGAAGCGCTCTGACAAGTCCGTCAGGTTCTTGTCACTGTGTGTTGCCGCCGCTCGCGCCACCGTTGCGAGCTTCGATGGCATCGATGGACTTCGCGAACGACTTTCCCAGCACTTGGGTGCCGACGAGTCCGAGTACCGACGCCAGGAGCTTTCCCTTGAGGTTCTTGCCGTCCCGGACCACGACGGCATCGACATCGGTCAGACCCGTCGGCTGCCGGGTCAGCGTGTAGGTATGGCTCGACGCCCCGCCCCACAGGTTGGAGTCGGTGGTTGTCATCACGACGCGGTGCGGGTCGGTCCAGTCGTAGTGCAGACGCTCCCAGATACCACTGGAGCCCTCGGTGACATCAGCATCGTGGGGTCCTTGTTGGTGCACTTTCAGGTAGCTGTCCGCACTGCGGCCGAAGATTTCCTCACGGCCCGGGCCGAAGTCGGTCAGGCCGGCAAGGACCTGTTCGGGCGTCGCAGTGGTCGTCTTGTGAAGATGGATCGTGGTCATGGCGCCTTCTTTCAACTGTGGATGATCCGGTGCTGAAAAAGCCGGGGAGTGACTCATCCAGCACACCACTCACACGAAATGAATGAAAGACAATTGCTCGCCCAGTCTCGATCCGCTGTCTCGATCCGCTATTCGACGCCGCGCCGGCTGGCAGTGATTGCGCCGTGCGGCCTGTAGCCGCTCCCCGTCCGGGTATGGGTCTCGATCACGTCGAAGCCCGCTGTGACCAGCACCTCGGCAAGTTCGGTCACCGGCCATCGATAACCAGTCGTCGCGGCGTGATCAAAAGGCTCTACGGTCACGCCTTCGAAGAAGCCCACCAGCAACCCACCACCTGGGCGGATCACGCGCGCGAATTCAGCGAGCGGTGCCTCGATATCTTGCGGGTGATGGTGAATGAGCGAGTACCAGGACAGCACGCCGCCCAGTGAATTCGTTTTCGCGTCCAATGCCTCGAAGCCCCCGACCTCGAAGGAAAGATCCGGGTATCGGGTGCGGGCTCGTTCGACGAACTCGGGCACGAGATCGATCCCGCTCACAGCCAGCCCGCTCTGGGCCAGGAAGTCTGTCCACTGCCCCGGCCCGCACCCGGCGTCGAGTACGGGGCCGGTCAAAGTGGCGGCCCAGCTGGTCACCAGGTCCCGATCAGATACGTGCGTCGAATCCATCGAGCCGAAGAGGTCCGTGTACTCCTGGGATCTGGCCGAATACGACTTTCGGACTACGTCGCGGCGCGTTGCACTCGAATTCTCCACGCCGTCAATAATTATCGATGTGCACCATTCCTTCGCCACAACTCGCCGAACCGAAGGTTCATACTCTGTCGAAGGCCTACGGTCACGTCCGGAAACTGAGGTCATACGGTGGAAGAGAAAGAACTGGCGGCGAAGATCCGCGAACTACTCAGTGCCCGATCGGCCGAGTCGAGCATCTGCCCCTCCGACGTGGCCCGCGCAGCGGCACCCGACAATTGGCGTCCGCTGATGGACCCCGTCCGAGAGGCTGCCCGCCACATGGTGGCCCACGGCGAAGTGCAGATCACCCAGGGCGGCGAAGTCGTCGACCCGGAATCCGTACGAGGTCCGATCAGGATTCGGTGGGCTCGTTGATCAACCGCGTGACTTCTGGCGGCACTGCTCTCACAGCGTGAATCAGCGGAAACGGTCCAGATGCTCACGCAGGAACGCATCCAGGCTTCGTGGCTCACGCCCCAGGACACGTGCCACCGTGTCGGTGGGTGACTCCGGGCGCGAGACGGCAAGTTGCTGGATCTCCAGAATGTGCTCGGCCAGCCACGGAGGCATGTGGGCATGATCGACGAGGTTTTGCCGCAGTTCGTGCGGTGGCAGGTCGATATATTGGACGGGGCGATCGAGCATGCGGGTCAGAGAATCGGCGATGCCGCCGTAGCCGACTGCCTCGCTGCCCGTCAGGACGTAGGTACCGCCGGCGAGGTCGGCGCGTGTGAGCACGGCCGCGGCGACGTCACCGATATCTCGGCAGTCGATCCAGTTGCACGGCGCGTCCCGCATCGCGCCCAGAATCACCCCTTGCGCAGCCACCGCCGGAGCCAGGAGCAACAGATTCTGCATGAACGCATAGGGGCGGAGCAGAGTGTGGCGGATCCCGGATGCGCGCAGGTGTTCGCCGACGGCATGGTGGCCGCGGGAGAGAGCGATGGGGGAGTCGGCCGCGGCGGCGGGGTCGGAGATCTTGACGATGTGTTCGACGCCGCTCTCTGCGGCAATGTCGATCACACGCGTTTCGAGCTCGACCTGTTCGAGTCCGTTGGCCATGGCGAGGAAAAGTTGTTCAGCCCCTTCGAAAGCCGTGCGTAGCGAAGTTGAGTCTGCGGCATCGGCCGACACTACTTCGACCAAACCGTCGGCCAAATCGCCGAGGTGGGCGCGCAGCCTGTCCGGGTCGCGGGACAACGCTCGGCTCGGCACACCCGAGGATGCGAGACTGCGTAGCAACGCGCCGCCTGTGGTTCCGGACGCTCCCATGATGACGATCATCGTGTTCCTTTCGGTCTTCCCCGCGAAGCCGGGGATCTTTGACATGTGTTGTCTGTCAGGGATTCTGACGGCGCCATCGCCAGCTGACGATGACGGCAGCGACAGCGGCAGATATCGGTAGATCGAGTTGCAGGCGAGCAAGCCAAGCAGTGTCGACCACGCTCGTGTGAGCTGGTAGCCAACGGGAGGCGAACCACCCGACGAGGCCTGCAATTGCAGCGGCTCCGACGGCAAGAATTGCCGTCACCATGACGCGAGGCAGAGCCGTGGTCCACGGTCGTGACCTCCCGCGACGCTGCAGCCAGGAGCCGATCAGCAACGCCACCACTGCCGACGTGCCCGCAATGGACGTAAATGCCGCCATCGTGAGGCCCGATTGGCCGGATGCGACTCCGCCCGCACCCGCCATCAGCGCAGGGGCAAGGTAGGCGACCAGCACCTCTCTCCACAGGGTGAATGATCGTGCGGCGCGACGATCGGCAACCGGGTCGATTCGATTGGAATCGGTTATCTCCCTTTTGTTTTCGCGACGGATCGGCGGGGTGTGTCCGGACATGAAGGAGACCAACTTTCCGTTTATAATTAGGTGGCTAACTATTTGGGCATGGAAGGAGAAGCCTCTGTCGAGAATTGACGACGATTCGAATCGCTACGCGACGGCTTGGAATCCCAGCCGACTACTCCGCAGTCAGCGCACCGATACCGCGAACGACCCGCGAGAGCAGGTCCAGAAAAACCGCACGCTCGTCGACAGTGAGCTCGTCGACCATTTCCTCGAGACGAGCAAAGTGTTCGGGCGCCATGTCACGTAAACGCTGAGCGCCGCGAGCAGTCAGGACGACCACCGCACCACGCCCGTCCTCGGCGGACGGACGCCGAGCGACCAAACCCTCCTGCTCGAGGCCGTCGACCAGCCCGGTCACCGTGGCTCGCGAGACGCCGAGATCAGCGGCCAGTCGCGAGGGAGATTTCTCCCCGTCGTGGTCTTCCAGATCCGCAAGCAATCGGTAACGGCCGGTCGACAGTCCATACCTCGCGAAGTGAACCTCGGT
Organism: Rhodococcus sp. IEGM 1406; assembly: GCF_030056745.1. NCBI lineage: Bacteria > Bacillati > Actinomycetota > Actinomycetes > Mycobacteriales > Nocardiaceae > Rhodococcus > Rhodococcus sp. IEGM 1406. The sequence continues at coordinate 167,558 of NZ_JASHKO010000001.1, read as the reverse complement.
TGCTCGACCGAGCCGCGCGCCCGCCGAGATCAGCCGCACCGCAACCAGCACCGCCTGCGGATCGGACCCGAGGCCGTAATGCTCCAACTGCCGCCGCGCCTGATCCAACGTGGGTGAGTCGTGATCGGTTCCGTCCACTGCCATGCAACTAATATGGCACCTAACTACATTCTGGTCAACCCTTCACCAGAGCTAGCTTCAAACGCCGAACAATTTCTGCGGGGCCGCAGGGCAGTCCGGGTGATTGCCGGGATACGGCAGGACCTTCTCGAAGGCGAGGCCTATCGCGAAGGCCGTGTGGTCGTCATACGGCCGCGTGACTATCTGTGTACCGGTGGGGATTCCGTTCCGAGCGAAACCGGTGGGGATTGTCAGCACCGGGCAGTTGCTCAGGATGTTGAAGGTGATGGCCGGTACAGCCTCGAGGTAGAACTCCAATTCTGTTCCAGCCACATTGATTCCGTGCCCCACGTAGTCGTCGCCGGCAAGAAAGCCATCGGTCACCACTGCCGGAGTGATCAACGCGTCATAGGTGTCGAACAGGGATCCGATCGACGAATAAAGTTCGGCTTCGATCGCGAGTCCGTCGAGGAAAGTCGCGTCACCACGGGTGCGGCGTGCCCATCGCGCGAATTCCTTCGCGTACTCCGTGACCTTGTCGGGGTGCGCGGACGCTTCGGCGGAGATCGATGCACCGAACACGTGATCGTAGTGAATGGCGGCCGCACGCATGATTGCAGCGCGTGACAGGTCGACTTCGATGATCTCCGCGCGTGCGCCCAGCGCAGTGAGGGTGTCCACCAACTTGGCGGTGTTGGCGGCAACGTCCGGATCAACCGGCCAGTCACCCAACGCGGGGATCACGGCGACACGCATTCCTGTCAACGAATGCGTTGCGAGGCCGGACAGCGGCGATGCCGGTACATGCGAGACAATGTCAGTGGAGGTCGGTCCCGCGATGACCGACTGCATTGTGAGGCAATCACTTACGGTGCGAGCCATCGGACCGCAGTGGCAGTAGCGATCGAGATTGAAGGGCGGATCGACGGGGACACGGCCGTGCGGTGGCTTGAACCCGACAATTCCGTTGAGAGACGACGGAGTTCGGATCGATCCTGCAACATCGGAACCGGTAGCCAAGTGCGTCATACCGGTGGCAAGTGCGACTGCCGATCCACCGGAAGACCCGCCGGAGGAGTATTTCGTGTTCCACGGATTGCGAGTGACGCCCCACAACTCGGACTGTGTGAACGCGGCCGAGGAGAATTCCGGGGCCGTCGATCGCGCGTGGACAATGGCACCGGCGTCGACGATCCGCTGCACGAAAGTCGAAGTGTGGGTGGCGATCAAGTCCTCATAGACCTTGGACCCTTGAGTCCACGGTTGGCCTTGCACCGGTTCATCCTCTTTCACCACAACCGGAACACCGGCGAGCGGAAGGCTGACATCCGAACCGCGGGCGTAGTGGCGTTCCGCTGCCTTCGCTTGTACCCGTGCAGTATCGAAGAAATTGTGTCCCACTGCATTCAAGGTCGGGTTGAGCGCCTCGATACGTTCGATGGTGGACTCGAGCACCTCCACCGGAGACAGCGATTTGTCCCGGTAGCGTTCGAGCATCTCGGTCACATCCATGAATGTCGAAACGGGTGCCTGGCGCATATCTGTTGTCCTGCCTCTATGAAGGTTTTGTGTCGGCGGCTAGGTTGTCAGTTCGTGCTTTGCAACGACGGGATTGCGGAATGTGGCGAGCAGCATTGCGAGAGTGGCGATTCCCGCGGCTATCCAGAAGACCGTTTCGGAACCGGAGTGGTCATGAATGCGTCCACCCGCGAACGCGCCGAGGGCGATGCTTGCATTGAAGACTGCAACCCACAGAGCCGCAGCGGCCTCTCGGTGAACGGGGGCTGCTTGTGCGATCCATGTTTGAGTACTCACCGATACACCACCGTAGAAGAGGCCCCAAGCCGCCATGAGCAGAGCAGCTGTGATCAAGGTAGTAGCCGAGATCGGGAACAGGGCAAGGGTGATCGCTACTCCCGCGCTGAGGATGACGACCACAGTCTTCGGTGACTTGGTGGCAGATGGCCCGGCTATGAAGTTGCCGACAACGCCCAGAGCCCCGTAGATCAAGAGCATCGTGCCGATCTGCGCAGGGTGCAATCCTGCGAAGAGCTCCAGCCCCGGACGCACATAGGTGTACGCCGCGAAATGAGCGGTGACGATGAGCGCGGTAATCGCGATTCCGACCCGGACTCCCGGGTTCCGAAAAGCCGCCGCGAGACTCCCGAGCGACAAAGCTTGATCAGCTGGCATCACGGGTAGGACAGCGAACATGGCGAGCGCGATCAGCGTCGCGGCGCAGCTGAGAGTCCAGAATGCCACGCTCCACCCGGCCGCTGCTCCGATATACGTCCCCGCAGGGACACCGAGAACTGAGGCAACAGCGATTCCGCTGAAGATGATCGTGGTCGCCAACCCGACGGATCTGGAACCCACCAATTTGGGTGCCAGGCTAGCGGCGAGTGCCCAGACTCCGCCCATGCTCACACCGAGTAGGACGCGAGCACCAGCGAGCACAGCGAAGCTTGGTGCGAGAGCCGTGAGGGCGTTCGCCGCGGCGACTACAAACATCAGGACGATAAGCGTCGACCGACGATCGAAGCGCCGGGTCACGATGGGCACAAACGGGGCAGTGGCCGCTGCCACCAACCCGGTAATGGCCAGTGAGAGCCCGATGGTCCCTTCGCTTTCCACCAGGTCAGCACCGATCGGGGTGAGTAGCCCGACCGGCATCATCTCTGCCGCGACAACGATGAAGGTGGACGCTGCGATCAGGGCGACCGCAGCCCAGTGGTTCTCGATGGTGTGTGCGTGGGTTGAGGACGTGGGCGCGGGGCTGTTCTGCCCGGGCGCGGAATGTGGCATGTAACCAGAGAAGCTCCCGCACGCCCAAGGATCAACGGCGAATCGCTCATCCAACCATTAGCTCAATTCATCGATGAGCCATGATGGAGTGGTCGAATGAGTCGAAGGTCGGAGTGAAAATGTCGGAGCCTCCGATGCGTGAGATCGAGTGTTTCCTCGTTCTCGCTGAAGAACTGCACTTCGGTCGCACCGGCGAACGACTGTTCATCTCCCAGGGCCGAGTCAGTCAGCTGATCAGCGGGTTGGAGCGCCGTATCGGCACCAGCCTGGTAGCGCGCACCAGTCGCCGCGTACACCTGACTGAATTCGGTGCCGATTTTCTTGCGTCGTTGGCTCCCGCGCATCGTGCGCTTGTCGGAGTAATCGAGGACGCTCAGTCAAGAGCACGGAACATGCCGACGCCGCTTCGGGTGGGTTTCCAAGGAGCAATTTACGATTCGATCGCGGCTGCTGTCACTCGTTTCGAGATACAACATCCGCAAACTTGCGTGACCATCAAAGAATTACCCCTGGGTGATCCGTTCAGTGATGTACTCGCCGGGCGAATCGATGCGGCAGTGGCACTTCTCCCCGTAGATGAGCCCGAGCTGACAACCGGGCTCGTCTTTTCTCGACAGCCCCAGACCCTGGCCGTCTCAGTCCATCACCCGTTCAGTGAACTGGACGTGATCGACGCCGAGCAGTTGGCGCAGATCTGTCTCGTACCCATCACCGGCCCCGCCCCCGACTATTGGCAGCGTGTGAATTCCCCGAGCACGACGCCGGGCGGAGCCACGATTCCCACGCAGGGCGGGGCGAGCACCGTTCAGGAAGGCCTGTCGCAGGTCGCATTCAGTCAGGTCGGCCTCATCCTGTGCACAGCAACCGCTACATACAGCCAGCGCTCGGACATCACATTCGTACCGATCAACGGATTACCCGAATCTGCTTTGGGCCTCGTGTGGCGTACCGATCTCGAAAGCCCACGACTCCGCGCTTTCGCGAAAGCGATCGAGGAAGCACACACCTGTTCCGCCTGACGGCGATCAGTCAAGTCGCGGAAGGACTCCGGGACGTGGGGATGCATCGTGTGTGGGATGATCGCGCCATGTCTGCGATCACCGACTACTTCACCGCGCGCACGGATGAGCACGCCACCTCCGCCCTCGAGGGGCTCGTCGACTTGGAACCAGAGGTGATGGAGGCGAACGATGCCTCTCGCCCGCGGATTCAGTTGGCTGCGGGTGGGACTCCAGTTCTGCAGGCGAAAGGCGTCGATCCGGTTGTCGCGCTCGGCCAACTGGAGGCAGCCCTCACCGCTCGCCCCTACGACGAGGTCGCAAAAGGTCCACGCTGCGGGAAACTCGTCGCAATGAGCGACGACGGCGACACCCTCGTGCTCACGGTTACCGACGAATTACGCGATGCACTAGCGGAATTGAACGCTGACGGTGTCGCCGCCGCTGCGGCGGCCTGGGCAATCGACGAGACGAGTGAACCGTCGGAGGACTCAGTGCCGTTCCTGACCGCCTTCGCCGAACTAGCGACCAGAGCTGTGGCTCAGGGCGAACGGATGTACGGCTACGTCGTCATCTGAGCTTTGCGACTCCGCCGACCTGATTGGAAGGCTGTTCGTCTTCGACAACTCCCGACTTACCGTCACCCCGGGATTTGCCGGGCCAGATCGTTGCGGTCGAAGTCGGAGAACTGCTGGGTGTCAGTGCAGTATCCGCAGCTCGCTCCGAAGAACTCGGTGCGGGCGTTCGGATCGTCGAGTAGCCAGTACCGCAGCCACGCCGTGCTCGGCCCGCGCATATCGCCACCGGTGATCGCCGTACCGAAGTGCGTGGCGCCGCGCAGTTCCAGATACTCGGCAGGCACGTGGTCGGCGTCCTCGTACATCGCCCGCACGATCGCCGGCCAAACGATTGCGTCGGCCTGGCCGGCCAGATAGAGAACCGGCTCGTCGATGAGGTCGACATCATTGAGCGGGCCTGGCTGGATCGCGACGGCAGTGTCGACGCGGTCGTCGATCGCAGCATTGATCGCCGCAGACCCGCCCTGCGAGTGCCCCACCGCACCAATGTGTTCCAGGTCGACTTTGCCGAAGAAGACGCTCGACGGGCTGGCCGCCTTGTCCGCGATGAGGTCGATTCCCGACCGCATGGTGATGGCGAAGTTACTTGCCGGGGTATTGGCGGCGACCACGATGAATCCGTGGCTGGCGTAGTGGCGCAACAAGGAGGTGTACGCACCGGGGAGCACCCCGGTCCCGTTCCCCCAGATCACAACAGGGTGCTTCTCGCCGCGCGCGCCGAGCTGGCGCGGGTAGTACAGAGTGTGCACCAGCCCGATCGAGACATTCGGCGTGTACGGCCCTGCACTCGCCCAATCGTGCCCGACGCTCGGGATGCCGGGCGCATCGGCAGCCGCTGTTCCGGTTGCGCCCGTGAGTCCTAGCGTCGCGCACAACGCAACCGCCGCTGCAGCATTCACGAAATGTTTCAGAGACTTTCGCATGAAAGTCAACCTTTCGAAGTTGATCCGGAGTGACGCGTATTACATATTTACGGCAGGGTGACCCGTCGGCTTTGTTCGAGGAAACGGACTATCCCAGAAGTGTTGTGTCTGTAGACAAAATAATCGTTCTCGGCGTATGAGCAGCCGCCGCGAATACGCAAAGTCCCAGAGAGATCGACTCCGCCTACAGCTTCCGCGCCGATTGCTCGGCACACAGCCGTAGGAAATGTTCGACGACCTGCGTGTTCTGGCCGTCCTTTGCCACGGCTGCGATCTTCCGTGGCGGCAGTTCGAGTATCTCACCCACAGTGCAGCCCCGTTCGGATGCTCGCTCAGCACTGGAGAGTTCGAGGATGACAGCACCGATCCCTTCGTATGCGAAATCCGCGAAGGCATCGCGATGCTGTGACCTCATCACGAAGGCGTGGTCGATTCGCGGTTCGATCGACCGCAGATGGCGATAGACATCGGAAGTTTCAAACCGCGGTGCGACGACCAAGCCGATGCGCATGAGGTCCTCGCCGATGAATACCCCGTCCACCGGTGGCGGGGTGCCGGGCGGGCAGACAAGGCGCAACTTGTGGTCCGGAAGGCGCACCATTCGAGTCCCGGGAACGCCGGTGGGCGGCGACTCCATTATTGCCACGTCAGCGGTGCCGGCCATGACCGGGTGAATCGCATCGGCCACAGATGACCCCGGCGGAACCGAGATGGTGATTCTCAGGTTCGGCACCTCCGTGCGCAGCGCTCCGAGCAGCACCGCTGTGGGATCGTCCGCAAGGCTCGCTGTCGTGGCAACACTGAGGTGGGGGACTGCTGACAGTAAGAACTCGCGCTCGACCACTAGTCGATCGAGCGCGGCCAGCGCTTCGCGTGCTGGATCGATGAGATTCCGTCCGCGCGCAGTCAGCGTCGCGCCGGCCCGGCCCCGATTGAAAAGCCGTCCTCCGACGCGTCTTTCGAGTCGCGCAATTGATTGAGAGACGCTCGATGTTCCTGTGAACTGGTTTGCCGCTGCTGCCGTGATACTGCCGTGTTCGACGACCGCGAGGAAGTCTTGTAGCTGCCGCGGATCGATTCGCGGGGTCGCGGACTCTCCGAAGTTGCTCACCCGGCGTTCCCCATTCCACCTTCGTCACGTAATCGGCTGGTCGTCTCGATAAACGCTTGTGCCGCAGGCGATGGCGTCGAACCGTGGAACATCCAGATATCACGAGTGAGCGGGGGCCGAGTACGACACAGCACCACACCTTCTCCGACTGTATCGGCGACAGATTCGGGAAGGAAGGCGACGCCGACTCCCGCGCGTACAAGTGGGATCATCGAGGCCACAGAGATAGTCTCCGCAACCACCGCCTCGTCCACAGTGCCTTCGCCCAGGCGTTCCGCCAACAGTCGCCGAGTGACATCGTCACGCGGGCTGGTGATCAATCCGATTCGCAACAGATCCGTCAACGCCGCTGCCCCCTCGCCTTCACTTCGTGCGGCCGGCACCAGCGCAACGATTTGTTGCCGGCCGAGAAGGATACGTTCAACGCCCTCGTCGAACACCTCGTCCACCCCGAGGCCGATATCAGCCTGACCCGAGGCGACCACCGTTCCGATTCCGTCGGTGTCATTGCTGAGCATCGTCACCGCAACGTTCGGAAATTTGCTTTTGAACGCACCCAGGGCCGTGGCCGCTGGATCACGCGCCAGTGTTCGCGGACACACGACCGTCAGCCGACCCCGCTGCACGACGTTCAATGGATGCAAAGCGTGATCCAAATCCCGGTATGCCCGAAGTACTTGGGCCGCCGGACCTGTGAGATCGCGTCCAGCGTCGGTCAGGGTGACTCCCCGCGAGCCACGGCGGACGAGCGTCAGGCCGCACTCTTTCTCCATTCTGGCGAGAGCCTCCGAGATTGTCGGCTGGCTGACCCCCAGTCCGCGAGCCGCAGCGGAAATGCTGCCCCGATCAGCAAGGGCGAGAAAGTATTCCAGATGACGCCGGTCCATTCGGGGTTCCCTTCTCGTGGCAGTCCTCGCGCGCGCCCGATTTTGCGCCCGTCAGGCATAGGGAAACCCTATGGCATACCTCTCGAATGTGGCGTAGACGGGAAGAAGAATCCCGTGATCTGCTTCACATATGAACGCAGTGAGCAACAACCCGGGGAGCTTCGACCAGAGGCACCCGTCTGCTTTTGTCGAGCACCTATCGCCGCCTGCGAGCACCACGGAGGAGGCGCCGAAATGACCGAAACCATCACCGCAAGTTCGCCATCCGGTGCTACGTCACCCCGTTCTGCGAGGCGGGCACGCTCTGAGCCGAAGCCCGCTCGACAGCGTCGATCCGGTACGCGACTCACCATCGGGGTACGACTGGCCCAGGTCGCGCTGCTTCTGGTCCTACTCGGAGCGTGGCAGCTCGTCGCATCGCAAGGTTGGATCGAGCCAGTTCTGGCCAAAACGCCAGGCGAGGCCTGGGCCTACTTCACCGCAGCGGTGCAGTCGGGCGAGATTTCGTCGAACTTGCGTGCCACGATGACTGCCGTCGTGATCGCGTGGATCCTCGCTAGCGCAGTCGGGGTGGCGGTCGGACTCTCTCTCGGACTGCTTCCGACCCTCGAACGCATCATGAGTCCGTTCCTGGATGCGGCGAATGCCATGCCACGTCTTGCGCTGGCGCCTCTGCTTATCGTCATCTTCGGGATCACGATGACGGCGAAGGTCGCTCTCGCGTTCACACTCGTCTTCTTCATCGTCTGCTCGAGTGCACGAGCCGGTGTGAAGTCGGTGGACGACGAATGGCTCCGACTATCCACTGTCCTGAATGCCAGTAAGACACAGGTGTTCTGGCACATCCTCCTCCCCGTCGCAACACCTGGCATTTTTGCCGGTCTTCGGTTGGGGCTGATCTATTCGCTACTCGGCGTTGTCGGTTCGGAACTGATCTCGTCACGGGACGGGCTGGGCCAGCTTGTGTCGATCTACTCGGCCCAGTTCCGGATGGAAGCGGTCTACGCGATCCTCATACTTCTCGCAATCGTCGCAGTCGTCCTCAACCAGGTCATGAACTTCGCCGAGCGCTACCTCCTTCGGTGGCAGCCGCCGGCTCGACGATGACAGGAATCATCATGGATACCAACGTGATTACACCCGCCGTACAACTCGACGGACTGACGATATCCTTCCCCTCACCCGACGGGTCGACGAAAACTGTGGTCGACAATCTCGACCTCACCATCCCTCGCGGACAGTTCGTGAGCTTGGTCGGCAGGAGCGGTTGCGGAAAGACCACTCTGCTCAACGCGCTCGCTGGATTGGTGGACGCAACAGAAGGGAAGACTGAGGTCCTCGGCACAACACCATTCGACGCTCGCTCCCGGATGGGCTTCATGATGGCCCGAGATGCGCTGTTCCCGTGGCGGACAGCGCGGAAGAACGTCGAGTACGGCCTCGAGTTGAGAGGAGTACCCAAGGCGGAGAGACGAACTCAATCAGCGCGCTGGCTTGCGGCCGTTCAAATGTCCGAGGCGTCACGGCTGTGGACTTGGCAACTCTCCCAAGGGATGCGCCAGCGTGTCGCGTTGGCCCGAACGTGGGCTCTGGATCCGGACATCTTGTTGATGGACGAACCGTTTGCCGCCCTCGATGCGCAGACCCGAGTCGAAGTACAGCGAGAATTCCTCGAGCTTTGGCAATCCCAGGTAGGCCGGTCGGTCATCTTCGTAACCCACGACCTCGGCGAAGCCATCTGTCTCTCCGACCGCGTTCTGCTGCTCGGGGCCGGCCGGGTGATCGACGACGTCTCCATTGACATCGAACGCCCCCGCGAACTCGAAACCCTCACCGCCGAACCTCGATACATCGAAATCTTCAACCGGCTGCGTGGTCAGCTCGACCACTGATGTGCCCAGCCAACTCAGCTTGATTACTGATGTGCCCAGCCAACTCAGCTTGATTTCTGATGCGCCCAGCCATCAAGGAACAGGAATCCCATGAAACTTCGACCTTTTGTCGGCACAGTCATTGCAGCGTCCCTACTGCTTTCCGCGTGTGGAGGGGGAGGGCGTCCGAACGACGGTAGCGTCGCCATCGGGGTCTACCCTGCGAGTGCTTTGTCCCTACCTGTCTACGTCGCCGTCCAACAAGGAATGTTCGACAAGGAAGGCCTCCACGTCGAGCTCATCGACGGAAAGAACGGGCCCGAACTCATCAGCGGTCTCATCGGCGGTACAACCGATCTCGCGGTCGGTGCACCCGGAACCGTCGTGCCGGCCATAGAGCAAGGGCAGAGTCTGCGGCCACTGTCCCCGTACGGGTCGATCGATCTTGCCATCGCCGTGACGAAAGACAGCGGCATCACCACCATCGAGGATTTGCCCGGCAAGCGGATCGCCATACCGTCACGTGGCGGCGCGGCCGAGCAATTCGTCAATCAGCTTCTCGCAGAACGAAACATCGACGCATCCACGGTGCAATTCATCGCAGCGGCACCTACCGCGAGTCAGATACCACTCGCACGAAAGGGCGACATAGATGCCGCCGTTCTCACCGCTGCCAGCCAGGCCGTATTCGACGCTCAAGGAATACCGATGACGGCGATTACAGAAGTAGACCCGGTGGGCTCTGACGGCGTGAGTTCATACGGCCTGGGCACTGTGCTCGTCACGACAGCCACATTCGCTGAATCCGATGCTGCCGCCCCCGTGTGTGCGGCGCTCGAGGCCGCAGCAGGGTGGATAGCCGATCCTGCGAACGAGCAAGCAGGAGCTCAACTTCTCACCGAGCGAATGAATGTTCCTGCCGACAAAGCCAACCAGGTGTGGGCTTCGCAGAAGGCCCTCTGGCCGGTCGAGATTTCAGCCGACCGATGGACCCAGAACGTCGCATGGGTGAACAACCAGACCTCGGGCAAGTCCGACGCAGACGTCCCCTTCGACCCCCTCTGCTGACCAACGCCCCCACACACAATCCAGTTCGTCTACTACGAAAGAGAAGAAACGATGACACAACTCGCTGACCAGTCAACACAATCCGAGTCCCAGCACGATCGCCGGCAGCTCACCGAGGCTTGGTCTGCAGTCACCGACAGCCTTGCGACATTCGGTTCGACCGCTGCCGCTACCGGATCGCCGCTGGACAGCGCCGAAGGCGTACGGCACGCACTTCGTCTGTTCGGATACCTCGCCGAGATGAACATCGAGCGCCAAGACGTACTCCGGCCTGAACTCTTCACCCTGATGTCACCGATGCGAAAGTTCTGGGGAGACGGCATCGACGTCGACTACTGGACTGCGATGATCGACCCCAACGAGACATATCGCATTCACGGTAACCGTGGCACAGTGCCCTACGTCGCCGTCCTCGCCAATCGTGTGGGCGCGTCTGGGACCGACAGGGTCGCCGACAACATCGTCATCGACGACAAGGTGTGTGATGCGGACGGCAACTTCGAGATCTTCGTCGCACAAGAACTTGAGGGGCGCAGCGGCATTCGGCTGGATGAGCGCTGCTTCGACGTAGTAGTGCGTGTGTATCACAAGACGCGTAACGCGGAGATCGATCCCGTTCTCCACATCGAGCGCCTAGGTCCGCCGCCTGGTGCACGCCCCGATCTCGACACGGCGTGGCTGGCCCAGCGCCTCACGAAACTTGCTCGTGGCATGGACGTGAGCCTTCGACGCAGTCTTCAGCTCATCGAAACACTCAGTCAGTCTCCCAACGAGATTCGCGTGACCTCGGAGCAGCGAGGGTGGGGAGACTTCTACGGCACCAGCTCCAACCAATACATTGCCGGCTGGTGGTCACTGAAAGACGCTACTGCCGTGGATATTACATTTACTCTCCCGGACTGCACCTACTTCGGAGTGATGCTGTACAACCACTGGTTCGAGTCCTTCGAGTACCGCGACCACACCGTCAACCTCAACGACTCACACTTCGAGCGCAATGACGATGGAACCGTGACGATCCGAATCGGGGGAGTAGAAGGCGACAGAAACCGACTGAACCCCTGCAACCACACCGAAGGCATCTTGTTGGCGCGCTGCCTGGAGCCCGCTGAGGATGTCACTTCGCCTCATGTGGAGATCATTCGATGACCGACGAAGTAGACCTGCCGTTGGCAGGTGTCCGAGTAGTGGAGATCGGTCAACTGATCGCAATCCCCAGCGCCGGGCAGCAGTTGTCCGATCTCGGCGCTGAGGTCATCAAGCTCGAGCCTCCAGGTGGTGAACCGGCCCGACAAATCGACGCCGACTACGCGCGCGGCATCTTCTACGGGTACAACCGTGGAAAGCGTTCAATCTGCCTCGACCTCAAAGACTCCGCCGATCTGCAGCGAGCTCGGGATCTGATCGCATCGAGCGACATCTTGCTGCACAATCTGCGCCCGGGAACCCTCGATCGATTGGGATTCTCCTCTGCCGAACTCCAACGCCTGCGACCGGAAATCATCGCCGTCTCGGTGAGCGGGTACGGGGCGGAGGGCCCGTCCGCCACCCGCGCCGGGCTCGACATCGCTGCGCAAGCAGAGAGCGGACTGATGTCGGTGACGGGTGAGGCGGAGGGCCCGCCACAGCGTGTGGGCGCACCGGTCATAGATCATGCAACGAGCTACGTCGTCGCCCAAGCGGTACTGGCAGCGCTACTGCGGCGCGATCGCACCGGCAAGGGCTCCTCCGTCCGAGTTTCCCTGCTCGACGTCGCAATCCACTTGCAGACCGCCAACTGGATCGAGTGGCAAGTGTCTGGAAAGGCTATGAGCCGCAAAGGGAACGGACAACCAAGCGTCGCACCTGCCGCAGACGTCTTTCGTGCCGTCGATGGCGAGCTGGTGATCAGCGGCTACCAACCACGAGCCTGGATCGAACTGTGCAAGGCGATCGACTTACCAGAGTTGGCCGACGACCCGCGGTTCTCTACCAACACACTGCGCGTGGAAAACCGTGCAGTCCTCGTCGCCACGATCGAGAAGCAGCTGTGCCACCGCAGCGCCGCTGAGGCGGTAGAGCATCTCACCGCAGCCGGAGTGGTTGCCGCGCTTGTGCGTGACTACGACCAGGTAATTTGCGCCGACGATGTGATTGCGAACCGTACCTTCATCCCCGGCACCAACGAACATGGCGAACAGTATTTGACGCCTGCCATGCCCTATCGCGCCGAACCTCCGATGGCACGAACTGAACTTTCACAGGTTCCGGCCTTGAACGAGTGGACAACATCGACGCGCTGAATGCGCCGTTCGGGTCGAAATTGACTTTGCACCAACGTAACTGACAAACAGATAGCCATGCACCATCGAGGAGATGTCCAGTGCTGACCACCGCATTTACCGAGACATTCGGAGTTCGCCACCCAATCGTGCAGGGCGGCATGCAATGGGTGGGGAGAGCAGAACTCGTAGCGGCAGTTGCAAACGCCGGCGCGCTCGGCATGCTCACTGCCCTGACACAGCCGACACCTGACGATCTTGCCCGAGAAATATCCCGAACGCGCGAGCTCACCGATCAACCTTTCGGGGTCAACCTCACCATCCTCCCGACGATCACACCTCCGCCCTACGATGAGTATCGCAACGTGATCATCGACTGCGGAGTCAAAGTCGTCGAGACAGCCGGATCATCTCCCGCACCCCATCTGCCGCACTTTCACGCCGCCGGCATCAAGGTCCTCCATAAGTGCACCAGCGTCCGCCACGCGGTCAAAGCCCAGGCCCTCGGTGTCGACGGCATCAGCATCGACGGGTTCGAATGTGCCGGGCATCCAGGGGAAGACGACGTACCGGGTCTCGTCCTCATCGCTGCAGCAGCAGAGCGGATCAGCATTCCCATGATCGCGTCCGGCGGATTTGCCGACGCGCGAGGATTGGTGGCCGCCCTGGCGCTTGGCGCCGACGGCATCAACATGGGCACTCGGTTCATGTGTACCGAGGAGTCCCCGATTCACCACAACATCAAGCAGGCGATAGTCGCTGCCTCGGAGGTCGACACGGAACTGATTTTCAGGTCACTGCGCAATACCGCTCGCGTAGCACGCAACAGCATCAGCCATGAAGTGGTCGAAATCCTCTCCAGTGGTGGCAAATTCGAAGACGTTCGACATCTTGTTGCCGGTGCGCGGGGCAGAGCGGTGTTCGACAGCGGCGACCCGGAGGCTGGCATCTGGACGGCGGGGACTGTGCAAGGACTGATTCACGACGTCCCCACTGTGGGTGAATTGGTGGAACGTATTGTCACAGAGGCCGAAGCACTGATTGCCGGACGGCTTACCGGCCTCCTGGATCCTGTCAGCGCCTGACTACGTCCGAACCCACTGGGCGCTACCGTCGGCCAGTTCTTCGCGAATGCCCCTGCCGTTGCGCTCGTCGACCCGCGTGCCGCCGATACCTCGTCCTCGATGCGTCGTGCGGTGACGGTGAGCTCTTCCAGATCGCCTCGCGGCTTGCCATCGCCGCTCGATCGTTTCGGATGCATCCCGACGATCATTGACGCCAGGACGAGGAAAGGAGGTGTACTCCGAATTGCTTGGGGTCATCAGAGTGACGACCGCAAGGATTTCGATCGGCACCGAACACGATCTACTCGACGTTGTGGCCATGGGGCTACCAAAACATCACCGTCGGCCCGCAGCAGCTCCCCCATTACGTCCACCGACATTTCTTGGCTTCGACTGCATACAGCAAGGACGAGAGCCCGGCGTGCCCGTCCCGACTGTGCGATCGTCGAAGTCGTCTGGCAACCCTTTCAAGGCACCTACTCCCTATGGCGCCCCGATCCCCGCAACAATCTTGCGCTTGACCGAACACTGAAGTCTCACGCGCCCGATAGCGTTCGCGATAGAATCCGATATTTCGCTCGCATCGTCTGGGGCACACCGAAGGGGAATCAAGAGCATGCATGCGGTACCGACCCGGAGGGCGAAATTCGTTGCAGCGGGATTGATCATCGCTGTGGCTACTGCTGGTGCTATCGGTGTATCGAAGATCTTCGCTGCACGCCCATCCTCTGCGAATATCGAAGAGACCATCACGAAAGCGGAACGTGGACGGCACAATCCAGCGTGTGAACCCATCCCGTCGAGGCCCGATGTGGCTGCGTTGCGTCGCTCTTCTGACGCGTCGGTTCGTTTGACGAACGTGGTACAGACTGCTGCGCAGCTCTTGCGAGTCAACGGAGCGGCTTGGGGGCCCCAAGTCGCTGTCGGTACTGAGCTATCCATTGATGAAGCTTTCGAGAACGCCGGTTCGATTCCCGGAGATGCGATAGTCGCAGAAGCGGAGTGGCTTCGTCAGGCGCAACGAGATGGACTCTACGACGACGCAGATCGTTCGCTCGATTCGCTTGTCCGGCACATCGAGTCGACAACCATCACGGACGTCGACCTCGCCAGCCATCTGGGGCCGAATTGGCCCGCAGTAATCGATGTCGTCGGGACTGTCGCCGCGATCGGGTTCGAGGAGTACGTGAGCAAGGTGCGCGCGTCACCCCCGATGAGAGCAGCTGACGCGCTCGACCTTCGATCCGCGTTGCGGGAGAACACGGTAGCCCTCGGCCTGGAGGCGGAGTGGGACGGCGCTCAGGAGTTGGTCGCTCTCTACTTTCAAGGATGCACTTCGGCCGCGCTGAGCCGGCGAGAAGCGAACCTTTCGGTCGAGGATTACATCCATGATTGGGACCTGGCGGAGGCTCTGGCACGCGACGCCGTAGCTGCTGCTTTCGCAGCAGATCTCACGAGCAACGAGAACCGTGGACGAGTCGAGATCTTGGCACAAGGTCTTCAGATCATCCAGGCGCCAGACGAATTGGGTCCAAACGACCGGTTGACCCGATCCGTGGATCCGAACGAAAACTTGCATCCGGACGAGGTCGCGCTTCTCGAACTGGAAGATCCATTGATCGAGGGCGAGTGACACAACCAGAGCCTCCGGCGAGTGTGGCGCGGCAAGCAGAAGGGCGGTTGCCGATGTGGCACCGCGCTCTTAGAACCGAAGTGACGCAACATCATCGTGCTCTGCTCTTCGGTGCCCCCTTGCTCACGCAGACAACGCAGCACCTCCTTTCGATACGGACGTAATCGAACCCCGAAAATCATGTCCTCTAGCTGACGGTCCATCCAGTCGAAGAAACAGTTCGCGTCGTGCGGCGGCAGCGGATTTACCGTGAGTATGCCCAGTCTCGAAGCCCCAGCAGAAGCCGAGGGTCTCGACTAACTTTGCCGGACCGACTGCAATGGTCAGCTTCGGCGGAGTGAATCTCGGAAGAAGAAACCTTCGTCCCCGATATGCCAAGTCCCTTTGCAGCCGGATCGACCCGCGGCACGCCTCGCGATAATTGTTCACCTCAGTGCCGCTGTTCCGACCAAGGAAAGTTCGAGGCGCTTCTCCACGGCGAAGTCGATGCATGTCGCGCCGTCGACACCATGCACCTGAGTGTTGGGAAGGGTGCCGCACTGGATTCGGCGTCCGTCACCAGAGTGTCAGTGATGGCTACACCATCCCAGTACTCAACCCTCGCGCCATCACGCAATTGGTTCCAGAAACAGACAACCAGCGGTTAGGTAGTTCGATAATTTGCGGATCGAATCCACCGTAACCGATCCTTGTCTGGCACTGGAGATGCAACAGCGCTCTTCATCTAAGCCGTGGGGATTGATAGATAGGTGCAGATCAAGCCTGCAATGTCTCCCAGGAACTCACCTCGCCCCATGGTTTCGCCAGCCAAGCACACAATCGATTGTGGCGTGCGCCACAAATCTCCTATAGGGTAACCACTGTTAGCCTGCGACGGGGTGCGAGACATTTCCCAGCGCCGGATCCACGCTCTATCCCACTCCTGAACAGACCGAGGGAGAGCTGAGCGCTCTTGACGACGTCGTAGTGGATTGAGGATCAAGAAAGAAAGATGGTATTGCCGTGCAGTCATCACTTGTCTCTCTGCCGTCCATGGAGAGAGTCCGCATTGGCGCTCCGGTCGCGGAGGCCGCAGCCCAGGAAGCAGAATTGCTCGGGGCGACCCGCGTCTTCGTCGTATGTAGCGGGACGCTCAACTCGCAGACCGACGAGATCGCTCGGGTGATCGAGGCACTGGGTGATCGATTCGTGGGACTGTTCGATGCGGTTCGACCCCATGTACCGCGCGAAGACGTCATTGCTGCCACCCGAGTTGCTGCCGACGCCGATCCGGACATGCTGTTGTGCGTGGGCGGCGGATCGGCGACGGACCTGGCGAAGATCCTTGCAATCACTCTGGAGCACGGAGTTCGCGAGGCATCGCAAATGGACGCCTACCACCTGCAGGTCAATCCCGACACATCGGTGACCGCCCCCACCTTCTCCGCCCCGAAGATCCCGGTAGTGGTGGCGCCCACGACCCTGGCGGGAGGTGAGTTCAACGCGTTGGCCGGGTCGACGGATGAGAAGAGCAACGTCAAAGAGGGTTACTTGCATCCGGCGATGACCCCGAAGGCTGTCATCCTCGATCCTGCACTCACGCTGCACACGCCGGAGTGGCTGTGGCTGTCGACCGGGGTTCGCGCACTGGACCACGCCTTCGAGACCTTGGGCTCGCTCGAATCGAACGGGTACTACGACGGGATGGCGATGAATGCCATACGACTGCTCTCCGAAGGACTCGTCCGAGTGAAGGAGAACACCGACGACGTGGATGCGCGGCTGATGTGCCAGGTCGGTGCATGGTCGTCAATGGTCGCGATCGTCGCAGGCCTCGACATGGGCGTCAGCCATGCCGTCGGGCATGCACTCGGCGGCTCGTTCAACGTCCCGCACGGGTACACCTCGTGTGTCATGGCGCCTTTCGCACTCGAGTACAACCGCGAGGTCAACGAGCATCGCCAGGCGCTGATCAGTGCGTCCTTGGGTGCGCCGCAAACGCCCGCTCACGAGTTGGCGGACTCGCTCATCCGGCGGCTCGGCATGCCGAGATCGCTGGGAGAAGTCGGGCTGACCGAAAACGACCTCCCCAGTCTGGCTACGTACACGTTCAAGGACATCTGGTGCGGGACCAACCCGAACCCCATTGCGAATCCGGACGCTTTGGTTCCTTTGTTGCGGCGGGCACTCTGATCGAGCCCGAAAACAGGTGATCCCCCTCCACGTCGGGTGGAGGGGGATCACCTGTTTTCGAGCTGAACGGCCGTCACCGTCAGCTGGGCGTACCGCCGTTACCACTCTGCGTTCCGGGACGGTGACGGAGAATTCCGACGACGATGTAATCCACGTAGGTTGCCACCAGCGCCTCGATATCGTGGTCGTCTCGAAGCCACCAGCTCACACCATTCATGAGGTCGAGCACCGCAACAGCCGCACGCTGTGGGTCGGCGATTTCGAACTCTCCGGCGCGGACCCCGGCAGCAATCACATCGCGCACACGCCTCTGGTAGTACTTGCGGTACTCGAGCACCCTCAGACGGTGTTCGTCGGTAAGCGCCGAGATCTCTCGTAGGCTGACCAGATGCTCGACCCTGTTCATCGCTAGATGCCGCAGATGAACATCGATCAGCGAGGTGAGACGCTCGGCCGGTGTTCCAGGTTCGTCGAGGACGAGTAAATGCTCGTCGACCGGGTCCCGGGTCATCTTGAGCGCGATCGCGTAGAGGATCTCCTCTTTCGAGGTGAAGTGGTTGTAGAGGCTCGCGCCCTTGATTCCCACCGAATCTGCGATGCCACGCATACCGGCCGAGTGGTAGCCCTGATCAGCGAAGTATTCGGCCGCCGCGGCCAGTATGTCGTCACGTCTGCTTGGAAGACCTTCAAGCCGTGGTCGACCGGATCCGGGTGTCGCGCTGCTGGCAGGATCGATGTTCAGCGTTTCAGTCCTTTGCATACAGGCGGCGTAGTTCTCTCTTGAGCAGCTTCCCCTGAGGGTCCGTGGGCAGCTCGTCCACAATCGTGATCGCCTTTGGAACCTTATAGCCTGCGAGCACGGCCTTGCAGTGGTCTCGCAACTCCTGGCCGGTGAGATCGCTGCCGTCTACGACGATGACGAAGCCGGTGACCGCCTCGGACCAGTAGGCGTCCGGAAGTCCCACGACGGCGGCGCGCGACACCTCGGGGTGGGCTTGTAGTACTCGCTCGACCTCCTGCGAGGACACGTTGTAGCCGCCCGTCTTGATCATGTCCTTGCTGCGATCGAGGAAGAACATGTTGCCCTCCGAATCGCGACGTACGATGTCGCCGGTGTGGACCCAACCACCGTCGAGGACAGCGGCGGTCTTCTCGGGATCCTTGTAGTAACCCAGCATCACCGACGGCGTGCGACAGAGGAGTTCACCTCGCTCTGCTTCATTTCCGTCGGCATCGACCACCTTGACCTCGAGATGGCCTACAGGCTTGCCGATCCAGGTCGGATCCTGATCGGGAATGTCCTCGAGTCGCTTGAACCAGCCGACGGAGCCCAACTGCGTCAACTCGGACTGACCCCAGTAGGTGCCCCACACCGATGCGGGCGCCGCGTGGTGCCATGCGTCCACCGTTCGCGGCGAGACCTGACCTCCGTAGGTCAGGCAGCGCTGGATGGTCCCGACAGTCTCAGGACCGAAGTCAGGATGATCTGCGAGCGAGATGAAGAAGGTCGGGGTTTGAGCCAGGACGGTGATCTGCTCCGTTTTGATCATGTGCAAAGCGTCGGCAGGCGCGAGGCTGGCCGGGAGCACGAGCGTCGCTCCCAATAGCAGGAGCGAGGTCAGGGAGCCGATTCCGGCAATAGTGTGGAATGGCATGACGTAGAGCCAGACGTCATCGTCCAGGCATCGCAGTCCCCATGTGTACGCGGGTGCGGTGGAGACCAGGTAGTTGCGATGCGGCAGCATGACGCCCTTCGGAGCCGCCTCGGTTCCACTGGTGTACACGATCATTGCGAGATCGTGCTCGTCCACATCACAATCCGGCTCTGTCGGCGACGAGGACTCGAGGAGTTGATCGAAGCAGTGGCCGCCGAACTCGTCCGTGCTGTCGAGAACAACGATTTCGGGGCGGGTACCGAGTCCCGCCAGCGCTTCTTCCAGTACCGGCAGGAATTCCGCGGCCACGACCACAACCGCGGGCTCGAGGTGCCCGATCTGTTGAGCCACTTCGTTCGGTCCGAAAAGGACATTGATGCCGGAGTACACCGCCCCTATTTTGAGAGCACCGTAGTAGGCGACTATCGACTCCACGCGATTGCGGGCCATCACGGCGACCCGGTCACCGCGGGAAACACCGAGTCCGAGGAACATGTGGGATGCCCGGTTGGCATCCTGATTGAGCGCACCGTAGGTGGTCACGGTGCGTCGACCACCTGGGGCATACGACACGATCGCCGGCTTCGAGTATCGACTCTGCGAGTGGCGGCGTAGCTGGTCGCCTAACGTCGCTCGCCCTAGCGGTGACGACTGGGTCGCTGTGAGGGATCGGACAAGCGGACCTGAACTCCGTCGCATATCAGTGGCATCCGATTCGACACTTGTCGACAGATCCATGGTTCCTCAACTTCCTGAATGCTTACCGCGGTTAGTATGATGTGGCTCATACTGTCATCGGCATCCTCGCGGGTCAAGCGAAGTTTTCAAGCAATAATCGGAATATTAAGATCGCACTTGGTTGTGTCGCTAACGGCTGTTAGCCTGCATGGCATGACTATCGTCACTGACCTGGACCGTGACCACCTGCGTTCGGCGGTGTTACGGGGCAATGTTCCGACCATGCTCGCCGTGTTGCTGGAGCTGACCGCCGATGAGCGGTGGGTGGCACCCCGCTATCAACCCACGCGCAGTCGGGGCATGGATGACAATTCCACGGGAGGACTTCCGGAGGAGGTTCAGTCCGAAATCCGGAGCGCGTTGATCGACGCAGTGGAACGCTGGTGGACGCTGGACGAGCCGTCCCGGCGGACGCTGGACAGCTCGGAAGTAGAGCGAATCCTCAACTTCACCTGCAGCGAGACCGTACCGCCGGACTTCGCGCCGATGATGGCGGAGATAGTCAATGGTCCGCAGATCAAGCCTGCCACCGCCAAGTGCGACGAGCGACTCCACGCCATCGTGATCGGCGCCGGCATCGCGGGGATGCTGGCCTCCGTCGAGCTCAGCCGCGCTGGGATCCCTCACGTGATCCTGGAGAAGAACGACGACGTCGGCGGATCATGGTGGGAGAACCGCTATCCGGGCGCAGGAGTTGATACACCGAGCCACCTTTACTCGATCTCGTCGTTCCCTCGTAACTGGTCGACCCACTTCGGCAAGCGCGACGAGGTTCAGGGATATCTCGAGGACTTTGCGGAGGCCAACGACATCCGGCGCAATGTCCGCTTCCGTCATGAGGTGACGCGCGCCGAGTTCGAGGAGTCGAAACAGAGTTGGCGTGTGTCCGTCCAGCGACCGGGCGAGTCGCCGGAGACCCTCGAGGCTCCCATCCTGATCAGCGCGGTCGGTCTGCTCAATCGTCCGAAGATCCCGCATCTACCGGGAATCGAGACCTTCCGTGGTCGCCTCTTCCACTCCGCCGAGTGGCCGAGCGAGCTCGACGATCCCGAGTCGCTCCGCGGAAAGCGAGTGGGCATCGTCGGTACCGGAGCCAGTGCTATGCAGATCGGGCCGGCCATCGCGGATCGTGTCGGATCGCTGACGATCTTCCAGCGCTCACCACAGTGGATCGCACCGAACGACGACTACTTCACGACCATCGACGACGGCGTCCATTGGCTGATGGACAACATCCCCGGCTATCGCGAGTGGTACCGGGCGCGTCTGTCGTGGATCTTCAACGACAAGGTGTACTCGTCCCTCCAGGTCGACCCCGACTGGCCAGAGCCGAGCGCCTCGATCAATGCAACCAACCATGGTCATCGCAAGTTCTACGAACGCTATCTCCGCGATCAGCTGGGTGATCGAACAGATCTGATCGAGGCATCTCTTCCGGACTATCCGCCCTTTGGTAAGCGGATGCTGCTGGACAATGGCTGGTTCACGATGCTTCGTAAGCCCGACGTCACACTGGTGCCCCACGGAGTCGACGCCCTGACACCTTCTGGACTCGTCGACACGAACGGCGTCGAGCACCAGCTGGACGTCATTGTCATGGCGACGGGTTTCCACAGTGTGCGCGTTCTTTACCCGATGGACATCGTCGGTCGATCCGGCCGGTCCACCGGAGAAATCTGGGGCGAGCACGACGCGCGCGCCTACCTGGGGATCACAGTTCCTGACTTCCCCAATTTCTTCGTCATGACCGGACCGAACACCGGCCTGGGACATGGGGGGAGCTTCATCACGATCCTGGAATGTCAGGTCCGCTACATCATGGATGCCTTGAAGTTGATGCAATCGGAAAACCTCGGCGCGATGGAGTGCCGGGCCGAGGTCAACGATCGATACAACGAGGCCGTCGACCGACAGCACGCACAGATGGTCTGGACCCATCCGGCAATGGAGAACTGGTACCGAAACCCGGACGGTCGCGTCGTGTCGGTCCTTCCGTGGCGGATCAACGACTACTGGGCCATGACCTACCGAGTCGACCCGTCAGATTTTCGTACCGAGCCGGCACGCTCCGAGTCGGTCCCGACTCCGACCGCGCGAGGGTGATCATGCAGGACGAAGCCACCGGCGGAGTGCACGGCGGGCCGCTGTCGGGTATCCGGGTCATTGAAATGGAGGCCATAGGGCCGCTACTGCACGCCGGTCTGATGTTGGCAGATCTTGGCGCCGATGTCGTGCGCATCGTGCGCCCCATCTCGATGGGAGCAGATGACGGAATCGACGATGCGAATGCGGGGATGCTCCGAGGGCGGACCGAACTCACTGCAGATCTGACCAAGACCGAAGATCTCGCCAAGGTGCGCAGGCTGATCGGCCGAGCGGACGTCCTGATGGAGGGCTCTCGGCCAGGCACGATGGAGAAGCTCGGCCTGGGCTCCGAGATCTGCCTGCAGGACAATCCGGGGCTGATCTACGGCCGAATGAGTGGCTGGGGCCAGAAGGGACCGATGGCCCGAGAAGCCGGGCACGACCTGAACTACCTTGCGCTTTCGGGCGCGCTCGAACAGCTCGGACCGGCTTCCGGGCCGCCGTCACCGCCGCTGAACTACGTCGGGAACTTCGGCGGCGGATCGATGTTCCTGCTCGTAGGAGTACTTGCCGCGCTGCACGAAAGAGAACGCACTGGCCGAGGCCAGGTGGTGGATACAGCGATGGTCGACGGCGCCAGTTCGTTGACTGCGCTCGTCCGATCGTGGCAGCATGCCGGCCGCTGGTCAGCCCGTCGTGGAACCAACCTCCTCGACGGATCTGCCCCGTTCTACCGCGCGTACGAGTGCGCAGACCACAGGTATATGGCGGTAGGGGCCCTCGAAGACGTGTACTACGACCGCTTCGTGTTCGGACTCGGATTGGATCCCGCCTCGTTGCCGAATCGCTGGGACCAATCGAACTGGGACGACTTGTCCGAACGCTTCGGCAGAACCTTCGCCGCACAGGATCGCGACGCCTGGGTCGAGGTCTTCGACGGCCTGAACGCTTGTGTCACACCCGTGCTCACACTCCACGAGGCAACACTCCACGACCATGCAATACAACGGACGGCCTTCGTCGATGCAGGAGGCTTTTCGATGCCCTCCGCCGCACCACGGCTGGACTCGTCACAGGGAGCAGCCCCACCACGGAAAAACGACGAACTGGACGCAACCGTGTCGCGATGGGAGATTGCCTCAGAGCACCACGGGGGCAATTCCACTCGACATCGGTCCACTCGCATGGCGGTTGGTCCACGGATGTGGTGAGCGAGAGAACCGATGGCGCCAGGCGGGCTACGATTTCGGTATGCGCAGGCTGGCTGGATCGTTCGATCGTGACCTCCCCGGGTTGCCGCGTGGCCGCGGCCGACTGGCTGTGGACGAGGTCCAAGACGCGCAACGCGATCGCATTCTGCGTGCAGTGATCTCATCGACGGCGGAGAAGGGGATCGCCTCGACCACGATCGCCGATGTCGTCGGGCGTGCCAGGGTGTCTCGCCAAGCTTTCTACAAGCAGTTCGAGAGCAAAGAAGCGTGCTTGATCGCGGCGATCGACGCCGGCATCGAGGTGATCGTCTCCAACATCACCTCGACACAAAGCTTGACCGCCAATTTATCTCTACACGAACAGCTTTCGGCTGTCATCGAGAAGTATCTCGAGACGTGTTCGTCCGAACCGGAGTTCGTGCGAGCTTGGGTTGTGGACCTACCTGTGGCCGGCCCGGCGGGGGTGGCGAAGCGCAACGAGTACGTGGAACTGCTCGCCGATGCATTGCTCGTCGGCTACTCGTCCAAGTCTTCAGAAGCCCCGGGGCGTGAAGTGTTTCTCGCGGCGATCGGCGGTTGCAACGAGTTGTTCTACCGCCAGGTGGTTGACGGGTCGAATTCGTACATGAATCTTCATGCGCCGATCATGTCCTTCCTCGAACGGGTACTGGATCTCTCGTCCGACCCTTCGTAGTCCGGTGTTGACAAGCCACGGGTAGATCGCCATGCTCATTCATAAGTACTGCTGCGTACTTATGAATGAGGAGTGGTCATGCGAATTACGAGTGGACTGACACAGCGTCCGATCGCACCGCCCGGCCGGGTAGCGATCCGTCCGCGGCGAGTCGATTTCGACTGGGAGAAAGCGCCTTTGGTGTGGTTGCCGAACGAGCCGATCGCCTCATACCTCCTCGGCTCGATGAACCTCGTCATCCCGGAGGGCGAACGGATGATGATCCAGGCCTTCGAACAGGCCCTCCCGGACGTGCACGACGAGAAGCTTCGCGAGGACATGCTCGGTTTCATGGGCCAAGAATTGCTGCACGCAGAGGCGCATGACGAGGTCATGAATCAGGTGTTCACACGGCACGGGATCGACCCGGCCCCGTTCAACCGCCAGATGCAGTACTTCTTCCGTAGAACTTTGGGCGTCGGTGACGACTCCGATCCGCAGGCCATCCGGCAGCGTCTGATCGAGCGTCTCGGGATTTGCGCGTCTTCGGAGCATATGTTCGCGTTCGTGGGCGACTGGGCGTTGAACGCGGACTTGGAGAAATTCGGCGCGGATCCGCAGATGCTTGACCTCTATCGGTGGCATGGGGCCGAAGAGGTCGAGCATCGTGCCGTGGCACACGAGGTCGCCACGTACTTCGGAGTCGGCTACTTTCGCCGCTGTATCTCCATGATCATCACGTGGCCAATCTTTTTGGGGTGGTTGCTCCGTGCTGCGATGTATCTGAGCCGCAACGACCCCAACACGCCGAACATCGGTTATCCGCGATTGCTACTGGAATTCGTCCGCGCCGGACGCCGCGGACTGGTGCCTGGTGTATCGAAATGGTTCTGGAGCGGTGTGTCGACGTTCGTGCCGGGATTTCACCCCGACAGTGTGGGGTCCACCGCCCAGGCCCTCGCCTACGTCGCGCAATCGCCAGCGGCCAAGCGGGTCAACACATGACACCCAACGCGCCCGAACTCACACAGCGGTGGCAGGCCCCCCACGAGATCCCGGTCGACCTATGCCGCGGCAAGCGCCGCGACTCGATTCTGCGCATTCTGGATGTCCTGGTCTCCACGCAGGTCAAGTTGGCGGTCTTGATTCATCGCGACGAGCCACCGGAAAACCGGATCGACGAGTACAAGACAACGCTCACGGTGTCGGAGCGCACGACGGTGGCCACCGACAACGACGTGGTCAGTCTCGAACTGCGAGCACCTGACGGCAGCGACCTCGAACGGTGGTATCCCGGGGCACACCTTGACCTGTACCTGCCCTCGGGACGGATACGTCAGTACTCGCTGTGCGGCGATCCCGCCGATCGACGCTGCTACCGGATCGCGGTACGCCGGATTCCTGATGGTGGCGGCGGATCGAACGAGGTGCACGACGAGTTGCCAGTCGGTACCGTCGTCGGCGTTCGCGGTCCACGCAACGCGTTCGGGTTCGTCGAACCCGGGCGAATCGAGCGCGCGAAGCGCGTTCACTTCGTGGCGGGTGGCATCGGCATCACACCGATACTGCCGATGGTCCGCGAGGCGGAGCGCATGGGCCTGGATTGGTCGCTGATGTACGTCGGTCGCGAGCGCCGCACACTACCGTTCCTCGAGGAATTGTCGCCGTTTGGTGATCGGGTCACCATCCGCACCGACGACGAATACGGCCTACCCGCAGCGAACGATCTTCTCCCGCCGAATGTCCGCAGCCGCGACGCGATCTACTGTTGCGGTCCGGTCCCGATGATGGACCTGATCACAGCTTGTGTGCGCAACGAACCCGGTGTGGAAGTGCACGCCGAACGCTTCTCCGCCGCACCGGTCGTCGATGGACGACCCTTCCGCATCCAACTGGCTCGCACCGGTCAAGTCATCGATGTCGCCGCCGACCAGACCGCACTGGACGCGGTCCTGCGTGTGAACCCGAAAGCCCCCTATTCATGTCGTCAGGGCTTCTGCGGCACCTGCATGGTCCACGTCAGCGACGGCGACGTCGATCATCGTGACAATTCGTTGAGCTCAGCCGAGCGCGCCGCCGGCAAGATGCTCCTGTGCGTTTCGCGGAGCAACAGTCCCTGCCTGACGGTCACCACATGAATCCACCGATGAGAAAACACAATTCCAGACGACCGGAGTACCTGTTGAACGACGATCAACTGACATCGCGGGTGGTGGACCTGCTGATCGCACTGGAGGAAATGGACGCCGATGCCGTGCGCGCACTCGTCGATCCCGACATCGAATGGCGCAACACCGGCCTGCCCAGCGTGCGTGGAAGCAAACGCGTCGAACGGGCGCTCACGATCGTCTCTCGCCTGATCACCAGGTACGAGGTCGTGGAAGTGCTCACGATGACCACCGACCACAACACCGTGTCCTCCCGGCGAAGAGAGATCATCCGCATCGGATGGTTTGCCATGCACCTCGACGTAGACGGCCACTACACATTCGCAAACGGCCGGCTGCGCGTTTGGGACGACCGCTTCTCCTACCGCCGACTGCTCCGCGGATTGCGATTCGGCCCACCCACCCGCACCGCCGTGCAGATCCTCTTCCAGCGTTGGTGTCGACAACGTCGGGCAGTGTGAGAAACACCGGTATCGCACTACCGACCGGGTTGGCTCTCAACGCGGCCGGCGCCGCGGTCATCGCCGGGGGCGCCACTCTCCCGGCCGCCGGGGCCGAGGTCGCTCCCGACATCGCACCCAACTTCGAGGCCCGCTGCTCCGGGAATGGGACTTCCGGTAATTCGGGCAGTACCCCGAAACCGAGTCCTAGCGCGCAAACCGCACCCAGGTCGAGGCCCAATAGCGGGTTCCGTGGGTCACAAGGACATGCCTCCGTCAACGGGAATGACGGCGCCGGTGGTCCAGTTGTCTTCGAGAGCGAGGCGGGCGATCCAGATCGCGGCTTCTTCCGGGGTGCCGGCGCGTCTGAGGGGGAGTGTGGCTGTTCGAGTGCTGAGAAGTTCTGTTTCTTGTGCTTCGGTCATGCCGGCACTACGAAAGAGTGAAGTGGGCATGGGGCCTGGTGCGATGGCGTTAACGCGCACTCCGTCTGGGCCTAGTTCCAGGGCCCAGCATCGGGTGAGCTGGGCAAGTGCTGCTTTCGAGGCTGCGTAGTGCGAGTTGCTGGCTGTGGGCTTGAGTGCCACAGTGCTGGCAACGTTGACGATGGACCCGTGCGATGCGCGTAGAGCAGGCAAGAATGCTTGCGTGACGAGCGTGGGTCCGATGACGTTGAGGTCGTGGAGTTTTCGAATTTGCTGCGTGGTTGTGTCTTCGAGTGAGGCGTAGAGATAGGCTCCAGCGCAGTTGACAATGTAATCGATGCGCCGGTGACGTGCGATTGCTTCGGCAGCTGCTGTGGTCACGCCTGTCTCGTCGGTGACGTCAACGAGGCAGGTGAGAAGGTGCTCGTCGGAGGGAAGAGCGTCGAGAGTGCTCTGATCCTTGTCCCAGGCTTCGACGGTTGCGCCGAGTTGGCGGAGCAGGGCGACGGATGCCCGTCCTATCCCCGAGCCCGCGCCGGTGACGATTCCGATCGGGGAGGATGGGTTGTGTGGCATCGCACTCACTTCCGTTCTGTGTGTCGCTCTAGGATACGGGGCTGGGTCGAGACCTGCGGGCGTACAACAGGGTCGGGCATTCCTCGCGTGTGAGTATCTGTGTCTTGCCGCTGGCCAGTAAAGTGGAAAGTCATGCGTCAGAATCCTAATAGTTTTCCGGTGCAGGCGAATCCGTCCTGTGGGTGGCCACTGATCCGACCTCATCTGCACCGTTTCGCGCGCATCACTACTCAATACGCGCATCGCTACTCAATAAGGGACACTCAGACAACAATCCGCTCGCCGCAGCTCATAACTGTCAGTACTTCGGGAAGTTCGCCGAACCGCACAAGGGTTGGTACGGGGGCGGATGGCGTGGATCAGGGCGGGTGTCCATCACTCTGCGAGCTGGAGATCGGGTGCACCTCCCTTGTGCGGGCTCCCTCGGCGTTGCCCCGACGGGCTGCTGCCGGTGATGCGTTCGCTAATAAGGTTGTTCGGCATACATCCGGCGTCCCCGTTCGGGGCGCATGTTGTCCCGCCGCTACGGGTAGCGTCAATTGAGGTGCGGTCGGATTAGACCGTTCTCGTAGGCGGCGATGACGAGTTGTGCCCGGTCGTGGGCCTGCAGCTTGGTCATGATGCGGTTGACGTGGGTCTTGGCGGTGTGCGGTGAGATCACCAGGCCAGTGGCGATTTCGTCGTTGGACCGGCCGGCGCCGACGAGAGTAAGGACCTCCATCTCCCGCTCTGTAAGGTGCGCGAGCGCTGGCGGCACCCGTTCACTGTCGGCGGCGGGGTGAACGTACCGGTTGATCAGGCTACGCGTCGCGACCGGTGAGAGCAGAGCATCGCCGCGGTGGATAGCGCGGATCGCGGCGATGATCTGGTCGTGATCGGCCCCTTTGCCGATGAACCCGCTCGCGCCGGCGCGCAGCGCTCCGACGATGTACTGATCCTCCTCGAAAGTGGTGAGTATCAGTACCCGCACCGACTCGAGGTTCGGGTCGGTGCAGATGGTCCGTGTGGCGGCAATCCCGTCGACACCTGGCATCCGGATATCCATGAGCACCACATCCGGTCGCAGACGGCGAGCGAGTTCGATCGCGCGCTCACCGTCGCCTGCTTCGCCGACGACGGTGAGGCCGACACTGTGGGTGGCAAGGGTGGTGATCGCAGACCGGATAAGAGTTTGGTCGTCGACGACAAGAATGGTGATCATTGTGTGTCTCCCTGTGCGGCCAGGTCGTCCGGTGTGTCCAGGTCGTCCGGTGTGTCCTGGTCGTCATGGGCGGGTTCTGTGGGTAGATCGGCAACAAGCAGCCACCTACCTGTTCCGTCGGCCCCGTAACGGAGGGCGCCGCGAACCGAGTCGACCCGTTCCCTCATACCGATCAGCCCCTGGTTCATTCCGAGGTGCCGGGCCCCTGCTCCGTCTGAGGCGGTCGGGTTGCTGACGGTAATGCGGAGCGCACGAGGAAGGTAACCGATCAGCACGTGAGCGCGGTGTCCGGTGCCGTGCTTGTGGGCGTTGGTGAGCGCTTCCTGGACTACGCGCAGTGCAGTCACATCGATCGACGCCGGCAGTTCGTACGGATCGCCATCGATGTGGACAGCGACTTCCATTCCATGACTGGCGAATTCACGCACTACATCGTCGAGTTGGGACAGGCCGAACGGGCCGATCGCGGTGGTGGGGTCTCGTAGGGTGGCCATGAGGTCGCCGATCTCGGTGAGTGCAGTGCGCGACGCGCTGCGAATGACAGCCAGCGATTTCTCGGCGTCGGCCGGTCGGTTACGTAGCGAGGACGCAGCGACGCCGGCATGGAGGTTGATCACCGAGATCTGGTGCGCGACGACGTCGTGGAGGTCGCGAGCAATCGCCAGCCTGGTCTCGGCGACCCGCTGCCCGGCCACCGCGTCGCGAGTTCGTTCGGCACGCTCGGCACGTTCGGTGACGGACGCGACGTAGTCGCGTTGCGTGCGAACCGCATCGCCGATCGCACCACCGAGCAGCACGGTCAGGACGTTCTGGAGGCCGCTGTATCCGTCGACGAAGACGAAAGCGAGCATGGCGAGGGCAACGAGAGCGGTGAGTACGAAACCACGGCGCCGGGTCGCGTACAGCATAGTCGTGTAGACGGCGACTCCCGCCGCCAAGACGAGGCCCGGATTGAACAGTCCGAGTGGCACACTCACTGCGACGACGCCGATCACCGCGGCCAGGACCGCGAGCGGCCGCTGGTGTCGGCCCATCAGGATCGCCGCGGCCATCGCATTGAGGGCCAGGACGTCAGGTGACCACACGAAACCCGCACCCGGGTGGGGCGGGACCACGCCAGGGATAATCACGAGGACCACCGTGGCGGCCGAAACGATCCACCCCCTCACACCGCGATGCCCGTCCGAGGCGCTGCGCGCGACCATGTCCGTCTCCTATCGGTCGCCGGATATCCCACCCGCATGGCGGCCACCTCATCATTTCAGAGGATCGAGGTGTCCACGTCCCACGAGGAGATCAATCCGTGTACCGCGCCTGCGGTACGACGGTGTCCACGCGTGGGGGATTCTTCCACTCACGAATCCGAGGAAGGTCTATTCGACGCCGAAACGACCTCCATGAAAGACAACCAGACGGCGACGCCCTTGATTTCCGTACGGGATCTGCACAAGGCCTACAGATCCGACGGCACCACATTTTCGAGCACTCCACCACGTAGATATCCGACTTCCAATCCAGGAGAACCTGAGGCATGAGCATTTTCGACCGGTTCCGAGATCCTCCCTCGAGGCAGCAAGAGGTGAACATTCCGACTGCTCTCCCCTCCAATGGTTTTCAGCAGACCGCCAGCAAGCTGCACTCGTTCAACCGCTACGAGATCAAATACTTCGTCGACGAGTTGAAGGTGCCGGAGTTGCGCCGAGAGCTAGTGGCACGAATGGAGACCGACCCTTACTCGCCGAAGGGCGGGTATCCGGTGACATCGCTGTATTACGACACACCTGATCTGTTGTTCTACTGGGAAAAGATCGAGGGGCTGAAGTTTCGACGCAAAGTGCGACTTCGTCTCTACGGAGAGCCGTCGGACTGTGTCGATGACACACCGGTCCAGATCGAGATCAAGCAGCGGGTCAATCGAGTTACGCAGAAGCGACGGATCGCGCTGCCGTACGGGACCGCGCAGCGGTGGCTCGACGGTCGAGAAGAAATCGATGTCGATATTTCGCAACGTCCATTCGTCAACGAAGTGACAACGCTGATGGGAAATCTTGATCTTCGTCCGATAGTGACCACTGGGTATCTGCGGGAGGCGTACGTCGGTACGGAAGCCGATCTCGGGCTGCGTGTGACCATCGATCACAAGGTGCACGGGCGGGACCGAGACTTCCACTTCGCTTCGGGAGCGGAGAACAGGTTCATCATCCCTCCGAAGCTCGCGATCGTGGAACTCAAAGCCAATGAACGAGTGCCTTATTGGGCTACGGATATGACGGCGCGAATGAATATGTCCATCATTCGAGTATCGAAATATTGTCAATCGATCGAGGCCTTCGACATGGCCCCTCGATCACGTAGCGGTGCACCGGAATTGGCGATGCCCGCAGGTTTCGACAGTCGCGCACCGGAAGATCTACTTCGGCACCGCACACGTATCGCGTGATCCGACAGCACTATTGAGCATCCACTCCCAACACCGAAACAGGAAACCATGAACTTCGAGATACAGGACCTGAGTGGAACATTCTCCACTTTCGACATCATCGTATCGTTGTCGTTGGCGTTCGTTCTCTCCGCCATCATCGGCTGGGTCTATCGATACACACACAAGAACGTCTCGTACAGCCAATCGTATGTGCAGACACTGGTCATGGTGGGCATGATCGTTTCGCTGATCATGCTTGTCGTCGGGTCCAACGTCGCTCGCGCATTCGCTTTGGTCGGCGCGTTGTCGGTGATCCGATTCCGCAACGCGATCAAGGAAACCCGGGACGTCGGGTTCATTTTCCTGGCGATGGCGATCGGTATGACGACGGGCACCCGCTTCTATGTTCTGGCGATCGCTGCGACTGTAGCGGTGTGTCTTGTCATGTTGATCATGTACAAGTTCAACTGGTTCAAGCTCGATGTCCAGCGTCAGGTTGTCAAGGTTCAGGTTCCGCCTGGACAGGAATACGTCGCATACGTCGAGGACGTACTCATCAAACACTGCTCGGAGTTCGAGTTGGTCTCTACTGATTCGGCGCGATCGGGTGCGCTCAATGAGCTGTACTACACCGCGCAAATGAAGAAGGGCAATAAATCTGCAGAGTTGATATCTGCACTGAGCGCCGTCAATGCAGGTCAGCGCGTGACCGTTCTGACCGGATACGACCAGACGGACATCTGATGACTGTGACGGGCACCGGCTCTCCGCCGCCGCGGAGCAAGTTCAAACATCGGATACCGAAGACGCTGCGTCAGCATTGGAAGCTGTTGGTGGTGTTCGTCGCATTCGTCTCCGTCCTGGCCTTCGTGTTCGGTGAGACACGAATTCGTCCCTACATCACTGGTGACACATCTGTCATCGCCTCCGAGATCACCGACAACATCAGTGGCACCGTGGAATTGTTCGACCCCTCGGTCTCGCATCAATTGTCACTGGAGATAACCGATTCCGAGTATAACGACATGATCTCCTCGTTCCGGAAGAGTGGCGACAAGAAATGGATCACCGCGGACATCACCATCGACGGAACTTTCGTCAACGATGCCTCGGTGCGGCTGAAGGGTAACTCCACCCTCATGGGTGTTCGAGGAGATGGGGTGATGCCAGGAGGGGAAGGGTTCACGCCGCCTGACGGATTCGAGATTCCTGAGGGACTGGAACTACCAACAGATTTCGACCCACAGGACATGATGGCGGGAATGGGGTCGACGGCCTCGGCCGATGACCCGACGTCACTTCCCTTGCTCATCAGTTTCGATGAGAACTCCGAGGGCCGCGCGTATCAGGGGATGACCGAGTTGTCGGTCCGGCCTGGATCGCCGGTGGTCAACGAAGCGATGGCGTTGTCGTTGACTGCCGATAGTGATCAACCGACGCAGCGTTACGCGTACACGGCGTATTCGATCAATGACAGTGCGACGTCGACTCGTCTGGTACTCGAACATCCGGACGACACTTATGCGAACTCACTCTTCGAGTCGGACGGGTACCTTTACAAGGCGGATGCGAGCTCACGATTTGCGTACGTGGGCGATGACCAGACCGCCTATGCGGGCCAGTTCAAACAAATCAATGCCGTCGACAACGGAAACCTACAACCGGTCATCAGCTTTCTGAAGTGGATGGATGCAGCCAGCTCGGAAGAGTTCGACGCGCACCTCTCCGATTGGATCGACGTCGAATCCTTCGCTCGATACGTTGCCACGCAAAACCTCATCGTCAACGGCGATGACATGAGCGGCCCCGGTCAGAACTATTACCTCTGGTACGACCTGGACACCAAGAGGATCTCCGTGGTGTCCTGGGATCTCAACCTCGCCATGCAAGGTGATGCCGCCACCGGCCCTCATGACAGTGTTTCGATCGCTATGGGCCCAGCCGGCGGCGGAGGACCCGGGGGCGGCGCGGGGCCGGGGGCCATACCGGCTGGTGAAGCCCCAGAAGGCATGCCGGAAGGCGGCGCCCCTCGACAAGGCGCGGATGCGACAGCGCCTGGTCAACAGGGATTTCCCGGGGGTCCACTCGGTACTACGAACTCTCTGAAGAAGCGTTTCCTCGAATCGCCTGCTTTTGCCGAGCTGTACGAGAAGACGTATTGGAACCTGTTCGAGCAGATGTACCAAAGCGGCCGCGCGACCGAAATTCTCGACTCACTCGCGACGTCCATCCCCACCAGTGACGAACTGACCGCAGAGACGCTGCAGTCGAGCATCGATCAGATGCGCACGTGGATCGTCGAGCGCACATCAGCGCTGAACGAACTGCAAACCCCCTGAACTGACCAGGGCAGTGGCACCGTGTCCCTCATCCACGCTGCCACTGCCCTGGTCTTCCCTGCAGCGACGCGAAAGACACATTCATGTTCTCCGGTTTCAAACCCAAGTCCGAACTGTTCTACGCACTGTTCATCTCCACGGCACAATATCTGGAATTCGGGGCCAAAACTCTTACCGAATTGGCCAGCCCACAAGCCGATACCGCCAGCATTGCCGAACGCATGGTCGAGTTCGAGCACGAATGCGACCGCATAAAGCGCGAGCTGTTCCGAACCGTGAATTCAACTTTCGTCACTCCGTTCGACCGCTCTGATATCTACATGCTGGGATCAACTCTCGACGACGTGATGGACCACATGGAAGCGGCGTCGCATCTCGTGTCTTTGTACGGAGTGCGCGAACTACCGCACCATCTCTGCGACGTGATCGACACCCTCGACGCGTGCGCAAAGATAACGGCGGAAGCGATGCCCAAACTGGCATCGATGCAGGGACTCGAAAGCTACTGGATCAAAATCAATGAACTCGAGAATACGGCCGATCACCTCTATCGAACATGTCTCGCCAACCTCTTCGACGGCCATCTCGATGCCCTGACCGTCATTAGACTCAAAGACATCGCCGACCAGCTCGAAGACGCAGCCGATGCTTTCGAAAAGGTCTCGCATGTGATCGAAACCATCGTCCTCAAGGAATCGTGACCAGCTGTGCTGATGCTGCTCCTGGTCGTAGCACTCGCTATGGCATTTACCTTCACCAACGGTTTTCATGACTCGGCCAATGCTATTGCGACATCAGTGTCCACGCGTGCGCTGACATTGCGTTCAGCATTACTGATGGCCGCAATCGGCAACCTTCTCGGATCCTTCTTCGGCGCCAAAGTCGCTGCCACAGTGGGAGAGGGAATAATCGAGCTCGACGTCAGCACTCACGCCTTACTGATACTCGGGTGCGCCTTGGTAGGTGCGATCGGCTGGAATCTCATCACGTGGTGGTACGGATTACCGTCATCGTCCTCGCACGCTCTTGTCGGCGGGATGATCGGGGCCGCGCTGGCCGGCGGGATGACTGTGCTGTGGGGTGGTGTGATCGAAAAGGTGCTGATCCCGATGGTTGTCTCGCCGATCGCCGGCTTCATCCTGGGATATACGGCCATGTCAGGCATCATGTGGCTGTTTCGACACGCATCTCCGGCATCGACCAGTCGAGGGTTTCGAAAGGCCCAGACATGTTCTGCGGCGGCCATGGCCTTCGGCCACGGGATGCAAGACGCAGCCAAAACCATGGGCATCGTGGTCCTGGCTCTTGTCGTCTCGGGTAGACAAGACGACTATCGATTCCGTGGTGGTGTTTCTTGCTGACGGCAGTTGTTCTTGCCCTCGGGACCGCAACAGGTGGGATGCGTATTATGCGGACTCTTGGGCGCAAGATCATCGAATTGGATCCTCCCCAGGGTTTTGCAGCGGAACTGACCGCATCCTCGGTGCTCTACGTCGCTTCTGCCGGCATGGGGGCGCCGGTATCGACAACACATGTGATTTCGTCGGCGATCATGGGTGTCGGCTCGACCAAACGTCTCAGCGCCGTCCGGTGGGGCGTAGCGGGAAACATGCTCATCGCCTGGGTTACCACTTTTCCTGCAGCAGCAACGATTTCAGCCGTCGCCCTATACGGCGTCACGGCACTCCTGTGACGACGACGTACACAGCAAGCGATGGAAACAGTGTCGCGGACGGAACGTGCTCTAGTCACCGAACCCAAGGCAAGGCGGAAATACGTTCCTGCCGAGTTTGTTCACCGTCACGGCACTACTCGGTATTGTTGCGGTTTTGGGATTGCAGGTGCGACAACTGCTCACGCTCATCTCCACAGCCGAGCAGGTGAAGAGATCCCGGCCAATCCTGGTACTCGTCTTCGGCGCGGCGGCGCTGTCCGTACCACTGCACCACTGCCCACCCACTTCCTGACTACCCTGGACCATGTGATGGTCGAGCTACGCGGTGCGGCCCCCAAAACGTACAATTTCAACTCGATCGGATTCGGAAACGAGCTGTCCGGGGTGACGAACCGGGCGCCCATTGATCGACACGGAATCCTCCATGACCATCGCTGCAGCCTGCTGCACCGTCAGCACAGGGTGTCGGGCGATCAGGGCATCGACAACCGATCTCGTGGTAGCCATGAAAGAAAGTCTCGGCTGTCGCAGTGGATCGAAAACCTCGGCGAACCAAGCGCCCGCAGAACATTGGGTGAACAACACCGAATCCCGACACGCAGCCCGCCCGCCTGACATCAGTGAGCCTGCATCTCCGCCGTGCGAACCACCGGAGTCCTGGATACCCGCCGGTCAGCGGCGCTTCGGACTCGACCGACGCCCACACCAACCGGGGCGCGATCCCCGGGGAGATGACCATGCTGTGAACGCATGATCGATCGGCTATCGGCCTGCCTGGGTCAGGTACGTCATTCGTTCACCGCGACTTTTTCGGGGAAACCGCATGGCGGTGGGAACTTTCCCGGCAAGGTAAACGTAGAGTAAAGAACAAGGCTTCTTCCGCATCGACAGAGAGACCCATGGACAGCCACAGACCCAGGCCGGACACACCCCACTACGTGAACGCATGTGATGGCGAGGTGTCCGGCTCATGATGATCGCCCTGACACTGCTGCTCGGTGTGCTGGTCGTTCTGCTGATCACCGCAGTCACCGGCTACTTCGTTGCCCAAGAGTTCGCCTACATGGCCGTGGACCGATCCCGGCTCAATTCACTCGCCCAGGCCGGCGATTCGGGGGCGCAGCGGGCTCTGGCGGTGACGCGACGCACCTCGTTCATGCTTTCCGGCGCCCAGCTGGGTATCACGGTCACCGGTCTGCTGGTCGGTTACGTCGCCGAACCTCTCATCGGTGAATCGCTGGGAACGATCTTCGGTGGCATCGGCATTCCCACCGCCGTCGGGCTCGGGATCGGTGCCGTGCTGGCTTTGCTGTTCTCCACTCTGGTCCAGATGCTCTTCGGTGAGCTGTTCCCGAAGAACCTGGCCATCGCCCGTCCCGAACCGGTGGCCCGGTGGCTGGCTCGCTCGACCACCCTCTATCTGAAACTGTTCGGCTGGCTGATCTGGATCTTCGACCAGGCATCGAACCTGCTACTTCGCGCCCTGAAGATCGAGCCGGTGCACGACGTCGAACACTCCGCCTCCGCCCGCGACCTCGAGCACATCGTCGCCGAATCCCGCGAAACCGGGACTCTGCCGCCCGAGTTGTCGACGATGCTCGATCGCATTCTCGATTTCCCCACGCGCCCGGTGGAGCACGCGATGATCCCCCGCACCCATGTCGATACCGTCCGCGCCGACGACTCCCTCGACCACATCCTCACTCTCATGGGGCGAGGGCACTCCAGATATCCCGTCGTGGGAGCAGATTCCGAGGACATCGTCGGAGTCATCCACCTCCAGGATGTTCTCGACCTGACACCGACCACTGATCTGACCGTGCGCACTCACCCGCCCCGCCCTGATCCTCCCGACCACACTTCCCCTGCCGAAGGCCCTGTCCGAACTCACCGACAGCAAGAATCAACTTGCCTGCGTCATCGACGAATACGGCGGATTCGCCGGTGTCATCACCCTCGAGGACATCGCCGAAGAACTCGTCGGCGAAATCACCGACGAACACGACCCCGATCTGCCACTCGAACTACCCAGCGAGGACGGATCGTGGACCGTCAACGGTGGCGTGCACCTCGACGAGATCGAACGCACCATCGGACACGACCTCCCGAGCGGTGACTACGAGACGATCGCCGGCTTCACCATCGCTCATCATGGCGAACTTCCGCCCGAAGGGACCCGAATCCGCGTCGAATTGCCACCTGATCCCGCCGACCTGATTTCCGACGGCGAACAACCCCGACATTCACTGGTCATCGATGTCCTGTC
This sequence comes from Rhodococcus sp. IEGM 1406, assembly GCF_030056745.1. Taxonomy (NCBI): domain Bacteria; kingdom Bacillati; phylum Actinomycetota; class Actinomycetes; order Mycobacteriales; family Nocardiaceae; genus Rhodococcus; species Rhodococcus sp. IEGM 1406. The sequence goes on along the minus strand of NZ_JASHKO010000001.1, from coordinate 130,193 downwards.
CGTCGAGCGGCACGTCCCGGCATCACTACGACTACAACTCGACCTCACCGAGGTAGCCGAGACAGAAGCCGCGGAGGAGAACCGATGAGCAATCCCTGGATCGTCATCGCGATCACCGTCGGCCTCATCGCATCGAGCGCCTTCTTCGTCGCCGTCGAATTCGCCCTCATTTCCGCCAAACGGCACCGCCTCGAAGACGCCGCCCCCAACAGCCGCTCCGCCCGAGCCGCTCTGCGCAGCGCCTCCGAGCTGACCGTGCTCCTCGCCGGCTCCCAACTCGGCATCACCGTATGCACCCTCGCACTCGGCGCGATCACCAAACCCGCCGTCCACCACTGGCTCACCCCTGCCTTCTCGAATTGGGGCATGCCGCTCTGGATCGCCGACGTCGCCGGTTTCGTTCTCGCGCTGATCATCGTGACGTTCCTGCATCTGGTCGTCGGCGAAATGGCACCGAAATCCTGGGCGATCGCCCACCCCGAGAAATCAGCCACACTGCTCGCCATCCCGATGCGTGGATTCATGTGGCTCACCCGGCCTCTACTGCAATCGCTGAACTCGATGGCCAACTGGCTCCTCGTCAAAGTCGGTGTGCAACCGGTCGATCACGTCGGCAGCGGCCAGGACCCCGACACCTTGCGGCACCTGGTCGAGCACTCCACCAACGTCGGAGCCCTCGACGCCGGTTACTCTGCGCAACTCTCCGGCGCCCTCGACATGCAGACCTTGACCGTCCGCGATCTGCTTCCGAGCAACAAAGCTCCGACCTCCGTTACCAGCTCCGCGACCATGGACCAGGTGCGGGCAATCTCGAAACAATCAGGGCACCTACGAATCCTGGTCCGTGACAACGGCGTTCCCCTCGGGATCGTGCACGCCCGCGACACCCTGCTCCAACCCGACCACACCCGCGCCGAGGCCATCATGCGACCGGCATTCACCCTCGCCTCCGAAACCCCCGTCCACCTCGCACTCGCGTCGATGCGGGAAAGTCGCAATCACCTCGCCGTGATCACCGACGAACGAACGACAGTCGGCATCATCACCCTCTCCGATGTTCTCTCACGACTGTTCCCCCGCCCCGAACCGGCGATCTGACACCGCATGAGGACAGCCCTTCTCACGGACAACGCTCTCCTAACGGCAATTGTTCGGGAAAGCTGGCGATCTCAGATCTCCCCGTCCCAAGCATCGATGCCCTCGTGGGTATCCGGAGTTGGAATGCCATGCCCGAGCCCCCGTGCCTTCATTTCCTCGTTCACGAAATAGAACCGTGCTTTCTCACGCGGAGTCAGGCGATCACACCGGCGATGCAACGAGCGGTACTCCTTGACGAGATCGTCGCTCGCCATTCGGTAAACCGACAACGGCACCGGCTCACCCCGCATCTGATCGCGTCCTCGGACTGCATGATCTGCCGCCCGGTGCTCGTCGCGGTTTGTCATTGGGCATGCCGTCTTCGGTCAGCTTCGCTCATGCCACCCCACGTTCCATACAGCTCGCCCGCACCGAGGGCGTACTCGCGGCACCGACCGAGCACAGGACAGGTCTGACATATCCGCCGCGCCCGCAGTTCCCGGCGGGATCGGGCATCGCCACGCTCGCCTTCCGGCGAAAAGAACACCGCCGCTTCGACCCCACCGCACGCGGCGTACTTCTGCCAACAACTTGGTTCAGCGGCAATCTCGTTCCCGGACTGCGCCGAGTGCACTGCGGACATCACTGCGAATTCCTCTCTCACCCCAGGACCTCGGATCGCTGAAACCAGATCCGAAGCCAGGAGACGTATCTCAAAACTTCTCTCTTACAACGCCACTGACAGGCAATCAGGCGACTTCCTACGGTTCATGCCAGTATCAGAATGTGGCATGGCCGCCAAGTGACGCCGTGAAGACCGCCGGCCGCGGCAACGGGTGAAGGCGGTAGTAGCTGTCGAGGTTGATCGCTTCCTCCTCGGTAAGGCGCCCTCGACGGAAAAGATCAGCCAGGTGCAGGTGATCAACGAGATAGTTCATAGCGGGATCCTCGTCAGCATTGGGTGCAATCAGAGACAATCAACACGAAACAGGCTGCAACGCAGCACCTTCTTCTCATACTCCCGCCAGGATGTGTGGCCGGCCGGAGATAGAACGTCCACTGCGGACGGCGTTGCCGCATTCGACATCACAGCTACGTCCAGCCCCGGCCAACAATGACCGAATTCGATCCGTCGTCACGGTTTGTATCGGCCTGACCGACCTGACTGCAAACCGCAGGTCGATCCGATTCGGGCACCCACCCCCCCGGTAGGTAATCGGGACCTGAATGCGCGACAGATCGCCATCACATGCCATGCCGTCACCGCAGCACCCGCGGACGAGCACCCAACCGGCCGCCTCCCGGGACCGGACGGGCCTTCGGAACGCCGAGGCGGGCCGACTGTCCGGCATTGGCGTAACGCAGAAGCAAAGCGAGCACGAGGAAAGAGAGGACGAGGACAAGGGTGAGAACAATCGAACCCACGGCGGAGCTTCCTTTCCGAGACCACGAAAGAACCAAGTTCACTCAGAATCGATCACCGAACCGGCCGAGGGAAGAATCCTCCCCAGATCTTCGCGATATCCATACAGCCGAGGTGCCAATCGCGGCTCGGTAACCCTCGCCGGTCACATCATCCGCGTGTGTAGGTCGCCTCTGCTGCACGACGGAGCTTCTGCCCCGAGTGGTCAGCCACCGCGATACAGCGTCCGCAAGAACAGCAAAATCCGTCATCAGTGTCACCGCCGGTCGAGGGAATCGATTGGCAGCGCACACATCATCGAGCGCATCGTCGAACCCCCTCGACAACTCCTCCTCCCGATCAACTGCCAACTCCAGATCGGGAAGTGACATTGCTCCGACTTCGAGCACCAACTCTGTCAAGATCACGCCGGGCTCACGGCGCACGGTGGGGCGCCAACTGAGCATTTCTGATCCAGCGGGCGTGATCACCGAACTTGTGGAGACACTCTCGGACCGCGCACGTAGATTCCGGGTCTATTTGTCCTATCGGACTGCGACTTTCGAGTTTTCCCACCACAATTGTCGCTGAAATTCCGCGGAAAGATGACCTTTTCCATGGCTCAGAACTATCCCAGCAGCAACGAGAAGTCCTGCTTCACTTCCAGTCAAGTCAGTTCAATCTCGAAACACTTTTTAATAAAACGAGTTTGAAATCGTTTCTTACACGCGCCGCGCTGCCCGAGTCGATTCGAGGCCGAAGGCGGCCACCGCTTTTGCCGAAATCAGGCAACGCAGCGATCTTCAGGGACCGGAACACTTCCCCAAAGCTTCTGGCAGTCTCGGTTGCAGAGTGCTAATTCGGTGGTTATCATGTTCTCGCACAGTAAGTTCGGTCAACCGCCACAGTGGCGGTGACCTTTCTTTTCACGACATGGGAGGTGTGTTGCTGTGCTTCGTTTCGATCCTTTCACCGACATCGACGCGATCACCAAGTCCGTACTCGCCGCGGGAACCGGCAACGGACGCAGTCCACGGTTCATGCCGATGGACCTCTACAAGGTCGAGGACCAGTACGTCCTGCACGCCGATCTTCCCGGCGTCGACCCAGGATCAGTGGACGTCCACATCGACGGCTCGACCCTGACGTTGACCGCGCACCGCACGACCCTCTCCGAAGAGGGTGTGAGCTGGCTGGCGAGTGAGCGTTTCGCTGGAACATACAGACGGCAGCTGTCCATCAGCGACGACATCGACGCCGAACAGATCGTCGCCTCGTACGACAACGGCGTGTTGACGGTGACGTTGCCGATCGCGGAGAAGGCGAAACCGCGGCGGATCGAGGTCTCCTCCGGACCGCCCTCCCGAACCGAAACCATCGAAGCGACAACACAGGTCCAGGTCGAAGCCTGATCCTACTGGCCCGGACAAGCGTTCCACGGTGGGGTGAGTTTCGAAAACACGCGATGCGTGCTCGGGACTCACCCCACCGCCCTTTCGATCCCCACCGCCGTTCGATCCCCTCTGCACCCGTATGGCCGATCGGCCCATCCACCACACGAAAGAATCAGCACTACAACCCTTTAGCCGTCATGACTGCATCAACCTTCCCCCCGCACGAGCAATCCGACAACACAGGCAACACCGAATCCCGCCCGCACACCTCGCCCGATTGGTGGGATCACCACCGCCCGATCAACAGCGACGAATACAGCGACATGGCGTTGATGCTCGGTGCACTCTCGATACTGACGTTCTGGATTTTCGGCCTCGGCATCCTCCTCGGTGCCGCCGCCATCGGAACCGCACTGGCAGCGCGCCGACCCGACACCCCCGGACACGACCCCAGCGACAACACCGCCGGTATCGTCGGGATCCTCACCGGCATTGCCGGAATCGCCTTCGGCATCGTCTTCCTCACTGCAGCACTACCCCACCTGTAGACAAACCGAATTTTGCACTAGTGGAATCGAATTGGTGCTTGTAGCAGGATCTCACAAGATCTGAAATCCGTCCCACCTTCAGGCGATGGCGGCAGCAGCTATCCCCGCGCCATATCGACGAACTTCGAGAGGTGAAGCTGGTGCGCCACAGTGATTGTCGCGGTCGGGCCGTTACGGTGCTTACCCAGAATCAGGTCGGCTTCACCGCCACGGGGATCGTCTCGCTCGGTCGCGTCGGGGCGGTACAGCAGAATCACCATGTCGGCGTCCTGCTCAAGTGAACCGGACTCACGAAGGTCGGCGACCTGGGGACGCTTGTCGGTTCGCTGCTCGGGACCACGGTTGAGCTGACAGATCGCGACAACCGGAACTTCGAGCTCCTTCGCCAAAAGCTTTAGGCTACGGGAGAATTCGGAGACTTCCTGCTGACGGGACTCGACCTTTTTACCCGAGCTCATCAGCTGGAGGTAGTCGATGACGATCAGGCGAATGTCGTGTTTCTGCTTGAGCCGCCGCGCTTTTGCGCGAATTTCCATCATGGTGAGGTTGGGGGAGTCGTCGATGAATAGCGGCGCCTCGCTGATCTCACTCATGCGACGCGCGAGCTTGGTCCAGTCGTCGTCGGTCATCTTGCCGGAGCGCATGTCGCCGAGCTTGATCTTTGCCTCCGCAGACAGCAGACGCATGACGATTTCGGTTTTGCTCATTTCCAACGAGAACATGACGCTGGCCATGCCGTGTGTGATGGAGCAGGAACGCAAAAAATCCATTCCAAGGGTCGATTTGCCCACACCAGGTCTAGCCGCGACGATAATCATCTGACCAGCGTGAAGGCCGTTGGTGATCTCGTCGAGATCCTTGAATCCGGTGGGCACACCGAGGGAAATTCCGCCGCGGCTGGCGATGGAGTCGATCTCGTCCATCGTGGGCTGGAGGAGCTCGGTGAGGGGTACGAAGTCTTCGGTCGTTCGACGCTCGGTGACCTCGAAGATCTCGGCCTGCGCGCGGTCGACAACCTCGGCCACGTCCTGGCCCTCGGTGCCGGCGTAGCCGTACTGGACGATGCGCGTACCGGCGTCGACCAGACGACGCAGCACGGACTTCTCGGCCACGATCTCGGCATAGAAGGCGGCGTTGGCGGCTGTGGGCACTGTCTGGGTCAGCGTCACCAGGTAGGCAGCACCACCGATACGGCGGAGCTCACCTCGACGGTCGAGCTCGGCGGAGACCGTCACCGGGTCGGCGGGCTCGCCACGGCTGTAGAGGTCCAGGATCACGTCGTAGACGGACTGGTGGGCGGGCCGGTAGAAGTCACCCGGACGCAGTACCTCGAGGACGTCAGCGATGGCGTCCTTGCTCAGCAGCATGCCGCCGAGCACCGACTGCTCGGCAGTCATGTCCTGAGGTGGCTGGCGTCCGAACTCCTGGTCGGGCTCGGCCTCGGGAGGGCCCGGGTAGTCCGGCCCCGAGAAGTCGGAAGGTCCTCGATCATCTACAACAGCCACAAGCGAGACCTTCCCGTAAAACACTCGACGACACTGCCAGAAACCGCAGCGCCCTCATCATTTGTACCTGCCCCCACCGACATCCCCTAGCCGCATTCGGCCGGGCTGTAGATAGACGCCGAGATGACGTTAGGGACTAGTAGGTCCGCATACAAACCGGACTGTGGATAAACCTGTGGATGCTTTGTGGAAACTCCCGCCCCACGGTGTGCACCGCCTGTGGAGCATTTGGGGACTACTTTGCCTAGCAACCACAAAAGACCAGGTAGATGGCTATCCACAATTTCACAGGCCTGTTGATGAAAATAGTTTTTCCACAGTCGGCGCGTCGGCGTGTCGGGCGTGTTGCCTCGCCCGATTCGTCACTGATCACCAAGTCGAACATCACAGTGTGAGAGTTATCCCCAGGTCCGATTCGGGACGCTGTCAGGCGGCACACCGCACCCCGAAACAAAACGTCGGGCCCCACACACCGAAGTGTGCGGGGCCCGACGAGACGAACAGTCGACTATGCGCCGACGACGTTCAGGTTGAACTTGGCAACCACATCGGGGTGCAGGTTCACGACCACGGCGTGCTTGCCCGTGTTCTTGATGTGAGCCTTCGGCAACACGATGGAGCGCTTGTCGACAATCGGTCCACCGGCAGCCTTGATCGCAGCAGCGACGTCAGCGACGGTAACCGAACCGAAGAGCTTGCCCGAGCCACCGGCGGTCTTGACCGTCAGCGTTACGGACTCGAGGCCCTCGATAGCTGCCTTGAGCTCCTTGGCGTGATCCAGGCCGCGCACAGCGCGCGCTTCCTGTGCACGACGGATGCCCTCGACCTGCTTCTCGGCGCCACGGGTGGCGACGATTGCCAGTCCGCGGGGGAGCAGGTAGTTACGGCCGTAGCCGTCCTTGACCTCCACGGTGTCGCCAGGCGCACCGAGGTTGTCCACGTCAGCGGTGAGGATGAGCTTCATGTTCTTTCCTCCCTTTCCTTAGCGAGCCACGGTGGCGTAAGGCAGCAGTGCTACCTCACGTGAGTTCTTGACGGCAATGGCAACGTCGCGCTGGTGCTGGACGCAATTGCCGGTGACACGGCGAGCACGGATCTTTCCGCGATCGCTGACGTACTTACGAAGCAACGTCGTGTCCTTGTAGTTGATCTGCGTGTTCTTCTCTTTGCAGAAGGTGCAGACCTTCTTCTTCATAACCTTGTCGCGCAAGGGCGGCTTCGGCATGTCTTTGCTCTTTTCTGGATGTTCCTGATCAGGTACGGATCAGAAGGGCGGTTCGTCGCTGCCCGCACCACCGAAGGAGCCCGAAGCCTGAGGCGCACTGCCCCAAGGATCGTCTCCACCCGAAGGTGCAGCGCTCGGACGTCCGCCACCCGATCCGCCGGAGGAACCGCCGAAGTTGCCGCCTCCACCGCCGCCACCACGGTTGGCCTTGTTGACCTTTGCCGTGGCGTACTTCAGTGAAGGACCGATTTCATCGACTTCGAGCTCGACGACAGTTCGCTTTTCGCCCTCGCGAGTTTCGTACGAACGCTGCTTGAGCCGGCCGCTCACGATTACTCGTGAACCACGGGTCAAGCTCTCCGCGACGTTCTCGGCTGCTTCGCGCCAGATGTTGCAACGCATGAACAGCGCATCGCCGTCTTTCCATTCATTGGAATTACGGTCGAAGGTGCGGGGCGTGGAAGCAACCGTGAAGTTTGCAACCGCGGCACCCGCCGGGGTGAAACGAAGTTCAGGATCAGCCGTCAGGTTTCCGATGACGGTGATGATGGTGTCGCCAGCCATGTGGTTCCTCCTGCATTGATGTAAGACCGTTGGGCGCGAGAGTAGAGCTCGCTACCGACAGTAATTACTTGTTGTGGCGCAGAACCTTCGTGCGCAGAACCGACTCGTTCAGACCGAGCTGACGATCGAGCTCAGCGACGGTGGCGGGAGTGGCGTTGATGTCGATCACCGCGTAGATACCTTCAGCATGCTTCAGGATCTCGTAGGCGAGACGACGCTTACCCCAGACATCGACCTTGTCGATCGTGCCGCCGTGCTGGCGCACAACATTGAGGAACGTATCCAGTGAAGGAGCGACAGTGCGCTCGTCCAGGCTGGGGTCAAGGATGACCATCAATTCGTAATGACGCATAAGACCTCATCACCTCCTGTGGACTAAGTGAAAACGGCCACGGACTATCCGTGGCAGGAGGGTCGTTGCGTCAGCAACCCTCGTAGGTTACACGAGGGGCCTTGACCAGGGAAATCGTCCCGGCCCTCCTGGAAGACCACCAGATCGATGCGCGACGCGTGGCGCAGACGCATCACCCCGCGAGCCACTGCGCCCCCTAGGGTGAGAATCATGCGAACAGACCGCAAGACCCCGGCGTCGATCCTGGCGTTGGTCGTCGGATTGTGCGGGCTGACGATGGCGCTGGGCTATTTCAACAAGGCCAGATGCGGCGGTGCACCGTTCGCGCCCGACGGCCGAAGCCTGAACTTCGACGTCAACAAGAACATCGACGTCTGCTACTCCGACATTCAGTTGCTCTGGCTCGGACGAGGTATCGATCAGCATCTGTTCCCCTTCGTCACCGGAGGGATAACGCCCGAAGGATTCCTGACCGGCGGAACCGTCGAATACCCGGTGCTCAGCGGAATTCTGATGTGGCTGGGCGGTATCGGCTCACACACCGACACCGATTTCCTTCTGCACTCGGCACTGATCCTGGCTCCTTTCGGACTGCTCACGGCGTGGATGCTCGGCAAGATGAGCGGCGCGTACGCGCTCGTGTGGTCGGCGACTCCGCCCCTGGTTCTGTACGCATTCCACAACTGGGAGCTCCCGGTGGTGGCCACCAGCGTCGGCGCGATCTTCCTGATGACGTTCGAGCGGATCCCACTGCGAACTCGCGCGGTTCTGGCGGCCGTCATCCTGGCGATCGGTTTCTGTTTGAAGCTGTACCCGGGAATGTTCGTGCTGCCGCTCATGGCCTATGTGCTCCTACGCGGCACCGAAGGCAAGCGCTACGACGTTCGTGGGGCGCTGATGACGGCGGGCGCGGCGATCGTCACCGTCGTCCTCGTCAACCTGCCGTTCGCCCTCATCTCGTACGAAGGCTGGCGCGCGTCGTTCAGCTTCCAGGAGAAGCGAAGCGCCGACATCACCACCAACTCGGTGTGGTTCTGGGGTTTGCGCCCGTTCTACGGTTTCGGAGTTCGCGAACTCAACGCCGACTACGACGCACTGGTGAGCATCCTGTCTCCGGTCATGATCCTGTTGTCGTTCGCGCTCGCGATGTATCTGGGTTGGCGCCGCTACGTCCGTGACGGCTACTTTCCGTGGATTGCAGTCAGTGCCGCGATGTTGTGCGGATTCGTGTTGCTGCACAAGGTCAATTCACCGCAGTACACACTGTGGATTCTGCCGTTCCTCGTCCTGTTCAAGATCCGGTGGTTCTGGATCGTCGCCTATCTGATCGCCGACGCTGCGTTGGGTATCGGCATCTTCCGGTACTTCTACCAACTGGACATGAATCTCGATCCGAGCAAGTACGAAGCCGTCGTCCAGGCGAGTGTGTGGGGCCACGTCATCCTGCTCGCCGTGTTCTTCTTCCTGTTCCTGCGAGTCCCGCTGCGGTATCCGCTGGCCGGTGGGACCGATCAGATTGCCAACTCCGACAACAACCTTCCGACTCACTCACGGGAGCAAGCCTGATGACTGCATCATGGTTCGAATCACCGACGCTGACCGGTGATCGTGTCCGACTCGAACCCCTGGGCGTCGCGCACACCGACGCTCTGCTCGCGGCGGCCGACGACGCGGCGATCTTTCGTTGGACCGCAGCGCCCATCACCGATCGGGAACAGGCACAGAGGTACATCTCTGCAGCCCTCGACGACCCGAATCGGATCGCCTTCGCGCAGGTGAACATCGCGACGAACGCCGTGGTCGGCACTACGTCCATGTACCAGATCGACCCGGTAAACCGCAGTCTTGCAATCGGATACACGTGGTTGTCGCGATCGGTTCAAGGAACCGGGATCAATCCCGAATCGAAGCTGCTCCTGCTTCGCCACGCCTTCGACCAGCTCGAAGCCGTACGCGTCGAGTGGCACACGGACGAGTTCAACGAACAGTCCAGGGCAGCGATCGCAAAGCTCGGCGCTCAGTTCGAGGGCCTGCTGCGCAAGCACCGACGCCGCGTCGACGGCAGTTGGCGTACAACAGCGCTGTTCGCGATGACCGACGAAGACTGGCCGACCATCGCACCTCAGCTCGAGACACGTACCCGAAACTAGCCATCACCTGCACTCTTCGGCGAAGTCCATGCCAAGATTCACCTCATGAGCGATCAGGGTGGGTACGGGTACCAGGGCAATCAGAATTGGCAACCGTCTCCGTACGGGCAGCCCGATCCGTACGGCAGGCGCCCGACGAACACACTCGCGGTGCTCGCCCTCGTCTTCGCGTTCCTCATCGCGCCGTTGGGGATCGTCTTCGGGCACATCGCTCGCGGCCAGATCAAACGGACCGGCGAAGAAGGCGACGGACTCGCCCTTGCCGGACTGATCATCGGCTACATCTTCACCGCACTCGGCATCCTGGCCGTGATCGTGTGGATCGCGTTCTTCGGGCTGCTTGCCGCCGCTTTCGGCAACGCCGCCGATGAAGCGAGTTCGCGGAGTTTCACCTACACGACGCCGTACTCGTACTCCACGACCACGACTCGGGCACCGAGTGCACCCACCACAGCGCCGAAAACGACGACGCCACCACGCGTCACAACCTCGATCGGTCCGGCGCCGACCGTCTCTGGCACCGACCGTCAGGGTTTCATCTCCGGCGGCCCCAGTTGCAACTCCACCAATCCTGCCGTCGCCATCGCCGTCACGACCGGATCACGAATCGTCATCTGCGAAACGGGAGTCGGCCGCTACTACTACAAGGGTCAACGGCTGAGCGACGGCGCCACCATCGAACTCGACGATCCGACGCCCACCGGCAACGGATTCACCGTCACCAACAAGGACGTGACATACAAGCTCACCTCCACCGGACTGGTGATCACCGGCAGCGGAGGCGAGCTGGGTCGGGAACCGGCGCTCGAGTTCTGGATGAACTGAAGCGCGTCAGCCGGCACACGGATCCTGATAGGGAACACCGGGCAGGTAACGCTCCCATTCGGCTTCCGTGATGGGAGATCCTGCGGTGCGGCACAATCGATCAACGACGCTGTCGGGATCGATTCCCCACAAGCGAACGGTCTTGTCCGACCCGCTGCCCGCGATCATGTCACTCTCGCCGGCGAACTGAGCGTCGTTGACTCGACCCGGGTAGGCGGACAGCGTCGCAAATCGTGTTGACCGCGAGGGCGTCTCGATATCCCAGAGCCAGACGGTTCCGTCGCCGACACCGGCAGCGAGCCGATCACCGGCGCGGTTGAACGAGATCGAATAGATTGCGCCCTCGGGGCCGACGAGACGAGCGAGTTCCTCGGGTGCCGACGGTGTGCGTACGTCCCACACGGCGACACCGTGATCCGCACTTCCAGCGGCCAACAGCGTTCCGTCGGCGCTGAAAGACACTGCTAATGCGTAGCTTTCGAATCCACCCACCGTCGCCGCCACCCGGGGCGACGCTGCGTTCGACACGTCCCACAGATCCACTTCGTTCTTGGCGTTCGCGATCGCCAAGATGTCGGTACCTGGCTGAAAGGCCATCATCTGCGGGTAGGAGCCGACATCGGTCAACGACAACAGTTTCGGAGCCGACGGGTCGGAAACGTCGACCAACGCAATACTGTTGTCGTCCTGCGAGGACACCGCCAGCAGATCTCCGGCGGGATTCAGTGCGACAACCGCCACGATGCCCTTCACATATACCGCAGGCTCGCCGTAGATACGTGGCGACGCCGGATCACTCAGGTCCCAAAGATATGCACCGCCGCCGCCGGTGCCGCTCACAGCCAGGTTCCCGTCTGCCGACACCGCCGACGCACCGCTGAAAGTGTCGGCCCCTTGCGGTTTCAACTCCGGCATCACCGCGGGGCGATCGAGATCCTCGGTGTTCCACGCCAACATCGCGCCACCCCTGGCACCGACGCCGGCCACCAGACGCGAGCCGTCCGCGGCAAAGGGACTGGTGAAGATCGTGTCCCGAGCTCCCGCCCAGACCGGACCCGGAAGAGCCCACACGCGAGTCACACCGTTGAGTCCCCCGGTGACCAGATTGCGGCCGTCATCGCTGTAGTCGACGGTGGTCACCGCCCCACTGTCCGGAAGTGTTTCGATCAATGCCCCGGTTCGGGGGTCCCACACGCGCACGGAGTTGTCGGAACTACCTGCGGCAAGACGTGTTCCGTCTTTGCCGTAGTTGAGTTCGTTGACGTAGCTGGAAAATCCCGTCAGTGCCGGCAGGGGAGTGGGGCGCGCCGGATCGCTCATGCCCCACCGAACCACCTCCCTGCCAGTGGTTCCCGCCGCAAGCTCGCGTCCGTCCGGACTGAAGGCGACACCGAGGTAGTGGACGGTGGTGCCGTTCGGCTCGGTCGCGAAGATCGGCGCCGATTCCTCACCCCACTTCTCGACGTCCCACACACGAAGTGTCGATTGACGCCCGCCCGCCACGAGGAAACGTCCGTCAGGACTGAACGTCGCGGTGACGATGCCGTCAGCTGGGTGCGGAAGAGCAGGCAAAGCAACGGCATTCGCCGAAACTTCGATGTTCCATCGCAGGACGTCGGGCGTCGAGGTACCGGCGACCAGCTTGGTTCCGTCCGGGCTGAACTCCATGTCCTGCACTACGCGTTCACCGTCGACGGGAAGTGTTCCACGGACCGGATTCTCGGGATCCGACACGTCCCACAGCGCAGCGCCGCCCGCACCACCGGTCGCAAGGAGCCGTCCGTCCGGGCTGTAGGCGACGGCAAAGAGGGCCGTGCCCTCCGAGACTCCGAGGAACTCCGCCTGCGGAACAGCTGAGGCAACACCGTCCACCATCGGATAAAGCCTGACCTTGCCGTCCGAACCACCCACCGCCACAACAGTTCCGGCTGGGTTGATCCGGGCCTTCATCGCGCCGGGCGGCCCGATGATGCGAGTAGCCGAATGAACGCCCGACGCATCCAGCAATGCCGAGCGGGCTTCGGTTGTTTCGTTGACCGCAAATGCCGCCAGAGCAAGCTGCGACGCCAGCGACGGATCCCGCTCGCGCATCCTGATCGACTCGGTGGCCACCTGACGCGACATCGCCTCGTCTCGCGCGGTATCTGCTTGGACACGTTGACGATTCGCTCCGATACCGGCGACGGTCGCAACCACCGCCAACACCAGAGCGATCACCGACGCGGCTGCCAACGCAGTCACGAGTCGTCGCAGAACGCGTGTACGTCGGCGATCGGCAAATTCCTGCTGATCACGATGCTCGATACTCGCGGCGAGGTACTCCCGCTCGGTGGCGTTGAGGTCGGCGGCGCGGGTCCGACTCGGTTCCAGTGGGAGACCGAGTTCACCCGAGTTCAGCCATTCTTCCGTCAGGTGAAGACGTGCGGGTCCGAGCAGCGCGCCGGGGTCGCGTCCACTGTCTTCCCACACCTGCGCCGCGTACGTGAACCGGCGATGCACCGCCAGGCCGGCGCGGTCCGAGTCGATCCAATCGCGAAGCCGACTCCACGCTGACAGTAAGACCTCGTGCGAAACCTCGACCGTCTCTTCGTCGACGGTGAGAAGGCGCCGTAAGGCGAACCGGTCGATGACGGTGTTCACGTCGTCGACGTCGTCACCGAGGAAGAGTTCGGTGCGCGGTGCACGCCGACGCGTCTGCGTCACTTCGTCGACGTTGACCAATCGCAGGAAGATCCTGCGCGCCAACTGCTGCTGCCGCTCTGTGAGCTCGCCGTACACTTCCTCCGCGCTTTGCTGGACGGCTCCGGCAATCCCGTCGGTGGCGTAGTAATCCGAGACGGTCAGAGTTTTACGCGTCGACCGTTGCCAGGTCCCCAACAGTGCGTGTGACAGCAAGGGCAAAGCTCCGGGGTCGCTCGCCGTACGCGAGCCGCGTGGTGTCAGCTCGGATACCAGAACCTGAACCAATTCGCTCTGCACGGTCATCCCGGCTTTGATCGCCGGCTCGACGATCACCTCGCGCAATTGTTCGTCGGTCAGTGGCCCGACCACCATCGGCGAATCGTCGAGCAGCGGCACCAAAAGCGGTTCCTCCGCCGCGAGACCGTAGAAGTCGGCGCGCATCCCGATGACGGCGATGGTGTTCTCACCGAGTTCCGCGAGAGTCCGCAGTATTTCCTCGCGCCGATCACCGTCGCACTGCGTCCACAGTTCCTCGAACTGGTCGAGGATCAAGACGGTTGGTTCGTCGGAAATCGACGACGGAATTCCTCCCGTACCCGGCTGCAGAATTTCGACCCGCCAGCCGTCGAACCGTGAATCGCCCTCGGCAACCTTGGGGGCGAGCCCGGCCCGCAGCAACGACGACTTACCCGATCCGGAAGCACCGATCACCATGAACTGACGGCGGCCGACACCTCGTATCGCCGACGCCACCCGTTGGGCCAAGTTGGCAGTGAGTTCGTCTCGACCGAAGAACCACTCGGCGTCCTCTTGTCGGAAAGATTCGAGACCTCGATACGGAACGGTGGCGTCACCGCGTCGTCTGGCTGTCAGCTGCCTCACTCGTTGCACCGCACCGATCCAGCGCTGCCGCTCATCCTCGGAGTCGACACCGCAGGCCTCGAGGAGCGCAAAAAACATCGGGGTACTCGCCGGCGTCGGCAGGTGTTGGCCGGCGAACCATCCGCTGACGGTTCCGTGCAAACCACCCGAACGCTCGACGGCTTCGCGGACCGTCAGTCCGGCCGCCTTCCGCAAAGCCGTGAGCGCCTCAGCAAACTGACCACGCGACTCGATCTGGGCGGGATCGACCCGATTGTGCCTACCGGCTTCCGCCTTCGAGTTCATAGCGAGGCACTCTATCGGAGCAGGTAGGAGATTTGTCCGTTGTATGGACTCTGTATCGAGAGAGTTGCGTCCGTTCCACTGAGACGCCTTGATCGAAATACTCGTTCTCAGTCGCGCCCCATCTCAGCAGCCCTTCTGCAAATACGGCAGTCGACGTCCATTCCCTCCGTCGAAAGGCGCTACTCGCATGTCTTCAATCGGCATTTCTCCGAAGATCGAGGCAAACGTGTCCCGAGTCGGCAACCCCAAGCACGGCAAGCACAAGCCGAAGCTGAGCGTCCGCGAGATCGAAGTACTTCTCGCCTGGCTTCGTTCGGATTCCAAGTCCGAGGTCGCCGAGACACTCGGCCTACGCGTCTGCACCGTCAACACACACATCACTCGGGTACGCACGAAGTACAGCGACGTCGGGCGGCCGGCTCCCACGAAGGCAGCGTTGTTTGCCCGCGCGGTCCAGGACGGGTACACCACCCTCGACGAGTGGTGACCTCAGACCGCGACGGGTTCCGGTTCCTTCGCCTTGGACGGCTTCAACCAACCTGGTAGCCAGGCAGGTTGTTTGTCCGGAGCCTGATCGAGAACACCGCCCGCCGGATCGTCGATGAACCCGTACCGCACGAGATCCTCCGACGGCCGGTAGATCTGACGGAGCACCAGCGCGCACAGAACGAGTACCGCGATGTCCCGGACCACGACGGTTCCGGTGAACCACTGCTCGGGCAGCCCCTTGTTGGACACCCCGAGGTAATACATCATTCGCGGAACCCAGACCAGGGCGTCGATGGTCATCCACGCGAGCAGGAGCCTGCGGTGCGGCAAGGCCAACACGGCCAGCGGCACCAGCCACAACGAATACTGCGGGCTCCACACCTTGTTGGTGAGCAAGAAGCCCGCCACCAACAGGAAACACAACTGCGCAACGCGCGGACGACGCTGCGCCGTCAGGGCGACGTAACCGACACCAATGCAGACTGCCACGAACAGCAGCAGAGAAACGGCGTTGAGATTCGACGGCGACTCACCCTGTGCGAGAGGACCGTCGAGGCCCTTCCACGACGTGAACGACGCGATCACGTTGTAGATGGAATCGGGATCGGCCCCGCGCTCGGAGTTGAGCCGGAAGAACTCGTACCAACCATGGGGGTACAGGGCGGCGATGGGCAGGTTCACCGCAAGCCATGCCGCGACGGCGCTGAGTGCGGTCACCAGCCAGTCCCTCGTCTTGCCCGCGCGCAGACACAGGACAAAAAGCGGTCCGAGTAGGAGCAGCGGGTAGAGCTTCGCGGCGCCGCCCAGGCCGAGCAGAATTCCCGCGAGCACGGGCCGCTTGCGTGCCCACGCCAACAACCCGCCGGCCGCGAACGCCGTCGCCAGAGGATCGAAGTTCGTGAACACGTGCACGATCACCAGGGGCGAACAGGCGATCAGCGCGCCGTCCCACACCCGTCGTCCGGCCAGCAGGGTGCTCGCCCACACGGTGACCAGCCACGCCAACGCCAAACCGAACGCGACGACGTTGAAATAGAGCGCCACCTGAATCGCGCCCGGCAGCCAAGTGATCGAATCCCACGCTTTCGCGACTTTCATTGCGCCGTACTGATAGAGCCCCGAGATCACCGGATACTCCATGTACCGCATCTGGATCGAACCGTCGCCGCGTACTTCTTCCCACGACGTCTTGTACGGGAATGCTCCCTGATCGAGGCGTTCGGCCCCGTACAGCGGAACGGTGTCGGAGTAACACATCGCCACGTACTGACGGCTGCCACTCCAGTCGAGGCCGACCTGCCCGCTCTCGCCGACCGGCGCCTGCTGAATACAGCCGGCCTTCGCGAACCAGCCGAAAGCCAAGAACACCACGGCGAGCAGAAGGATCACTCGCATCGGGGTGAAGAAGCGAGTGCGTCCGATCAGTGCGTGACGACCTACCGGACCGCCGACGGTTCCCGACAGCGCAGACACCATCGCGTCGTTGCGACTGGGAACGTCCCGCCAATCCGCCGAACGAAGATCTTCGGCCAGCGGAGCTGGGGAGGTCGGTTCGGCATCATCAGCATTCGCGGCCACTCCGCGAGGTTACCGTCTTTCGAACCGACCACCCTCCAACTACTGGCCGGGGCTCACACCTGCCGGTTCTTCCTCGGTGGTCTCGCCTGCCCCTGGTACCTGCGGCGTGGTTGTCGTCGGCCGGGAGATGCCCGGAATCGGGATGGTGATGCCCGGCAGAACCTCGACCTGCGTCGTCGTCACCACGGGCGGCGGAGTGGTTTCCGTCGTCGTCGGTGCGGTGGTCGGCGGCGCCGACGTCTTGGGCGGTGCAGGTGCCGTGTACTCCGGAACACCACCGGCTTGGCCGTTGATCTTGCCCGGCGTCGGGAACTTCTCGTTGTCGGTGCCGTCGAGGGCGCCGTCCATCGTGTCCTTCCAGATGTCCGAAGGCAGACCCGAGCCGTAGATCATCGCGCCGCCCGAGTTGGTGATCGCTTCACCGTCGGGAGTTCCGACCCAGACCGCGGTCGAGAGTGACGGCGTGTAGCCGACCATCCATGCGTCCTTGTTGGCTCCGGTGTCACCGAGCTGCGCGGTACCTGTCTTCGACGCCGACAGACGTCCGCCGGCCAGGTTGTGACCGCGCGAGTACGCCGCGATCGGCTGCATCGCAGCCGTCACGTTGTCGGCGACGGCAGCGTCGATGCGGTCCTCACCGGCGGGTGCGCCGCGGTCCAGCAGCACGGTGCCGTCGGCGGCAACGACCTTCTGGACGAAGTGCGGTGCGTGATACGTGCCGGATGCGGCGAGCGTCGCGTACGACGACGCCATGTCGAGCACGCGGGCCTGGTACTGGCCGAGCACGATGCCGTTGTTGGGACCGGAACCGTCAGCCTCGGTGAGCGACGGGCCGACGCCCGGGATGTCCTTCGGGATGCCTGCTTGGTGTGCGATGTCCGCGATTGCCTGCGGGCCGTTGCCGTCGAGGCTGAGCATCTGGCGGTAGAAGCTGGTGTTCAGCGAACGCTTGAGCGCCTCTGCGATGGTGCAGGTGCCGCAGCTTTCACCTTCGACGTTGCCGATGGAGATGCCGTTGACGGTCAGCGGCGAGCTGTCGTACATCTGCGAGAGCGGGATTCCCTGATCCAGGGCGGCTGCGAGACCGAACACCTTGAACGAGGAACCGGTCTGAAGTCCGGCATTCGCGAAGTCGTATCCCGCGCCGTCCTCACCGCCGTAGTACGCCTTGACGGCACCGGTCTTCGGGTCAACCGAGACAACTGCGGTGCGCAGGTTCTCCGGCTCACCCTCCATGTTGGAACGGGCTGCCTCGACCGCTGCGGCCTGAGCCTGCGGGTCGATGGTCGTGGTGATCTGCAAGCCCTCGGTGTTGAGCAACTGCTCGCTGATTCCGGCGTCGCCGATCTCCTTGAGCACCTGACGCTTGATCAGGCCCTCGGGTCCGGTCGAGCCTTGGCTGCTGTTGTCGACCTGGGCGAGCGGGATGTAGGCGGGGTACTGCATCGGCGTGCGCGCGGCCTGATCCAGCGTGCCGGCGGACACCATGCCGTCGAGCACGTAATCCCAACGGGACTTCGCGCCGGTCGGGTTGGTCTCGGGATCGAGGAGCGACGGAAGCTGAATCGACGATGCCAGGACGGCACCTTCTTCGATGGTCAGCTGGTCGACGGGCTTACCGAAGTAAGCCTTGGATGCTGCGCCGATGCCGTATGCGCCGCGACCGAAGTAAATGGTGTTCAGATACGCGGCGAGGATGTCGTCCTTGGACCACTCGTTGGCCATCTTCGAGGAGATGACGAGCTCTTTCATCTTTCGCGTCAGCGAACGCTCCGAGCCGACGAGCGCCTTCTTCACGTACTGCTGCGTGATGGTCGAGCCACCACCGGCACTGTCGCGACCGAGGACGTTGTCTCGGGCTGCGCGTGCGAAACCGGAGATCGAGAAGCCCGGGTTCGAGTAGAAATCGCGGTCCTCTGCGGCGAGAACCGCATTGCGAACGTGAAGCGGTACCTGATCGAGCGAAACCTCGACGCGGTTGCCGTCCGGCGGGACGACGGTACTGATCACCGTGGTGCCGTCGGCGGCGAAGACCGTCGCCACCTGATTGGTCTTGAGGTCACCGGGCTTGGGGACGTCCTGCACGATGTACGCCGCCATGAAGGCAAGGACGGGCAGAACAAGACCGAGCGCCACCAAGACGTAGGCCGAGCGGCGAACTGTGCGCCACTTGGACTTCTTCTTCACGGTGCTCTTTCTTCCCTTCGGTGGTTGTCCGTCGTTGCCACCGCCACCGGAGCCACCTGTCGGCGGCTTCGTCGGCGGAGGTCCGACCGGCGGGCGGGTGCCCGCGTTGCTACGGGTGGTCGCTGCTGCTGCCGCGACGCGCTGGGTCGGTTCGTTTGCCTGAGCGCCGGAGGCGCGACCCTGAGGCGGCGGGCCGGCAGGTCGGCCTTGCGACGGACGACCCTGAGGCGGGGGACCGGCGGGGCGGCCCTGAGGAGGCGGGCCCGAAGGTCGACCCTGCGGCGGACGACCCTGAAGCGGGGGTGCCATCGGACGACCTTGCGGCGGACGCCCCTGAGGGGGCGGACCCATCGGAGGGCGTCCCTGCGGTGGTGGGCCCTGCGGTGGTGGACCCATGGGACGTCCCTGCGGCGGACGACCCTGAGGAGGTCCGGCGGGACGGTTGGGACCGACGGGACGGCCACCCGGGTTGTTGCCTCCCGGGTTGTTGTTGCTGGGGGAACTCACGAATCAAATCTCCAGTGGTCACGGACCGATCACGTGCAGACTTCGATCGGGCCCTTCTTCGGGTGTGGCGTTACTCGCTGGCGGTGCGCCGGCTTGGTGGGCGTGCTCGCCGCGGTCGCGGCGGCGCAGGTACTGCGCCGAGCACATAGGACTGCACCAAGTGGTTCCAACTGCAGGTACGGCACACCTCTACAACGTGCACCGTGAACTCCTCTGCTGTTTCCGCAAGCCGAGCGAGCTCGTCCGAGGTTCGGGCCGATCCCGAAACCTGACCGAGCTTGTCGCCGAACACCCAGGACACGAGCGTCAACTGTTCCTTGCGGCAAATGGGGCAGACGACGTCGCTGCCCCGGCCGTGGAACTTCGCGGCTCTGAGTAGGTACGGATCGGCGTCACACACTTGCTTGACGTCGGTCCTACCCGCAGACACTTCGGCCAGCACAGACCGACGCGCGAGCGCGTAGTCCACAACTTGCCGCTGTATCCGCACCTGACCAGCGTACGTGCGTCCGTGCCGCCACGGACGGTTCGGGAGGGTCACGATGAACACATTTTGCGGTCCGGACGCATGGCGACCAGCAATTATCATTGGAACCTGTGAGTTCTTCCAAGACGCCGGCCACCCGCGCACGCGATACGGACCGTATCGACGCCTGCGCCAGACTCGACGCCGCTTACGCCGAGGGACAACTGGGCGCCGCCGAATACTTCGATCGCACCGAGCAAGCGCGAACTGCCACGACGGTGGTCGAGTTGGCGTCGTTGATCGGCGATCTACAGGAAGCTGCACCTCGTGCGCGCGTGAAATCTCCCCACGTGACCTTTCGACGAAAAGTGCTCTACGTTTCGCTGGCCGCTGCGGCGGTGGCGGGCGCGATTGCACTGGCTGCAGCCCAACGCGGTCCGCTCGAGCCGCCGGCCGAGGTGGTCGAACGGTTCACAGCAAGCACCGAGCCTGCCGATTCTCCGTTTACTCCCACCGGCATCGACGACGTCTTCGCGTCGTTCGTCGCGACGTACGGTTCCGAGACGGTGCGGGTTGCGACCTTTTACCCCGATCGAGCGGTGGTCGGCCGCGTCGACGAATCAGGGAACTTCCGGAACTTCGATTTCCGCGGCACACTCACTCCGTCCGACGAACCCGCGTCGGTGGCCGGCAACACGGACATGGACCTCACCAACGTGAACCGCGACGCCTTGGTATCGGTGATCGCACAGTCCCCCGCCGCGCTGGCCGGTACCCGCGTGGACCACATCACCTTGGCCGATTCGGGTGCGCCGGTGATAAGCATCTACGTCGTCGACGACACCGGGGCGTACACGGGCGTGCGCAAGATGACCTTCGACGGCAGGGTGTTCTGACGCACAGGCCTTGAATTTAGGATTCTCGGCATGGCCCAGAAATATCCGCCGAACACCCGCGCCGCAAACCGGGACAGGGAGACAACCGCGGCCGTCGTCGATGCGGCGTTCGGAGACGGACAGTTGAACGCCGCCGAGCATCGCGCTGCCGCGCAGGCGGTGGCGAAAGCGCGCACTCTCGACGAACTGGCCGCCATCGTCGCCGACTTGCAGGGCGCAGCGAATCCGCCGTCCGATCGACGTCGCCCACCAAAACGACCGGTGCCGTGGTTCGCAGCGGCAACGGTGGCGGCAGCGCTGGTCGTCGGCGTCGGGGCTTATTCGCTCACGCACCGAGATCCCGTGACGCCGCCGTCCGCAGTTGCGCCTGCCGTTGTCCCGAACCCGGAGCCCTTGGTCATACCCACACCCTTCATGGCGAGCGCGGAAGGGATCGCCCTCTTACGTGACCGGTTGCGGGAAAAGTTCGGCTCCACCGTCGTCGACGAGATCACCTTCAACAACAGCGCAGCCTATTTCTCCCTCGCTGTTCCCGGTCAACCCAACCGGAAGATCAAGTACTCCTTTCGCGGCGGCTTCACTGCGGACGGCGATCCGGAAAGCCGTAAGATCGACACTGCGACAGTCGATCTCGACGCGATTGATCTCGAAGCCGTACGACGAAACATCGAGGCGATCCAGCGGCACGTCAATGTGCCCGACGCCCAGGTCTACTACATTTCGTACACTGCCGGAGAAGAACCGCTGCTGGATATTTCGGCGAAAAACAGCTTCGGCGAAGGCGGATTCGTCAATACCACCTCCGCTGGCGAACTCGTCCGCGTCTACGCCTTCACCGATTAGGAATCAGATCATGCCGTCGAGTCCCTCCCCGTCTAAACGTGCACGAGATTCCGACCGAGCCGATACCTGTGGGGTGCTGGACAACGCCCTCGCAGACGGGCAGCTACATGCCGGAGAATACGAGTCTCGAACATCAAAAGCAATGTCCGCCAAAACAATTCACGACCTTCAGGTTCTCGTGAATGACCTTCAGATCCCCTCTCGATATCTCGACACCGAGGTGGTCCGGCCCCGCCTGCCTGCGCCACCGAAATCGGTGAAAGCTGCTGCGGCCGTCGTACTTGTCGCCGGTGTCGTCGGGGCGCTGATCGGTTCGGCCACCAACCCGGACACGTCACCGCTCGGGACCGACGCACCGATCCCGAATCTGATGACCGGCCACGGCGTGGCGCAGTTCATCGACGATTACCGGGCCGAATTCGGCGACACCATCGCCGATACCGTCTCACTCAGTACCGAAAACGCAACCGTAGAACGAGTGGCCCATGATCAGCCCGGCAACTACGTCAAATACATCTACGATGGTGACTTCAAATCCTGGTCGACACCTTCACCCCGAACAACCGGGACACGAACAATCGACCTGTCGACGGTCGATCTCGAGGTTCTGGCGCGGCTGATCGCCGGCGCTCCGGAAACGCTCCGGGTTCCGGGCGGAGTGGTCGACCAGATCCGTTTCGAATACCCCACCATCGGCCGAGCCAACGAGCCGACCGTCTCTATGTACGTGAGAAACGAGGCCGACGACTCCGGCCACCTGGAGACCACACTGTCGGGCGAGCCGTTGAGCGTCTACCCGTTCGCCCCCTGATCTAGCCGTGACACCTTGGTACACGTATCGGGCCGCAGTGTGGTTTTATATATCGGCGCGATATAGTTGGTTATCGCATCAAGCGGTTAGGTTCAACGACTCGGGAGGTTTGTCAGTTGCTCGAACTCGCAATCCTCGGGCTGCTCCTCGAGTCACCGATGCACGGATACGAGCTGCGTAAGCGGCTCACTGGTCTGCTCGGCGCATTCCGCGCGTTCTCGTACGGATCGCTGTACCCGGCACTGCGGCGCATGCAAGCCGACGGATTGATCTCGGAAGACGTCGACACTGCCACCGGCACTCTCAAGCGTCGGGCGCGTCGCGTCTACCAGCTCACTCCGGAAGGTCGGCAACGGTTCACCGAACTGGTCGCCGACACCGGGCCGCAGAACTACACCGACGACGGTTTCGGCGTTCACCTCGCCTTCTTCAGCCGCACCCCCGCAGAAGCGCGGATGCGGATCCTCGAAGGCAGGCGACGCCAGGTCGAGGAGCGCCGCGAGGGGCTCCGCGAGGCCGTCGGTCGGGCCAGCGGATCGCTGGACCGCTATACCCGTCAGCTCCATCAGCTCGGACTCGAATCGAGTGAACGCGAAGTGCGTTGGCTCAACGAATTGATCGCAGCCGAGCAATCGACAACAGGAACATCCCGGAAAGAAGGAGAACCCGACCATGGGTGAGAACAGCACCGCGGTGCGCGTAGCCATTGTGGGCGTGGGTAACTGCGCCTCGTCCCTGGTTCAGGGCGTCCACTACTACAAGGATGCCGACGAGACCCAGACGGTCCCCGGCCTCATGCACGTCAAGTTCGGTAAGTACCACGTCCGCGACGTGCAGTTCGTCGCTGCGTTCGACGTCGACGCCAAGAAGGTCGGCTTCGACCTCTCCGAGGCGATCCTCGCGAGCGAGAACAACACCATCAAGATCGCCGACGTCCCGCCCCTGGACGTTCCCGTTCAGCGTGGCCCGACCCTCGACGGCATCGGCAAGTACTACGCCGAGACCATCGAGCTGTCCGACGCCGAGCCCGTCGACGTCGTCAAGGCACTCAAGGACGCTCAGGTCGACGTCCTCGTCTCCTACCTGCCCGTCGGTTCCGATGACGCTGACAAGTTCTACGCACAGTGCGCGATCGACGCAGGCGTTGCATTCGTCAACGCCCTGCCCGTCTTCATCGCTTCCGACCCGGAGTGGGCTGCCAAGTTCAAGGACGCCGGCGTCCCGATCGTCGGCGACGACATCAAGAGCCAGGTCGGCGCCACCATCACCCACCGCGTGATGGCGAAGCTGTTCGAAGACCGCGGCGTCGTGCTGGACCGCACCTACCAGCTCAACGTCGGTGGAAACATGGACTTCAAGAACATGCTCGAGCGTGATCGCCTGGAGTCCAAGAAGGTTTCCAAGACCCAGGCCGTGACGTCCAACCTGACCGGCGCACTTGCCGGCAAGGTTCACGACCGCAACGTCCACATCGGTCCCTCGGACTACGTGGAGTGGCTCGACGACCGCAAGTGGGCATACGTCCGCCTCGAAGGCCGCGCCTTCGGTGACGCTCCCCTGAACCTGGAGTACAAGCTCGAGGTCTGGGATTCGCCCAACTCTGCCGGCATCATCATCGACGCCGTCCGCGCAGCCAAGATCGCCAAAGACCGCGGCATCGGTGGACCGGTTTACCCGGCTTCCGCTTACCTGATGAAGTCCCCGCCGGTCCAGATGGCCGACGACAAGGCTCGCATCGAGCTCGAAGCGTTCATCATCGGAGCCGATGAGGCGTAGCTAGACGCCGGGCCGACGAGGCCTGATTTAGGTTCACGCTGATTCGGGGTCTTGCGCCAACGGCGCAAGGCCCCGATTCTGTTATCCGCAGGGTGTTTCCGCATCCGCGCGGGTAATCACGCCTGCGGCTGCCGAATCGCTGCGCGGGTCCGGGTGCCGATCAGCGTGGAATGATGGACATCAGAACCATCACACGGATCGAGGACCCCATGTCGATTACGTCGCTGCCAGTGCTCGATCTGTCGCTTGCGCAGAATCCCGACACCGCCGAGCAGTTCCGCACTCAGCTCCGCGAGGCCACCCACGAGGTCGGATTCTTCTACCTGGTCGGCCACGGAATTCCCGACGAACTGCAGCGACGCCTCCTCGCCGTCGCCCGCGAGTTCTTCGCGCTACCGACTGCCGAGAAGCTCGCGATCGAGAACGTCCGCAGCCCGCACTTCCGTGGGTACACCAGGCTCGGCGGCGAACTGACCGAAGGCAAGCAGGACTGGCGCGAGCAGATCGACATCGGCGCCGAACAGCCCGCGGCCGAGCGCACCGACACCTCACCGGCCTGGGAGATCCTGCAGGGCCCCAACCAGTGGCCCGACGCCCTTCCCGAACTCCGCGACGTCATCACCGAGTGGAACGACACACTCACCTCGATCGCATTGAGCCTCTTACGCGAATGGGCGGTAGCCCTGGGCCAGGATGCGAACATCTTCGACGACGCGTTCGCTCACGATCCGTCGATCCTCATCAAGGTGGTGCGTTACCCGGGCCGCCCGAAAGGTGCCGGCTCCCAGGGCGTCGGCGGGCACAAGGACGCGGGCGTACTGACTCTGCTCTATGTCGAACCGGGCAAGGGCGGTCTGCAGGTCGAGCACGACGGCGACTGGATCGACGCCCCGCCGATCGACGGGGCGCTGGTGGTCAACATCGGCGAACTTCTCGAGGTCGCTACCGGCGGCTACTTGAAAGCGACTGTGCACCGGGTAGTTTCACCCGAAGGTGACGGTGAACGTATCTCGGTGCCGTTCTTCTTCAACCCGAACTACGCAGCGCAGATCCCGGAGTTCGACCTACCGCCCGAGCTGGCGGCGCGCGCCACCGGCGTCACCGTGGACGCGAACAACCCGATCCACGATTCCTACGGGGCGAACGCCCTCAAGAGTCGACTACGCGCGCACCCCGATGTCGCGGCCCGATGGTGGCCGGACATCGTTGCGGCACAAAGTGCTACCTAGGGGATGGGTCAAAGATCCATCGCAACTTTCCACGCCGTGTGCATCGCACCTTCGATGTAGTCGACGTTCACCGCGTCACCGACCACGTGCACGTCGGAGACGACGCCGATCAGAGCGTCGGCCAGCGGCGCTTGCGCTGACACCCCCGAGGCGACGACAACCATGTCGGCCGGAGCGGTCAGTGTCTTGTCACCGGAAAGGAATTCGACGTGCTCCTTGGTGATTCGCTGCACCGTTGAATTGCGGTGAATGTCCACACCGACATGCTTGGCGTGGCGCACAGCCGTCCAGCGGCGCGGCATCGCCATCGGAATACCCAACTGCTGGCCTTCTTCGATCAGCGTCACATTGCGACCTCGCTCGGCCAGGAACTCCGCAAGCTCGAGTCCGACAAGCGAACCACCGATCACGACAACGTCCTTACCCATGGGCAGGAACTTGCGAGTCACAGCTCGGATCGCCGCGGGGCTCTTGGTGATACCGGACAGCTTGCCCAACTTGGCCATCGTCCGCAGGAACGGCGGCACCTGTGAGACGTCTCCCGCTCCGGTCATCAACGCGCGCAACGAATCACCGGTGTGCACGTGTGGGAGATCACCGCCCGGAACGCTAGGCCGCTCACGAACTGCACCGGTGGCCACGACTACGGCGTCGGGGTTCAATGCCCGGATCGAGGCGACTGTGGCTTCGGTCTTCAGTCGAACATCGACACCGAGACGCTCGATTTCCACTTTCAACCAGCTGAGCAGACGCCCGTTGTCCGGGGTAGTGAGGCTCGAGAACCACAGGGTGCCGCCGAGGCGATCGGACTTGTCCAACACCGTGACTCGGTGCCCACGTTCAGCGGCCACGCGAGCCGTTTCGAGACCACCGGGGCCCGCTCCGACCACAACAACGTGTTTCGGAGTGCTGGTCCGAACGAAGGGGAGCAGCGCTTCGTTGCCCAGGGCAGGGTTCACCGCGCACAGCGGGGTCTCGTCCCAGAAGTTCTCCTGCACGCAGACGTAGCAATTGATGCACGGCCGAACCCGCTCGGGTACACCGTCTTTGAGTTTGTTCACCAGCTGTGGATCGGCCAGGAGCTGGCGGCCCATCGCGGCGAAGTCCGTACGACCTTCCGCGATCATCTTCTCGCCGACCTCGGGGAGCATACGTCCGACCGTGATCACGGGGATCGATATCGCCTGCTTGATTCGCGTTGCATTGTCCGTGTAGTAGCCAACCTTGTCGGGCAGGGGGCCGTCGGTGAAGTTGGCAAAAGCATTCAGCGCGGTACCGGTGACGTGAATGGCGTCAGCGCCGGCCTCTTCGAACATCTTGGCGGCCGCAGCAGCCTCGTCGACGGTCAGCCCGTCGGTTTCGCCGTACTCTTGACCGGCCAGACGCACGATGACGGCAAGCGCACCACCGACCTCCTCCTTGACCGCCCGAATAACCTCACAAGCCAGGCGAGCACGGTTCTCCATGGAACCTCCGTACTCATCGCTGCGCTGATTCGTGTAGCGACTCAGGAACGCTCCGAGGACGTAGTTGTGGGCACAATGAATCTCGACGGCGTCGCCGCCGGCCGCTTTCACCCGTCCGGCAGCCTCGGCGAACATGCGGACGAGCCAATCAAGATCTTCCTTGGTGGCCTCGTGGTAGGTCGCCCTCTTGCCCTCGTTGATGGCAGCCATCTTGCCCAGTTCTTTGGGCGTGCAATCGGCCATCGCACTCATGTCACCCGGCGGCTTCGGTGTGGACGGGACCAGCTGCGGTCGGCCGTCGAGGGTATCGATGCGCGCCACCTTGCCGTGGTGTGTCATCTGCACACAGAGCTTGCTGCCTGCGTCGTGCACCGCGTCGGCCAGCGCTTTGAGTCCGGGGATGAACCGGTCTTCGGAGAGCCCCGGTTCCTTGCGGCTGGTGCAGCCCAGCGGGTACGCAACAGCGCAGCAACCGGTGATGATCAGACCCGTTCCACCGGCCGCACGAGCCACGAAGTGGTCGATGTCGCCCTTTTCGATTTCCCCGTCTTCACACAGGTTCATGTCCATCGCAGGGAGAACCACGCGATTGGGCACGGTCATCGGGCCGATGGTGCCTGGTGCGAGCAGGTGCGGAAAGGTCTGGCTTCGGATCGTCACGAGCAGACGCTAGAACTGGACCACGCCCATCCGTTGCCGCACTCCCGATCAACGAGACTTCACGCGCTGTGACGTGCGAGGCACTCGGCTATCACCTCGAGCGCATATTCGAGGTCCGCGGATTCCACTCGCCCGTAGCCGATGACCAATCCGCCGGGGTCTCCGTGCGTTCGGGTGGACTCGACCAGGGTGGGCACTTCGACGCCGAGTTCAAGTGCCTCGCGAGCGACGGTGGCTGCCAGATCCGCGTCGAGCATGAGCGTCGTGTGCATGCCGGCGCCGAGTCCGCGCAGTTCACCGAACGATGACAGTGCTTCCTCGACCGCCCGATCGCGCTCGCGGTACCTGCGCCGGGCGGTACGTACCGCTCGATCCCATTCGCCGTCACGGAGCAGGGACAGGAGTGCTTGCTGCAGCGGAACCGACGGGAAGTCGCCGATTCGCTTGCGGTGTAATGCTATGCGGTCGACCAGGTCGAGGGGAGCTACCAACCAGCCCAATCGAATTCCGGCGCCGAGCGTTTTGGCAACCGTTCCGAGATACACCACCCGATCAGGAGCCAACTGGGCGAGCGCAGGCAAAGGCGCTACGTCGTAACGGAATTCGGAGTCGTAATCGTCCTCGAACAGGACGACGTCGCGGGCGCGTGCGAACTCGATCAACTGGTTGCGCCGACCTACCGGAAGCAGCCCACCTGTCGGATACTGATG
The DNA here is from genome assembly GCF_030056745.1 of Rhodococcus sp. IEGM 1406. NCBI lineage: Bacteria > Bacillati > Actinomycetota > Actinomycetes > Mycobacteriales > Nocardiaceae > Rhodococcus > Rhodococcus sp. IEGM 1406. Next base: position 101,684 of record NZ_JASHKO010000001.1, on the reverse strand, counting down.
GGACGGTGTCACATACACACCGCGGACGTTCTCCGACGCCGTTTCGAGTTGGTCGACACAGAGACCATGAGCGTCGACGGGCACGTCCGACAACGACCATCCACAGGCTGTTGCGGCCGAGGACGCATACCGGTATCCGGGATCTTCCATCGCCAGGACAGCATCACGGGTACGCAGCGCCGACAAGGCGAGGCCGAGACCATGCGTGGCACCTGAGGTGATCAGGATCCTCTCGGGTTCAACCGACATTCCGCGGGCCCTAGCCAGCAATTCCGATAGTGCCGAACGCAATTCGTAGTCACCCGCAGGATCGGGATCCTCGAATGGTGGCGGTTTGGACCCGACGTCACGCCACGCCCGCCGCCACGCTGCCGATGCACGCGGCGGCGTCCACGGCACGCCTGGCCGGAGCTGCACCCTGGGCGACATCTTGTCGGCGGTCTTCTTCGGTGTAGTCGTGGGAGTGACCGCGGGAGAGGGCGCCTCGGCAACGAAGGTGCCCGAGCCGTGCACAGCGACAAGCCAACCCTCGGCGATCAACTGCTCATACGCCCGTTCCACGACGCCCCGCGCCACCTCGAGCTCCGCCGCCAGCTTCCGGGAACTGGGTAACCTCAGTCCCACTGCCGCCTTACCACTGCGGATATCAGCTCTGAGGTGGTCGGCAATCTGGATCGGGAGCGCCCGCCGATCTGTCCGGTCGAGGACGACGGCTACCGCCGAAGGAAGAAACATTCAGAACCCTCTCGGAAGTGGAAATCGAAGTGGCCTATCGAAGTCTCCACTGATTGGACCATGACTTGATGCCACTTTGCCACCAGCATTGTCTGCATGACAGATTCAGTTGTCTTTGCTGCCCCTGCTCCTGCCCCCACTGCACCTATTCCGCTGTCTCCGACAGCACGTACGACGCACAAGCGCGCCCGCCACCACGGCGTCGCAGAACGCGCGGCACTCGTCGACGTCTTGCAGTCCGCGAAGCTGTGCCACATGGGCGTGAACGTCGGCGGAGTTCCCATGGTGTTTCCCACCGCGTACGGGTTCGACCTCGACGGCCCTGACCGCGGCGGGTCTATTTATGTTCACGGCTCGGTGGCCTCGCGAAGCTTGGCTCCGGACAGCGAAATCTGCATCACCATCACGATCCTCGACGGGCTCGTGTTGGCTCGGTCGGGCTTCCACCACTCGATGAACTACCGCAGCGGCGTCATCATCGGATCACCTCGAGTCGTGACCGACGGCGACGAGCGAGTGAAGGCTTTGAATCTGATCGTCGACCAGGTGGTTCCCGGACGTTCCCAACACCTTCGGGATCACACGCGCAAGGAAATGGCGGCAACCATCGTTCTTGCCCTGCCGTTGTACGAGGCTTCCGTCAAGGCCCGCACCGGCGGCCCCGGTGACGATGCCGCTGACATCGGTGTCGAAACCGTCTGGGCTGGAGTAGTTCCCGCAGCTACGCACTTCGGTGAACCGCTCCCGTCCGAGGATCTCGACTCAGGTGTCGCGCTTCCGGACCATATCTCGACGATGCTCTGACCGCACACGCGACTCCGACAAACGCAGCTCGCACCGGGGCATGGCTATGCCCCGGTGTGTACGTATTCAGTTGCGCCCGTTCAGGCTGCTGTGGGCGGGCTGTTCCCACCGATCGGATGCTGATACGGATCAACCGACATCGGCGGATAGAACACCGACTTCCGATCCGGGCCGATCTCCACCCGCCATTCGGTGTGGTGCATCGTCCGATGATGATGACCGCACAACAAGATCAGATTGTCGAGATCCGTTGGGCCACCATCATTCCAATGAACAATATGATGAGCATCGCACCACCCCGACGGCGTCCCACACCCCGGAAACGCACACCCACCATCACGAACCGCCAACGCCCGCCGCTGCGGCACCGTCGCTGTTCTCGCTTCCTTACCGCAGTCGAGCGGAACACCGTTCTCATCCAGGAGGATCCGGGTGACGGTGCAGTCGCACGCCAGCATCCGCGCAGTATCGATACTGATCGGACCTACCCAATCCGTCCACGCGAACCCCAGCTCCTCCGTGGACGGCAGGAGGTCTTTCAAGGCCTGCAGGTCCGTCATGTCTTTCGCCGATGCGGTCACCGTGATGTGTGGTTTCACGCCGCCCTCGATCGGACCCAACCCCGCCCGCTCGTACCGGCGCAACAACTCGCAAAACCCATCGGCCCGTCGTAATGCCGGCGTGCGGGTGTCCTTGACGCCGTCCTTCTCCGGTGTCGGAGCCGACAGGCTAGACAACAACGTGATCAGACGCGCCCCGTTCACCGCATCCAGATCACCCTTCACCGACACCCGCCCGTACAAGCCTTTCGAGGCGTAAAACTCGTTCCGTTCCGAATCTTCCCCGACCGGAACACCGTCCTCACGCTTGCCAAATTGCTTCTCGATCCGCCGAATCGCCGCCCGCACCGCATCACAATCCGCAATGTTCTTCGACGCCAACCCCAACAAAATCCCGCGAACCTTGTCCACATCCGCCAGGGTCATATTCTTCGGCGGATGCTGACAAAACGACGCCACCTGACGCGCCTTCAACGCATCCACATCACCCCGGTGAAACGCATCGCCGACAACGGGTTCGAGCATCAGCAACCGCGCCAACCCGACCAGCAGGCTGCACTCGCCGATCTCGAGATTCGTCGAACCGTGCAACCACTGCGCGATCGCCCGAAAACCCTTCCCACCGAGAACCTCTCGGGAAAACATCTCCACAATCAGCAACACCATCCGCGACTGCAACTCGTGCCGAGCGTGCACCAGATCGAGAACCTCACTCTTGAGGTCCTCGCCATCCAGTTGCCACGCATCCCGACTGTCCATGCAGCAATCGTATTCGAACACAGTTTCGAATACAACAGAATTTCGAGATGAAACTAGCTGCTAATCAACAACTTTCGCATTCCAGACAGAACGGGCATGTTCTTGGGTGACTGTGGAAACCTCCGCTTGGCCGCCCATGAAGGGCCGGACAAGATCCAGCGGCAAGGGGAAGACAACGGTGGAGTTGTTCTCGCTACCGATCTCGTGAAGTGTCTGCAGATATCGCAATTGCAGGGTGGTCGGATTGCGGCTGATCACCTCGGCCGCCTCGGCGAGCTTGGCCGAAGCCTGAAACTCTGCGTCGGCGTTGATGATCTTGGCTCGACGTTCACGTTCGGCCTCTGCTTGCCTGGCGATGGCGCGCTGCATGTTGGCTGGAATCTCGACGTCCTTGATCTCGACGGTCGTGACCTTGACGCCCCACGGTTCGGTCTGCTGGTCGATGACTTTCTGCAGATCCTCGTTGAGGCGTTCACGTTCGGATAGCAGCGAGTCCAGCTCAGCTTTACCGAGGATGGAGCGCAGTGTGGTCTGGGCGATCTGTGAGGTGGCGGCCAGAAAGTCCTCGACTTCGACTATCGAACGGTCAGCGTCGACGACCCGAAAGTACGTGACGGCGGTGACCTTCACAGGAACATTGTCGCGGGTAATCACTTCTTGGACCGGTATTTTCAGCGTGACGGTTCGCAGACTGACCCGTTCCATACGATCGATCGCCGGCACCAGAATCACCAGGCCTGGGCCTTTCAAGGTGATCAATCGGCCGAGGCGGAACACCACCGCGCGCTCGTACTCGCGCAGAACTCTCACCGACATTCCCACAAGGACTGCAATCAGCACGACAAACACGGACAACACGACAAGCACGGTGGTCATAGCGGCAGCTCCCACGGTTCACGACGGCGCACTCTCAGAGTCAGGCCTCGTACCTGCTCTACGACGACGGATTCGCCCACGGCAGGCACAGAGTCGTCGTACCCGAATTCCATTCGAGCACTCCATAATCCGCCGTCAAGCTCGACCTGCCCCTGCACGCCCGTCCAACTGCGAACGGTCGCGTCGGAACCGACAAGAGATTCCGTCCCGGTACGCACGGGAGCGCGGCGCGCGGTAAGCGCTTTTCGACTCGCTACCGCCACCACGCCCAGGCCGACTACCGCGACCCCCGCCGTCACCGGGATCGCGATCAATTGCCCGATACCGTCGGATGTGAAAAGCATCCAGACGCCGGCACCGATCATGAGTGCTCCAAGCACACCGAGCACCCCCGCGGTTGGGGCATGCGCCTCGACCACGATCAACAGGACGCCCAGCACCAGGGCAACGACACCGATCGTCGTCATCACTCGTCTCCACGCTCGCGAGGACGCGGTCACGTCGCGTAGCCATTGTGCGATCGCGCCCTCGGCTTCAACGGTAATCACGTTCGGCCGGATCTGCCACAAGCGATTCACGCCAGTTCAGAGAAGCACTTCACCGATCTGTCGCGCAGTCACCTTGGCAAGGTCGGCGAGGAACGGAATCCGTTCGTCGATCATCAGCTCGACCGGACCACGAAGCCCGAGAGCGTAACGCACAGTGCCGGATCCATCGATGATCGGAATTCCGATCGTTCGGTAATCCGGGGTCAACTCCTCGTCGTTGAATCCGTATCCTCGCTCACGAGTCAGTTCCAATTCCCGGCGGATACCGGCAACGTCGGTGATCGCACGCTGAGTGGTCGCTTCACGTGGCAGCGCAGCGAGCTCGGAATCGTCGACATCGGACCAAGCCAGAAAGGCCTTCCCCAGTGCGCTCGCATGCAAGGGAAGGCGGACACCTTGGAGCACGTGCCCGTCGGCCTCGCGCCACCGACTGAATCCGAGCAACACCACCTCACTTCCGCTTCGCACTGCCAGGGAGGCGGATGCTCCTGTCGTCGCGGCCAATTGCTCCAAATAGGGCTCGGACAGATAGATCCGATGCTGCCGGTAGGAGACCTGTCCGTAAGCCGCCAGCGCCGCGCCGATGCGATACCGACTGGTTGCGTCGTCCTTCTCGAGGAACCCCGCGTCGACGAGCGACTGCAGCAATCGATGCGTGGTGCTGACCGCAAGCTCTTGTCGCCGCGCAACTTCCGAGACTCCCAGTTCTTCGCCACTGCGAAAACATGTGAGCATGGTCAGGGCACGGGTTACCGTCTGAACTCCCGCGCCGCGTGCGTCCGTCACGAACGATCCTTTCGCTGTGGCCTGATCGACCTGAGAATCGGACGCTAACACGGACCCAGCAGTCCGGCCATCCTTTCCATCAGGTGGAAAGGAACCTAACGCGGACCCACAAAAGCCCAGATAAACAGACTTCCGATGTTGTCAAGATTTCCAATCTCCAGAAAACAAACGGGGGTAAAACGGACACGCACCCAATAGCGTCATCGTCGTCAGTTCTGACGAATCAACGCCTGAAGGAGCCACATACATGTCCCGCTTCCGCCGACTGCCACGAGCTGCCGCTGCGCTCGCCATGATCCCGCTGGCCGGGTTGGCGGTGGCGTGTGGGTCTTCCGATTCCGACAGCGCCGCAGGCAATTCCAGCGCCGACTTCACGCTCAAAGTCTTCGATCCCGGAAACTCCGGTGCCATCGCCGTCGGCAAGCGTGACGGAACCTACGACGAGGCGCTGGCACCGCTGGGCGCAAAGATCGAATGGGTCAAGACCACACCGGGATTCAGCTCCAACCTCAAACTGTTCAACAGCGGAGAACTCGACATCCAAACCGGCGCATACAGTCCCGTCGTCGGAGCACTGTCCAAGGACGTGGGTGTCCGCATCTTCGCCACGTCCGACCCGTACAACAAGGACCAGGCCGGCATCATCGCCACTCCGGAATCCGGAATCAAGACCGTCGCAGATCTGGCCGGCAAGCGCATCGCCGTCAACCCTGCAGGTAAGGGCGAGTACATCACGCTCAAGGCCCTGACGCAGGCCGGAGTGCCGATCGATTCCGTCGAACGTGTTCCGCTGCAACAGGCTGACGCGGCGTCGGCGTTCTCCACCGGGCAGGTAGACGCGTGGGCATCCTTCCTGATTCCATATCAGGAGGCGAAGGCCAAGGGCGCGGTCGAGATCGCAACCGAGGCGAGCATCGACTCCGTGGACAGCACCATCATCGCCGGCCGCACCGCAGTACTCGAAGCGCATCCCGAGGTGGTCCAGAAGTTCCTCGAGGTCACCCAGGAACTCACCGCGAAGCAGCAGGCCGACCCAGCAGCCTTCGAGAACGTCTTCGAACAGACCGGTCCGCGTGCACTCTCCGGACAGCGGCTCGACGACGCGATCACCCTGGGCGGCCAGATCACCAACTTCCGCTATCCGACCGCAGCGGATGCCACCGACCTCGAATCGATCTCCACACTGTTCGCCGAGAACAAGGTGATCCAGCAGCCGCTCAAGGGCAGCGACGTGATCTTCGACCTCCAGGGTGCTGTGGCAGGTTCGGCAGCGGCAGCGCCCACCACCGAGGGGAAGTGACCCGATGGTGACGCTGACCCGCCCCGCACGAACGGCGTCGCAGTCAGTGGAACATCCGCAACTCGAAACGCCCCGCTACCGGCGCAATCGCAGCAGGCCCAAGTGGGTCTCGATCCCCCTCCGCTTCCTCGTGCCCGCGCTGCTGGTTGCCGGATGGTGGATCGGATCCGCTACCGGACTGATCCGCGAAGAGATCCTGGCCGGACCTCCGGCGGTGTGGACGGCATTCGCCGAGCTGTACCAGTCGGGTCAGTTGGTCGACTTCGGTCTCGCGTCGCTTCAACGTGCTGCACTCGGTGTTTCGGTCGGTGTGATAGTCGGATTGGTTCTCGGGGTTCTGTCCGGCCTCTCCTCGCTCGGCGAAGAACTGATCGACTCGACCATGCAGATCAATCGCGCGGTTCCGTTCCTCGCGCTCGTTCCGTTGTTCATCGCCTGGTTCGGTATCGACGAAACTTTCAAGGTGGTCCTGATCGCGGTCGCGACCGTCGCCCCCATGTACGCGTACACCTACCTGGGAGTGCGCGGGGTCGATCGCAAGATGGTGGAAGCGGCACAGGGTTTTGGACTGACAGGTTGGCGACTGGTGTTCGGAGCGATTCTTCCGACCGCCCTCCCCGGTGTTCTGATGGGGCTTCGAATCTGCTTGTCGCTCAGCATCACCGGATTGATCGCCGCCGAGCAGGTCGGCACACGTGAGGGCATCGGATACCTCGTCACCCTGGCGCAGGAATACAACCGTACCGACTACATGGTTCTGTGCATCGTCATGTACGCGGCGCTGGGTCTCATCTTCGACGCCGTGGTCAGGCTGATCGAGCGGTACTCCATGCCGTGGCGGAGATTGTCGGTGGCGCGGTGACGAACACGACCGTCGGCTCGCTGCCTACCTCCGAAGCACCTCTGCCGCCGTTGGCAACGCGTGAGCGGACCGGCACCACTGCGGCCGAACGACGAGCCGGATCTCCAGTGGCAGTCTCACTCACCGGAGTGCGGAAGTCGTTCGGTGACAAGACTGTTCTGGGTGGTATCGACCTCGAGATCACACGCGGAGAGTTCGTCGTTCTCCTCGGCCCCAGCGGCACCGGCAAGACGACCCTGTTGCGAGTGCTCTCCGGTTTGGAAGCACCGGACAGCGGCGAGGTGCTGGTTCCGCGCGACCGTACGGTCGTCTACCAGGAACCGCGATTGATACCGTCGAAGCGAGTTCTGGCCAATGTCACAGTCGGACAGAAACGGTCACGTCAGGTGACCGACAATGCACGCAACGCACTCTCCGAGGTCAACCTCGCGGACAAGCACCGTGCCTGGCCGGCCACCCTCTCCGGCGGCGAGGCCCAACGCGTCGCATTGGCGCGCGCTCTCGTTCGCGAACCTGAACTATTACTGCTCGATGAACCGTTCGCGGCCCTCGACGCTTTGACCAGGCTCCAAATGCAAGACTTGGTAGGCGATCTGGTCGCCCGCCACCGTCCGGCTGTACTACTCGTCACGCACGACGTCGACGAAGCCGTACGACTTGCCGACCGCGTGCTCATCCTCGACAAGGGCGGGTTTGCCGTGGACGTCGACATCGACCTGCCACGCCCCCGCGATCGGAACGATCCCGAATCTTTGCGCTACCGAGCGAGTTTCCTGAAGGAACTCGGTGTCGGCCGCACCTTCCCCGACGGACAGGACAGTCATGACATTGATCGCTGATTCCGCAATCGACACACTCTGGTACACCCGCTGCCCCGTTCCCACCGCCAGCGGTCTCGCCAACAGTCTCGGTTGGCTCGACCGGACGGCAAACGAATCCGGAGTGCGTTTCGGCGTACTGCAAGATGCCGGACCGGAATTGGCAGTGCGCCATTTCGATCACCATCTCTCCGGACTCATTCGCGAAGGCGGCAACGTCCCCGCACTGGCTGCGCGTGCCAGTGGTTCTCCGACGCGGCTCATCGGGCTCACCTGGATCGACGAGGCCCAGGCGATCCTGGTGCGCGGAGACTCCGACATCCGAGAAGCAGGTCTTCTGGCCGGCGCTCGGATCGGAATCCCGGCCTGGGCTGCGGATCAGGCCAGGAGCTTTCCTCGCGCCATGGCCCTGCACGGCTTCGCCTCCGCACTTCGACTGGGCGAGTTGAGTTTTGCCGACGTCACCCTCGTCGAGGTTGCGACGACCGCAGCCCCCGAGGTCCGCACCGCCTCGTCTACCCGCAACACGACGTGGGGTGTCGAATCCCTGCTCCGCGGCGACGTCGATGCCATCTACGTCAAGGGCGCCCGCGCCCAGGAAGTTGCCCGCGAACACGGCCTCGCCGTGGCCGTCGATCTCGATTCCACTGCATCCCTCCGTGATCGCGTGAACAACGGCACCCCACGACCGATCACGGTTCATGCCGACCTACTCGAACAGCGCCCGGACATCGTCGTCGGTTTCCTCGCCGAGAGCCTGAGAGCAGCGGACTGGGCCGCAGCCAACATCGACGAGGTCCGAGCCGTGCTGCAGACCGAAACACAGTCCGGGCCCGAAGGTGTGGTGGCAGCCTACGGCGAGAACTTCCACACCGGACTGCATTTGAGCCTGTCGGACGAGCGTGTGGACCTGCTCGGCGTGCAGAAACAATTCCTGTATGCGCACGGCTTCCTTGCCGCCGACTTCGACCTGCAGTCCTGGGTGGCGCACGAACCACTGGAACAGGCACGCGCACTTGTCGCCGCGCAGAAGGGCACAGAAGAATGACGGACGTCTACTGGGAGCTGCCCTCGCGCGGTGACGGACGCCGGGCCGTGGCCGCGCTGAACAGTCGCGGCGGCTTCGGGCCACAGCGACCGACTACCGTCGCGACCGATGTTCGCCCCGGAAACTTCGGGCCCTTCGACGAATTGGCACAGATCGTTCTCGCAGCCGAACTGTCGGGCGTCGACGGCGTTGTCGCACCGTACGATCCGAATGGCGAAGAATCCTGGATCGTTGCTGCCGCCGCCCTACGTCAGACGCGTCATTCGCGAGTGGTCGTGGAGTTTCACCCCACTTTCGGCACCCCCGTCTACGCCGCCAAAATGTCGGCGACACTTCAGCGCCTGTCGGCAGGTCGTCTCGAATGGCGAGTGAAGGTAGAGACGGACCCCGAAGACGCCGCTGCTCGCGGAGACGTGGTTCGAGGAGCCGACCGCTACGCGCGCGCCGCGGAGTTCCTGACCGTCGCACGCGGTGTGTGGAACGAGGAACAGATTCTCCCCGGCGGATTCGGCGGCACGGGTTACGACTTCGACGGCGAGTACTACGACGTACTCGGCGGCGGATTCCGAGGCATCTTGTCGGGACTCCGTTTTCCCCGAGTACATCTGACCGGAGACTCACCGGAAGCTCTGGAACTCTCGGCCCACCATGCCGATGTCCATCAGTTCACCCTTGCCGGTGACGAGTTGTCGACACGGATCACCACCCTCGACGACCGAGCATCCGAACTCGGCAGGACCGTCGAGAAGGTCCTGCGCATCCCGATCATCGCGAGGGAGACAGCCGACGAAGCCTGGGCTCGCGTCGAACGGCAACTGAGAGAAGCCGATTCCGCTGCACTCGAGATCGATCGGGGCGGCATCCTGTGGTCCGGATTCGACCGCATCGGCTACGAGCACAGTATCGGCCTCGTCGGAAGCTACGAGGAAGTGGCACAGCGATTGTCGTCGTATCGCGATCTCGGCGTGCACGGTTTCGTCTTGTCAGGTCGGCCACACATCGAAGAGCTGCACCGGGCGGGCGAGCATCTCCTGCACCTGGTCGATCCCGAGGGTCGGATCCGCAAGGAAGAGAAGGCCACCACAGAAGAGAAGGCCACCGCATGAGCATCGATTTCTATTGGCGGATCGGGATGGAAGGCGACCACGCGTCGCTGCGTACTCCGCGTCGCTACAACCGCGGCGATGCCGGTGGATACGGGCCGGGCAACATCGCTCCCGCGATCCGCGGCGGCGAGTTGGACGGATACAGCTACATCGACCACATGGCCGCGGTGGCAAAGGCTTCCGAGTCTGCCGGCTTCCTCGGCGGACTGCTGCCGTCCTTCCCGATGACGGAGGATCCGTGGGCGACCGCAGCAGCGTTGGCCGCCGAGACCACCACGTACCGTTTCATGGTCGCGTTCCAACCGGGTTTCCTTCACCCGGTACAGGCCGCGCGGATGTCGGCCAGTCTGCAGCGAGCAACTGGCGGACGTCTGGTTTACAACATCATCAGTGGCGGAGGCGGAGCGCCTCAGCTGTGGTGGGGCGACAAGGTCGACCATGACGATCGCTACACCAGGACGTCCGAGTTCCTCGATGTCCTCAAGGGTGTGTGGGACGGCGAACCTTTCGACTTCGACGGTCGCTTCTTCCAAACCCACGGTGCCGCACTTCCACCCGGGCTTGCCGGCCAGCCGTTTCCCGAGGTGTACTTCTCCGGATCTTCGGCAGCAGCCGTCGCCGCCGCCGGACTGCACTCCGATTACTACCTTTCCTGGCTGGAGCCGTACGCCGATCTGAGAGCCAAGATCGACGGCGTGCGGGAGAATTCGGCCAAGCTGGGACGCACCCCGAAGTTCGCCGTACGCATCGACGTCGTTGCCCGGCACACCGAAGAAGCCGCGTGGGCCGAGATCGAGAAAGGCTGGGCTTTCGTCGACAAGGGGGCCGCCGACCGTGCAGCGCAGGGTGACTCGGTGGGCGCCGCCCGCATCAAGGGGTGGGTGCCCGAACACATCACCGGTTACCGAGATCTGGAAGTGCAGCCCAACGTGTGGTGTGGCTTCAGCCTCATCCGCGGCGGACCAGCGTTCGGACTGGTCGGCAGCTATGAGCAGGTAGCCGAGCGCCTCGACGAGCTGCGCGAACTGGGCGTCGACGCCTTCATCCTCGCGGGTAACCCGCATCTCGAAGAGGCATACCGCGTCGGCGAAGAAGTTCTTCCCCTCCTGCAGCGCACCCCGATCACATCTTCTGGACTGGAGACTCGATGACCACCACCGAAACTCGACTCGACGCCGATACCGCAGCATTCGTCGAAGAAGCGCGCAAAGCAGCAGACAAAGCATTCGACGTCTTCCGCAAGACCGGAACGGTTGCAGCCAACGGGACCGTGAACTTCGTCGAACGCGTTCCCGCCACCGAAATCGCGGTCGCCCTGAACGACCCGGGACCGTGGGCGGATGACCCATCGGTGTCACCGGTTGTCGCTACGTTCGAGGGAGAGGTGCTGTCCGGCAACGGATCGGCTGGTTTTGTCACCGGCTACGCGTCCGTCTTCCGTCAGCATCCGGAAATCACCAGCGTCGTCCACATCCACACTCCGTGGCTCGGCGGTTGGGCACAGACCCATCGGACGCTACCCATCCGCTATGCGGCTTCGCAGAGGCTGACGCTCTCCCGAGAGATTCCGCCGCACATCGATCGATCCCGTTCTGCGGGCGAGTTCATTCTCGAGCGCCTCGAACACGATCCCGATCTGGTCGCCATTTTCGAAGCCAACGGCGGGGTCAACGTCATCGGACGCAGCGGGTTACTCGACCTCGCGAAGTTCGTCGTCCTCCTCGAGGAAGGCGCCCAGTTCCAGGCGATCGCCGAAACCCTCGGCGGCTCGGTCGAATTCGATCCATCCAACCTCGTCGTGCAGTGGGGCCGTAGCGGACTCGCCGACGAGGCGCGTCGACGCGGCCTCATCTAGCCACCCCCATCACTGATTCAGAACAGGAAACCGTAGATCTCATGACCGTTCGCGTCGGATACTTCCCACACAACAATTCGCTGTTCGTACTGCGCCACACCGGAATCCTCGAACGCCGTCTCCCCGATGTCGAGTGGGTGGACCTGCGTGAGCTTCCCGCCAAGCCTGCAGTGAACCCGGAAAACGCCTTGCCGACCCTGCACTCGGACTGGCTGTTCGAGGAGGGCGGATACGATGTGATCGGAACCGGATTCACGCCGCCGGTCACCGGATTGGCCCAGGGCCGCGATCTCGTCTACATCGGAATCTCCGGCCCCCGCGTGGAGAACGGGCGCCTGGTAGTCAAGGCAGAGTCCGAGATCAACACGGTAGAGGACCTGCGCGGCAAGCGCGTCGGCATCGCGCACGGATCGTGGCAGACCACACTTTTGTTGTTCGCCTTGGATCAGGCGGGGCTGACCTGGTCCGACATCGTCCCCGTCGATACCGACGTGCGCGGTGGTGGAGCGGACCTCGTCGACGGCACCATCGATGCCTGGGTAGGGGCGTACCCGGGGCTGACCGACATCGAAGCGAATCACGAACTGCGCACGCTGATCGCCACCGACGGACTCTTCAGCCACCCCTCACTGTGGTTCACCCGGCGCGATTTCGCGGATACCAACCCGGAGGCCCTCCAGGCGATCATCGAGGCCCTGCAGGAATCCGACGCCTGGATCGAAGCCAACCCCCGCGAAGCCGCGCAGATCTTCGTCGACGACATCGAGAAGCGTGGCGGGTCCGCGAGCATCGATGCCTGGGAAGCTGCACTGCGCGGGCGTCCTTTCGGTGTCAACCCGGTCACCGACGAGTTCCTCGACGAGCAGCAGCGAGCGGCCGATCTCCTGCTGAGCAACGGGCTACTGCCGAAGGCGGTCACCGTCCGCGAAGCAGTCGTGCCGTGGATCAGCGAGTTCGTCGGTTCGGATCGTTCGTCGATCTGAGAACCCACACCTGACAGATCCGCTTCACACGTGACAGATACCGAACGGTCTGCCATTGTGAAGAGATGCGGCGGCGCGTGGGTGAGAGTTGGTCCACGCGACCAGTCTCAGGGGTAACCCCTGGGTCGGCCAGAAGAATTGGATACTGCGTCCACCGGCGTTCGGCACGCTCCGCGTGCTTGCCGCCGCACCGGACAAAGGATTTGGTCACCCCGCCCCGTCGCATCCCGGAGTCGAATCATGCGTGACTTCGAGCTCGATCCCGAGTTGGCGCGTCGTCTGGCCGTTGCGGCTGCTGACGCTCCGTGGACCCTCAGCGGCCTCGAGGAGGCATTCGGAACCGTCTTCGGTGTTTCCCCGACGCTCCTGGCCGTGCGCGTTCTCGACCTCATGCCCGCCCCACCGTTCGAACCGCAAACGCTGTACCGATTGCTTCGCGAACTACCTCGCCTGCGGCCTGTTCCTCTCTCACTGGACACCAATGAATCTTCGGTGTGGCGGTTCGACGTTCCCCGCTACAACACCAGTGTGGACCTGGCTCGTTCACTGGATCTGACGATCTCCGAACTCGAGTGGTTTGCCGACCGAGGGGAATGGCTCCGCACGAAACCCCTACCACTACGCCACTACCGGCCCATGCAGATCAGCAAGAAGACCGGCGCTCGCCTCCTCGAGGTACCGAAACCTCGATTGCGCGAAATTCAGCGCAAGATTCTGCGCCGCATACTCGACCTGGTGCCCCCACACGACGCGGCACACGGATTCGTCCGTGGTCGAAGCCCTCTGACTTTTGCAGCGCCGCACGCACAGTCGGAAATCGTGATCGGTGTGGACCTCGCGCAGTTCTTCCCCTCGATCACCGGCAGCCGCGTTCACGCCGTCTTCACAGCCCTCGGCTATCCACCCGCAGTGGCGGGAGTTCTCACCGGATTGTGCACTGTTGCAACACCTGCCGATACCCTGCGCGGCCTACCGTATGCACAGGCATCACAGCTACGCACCGCGCATCTTCCGCAAGGCGCGCCAACTTCGCCTGCACTGGCGAATCTCGTCGCGCGCAAACTCGATATCCGCTTGAGTGGACTCGCACAAGCAAACTGGCTCACCTACACCCGATACGCCGACGACCTCGCCTTCTCCGGAATCGAAGTTGCCGACGTCGGAACCCTCCTCTGGAGCGTCGAGCAGATCGCCAGGGACGAAGGGTTTGCCATCCATCCACGAAAGACCAAGGTGATGCGCCCTCATCGACGCCAACACCTCACCGGGCTGGTGATCAACGACCAACCGTCGTATCCGCGTGACGACTACGATCGCTTGCGTGCCCTGCTGCACAATGCCGCCAGTACTTCTGCGCAGGAACAGAATCGGGACGGAATCGAGAACTTCCGCGCCCACATCTACGGCCGGATCGCGCACATCGGCGAAACCAGCACTACACGCCGACGCACATTGCTGCGCCTGGCTGAACGTGTGGATTGGGACGGTTAGTGCCCGCGAGCAGTCAGACCCGCGGTGTGTACGCCATGCATTCGACCTCCATGTGCGCACCCAGCGCCAGTCCATCTGTTCCGAACGCACTGCGGGCCGGCAGTCTCGACGCCGGGAAGTACTCGAGGTAGACCTTGTTGAACTCCTGCCAACGAGACATGTCGTCAAGCATGACAGTGCATTTGAAGATTGCTTCGACGCCGGAACCGTAAGCGATCAGCGAAGCCACGATGTTCTCCATGGTCTGTCGAGCCTGCGCTTCGAAGCCGTCGGCCAAAGTCCCGTCCGGGAGCATGCCGATCTGACCCGACAGATACAGAACGTCTCCGACGCGCACTCCGGTGGAGAACGGCGTATCGAAAGCGGGTGGGATGAACTCGACGGTCTGAGATGAATCCATTAGATCTCCTCGGAGTTGGAATATGCGTGACGAGTTGGTGTTTCAGCGCACTGGGCGGGCACGAACATCGGCCAGGAAGTGCGCCACCAACTCGTTCCACGCGTGTGGGTCCTCGAAGTAGGGGGAGTGGCCGCGGTCGGCAAGTTCGACCACTTCGGCGTGGGGCAGGAACTCGGCGGCGCTGCGAATCCGCTCGGGTGTCATCAAATCGTCCAGCTCACCCGCGATCAGCAGAACCGGCGCCGTCACCGCGGCAAGATCGCTCGGCGAGTAGTTGTGGGCCTTGAGAATTCGGAAGAACTCGGTGTCAGGTGGGCGATGACCGAAGGTGCCGAGAGCTTGGTACAGGTATGCCCTCGCCATGTCCAAGCTCGGCAACCGTCCGCCCACAGCGGGGTGTTCCCCCAGTGGCCGCGCCGTGACGGGCGCCGCGGTGAGGGGAGGTGCGCCGTCCGGACCGAATCCGACGGGAATGCCGCCGGTCGTGCAGGCCAGGACTACCGACTCCACCCGGTCCGGAACAGCGATTGCGGCCCCCACTGCGGCCCAACCGCCCATCGACTGGCCGACCACGTGCGCTCGATCAACCGCCAACAGGTCCATGATTTCGATCAGATCCGAGACTGCCGCTACCGGGCCGTGGTTGCCATTCTCGTTGGTGGACCGTCCGAATCCTCGCTGATCCCAGCTGATTACCCGATAATGCTGAGCGAAGTACGGTACCTGTTGGTACCAGACCGCAGCGTTGCCGCCGAGACCGTGCGTGAGAATCAGATCCGGGCCCTCGCCGGCAGTCTCGTACCAGACCCGTTCGCCGTCTGCGACGGTGATGAAGCCCTCGGTCCGTGAAATCATCCTTCTTCTCCTGTGTCGGACGGGCGCTTGCCCGAAGTGTGGTCAGTGAGGAGTTGCTGCACTTCATCGGTGGCCCGCAGCAGGTGTTCTTCGACCATTCGCGTCGTTTTCGCATCGAAGTCGGTATCGAACCCGATCACCGTCAACGCGCAGAGCGGAGATCCCTTGCGGGAAGACACTGCGCGCGAGACCGAACCGATGATGTCCTGAGATCGTTTGTGTACAACGGCGAATCCGGTTTTCTGCGTCTCGGCTATGTCGGCGAGAAAGCCGGTGGGGCCTTCCAGCGGATAGCCGCTCTTCTCCACCATCGCCAGGTAGGGCGCCCGGGTGTTGTCCTCGAGTGCCGCCACCAACGCGAGCGGACCCGCGAACCGGTGCGGCGGAAGCAGATCCCCGAGCATCCGAGTGATCATCTTGAGTCTCTCGGGACGCAGCGCCGCGATGATCCGCGTTCCGCCGCTCTCGAGAACCTGCAGATTCACCATCATGTCCGTGCTCTCGGACAGCACCCGCATGGTCGGATCGCACAAGGCCGCCAACGAGTGCGCTGCCGCTTCGTGGGAAACCTGCAGTGCAGCCGGGCCGGGGAGATAGCGACCGTCGTAGCGGAAGACCCAACCACGGTTCGCGAGTTCTCCGAGCACTCGGTGCGCAGTCGGGCGGAGCATCCCGACTTCTTCTGCCAGTTCGCTGAGCTTCATCGGCGTGGTCGAGCGCGCGATGGCCTCGAGTAGATCCAGCGCTTTGTCGACGGCGGACGCAGAACCCTTCGTCATCCGATCCCCTCCCGGTGCCGTGGATGTACCCGGCGATCCGAAATCTCGTGTTCTTGGAAAACCCTTGGCATTCGTCTTGGAAATTACTATAGTCACAACAATCGTTCCGGCGTACGGAATTCTTTGAGCGTCTTCACCTTCCCACCGGATTACCGGCAAGGAAGTCATATCTTTCCCAGCGAGAGGCTTTCGGACATGACGGTTGGACATACCCTTCGGTCGACACCACGGTTCAGAGTTGTTGCCCTAGCTGCGGTCGCGACCGCAGCATTGGCACTGACCGGCTGCTCGAGCGACGCCACGGCCTCCGACGACGGGGGCACCCAGACCACCACGATTCGAATCGCACCTCAGCCGATCGCAGACTTCGCACCGATCTGGCTCGGAATGGAGCAGGGATACTTCACCGACGAAGGACTCGACATCCAACTCGTCGAGGGCGGTGCTAGTTCCTCGGCTCAAATTCCGTTGCTGCTCAGCGGAAATGCAGATATGGCAGCCACGACCGCCGCCGCCGCAATTCAGGCACGCAGCCAGAACATGCCCGTCACCATCGTCGGAGGACTCACGAATTTTGCCGCGAGTGACGGCGTCGACCAGTCCGGCCTCGTCGTCGCCAAAGACAGTTCCATCAGCGGCTTCCGTGACCTCGAAGGCAAAACCGTTGCGATCAGCGGATTGAAGTCCGTCAGCGAGGCAGTCATCTCTGCTGCGGTGGAGAAGTCCGGTGGAGCAGCGGACAAGATCTCGTTCATTCAGGCGCCCATGCCCAACCTCGGCGACCTTGTTTCCACTGGCGGAGCCGATGCGGCATTCCTCATCGATCCGTTCCTGAGCAAAGCAACCGACTCGGGGCTGAAGATCCTCGGCCACCCCTTCCCCTTGGCCGCGCCCGGTGTGCCAGGGACCTCGCTGGTCGCTTCGGAATCGTTTGTCGACGCGAACCCGGACTCACTCGCCAAATTCCGCACGGCGCTTGCCAAATCCGTCGACTACGCCAATCAGAATCCGGGCGCCGTCAAGGCTGCACTCTCGACACAAGCCAAGATTCCGCTCGAAATGCTGGCCAGCAGCAAGAATCCTCAGTTCGTCGCAGTAGTGGAACCGGGTGCTCTCGGCACGGAGATCGAACTGCTGGTCAAGTACGGGGTACTGACGGATTC
Organism: Rhodococcus sp. IEGM 1406; assembly: GCF_030056745.1. Taxonomy (NCBI): domain Bacteria; kingdom Bacillati; phylum Actinomycetota; class Actinomycetes; order Mycobacteriales; family Nocardiaceae; genus Rhodococcus; species Rhodococcus sp. IEGM 1406. Next base: position 83,956 of record NZ_JASHKO010000001.1, on the reverse strand, counting down.
GGTCGAGGCCGATTCCTTGCTGACCCCGGCCAACTGAGTTGTCCGCCTTGACAACCCTGCAGACTCGCCGCAGGCAGGTTCTGCTCGGTCGGCTGCTGACGCTCTTCGCGTTGGCAGCCGCCTGGCAGATCTTCGGAATGCTCGGCGACGAGGACGTCAAAGGTATTCCGAAGTTCAGCGACGTGGCAGTGGCCCTTGTGAACGAACTCGGCACATCCTCGTTGTGGACATCACTGGGACAAACGGTGACCACCACAGCGATCGGATTGGCGCTGTGCCTGGTCATCGGGATCCCGGCAGGACTGCTGCTCGCCGCGCACCCGTTCCTGACGGTCTCCTCCCGTTTCGTCATCGACTTCTGCCGAACCGTTCCGCCGCTCGCAATCATTCCGCTCTTTCTGCTGATCATGGGCCCGACGCAACGGATGGCGGTGGCGCTGATCGTGGCAGTAAGTGTGTGGCCGATTCTGCTCCAGACGATTCACGGTGTGCGCAACGTCGACCCGGAACTGCTGGCGACCGCACGCTCCTTCCGACTTCCGCTGTGGCGCAGACTCGCTCTCGTCGTCGCACCGGCGTCGATGCCCTACATCTTCACCGGGATTCGCATCTCGGCAACACTGAGCTTGCTGCTGACCATCGGTGCAGAATTGATCGCGGGCGTGCCGGGACTCGGTAAGGAGATCCTGCTGAGCCAATCCGTCCCCGATCGAATGTTCGCACTGATCATCGTCGCCGGACTACTCGGAATGCTGCTCGCCTTCGCCGTGATGGCGATCGAGAATCGTTTACTTGCTTGGCATTACATCCCGAGGAGGATGACGACGTGAAGATGATGTCAGGACTTCGACTCCTCGCGTGGGAGTTGTGGCTGCCGATCTTGATCGTCGTCGTATGGTACTTCGGTTCGGAGTCGAGCAAGTCACCCTACTTTCCGCCACTGTCGCGTATCTGGAAAGCGTTTGTGGACAACTGGTTCGGTCCGGGATTCGCCCACGACGTCGTACCGAGCTTGACCAACCTTGCCTTCGGTCTCGCCGTGGCACTGGTGGTCGGCATCGGCGCCGGTCTCCTGCTGGCCCTGTTCCCGCTGGCTGCCGATATTGCCGATCCGTTTCTCCAGTTCTTCCGCGCCATTCCGGCGCTGGCCGTATTGCCCGCCCTCTTCATCGTTTTCGGAACCGGTTCGACGGGTAACGTTGCCGCCATCGCCTTCGGCGCGGTCTGGCCGATACTCCTCAACACCCTCGACGGCATTCGCTCCATCGACCCGAGTATCCGATTGGTGGCGCGCAGCTACCGGATCCGTACACCCCTCCTGGTGACGCAGGTACTCCTCCCCGGAGCGATGCCGCAGATAACAGTCGGCATCCGTACCAGTCTCGCGATCGGTGTCGTCATCATGGTCGGCAGCGAAATGTATGTCTCCACTGCAGGAATCGGTCACTTCGTGATCGTCGCGCAACAGACATTCGCCATCGCGGACATGTGGTCCGGAATTCTCCTGCTGGGAATCATCGGATACGTGCTCAACCTCGGATACGGCGTGATCGAACGATGGTTGCTCAGATGGCAGCCGCGGACCCACGACGCTCTCGCAGTGAAAGGAAACTGATGTCATCCACAGAATCTGCGGCATCGATACCCGCAGTCGAACTGAGCGGCCTCGGGGTGACCTACGGCGGCCCCACCGGCCGCGAAGTGCTCCGCGGGATCGACCTTACGGTCGCACCGGGAGAAATCGTCTGCATCGTCGGCCATTCCGGCATCGGCAAAAGCACGCTGATTCGTTGCATCGCCGGTCTGCAGAAGCCGACCACCGGTGACGTCCGCATCGCCGGGATCGCGATCGATGCACCGCCGGCCACTCTGGCTCTCGTGTCACAGGACTACGGACGCACACTGATGCCGTGGCTTCGAGTGGGCGAGAACGTTCGCCTGCCGCTGCGGGGCAACAGTCTGGCGCGGAAGGTTCAGAACGAGAGGGTTACCGATGCACTCGCCGTTGTCGGTCTAGGCGGTGCTGCGCGTTCCTACCCCTGGCAGTTGTCCGGCGGAATGCAGCAGAGAGTAGCGATAGCTCGCGCTCTCGCCTATCGGCCGCAGGTACTCCTCATGGACGAACCCTTCGCGTCGGTCGATGCGCAGACCCGCGCGGAACTCGAAGACCTGCTGCTGACGCTTCAACGTGATCTTGGTATCACCGTCCTCCTGGTCACCCACGACGTCGACGAATCGGTGTACCTGTCCGATCGAGTGGTCGTACTCGGCGGAACGCCGGCATTGATGCAGGACATCGTCGACGTCCCGTTGACCGGAGCTCGAGATCAGCTGACCACCAAGGCGGACCCACTGTTCATCGAGTGCCGTACCAGGGTGCTGTCCGCGATCCAGCAGTCCAAAACGGTGGCGCCCGTGAGTGGACACCTCGCCTAGTCTGGCTCCGTGATCCTTCTCCTCATCGGCCTCGCGCTGCTCGGATTCTGCGGCTACCGGTTCAGGCAGGATCGGCGGAGGCTGAGCAACGGCGTCTATCTACTTCTCGGAGTGATCTTCACCGGTCTGTGGATGCTGCAGTCGGGTGCACCGGGGACCGAGATCCCGTCGTTCGTCATCGCGACGATCGCTCTGCTCTCGCCGTTGCTGGTGCTCCTGCTTGCAGGATTCCTGATCGTCAACGGGGTCACGATGCTGCGGCGCGAGGGATTCAGCGTGGCGAACCTGCTCTCCCTCGTCGCCGGACTCGGACTGCTCGTTCCCTACGTTCTGCTCGCATCAGCGTTGCTGACGCAGAGATATTGGCTCGCAGTCGTTCTCGGATCGTTCAGCCTGGTCGCGTCGTACCTGGGGTTTCTGTTCACGAGCTTTCTGCTCTACTCCTACGTGTACGGACGCCAGAAGTACCAGCCCGGGATGGACGCGATAGTGGTGCACGGCGCCGGGCTTTCGGGTGCCGACGTGACGCCCCTGCTGGCCAGCCGTCTGGACAAGGCCGCGGACGTCTTCCGCGCCGAGGTCCGCGAAGGACGTTCCCCGCTGTTGGTCGTCAGCGGCGGGAAGGGATCGGACGAGGTGGTCAGCGAGGCTGAGGCAATGTGCGTCTACCTCGTCGATCACGGGATCCCGCGCGAGAACGTGATGCTAGAGGACCGTTCGACCACCACGCTCGAGAATCTCGAGTACACCAGGGACCTTCTCCGCGCCGACACCACGAAGCCTCGAATGGTTCTGGTCACCAGCAACTTCCACATACTCCGAACCGCAACGTTTGCCCGAAGCCTCGATCTGGATGCAGAAGTCATCGGTTCCCACACCGCCCGGTACTACCTGCCGAGCGCTATTCTGCGCGAGTTCGCCGCCGTCACGGTGGAACACAAGTGGCTCAACGGAACGGTCTGCCTGATCCTCGCCGCCCTGCCCCCACTGGTTGTCTGGGCGGCAGGAGGCATTGCGTAGCAAGCATCACCGAATCAGGCTCTCGACGCCCATCGGTCGGCGACCCAGAAGCAGTTCCACGGCAGCACTGCCCGCAAGGAAGTCGTGGTGGTTGTAGAACTCGAACATCGCCGCCAATCGTGAGCTGGCGTTGACGTCCAGGCCGCTGCCGATCTGTTCACGCCATTGATCCACGCTGATCTGTTCTATCGCGACGGTACGTGACGTCTGCTTCTCCACCATCTGTGCCACCTCCATGACGCTCAGAGCTTCAGGGCCCCCCACCTCGTACGTCGCTCCGTGATGCTCGCTCGGGCCCTCGCTCAGGACGACCGCGGCAACAGCTGCCACGTCCGCCAAACTCACGAACGAGAACCTCGTGTCCGCGCTGTACGGCACGACGATGGTCTCTGACCGACCCGTGAGTACTGCTTCGAAATTCTGCGCGTATGCACATGGTTGCAGCACGGTCCATTTCAAGGGCGAACGATGCAGTTCGTCCTCACACCTGGCTTTGTCCAGGTGATGCGGCATTGACGGGCTGAACGGCCACGCCACGGAGTGATAGACAAAGTGTTCCACCCCCGCCGAAGCCGCTGCCGTCAGCGCATTGCGAAGCAGTGCCGGCTCGTCGGGATGGACGTTCGGGGCAATGAAGTAAACCCCTCGGCACCCGGCGAGCGCCTTGCGCAGCCCTCTTCCCGTTTCGAGTTCTACCTCGAAGTCCCCGTCGACACGCGCCTTTCGCACCAGTCGCCGAGCTGTCACGCTCGGCGGCAGTGCAGCGACGACTGCCTCACCGGTCTTACCCGCGGCGCCGATCACCGCGATGTCGGCGCCGCGAGCAATTCCGTTCTCCATGAGAGTTTTCCGTCCTAGACGTAGTCGTAGACCGCTGAGGTGGCGCCACCGGAAAGCTGCGCGTAGCCCGGACCCCGATCGAAGAAGGGTTCGTTCTCACCGCGCTCCGAGCGCAACTGATCCCGTAGCTCCGTGGTAGCACCCTCGTCGACCGACGGCTCGTCACCCTCGATCACGACAACACCGTAGTCGTCGCGTGCACCCTCGACGGAAACCTTGCGCCACTGAATGTCTCGCAAGACCTCTTCGATCGGGCGCTCCAGTGGATCTCCCCAACCGCCACCACCGGTGGTGCGAATCCGTACGACCTCGCCGGCCTTGATCGGCTCGGCATCGGTCAGAGCGTCGAACTCACGCTCGTTCGGTCCACCCGGATCCAGCACCACCGAGAACGGCCGACCGGCCTTGCCGCCCTTGACTCCCCAGCAGGCGAGGATCGAACGATCCGCAATGGACATGAAGTGCGCATCCTTGAGCATCCGGATGTGCTTCTCGTATCCCAGGCCGCCGCGGTAGCGTCCGGCTCCGCCGGAATCCATGGCCAGACCGAGCTTCTCGACGATGAAGGGGAAACGGCTCTCGGTGAATTCGGTCGGCAGGTTCCGTGAATCGGGAACGACGTGAATCGTGTCCTCACCGTCGGCGTAATAGCGTCCGCCCGAACCGCCGCCGAGCACCTCACGCATGAGGTACGAGTGACCCTCGAAGTCTTCACCGTAAACACCGGTGTACCTGATGGTCTCCTGGTCGGCGGGCATGTTGCCGTCCACAGCCTTGGCGACGACGCCGGCCAGCACTCCGAGCAGACGGAGGATGACAAAGGTGCGAGCATTGGTGGGGGCAGGGAAGATCGGGGTGATCAATGTTCCCTTTTCGGGGAACTTCATCTCGATCAGCGGTACGACGCCCTCGTTGACATCCAGTTCGGCCATGCGCTCGGGGGTGTCCGCGAGGTTACGCAGAATCGGGGCCAACCACTTGATGAGGAAGTTTCCGTCCGCGTAGTCACCGCAGTGGTTGATCGGGCCCTTTGCCTGCGGTCCGGTTCCGTTGAAGTCCAGGATGAGTCGCTCGCCGCCCTCGTCCTCCGGCCGCGTCTTCGTGAGCGTGATGCGCTGGATGTGGAGCATCGGCTCGTCGACGCCGTCGTGCTCGGCGTAGTCCTCCCACGTGTACTCACCGACCGGGATCTTGCTCAGGATCTCGCGGCGGTACGTCTCGGTGGTCGCGTCCATCATCGCGTCGAAGCACGACTCGACGGTGTCGACGCCGTAGCGCTCGAACAATTCGGTGAGTCGACGCGCACCCATCAGGCACGCCGAGCACTCGGCGTCGAGGTCAGCTGCGAGAGCGTCCGGCATGCGGGAGTTACGCGTCATGATGCGCAGCGCCGCCTCGTTGGGAACTCCCTGGTCCCACAGTTTGATCGGCGGAACCATCAGTCCCTCTTCGTACACCGTGGTGGCGCCGGACGGCATGGAGCCGGGGCAGCAACCGCCGATGTCGTCGTGGTGACCGAATGCCTGAACGAACGCAACAACCTTCGGCTCGGCATCGGGAGTGACGCGGGCGAAGACAGGCACCGTGACGCAGAGGTCGGGGAGATGGCCGATGCCACCTTCGGACAGGTAGACGTCGTTGTGGAAGTACACGTCTCCCGGCTTCATCGTCTCGAGTGGGAAGTCCCGGGCGATCGGATGAACCAGCGCGGAATACGAACGGCCCGTGAGCTTGCGGAGGTTCCGGTCGTGAATACCGGCGCGGAAATCGTGAGCGTCACGGATCATCGGCGAACGCGAGGTGCGCGAAATGGAGGTCTCGACCTCCATTTCCACGCTGGCGAGGTAACCGGCGACGATCTCGACCAGAATCGGATCAGGTGACGCGCCGTCGGTAGCGGTGAGTCGGTACGGCTTGGCCGCGGTGGCAGCAGCAGCATCGAGAATGGCGGTCATCACTTCACTCCGTTCGAGTCGGAAGACTTCGAGATACGAATGTTCCCGAAGGTGTCGATACGTGCCGAGAATCCGGGGTGGATCGGGACAGTCGAGCTGAACTCCTCGATCACGGCCGGTCCTTCGATGACGTCACCCGCACCGAGCAGCGTGCGGTCGTAGGTAGCAGTTTCGACCCAGCTGTCGAAATACGATTGCCGCGAACCGGTTCGGGCGTTGTCGGCGCCAGTGCCGGCGGGGATCTCTTTGAGCGTCGGACGCTTGATCGGGCCGATGCCGCTCACGCGCAGGTTGACCCACTCCACGTGCTGCGACGGGTCTCCCCGGAAGTCGTAGCCGTACAGTTCGCGGTGCGCCTGATGGAACGCCTCGGCCGCGTCGTCCATGATCTGCGCCGTGACGGTACCTTCCGCCACCGGGACGCGTACCTCGAAGGCCTGACCGAGATAACGCAGATCCGCAGTACGGGAGTATTTGCGCTGCGTCTCGTCGAAACCCTCTTCGGCGAGCGCGATCTCGGCTTCGCCGGCCAACGCGTCGAACTGGCTCTGCAGGTCTTCAGCCTTCAACCGGTCGTGACGACTGACATGCGTCTGGACGTAGTCGTTGCGGACATCGACCGTCAGCAGACCGAACGCGGAGACGTTACCCGGATTGAGCGGGACAAGAACGTCTTTCAGACCCAGGATGTCGACGAGACGGCAGGCGAGCAGGGAGCCGGAGCCGCCGAACGTCACGAGGGTGAAGTCGCGAACGTCGAGGCCACGCTTGACCGTGATCTGACGCAGGGCATTGGCCTGGTTCCACGCCGAAACCTCGAGGACACCGACCGCACACTCCTCGAGGCCCAGACTGAGCTGTGTTGCAAGCTCTTCGAGGCCCTTGCGTGCCAGTTCTGTGTCGAGGGGAATTTCGCCGCCGAGCAGATGGGGCGGGATGCGGCCGAGCAGGACGTGCGCGTCGGTGATGGTCGGTTCGCTGCCGCCCTTGCCGTAGCACAACGGTCCGGGATCGGCGCCCGCCGACTGAGGGCCGACTCGGAGGGTGCGTTCCGGCGTCATCCACGCGATCGAGCCACCGCCGGCACCGACGGTCACGACGTCGATCATCGGGATCTTCGAGGGGTAGTTGCCTACTCGCCCTTCGGTGGTCAGCGCGGGCTCGCCGCGAACCACGACGGTGACGTCCGTCGATGTTCCGCCGCCGTCACAGGTCAGCACCTGCTCGACGCCGGCCGCATCGGCGATCAGCGCAGCACCGAGAGCTCCGGCAGCCGGTCCCGACAGGACTGTCGTAATAGGCTGGTGAACAACCTCTTTGGCTGACAGGACACCGCCGTTGGACTTCATGACGTAGAACGGTATGTCGCGGGGTTCGCCGTCGGTGGTCGAGAACTCACGCAGACGATTCGCGATGTTGTTCACGTAGTTTCGGATGTTCGGCTTGACCGCGGCGTCGACGAGAGTGGTGATGGACCGCTCGTATTCGCGGTACTCACGAAGCACCTGGCTCGAGATGCTCACCGTCGCATCGGGGAAGACCTCGAAGAGGATGTCGCGAACGCGCTCCTCGTGCGTCGGATCGGCGTACGAGTGCATGAGGCAGACGCCGATGGTCCGGATGCCGCGGTCCTTGAAGAACTGCGCTGCGCTGCGAACGCTCTCTTCGTCGAGCGGACGAATCTCGCTGCCGTCGAAGGAAAGCCGTCCACCGACGGTGCGTACACGATCGGCGGGAACGATGCGTTCGGGCTTGACCCAGAAGTACGAGTTGCCGTAGCCGTCCGGCACCGACTGACGAGCGATTTCGAGAACGTGCTCGTAGCCTTCGGTGGTGATGAAGCCGAGGTTCTCGACCTTGCCTTCGAGCAGCTTGTTGGTCGCAACGGTCGTGCCGTGGCTGACCGCACCGATCGAGTCGCCGCTCTCGCCGAGCTTGGCGAGCACTTTCTCGATACCGGCGAGAAAGCCCTCGGCGGGATCCGCCGGGGTGGACGGGGTCTTGGTGGTGACGATGGCGCCGGTTTCGTCGTCCACTGCCACGATGTCGGTGAACGTTCCGCCGGTATCGATACCGACCCGAATCTTCCTGGGTTCCACGCTTCCTCCTGAGATCTTTGGCTCGTCTCGTCTGGTACCGATCGACGGTTGCGGCCTAGCCGGTGAGTGGCTCGTACCTGACGTGTAGTGCTATTCCACAGGTTCGGAAGGGCGGATTCTTTGTCACAATTCGCCGAATCGGGGGGCCAAGGTTCGGCGCACGATCACGAGCGGATCTTCGCCGGCGCCCCCGTGGGTTACGCGGACGTGAAAAACGCCCCGAACCTGGTCGGTTCGGGGCGTTTCCCTCATCGTGAATCAGCTGTTGACACCTGAGTGAACTACTCGCGACAACCAGAACGCGCCAGGAATCCGCCTATAGCAACACCTGACAAAGCAATGGCTGCGCCGACGACGGCGCTGACCATCACCGTGCGAGCATCTGTGCCACCCGCTGTCGGTGCAGCGACCGGAAGAACCGCCGGTGCCGCAACAGCTCCGGAAACCACCGGCGCGCCTTCGACCGCCACTGCCGGTATTGCCGCCGCCACGGCGGCAGTGACCTTCTCGGGGATGCCGTTGGCAATGACGCCGTCGATGCTCTTGAAGAACACCCCGGCCATCTTCTTGGCTACACCGGTGATCATGCGCTGCCCGACGCCGCCGACCATCCCGCCGACCACGGCATCGGCGTCATACGAAAGCAGCGTGCCACCCTCGTTCTCCGTCAAGGTGACCGTGACGTCCGCCTTCACCGTGCCGGGAGCACCAGCCCCCGAAGCCGTCATGACAAACGAATTGGGCCGATTCTGTTGCGACAGAACAACCTCGCCGTCGTAGACGCCCTTGATCGACGCAACTCCGGCCATGATGGAGAGCTTGTAATGATTGTCTGTGAGCTGCTCGAGCGACTGCACACCGGGAATGGTCGCGGCCAGTACACGACCGTCCTGGAGCTTGTCGTAGACCTCTTCGCGAGGTGCCGTCAACTGCGCGGTGCCGGCGATTCTCATGAATTCTCCTCTGATGACGAACCCGCATGTGCGAGTCGAAGTTCGAACAGTTCGGACGGTGAAATGGGCATGGACGTGATCGAGATTCCTTCGGCGTCCTCGATGGCGGCCGCGATGACGGCGCTGGTGGGGATCACACCGGCCTCACCGGCACCCTTCATTCCGAGTGGGTTGAGCCCTGACGGCGTGACGGTGTGATCCATCTCGAGCGAATCCGGCATCTCGGTGACGAACGGCATCAAGAAGTCCATGTACGACGCGTTGAGCATCTGCCCGTGCTCGTCGTAGACGATCCGCTCGTAGAGTGCGCCGCCGATACCTTGCGCAACTGCGCCCATGACCTGGCCTTCTACGATGCGGGGGTTGATCACGTTCCCGCAGTCGTGGATGACAACGTAACGACGGACCGTGATCTCGGCTGTCACGGGATCAGTTTCGACGATCGCCGCGTGCACTCCCGAAGCGAAGGTGGAACTGGGCGGCGAGTAGTAGCCTGTTGCTTCCAGACCGGGCTGCTCACCCTCGGGAATCGGCGGCTTCGACATGTCCGTGTCGGTCTTGGCGAAACCGGTGGCCAGCTTCGACTCACGGTCGAACGCATATCGTAGCGGGTTCGACAGCACGGCAACAACACTCAGCGGTACGGACGTACCTTCCACACCGGCTTCGGTGCCGATCTTGCACACGTGGCCTTCCCGGAGTTCCAGTTCGGTTTCCGGCAGATCCAAGATTCCGGAGGCGATCTTCTTCGCCTTCTCCGCGACCATCTGCGCCGCGACATGGAAGGCCGAACCCGACATGACCGCACCACGCGAGGCGAAAGTGCCGACGGCATAACCGAACCGGCGGGTATCACCCGTGACGATCTCGACGTCGGAGACCTTGACTCCGAGATCGTCCGCGACGATCTGGGCGAAGGCGGTCTGATGTCCTTGGCCTTGCGTCGTCAAGCCTGTTGCCGCCTTGACCTTTCCGGACGTCTCGACCACGACGTGTGCACCCTCGTAAGGCCCCGGGCCGGTTCCCTCGACGTACGCACCGATACCGATGCCGACCGACCGCCCTTCGGCGCGAGCCTTCCTCTGGTACTCGGGAAATCCGTCCCAGTCGATGAGCTTCTTGAGCTTGTCGATGCCTGCCTGGTAGTCGCCCGTGTCGTAGATCAACGGGCGTCCGTCCTGGAACATCAGGCCGAAGTCGTACGGCATGTCCTCGGGGCGAATGAAGTTCGCCTCCCGCACCGCGATCTTGTCCTTGTTCAGGTACTTGGCGATGGCGTCCATGGATCGCTCCATAGCGAACACGGCCTGCGGACGTCCGGCGCCGCGGTACGGGGTCACTATGACCGTGTTGGTGTACAGCGAATAGGCGTTGACCCGGAACGACTTCGGCTTGTACGGCCCGAGAACCTGCGTCGCGGTGTTGATCATGACGATGATCCCGTACGGCAGGTAGGCACCGTTGTCGTGCCAGAACGTGAAGTCGAACGCCAACAGACGACCCTCGTCGTCGAATCCGATGTCGACCTTCTGGATCTGCCCACGCTCGTGCGCGCTCGAGATGAAGTGCTCACGGCGATCCTCGACCCACTTCACCTCACAGGAGATGCCGGCCTGGCCGAGGCGTCGAGCGGCCCACGTGATCATCACTTCTTCGGGCCACGGGTGAACGATCTTGACGCCGAATCCACCGCCGACGTCAGGAGCGATGCAGTGAACCTTGTTCAGCGCCATCCCCAATCGCGCGGCGATTGCGGCGCGGGCGGACGTGGAGGTCTGGGTGGAGGTCCAGAACGTGAGGGTGTTCTCGTCGCCGTCCCAGCGCGCGTAGACACCCTTGCCCTCCATCGGCATGGAAGCCGAACGCTCGATTTCGAGATCCAGCGTCAGTCGGTGCGGCGCGGCGGCCAGTTCGGCATCCAGATCTCCGAACCCGTGCTGCAGGTGAGCGGCGACGTTGTCCGGAACGTCGGCGTGGACGGCGTTGGCGGCGGTGCGAGCGACGTCGATCCCCACTACAGGCTTCAGCGCCTCGTAGGTGACGTCGATCTTCGCGCAAGCGTCCTCGGCGATGTACCGGTTGTCGGCGACCACCATGGCGATGGCTTCGCCGACATGCTTCACCTCGTCCTTCGCGAGGGGATACCCGTTGCGCGGAGCGATGATTCCCGGATGCGGAATGAGCAGTGGCAGGTTCTCCGCCATTTCCGGCGTGTCGGCCAGGAGATCTTCGTAGGTGTAGATGGCATGCACACCAGGCACTTCCAGCGCCTGGTCGATGTCGATGTCGATGATTCGCGCATGAGCGTGCGGCGACCTGACGAATGCCGCGATCAGCGCGTTGTGGCCCAGATCGTCGAGGTATCGCCCCTGACCGCTGAGCAGACGCGTATCTTCCTCGCGCGGAATCGGTTTACCGAAGAACTTGCCGTCGTCGGCAACCGAATGATCGGCCGTCGAATGATCGGAAGCCGGGTGCTTCGCCCCGTTGCGCTTTGCTGGTTTGACCGGAGTACTCATGCCTTACCCGCCCGTCCTCCGACGGGATTCGTCGTTCCCCGCACCTTGCGATCCAACGCCTCCCGAGTGGACGCGTCGTCGATTCCGAGCGGGAACTGCCCGGCCCGTTCACGCTTGATCTCGGCTGCGCGCAGAACCGACGCCCTGATGTTCTGGTATCCCGTACAACGGCAGAGGTTTCCCGCGATCGCGTCGGTTGCTTCCTCACGTGTGGGATTGGGGTTCTCCTCGAGAAACGCCGCGATGGTCGTCACGAATCCCGGTGTGCAGAATCCGCACTGCAGACCGTGACAATCCTTGAACGCCTGCTGAACCGGATGCAAAGTACCGTCCGGCTCAACGAGGCCTTCGACGGTCGTGATCGATCGACCTTCGAGGCTGGCAGCGAGGACGAGGCAGGACCGAACCGGCTTTCCGTCGAGCAGCACGGTGCACGCACCACACACGCCGTGTTCACAACCGACGTGCGTGCCCGTCTTACGGAGGTGGTGACGAATGGCATCCGAAGCCAAGGTGCGGGAGGGAAGAACGACGGTGCTCGTCACCTCGTTGAGCGTGAACGTCACGGCCACATGGTGCTCACCGGTGTCTGCTGCCAACTCGGCAAGTTGATCATCGATGGAGCGATCGTTTTTGGACATTGTCACCACTTTCCTGCCAGTACTGCGTTCTCACTGAGAGCATCCGTTGCCGCCGCGAAGCCGACCCGCGCCGTGAGCGCGGACACCAACTGCGAGCGGTACGCCGCCGTCCCGTGAATGTCTGCCTCGGTATCTATCTGCGCGCGGGCGCATTCTCCGAGAGTGCGCCATCGCGGGTCTCGCTGATCCGTCGCGGACGCCCCCGCCAGCACGTCCGTGTAGTCCACGACCTGCCCCAGCTCTCCGGCGGACACGTACGTCATGTGCGCTTCGGCCACCAGACCGTCGACCACGCGAATCCGGGCGACGACGCCGACCAGTGCATAGTCACCGTGACGACGCGCGATCTCGTCGATGGCGGTCCCCACTCCGGGTTCGGCGCCGGGCACCGACACCGACACCGCGATCTCGTCCGATTCCAGGCTCGACTCGAGAGGACCGGCAAAGAGATCCGTCGACGCGATCTCGCGGGTGCCACGCACCGACTGGACGGTCACGCTGCCGCCGAGCAGTGTCAGGACTGCCGGCATCTCCGCCGACGGGTCGGCATGGACGATGGAACCGACGCTCGTCCCGCGGTTACGGATCGTGGGGTGCGCTACCAACTGCAGAGCACGGTTCAGTAGAGGCTGAACTCGACGAGCACCTTCGTCGGCCGCCAGCACCGAGTGCGTGGCCAGGGCCTGGAACCGCACTCCTTCGTCTTCGGACGAGGTCACCGAAGCGAGGTTCGGGATCGATCCGATGTCGACGATGTGGGCGGGCGCGGCGAGGCGCATGGACAGCAGCGGCACAAGCGATTGCCCACCGGCGAGCACCTTCCCCTCGTGAGAGACCTCGGAGAGGATTCGGCACGCGTCCTCGACCGAGGACGGTCGGTGATAAGTCAGCGGCGACGGTTTCATTACTCAATCCTGCCTCTATGAGTCACTTCACGTTTTGTGCAGATGTGACAACGGTCACGGGTCATACCTGGCATACATTCAACTTGGCATCACGTGAGCTGCGCCACGGGCTCTTCCCGTTCGTCATCTGACGTATCCGGACCCGTCGTGGAGCCCGGTCGCCTGCCGGGCTCCGGCCTGTTCAGTTCGGGGTTCCTGGACCCGACGAACTGGCAGAAGTGGTACATCACGATCAAGACGATGGTGCCGAGCGCGATGCCTCCGAGTGAGAACGTGTCACTGAACTTCAGAGCCGTGTCGCCGATACCGATGATCAGACCGGCGGCGATCGGCATCAGATTCAGCGGATTCCCGAAGTCGACACCGTTCTCTTTCCAGATCTTGGCGCCGAGCAGACCGATCATGCCGAACAGAACCACAAGAATTCCGCCGAGAACGCCGCCGGGAGTCGCCGCCATGACCGCCCCGAACTTGGGGGAGAAGCCGAGCAGGATCGCGATGACACCCGCGATCACGTACGCGGCGGTCGAGTACACCCGAGTGGCCGCCATGACACCGATGTTCTCGGCGTGTGTCGTCGTGGGAGAGCCGCCTACTGCGCTGGCGATGGCGGTGGCAAAACCGTCACCGGCAATTGCGCGTCCGATGTACGGGTCGAGATCGTCGCCCGTGATCTCGGCGACGGCCTTGACGTGACCGGCGTTTTCCGCGACCAGTGCGATGACACCGGGAAGGACCAGAACGATGAACGTGAGGCTGAACGAGGGAGCGTGGATACCGACGATTCCGTTGGCTTCGTCCGAGAACGGCGGCAACCCGAACCATGACGCCGAGTGCACCGAATCCCAGTTGACACGAAAGTGCTCGGTGGGTGCTCCACTACCGCCGGCGGACGTGATCGGACCGGAGACCCGGTCGAGGACCCACGAGAAGATGTAGCCGAAAACCAGCGCGACGAGAATGGCGATACGTCCCAGGAAGCCGCGTAGCGCAACGCTCATCACGATCAGGGCAACCATCACGATCAGTGCCACCCATTGGTCCTGCGGCCAGTACAACCCCGCGACAACGGGCGCCAGGTTGAAACCGATCAGCATCACCACAGCGCCGGTGACCACCGGCGGTAGCGCTTTACTGATGACGCCACCGCCGAGAAAGTGGATGGCGATGCCGACGAATCCCAGAACCAACCCCGACACCAGAATCGCACCGGTCACTTCCGCCGTCGTTCCACCCTGAGCACGAATAGCGGCAACGCCGCCGACGAAGGCCGCCGACGTACCGAGGTAACTGGGGACGCGTCCTTTGACCACCAGGAGGAAAAAGAGCGTACAAAAGCCCGACATCATCACGGCAAGTTGAGGATTGAGCCCCATGATGATCGGGAAGACGAACGTCGCGCCGAACATCGACACGACATGCTGGCCACCCAACCCGATGGTTCTTCCCCAACTGAGTCGCTCGCCGGGAGCGACCACTTCACCGGGTCCGATGTTCTTTCCGTCTCCGTGCAACGTCCAGATCGGCATGACGAGACCTTTCGCGAAGGAGGAAGGTGTTCGAAATGCTTTGTGCCCCAGCTCACAAACACCGTGTCTGGAGTGAAACGCTAATGCAGCAATCAGATTTGGACGTGATGACAATCTGCCAGAACCCACTCGCCGAGATTGGCAACAATGGTGGCAGATGACGCGGGCAGGGGTCATCGTCAGTGCTGGAGACAGTTTCGACCGAAATGAGGACCGCGCCGCGAAGGGTCCAAACATTTTCTTCGGCTTAATGATTCCGTAACACGATGTCTGTCAACGGAAAACGAGGTACCTAGCCCAGGGCTGCGAGGATCCCTGCTGCCATCTCCGCGACCTGATCGTCGGTCATGACGAACGTCGGCGAAATCTGCATCGCACCCTGACCCGCCGCGCGACCCGAAATACCGTGCTCACGCAACGTCTTCACGAACGGCAAAGCCTCCGCCGGATCAGCCAACTGCACCGCAGCGACCGCACCGAGCCCACTACGAACCTCCGCCACCCGCGGATGCTCCGCCAACGGCTGCAGATGCGTATGCAACGACGCCTCCAGACGCTTCGACTCCCCAAGCAAATTCTCACGCTCGAGAATGTCGAGGTTCGCCATCGCCGCCGCAGCAGCACCGGCATGCCCGCCATACGTGTAACCATGACGCCACCACGAACCCGCATAGAACGGCTCCGCCACCCGCGGCGCGATGAACACCGCACCCATCGGAACGTAACCGGACGTCAAACCCTTTGCCGTGGTCATCATGTCGGGCTGCAAATCGAAACGAGTAGACGCGAACCACTCGCCGCCGATACGACCGAAACCGGTCACGACCTCGTCGACGACAAACAAAATGTCGTGCTCGCGGCAGATGTCGCGCACCTCGGCCAGGTACCCCTCCGGCGGAAGATACACCCCACCGGCACCGATGATCGGCTCCGCGAAGAACGCGGCGATCCTGTTCGCACCGATCCTCTCGATCAACTCGAGCAGACTCTTCGCATCATCCCAGCCGACCGTCGCCGCATCCGCCATCAACTCGCCGTAACCCTCACGGTTCACCGCAATACCCGCCAGAGCTGTTCCCGCAACATGCATTCCGTGGTACGCCTTCTGACGACCGACGATGATCACCTTCTCCGGCTGCCCCACCTCATGCCAGTACCGGCGAGCGAGCTTCGCCGCAGTGTCCACCGAATCCGAACCACCCGAAGTGAAAAAGATCTTGCTCCCGGCAACCGGCGCGATCGTCGCCAACCGCTCCGCCAACACCTGCGTGGTCTCGGGAACAAAATCACCGAAATTCGAGAAATGAGCGATCTTCGACAACTGAGCCGCCACCGCATCCGCGATCTCCGTGCGCCCGTGCCCGACATTGGTGAACCACAGGCCCGCCGTCGCATCCAGATACCGAGTGCCCTCGGAATCCCAGATGTACGCGCCCTCACCGCGAGAGACGACAAACGCGCCGTTCTTCTCCACAGCGCCCATGTCCGCGAACCCGTGCCACAATGCCGAAGCCATCGTCGTTCTCTCCCAACTGGATACGTTCGAAATAGATTAGGTCAGTTCACGCGGAGTGCGGGAGGAAGAACCCGCTCGACCCACTGGGTTGCCTGCTCGAATGCGTAGGCGAGTTGGAGTACGTCCACGTCGGCTCCGTGCCGACCGATGATCTGGATACCCATGGGAAGCGAACGATCGTCGAAGCCGACCGGCATCCCCGCAACCGGAACCCCGGCCATCGTCCAGGGAACAACCGTCTCCATCCACCGGTGATACGTGTCCATCGACCGCCCGTCGACGGTCTCGGGCCAGTGAGTGTTCTTGTCGAAAGGAAACACCTGAGCACTCGGCGCGAGAATGTAGTCGTAGGTTTCGAACATCTTGGTAATGGCCGACAGCCAGCCGTTGCGGGCCTCCGCAGCCTTGGTCACGTCGAGTGCCGAGAGGGTGACCGCATGCCCGAGTTCCCACAACAGTTCGGGCTTCATCAACTCACGCAAACTCGGATCGTTGTACTGATCGATCAAACCGAGCTGCGCCCACCAACGCCATCGCAGGAACAGTTGCCAGATGTCCTCGGGTTTGAAGTCAGGAAGCGCAGCCTCGACGCGGCACCCCAACTGTTCGAAGACCTCGAACGAGGATTCGCACAACTCGAGAACTCCAGGTTCGGTTGCCAGGTAGCCGTTCCAGTCACCGACCCATGCGATCCGAGAGCCCTTCAGATCCCGTGCGAGGCTTTCGGTGAACACAGCGGGATTCTCACGAATCCCCAACGGTGCATAGGCATCCGGTCCCGCCATCGTGGAGAGCAGGTGAGCCACGTCGGTGACGGTTCGGCCCATCGGACCCACAACAGCGCCCTGAGCGATGAATCCCGTCTCCGGTATCCGACCCCAGGAAGGTCGAAACCCAACAACGTTGTTGAACGCCGACGGGTTTCGGAGCGAACCCATGTAATCGCTTCCATCAGCCACCGGCAGCATGCGAAGCGCCAACGACGCTGCTGCGCCTCCGCTGCTACCGCCGGCAGTGCGCGAATTGTCGTACGGCGACACCGTCGTACCCCACACCGGGTTGTACGTCTGGGATCCGAGCCCGAACTCCGGTGTGTTCGTCTTGCCGATCACGATGGCACCGGCAGACTTGATCCGCTTGACGAACAGGTCGTCCTCTTCGGCGATTCGATCCGCGAACATCGGCGACCCGGACGTGAACGGCAGACCCTTGGCTGCCGAAAGATCCTTCACCGCATGCGGAAACCCGTGCATCCAACCGAGATACTGCCCACTCGCCAACTGCGAATCACGCTCGCGCGCCTCCGCCGTCAATGCTTCCCGATCCCGCAATGCGACGATCGCGTTCACCGCCGGGTTATGAACTTCGATCTGGTCGAGGTAGCTGTCCATCACCTCGACACACGACACTTCACGCCTGCGTATCAGACCACTGAGCGTGACCGCATCGGCCATGACGAGCTCGCGATTCTCGGGCGCACCGGAAACGCTCTCGTCGACAGGGTCAGCAGCATGAACCATCGTGAATCCTTTCAAGCAGTGAAGTGGGTTGCGCCGGCAGAATCTCGGTCGGATTCGCCGCCACCGGCAACTGATTCGAGGACGAATTACCGGTGGCGGCGCGCGACTGTCGAAGTTTCCAGCGAGGTTCTTACCGGCTACTGACCGAGATCGACGATGGCGGCGACAGGGCCGCCACCCTCGGGGCCCTGATGCGCTGCCGAGACCGAGACGAACACTGCCGGATCACCGGTGACAGCTGCCGTGACTCCACCTACGCACGACTTGATCTGGCGGTGCCAGTGCACATCGGAGTCGTCGAGCATCGCATTACGACGGCCGCGGACCGTTCCGTCCTGGCTGGCCTCGCACTTCAAGAACACGTTGACGAGTTGACCGTCCAGGTCGCTCGAGTGCGGCCGCTCCGGAAGTTCGAGTCCGGCGTCACGGATCGCCGCCCAGATGCCGTCCTGGTCGAGCGGATCCTTCATCACGCTGTGGCCGATCCGGTAGCGTCCGCCGACGCCACGTGCGTTACCGACGACAACGATCTGAGCACGGTCCAACTCGACGCCGGACGAGCAGGATGCAACAGAGGAGAAGAGCTCGCGGCTGTGCATGACATCCTCGTCGGTCGGCATGTCGATTTCGCCGAGTGCAACCGCGATTCCGAGCGCCGTACCGCCGTTGGACAGGTCCATCGACTCATGAGTCTGTTCGGTCCACACGGTCTTGCCGCGACTCTTGGCGTCACGGATGGTGTGGATTGTCAGCAACGGAGTCTTGGTCTGTACGTAGTGCACGTCGGCGGGATCGGTGATGCCGGCATCGGCCATCGCATCTTTCACCGCCGCAGCTACTTTGGTGATCATCGCGGTACGACCGATGTCCTCGGGCAGCAACTGCTCACTCATGGCGACACCCACGGTCAGTCGCGGCTCGTCGGTCTTGGTGACCTTGTCTGCCGGTACCGTCGCGAAGATCGTCGCGTGCGGGCTGATCACACCGTCCGTGCCGCCTGACCAGACGATCGGCACCTCCGCCACCTCTTCGGGGCTGCGATTACCCTTGGCGGAGAGAACCTCTCGAAACGCTCGGTCCGCGATGATGCGCGTGTAGTCGTTGACGCCGCCGTTACCCTCGGTTTTGCCGATGACTGCAATGACGCGGTCGGCCTCGAGGACACCGTCGTCGATCAGCTTGGCGAGCTCACTGGCGTCGGAGACGCTGTGTAGCGGAACCTTACGGACCTCGATTGCTTCGGGCATTGGCATCTCCTTGTATAGGGAATCGTGGAGGCAAAATTGGGCCTTGACAGCTCCTGGCGCCCAGTCCAGCCGAGCGGTTCGGAACTGCCATGCCGACCACGCTATGACGACTCGAACCCTTCGGCATCGTCAATAGTTGCCCAAACGAAAACCACGATTGGTTATTTCGACTCCGATTCACCGGTTGTGCGCCGCCCCATCGGTTCTCACTTACGATTCGACCATGGACACCACTGTTGTCGACCATCCGCTGGCGGCATCGCTACTCACGACCATGCGCGACGCTCGCAGCGACAACGCGACATTCCGGTCCGCCTTGCGCAGACTGACCCATATGTTGGTCTACGAGGCCATGCGCGGCGCAGAAGTGGAACAGTTCGACATCGAGACGCCAGTTGCTCCGACGCTGGGAGTGCGACTGGCAAATCCGCCGCTCCTGGTACCGGTCTTGCGAGCGGGCCTCGGCATGGTCGAGCAGGCGAGTGCCCTCATTCCGCAGGCAGGTGTCGGTTTCGTGGGAATGGCACGAGACGAGAAGACACACCAACCGGTTCCGTATCTGGAGTCCCTGCCCGCTGATCTGTCGGGCACCCCCGTCTACGTCCTCGATCCGATGTTGGCGACCGGTGGATCCATCATCCGCACAATCGATCTGCTCATTGCACGCGGAGCCACCGATGTGACTGCAATATGTGTCGTCGTGGCTCCGGAGGGGATCGAAGCACTGAGGAACTCCGGACATCCAGTCAGGCTCCTCACCGCGAGCATCGACGACGGCCTGAACGAAAATGCTTTCCTGGTACCTGGACTCGGAGACGCGGGCGATCGCCAATTCGGACCACGGTAGTTGGCAGACATACGGAGAACCACTCATTTCGAGAGGCTATTTTCGTCAACTGTTGACAATGTTCGTCGCGTGATCGAGCGTAGTCTCGCGACATGGATAGATCTGCCAAATATTCGAGCGAAGAGCTTCAACATTTGCCAGAAGGTGGCGACTACAGACTGACGGTTCGGGATGTCCTCGAGCTACCCAGTCTGCGTGGAGCCGAAGTCCTTGCCGGGCACGGGGGCTTGCGCCACCTCGTTCAATCGGTGAACGTGATGGAAGTGCCGGACATCCTCGCTTGGGTGAAGCCGAACGAACTGTTGGTGACAACCGGGTTCCCGCTGCGCTACGGGCGAACCGGAGAGCTTCTCGACGATACAGATCTCAGCGACCTCGTCGACGGTCTCGCACGCCGAGGAGTCGCGGCACTTGCCGTGAAAACGGGCCGCTATCTCGACGAACTGCCGGAAGCCATGCTGCACATGGCAGAGCAGCGAGGGCTGCCGTTGTTGGTTCTTCCCGTCACCGCAGGATTCGACGAGGTGATCTCGGAGGTCTTCACCAAGTTGGTGGCGAAGCAGTCTGCGGCACTCGACATTGCCGATCGTCTTCACCGCTCGTTGACGTCGATCGTCTTGGAAGGTGGCGATCTACCCCAGATTGCCGCGGAATTCGCCGCGCTTTTCGACGTCAGCGTTCTCATCTGCTCGCCGGACGGAAGAGTGTTGACGGAGGCCGGAGATTCAGCCGCGCTGAACGCGCTTCCGTTGTTCGAAAGCACCGGTCGGTTCCTGACCGAACGGGTCGCTGTCGGTTTACAGAACGCGCCCAAAGGATTTCCTGGTCAGTTGGCGCTCACCCGGGTGGTGGCCGGCGGCACCGACCACGGCCGAATGGTCGCGTACGCCGGCACCCACGAACTCGGCGCAGTTGTCGTCCAAGCGCTGGAGCGAGCGGCCACCGTTGCTGCGCTGGCCGTCACCAAGCAGCTGGCAGTTGCGGCAGTGGAATCCAAATTCCGCGGCGACTTCCTCCGCGACGCACTGATAGGTGAAGCCGGCTCGCCGGCGGAAGTGAGCGCGCACTTCACCCAGTTGGGGTGGGATGTCACTCGTCCACTTGCCGTAGTGGTTGCAGAACTCGACGTCGATCACCCGGAATCCCAGCACGCGAATTCCACGCGCACGGACCAAGATCGACTCAGCGACGGCTGGCAACAAGTGGTACGCACCCACGAGCGGACGGCACCCTCCGTCGGGTTTCGACACGAGGTGGTCACGCTTTTCCCCACCAGCACCGACCGTGCGGTTCGGGACATCGAAGGGTTGGTGCGCAAGGTTGCCGGAGATCGCACCAGCGGCCGCCGCTCCTTCAGCACGGGAGTGAGCCGGGTGATCTACTCCCTGGCCGATCTACCTGCTGCCTACGACCAGGCCTGTACGGCCGTGGTCGTCGGCCGACGTATCAACGGGCCGGGCCAGATCGCGCACTTCGACGAACTCGGCGTACACCGACTCCTCTCGCTCCAGACGGACAAGAGCGAACTGCGTTCGTTCACCGATGACGTTCTGAAGTCACTGTCGGCGGACAACGCCGAAGCCGCAGATTTGCGTCTGACACTCCAGACGTTGCTCGACTGCAATTGCAATGTCGCCGAGGCGTCCCGGGCACTGCATATGCACTACAACACTTTGCGATACAGAATCGGAAAGCTGGAGAGCGTCGTCGGATCGTTCACCGACGACCCCGTCCTTCGATTGAACGTCTCACTCGCCCTGCAGGTCATGAAGATGCACGAAATGTCATGAAGATGCACCAAATAGGCTGACAGAGCGCCCCAATTACGGTTCGATACAACCGCAATCCAGCCGTGCGTTAAGCGTTCGTCACTTCTTACCCACCACTGATACCCGTCATCGGCAAGGTTACCCATGTGCCGTTGACCGGTGCGCGCTTACGGTTCGAAAGACGGGCCGCACATACCTCCTTCAGTGGCCCTGGCCGATTTCTCGGTCCAGCGGACCGGAGTCGACCGAACTACGGAGGCCTCAACCACCAACTGGCTCAGCCAATTACACCAGAACACGGCGGTGCGACATGAACTCGACTTCGAAGCCTCACAACACAAGTGCTCGTAGTGGTCCGCTACACGACGTGATTGTCGTCGACCTCACGCGCGCACTCGCGGGTCCTCACGCGGCAATGATGCTCGGCGATCTGGGTGCCGACGTGATCAAGGTCGAATCACCTCACGGTGGCGACGACACCCGTGGGTGGGGGCCGCCTTTTGTGGAGCCACCGCTGGAACCACCGCTGGAACCACCGAACACGCAACGGGAATCGACGTACTTCCTGTCCACGAACCGGAACAAGAAGTCGATCACGCTCGACCTCAAATCCGACAGCGGGCGCGCAACCCTCGAAGATCTTGTCTGCCGCGCCGACGTTCTCATGGAGAACTTCCGCACCGGAGTTCTCGATCGACTCGGATTCTCCACCGAGCGGCTGGCCGAACTCAATCCTCGACTGATCGTCCTGTCCATCAGCGGTTTCGGCCACGACGGCCCGGAAGGTGGCCGCGCCGGTTACGACCAGATCGCCCAGGGGGAAGCCGGACTCATGTCGCTGACCGGCTCGAGCCCGGACGACGTTCAACGAGTCGGAGTTCCGATCGCCGATCTTCTCGCCGGAATGTACGGGGCGTTCGGTGTCGTCGCGGCCTTGAAGGAACGCGAACAGACGGGGAGAGGCCGTGTCGTTCGAACGTCGCTCTTGGCCAGCGTGGTCGGCGTTCACGCGTTTCAAGGAACGAAGTGGACCGTCGCCGGCGAGGTAGGCACAGCGCAAGGCAACCACCATCCCTCCATCGCACCGTACGGACTCTTTCGTACCGGCGATGGCGCAGTGCAGATCTCGGTCGGCAGCGAAAGCCTGTGGAGAAGATTCTGCGAAGGGTTCGAACTCGATCCCGACGCCCCCGGTATGGCAACAAACGCCGAACGCGTCGAGAATCATTTCCAGGTAGTCGAATTGATCGAACGTACCTTCAAACCGTACTCGCGTGACGAGCTTCTGACCGAACTCGACCGTATCGGAATACCGGCAGGACGGGTTCGGACGATCTCCGAAGTGTACGAATGGGAGCAGACCCGATCACAGGGATTGCTCGTCGACGTCGACCACAGCACGCTCGGCAACATCACACTGCCCGGGCCGCCGCTGCGATTCTTCGATCCGGACGGAACCGAAGTGACGGAGACCCGGCACACCGCACCGCCGGTACTCGGTGAAGACACTGACGAAGTCATGTCGTGGCTACAAGGATTCACCCGATGAACCGCCTGACGGCTCGCGACTTGCTCGACCTGGTGATCGATGCCGGCACCTGGGAGTCGTGGGATACCCCTCCGATCCCCGTCGCGACCGACTCCGATTACGCCGAAGCACTTCTGCGGGCCCAGGAGAAGACCGGGCTCGACGAGTCCGTCCTGACCGGAAGCGCCTCCGTCCGAGGCCGCCGTGTGGCAATCATCGTCTGCGAGTTCGGTTTTCTCGGCGGATCGATCGGCGTGGCGGCGGGCGAACGCCTCGTCGTCGCCATCCGTCGAGCGACGCAAGAGCAGCTGCCCCTTCTTGCGCTTCCCACCTCCGGAGGAACGCGTATGCAGGAGGGGACAACGGCATTTCTGCAGATGGTCAAGATCACCGCGGCGCTCATCAAGCACAAAGAAGCGCACCTGCCCTACATCGTCTACCTCCGAAACCCCACCACCGGAGGCGTATTCGCGTCCTGGGGGTCACTCGGTCACGTGACGATCGCGGAGCCAGGAGCCCTCGTGGGATTCCTCGGCCCCCGGGTGTTCGAGGCTTTGTACAACTCACCTTTCCCCGTCGGTGTCCAGACAGCGGAGAACCTTCACGAGCACGGACTCATCGATGCGGTGAGGCCGCCTGACCAGCTCGCCGAAATCGTCGACCGCGCGTTGCGAATCATCACCTCGCGGCGTCGTGGGTACTCGTTGCCGAGTGACCCGTGCGCGTACGACTGCCCACCCGATACGTCAGCCTGGGAATCCGTCGTCGCGTCCCGACGCGAAGATCGACCGGGGATCCGGGAAGTGTTGCTCAATTCCGCCTCGGACATGCTCCCGCTCAACGGAACCGGCCAAGGCGAGAACGATCCCGGCATCATGCTCGCGCTCGTTCGCTTCGGCGACATGCCCTGCGTCCTTCTCGGACAGGACCGACGCGGACAGACTGCTCACTCCCCACTCGGCCCCGGCGCTCTGCGGGAAGCTCGGCGAGGGATGCGGCTTGCCGCAGAGCTCGACCTGCCGTTGGTGACGATCATCGACACGGCAGGCGCGGCACTGTCGAAGGAAGCCGAAGAAGGTGGATTGGCCGGCGAGATCGCTCGGTGCATAGCCGACATGATTTCACTCGAGGTCCCCACCATTTCCCTCCTGCTCGGGCAGGGCACCGGCGGCGGCGCCCTGGCACTGATTCCGGCCGATCGAGTGCTGGCGGCCCGCCACGGTTGGCTCTCGCCCTTACCTCCCGAGGGGGCGAGCGCGATCATGTTCCACGACATCACGCACGCTCCGGAGATGGCGGCCGGTCAAGGGATACGGTCCTTCGATCTGCTCACGGGCGGCATCGTCGATCGGGTCATCCCCGAATTTCCCGATGCCGCGGACGAATCCGCCGCCTTCTGCACTCGCGTCGGAGCGGTACTGCACTACGAGCTGAGCGTGCTCAGTGCTACCGATGCGACTGAACGGCTCATCACCCGCACCGAACGCATCGACCGTATCGGCCTGGTCGAAGCCAGCACTGCCGTCTGATCGATCAGCACACAGCACACAGAACACGCACACACCGCGAAAGGCCGGACATCCTCCAAGGAGGATGTCCGGCCTTCGACAATCGAGCACACTCAGCCAAGTGTCACGTGAGCTGCGGGGCGGGTTCTTCCCGTTCGCCGCCGGGAGCCTTCGAATCCGGCTTGTTCGGTTCCGGATTCTTCGCATTCAGCTCCGGGTTCTTCGAACCGATGAACTGGCACAGGTGGTACATCCCGATCACGACGATGGTGCCGAGCGCGATGCCGCTGAGCGAGAACGTGTCACTGAACTTCAGAGCCGTGTCGCCGATACCGATGATCAGACCGGCCGCGATCGGCATGAGGTTGAGCGGATTCCCGAAGTCGACGCCGTTCTCCTTCCAGATCTTGGCGCCGAGCAGACCGATCATGCCGTAGAGCACCACGGTGATTCCGCCGAGAACACCGCCGGGCGTCGCCGAGATGACGGCACCGAACTTGGGGGAGAAGCCGAGCATCATCGCGACGATGCCCGCGACCGCGTAGGCGGCGGTGGAGTACACACGGGTCGCTGCCATGACACCGATGTTCTCGGCGTACGTCGTGGTGGGCGAACCGCCGACGCTGCTGGCGATGGCGGTGGCGAAACCGTCACCGGCGAGCGCGCGTCCCATGTACGGGTCGAGATCGTCGCCGGTCATCTCTGCGACTGCCTTGACGTGGCCGGCATTCTCCGCGATCAACGCGATGACACCGGGAAGGACCAGGATGATGAACGTCAGGCTGAACGACGGAGCGTGGATGCCGACGATTCCGTTGGCCTCGTCCGAGAACGGGGGCAGGCCGAACCACGACGCCGACTGCACCGAATCCCAGTTGACGCGGAAGTGCTCGGTGATCTGACCGGTGCCTGCGTCGTACGAGGTGATCGTGCCCGAGACCCGGTCGAGGATCCAGGAGAGGACGTAGCCGAAGATCAGCGCGAGGAAGATGGCGATGCGCGCCATGAAGCCACGTAGCGCGATACTCATGACGATCAGGGCCACCATGACGATCAGAGCCACCCACTGGTCCTGCGGCCAGTACAGCCCCGCGACGACGGGTGCCAGGTTGAATCCGATCAGCATCACCACTGCGCCGGTCACCACCGGGGGAAGAACCTTGAATACGACCCGGCCACCGAGGAAGTGGATCGCGATACCGATGGCTGCCAGGACCAGTCCGGACACCAGGATCGCGCCGGTCACCTCTGCGGACGTTCCGCCTTGGGCACGAATGGCGGCGATACCGCCGACAAAGGCCGCCGACGTACCGAGGTAGCTGGGAATGCGTCCCTTGACCACCAGCAGGAAGAAGAGCGTACAAAAGCCCGACATCATCACGGCAAGTTGAGGATTGAGCCCCATGATGATCGGGAAGACGAACGTCGCGCCGAACATCGACACCACGTGCTGGCTGCCCAGCCCGATGGTTCTTCCCCAGCTGAGCCGCTCGCCGGGAGCGACCACTTCACCCGGTCTGATGTTCTTTCCATCTCCGTGCAACGTCCAAATCGGCATGATGGGACCTTTCGTGCAGAGGAAGGTGTCCGAACGCTGAGTGTGCTCCAGCTCACAAAACACCGTGACTGGAGTGAAACGCTATTACAGCGCAGGGGTATCGACGTGATGACAATCTGCCAGAACCCACGGACTCGGATTGGCAATATTAGTGATTGATGCCGCGCATCGCGGTTATCTTCAGTGCTAGAGACAGATCCAGCCGTAGCTCGGGTTGCGCCGTGAAGGGTCCAAGCATTTTCTCCAGCTTAACGACCCTGTAACGCAGTGTGTTGTAATGGAAGTGGAGCTTGCGCGCTGTCTCGGCGATGTTGATGTTGGTCGCGAGCAAGACTTCCAATGTCTTGCGCATGTCCTGCGCTTCGGCAGTTTCCTCCGTCAGTTCCCGCAGTGTCTCCCGCGCGAACGTCTCCAGCTCGTTTTCGTCCTCGACCAGACTGAGCAGTCTGTACACACCGAGATCGTCGAACTGAGTCACCGTCCACGGACCGGAGATCCGGCGTCCGACGGTCAGTGCGGTGCGCGCCTGACTGTAGAGCGCGGGGACGGCGTCGATCGCCGCTGTCGGCCGGGACACCCCGACACTGAACGGCCTTCTCCCGCCGCCACCTTCACCGCGAACGACCGTGACGAGGTCCCGCACCAATGCCATCGTGTCGGTGCCGACGCCCATGACGATCACCGTCTCGCCCGTCAGCGCGGTCACCGCCGCACCGGGATCGCGGTGGGCGATCGCCCCGGAGAACGCCATCGCCTGGCGATCGACGACGGGCAGCCGAGCGGGCGCCGCAGAGGCCGGTTCGTCGATCGGGTCCGGCTCGATCGAGACGATCACCAGCGGGCGATCGAAGTCCCAACCGAACGTCTTGGCGTGGGAGACAACGTGATCGTGGTCCCCGGCCCGGCCGAGGAGCAGGTCGTGAACGAAGTTGGCGCGATGGCGTTCTTCCACCGACGCAACGGCCTGCTCACGGGTGATGACCAACGCGCACACCGACGCCGCTCGCTCGACCAGGTACTGGTCGTAACTCGTCATCACGCGCTCACCGGTGAACAACGCGAGACGCCCATGGTCGATGTGATTGGCGGAAATCGCGGACACCGCGATGAATTGACCGTCGAACTCGTGCAGACCCAACCCGCCCTCGACGGTGTCGGTCCGCAGACGACCGGTGGAATCGACGGCGGGACAGGCAGACAGATGCTTGCGCTCCGCGGCATCCCCGGCGCGGCAGATCTCGCGTCCGTCCGAGGTGGTGATCAGGGCGGCGCCCTTCATCTCCCGTGCGATGACCTCGGTCAATTGTGGGAGGCCGCCGCCGCCCATCACGACGTCGACCAGCAGCCGTCGCAAGCGCTCGGCCCCGAACATGGCGTCGATCTGGGCCGACTCCGTCTGCTCACGGTCTCTCGCCGCAGGGTGATCGCACGCACCGTGAAAAACCAGAAGCGGGAAGCCGGCGCTTTCGGCCGCGTCGACCAGTTCCGGCGCGAGAGTGTCCCCGTCTGCGCCGAATTGGACGGCGAGCGCTGCAACTCCGCGCGTCGACAACCGTCCGACAAATGCTTTGAAGGTTTCGGTGACCCGGGCGAGGGTTTCCGGCGTGGTGATCAGCAACTGTCCGTGTCGCAGCCACGGTCCGATGTCCGGAACCGCCATGAATCCCACCCGGGCTACCGTCGGGTCTTCGGAGCCGCCGGCGACCTTTCGAACACCAGGAAGGAGCGGGGTTCGAAGAAGTTCGGAGAGAACAGCATTCACCTCGGATGCCGGTACGGCCGGGTTTGCCACTTGGCAGGCACCTCGATTTCATTCGGATCACGGAAGATGGTTCACGAAAGAAACGATCCTATCCCCACCGAACACAAGATGTCCGAATTCAGCGCAGTCGACTCAGGCCGTTCGGTGCAGGGCGGTCGGATTCTCCTGAGGTGGCGGGTGGATCGGCCCCTGCAGATCCCGCAGTTCCAAACCGGATGCATTGCGCAGGGTCTTGGTCATCTCGGCGAGGATCGACACTGCAGTCTCCTCCGGCGTCCTGGCGCCGAGGTCCAACCCGATCGGTGAGTGCAGACGCCCCAACTCGGCGTCGGTAACGCCTCGCTCCTTCAACAGCGCCACCCGACGCTCATGCGTCGCACGACTTCCCATCGCGCCGACGTACGCAGCCGGCGAACGCAGCGCGATCTCGAGCAAGGGGATGTCGAACTTCTCGTCGTGAGTGAGCACGGCCAGGACGGTTTTGTTGTCGATCGGTGCGGTTTCGAGGAACTTGTGTGGCCACATCACGACCAGATCGTGGGCGTCGGGGAAGCGCGCCCGTGTCGCGAAGACCGGCCGTGCGTCCACGACGGTCACTCGGTAACCCGCAAAGGCGCCCAACGTACACATCGAGGCGGCGAAGTCGATGGCCCCGAACACGTACATCCGCGGTAGTGGCGCGAAGATCTCGACCAGCAGGTCGTGCTGCGAATCGATGAGGGTTCCCGCCGGCGCGACAAAGGCTACGGACTCACCGGTGTCCATCGTGCGCAACAGGATGGAGACCTCGTCCTCCGTGGCATCCAGATCCCCGCTTCGTCGGCCGTGCTCGACGACGAGGTGCCGCGCCGGCGCTCCCGGACGCACTTCGGTGACCACGACGACGGGCGTATCGGCTTCGATCCGTTCACAGACCTGACCGAACTCGACGAAATCGGCTCCGACGGCCTGGACGAACACTTCGATGGTTCCGCCGCAGGTCAGACCTACTCCGATGGCGTCGTCGTCGGAGACGCTGAAGACCTCGACGCGACTGGTGCCGTCGGCGAGAACCTCCTGGGCGATCTCGTACAGTGCACTCTCGATACACCCGCCCGAGACGCTGCCGACTACCTCCCCGGAGCGTGAGACGGCCATCGAAGCACCGGGCATGCGCGGTGAGGATCGCCAGGTACGGACAACCGTCGCCAGTGCAAAATCCTCGCCGCGGGCGTGCCACTGCGCCAGCTGAGTGGAAATGTCGCGCATCGCCTCGCCTCCCGCTTGCATCGCCGTCCGTAGAGAGTTCACGGTATCGGCCCACCGCAATCCTGCCTGTCACACAATGCGCCTAAATCCGGGCCCTGCAGTTGTGCAATGTCGCCGTCGCATCACCGTGCGCTCTCGACCAGTGTTGTCACCGAGCCCAGCCGAAAGCAGGCCTGACCTTCATTCTTCCCCTCTCCGACGATCACTGCAGCGGTAATTCACGCAGATGGTGCGACGGATCGAGTGGGCGACGTTGCACACCACAGAACCGAGGTTTCTCCCATGGACCAATTGCTCAGCGGTATCAAAGTTCTCGACCTCACCCGCGCTCTCGCGGGCCCTCTGTGCACGTCGCTGCTCTCGGACTTCGGCGCCGACGTGGTCAAGGTCGAAACCCGTGGCTCCGGCGACAGTTCGCGTCAGTGGCCGCCGTTCGACGGCGATCGAAGCCTCTACTTCGCTTCCGTGAACCGCGGCAAGAGGTCGATCGCCATCGACATGCGCAGTGACCGCGGGCGGAAACTGCTTCGCAGCCTGGCCCTCGACGCGGATGTGCTGGTCGAGAACTTCCGTCCGGGAGTGCTGGCCGACATGGGGCTCGATCCCGATTCGCTCGAGCAGGAGAATCCGGGTCTCGTCGTGATGAGCATCAGTGGTTTCGGCCCGGTGGGCCCGGACCAGTTCGCGCCCGGACTCGATCAGGTGGCCCAGGGCATGTCCGGGTTGATGTCGGTCACCGGCGCCGGGGAACAGACCCCGATGCGGGTCGGTATCCCCATCATCGACACGGTCTCGGGCATCTACGCGGCGCTGGGTATCACGGCGGCGTTGGCTTCGCGCGGACGCGACGGTCGTGGGCACCGCGTGCAGACCTCGTTGCTGGAATCCGCGATCTCGATCATGACCTTCCAGGCGCAGGACTACCTGAGCACCGGGCGGGTGTCGACGCCGAACGGCAATACGCACCCGACGATCACGCCGTACGGCGCTTTCGACACTGCCGACTTCCCGATCAACATTGCCACCGGCTCGGACAAGCACTGGATCGCGCTGTGCTCGGTTATCGGCGACCCCGATCTCGCCTTCCGTGCCGAATATGCCACGGGTAAAGAACGTTTGGCGCACCGAGACCAACTGACCAAAGAACTCGAGGACCTACTGACCACGAAGGGCGCGGCACAGTGGATCGCCGAGATCCGCGGTGCCGGAATCCCCTGCGGCCCGATTCATTCGATCGATCAGGTGTTCTCCGACCCGCAGGTCGAGGCATTGCAGATGGTCGAGCAGACCCGGAGCGCCGACGGAACATCGATTCCCGTTGTCCGCGGACCGTTCTGGGTGGACGGCAAGACCCTTCCCGTCAGGAATGCGCCACCCATGACTCTCGGCGGTGACGCCGACGGCGTACTCACCGACTTCGGCCTGCGCCCGGAGGAGATCGAGGATCTTCGCGCAAATTCGGTGATCTGACCGCACACTAGTAACAGAGCAGACGCTCTGTTACTGTGCGTTCATGCCTCGGCCACGCGTCCACGATCTCGACACGCTGCTCGACGCTGCCGAAAAACTTGCCGCCACTGCCGGGCCGAGCGCTGTCACGGTCAGGGCGGTCTCCGACGCCACCGGTGTATCCAACGGGGCGATCTATCACGCATTCGGCTCTCGCAGTGGACTGGTCGGTAGCGCGTGGCTGCGTGCCGCGCAACGATTTCTCGCGCTTCAGCAATCGAGAGTGGACGACGCTCTCGCGGACCCCGCGCCGACCTCCGCGGTTTCCGCCGTCGTCGCAGCCGCCGAAGTTCCGGCCGTCTTCGCGCTCGACTACCCACAATCCGCGTTGCTGCTGCTGACGATTCAGCGCGACGAACTGCTCGGCACCGACGTCCCCGCCGACATCGCCGAGAAACTCACACAACTCGACCGGTCTCTGGTCGAGTTGTTCATCCGGTTGTCGACCGCGCTCTGGGGCCGCAAGGACGGCCGAGCCGTCGAAGCAATCGAAGCCTGTGTTGTCGGCCTGCCTACCGGACTGCTCATCCATCCCGCCAAACGCGCCGACGGTTGGCGAGTCCCCGACGCCGCAGCACGCGCGCGGTTGGATGCCGCCGTTCGAGCGGTTCTGCATCTCGACCCACCACTGCCCAAGCCCCGCAACAGGAAAGGCCAATCATGACCGCAACTCTGCGCTTCGAAGACAAGATCGCCGTTCTCGATCTCGGCGAGGACGAGAATCGATTCTCGCCGGATTGGCTCGATTCCGTCGACAAGCTGCTCGACCAGGCTTTAAGCGAAGGCGCACATGCCCTGGTCACCACGGCAACGGGCAAGTTCTACTCCAACGGACTCGACCTCGACTGGCTGGGCGCGAACGGCGACAAGGCGAAGTGGTATGTGCAGCAAGTCCAGTCGCTGTTCGCCCGGATGCTGACGTTCCCCATGCCCACCGTCGCGGCGATCAACGGCCACGCCTTCGGAGCCGGCGCCATGCTCGGCATCGCGCACGATTACCGCGTCATGCGCGATGATCGCGGCTACTACTGCTTCCCGGAGGTGGACATCAACATCCCATTCACCGAAGGAATGGCAGCTCTCATCCAGGCCAAGCTCAGCCCGGCGTCGGCAATCGTCGCCATGACCACGGGGCGGCGATACGGCGGAAGTGACGCATTCGCAGCCGGTTTGGTGGACTTCACCGCTTCCGTCGATGCTTTGACCGCCAAGGCCATCGAAATGGTTGCGCCGATCGGGCCGAAAAATCCGGGCACGCTGGGCGCGATCAAGTCGACGATGTTCGCGTCAGTGGTCACCGCTCTGAATACCGACGGCTAGAAGCGATGGACTACGTTCTCGCAGAGCCGCTTCCAGATCATCGGCAACACTTTCGGCATCGCGACCTTCGGTGCTCAGAACTACGTCGACTCCACTGAGCGTCGGCATCGAACCGGCCAGCAGTTGTGACGCTTCCACCAGAGCGTCCAGCCCGGCCCAGCCGGCCGGTTCACGTTCGACGATTCTGGTGCGCAACGTATCCGGATCGGCATCGAGGCGCGCCAGCAGGTGCCCCTCGGCGCCGGTCGCGGCCAGCAAGGCATGTCCGTAGTCGTCGTCTTCGACGGTCGCCGTGAGGAACAGGAGTTCGTACCCCGCTTCCCGGTACGACGCGCACAACATCCCGACGTGTGCGATTGCCCGCTCGGTTCCCAGCGGCGGGTAGCACCGCTCGAGTTCGTCCACCTCGATCATCGCGTTGCTCACCCCGGCCTCGCCGAGTCGATCGTGAAGCGTGGTCAGCACGGAACTCTTCCCCGCGCCCGGCGGGCCTGTCAGCAGTAGTACGAACACGTCCTCCACTATTCCAGAGCCTTGTGCAGGCGCGGGGCGGCGAGAAGGCTGGAGAAGACAGATTGACGTGCACAACAGCCCTGATCGGAGCACAGCGATGACCACCACGATCACCGAAATCGCGCCGGACATCTACCGACTGTCGACCTTCGTGGACGAAGCGAACCTCACGATGAACCAGTTTCTCGTCGACGGCGAGGAACCCTTGCTCTTCCACACCGGGCAGCGAGCGTTGTTCACCTCAGCTTCCGACGCACTCTCCACGCTGATCGACATCGACCGTCTGAAATGGATCACGTTCGGTCACGTCGAGGCCGACGAGTGCGGGTCCATGAACTCCTGGCTTGCGGCGGCCCCCGAAGCACAAGTGGCGCACGGCGCGATGGGGTGCTTCGTTCAGGTCAACGATCTGGCCGATCGGGTGCCACTTCCCTTGCAGGACGGCGACGTACTCGAAACCGGCAGGCGCCGCGTTCGGCACATCGACACCCCGCACGTCCCGCACGGTTGGGACGCGGGCCTGATGTTCGAGGAGACGACGTCCACGCTGTTCTGCGGAGATCTCTTCACTGCGTTCGGGCACCACCCCGCGACTACCGAGCACGAAATCGTCGGTCCCGCTTTGGAAGCCGAGGACTTGGGCCACGCCACCTGCCTCACCCCGGATCTCGAACCCACGATCCGCGCCCTGGCCGACCTCGAGCCGCGGATTCTGGCTACCATGCATGCACCGACGTACTACGGCGACTGCGTCACCACGCTTCACGACCTGGCCGACTCGTACGCAACACGTTTCGCAGCCGAAACCGAAAGATGGAAGTCAGACTAGAGCTTGCGCGTTCGACGTGATTCGCGCCGCCACGGACAGCGCAACGTGCTCGTGGAACGGCCGCGCCACCACTTGCACTCCGACCGGTAAACCGTTGCGGGAGAGTCCTACCGGAACCACGGCCGACGGAAGGCCGAGCACACTGATCGCCCGGCAACTCGCGAGCGCGTCCATCCACGTGAGTTCACGACCGCCCACCTCGAAGCTCTCCACACCGAGCGGCGGAGCGAGCACCGACGCAACCGGCAGAATCAGCACGTCGCCCATCTCGCCGAGGAAGTCGGCGATCAACATCGCACGATCCGCCCACAGCGCTTCCACCTCGGCTGAACTCCGATCATGGCCTGCGGCAAGCATGGCAGTGATGTCCGCGTCGAAAGAGTGCGCTGAACCCGCGGCGAGAGAGTGGATGTCCGCATGGGTCTCGACCGATCGCAACGCGCCGAAAAGCGCGTTGGCCCGCGGCAGAGCCAGACCGTCGTACTCACTCGCGTCCAGGCTGTTCGCCACCGAGCGAACCGCCGACAGGATTTTTTCGTCGACAGGCATGGTCCCTTCGCCGGGTGCCCAGCGGATGTCGAGGTGTTCGACGTCGACCGAGTCCGGCTCGGTCCACGCGAGATACGGCTTCGACAGGACGCGCAGCGCAAGCGTCGCATCACCGAGGTTGCGGGCCAGGGGGCCGATGGTCTGGATCGTGCCGTGCATCGTCGCAGGATTAGCGAGTACCCGTCCATCCGAAAGCACGCCGGGGTATTGCCCTTCAGGGTCGATACGGCCGAGCGTCGGGCGAACCGAAGTGAGGCCGGTGCAGTGGGCGGGCCAACGCACCGAGCCACCAAAATCCGTACCGAGTCCGAGCACGCTCATTCCGGCAGCAACCGACGCGGACTCGCCGCCACTCGATCCGCCGGGGGACCGGACGACGCCGTCCGGTCGCACCGGGCTGGCCGTGGTTCCGAACAATTCGTTGCGCGTCAGGCCGCACGCGCCGAATTCCGGGGTGTTGGTCTTGCCGATCAGGATTGCGCCGGCAGCCTTGAACGCGGCGACGGCCGGGGCGTCGACGGCCGGGACGTTGTCCGCCAGAGTGCGAGAACCGGCGGTGGTACGCACGCCGGCTGTGGCGATCAGGTCCTTGACCGTGAACGGAACCCCGGCAAGTGGGCCGAGTGTCTCGCCGAGAAGGCGACGTTCGTCCAGGCTGTCTGCGGCCGCACGCGCGTCCTCGGCGCACACGGTGACCAGTGCGTTGAGCTCGCCGTTGCATTCGTCGACCCGTGCGAGATGTTCTTCGACGACGGTCCGCGCCGACGCCTGACCCGACCGCACGGCTTCGGCGATGGATCGGGCATCACGGCCCACCCAGCTCTCACGACTCATCGCACGCCTCTCCTCGCCGGACTCCTCTGCCGAGCGTAAGGACAGTAAGCAACCCGAGAAACGACCACAATGCACATACCGACGGCTCCGGCGATGTGAGGTTTTGCCACAACAGCCCATATTCCAGAACTGCGAAAGTGGCACTCGATCACGGGTTCACCTAGAGGGGACCGTCAAGGAACTGTGCGACCCCGTGACCAAAGGACCAGTCAGCCCGCGAGTTACCGCTGACCGAGACGATGAGGTCGTCCGGCCGCAAGCCGGCGGCGGACTCGAGCCCATTCGCCAGCGCCCGGTACACGTTGGTCTTCTGTAGCTCGCTGCGGCCTTGTTGCAAAATTTGGATGATCACGACGTCGTCGGTGCGGTCAAAGCCCAGTCCTGTGTCTTCGACGATGATCTGGTGCGGTTGGTGTTCGGTGATGATCTGGTAGCGGTCGCGGTCCGGCGCTGCGAAGTGGTCGAGCATCACCTGATGAACGGCGTCGGCCAGTACGCGAAGTTGGCTGGGGGTGCGTCTACCTTCGACAAGATCGATACGTACGAGTGGCATGGGATCGAGCTCCTTGGTCTGGCGGCGGCGGGTCGTATAACGTCGACCCGCCGCCGGGTACGAATTGTGCTCAGTCGTTCCGGGGGAAGCCGAGATTGATGCCGCCGTGGCTGGGGTCGAGCCAACGGGTGGTGACGACCTTGCCTCGGGTGAAGAAGTGGACACCTTCGGCACCATGAGCGTGTGTGTCCCCGAACAACGAATTCTTCCAGCCGCCAAAACTGTAGTAGGACATTGGAACCGGGACGGGAACATTGATGCCGACCATGCCGACCTCGACCTCGTTCTGGAACCGCCGCGCAGCGCCACCGTCGTTGGTGAAGATCGCTGTGCCGTTGCCGAATTGGCTGGAATTCACCAAAGCCAGAGCCTCGTCGTAGGTCTTGACACGAACAACCGACAGGACGGGCCCGAAGATTTCGTCGACATAAACCGACATGTCGGTCGTGACGTTGTCGATCAGAGTCGGGCCGAGCCAGAAGCCGTCAGCACCGCCGTCGGCTTGCACTGTGCGGCCGTCGACCACGATGGTCGCACCGTCCTTTTCGCCGGCGTCGATGTAGGAGGCGACTTTGTCGCGGTGCGCCTTCGTCACCAAAGGACCCATGTCGGAATCCTTGGTGCCATCGCCGATCTTCAACGTGTCGGTGCGACCCTTGATCTTCGCTACGAGTTCGTCGGCGATCTCGCCGACCACCACCAATGCACTGATCGCCATGCAACGTTCACCTGCGGACCCGAATCCGGCGTTGACAGCGGCGTCGGCAGCTAAGTCCAGGTCCGCGTCGGGTAGGACGATCATGTGGTTCTTAGCGCCGCCCAACGCCTGTACTCGCTTACCGTGAGCGGTACCGGTGGCATACACGTACTGCGCGATCGGAGTGGACCCGACAAAGCTGACGGCCTTGATGCCGGGGTTGCTCAGTAGACCGTCGACGGCAACCTTGTCACCATGGAGCACGTTGAACACCCCTGCCGGCAGTCCGGCCTCGGCCCACAGTTCGGCCAACCAGTTCGCGGTAGTCGGGTCCTTCTCGGACGGTTTGAGGATTACGGTGTTGCCGGCGGCGATCGCAATGGGGAAGAACCACATTGGGACCATCGCGGGAAAGTTGAAGGGGGAGATGATGGCGACGGGGCCCAATGGTTGGCGAACCGAGTGCACGTCGACCTTGGTTGATGCGTTCTCGGTCAT
Source organism: Rhodococcus sp. IEGM 1406 (assembly GCF_030056745.1). Classification (NCBI taxonomy): domain Bacteria; kingdom Bacillati; phylum Actinomycetota; class Actinomycetes; order Mycobacteriales; family Nocardiaceae; genus Rhodococcus; species Rhodococcus sp. IEGM 1406. The sequence continues at coordinate 47,254 of NZ_JASHKO010000001.1, read as the reverse complement.
GCCACCCTTGAGTAGGTGCGCTATGCCGCAAGCGAATTCGACGACTTCCTGGCCACGGCTGATCTCGCCGAGGGCGTCGGAAAGAACCTTGCCGTGTTCGGAAGTGATGATCTCGGCGAGTTCTTCCTTACGTGCGTTCAGCAGTTCTCGGAACGCGAACAGTACCTGTGTGCGCCGAGCGAGGGACGTGTCACGCCAGCCGGGGAACGCTGCGGTCGCGGCATCGACAGCCTGCACGACCCGTTCGGGCGACGCCAGCGCCACACGTCCAGTGACTCGACCGGTGGCCGGGTCGAAGATGTCGGCGGCGCTTTCACCAGTGGATTCGATTTCTTGACCGTCGATCCAATGTCCTACTGTGGGTACCACTTTCGAAATGTCCTATCTGGTTTGTTGGGTTTGGCTTAGTTGGCGACGGGCTGGACAGCGCTGAAAACCTTGCGCAGCTCCTGATCGAACTCGGCGGCAGCGGAGTTGGTCAGTTCCACGAGCGGAGGTCGAACAGGCCCACCTGCCATGCCAACGAATTCGCACCAGCGCTTGAGGGCAGCATTGGGCATGATCCCAACTTCGAGCGGACCGATGATCCACTTACGATAGAGCTTGCGTAGTGGATCGAGGGAGTCGAAAATTCTTCGTGCATCCTCGAATTCGCCTTGCGCGATCAGATCGGCGTACGCCCTGATCGGCTTCCACTTCTCGGTTTGATAGAGGTACCCCTCGGGGTCGCAATAGAGTAGTTGCTGCCCGTGTTCGAGCACGTTGTCGAAAAAGTGTTCCTCGAGGGGATCGGAAACCTGCACATGGGTTCCGCGGGCAATCTGCCGCATTGCCAAGTTCAGGTCGGGATTGGCGGTGGTTTTGAGGATTCGGACCCGAGGGTTGGTGCAGAGAGCAGCGAATGTGGATGTGGACAGTGCACAGCCGAGCCCGTCAGGTGTGCCGGGGTTGAAGATGACGTAGGGAATGTCGACCCGGTCGATCACCGCAGTGAGGAAAGCAAGAAGGTCGGCGTCGACCGTGATTGATCGCGGGGGAACCAACACTGCGTATGTGGCACCTGCTTCTTGAGCGTGCTCAGTCAGTGCAATGGTTTCGGCGAGATCGTCAGTCGAGGTCACCGGCGAGACGTCGAGACGACCGGCACACGCTTCGATGACGACCTCGAGAACGCGCTGGCGTTCGTCGACTGTGAGACTCCAGGACTCACCCATCAAGCCGTTGCAGTAAACGCCGTTCAGTCCGACCGAGATGCAGCGTTCGATGTTTAAACGGAGTCCCGGCTCGTCGATTTCTCCACTGGAATGGAAGGGCGTCGGCAAAGCCGACCAGAGCTCGAGAGCGGTGACGGTATTGGGAGTGAACATAGCGACCTTTCTGAAAGAATCTGCGAGGGAATGTATTTCAGTCGATGCGTCCACGGGTTTCCGGAACCCGCGTAGCGATGAGAAGCACCAGAACCAAGACAGCCGCCGCGGTGATGTAGTAACCGGGTGCAACTGCGACATCAGTGGCCGAGACCAGCGCTGTGCCCACCAACGGGGCAGTGCCGCCGAAGGCGGCGAAGGCCGTGTTGTAGCTGATGGCAGCAGAGGTGAACCGCGTCTTGGTATCGAAAATCTCAACGAAAAATGCGTAGCAACCACCGCCGTAGATGCACAGCGGCACTACAAACAGCAGCTCACCGGCGATCGCCATAGCAATGGTTCCGCTGGTAACCAGGAGGAATGAGGGAACAGTCAATGTAGTGAGGGCGACAGTGCCGGCAATGAGCATGGGCCTACGCCCGACGCGGTCCCCGATGATTCCTGCGATCGGCAGCAGGATCGAGTAGAACAGCATCGCCGCGCCGTTGATGAGCAGAGATTGCTCGCGGCCCAGGTTGCCGGTCGTCTGCACGTAGGCGACGAAATACCCGGACAGTGTGTAAAACCCCATCGCCACCAGGCCCATCACGAACACGACCTGGAACATCTCGAGCTTGTTTCGACGAAACGCTTCTCGCACAGGCCGGTACCCGGGCTCTTCCTTCGCGTGAGCCTTCTTGAAGGCGTCGCTTTCCTCGGTTCGCGAACGGATCCACAATCCGAAGAATGCAGCCGGCAGAGCAAGAAGGAAGGGAATGCGCCATCCCCAGGACGTGAAGGCGTCGTCGTTCATCGTTTGGCTGATGACAAGGATCAGTCCGCCTGCAAAAACCGACGGCAGAGCCGTGGCGGCCAGCGTGATGTTGATCCACAATCCTCGCCGATCGACAGGGGCATGTTCGAAAACGAAGGTCGGAGCTCCCACTGATTCCCCACCCGCGGAGAACCCCTGGACCAGGCGACACAGCACCAGAAGTGCGGGTGCAAGCCAGCCGATTTGCTCATGGCTTGGTAGCAACCCGATCGTAGTTGTGGCCAGCCCGATCGACATCAACGTGATGAACAGGACCTTACGACGGCCGATCTTGTCGCCGAGAGAGCCAAAGAAGATGCCGCCGAGAGGCCGTACGAGGAAGGCCACACCGAACGTCGCGAAAACGCCGAGGAGGCCGGCCACCGCGCTTTCGCCGGGGAAGAACAACTTCGAAAGCACTACGGCGGACAGGCCGTAGAGCATGAAGTCGTAGTACTCGATGAACTGTCCGACCGCACCTCCGGCCAAAACACGTTTTTGCAACGCCGTCAGTTTGGGGGGGTCGGGCACCGTCGTCATTGCTCCACTTTTCTGGACGGTCATCGAGTACCCCCTTCGGCGAAGATGACATCGGCGGCGGTCAAGTCAGATGCTGTGACCGAATCCTCGACAGGTCCATCCAGACGAAATCGGGACAAGCTGCACATGGTGGGTTCTCTCTCTGAAGTCACGATCAGCACCGGGCCGATGCTGTGGCGTGAGTAACAGCGTTCTGAATTTGATCAATATCGGCAACCCTTCTCGACAAGTTGACGAAAATGGCCATATAGTTGGCCAATGTTGGATGACCTTGATCGAAAGATTGTGTGCGCGCTGCAGGTGGACGGTCGGGCGTCCTGGCGGCGGATTGCGGACGTTCTCGGCGAACCCGAGCGCACGGTGAGTAGGCGCGGGACCGCGCTGCTCGAGTCGGGCACCGTCGTCGTCGCGGCGTGGAGCACTCCTGGACCGGCCGCCATCGTCAGCGTTACCTGTACCCCGCAGACGGTGAAGATCGCAGCATCGGCGCTGGCCCGTCGGCGCGACACCACCTTTACCTACACGCTGACCGGGCACGTCGACTGCGTGACCGAGATACGGACTCCGGCCGGCTCGCTGCCGACGCTGCTGTTCGATGAACTCCCCGGCACTCCCGGCATGGTTGGCATGTCGACTCTGCCGGTAGTGAAGTACTACCGCACCGGATACGAATGGCATCCAGATTTCCTTACCCCGGAACAGGTTTCGAAACTCCGCGAGTTCGTACTCCCGCCTCAGTCACCCAACGATGCCGTCGTCGCGTTCAGTGAAACCGATCGGGTGATTCTCCGCGTCCTCGCTGGTGACGGACGGCTGCCCAATGACAAGCTCGCCCGTGCCGCTGGAGTCTCCGAAGCAACCATCCGTCGTCGAGTTGACGAACTTCGTCGCACTGGAGCAATCGCCGTGCGTGCTGTTGTCGATCCGGCCGAGCTTGGTTTACCGGTCGAGGCGATGTTGTGGATCAAGGCCGCGCCCAGAGACATCGACGCCATCGGAGAGTCGCTGCTATCGCATCCTGGCATCCGCTACGCCGCAGCCATCACCGGTGAGTATCAGATCGTCGCAGATCTGATTGTCGCTACCAAGGAGGAACTGCATACGGTGATCACTCGCTCGCCCATACTCGAGCGGGCTCAGACGGTCGTCTCCACGTTCGTGGTGACTGCACTCAAACGCAGCGGTGTCCTTGCCCCAGACCTCCGTGCCACCGACTCCGAAATCTAGGGGATCGCTGGAACTCACATGGGTGTCACCCAATTAAGAAAACCTTGGCCACATATTGCTTGTCGACTCAGCCAGGCACGAACGTAGTCACACTGTCGGACCCCAGGACTACCGTCGTAGGCGGGGTTTGAAAAGCAGGGGTTTCGGCGAGTCGTCGGTAGGGCCCCATGCGCCCCCCGGACCAGAGGAGCGACGATGTCGGACAATACTTTCGATCTGGAAATCCTGAGTGCCTGGACTACTTTCGAGACTCATCTCGCTCGCTACATCTCCGTGATGGAGGACGACGACACTCTCGTGGTGGAGTCGCATTACGACAGCATGGACGAACTGGCAGACGCACCCGCGTGCATCCAGTTCTTCGCGTGGAACCAGACCTCCGTGCGCTGTGAAGTCCCTTCCAACAGGTTTCTGCACCCACTGCGGATGCTCGAACCGGAAGACCATTCAGCGCTGCTCGACATGGGGTTCAGCGCTCCCGATCTGTGCGAGCACGAGCCCGAGGGCAACGGGTCCATGTCCTTCTACATCGACGTCGACCGCACTCGTCCCGAGGAACTGGTGACAAAGGTGTTGCGTGTCTTCCGCGAGATGTGGAGCATTGCGCACCCGTCGTTCCTGCGTGCCAGCACCAGTGGACGCGAGTCGACGCCGGCGTTCGCCACGACGCCGTCGCACGCTCCCTCGGGTTCGGGTGACATGCTGCGGATCCTGGTCGACGGGGCCGTCGAACGCCTTCTCGGCCATCCACCCAAGCGTGACGACGACGGCGACATCCCGCTCGTCCGCGGTGAGCAGGTCACCTATGTGCGCGTCCTCGAGGAGGACGAGTACGTGGAGGTGTTCTCGCGGGTCGTGCATTCGGTGGAGAACGTCGATAACGCTGCTGTTGTTCTCGCCCAGCTCAATCGGCAGTGGCCGACCATCAAACTCATTCTCGTCGAGCAGAGTGTGCTGGGCGTTGTGCGGGTGGACGGCGCACCCTTCGTCGCCGAGCACCTCCTGCGGGCTCTGCGCTCGTTCGCCGAATTGGCCGAAGCATCGGACGAACTCGCCGAAGAACTGGGCGGGCAACCCATTCGCGCTACCGGAGACACCGCCTTCAACGACGGGATGGCCTCCGAGCACGAAGATCCCGGTGCCGAATACGAATCACACGAGTGCCACGAATTTCCTCCGGCACTCATGGCGCTCCTCGAACTCGACGCCGACGGAACGGGCGAGCTCAGCGCCGAAGAGGTTGCCGTGATCTGTGAGCACGACCGCGACACCATTCTCGACTACCTGAGGATCAGCCAGGAGCAGGAGACGGCCTGGCACGAGGCGTTGACCGAGTCCATCCGGCGCAAGGACGACGACACCGACCTGTGCGCGGGCGAAAAGCGCGCGTGGACGCACGCGATCCGCAACCTCAGGCGCGGACTGCGCGTCGTTGTACTTCCCGCCAAGGATGCAGCGCCGACCCAGCTCGGCCTCTTCGACGATCAGGCCTGAGACCCGGAAATCGAGCGCTACTTGTCAGCCCGGTAGCGGGATGACGATGCCAGGCAAGATCTCGATCTGACGCGGCAACTGGGGAAGCTGCGGCACTTCGATCGGCGGCAGGCCGGGCACCTCGATGGGTGCTGGGGGAGCGGCCGCGCCCGTCGTGGGCGTGCCCGTCCCGTCACCCGAGGTCACACCGGAGTTGGCGGGAACGCCGGCCTGCCCGCCGATGGGGTCGGGCCACGGGAAGCTCTCCCAGTCGGAGCCCTTCAGGGCGCCGTCCATCGTGCTCTTCCAAATGTCCGCAGGCACTCCGGAGCCGTAGATCAAGCCGCCGTAGGAGTTGGTGATGGCCTGCGCGTCGGAAGTTCCGATCCACACCGCGGTGGACAGCGACGGCGTGTAACCGACCATCCACGCATCCTTGTTCTGCCCCGTGTCACCCAACTGCGCGGTGCCGGTCTTGGCAGCAGACGGGCGTCCACCGGCGAGCGCGTGACCGTTCGAGTACGACGCGATCGGCAGCATTGCCTGCGTGATGTTGTCGGCAACGGCAGCATCGAGACGACGCTCACCGGGAGAGACCGGGCGATCGAGCAGGACTTCACCTTCGGCCGTCACGACCTTCTGGATGAAGTGCGGCTGCTGGTACACACCGGAGTTGGCGAGCGTCGCATACGCGGATGCCATGTCGATAACACGAGACTGATACTGGCCGAGCACGATTCCGTTCTCCGGCGGACCACCCTCCTGTGTGAGCGTCGGGTAGTCGAGTCCGGGAATCTGTTCGGGGATGCCGGCCAGATGGGCGGCGTCGGCGATCTTCTGGGCACCGTTCTCCATCGAGAGCATCAACCGGTAGAAGCTGGTGTTCAGCGAACGCTTGAGTGCCTCGGCGATGGTGCATCGACCACAGGATTCGCCGCCGACGTTTCCGATGGTCACACCGTTGATCGTGAGCGGTGAACTGTCGAACCGTGCGGACAGCGGAATGTCTTCCATCAATGCTGCGACCAGGCCGAAGACCTTGAACGCTGAACCGGTCTGCAGCGGCGCCTGGGCGTAGTCGAATCCCGCTCCGTCGTCACCGCCGTAATAGGCGTCGACGCCACCGGTCTTGGGGTCGATGGACACTACTGCGGTCCGCAGGTCTTCGGGTTCACCGTCGAGATTCCGCTTGACGGCGCCCAGCGCAGCTTCCTGCGCAACCGGGTCGATGGTTGTCGTGATTTGCAGACCAGCGGTGTTCAGCGTCTGGTCGCTGATACCGGCCTCGGCCAGTTCCTTGAGTACCTGAGTCTTGATGTGGCCTTCGGGTCCGGGCGCCTGGTTCAGATCGGTCGGCCGATTGGCGGGGGCGACAGCCGGGAACTGCATCGCGTCGCGATCCGTCTTGGTCAGGCTGCCCAGTTCCACCATGCCGTTGAGAACGTAGTCCCAGCGCGCTTGCAGTGCGGACAGATTGGTCTCGGGGTCCAGGAACGACGGGCTCTGGATGACGGAAGCGAGAACTGCGCCTTCCTCGACGCTCAGCTCACTGACCGGCTTGTCGAAGTACGCGTTCGACGCGGCGGCGATACCGTAGGCACCGCGACCGAAGTAGATGGTGTTGAGATACGCGGCAAGGATGTCGTCCTTGGACCATTCGCGCGCCATCTTGGCGGAGATGACAAGCTCACGCAGCTTCCTGTCGATACTGCGCTTGTCACCGACCAAGACGTTCTTCACGTATTGCTGAGTGATCGTCGAGCCACCGCCGGCGCTTTCCTTGCCCATCACGTTGTCTCGGGCAGCGCGAGCAAATCCGGAGATCGAGAAGCCGGGGTTGGTGTAGAAGTTGCGATCCTCCGCCGAGAGCACCGAATCGCGGACGTGAATCGGGATGGCCGACAACGCGACCTCGGTGCGGTTTCCCTCCGCCGGCACCACCTTGCCGAGCACGGTCGTGCCGTCGGCCATGTAGATGGTGGACACCTGATTGGTCTGCATGTCCGAGGGGCGCGGGACGTCGGTCCGGCTGTACGCGACAGCAAAAACCGACGCAGGCACGATGATCATCAGGAGCACGAGAACGTAGATGGTCCGCCGGACGTACCGCCACTTGGAGCGCTGCTTCTTCTCCGGCTTGGCCGACTTGCTCGACCGTGGGGAATTAGCCGACTTGCCCGATCGAGCCGACGACTGATCGCCACCCGTCGCACTCGATCTGTTCGATGGACTCACTCAACACTCCCGGTCGTGGATCCGGACTTACCGGCACCATTCCACCAGGGTGATATCTCGATCAGATAACTCCCGGCAACTGCGATACCGAAATGTCACCCTACCGGGCTGGCTACTCGCGACGTTCTGCTCGGACCGCGTTCCGATATCCGCGGAACGCCAGCCCGAGAGCGACGACGCAACCGAGCAGCACCAAAGACGGCATCACGCCGGGGTCGCCCTTGACGATCGCGACCACAGCGCCGATCAACGCCATGAGGGCGAAGACCGAGATGAAGCCGGCGATCAGCTCCATGCGCTGGGCGCGCGAAGCCCGCCTCATCGAAACCGCGCGCAGGCGCGCATCACGACTTGACGCCGCCTGCGGTCAGACCGGCGATGATGCGTCGCTGGAAGATGAGAACCATGATGACCAGCGGGATCATCACAAGGGTTCCGCCGGCCATGATCGAGGTGTACGGCGTGACGAATGGGTCGGTTCCGGAGAATTTGGCCATCGCCACCGTGACGGGCGCGGTTTTGTCACTCGAGAGTTGCAGCGAAAGCAGGTACTCGTTGACCGTTGCGATGAAAGCCAAAATCGCGGTGGTGAACAGTGCCGGCGCGGCGAGCGGCAGCATGATCAGACGGAACGCCTGGCCACGGGTGGCGCCGTCGATACGCGCCGCTTCTTCGAGCTCCCACGGAAGTTCGGAGAAGAACGACGTCAGCGTGTAGACCGTCAGCGGCAGCACGAACGAGATGTTCGGGATGATCAGCGCTTTGTAGCTGCCGATCCAGCCGATGTCGGTGAACAACTGGAACAGCGGGGTCACGAGAGCGACGACCGGAAACATGGACGCGCCGAGGATGATTCCGGTGACGAAGTATTTGCCACGGAAATCGAATCGCGAGAGCGCGTAGGCGGTGAACACACCGATGACCAAGGCGATCAGCGTGGTCGCACCCGCGATGATGAGGCTGTTCATCAGTGCCCGGGTGAAGTTCACCTTCGCGTCGGGATCGAGCGCCGCGGTGAAGTTGGACAGCGTGAGATTGGTGGGCCACAGCGACGTCGAGAACGTGTCAGCCGGGTCGCGCAACGCCGTCACGATCATCCAGTAGCAGGGAGCGAGTCCCCACACGATGATCAGTACGACGCCGATGTAGGTGCCGATCTTGCCGCGTAGTGCCTTGTTCATACCGGCTCCCCCTTCCGCTGCTTTTCCTGCGTGCTGACCGCATTGGCTCCGAGGAATCGGACCAGGATGAAGGCCACAGCGAAGATGATGAGGAACGTGATGGTGGACAGTGCCGACGCCGAATTAGCGCCGACGCGCATCTGATCGACCACCAGAACCGAGATGGTGGAGGTGGCGGGATTGGATCCCATCATGATCGCGGGCAGGTCGTACATGCGCAGCGCGTCCATCGTGCGGAAGAGCACCGCCACCATGAGTGCGGGCTTGACCAGCGGAAGCGTGATCATGCGGAACCGCTGCCACGCCGTCGCACCGTCGACCTTGGCGGCCTCGTAGACGTCCGCGGGAATCATCTGCAGACCCGCGAGAATCAGCAACGCCATGAACGGCGCGGTCTTCCAGACGTCGGCGACGACGATCGCGAAGCGCGCGGGCCAGGGATCCGCCGTCCACAGAATGTTGGTGCCGAGGATCTTGTTGGCAATGCCGTCGTTGGCGAAGATGAAGAACCAGAGCTTCGCGGTGACGGCGGTGGGGATGGCCCAGGGAATCAGCACGGAAGCGCGGAGCAAACCGCGGCCGCGGAACGTCTTGGCCATGATCAGCGCCATCGACAGACCGATCACCGTCTCTAGCAGGACGGTGACGACGGTGAAGCCGAACGTATTTCCGATCGACTGCCAGAACTGCGATCCGAGCGTGCCGGGCGGGCAGGGAATCGAGCCGTTGGCGGTGTTGCAGGACTGGGTGATCCAGTTCTTGTAGTTCTCGAACCACGTGAACTGACCGGTGACGAACATGCCGGTCTCGGGATCGAGCTTCTTGCCGTCGCTGTGCATCGACATCCAGATCGCTCGCCCGAGCGGATACAGAATGATGACGGCGAGAACGATCAGCGACGGTGCGACGAACGCCCACACCGGAACTCGTCGACGCTTCTTCGGCTTGTCGGCCGACGCAGGCGGGGGCGAGGTCGGTGGGGGTGGAGTAGCTGCAAGGTCAGGCAGAACCTTGGTCAGGGATGTCCCTGCTGCCTCGGATGCCGACGGCTCTTCTAGCGGTTCCGGTGCACGGTGTCTCCCACCAACGCCCGAACGGTCGGGACCGGTTGAACCGGCCCCGACCGTGGGGTTGGTAGGCACAGCCGCGGAAGGATCCTGCGGTTCTGCCATTGCTTATTGCTCCTGGTAGATCAGTTACCGGCGGTTTCGATGCCGGCCTTGGTGTCCGCCAAAGCCTGCTCGACGGTCTTCTCGCCGCGAATAGCAGCGTAGGTGTTGTCGGAGATCGACTTCGACACCTGCGTGTAGTACGGCGTGACGGGGCGCGGCTGAGCGGTAGCGAGTGCTTCCTTCAGGGTCGCGAAGTACGGGAACTGAGCGAGCACTGCCGGGTCGTCGTAGACAGCCGAGAGGACGGGTGCGCCGCCGACCTCGGTGAAGTACGTCTGCGACTTCTTGGTCTGCATGAACTCGAGGAAGTCACGAGCCGTTGCAGGCGCGTCGGAGTACGCGCTGATGCCGACGTTGTAGCCGCCGACGGTCGAAGCGCCCGGTCCGTCGACACCCGGAAGAACGGTGTAGCCGTACTTGCCGGCAACCGAGGTCTTCTCACCGTCGACCGAGAAGCCGGACCACGTGCGCATGAAGAGTGCCTTGCCGTCACCGAACGCGGTCTGCGACTCGCCCTCGGAGTAGGTCAGTGCTTCCTGCGGGATGGTGTTGTCGGCGAAGTTGTCGACGATCGACTGAACGCCTGCCTTCGTCTTGTCGTCGATGGCCGGGGTGAGTCCGTCCGGGCCGACCCACGGGCCGTCGAAAGCGTTGGTGATCTCGGTGGTGTTGACCGTCAGGCCCTCGTAGTTCTTGAACTGACCGATGTAGCAGGAGATGCCGGCTTCGACAGCCTTCGGGCAGTTTTCCTTGAGCTCGGCCCACGTGGTGGGAGCCTTCTCGACGAGGTCCTTGCGGTAGTACAGGAACGCGGCGTTGGTGTTCTTCGGCGCTGCGTAGAGCTTGCCGTTGTAGGTGCCCGAAGCGACGGTCGACGGCAGCAGGCCGGACTCGTCGATCGCGAGGTCACCCTCGAGCGGCAGCAGCCAGCCGTTTGCGGCGAACTGAGCGGTGTTGACGACGTCGACGCCGATGAGGTCGTACTCGTCGCTCTTGGCCTGCATGCGCTGGGTGATGTCGTCGACCTGCGCGTTGGCTTCCTTGGCCAGCGGCTTGAGCGTGACCTTCTCGTCCGGATGCTCCGCATTCCAGTCGGTGATGATGTTTTCGAGCGCCTCGTTCAGGGCATCCTGCCCCTCGACGATCGTGATGGGTCCGCGGCCTTCGCTCGAGGACGATCCCCCGGATGCGGCCGTGGTGCTGGTTCCGCTGTCCTTGTCCGAATCGGACGAGCAGCCTGCCAGTACCAGCATGGACGCTGCCGTGGCTGCAATTGCAGCGCGGCGCATCGCCTTCGAGTTCAGAACCATGGATTCGCTCCCCGTATGTGTATGACAAATAGACGGTCACCGAGAGCCGGCTCACGGCATGCGCCATGGGTGCCGGCTCCCGGCATCGGCCCCTACTGTGGCACGAGACACCCCTACTTGTGGGTATTACGCCGAACCTGAATCGGTCATGTGTCGTTTGACAGGTCCACCTAACCCAGGCGACGCCCGTCGGTGGTGGCAAAAATATGCACCTTCTCAGGGTCGACGCGCAGGTTGACGCGCTCGCCCTTCTGCGGCGGGTTGCGCCAGTCACCACGCGAAACGATCTGCTGCAACCGTCCGCCGATCGTGGTGCGACCGTAGACGTAGGCGTCGGAACCGAGTTCCTCGACGACGTCGACCTCCATCGGCAAGCCTTCGGCGGCGATCTCGAGGTGCTCGGGGCGAATACCCAGAACAACCTCGGTTTCGACGACACCGTTCATCGTCTCGCGCGGAACGGGAACGATCCCGTCACCGAATGCGACGCCGCCGTCGACGACGGGGAGGGTGAAGAGGTTCATCGCGGGTGAACCCATGAAGCCGGCGACGAAGACGTTCTTCGGCTTGTTGTAGAGCTCGCGCGGCGAGGCGCACTGCTGCAGGATTCCCTTTTCGAGGACTGCGACGCGGTCACCCATCGTCATGGCCTCGACCTGGTCGTGGGTCACGTAGACCATCGTCGTCGCGAGGCGTCGTTGCAGCTGAGCGATCTGCGTGCGCGTCTGAACACGGAGTTTCGCGTCGAGGTTCGAGAGGGGCTCGTCCATGAGGAAGACCTGCGGCTGGCGGACGATGGCGCGGCCCATCGCAACTCGCTGACGCTGACCACCGGACAGCGCCTTGGGCTTGCGGTCGAGGTACGGCTCGAGATCGAGCATCTTCGCGACCTCTTCGACGCGGGCGCGGATCTCCGTCTTGTTGGTTCCGGCGAGCTTGAGCGCAAAACCCATGTTCTCGGCCACCGACATGTGCGGGTACAGCGCGTAGTTCTGGAAGACCATCGCGATGTCGCGCTCTTTCGGTTCCTGACCGGTGACGTCGCGGTCGCCGATGAGGATGCGCCCGCTGTGGACGTCTTCGAGCCCGGCGAGCATGCGCAGGGTGGTCGACTTTCCGCAGCCGGATGGTCCGACGAGGACGAGGAACTCGCCGTCCTCGATCTCGAGGTCGAGCTTGTCCACTGCCGGGGTGTTCGATCCGGGGAACAGGCAGGTGGTGCTCTCGAAAGTCACTGAAGCCATGACGGGGTTGATCCCTTCTACCGGCAGGAACGTGCCGGACGATCCAAGTTGAGGGTGAGCGTGTGCGCTAGCAGCATAAACGTCCGTGTCGGCGCGCGAGCGTAGTCTTTCACGGTGAGTTCGGAGAAGATGCTGACCCGCATCGGTGCGCTGCTTCGCCAAGCGGAGTCCACCGACAATCCACACGAAGGTGAAGCCTTCATGGCCGCCGCGCAGCGGTTGGCCACCGGTTCCGCGATCGACCTGGCGGTCGCGCGGGCGCACACCGCGTCCTCGGAAAAACGTGCGACACCCACTCAGCGGCTCATCACCATCGGCGAACCGGGCAAGCGCGGGCTGCGAACGTACGCCCAGTTGTTCATCGCGATCGCCGCTGCCAACGACGTACAGTGCGACATCGCGCAGACGTCGGCCGTCATCTACGCCTACGGCTTCGCCGGTGACATCGACGTGTGCGAAGCGCTGTACTCGAGCCTGCTCTTCCAGATGGTCCGTGACTCCGACGCGTACGTGCGCTCCGGGGCGTACCGCGGCGAAACATCCGTGCGGACCGTCGTCGAAACTCGTGGACGACGACGCGTCAGCACGCAGGTCCGCAAGCCGGTGGCCGGAGTGACGGCGCGCCTGAACTTCCAGATGGCGTACGCGTCCCGGATCGGTGCTCGGTTAGCCGAGACGAAGCAGGAGACGGAGAAGGCGGCGATCGCAGAATCTGCCACGTCGTCTTCGGAAACCGCACTCGTGCTGCGCAACAAGGAAATCGAGCTCAAGGACTACTACTCGTCCAACTCCCAGGCACGTGGGACGTGGCGGGGCGGTGGCCGCGCGAGTGCCGGGCACTCCTCGCATGCTCGACGAGCGGGTGATCGGGCGGCGCGCTCCGCACGTCTGGGAAACCTTCCGGAGATCGGCGGGGTGCGCGGGCAGCTCGACTCGTGAGGGATACGCAGCGGAACGCCGTTTACGAGGCAGAGACGTTGGTGCGCACCATGTTCGATCGCGCCGACGAGCGCGGACTTCGGAGCGTCGAGGTCATGGGTTCCACCATCACGTTGCCGGTCGAGCGCAAATTCGGTTCCGTGGAGTCGGTCCAGGCGTACTGCGATCAGCTACTCGGGCTGAACTGGGTACTCGCGACCTGGCCTCGCGCAACCGTTCCGGTGTCCGTACGCTCCCGCGCCGGCAATGCCGCCGCTCACTACTCGAACGACGTCATCGCCGTCCCGGACGACCGTGACGGCCGGTGGGCGCTACGCGAATTCGTTGTCTTGCACGAACTTGCGCACCACCTCGGCGACCCCACTTCCGACGAGGCCTCCCACGGGCCCGAGTTCGTCGACCGCTACACGAGCCTGGTCGGTGAGATCATCGGACCCGAGGCGACCTTCGTTCTTCGAGCGATGTTTCTTGCTGGTGGTGTTCGAACGGACTAGATGTCAGCCCTCGGTGAACCGGGTGGTGTGCGAACCGGTCGGCTGGAATACTCGGCCTATGGATGCGCCGCGCAGACTGGTCCTGATCAAGGGTGAGTCGGAACTCCCCGATCCGGCTGTCGCCGTGCGCAAACCCCCGCTGATTCGTGAAGCCTACGGACGAGTGCTGAGGGAGGTCCGACGCGATCAGGACCGAACTCTCGACGACGTAGCCGCAAAGGTCGGGATGTCGAAGCAGTACCTCTCCGAGATCGAACGGGGCAAGAAGGAACCGTCGTCGGAAATTCTGCGCGCCATCTGCGAAGCGCTCGGGATGCCGCTCGAGCACCTGCTGTTCCGAGCGGGCAACAGGATCGTTGCGCTCAACTCCCTCACCTTCGGACATTCTCCCGCACCGATCTCCGGTCCCGTCCTGATGGCAGCCTGATCAGTTCCCTTCGATGAGGGTGTCAGCCAGTCCGTAGGAGATAGCGTCGTCGGCAGTGAAGATCCTGTCGCGATCGGTGTCCTTACGGAGCCGCTCGACGCTCTGACCGGTGTGCTTACTCAGAATCGCCTCGGTCTGCTCCCGGATTCTCAGGATCTCGGCTGCTTGAAGCGCGAGGTCCGAGATGGTGCCGCTACCTTGCGTCGACGGTTGATGCAGCAGCACCCGCGAATGGGCAAGAACATGCCGATGGCCCGGAGTGCCTGCGGCCAGAAGCACTGCAGCAGCCGAAGCCGCTTGACCCATGCAGTACGTCGAAATCGTCGGTTTCAAGAACTGCATGGTGTCGTAGATCGCGAGCATCGCCGTGGTGGAACCGCCGGGAGAGTTGATGTACAAACCGATTTCGCGATCCGGGTTGTCGGCCTGCAGATGCAGCATCTGAGCCATCACGACATTGGCGACGCCGTCGTCGATCTCTGTGCCGAGAAAGACGATGCGTTCGTTGAGCAGCCTGCTGAAGATGTCGAAAGATCGCTCACCCGTTGGTGTTCGCTCGATGACACTGGGAATCGTGTACTGGGACATGACGTCACAATCCGATCTTGGGGAAGGTGGCTTGCGGTGCGATCTCGGCGAAGGACGTCACGACGCGGTCGACGATTCCGTACTCGCGCGCCTGCTCGGCGGTGAACCAGCGATCCCGATCGCTGTCGGTCTCGATCTCTTCGACGGTCCGGCCCGTTTCGGCGGCGAGGATTTCCTGCGATTGACGCTTCATCAGCTCGAGGCTCTCGGCCTGGATCGCAATGTCCACCGCAGTGCCACCGATACCCGCCGAAGGTTGGTGCATCATGATGCGGCTGTGCGCCAGGCTGATTCGCTTGCCGTGGGTGCCGGAGCAGAGAAGCACCTGGCCCATGCTGGCGGCGAAGCCCATCGCGACCGTCACGACGTCGTTGGGGATGAGCTTCATCGTGTCGTAGATGGCCAGGCCGGCAAACACCGATCCGCCGGGTGAATTGATGTACAGCACGATGTCGCGCTTGGGGTCGGTGGTGGCGAGGAGCACCAGTTCCGAACACACCCGTTCGGCCATGGCGTCGTTGACCTCACCGGTGAGCAGAATGGTTCGCTGTCGGAAGAGCCTGTCTGTCAACAGGTCACGGTAGCCGGTATCGGTGGGCACTTCAGTAGTCATGAATCCATTCCTACCGGCGCGGCAGTGCCGCGGCCCCGCCTGTCTGCTGTGGGCAGACTACCCCTGTTCTTGCCCGCCCCCTGTTTCTGCCTGCCCCCCTTTTGCCTGCCCCCCTTTTTTGAGCGAACGGCACGTTCAGTCGATCTAAGGCGCCGAAAGTACCGTTCGCTCGAAAAGGGGTGGGTACAAGAGCGGGCAAACCCGTCACCGACGGCGGCGGTAGCGGTACCGCGCACACCCGGCCATGATGGGAGAAGACAACCATTCCTCTCGTCAGGAGCGTGGCATGACTCGTCCGGTACGCATCGGTGTTCAACTCCAACCCCAGCACGCACCCGATTACGGGTTGATACGCGACGCCGTCTTGCGGTCCGAGGACGCCGGGGTGGACATCGTCTTCAACTGGGACCACTTCTACCCGTTGACCGGCGATCCCGACGGCGCCCACTTCGAATGCTGGACCATGCTCGGCGCCTGGGCCGAGCAGACCGAACGCGTCGAGATCGGCGCCCTGGTCACCGGTGGTGGCTACCGCAATCCGGATCTGCTGGCCGACATGGCGCGAACCGTCGACCACATCAGCGGCGGACGCCTGATCCTCGGCATCGGTGCCGGCTGGTTCGAGAAGGACTACGACCAGTTCGGATACGACTTCGGCACTCCCGGTTCACGGCTGAAACTGCTGGGCGAATACCTCCCCCGCATCACGGGCCGCCTGGCGAAGGGCAACCCGCCGCCGACGCGCAACATCCCGGTCCTCATCGGCGGTGGCGGCGAGAAGAAGACCCTGCGCCTGGTCGCCGAGTACGCCGACGTCTGGCACAGCTTCGGTGACCGCGAGACACACCTGCGCAAGTCAGGCATCCTCTCCGACCATTGCGCCGACGTAGGCCGGAACCCGCTGGAAGTAGAGCACTCGGTTCCGTGGCCTGGGCTCGAGAATGCTGCTGACCTGGTCGCCGACGGCGTCTCGCTCTTCACCGTCGGCGTCAGCGGACCGGACTACGACCTCACGACGCTTGCCGAGGCCATCGCTTGGCGCGACGACAACACACCGCCTGCGTTGAGCGGGCTGGCCTGAGCGGTACCAAGGACTTCGTCGTTGTCGGCGCCGAGAACGGGCGGCGCCGACGTCAGACGTGGCCTCTGGCCGGAGAAGTTGACCGGAAAGGCCACTTGCTTCAACGGTCCGAGCGTCGGATGGTCGACGGTTCCGACCATTCCGAGCGCGGCGGTGTGGGGATCGGAGTAGATCTCGTCGAGATGCCGGATCGGTGAGACCGGTACGGCGCGTTCGGCGAGAAGAGCGCACCAGTGTTCGACGGTTTCCGATGTGAAGGCGCTGGTGAGTTCTCGTTCCAGACTCTCGCGGTTCTCCACCCTGTCGCGGTTGTGGACGAAACGCGGATCGGTGACCAGTTCACTCCTTCCGATGGCCTCGCACAGCGACGCCCACATCCCGTCGTTGCCGACAGCGATGACGAAGTACCCGTCGCTGGCAGGAAATGCTTGATACGGAGCAAGATTCGGATGACCGGAGCCCAACGCAGTCGGGCGCTCACCGGTGGCGAAGTAACTGGTCGCCCAGTTCACGTGCATCGCGAGTTGGCACTCGTACAGCGACGTGGTCACGTACTGTCCGCGCCCGGTCCGGCCTCGCTCGACCAATGCAGCCAGGACACCGACCAGTCCGAAAAGCGCTGCGCCCAAGTCTCCCAACGCAAACCCGGATTTCATCGGAGCACCACCCGGTTCACCGGTGAGCGACATGAGCCCACCCGCGGCCTGCGCGATCATGTCGTACCCCGGTTCGTCGCGCAGCGGTCCTTCTTCACCGAAGGCAGAGATGTGCAGGGTGATCAGATGCGGGTATCGCTCGGACAGCGCCTGGTAGTCGAAGATCTTCTGTAATCCGCTGCCCGGTTTGAAGTTCTCCACGACTACATCGGTCTCTTCGAGCATGCGGTGGATGATCTCCTGTCCTTCGGTGGACTTGAGGTCGATCGTGACCGACTTCTTACCGCGGTTGATCGCGAGGTAGTAGGCCGCATCTACCCCGACGAAGGGAGGCCCCCACGAACGCGTGGGGTCGCCGCCTTCAGGGTGTTCGATCTTGGTGACGTCCGCACCGAGATCGGCAAGCGACATGGTTGCGTACGGCCCGGCAAGGATCTTCGACAGATCCAGAACACGGACACCGGCGAGGGGTGTGGGGCCTGTTGGAGAGTTCACCGATGACCACCTGCTACAGAGAGGAACTCGGCTACGACGTCACGTGCATCATCCAGTTCGACGCCACCGCCGTCGGTTATCACGTCGAGATTGCCGAGCGCAGCCGACGGCACCTTCCCGGCAAGACCGGCCAGGTAGGAATTAGCCACCAGCAGTGACCGGTACCCATTACCGTGTCGGATGCCGTGATCCGCAAGATCGAAAAGCAGGGTCGCCATGACGGCACGAGCGAGCTCGTCGGAATACTTTGCGCTGGCGGCCTGGGCGGCATCGTCAGATCCGGAGATCAGACGATCTCCTTCCTCTACCAGTTCCTCCCAGCGCCGCAACAGAACTCCGGCCCCGGCTTCGCAATCCGGTCCGACGGTGGACAGGATGTCCGTCATCGCTCCCGCGACCGTGCGGTGCGAGTTGAACTTGCGTAGGCACCGAAGTACGTCCAGCGCAATGACATTGCTCGAGCCCTCCCAGATCGAGCCCAAGTGGGCATCCCGCACTAGTCGCGCGTTGGCCCATTCCTCGATGTAGCCGTTTCCTCCGCGCACCTCCATGGCCTCGCCGGTGACCACCCGCGCGCGTTTGCAGACAAAGTGTTTGGCGATCGGTGTCAGTACCCTGATCAGTGCGCGCCCCTGTTCGTCGCCGCCGTCTGCTGCCTGAAGACACTGTGCGCTGTACGCGACCAGGGCCAGCGAGGCCTCGGCATCGAGTGCAAGGGGAAGAAGCGTCGCCCGCATCAGCGGCTGCTCGAATAGCTTCTTACCGAACACGACTCGGCTCTTCGAATGTTCGACGGCTTCGCGGACTGCTCGGCGCATGAGAGCGCTCGAACGCATCGCATTGGAGAGGCGAGACGTGTTGACCATCTCCGCCATCTGGCGGAACCCTCGATCGAGTTCACCGACCTGGAGTGCGTGCGCGCGGTTCAGCGTCACCTCGCCGCTCGGCATCGAACGCGTACCCAGCTTGTCCTTGAGACGATCGATCGTGAGGTTGTTGCGCTCGCCGGATCCCACGGTCTTGGGCACCATGAACATTCCAACTCCACGCGTCGAACCATCCTGTCCGCCCGGGAATCTCGCGAGGGTGATGATCACATCGGCATCCGGGTTGGAGGCGAACCACTTCTTGCCCGTCAGAACCCATCCGTCACCGTCGCGCTCGGCGCGTGTTTCGGTGCAGGCGATGTCGGTGCCTGCCTGAATCTCGGTCATGAACATCGCACCCGTCTTCGCCTGCTCGGGGTCCGTCGACGTCAACGCGTCGATCCAGGGCGAGAACACGGCCGGATCACCGAACATACGCAGGGTCCGCGCAGCAGCATCTGTCATCGAAACCGGGCAGGCCAGCCCGAACTCGGCCTGCACGAAGATGTACGACGCGAGGTACTTCGCGAGTGGCGGATGCACGGAGTCCCATCCGTGCAACCCTTTTCGGTGCGACATCGCGGACAGGCCGTACTCGTTGTATGCCGCCCGGCACAGTTCCAGGTAGGCCGGGTGATAGGAAATCCGGTCGACGCGGTCACCGGCCTTGTCGAATTGCTGCAGCACCGGCGGGTTCTTGTCTGCGATGTCGGCAAGCTCGGACAAACGGCCGGCGGCATCTCGGCCCAGTCGGTCGAGCAATCCGTTCAACGTCTCTCGGTCCGCCCCGGCGGTCCATCTGTCCACTACCGCTGTCAGAGCGGGGTCGGTGTGTGCAAAGTTCATCAGTGGTCAACGCCTTTCAGGGTGGAAACATCGGTCATGTTCGAGGAGCTCGTCGACTCCAGCCCTTGCGCGTGCAGCGCACTCCTGCGCAACAGTGCCGTCATACAGACAAGGGAGAGAACGACATACACGAGCCCAAGAGCGACGACCGGCCAGATCGAGTTGGTTCGCGTCAGCAGATACTGGCTGACCATCGGGGCCGTTCCGGCAAATACGGCTGTCGACAATTGGTACGACAGAGAGATGCCGGTATACCGAACATTGGTGGGGAAAACCTGCGCCAGGATGCCGGCCAACGCGGCGTAATACATTGCGTGAGGCGCCGTCGCGAGGACCATACCCAGAATCGCCAAGGGCACGGAGCCCGTCTGAACCAGCACGAACATCAGTGGTAGGAGCACGATCTCCGGAAGCAGCATCCAACGGACCGCTTTCGACGGATCGATCCGCGTGGCCAGCACAGCACCGAAAGGCTGTACGAGCGCCTGGGCTACCAGTGCCACGGTGATCACGAGGAGAAAGTCACTGCGCTCGAAGCCGAGATCCGTTGTCGCCCAGGAGAGCGCAAAGGTTGTCTTGACGTACGTGATGGCAACACCGGCAACCACAGCGCCGACGCCGAGAGCAAGTTCGACGGGATGCGAACGCAACACTTCGACCAGCGGCATCCGTGTACGTTCCTGTGCCGCAACAGCCTTCTTCATCTCGGGTGTCTCGGAGATGTGCAGTCGGATGTAGAGAGCGACGATCACCAAAGCTGCGGATCCGAGGAACGGCAGACGCCAACCCCACGACTCGAACACGGAATCCGACATCAACGTCAGGCCGAGGAAGGCCAGCGTCGCGAGCAGGTTGCCGACCGGTGAACCCTGCTGCGCAAACGCACCGTAGAGCACCTTTTTCTTCGGGGGAGCGAACTCGGTGGCGATCAATACGGCGCCACCCCATTCGCCGCCCATGGCAATGCCCTGGAGAACACGCAGTGCCACAAGCAGTATCGGTGCCCAGATCCCGATCTGGGAGTACGTAGGGAGGAGACCGACACCGACAGTTCCCAACCCCATGAGCGCGAGGGTGATGATCACGGCGTTCTTGCGACCGAACTTGTCTCCGAAATGACCGAACACCACTCCGCCGACAGGACGAGCCACGAATCCCACGGCAAAAGTCGCGAAGGCTGCGAGTGTTCCCACCGCCGGCGACGCATCCGGGAAGAACAGCGGGCCGAGCACCAAGGCAGATGCGGTTCCGTAGATGTAGAAGTCGAACCACTCGATAGTCGTTCCGACAAACGCCGTGATTCCGGCCTTGCGTGCCTGTTTGGTGTTGTATTCAGGCGGATTGGTGTCTTGACCTGGGTGTTGATCCACGGTTCTCCCTGATTCTCGCGTCGGGCATCACCAAGGGATGCAATGTGAGGCGTGAATCACTATCGTCCGAAATCCATGTAGAGTCCAAGACTTAGTTCGACTCATTTATGTGGAAGAACCACATAATGAAACCCGGGAGGAGCGACATGGAATTGCGTCAGCTGCGCGCGTTTCTCGCAGTCGCCGACGAACTTCATTTCGGCCGGGCCGCCGAGCGCCTCCACATCGGGCAGTCCCCGCTCAGCCAGACCATTCGGGCGCTCGAGCGCGAACTCGGCACCGACCTGTTTGTCCGGACCACCAGATCAGTGCAATTGACCGCAGCCGGCGAGGCCTTGGTCACGCCCGCACGAATCATCGAAGCGCAGATCGCCGTCGTACGAGATATCGCATCGGCGGCGTCAACCGGGGAAACAGGCCGTGTCACGGTGGGTTTCGGCGGAACGGGCGGCTACACGGTGCTGTCGGCCCTGACACGATCGCTGGCCGACTCCCATCCGGGAATCGAACTGGACCTACGGCCGCAGATGTACTCGGGTGAGGTGCTCGACGCTCTCCGACGCGGAACACTCGACATGGGCATAGTCGGCCTGCCCATTCCGCGCGGATTCGAGACTCACACTGTGCGCGAGGAAACCTTGATGGTCGCGGTCCCGGCCAGGCATCACCTCAGTACCAGGGAGTCGGTGTCACCGGAAGACCTGGCAACCGAGCGATTCGTGATGTATCCCGCCGAGCACGGCTCGGTGGTGCGCGATGCGACGTTGTCCGTCTGCGCCACAGCAGGTTTCACGCCCACCGTCGCGCACGAAGCCCCCGATCCGTACAGCCTGTTGGCCATGGTCGGAGCGGGGGTCGGGATCGCCGTCGTCGTGGAGTCGACGGCGCATCTGTCCATGGACGGGGTCGTGTACCTGCCGATCGCC
This sequence comes from Rhodococcus sp. IEGM 1406, assembly GCF_030056745.1. Taxonomy (NCBI): domain Bacteria; kingdom Bacillati; phylum Actinomycetota; class Actinomycetes; order Mycobacteriales; family Nocardiaceae; genus Rhodococcus; species Rhodococcus sp. IEGM 1406. The sequence goes on along the minus strand of NZ_JASHKO010000001.1, from coordinate 25,411 downwards.
GGGGCCACGCCCACGCTGAAAATCGCGATGGCATGGCGACCGAACAATCCGACGCCGGCAGTACACACCGTCACCAGGGTACTGAGGGAGCAGCCTTAGGCTCTCGCGAGAATTCCGGCGAAATCTGTTCCCGCAGGCAGAGTTCCGTACTCGTGACCACGGTCGGCGCCGAGGCGAGCGGCAATGAACGCATCGGACGAGGCGGCCGGGGAGTGGCGCACCATGAGCGAAGCCTGCAGCGCCAACGCCATTGCCTCGACGACGGTCCGAGCGCGGAGCTGGGCGTCGGCGGGTGCCATCGTGGCGAGCTCACCGAGTTGGCGTCGTACCCGATCGAGGTGCTGATCGAGGACCGGGTTGTTGCCGCGAGCGAGGTTGACCTCGTGGTCGAAGGCGGCAACGGAATCGGGTTCACGGGTCATCGCGCGCAGGACATCGAGCGCGATGACGTTGCCCGACCCCTCCCACACGGCCATGACGGGCTGCTCACGGTAGCGACGGGCAAGCGGGAAGTCCTCGGTGTAGCCGTTGCCGCCCAGGCACTCGAGTGCCTCGTAGGAGTGGTGCGGGCCGCGCTTGCAGATCCAGTACTTCGCAACAGCCGTCGCGAGTCGGCGGAACGCCTTTTCCTGCTCGTCCGCGTCCTCGTCCTGCGCGCGAGCCAATCGCAGTGCGGTGATGGTGGCGGCTTCGGATTCGAGAGCCAGATCGGCAAGCACCGACGTCATCGCCGGCTGATCTGCCAGGACGGCACCGAAAGCGCTGCGGTGCCGTGCATGCCACACCGCTTCGGCGACCGACTGACGCATACCTGCCGTGCTGCCGAGGATGCAGTCGAGTCGCGTCTGGGACACCATTTCGATGATGGTCCGCACGCCACGACCCGGTTCGCCGATCATGGTGCCGACGGTGCCGTCGAGTTCGATCTCGGACGACGCGTTGGACTTGTTGCCCAGCTTGTTCTTCAGACGCTGGATGCGGAAGATGTTGCGTGTGCCGTCGGGCAGGATGCGGGGGAGAAGGAAGCAGGAAAGTCCCTCACCGGCTGCACCTTCGGCCTGAGCAAGAACCAGGAACGCGTCGGACATCGGCGCGGAGCAGAACCACTTGTGTCCGGTGAGCAGGTAGTCCGCACCCGGGCCGCCACGTCCGGCCGGCTTGGCGATGGTCGTGTTGGCTCGCACGTCGGAGCCGCCCTGCTTTTCCGTCATGGACATTCCGAATATCGCGGATGCCTTTCCGGGAGCATCCAACTCGGGGGTGTAGCTCCGAGAAAGGGCACGCGGGGTCCAGATGGCGGCTACATCGGGTTGCAGCTCGAGCGAGGGGATCACGGCGTGCGTCATGGAGATCGGGCACGCGTGGCCCGGTTCGACCTGGGAGAAGAGCATGAATGCCGCGGCCCGAGCCACGTTGGCACCCGGCTTCGGGTCAGCCCAGGCAGAGGTGTGCGCACCGTGCGCAACGGCAGCAGAGATGATCCGGTGATACGACGGATGGTATTCGACCTCGTCGATGCGGTTTCCCCAGCGATCGAAGGTCTTCAATTCGGGGATCACCGTGTTGGCCAACTCGGCGTCGTGCTGGAATCCAGCACTGCCGACCAGTTCACCAATGTCGGTGAGTTCGCTTGTGGCCCAATCGGCGTCGTGGCGCGCGACGCCTTCGACCAGGACCGTATCGAGCAGGAACTCGTTGACGTCCGTGCGCGGTACCGACTGGTTGAGCACTGCATGGGTGCGATGCGGAGCCGGGTGGGTGACGGTCTTCTCGGAAATATCAGTCATGACAGGCCTTTCAGCTCGCTGCGCGGATGAGGTGCTTCTGGATCTTGCCGGTCGGTGTACGCGGAAGAATGGTCGCGAACACCACTTCACGCGGAATCTTGTAGCGCGCCAACTTGTCCGAGAGGTAGTCCTTGATGTCGTCGGCGCTGATGACATCCGGTTCACGCCAGACGACGTGTGCGACGACGGTCTCGCCCCATTCTTCGTTGGGTTTTCCGACAACGGCGACGTCGACGACGTCCGGGTGGCCGGAGATCACGTCCTCGACCTCCTTGGAGTAGACGTTCTCACCGCCCGTGATGATCATGTCCTTCGCGCGGTCGACGATGAAGAGGTAACCGTCCGCATCCTTGCGCGCCAGATCGCCGGTGCGGTACCAACCTCCGTCGGCAAAAGCAGCCTTCGTGGCAGCGGGGTCGTCGAGGTACCCCTGCATGACGGTGTCGGCGCGCAGCCAGATCTCACCGATCCGATCGGGCTCCGCGTCGGTACCGTCATCGGCAACCAGGCGCAGGTCGACGCCGGCCAGCGCGACGCGGCCGATCGAGCCCGCCTTGCTCAACTGCTCCTCGGGGTACAGCACAGTGCCCACCGGCCCGGTCTCGGTCATGCCGTAGACCTGCCGGAATTCGGTGGTGCCGTACGACTCCACCAGTCGCCGAGCGACATCCGCGCCGATCGGTCCGCCGCCGTACAACCACGCACGAACGCTTCCGAGGTTGTAGTCGGCAAAGTTCGGCACGAGGTTGAGTGCAGTGGTGTAGATGACCGGCGGGCCGAAGCAGAGGGTAATACGTTGTTCCTGAACAGTTTCCAGGAATTTGACGGGATGGTACTCGCGCAGCAGCACGACGGTTCCGCCCATGTAGAGCGTGGACATGAACCAGTTGTTGAGCGGGGAAGCGTGCCAGATCGGGACGGCCATGAGCAGGCGCTCGTCCCGAGTCGTCGACACGGCGAGGGCCGCGGTGACGGCAACACCGACGACGTTGCGGTGGCTGTGGACGCAGCCCTTGGGCGAACCGGTAGTCCCCGAGGTGTAGAGGATTTCAGCCGGATCGTTCTCGTCGATGTCGATACCGTCAACGCCCTCTTGGCGGGTGATGGCGTCGTCGAAGAAGTCGAAACCGTCTGCGACAGAGTCCGTGCTGATCAGCTTGGCCGTTGTCTCCAGTCGACCGACAACCGGCGCCAACTCACCGTCGAAGACGCACACCGACACCTTCGCGTGTCCCAGCACGTAGGCAACTTCCGGAGTCTGCATCTTGTGGTTGATGGGGACCACGACGGCGCCCAAGCGCCAGGCACCGAGCATCGCGTACACGAATCCCGGAGTGTTGTAACACATCAGCGCGACGCGGTCGCCCGGCTGCACGCCCAGCGACTGCAAATAGCCTGCGGCGCGTCGACTTCCGTCCTGAACCTGGGAGTACGTGTGATCGTGACCGTCGAATATCAGGAAGGGTTTGTCCGGGGTCTTGGTGACGTTGCTGTCGAATACGCGAACGATGTTCATCGAAGTCCTTGTCGGAGAATCACGCTCGAAGAGAGTTCATTCCATCGAGCTGTTGAGTACGGCGTCGGGTATCTGGAGAGTGGCGAAGATGACGGCGACCGCCTCCTCGAGGGAGTAACCGAAGCTCTCGCCGGTGGCAGTTTTCTGAATGACGAGGCCGAAGATCGCAGACCAGAAGGCCTTGGATTCGACGTCGATGCCCGCGCGCAGCTGCCAGCCGGTGCGGATCAAGGTACGGAGGAGGGCTGTTTCACCCGAGGAATGCAGAGTGCGAAGCGTCTCGGAGATCAGATCGCGGAGTTCACCACGGCGACCCGTCATCATCATCGCTTCCACGAACAGTTCGACACTGGGAGCGCCCGAGCCGAGGAGTGATCCGACCAGCTTCTCGGTGTAGTCACCCACGGTGTCGGCGTCGGCGGCGTCGACCTCGGCACGCTTGCCTGCGCGCAGAACGGCTGCACACGCCACCTCGACGAAGAGCTTCTCTTTTGAGCCGTAGTAGTAGGTCACCTGGTTGGGATGGGCGCCGGCGGCGGTGCAGATCTGCGCGATGGACACGCTGTCGCCATGTTCGAGGAAGAGCTCGGTTGCAGCGTTGAACAGTGCCATGCGCGTCTGCTTGCCCGACTCACGCGTCGCGCGCGCTGCGGGAACTGACTCGGTGACCATCACGAACTCCTACTTGTTTGTATGACAAACAATAACTCGGCGTTGTTTGTATGGCAAACAATTTCTCCCGACGTGATGACATGTCGACTCCTATCGACATGTCCGATGTGCGGGATTACTCTCTGAACATCGAGCACCCGAGAACTTCGGCTTTCTGCGAGGAGGCGCCCTGCAATGCTCGCGCGATCCGGCTTCTCCCTGCCCACACGCACGACTCTCACGGGCGACTGGGCAGATTTATTGCGTGAGCATTTTGTCGCGCTCGACGTATCCGATATCGAAGACGGCGATGGATTCAGTGGGGCCGTGCACTCGGCCCAACTCGCACACGTTCGGGTGTCCGCAGTTCAATCGATGGAACAACGAATAGTCCGTAGCAGCAGCCTGATCAAGAGTGACGGTGCGGACTATCTGCAAATCGGAATGATCCGCCGCGGTAGCGCGGTAGTGCGGCAAGACGACCGCGAATGCGTCCTACGACGTGGCGACTACGTCCTGTACGACACCACGCGCCCCTTCGATTGGCAGATCGAGGGACACGCACACGACGGCATCTGGGGACTCGAGGTGTTCACCTGGCCACGGTCATACCTGTCACTCAGCGACGCGGAGGTCACGAGCTTGACCGCCATTGCCTTCGACGGACACGCGGGCCTGAGTGGCCTGCTGGGTCGCTTTCTTCACGATCTTGCCTCCGTCCGCATGACGTCCGACGCGAGCGGAGACGAGGAGGAAGTCGTCAACGAGATCGGCAGCCTGGTCAAGTCGGTTCTCCACGCAACGGCGCGTCCGATCGTCTCCCGGCGAACTGGCCTGTACGAATCCGCTCTGTCGGCCATAGACGCCCGCATCGCTGACCCGGCCCTGTCACCGGTGGACATCGCGGGATCAGTCAAAGTCTCCATTCGCCAGTTGCACCGAGCCTTCGCCGAACACGGCACAACGGTGTCGCGTTCGATTCGCAGCCGTCGACTCGACGGTTGCCGTCGTGAGATCGTGCAACGCCACGGCATAGAGCGGTCGCTGACCCAGATTTCTCACCGCTGGGGATTCACCGACCTGGCCGCCTTCAGTCGCGCATTCAAGGCGGAGTTCGGGATCAGCCCGCGGCAATACCGGTCGCAAGCAGTGGCCCCCACAAGTACTGCTCGCTGATCTGTAACATCCTCGGACACTTACCCATTCAACATGATGTTCAAAACGTTCTGTCGCCGACGCCTATCCACAATTCTCGGCGCGGTAGGCCAAGTATCGGGCGCTGACGGCCAAGTTTGCTCGGCCTCGCGGGCGTAGATTTTCGGCACGGCGTTGCCAAGTGCCAGGCACCCGATCCGACCACCTACATCACAGGGAGCACTCATGGAATCTGCAATCGGTGAACATCTTCAATGCCCGCGCACGCTGACCAGGCGCGTTCCGGATACCTATTCGCCACCATTTCCCATGTGGGTCGGGCGTGCGGACGACACATTGCACCAGGTCGCGATGGGCTATCTCGGCGTGCAGTTCCGCGGCGAGGATCAGCGCTCGGCAGCACTGCAGGCAATGCGGGATATCGTCGCCGGCTTCGACTTGCCGGACGGACCGGCACACCACGATCTGACCCACCACATCGACAACCAGGGCTACGAGAATCTGATCGTGGTCGGGTACTGGAAAGATGTTTCTTCCCAACATCGTTGGAGCACATCAGCTCCGGTGGCCTCCTGGTGGGAGTCCGAGGACCGCTTGTCCGACGGATTGGGGTTCTTCCGGGAGATCGTGGCACCGAGAGCCGAACAATTCGAGACGCTCTACGCGTTCCAGGACGATCTCCCCGGAGTGGGAGCCGTCATGGACGGTGTCAGCGGCGAGATCAACGAGCATGGCTACTGGGGTTCGATGCGCGAGCGCTTTCCGATCTCTCAGACCGACTGGATGCAGGCCTCGGGCGAACTACGGGTCGTCGCCGGTGACCCCGCCGCAGGTGGACGCGTAGTAGTGCGGGGACACGACAACATCGCACTGATCAGATCCGGGCAGGACTGGGCCGACGCGGAAGCAGACGAGCGCAGCCTCTACCTCGACGAAATCCTGCCCACTCTTCAATCGGGCATGGACTTCCTCCGCGACAACGGCCCGGCCGTCGGGTGCTACAGCAACCGTTTCGTACGCAATATCGACATCGACGGAAACTTCCTCGACCTGAGCTACAACATCGGTCACTGGGCCTCACTCGACCAACTCGAGCGGTGGTCGGAATCCCACCCGACCCACCTGCGGATCTTCACGACGTTCTTCCGGGTCGCCGAGGGCCTGTCGAAATTACGTCTCTACCATGAGGTCTCGGTATTCGATGCCGCCGATCAGCTGTACGAGTACATCAATTGCCATCCCGGGACCGGAATGCTGCGCGACGCGGTGGCCATCGCCGCGCGCTGACCGAAGCCGCCAGAATCTTCGGCGACGTTCTTTCCCTCGGAGGCAACTCGAGATATGTTGACGAGTGTCGACATATCTCAGTAGAGGCCATCGAGGAAGCGCGGACAGCACACAGTGACTACTCAACGAAACGAAGAGTTGGCGTTTGCTGTGCTGGCCGACCAGGTGCGCCGACAGATTCTCGACACTCTGGCTACCCACGGCGAATGCAACGCAGGCTTCATCAGCGATCAAATTTCGACGGTCGGTCGCACCACGGTATCCACACATCTCAAGGCGCTGCGGCTGTCCGGAGTTATCGTCGAACGCCGTCAAGGACGTCATCGCTTGTTTTCGATCGATCCGTCTGGGCCCGCCAACGATGCACTCCAGTTCCTGCGCGACGTCCTCGGGCGAGCGCTGGAAGCAGGTTCGAACGCCTCCGAGTTGCCGACCACGGCGACTGAGGATTCCGACGCGGCTTCGGTGCGTCGCCGGGCTTGAGGCCCTGTTTGAGCCCCAGCATCTATTTCAGGCAGGAAGTAGAACGTGCCAGGTCTCTCCGTAACGGCACAGATCGTGACGACGGACCCACCAGGGTCAGCCTTCGAGCGCTTCGAAACGGGGCAACTGCTCGAACTCGAATGTGAGCAACTGACGGTCGGGGCCGCCGTCGCCATCTCCCTTCCCGTCGGCGACGGCGCACGCGCAGATGTAGCCGGAATGCCGATCACTCTGTTGGGGTACGTCGCCGGCGTGAAGCGGGGCCGCTCGGTCGTGATCGTGCACCACCAACCGTGGCGCGGCCGTCTGACGATCCGGTTCTTTCCCGACGGCACCGGCACCCGACTCGTTCTCGAGTCCAGCCTCGATCAGGACGGCATTTCCTGGCTTGCCAACAAGCGCGGATTCGCTCCACCCGAACCTCCGCGCTCCGACCGACATCGGATCGGACTGCTGGTCAGCAAATCCGGCTCGGCGGCTGTATTCGCCCAGGCCACAGAAACACTCGCTGCCCTGGCGGTGGAAGAGATCAATGCCGACGGCGGTGTCGGCGGCGTTCTCGTCGACTTGGTGATCGGCGATGACGCTTCCGACTCGGCGGCCGGAGCGGCGACCGCACTGCGATTGGTGAAAAGCGGATGTCGCGCCATTTTTGCGTGCGTGACGTCGTCGACCTTCAATGCCGCTGCATCTGCGTTGCAAAACACTGGTGTGTTGTTGGTGCACACAGTTCTCAACGAAGGAGGTCGATCGCGTCCGGGGATCCTTCGATTGGGTGAGCGGCCACTCGACCAGACGCGAGCGGGCATACCCGCAATGATGTCCGAGACCGGTTCTCGCACTTGGTTCCTGGTCGGTCAGCAGTATTCGTGGTCGTTCGGAGCACATTGGGCGGCTCGGCGTGTGATCGCCGAATCCACAGGTTCGGTGGCCGGCGAAGTCTACGTACCGTTGGGAACAACCGACTTCTCACGGATCATCGAGTCGATAGTCGACTCCGGGGCGGAACTGATTCTTTCCACCCTGGTGGGCCATGACGAGGTCTTCTTCGAACGGCAATGCGCCCAGCACGGACTGCGGGCCACCACGCGGACGTTCGCGCTGGTCCTCGACGAGGCCACTCAGCAGCTCATCGGCAATTCCGATGCCGACGGAGTCTGGGCGGCATTCGGCTACTTTCAATCCGCAGCCGGCGAGCACGACCTCGAAAAGCGATACAGCGCAAGCTCGAACGAACTCCTGCCTCCGCTCAGCTCTCTGTCGGAGACAACGTACGAAGCGATCGTCGCTTACGCACGCGCAGTCGAACGAACGTCGGCGGGCGATCCGGAAACAGTACTTCGGCAGCTTGTCACAACGTCGAAAAGCTCGACGGACACCGGCGTTCCACTGCATCGGCCGATTCTGATCGCTGAATCACGCCATGGGCGCCTGTACCCCCGCTCTCTCTGAACGCGCGTAACCCGAACTTAACGAGTCAATATGTCGATACCTATTGACGCAATTATGGATCCGGCCCTAGTCTGAAAGACAAGTGAAGCCGATCACATCAGGAGCACACTTCTCATGGCGACAATCCGACCTGACGACAATGCAATAGACACCGCTGCAAGGCATTACGGCATCACTCTCGACCAATCAGCCCGGCTCGAGTGGCCGGCACTGATCGACGGAGCACTGGGCTCCTACGACGTCGTCGACCAGTTGTACGCCGACGAGGCAACCCCGCCGACCACGTCACGCGAGCATGTGGTGCCAACTGCGAACGAAAACCCCTTGAGCGCTTGGTATGTGACCACAAGCATCCCGCCGACGTCGGACGGCGTCCTGACCGGCCGACGCGTGGCGATCAAGGACAACGTGACCGTGGCCGGAGTTCCGATGATGAACGGATCTCGGACGGTGGAGGGATTCACTCCGTCTCGCGACGCAACTGTGGTCACTCGACTACTGGCGGCCGGTGCAACCGTCGCAGGCAAAGCTGTGTGTGAGGACCTGTGTTTCTCCGGTTCGAGCTTCACACCGGCAAGCGGACCGGTCCGCAATCCATGGGACCCACAGCGTGAAGCAGGTGGATCATCCGGTGGCAGTGCAGCTCTCGTTGCAAACGGTGACGTCGATTTTGCGATCGGCGGGGATCAAGGCGGATCGATCCGGATCCCGGCGGCATTCTGCGGCGTCGTCGGACACAAGCCGACGTTCGGGCTCGTCCCGTATACCGGCGCATTTCCCATCGAGCGAACAATCGACCATCTCGGCCCGATCACACGCACGGTCCACGATGCCGCACTGATGCTCTCGGTCATCGCCGGTCGCGACGGTAACGACCCACGCCAAGCCGACAGCGTCGAAGCAGGTGACTACCTGTCCACTCTCGACTCCGATGTGGATGGTCTGCGAATCGGGATCGTTCGAGAAGGTTTCGGGCACGCGGTCTCACAGCCCGAGGTCGACGACGCAGTCCGCGCAGCGGCACACAGTCTGACCGAAATCGGTTGCACGGTAGAGGAAGTAAACATCCCGTGGCACCTGCATGCTTTCCACATCTGGAACGTGATCGCCACGGACGGTGGTGCCTACCAGATGTTGGACGGCAACGGATACGGCATGAATGCCGAAGGTTTGTACGATCCGGAACTGATGGCACACTTTGCTTCTCGACGCATTCAGCACGCCGACGCTCTGTCCGAAACCGTCAAACTAGTGGCCCTGACCGGCCACCACGGCATCACCACCCTCGGCGGCGCGAGCTACGGCAAAGCCCGGAACCTCGTACCGCTCGCCCGCGCCGCCTACGACACTGCCTTGAGACAATTCGACGTCCTGGTGATGCCCACACTGCCCTACGTCGCATCCGAATTGCCGGCGAAGGACGTGGATCGTGCAACCTTCATCACGAAGGCTCTCGGGATGATCGCCAACACGGCACCATTCGACGTGACCGGACATCCGTCCCTGTCCGTTCCGGCCGGCCTGGTAAACGGGCTTCCGGTCGGAATGATGATCACCGGCAAAACCTTCGACGATGCGACGGTCCTCCGAGTCGGGCGCGCATTCGAAAAGCTTCGCGGCGCGTTTCCGACGCCTGCCGACCACATCTCCGACTCCGCACCACAACTCAGCCTCACCTAGTCCTGTATCCGCACTTGCACAACAAATTCCACCGATTCACACATGATCAGCCCGCATAGAAAAGGTGAACCAGATGTCAGTAACGATCGACCACACAACGGAGAACGCCGCACCGGCCCAGGCGCCGGTCTCCGATCGCGCGTGGGCCCTGTTCCGCGCACTCGACGGTAAGGGATTGGTACCCGACGGTTACGTCGAGGGATGGAAGAAGACCTTCGAGGAGGACTTCAGTCCAAGGCGCGGAGCGGAATTGGTCGCGCGGGCTTGGACCGACCCCGATTTCCGGCAACTGCTTCTCACCGACGGTACCGCCGCGGTTGCCCAGTACGGATATCTGGGCCCCCAGGGCGAATACATCGTGGCAGTCGAAGACACCCCGACCCTCAAGAACGTGATCGTGTGCTCGCTGTGTTCATGCACCGCGTGGCCCATCCTCGGTCTGCCGCCGACCTGGTACAAGAGTTTCGAATACCGTGCACGCGTGGTCCGCGAGCCACGGAAGGTTCTCTCCGAGATGGGAACCGAGATCGCGTCGGACGTCGAGATCCGCGTCTACGACACCACCGCCGAAACTCGGTACATGGTCCTACCGCAACGTCCCGCAGGCACCGAAGGCTGGAGCCAGGAACAACTGCAGGAAATCGTCACCAAGGACTGCCTGATCGGCGTCGCAGTCCCGCAGGTCCCCACCGTCTGACCACCCCGACAAGAAAGAAGCACACCATGGATGGAGTACACGATCTTGCCGGAGTTCAAGGCTTCGGCAAAGTCCCGCATACCGTCAACGCCGACATCGGCCCCACCTTCCACGCCGAGTGGGAACACCTGCCGTACAGCCTGATGTTCGCCGGTGTCGCCGAACTCGGGGCCTTCAGCGTCGACGAAGTTCGATACGTCGTCGAGCGGATGGAGCCCCGCCACTACATGATGACCCCGTACTACGAGCGGTACGTCATCGGCGTCGCGGCGCTGATGGTCGAAAAGGGAATCCTGACGCAGGAAGAGCTCGAAAGCCTTGCAGGAGGACCGTTCCCACTCTCACGGCCAAGCGAATCCGAAGGCCGACCGGCTCGCGTCGACACAACCACCTTCGAGGTCGGTCAGCGAGTACGTGTGCGAGACGAATACGTTCCCGGGCATATTCGAATGCCTGCTTACTGCCGAGGACGGGTGGGGACCATCGCTCACCGGACCACCGAGAAGTGGCCGTTCCCCGACGCAATCGGTCACGGCCGCAACGACGCCGGCGAAGAACCCACCTACCACGTGACGTTCGCTGCGGAGGAATTGTTCGGCAGCGACACCGACGGCGGAAGCGTCGTTGTCGACCTCTTCGAGGGTTACCTCGAGCCTGCGGCCTGATCTTCCAGCATTCCAGGCGGCGGTCACGCGATCGCAGCGGTTCGCGTGACCGCCGCCTGATCACAACGATTCACTCATTCGGAAGGACACTGGAAATCATGGTCGACACACGACTTCCGGTCACGGTGCTGTCAGGTTTCCTGGGCGCCGGGAAGACGACGCTACTCAACGAGATCCTGCGCAATCGGGAGGGCCGCCGGGTTGCGGTGATCGTCAACGACATGAGCGAAATCAACATCGACAGTGCAGAAGTCGAGCGTGAGATCTCGCTCAGTCGCTCCGAGGAGAAACTGGTCGAGATGACCAACGGCTGCATCTGCTGCACTCTGCGAGAGGATCTTCTTTCCGAGATAAGCGCCTTGGCCGCCGATGGCCGATTCGACTACCTTCTCATCGAATCTTCGGGCATCTCCGAACCGCTGCCCGTCGCGGAGACGTTCACCTTCATCGATACCGACGGCCATGCCCTGGCCGACGTCGCCCGACTCGACACCATGGTCACAGTCGTCGACGGCAACAGTTTTCTGCGCGACTACACGGCTGGGGGTCGCGTCGAAGCCGATGCCCCGGAAGATGAACGAGACATCGCGGATCTGCTTGTCGATCAGATCGAGTTTGCCGACGTCATCCTGGTGAGCAAGGCCGATCTCGTCTCGCACCAACACCTGGTCGAATTGACTTCGGTCCTAAGATCTTTGAACGCAACTGCTGCGATAGTTCCGATGACTCTCGGCCGTATCCCACTCGACACGATTCTCGATACCGGCTTGTTCTCGCTCGAGAAAGCTGCTCAGGCCCCTGGATGGCTACAAGAACTCCAAGGTGAACACACCCCCGAAACCGAGGAGTACGGAATCGGTTCGGTGGTGTACCGCGAGCGCGCGCCCTTCCACCCACAACGCCTGCATGATTTCCTGAGCAGCGAGTGGACCAACGGAAAGTTACTTCGGGCCAAGGGCTACTACTGGAATGCCGGCCGGTTCACCGAGATCGGGAGTATTTCTCAGGCCGGTCATCTCATTCGCCACGGATACGTCGGCCGTTGGTGGAAGTTTCTACCCCGTGACGAGTGGCCGGCCGACGACTACCGTCGCGACGGAATCCTCGACAAGTGGGAAGAACCTGTCGGTGACTGCCGACAAGAACTCGTCTTCATCGGCCAATCCATCGACCCGTCTCGACTGCACCGAGAACTCGACGCGTGTCTACTCACCACAGCCGAGATCGAACTCGGGCCAGACGTGTGGACCACCTGGAGCGACCCCCTGGGCGTCGGATATACCGACCAGACCGTTTGATATTGGTCCGATTTGCCGTAAGTTGTGCGCAATGGGGCTATCACGCAACCGAACTCGGGCGTTGTTGATCGTCGCGGCAATCGCAGCCGGGACCGCTGCCGCGGTGACGCCGGCGGAAGCCACCTGGACAACCGCGCCGATGTGCGGCGATTGGCAGGTCGAGACCGTAGCCCAGGGGTTGGAACAGCTCGAAAACCTCGAGACCGATGACAACGGCGGGTTCTACCTCTCCGGCGAGTCGAAGATCTATCACGTCGACGCCGAAGGACAGGTACGAACCGTCCTCGACGGCATTGCTGCTCCTGGCGGTTTGCAGCTCGACGGTTCGAGGCTGTCCTTCCTCACCAGACAGGACGGCAAGCTGTGGCAACTGGACACCACGACGGATCAGCTGTCCGCACCCGCCGACTTCGCGGGCAACGGCTTGCTCCGACTTCCCGACGGCGATCTTCTGACGACGTGGGTCGGAACGGAGGGCGGCCCGTCGAAGGGCGTGTCGCGCTATCAACATGACTCCCGAACCGTCGTACCCAATTGGGCCGCAGTGCCACGTTCGGAGGGGCTCGCGCTCAGTCCGGATCATCGAGCCGTGTACACCGATGATCTGTTCACAGGTCAGATCATTCGAGTCCCTGTGGATACCCCTGATGCGTGGGCCGTTGTCGCAACCGTCCCGAGCCCGGTACCCGGTCTCGACGATCTGACCGTGTCGCGGGATGGGATGCTCTACGTCGCTGCTCACCTCGAGGGCGCGATCTATCGTGTAGATCCCGAGACCGGGAAGTCCTGCGTCGTCGCTTCGGGTCTGTCGGGTGGGTGGACCGGGCCGAGTTCAGTGCGTATCGGCCGGGACGGCGACGGCTGGGCGCTCTACGTCAGCGGCTTCGACGGGACACTGCGCCGCCTGGTACCTCCGGCGGGCGTCGAACTCGCACCGGTTCGGTAACTCCGTTCCCTTCGAGACGGGATTCTCCGACCTGGCGATACTTAAAATCACGCTGATTTGAAGGCATGCCCGCAGCGCAGCGGCCGCTTGTCCGAAAACTGTCAACAGTTCTACACGGAGAAATGGCTACCCTTAGGTTTACGCTGCTCGCATGTTTTCTTCCGTCGCAGCGAAGATCCGCCTGGTGGTGGCACTGCTCCTCACTGCCCTCCTGGCGCTGACTCTGTCATCGTGCTCGAGTGGTTCGGATTCGTCGGCAGCCCCCACAGACCTGTGTGCACCTCCAGGAGTGGGAGCCGCAACCGCGGCCCCCACAAACCTGGATGCGGCAGCGGGTGCGGGCGCCGAAGACCGCTACACCACGGCCACCGTCACCCCGGTCGATCGGATCGACACCTCGAAGCTGAACTTGATCAAACCCGGGGTCATCACGGTCGGCACGCTCGGTGACGCGCCCCCGAGCATCTGCGTCAACTCCGATAATCAGTACACCGGATACGACAACGAGCTGCTGAAGGCCGTCGCGGACAAGCTGGGCCTGAAGGTCGAGTTCGTCGGCACCGAGTTCGCCGGGCTCCTCGCCCAGGTTGCCGGTCGACGCTTCGACGTCGGCTCGTCGTCCATCACCACCACAGACGACCGTCGCAACACCGTCGGCTTCACCAACGGTTACGACTTCGGATACTTCTCCCTCGTCGTGCCTAACGGCAGCCCGATCACCGGCTTCGGAGACCTGGACGCATCCAAGCGCATCGGCGTCGTGCAGGGAACCGTGCAGGACGACTACGTCGTGAACACGCTCAAGCTCGATCCCGTGAAGTTTCCCGACTACGCCACGGCGTACGCGAACCTCAAATCCGGACAGATCGACGCCTGGGTAGCTCCGTCTCAGCAGGCCGAAGGCGCAATCGCTCCCGGTGACCCGACCTCGATCATCCAGAACACCTTCTCGGTCAACAACTTCGTCGGCTGGGCGGTGAACAAGGAAAACCAGCCGCTGATCGACGCCCTCAACTCCGGCCTCGACGCAGTCATCGACGACGGAACCTGGTCTCAGCTGTACGCCGACTGGGTACCGCGCCAACTCCCTGAAGGTTGGAAGCCCGGATCCAAGGCCGCGGCCACTCCGGAACTGCCCGACTTCGCAGCCATTGCGGCAGAAAACGCAGCAAACGGTGACGGTGGCGATACCGCGTCGTACCAACCGAAGTCGACGCTCGAACAGCTCAAGGACACGTTCTTCGACTGGGATCTGTACAAGAAGGCATTCCCCGATCTCCTCAAGACCGGTCTTCCCAACACCCTGATCCTTGCGCTCGCGTCTGGCATCATCGGCACGGTCCTCGGCATGCTGCTCGCTGTCGCCGGTATCTCGCGCACCCGTTGGCTGCGCTGGCCGGCCCGCGTCTACACCGATATCTTCCGTGGCCTGCCCGCCGTCGTCATCATCTTGATCATCGGGCTCGGCGTCGGACCGATCGTCAAGGGAATCACCGGCAGCAATCCGTACTGGCTGGGCGTCGCGGCGCTGTCACTGCTCGCGTCGGCGTACATCGGTGAGATCTTCAGATCCGGTATCCAGAGCGTCGAGTCCGGGCAGCTCGAGGCTTCACGCGCCCTCGGCTTCAGCTACCGCAAGTCCATGTCGCTTGTCGTCATCCCGCAGGGTGTACGACGCGTTCTGCCGGCGTTGATGAACCAGTTCATCTCGCTGATCAAGGACTCGTCGCTGATCTACTTCCTCGGTCTCCTCGTCACCCAGCGGGAACTCTTTGCCGTCGGACGTGATCTCAACGCCCAGACCGGCAGCCTGTCCCCGCTCGTTGCGGCAGGCTTGTTCTACCTTGCTCTGACCATCCCGCTGACGCACCTCGTCAACTACATCGACAACCGGCTCCGGACCGGACGCGCCGACACTTCAGGCACGTTGGATCCGCTCGAGCAGGCCATCGTCGTGGAAAGGGGCTGAGGACATGACCACCAGCTCTGAACTGAAGTCCGTATCGCTCACCGGCAAGGACCTGCATCTGTCCTTCGGTGCCAACAAGGTTCTTCGCGGCGTCAACCTGCACGTCGACGCCGGAAACACCGTCACCGTCATCGGGCCCTCCGGTTCGGGCAAGTCGACGCTCCTGCGCGTGCTGAACCGTCTGCACGAGCCTGAGCAGGGTGACGTGCTGCTCGACGGGAAGTCCGTCCTGAAGGACAACCCCGACGAGCTTCGCCAGCGAATCGGCATGGTGTTCCAGCACTTCAACCTGTTCCCGCACAAGACCGTCGCCGAGAACATCGCGCTCGGGCCGAACAAGCTCAAGGGGTTGTCCAAGGAACAAGCTCGGGCGCTCGCGCTCGAGCAGCTGGATCTGGTGGGGCTCAAGGAGAAGGCGGACTCGCGGCCCGGCAACCTTTCCGGTGGTCAGCAGCAGCGCGTCGCCATTGCCCGCGCCTTGGCGATGAAGCCCGAGGTCATGTTCTTCGACGAGGCGACGTCAGCTCTCGACCCCGAACTGGTCAAGGGCGTTCTGGCGTTGATGGCCGATCTCGCGAAGTCCGGTATGACCATGGTCGTCGTGACGCACGAAATGGGCTTCGCGCGTTCCGTTTCCGACAAGGTGCTCTTCATGGACCGCGGCGCCGTTGTCGAAACCGGTACTCCGGAACAGCTTTTCGACGATCCCGAGACCGATCGACTGCAGGCGTTCCTGTCACAGGTTCTCTGACCCAGGACGCTTCAGAGATCGACGGGCGTTGATCCTCGACGCCTGAAGCATCAGATGGTCACGTTCGGCGAGGTTGGATGCCTTTTGCGCTGCATCGGCATACAACCTCGCCGCCGTCTCCAGGTCTCCGTCGCGTTCACGGAGATAGGCCTCGACTGCGGCATGGCGTGGAAGTGAATCGTCCAGCGCTGCAAGAGCTGCCAAGCCGGCGCGTGGCCCGTCCGCCTCGCCGACCGCCACCGCTCGGTTGAGCCGGACGATCGGGCTGTCGGTCAGGGCTGCGAGTTCGTCGTACCACTCCACGATCTGCACCCAATCGGTCTCGTCTGCTGTGAGAGCGTCGGCATGAAGTGCCGCAATCGCGGCCTGGGCCTGGAACTCGCCCAGTCGATCGCGAGCGAGGGCTCCCTGAAGGATCACGACCCCTTCCGCGATCGTCTCGGTGTCCCACCGTCCGCGGTCCTGCTCGGCAAGCGGAACCAGGCTGCCGTCTGCGGCAGTGCGCGCGGCGCGGCGAGCGTGATGAAGCAGCATCAGAGCGAGCAACCCCGCCACCTCGGGATGATCGATCGCAGCGGCGAGCTGCCGGGTGAGCCTGATGGCCTCGGCAGCCAGGTCGACGTCGCCGGAGTACCCCTCGTTGAAGACCAGATAAAGGACACGTAGAACGGTGGCGACATCGCCGGGTTGCTCGAACCGGACGCCGGAGACCGTGCGCTTGGCTCGGCTGATGCGCTGAGCCATCGTCGCTTCGGGCACCAGGTAGGCCTGCGCAATCTGGCGAGTGGTCAGCCCGCCGACAGCGCGCAGCGTAAGTGCAACGGCGGACGACGGCGTCAACGACGGGTGAGCGCACAGAAAGTAGAGCTGGAGTGTGTCGTCCACGCCCGGCTCCGACCCGCTGACCGGCCGCTCGCCTGGCTGCTCGTCAACCAGAAACTCCCGCTTGCGACGAGCCGCATCCGACCGGATCCCGTCGAGGAACCGCCGCCAGGCCACTGTGACCACCCAGCCCTTCGGGTCCCGCGGCGGGTTGTCCGGCCAGGTCCTGACCGCCTCGAGCAGAGCATCTTGCACGGCGTCCTCGGCCGACGCGAAATCTGCTCCGCGGCGGACGAGGATGCCGAGCACGCTCGGAGTCAGACTTCGAAGCAGCGTGTCGTCCATGAGAGTCGTCAGTCCGTGATGGTCGGCGGCTCGGTCAGGAACGGGCGCAGTTCGAGCCATTCGTGAATCGGCTTCCCGCCTGCGCCGGGCGCGGCCGAGAGCTCCCCGGCCAATTCGACGGCTCGGTCGTAGTTGTCGACGTCGATCACCATCCAGCCGGCAATGAGGTCTTTGGTTTCCGCGAACGGGCCGTCGGTGACCGGCGGGCGACCCTCACCGTCGTACCGGACAAAGGTGCCCTCAGGAGCGAGAGCCTGACCGTCGACGAACTCGCCCGCCTTCTCGAGCCGATCCGCGAAGTCCTGCATGTACTTCACGTGGGCCGTGATCTCTTCCGGTGTCCACTGGTCCATCGGCACGTCGTTGACTGCAGCCGGAGCGCCGCGGTAGTGCTTGAGCAGCAAGTACTTGGCCATCGTGAATCTCCTCTGTGTCGGTGCCACCCATTCTGGTCGCACTTCACTACAGGGACGAAGCAAGTCGGGGATTCTCGACATTGCGGGGCCTTCGGCCCTGTGCGCCTTTTTGGTAGTGCCCGCAACCAGAAAGGCGCACGGGGGCCGGAGGCCCTAAATCCACCCCTGCCGGCGGGCGATCACTGCAGCTTCGTGCCGATTGGCCGCACCGAGTTTGGTGACAGCTGACGACAAATAGTTTCGGGTGGTACCCGCAGACAGGTGTGCCCGGGAAGCGATCTGCTCGATGGATGCCCCGTCGGCCGCGTATTCGAGTACGTCCGCCTCGCGCGGAGTAAGCGGTGAGTCGCCGGCGCCGATCGCCTCGGCAGCCAACGACGGGTCGACGTACCTCCCACCGGCATGGACGCTGCGGACCACCTCGGCGAGCGTCGCCGCAGGCGTCGTCTTCGGTAGAAATCCGCGGACACCTGCTGACAGTGCCTTCTTCAAGTACCCAGGACGCCCGTGGCTCGTCACGATGATCGAGACGCACCCCGAGACCGTCTGCGCAATCTGTTGCGCCGTCTCGATGCCGTCGATACCCGCCATCTGAAGGTCGAGCACGGCTACGTGAGGTTGATGCTTTGCAGCAGCGATCACGGCATCCTCGCCGGATTCGGCTTCTGCCACGACGACGATGTCGTCCTCGAGCGACAACATCATGGCCAGAGCCGAGCGGATCAGGTTCTCGTCGTCGGCCAGCAGTACCTTGATCGGCTCGGTCACCGAGACTCCTTCGTTCGGGACGGAAAGTGGGCGGTGAGGGTGAAGCGATCTTCGTCCTGCACGGTTTCGACAGTTCCTCCGACGGCGCCGACGCGCTCGCGTAAGCCGTTCAGGCCGGTTCCGTTGTTCGGCTCTGCGATCCGTGCGCCGTCGTTGGCAATCACGACGCCGTCCGCGGACACCTCGATGCTGCAATTCTCGGCACTGGAGTGCCGGAGAATGTTGGTCACGCCTTCACGGACGACCCAGGCAGCGGCTTCGGCCAGTTCCACCGGCAATTGATCTGCCGATCCACGTATCGCGGTGGAGATTCCGGCGGCCTCGAGCAGAGACTGCGCACCGGCCAACTCGGATGCCAAGGCGATGGACCGGTATCCCCGAACCAACTCGCGCGCTTCGTCGAGAGAATCTTGCGCAAGTTCGCGTACTTCGTCCATCTGCGCGGCTGCACGATCGTCGCCGCGTCGTGAAAGAGTGGCTGCAAGTTCGCTTTTCACCGCAATTGCAGACAGTGCCCGCCCGACGACGTCATGGAGATCGCGCGAAAATCGCAATCGCTCCTCGGCGACGGACAGGGCAGCGGCAGCTCCGCGAGCCTCGTCCAATTCGGTGACCATGCGAAGCAGCCACACCGACATGTAGACGGTCAGCCCCATGAAGGCGGCGACGATTCCGACGGACACGCCGCTTTCCGGACCCGCAAGCAGTCCCAGTACAACCCCGGCGGCCACTGAGCCCACGATCAGCCAGCGCAACGACGTCAACCCAGCAAGGGGCACGACAAGGATTGCCGCGAGCCAGAAGTACGGGCCGTTCTCGCCATTGCTTCCCAAGGCGATTCCCGCCGAGCAGAACGCGGACAACGTCATCACGGCAAGAGGAATCTGGACGGGCTTGGCCACGACTCCGCCCAGATCTGACATCCGAGAGACGGCGATGCCGCACGCAACGGCACTGATTCCGAGGAAGACACCCGACAGGTACCGATCCGCAACGATCTCGGTGACCGCACCGAAGCCACCGAAAACCACTGCGACCATGATGAACGATTGCCGCGTGTAGAGGCGAACCTTGTCGACGTTCGACGCGGTTCGCCACGTCCGTCTCGGATTCCAGCGTCCGAAGTTCTGCGCGATCATGCCCACTACCTTCTCAGAGTTCTACGAACGCGGTTCCCAGCGGAAGTGGACGTTCGCGATCAGAACCGAACCGACGATCCACGCCAGCATGACCAACAGCGGTTGCCCAGCCGAACCGAAGGTGTCGACAAATCCGGCCGCCGCACCGGGCGCATCGCCCAGATCAGCCAGTTCGCCAGTGGTCCGCCCCAGCCATCCGAGATTGAGAAGGTCGACTACTGCGGCCAGCGGAGTGAAATCGAGAATGCGAGCAATGTTGTCCGGCAAGACATTCCTGATCGAGGACATACCTGCCGTCGCCAGAATCAGAATCGGCATGCAGGTGATCTGCGCCGCCTCTGCGTTCCGAGTGACAGCCGAAGTGATCAACGCCAGCGCTGTGAAGAGCGCGGCGCCGCCGATCACCGCGACCAGCACCAGCACCGGATTGACCGGGGCACTGCCGCCGAGAACCATCACGGCGATCCCGATGACCACCGTCAACAGTGCGGTGAGAACCCACGACGGCACTGCCGGGCCCGCCAGGATCTCGGCGTCGCTGCATTCCCCGGTCCGTAGTCGCTTGAGAACCAACTCGTCACGGCGCGTCGCGTACACCGACAGCAGGTTGTAGAAGACCACGAAGACGAGAAGGAACAGTGCAAATACCTCGAGGCCTGCCGACACCGACTTGTCCGACAGCCCGCCGTCTCGCGACAGGTACAGCATTCCCACGGGAAAGATCAGCGGGAGGACGATTGCATTGAAGAGCAACAGTCGATTTCGTCCCAGGAGCGTGAACTCCGAACGAGACAGGGTTGCGATGCGGTTCATGCCGACGCTCCTTCGAGAGTTGCGTGATGATCGAATTGGTCTGCAATGGAGAGGAATACTGTCTCCAAGGACGCCGCTCGGGCATCCAAGCCGGTCAGCAAGACATCATTGTGCTGCGCCCACAGCAGCAGTTCCGTCAGCGTCTCCTGGACGGTGCGAGTGGTGATCAGCACCAGATCATTTTCGACGCGCACCTCGGCGCCGGCCAGCGCTGGGAGCGGAAGACCTGGGCGGTGCAGTTTGATCTGAGCGGGATGATCTGCGACGACGTCCGCCACGGTTCCGCTGCGCACGACCGATCCACGGTGCATGATCGCCAATTGGTCGCACAAGGATTCAGCTTCGTCGAGATAGTGCGTCGTCAACATGATGGTGACGCCCGACGCTTTCAAGTCAGCGATCAATTGCCAAGTGTTACGACGACTTTCGGGATCCAAACCAGTAGTCGGTTCGTCGAGGAACAGTACGAGTGGCCGGCCGACGATCGCGCACGCCAGATCCAGTCGGCGCGCTTCACCGCCCGAGAGGAACTTCACGCGGGTATCGCCACGGTCACGCATGTCCACGCGCTCGAGCACCTCGTCGACGGGAAGCGGATTCGAGCACGTTCCGGCCCACATCGCCAAACTCTCACGAGCAGTCAGGTCTTGGGGGAGCCCACCCTTCTGGAGCATGATGCCAAGCGACGGTCGAATCTGCTTGCGGTTGCGCACCGGATCCATTCCCAGAACGCGCACCGTACCGGCGCTGGCTCGTGAAAGGCCCTGAATCACTTCGAGAGTGGATGTCTTGCCGGCACCGTTTGTTCCGAGGAGGCCGAACAGCTCACCTTCCTGAACACTCAGATCCAGATTGCGAACAGCATCGAACGCCTCCTTGCCGGAGCCGTAGCGCCGCGACATTCCGACTACGTCGATCACGGGATCGCCCTTCATCGCTGCGCCTCCTCTCGGTTCCAGCTGCGCAGTCCGATCGTGAATCGAATGCCCGCGTAGACCGCGAGAGCGGCAACAAGAATCCAGGACACCGGATTGGAGCCGATGATCGCGAATACCCCTCCGATGATCGCGATGTTCACCACGATCACAACAAGTTCGCGGCCCATCGTGGGTGCGGGTCCGATGTCCATCAGGTCCGTCAGGAGGCTTCCCTCATGTGGTTCTCTCATGCCTCCAAGCCTCGCGGGAAGTCCGCGACGAGAACAGTGCGCAGCGTCATCACCTGCGGTGACACCGTCATGGATCGGCGATGACAAATGTCATGCGACGTCCCCGCGGGGACGCGTCGTAAATTGCAGGTAAGGGTCGCCTCGTTGTTTTGCCGTTCATTTTTACGTTCCTTTACCCTCGCTTAGAGCTTCTACGGTTCCCGAAGTCCGTACATCGAATCTCGGGAGTTCACGGTGGCTATCAAGCCTTTGGCCTTGTTCGTCAAACACGACGGCGTGTCTGCACGCGCGTCGATCACCTGCCAGTACAAGTGCGGAAACGCGTGCTCTCATGAGGTCCCCAACACCTCGGGCGGCGAATACTTCCGCGATATCGCACGCACGGCACTGACTCGTCGCGGCATGCTCCGGGGCAGCGGCATGGCAGTGCTCGCGGTGGGAGCGGGCAGCGCCCTCGTCGCGTGTTCGGACGAATCCGCAAGTGCCGAACCGGGAACCGGATCAGCGAGCGGCAGCAGCGGCGGAACCACACCAGCGGGGACGAACTTCGACGCCGTCGCGCCCAACAAGGAAGACAAGGTCACGGTCCCTGACGGATACGATCAGGCCGTCGTCATCCGTTGGGGTGACGCCGTTCTCGCCGGAGCCCCGGCATTCGACTTCGACAAGCAGACTGCGGCAGCACAGGAACTGCAGTTCGGATTCAACAATGACTTCGCCGGATTGCTCCCGGTCGACGGGCAGCCCAACACCTACCTCCTCGTGGTCAATCACGAATACTCCACCGAGCCGGCGATGTTCCGCGGCTACGATGCGGAGAACCCGACCGAGGAGCAGTTCAAGATCGGCCTGGCCAGCCACGGACTGTCAGTCGTCCAGGTCAAGGGCGAATCCGACAACGGCAAGCTGGTACCGGAGATCGGATCGAACAACCGCCGCATCACCGGAACCACGGAGTTTGTCGTGACCGGCCCCGCTGCAGGTAGCGACTTCCTCAAGACGAGTGCCGATCCCACGGGAACCAAAGTGCTCGGCACCCTCAACAATTGCGCTGGCGGCGTCACACCCTGGGGCACAGTGCTTTCCGGCGAAGAGAACTTCAACCAGTACTTCGCTAACGCCGAGGGTGTCACCGATCCCACGGTGGCAGCCCGGCTGAAGCGCTACGGTCTGGCCGGAGCCGCTTCCGAGCGCAAGTGGGAACGCTTCGACAAGCGGTTCGATCTGGTCGCAGAACCCAACGAGGTCAACCGATTCGGATACGTCGTCGAGATCGATCCCTGGGATCCGTCGTCGACTCCGATCAAGCACACAGCGCTCGGACGTTTCAAGCACGAAGCCGCCACCATTTACATCACGTCGGACGGTACCGTCGTCGCCTACAGCGGCGACGACGAGCGCTTCGACTACATGTACAAGTTCGTCTCGAGCCGAAAGATGCAGGACGGCAAGAGTCAGGCAGCCATGCGCCACAACATGACTCTGCTCGACGCCGGTACACTGTACGTTGCAAAGCTCAGCGGAAACTCCGCCGGCGAGATCGACGGAACCGGCAAACTCCCGTCGGACGGCACGTTCGACGGAACCGGCGAGTGGGTAGCCATCCTGCGCACCGGCGAAGACGGCAAGGGCGAATCGCTGGTAGACGGTATGAGCGCCGAAGAGGTCGCCGTCTTCACCCGCCAGGCCGGTGACAAGGTCGGGGCAACGAAGATGGATCGCCCCGAGGACTTCGAGGCAAACCCGAAGAGCGGCAAGGTTTACGTCGCACTGACCAACAACACCAAGCGCGGAGTCGACGGTGGCGCCGTGGCCGACGAGGCGAACCCGAGGAACAACAACAAGAACGGCCAGGTCCTCGAAATCACCGATGACCACGCCGGCACCACCTTCGGCTGGAATCTTCTTCTCGTCTGCGGAGATCCGGCCACAGCCGATACTTACTTCGGCGGGTTCGACAAGAGCAAGGTCAGCCCCATCTCATGCCCGGACAACCTTGCCTTCGACCCGCACGGCAACCTGTGGATCTCCACCGACGGCAACGCACTCAAGTCCAACGACGGACTGTTCAGTGTTGTCCTCGAAGGCGAAAACCGCGGTGAAACAAAGCAGTTCCTCACCGTTCCCGTCGGCGCCGAAACCTGCGGCCCCATCGTGGACGAGAAGCGCGTCATCGTCTGCGTCCAGCACCCCGGCGAGACCGACGACGCCAGCATCGAAAGCCCCGCATCCCATTGGCCCGACGGTGGCTCCTCCCAGCCTCGCCCGTCGGTAGTTGCAGCATGGAAGAAGGACGGATCTCGGCTCGGCTCGTAACACACACGAAAACGACTGTGGGGCAGATCGCATACTCTGCGATCTGCCCCACGTCGTTTACCTCAGATTCTCAAGAGAATCAGTTGTCACCATCCTCGCGACGCTTACGCGTCAGGAGAACAACACCCGTTCCCAGCGCCAGCAGCAGAACCAAACCGCCTGCCGCGAGCAATCCGGTGTTCACGCCACTCTCACCAGCGCCACCACCCGAGTTGATCGTTCCACCCTGAGGAGCAGACGTCGGCGGCTTCGGCTGACCCGGGTTTGCTGTCGGCGGCTTCGGCTGTCCCGGAACCGTGCTCGGAACCGGCTGACCCGGAACCGTCGGCGGTACGACGATCGGAGGCACAACGACGATCGGAGGCACAACGACGATCGGGGGAATGATGATCGTCGGTGTAACCGGCACCGTCGTGTTCGGAACCGTCGTGGTCGGCGGAACTGTCGTGACCGGCGGCGTTGTCGTCGGCGGCGTCGTTGTCGTCACGCCACACGGATCCACAATCTCCTCCGCGACAACTTCTTCTGTCGTGGTCTCCTCCGTGGTGGTCTCCTCCGTGGTGGTGGATTCCTCCGTACCGGTCACATCAGCGTCACCGGCAGTGGTCGCGCTAGCCGTCGTCGTCGCAACCGTTGTGGTCGGAACCATCCGCGTGGTCGTCGTCGTCGGAGGAACACAGGGCTCCGTCGTGACCGGCGGCGTCGTGGTGGTCGTCGGAGGCACCGTGGTGGTGGTCTCCGGCGGGTCCACCGGGTGTTCGGTGCAGAGAGCGTCGCCCGGAACACAGTCCACCGGCGGGTTCTCGCCACCAACCACCAGGTAGTTGTTCAGGACGCCCGGAGTGAATCCGGGACCTGACAACGTTCCGATCTCAGGATTGACCTTGACGGTGTACGTCACCGTCGCGCTCTCACCCTTGGCCAGCTTTCCGGTGACCGTGAAGACGTTGTCGACGACACCCGAAACAACCAGCGTGGAAGTAGTAGCCGGATTCTTCGTCATTACTGCATCGTCGAGAACATCGGTCAGATCGTCGTAGAAGCTGATCTCACCATCCGCGGTGCCCACATTCTTGAACGTGAGCGTGTACGTGATCTCCTGGCCGCCAACCACACGGTTCGTGGTGGACGGGTCAGAGGACTTCAGTACCTCGATTGCGGGAGTGCCATCAACCGGGTGTTCGGTCGTCACCGGCGGAGGGGTGATCTCCGGACCGGTCGGCGGCTTCGCTGTACCGGTGACCTTGTTGTTGACCAGAACGCCGCCGGCAACACCGTCGTTGATCT
>NZ_JASHKO010000019.1:0-1163 GCF_030056745.1 Rhodococcus sp. IEGM 1406 | reverse complement strand
GATGAGTGCGTCGCCTTGTCCGCCGCCGCCGCAGAGTGCGGCTGCGCCGATGCCGCCGCCGCGGCGTTGCAGTTCGAGGGCGAGGTGCAGGGCGATGCGGGCGCCGGACATGCCGAGGGGGTGTCCGACGGCGATGGCGCCGCCGTTGACGTTGACCTTGGCGGGGTCGAGGCCGAGTTCGCGGGTGGAGGCGATCCCGACGGCGGCGAACGCTTCGTTGATTTCGACGAGGTCGAGGTCGGTGGGGTCGATGCCTTCCTTGGCGCAGGCCTTGGCGATGGCCCGGGCGGGTTGGGACTGGAGGGTGGAGTCGGGTCCGGCGACGACGCCGTGGGCGCCGATTTCCGCGATCCAGGTCAGGCCGAGTTCTTCGGCTTTGGTTTTGCTCATCACGATCACGGCGGCGGCGCCGTCGGAGATCGGGGAGGCGGAGCCGGCGGTGATGGTGCCGTCCTTGCTGAACGCGGGACGCAGTTTGCCGAGGGATTCGGTGGTGGTGTCGGCGCGGATGCCTTCGTCCTGCGCGAAGACGATCGGCTCGCCCTTGCGTTGGGGGATGGAGACGGGGACTACTTCGTTGTCGAAGTAGCCGTCTTTCCAGGCGCGGGCCGCGTTCTGGTGTGAGGCGGCGGCGAAGGCGTCCTGCTCGGCGCGGGTGATGTGGGCGGTTTCTTGTTGGTTGACCTGTTCGGTGAGCAGGCCCATGGCCTGGTCGGTGAAGATGTCGTGGAGGCCGTCGTAGGCCATGTGGTCGCGGAGGGTGACGTCGCCGTATTTGAAGCCTTCGCGGCTTTTTTCGAGCATGTGGGGTGCGCGGGACATCGATTCCTGCCCGCCGGCGACGACGATGTCGAATTCGCCGGCGCGGATGAGTTGGTCGGCGAGGGCGATGGCGTCGATGCCGGAGAGGCACACTTTGTTGATGCTCAGGGCGGGGACGTTCATGGGGATGCCGGCGGCGACGGCGGCTTGGCGGGCGGGCATCTGGCCGGCGCCGGCGGTGAGGACCTGTCCCATGATGACGTAGTCGACTTGTTCGGGGGCGACTCCGGACTTGTCGAGGGCGCCTTTGATGGCGATGCCGCCGAGGTCGGACCCGGAGAGGTCTTTCAACGATCCGAGGAGTCGACCCATCGGGGTACGAGCTCCCGCAACAATCACAG
>NZ_JASHKO010000018.1:0-1270 GCF_030056745.1 Rhodococcus sp. IEGM 1406 | reverse complement strand
GATGTTGTTGATGTGTCTGGTTTTTCGGGTGCGCGGGTTTCTGATGTGGATCGGCGCTCGCCGTTGCGGGCGTCGAATACGGCGTATGTGATTTTCACGTCGGGGTCGACGGGTCGGCCGAAGGGTGTGGCGGTCTCGCATGCGGCGATTGTGAATCAGTTGGAGTTCATGCAGGGCGAGTATCGCTTGATGTCGTCTGATGTGTATTTGCAGAAGACGGCGACGACGTTCGATGTGTCGTTGTGGGGTTTTTTCATGCCGTTGCGGGTGGGTGCGGTGTTGGTGTTGGCGTCGGCTGATGGTCATCGGGATCCGGGGTATTTGGCGTCGGTGATTGATGATCAGGGTGTGTCGGTGACGGATTTTGTTCCGACGATGTTGTCGACGTTTTCGTCGTTGGTGGATCCGGGGTTGTTGGGTTCGTTGCGTGATGTGTTGGTGATCGGTGAGGCGTTGCCGGTGGAGGCGGTGCGTGAGTTCGGGTTGGTGTCGTCGGCGAGGTTGCATAATTTGTATGGTCCGACTGAGGCGGCGGTGTCGTTTACGTTTGCGGATGTGACGGCTGCTGGGTCGGGGTCTGTGGTGTCGATTGGTGTGCCGGAGTGGAATTGCCGGGTGTTTGTGTTGGATTCGCGCCTTCGGCCGGTTGCTGTGGGTGTTGCGGGTGAGTTGTATTTGTCGGGTGTGCAGTTGGCTCGGGGGTATGTGGGTCGTCCGGATTTGAGTGCGGATCGGTTTGTGGCGTCGCCGTTCGGTTCGGGTGAGCGGATGTATCGGACGGGTGATTTGGTTCGCTGGAACTCGATTGGTGAGTTGGAGTACATCGGTCGTACTGATTTTCAGGTGAAGTTCCGTGGTCAGCGGATCGAGTTGGGGGAGATCGAGGCGGCGTTGGTGTCGCATGGGTCGGTGTTGTCGGCTGCGGTGGTGGTGCGTGGGTCGGTGATGGGTGATCAGTTGGTGGGGTATGTGGTGCCGGCGGTGGGGTCGGTTGTGGATGTGTCGGTGTTGCGGGGGTTTGTGGGGGAGCGGGTTCCGGGTTATATGGTTCCGGCTGCTGTGGTGGTGTTGGATGCGTTTCCACTTAATTCGTCGGGGAAGTTGGATCGGGCGTTGTTGCCGGAGCCGGTGTTCGAGGCTCGGGTGTTTCGGGCTCCGGTGTCGTCGGTGGAGTTGGTGGTGGCGTCGGCGTTTGTGGGTGTGTTGGGTGTTGATCGGGTGGGGTTGGATGATGATTTCTTCGAGTTGGGTGGCAACTCCCTCATCGCGA
>NZ_JASHKO010000017.1:0-1423 GCF_030056745.1 Rhodococcus sp. IEGM 1406 | reverse complement strand
GGTTCGGTGGTGACGGATGCGGATCGTGTTGCGCCGTTGCGGTCGTCGAATGTTGCGTATGTGATTTACACGTCGGGTTCGACGGGTCGCCCGAAGGGTGTGCAGGTTCCGCACATCACGGTGGCGAAGTTGTTTGCGAATACCGAGAGTGTGTACGGGTTCGACGAGTCGGATGTGTGGACGATGTTCCACAGTTATGCGTTCGACTTCTCGGTGTGGGAGTTGTGGGGTCCGCTGTTGTACGGCGGCACGTTGGTCGTCGTGGACTATGTGACGTCGCGGTCGCCGGAGCAGTTCTTGGAGTTGCTTGCTGCTGAGCGGGTGACGGTGCTCAATCAGACGCCGTCGGCGTTCTATCAGTTGGCCGAGGCTGATCGGTTGGCGTCGGAATCCGGTCAGGCCGCCGAGTTGTCGTTGCGGTGGGTTGTTTTCGGTGGGGAGGCGCTCGAGCTTCGACGCTTGTCGGATTGGTATGGCCGCCGCGGTGACTCTGCGCCGACGTTGGTGAACATGTACGGCATCACGGAGACGACGGTGCATGTGAGCCATCGTGTGTTGGATGCTGCGTTGGCGGCGGATGCGTCGGCGAGTGTTGTGGGTCAGGCTATTTCGGGTCTGCAGGTGTTCGTGCTCGATACGCGTTTGGCTCCGGTGCCGGTTGGTGTCGCGGGTGAGATGTATGTCTCGGGTGTGCAGTTGGCTCGGGGTTATCTGGGTCAGGCGGGGTTGACGTCGACGCGGTTTGTGGCGAGTCCTTTTGCTGCTGGTGAGGTGTTGTACCGCACGGGTGACGTGGCGTCGTGGAACAGTGCTGGTGATTTGGAGTATCTGGGTCGCGCGGATGATCAGGTGAAGATCCGTGGGTTCCGGATCGAGATCGGTGAGATCGAGTCTGCGGTGTTGGCGGATGTGTCGGTGGCGCAGACGGCGGTGGTTGTTCGTGAGGATTCTCCGGGTGATCAGCGGTTGGTGGCGTATGTGGTTTCGGCTGCGGGTGTGAGCGTTTCGGTCGACGATCTTCGGGTGTCGGTGGGTTCGTTGTTGCCGGAGTACATGGTGCCGTCGGCGTTTGTGGTGTTGGATTCGATTCCGTTGACGGTGAACGGGAAGTTGGATCGTCGGGCGTTGCCGGTTCCGTCGTTGCAGGTTGCGGTGTTCCGGGCTCCGACGTCGGTGGTGGAAGAGGTTGTGGCGCAGACGTTTGCGGATGTTCTGGGCGTTGAGCGTGTTGGTTTGGATGATGATTTCTTCGCGCTCGGTGGTAATTCGCTGATTGCGACGCAGGTGACGTCTCGGTTGGGTCAGGCTCTTGATGCTGCGGTGTCGGTGCGGGAGTTGTTCGAGGCGTCGACGGTGGAGGGTTTGGCTGCTCGCCTCGGTTCTCATGTCGGTGGTGGTTCGCGTGCGGCGTTGACTGCGCAGG
>NZ_JASHKO010000016.1:0-1455 GCF_030056745.1 Rhodococcus sp. IEGM 1406 | reverse complement strand
GAGCGTGGGTTGGTGGTGGGTGGTTGGGATGGTGTGGGGGTTGCGGTGGGGGGTTTGACGTTGGTGGATGTGTTGGATGGGCGGTTTGCTGGTGTGGGTGGTGGGGGTTTGGTGTGTGGTGGGGTGGTGTTGTCGTGGGGTGAGTTTGATGTTCGGGTGAATCGTTTTGCGCGGTTGTTGATTTCGTTGGGGGTGGGTCCGGAGTCGCGGGTGTGTGTGGTGTTGTCGCGGTCGGTGGAGTTGTTGGTGGCGGTGTTTGCGGTGGTGCGGGCTGGTGGGGTGTTTGTTCCGGTGGATGTGGGTGCGCCGGTGGAGCGGGTGGGGTTTGTGGTGGGGGTGGTGGATCCGGTTGTGGTGTTGTCGCGGGGTGGTGATGGTGGGTGTTTGCCGGTGGGGGTGGGGTTTGTTGATGTGGGTTGTGTTGATGTTTCGGGGTTTTCGGGTGATCCGGTGGGGGTGGGTGATCGGTTGGGGGTGTTGTTGCCTGAGCATGCGGTGTATGTGATGTTCACGTCGGGGTCGACGGGTCGTCCGAAGGGGGTGGTGGTTTCGCATGCGGGGGTGGTGAATCGGTTGTTGTGGATGCAGGGGGAGTTTCCGTTGGGTGTGGGGGATGTGGTGTTGCAGAAGACGCCGGTGTCGTTCGATGTGTCGGTGTGGGAGTTGTTTTGGCCGTTGATGGTGGGTGCGCGGTTGGTGGTGGCGGATCCGGGTGGGCATCGTGATCCGGTGTATTTGGTGGGTGTGATCGAGCGGTGGGGGGTGTCGGTGGTGCATTTTGTGCCGTCGATGTTGGAGGTGTTCGTGGGGGAGCCTTCGGTGGTGGTGGGGTGTTCGAGTGTGCGTCGGGTGTTTGTGTCGGGTGAGGGGTTGTCGTCGGTGTTGGCGGGGCGGTTTGCGGGGGTGTGTGGTGCGGAGTTGGTGAATTTGTACGGGCCGACGGAGGCGTCGGTGGATGTGACGTTTCATGTGGTGGATGGTGTTGTGGGGGTGGGTGTTCCGATTGGTCGGCCGGTGTGGAATACGCGGGTGTTGGTGTTGGATTCGCGGTTGCGGCCGGTTCCGGTGGGTGTGGTGGGGGAGTTGTATGTGGGTGGGGTGCAGGTGGCTCGGGGGTATGAGGGTCGTGTGGATTTGACGGTGGGTCGGTTTGTGGCGGATCCGGTGTCGGGGGTGGTGGGTGCTCGGGTGTATCGGACGGGGGATGTGGTGCGGTGGGGGTGTGGTGGGGTGTTGGAGTTTGTGGGGCGCACGGATTTTCAGGTGAAGGTGCGGGGGCAGCGGGTGGAGTTGGGTGAGGTGGAGGCGGTGTTGGCTGCTCAGGTGGGGGTGGCTGGTGCGGTGGTGGTGTTGCGGTCGGGTGTGGGTGGGGATTTTTTGGTGGGGTTTGTGGTGGGTGAGGTGGGGGTGGTGGTCGATGAGGTGGTGGTGTTGGAGGGGGTGCGGAGGTCTCTT
>NZ_JASHKO010000015.1:1788-5015 GCF_030056745.1 Rhodococcus sp. IEGM 1406 | reverse complement strand
GTATCTGTGTGTTGTTTCAGATACCGCACAGTGGACGCGTAGCTTCTTTGTGGTAAGTCCTCGGCCTATTAGTACCAGTCACCTGCATGCATTACTGCACTTCCAGTTCTGGCCTATCAACCCGGTGGTCTGCCGGGGGCCTTACCCCCTCGAGGGGGTGAGAAACCTCATCTTGGAACAGGCTTCCCGCTTAGATGCTTTCAGCGGTTATCCCTTCCGAACGTAGCTAACCAGCGGTGCTCCTGGCGGAACAACTGGCACACCAGAGGTTCGTCCGTCCCGGTCCTCTCGTACTAGGGACAGCCTTCCTCAAGTTTCTAACGCGCGCGGCGGATAGAGACCGAACTGTCTCACGACGTTCTAAACCCAGCTCGCGTGCCGCTTTAATGGGCGAACAGCCCAACCCTTGGGACCTACTCCAGCCCCAGGATGCGACGAGCCGACATCGAGGTGCCAAACCATCCCGTCGATATGGACTCTTGGGGAAGATCAGCCTGTTATCCCCGGGGTACCTTTTATCCGTTGAGCGACACCGCTTCCACTTGCCGGTGCCGGATCACTAGTCCCGACTTTCGTCCCTGCTCGACCTGTCAGTCTCACAGTCAAGCTCCCTTGTGCACTTGCACTCGACACCTGATTGCCAACCAGGCTGAGGGAACCTTTGGGCGCCTCCGTTACATTTTGGGAGGCAACCGCCCCAGTTAAACTACCCACCAGGCACTGTCCCTGAACCAGATCATGGTCCGAGGTTAGAGGTCCAATTCGATCAGAGTGGTATTTCAACAACGACTCCACGATAACTGGCGTCACCGTTTCACAGTCTCCCACCTATCCTACACAAACCGAACCGAACACCAATACCAAGCTGTAGTGAAGGTCCCGGGGTCTTTTCGTCCTGCCGCGCGTAACGAGCATCTTTACTCGTAATGCAATTTCGCCGAGTCTACGGTTGAGACAGCTGAGAAGTCGTTACGCCATTCGTGCAGGTCGGAACTTACCCGACAAGGAATTTCGCTACCTTAGGATGGTTATAGTTACCACCGCCGTTTACTGGGGCTTAAATTCTCAGCTTCGCTCCCGAAGGAACTAACCGGTCCTCTTAACCTTCCAGCACCGGGCAGGCGTCAGTCCGTATACATCGTCTTACGACTTCGCACGGACCTGTGTTTTTAGTAAACAGTCGCTTCTCACTGGTCTCTGCGGCCCCACCCAGCTCAGACAGTAAATGTCGTCACCAAACAGGGCCCCCCTTCTCCCGAAGTTACGGGGGCATTTTGCCGAGTTCCTTAACCATAGTTATCTCGATCGCCTTAGTATTCTCTACCTGACCACCTGTGTCGGTTTGGGGTACGGGCCGTGTGAAAGCTCGCTAGAGGCTTTTCTCGGCAGCATAGGATCACTGAATTCGCCTCAATCGGCTACGCATCACGTCTCAGGCTATGTGTGACCCGGATTTGCCTAGGTCACGCCCTACACGCTTACACCAGTATTACCACTGACTGGCTCAGCTACCTTCCTGCGTCACCCCATCGCTTGGCTACTACCAGATCAGGTCCCATGCATCCACCAACTCGAGACCCGAAGGTCTTCTCGTGGCTTCAGGATGGTTAGTATCACTGATTCACCATGGGCGCGTTCACACGGGTACGGGAATATCAACCCGTTGTCCATCGGCTACGCCTGTCGGCCTCGTCTTAGGTCCCGACTCACCCTGGGCGGATTAACCTGGCCCAGGAACCCTTGGTCATTCGGCGGACGAGTTTCTCACTCGTCTTTCGCTACTCATGCCTGCATTCTCACTCGTGTGGCCTCCACGGCTAGGTCACCCTGCCGCTTCCATGGCCACACGACGCTCCCCTACCCATCCACACACCTGCCCAACACTCCGCAGAGTGAAGGGGGGCTATTGCGTGAATGCCGCAGCTTCGGTGGTGTACTTGAGCCCCGCTACATTGTCGGCGCAGGATCACTTGACCAGTGAGCTATTACGCACTCTTTCAAGGGTGGCTGCTTCTAAGCCAACCTCCTGGTTGTCTTCGCGACCCCACATCCTTTTCCACTTAGTACACGCTTAGGGACCTTAGCTGGCGATCTGGGCTGTTTCCCTCTCGACTACGAACCTTATCGCCCGCAGTCTCACTGCCGCGCTCTCACTCACCGGCATTCGGAGTTTGGCTGATTTCGGTAAGCTTGTGGGCCCCCTAGACCATCCAGTAGCTCTACCTCCGGTGAGAAACACGCGACGCTGCACCTAAATGCATTTCGGGGAGAACCAGCTATCACGGAGTTTGATTGGCCTTTCACCCCTACCCACAACTCATCCCCTCAGTTTTCAACCTAAGTGGGTTCGGTCCTCCACGACGTCTTACCGTCGCTTCAACCTGGCCATGGGTAGATCACTCCGCTTCGGGTCTAGAGCATGCCACTACGATCGCCCTATTCGGACTCGCTTTCGCTACGGCTACCCCACACGGGTTAACCTCGCGACATGCCACTAACTCGCAGGCTCATTCTTCAAAAGGCACGCCATCACCCCCAACAGTAAACTGTTCGAAGGCTCTGACGGATTGTAAGCGCACGGTTTCAGGTACTATTTCACTCCCCTCCCGGGGTACTTTTCACCTTTCCCTCACGGTACTAGTCCGCTATCGGTCACCAGGGAGTATTCAGGCTTATCGGGTGGTCCCGACAGATTCACACCAGATTTCACGGGCCCGGTGCTACTTGGGTTTCCATTACAACAGTCACAAAGTTTTCGTGTACGGGATTCTCACCCTCTACGACAGGCCGTTCCAGACCACTTCCACTAACCCTGTGATTTCTTACTGTTGGCCTGCTCGGCAGAACAGACAAAATGAACCCCACAACCCCACGAATGCAACACCTGCCGGCTATCACACACCCATGGTTTAGCCTCTTCCGCTTTCGCTCGCCACTACTCACGGAATCACGGTTGTTTTCTCTTCCTGTGGGTACTGAGATGTTTCACTTCCCCACGTTCCCTCCACACGCCCTATATATTCAGGCGCGGGTAACACGACATCACTCGTGCTGGGTTTCCCCATTCGGACATCCTCGGATCACAGCTCGGTTGACAGCTCCCCGAGGCTTATCGCAGCCTCCTACGTCCTTCATCGGCTCCTGGTGCCAAGGCATCCACCGTACGCTCTTCATTACTTACAACAAAGATGCTCGCGTCCACTGTGCAGTTCTCAAACAACACACAA
>NZ_JASHKO010000014.1:0-5331 GCF_030056745.1 Rhodococcus sp. IEGM 1406 | reverse complement strand
TTCTCGTACCCAAAACACCCCGAAACATCCCGTCGCCGGCACCCCCCGGATCGAGTGAACGGTACGTTCGTCGCCTCAGATCGACCCAACGCCCCGTTCACACCATCAAGGGGCGGGAGCACGACTGACGACGACGGGCGCTTTGCCCTGATCACTCGATGCCGTCGGCGGTGGCAGTTGCATACTTCGGCCGGCCAGTGGGCAGATACCGCTGGATCGTCACGCCCTTTGGTGTGGCTCGCGATTCGGCCAGCTCGAGTGCGATATCCGGTCCGGTATCGGGAAAGAGTCGTGTGCCCTGGCCTACGACCACCGGAACGATCAGCAGGATCATCTCGTCGACTAGATCGTTCGCGAGAAGCCAGCGGCACAACTCGCCACTGCCGTGCACCTGAAGCTCGCCGCCGGGTCTGGTTTTCAGTTCGCCGATCGCTGCGGCGGTGTCATCTGTAAGGGCCGTGGTGTTCTTCCATTGCGGATCGGTGACCGTTGTCGAGGCAAGATACTTGGGCCGCGTATTCAAGGCGCTTGCGATCGGGTTGACCTCTGGATTCTCGAACGCGCCCCAATAGCCGGCGAAGATTTCGTAAGTCCGCCGACCGAACAGGAAGGCGTCGGCGCGCTGGTAGACCTGGACGAGGTAAGACATGGCTTCTGTGTCCACCAGCGGCGCGGACCATCCGCCACGTTCGAATCCGCCGCGTCGATCTTCGTCCGGCCCACCGAGTCCTTGCATCACCCCGTCGAGAGTGACGATGGTAAATGTCGTCAGTTTCATAGTCGTACCCATCTCCCCGGCATCGCCGGATTTCCGCTGTTTCGATATAGACCGTCGGGAAGCGGGAAAGTCATCGAGCGAACGTGGCGTTCATCGCCTTGGATCGACCGAACGTGCCGTTCGCTCAGGGTGGGCGGTGAGATCAGGGCTGAACGGGCACAGAGTCTGCCGGGGTGGTCTCGGACTCCAAGGCGTCGCAGGGAATCGCGAGCTCGGTCTGTTCGAGGCGGCCACGAAGGGTGATGTTCTCCGTGATCGACCACTGTGCGGCTTCGGCACTGTCAGCGGCGGCCACAGCCCGTCCGGACGCGGCGAGGTTACCCGGGACCGTCTTGGCGACCTCGGACAGTCGCGCTGCTTCGTTGACGGGATCACCGATGACGGTGTACTCGAACCTTTCTCGCGCACCGACGTTTCCGGCAACGGCAATTCCCGCAGCGACGCCGATACCCGCGCTCACTTCCGGAACTTCGGCACGCAGGCGCTGCCGAATCTTGCGGGCGGCGGCGAGTGCACTGCCGGCGTGATCGTCGAGTGTCGTCGGCGCTCCGAAGATCGCCAGCGCCGCGTCGCCTTCGAACTTGTTGACGAATCCGCCGTGTGCATCTACCTCGTCGACGATGACGTCGAAGAATCGATTGAGTAGAGCGACCACCGCGGTAGGGGAGTTGGTGGCCGCGATCGTGGTCGATCCGATGACGTCGACGAAGAGAACGGCAACGTCGCGTTCTTCACCGCCGAGTTCCGGGTTTCGGCGAACCGCGTTTGCGGCAACCTCGTGTCCGACGTGGCGCCCGAAGAGGTCGCGAATCCTCTCGCGCTCGCGCAGGCCCTCGGCCATGCGATTGAAGCCGGTCTGCAGCAGTCCCAGTTCGGTCCCGTCGTACACGACGACGGACGCGGTGAGGTCGCCACGGGTGACTTGTTCCATGCCTCGGCGTACGGACCGAATGGGGGCCGCGGCTGATCGGATGTTGATGTACGTCAGCCCGAGTCCGACGCACAGAGTGATCCCGCCGATGACGAGGATCGCGGTCGCGAGGGCTTGCCACGAAGCAGGCCGGATGAAGCTGAAGACCGCTACGAGCATCAAGCCGGTGACGGGGACTCCGCTTCCGAGCAGCCAGACGAGGATCGTCCGGCCGGTCAGTCCGAGAACGGCAGCCTTGCGGGGCGCTCCGGATTCGAGTGCACGCGCAGCAATAGGGCGGAGTGCGAACTCGCTGAGCAGGTAGCAGAAAGCGCAGGTGGTGATACCGCTGAAAGCCACGGTGAACAGAACTTTCGGAATGGTGTCGGGGTCGACGATTCCGTACATGGTCGTGAAGGTGATGAGCGCGGCCGTCCACAGGACGGCTTGCACTCGGGTCAGTCGCCACGGCCCGCGCAACGCCGCGCGTTGATTCTGCTCGGTTGGCCGGTGATCCTCGGTGGCCCACCGGAGATCCCTCATGAGGCGTTTGGTGCCCCACAGAAGTCCGATGAGAAAGACACACCCGATGAAGACGGGTACGGCAATAAAGTTGATCCACGCGAATTCGGGGTGGATGATCTCGGGTCCGGGAACCACGAATCCGACGAGCACGATCGCCAGCACCGCTCCGATCAGGTTGGTGACCAGGAGAGGGGCGGTGAGTAGTGCCTGGACGCGGATTCGGCGGCGCCTGGGGCTTTCGTCGGTGGATCCGAGCAGCCACGACCCAAGGGGCGCACTCGGGACACGGCTTCGCTGCATAGTGTGTCGAGAGTAGTCGTAATGATCGCTTAGGGTGGTCCGGTGCGCCTAGTTATTGCTCGTTGCCGTGTCGATTATGTGGGACGCCTGACCTCCCACCTCCCTACCGCAAGACGACTGCTGTTGGTGAAGGCCGACGGTTCGGTCAGCATTCATGCCGATGACCGGGCGTACAAGCCGCTGAACTGGATGAGTCCGCCGTGCTGGTTGGTCGAGACCACCGGCGACAGCGACGACATCCTGTGGGTCGTCACCAACAAGGCGGGCGAGGAGCTTCGGATCACTCTCGAAGAGGTCGAGCACGATTCGTCGTATGAACTCGGTCTCGATCCGGGATTGATCAAGGACGGTGTCGAGGCACACCTTCAAGAACTTCTGGCGGAGCATGTCGAGACACTCGGCCCCGGCTACACGTTGGTGCGGCGCGAGTACATGACGGCCATCGGGCCGGTCGACCTTCTGGTCCGTGACGCGGACGGTGCATCGGTGGCGGTGGAGATCAAGCGCCGCGGCGAGATCGACGGCGTCGAGCAGTTGACGCGGTACCTGGAGTTGCTCAACCGCGATCCTCTGCTCGCGCCGGTCACGGGAGTTTTTGCAGCGCAACAGATCAAGCCGCAGGCAAAGACTTTGGCCAACGACCGTGGGATCCGTTGCCTGGTCTTGGACTACGAGGCCTTGCGTGGTACCGAAAGCACCGAGTTCCGACTTTTCTGACGCTGTTTAGACTCGAACCATGCCGCGCCGCAAACCTTCGCCGAAGCAATCCCGTCGAACGGATACTCGGCGTGCTCGGGATTCGAGCGCGGAATCGCAGTCACCCAGTGGTGTGTTGTTCGGCGGGGCGCTGGTCCGGGAGGAGCCAGGGCCGGGCGGTGAAATGTACATGGTGAGGCCGATACCCGGCTCCAACGCGACGAAGTTCTATCGCTGCCCCGGTTGTGATCACGACATCAGGCACGGTGTCGCCCATGTGGTGACGTGGCCTTCGGAACCGGGCGGCGCGAACGAACGTCGACACTGGCACACCGGATGCTGGTCAGGCCGCGGAACTCGCAGCCTGACCAGACGGTGGTCCTGAGCGTCGATCAGTTCCGGGACTGGGCTCGCTGCTCGACGGCGCGGGTGTCGATCTCGGCGGTGTTGGTCTCGTCCGAGTCCTCGAGCACATCGTCTTCGTCGATACTCGGTTCTGAGTCGACCGGATCGGAGTCGGCCTTCTTGTCTTCGATCTCGAGATCTTCCTCGGCTTCGACGATGACCGGAGCGGGCGGTGCATCGAGGAGTTCGCTCTCCCGGTTGACCGATGCGAGCATGGCCGGAACCGAATCGAGTTGTCCCCGAATGCCCAAGAGCTGAGCCAGAATTCGACCACGGAGAACACGCAGTTCTTCGGTGAGTTCCTTCGCGTGAGCGATCTTGCGCTCGGACTGATCGGTGGCGGCCTGCAGCCTGCGCTGAGCCTCGTGCGACGCATCGGAGAGTCGACGCTCGGCCTCTGCCTTGCTCGACGACTCCAGGTCGTTGACGGCGGCGACGACCTTGGCGCGACGCTCGGACATCGAGATGTCGAAGTCTTCGCGGATCTGAGTGCGCTTGGCCTCGGACTCGGCAGCCAGGCGATCCCGCTCGGCCTGTGCGGCTTCGACGATCCGGGCGGCTTCGGTACGGGCCTGCGCCATGGTCTGCTCGTGCATGGTTTCCATCGCATTGCGACGGTCCTCGAGTTCGGCGATCAGCGACTCGTAGTGTCCGCGCAGTCGGGCGCCGTCCTGTTCGGCGATGGAGGTCATCTCGGCTGCGTCGGCCTCGGCCTTCGCGCGCACCTCGGAAGCCTCGTCGGAGGCAAGGCGCAGCATGCGGCTGATGCGATCGCTCATGCCCTCCGCAGTGGTGGGCGGTACCGAGAGGCGGTCGACGTCCTTGCGGAGGTCGTCGATGTCGTCGCGTGCATCGTCGAGCTGCTTGGCAAGGTCGCGGGCCTGCGCAGCGGCAGCATCACGATCGGCCGCGGTAACTCGCAGCTCCGCGTCGAATCGCTCGAAGTAGTTACGTACCTCGTCGCGGTCGTATCCCTTCCGTGCGATCTGGAACGGAAGTTGGATCGAACCGCGGTCCTGCTCGTATGCCATGGCGACAATCTACCTGGCATACGAGCTGGAGTCGGGTCTGCTAGTGGCTCGCGTCGGGTTCGACCAGTTCCACCAGGACGCCGCCGGCGTCCTTCGGGTGAATGAAGTTGATGCGCGAGTTGGCCGTACCGCGCCGGGGAGCGTCGTACAGCAACCGAACGCCGCGCTCGCGAAGCTCGGCGGAGATGGCGTCGATGTCGGTGACCCGGTAGGCGAGCTGCTGCAGTCCGGGGCCGCTTCGGTCGATGAACTTGGCGATGGTCGAGTTCTCGTCCAGTGGTGCGAGCAGCTGAACGGCAGTGGATCCGGCGGGGGAGCCGACGACGGAGAGCATGGCTTCGCGCACGCCCTGCGATTCGTTGATTTCCTCGTGGGTCGACACCATGCCCAGGTGCTGCGTGTACCACGCGATTGCCGCGTCGAGATCGGGCACCGCGATTCCGACGTGATCGATCGCGACGACGAGGTCGGACGACAAAGGTGCGAGTGCAGAACTGGGGGAGGTCTGTGTCATACCTTTCACGGTAGCGCTACCGTTTGAGGAGTACACGTCGGGATGTGACTTGGCTCTTAGGCCGCACGGAACCGACGACTATGTCTCTTTTGCAGCCGGAGGAAATCGTGACCAGTTCTGTGATTGTTGCGGGAGCTCGTACCCCGATGGGTCGACTCCTCGGATCGTTGAA
>NZ_JASHKO010000013.1:0-6428 GCF_030056745.1 Rhodococcus sp. IEGM 1406 | reverse complement strand
GGGGGAGTTTCCGGTGACGGTGCATGGGAAGTTGGACCGTAAAGCCCTCCCGGACGTCAACTTCGAACCTCGATCGCTGCAGTATGTTGCGCCGCGAACGCCGGTCGAGGAGACGGTTGCCGCAATCTTCGATGATCTGTTGGGAACGTCGACGGTGGGCGTGTACGACGACTTCTTTGCCCTTGGTGGGAACTCTCTGAGTGCAGTCAGGTTGGTTGCGCGAGTGAATTCTGTTCTCGGCGAACGGATCGACATCCGCGACGTCTTCGATGCTTCTACCGTTGCAGCGCTGGCCGAGTTGGCGCAGTGTCGCGGAGGAGAGGGGGCCAAGCCGGCGTTGAGGCCGCGGGGTACGACGACGGATATCCCACTTTCGCCGGCGCAGGAGCGAATGTGGTTTGCGAATCAGTTCGACCCCGAGTCCGCCGCCTACAACGTCGCGTGCGCGTTGAGGCTCGACGGCACAGTGAATCTGAGTGCACTTCACGCGGCATTTGTCGACGTCGTCGAGCGGCACGAGTCCTTGCGCACTGTTTTTCCTCTCACTGACGACGGCCCGCGTCAAGTGATCATGTCTACCTCACAGGTGGTATCGGATCTTGCACCGATACTTGTGCAGGGAGAGGAAGAGCTGCGCGAGCGTTGCCGGCAGATCGTTTCGGATGGTTTCGACGTCATGCAGCAGGTCCCGATGCGCGCCACCTTGTTGCGGCGAGACGAGCAGGTCCACTCGCATGTCCTGGTGATCGTGATTCACCACATCGCCGCCGACGGATTCTCCACGGTACCGCTGGCCCGAGATCTCATGAGCGCATACACCTCCCGTGTGAGCGGCGAGGCTCCTCGGTGGGCGCCGCTCGAGATCCAGTACGCCGACTATGCGTTGTGGCAACGTGGTTGGTTGGGTTCGGAATCCGACTCTCGGTCTTTGATCTCGAAACAGCTCGCCTATTGGGTCGAGAATCTTGCGGGTGCACCGGAAGTTCTCGACATTCCGACCGATCGACCGCGCGGTGATGTGCGTTCGCTTCGACGCGGACGGATTCGGTTCGAGTTCAGTCCGGAGGTTCATGCCGGTGTGGTTGCCCTGTCGCGCAAACACAACGCCACCGTCTTCATGGTTGTGCACGCAGCCTTGGCAGTGCTGCTGGCGAGGCTCAGCGATGAGGAGGACGTAGCCGTCGGAACTCCGATCGCCGGGCGTGGGGAGCGCGAACTCGACGACCTGGTGGGCATGTTCGTCAACACGTTGGTCTTGCGCACTGCAGTGGACCGCGGCGCGACTTTCGGGGAGTTCCTCGACCAGGTCCGAAACGTAGATCTGAGCGCCTTCACTCATGCGGACGTGCCGTTCGAACGAGTCGTCGAGATAGTGAATCCTTCACGTTCGACGGCATACTCGCCCCTGTTTCAAGTCATGTTGGAGTTCCAAGACATCGAGCGACCGACACTGGAACTTCCCGACCTGCAGGTGACCGACGTGGGTGTCGAGATCGACACCATCACCTTCGATCTGCAGTTGACGGTGGCGCAGAACACTGGCACCGCCGGTGAATCGGATGGTATTCGTGCTGAATTCGGATATGCCGCAGATATTTTCGACGAGGAAACAGTACGGGGCTTCGTCGACCGCCTGCAACGGATTCTCGAGTACGTCACCACGGATCCGCAATCGCGGATCGGAGATATCGATATCCTCGACGCCCGTGAGTCAGCCGAACTGGTACCCGTGCGAGGTGTGATCTCCACCGCTGTTCAGACCCTTCCCGATTTGCTCACGACAGCAACAGATATGGCGACCGCCCAGGATCTCGGCGCCGTCGCGCTGGTGTTCGAGGAACGTGAAGTGACCTATCTCGAACTAGACGCACAGTCGAATCGATTGGCCCGCATGCTGATCGAATCCGGAGTGGGTCCCGAAACCGTGGTGGCGATGTGTCTCCCACGCTCCGTCGAGTCCGTTCTGGCGGTGTGGTCCATTGCCAAGACAGGTGCGGCATTCCTTCCCGTGGACCCGGGACTTCCTGCTGCACGTATCGAGTACATGCTGGGCGACTCCGGTGCAGCGTGGGGGATAACGACCCGAGCTCACCACGCAGCATTGTCCGGCCTCGTGCCGTGGCTGGTCCTCGACGATGCCGGTTTCGAGGAACGGCTGTGGGCGTACTCGCCATCGAAAGTCACCGACGAGGATCGGAAGGCACGGATTCGAATCGACAATCCGGCCTATCTGATTTACACCTCGGGATCAACGGGAACACCCAAGGGTGTGACGGTCACTCATCGCGGGTTGAGCAACTTTGCTCTCCAGGAGCGCGAGACATTCGCCGCCACGACCCGATCCAGAACTCTGCACTTCGCTTCGCCGAGTTTCGACGCTTCGGTTCTCGAACTCATGTTGGCCGTTGGTGCGGGATCCACGATGGTGATCGTGCCACCGACCGTCTACGGCGGGTCGGAGCTGGCGGCGTTACTGGAGCGCGAGCGCGTCACCCATTGTTTTGTGACTCCGGCGGCTTTGGCGTCCGTCGCCCCAGACGGACTCACCACTGTCGGTTGTGTCGTGACAGGTGGGGAGGCCTGCCCGCCGGAATTGGTGGCCCGCTGGGCGCCGGGCAGAAAGATGTTCAACGCCTACGGTCCTACCGAGGCAACTGTGGTGTCGAACATCAGTGCGGCACTGGCTCCGAACGACCCGGTCACCATCGGCGCACCTACTCGCGGATTCAGCGAGGTAGTGCTGGACTCGCGTCTGAGAGCGGTACCGGTAGGTGTCGCGGGAGAGTTGTATCTTGCCGGGCCGGCTCTCGCTCGCGGCTATCACCGGCGATCCCCGTTGACCGCCACGCAGTTTGTCGCAGATCCCTTCGGTGCGCCGGGAACGCGGATCTATCGCACGGGCGATCGCGTGCGGTGGACGCCCGACCGACAGCTGGAGTATCTCGGGCGCACCGATGCCCAAGTGAAGGTCCGTGGGTTCCGCATCGAACTCGGGGAAGTCGAGGTGGCACTGCAGACGCACCCGCGCGTGGCCCAGGCGGTGACGGGCGTCTGGAACGGCGACGGCAGGGATCGGTTGAACGGCAGGGATCGGTTGATCGGATACGTGGTTCCCGATCGCGGAGCGAGTGTCGATCCGCGAGACGTCCTCGCGCATGCAGGCAAGCGTCTGCCGTCGTACATGGTGCCTGCGGCGGTTGTGGTGCTCGACGCACTTCCGCTGACGGTTCACGGAAAACTGGACCGCGCAGCACTTCCCGCACCCGATTTCTCGTCCACGGCCACACCCGACCGGACACCGCGAACGGAAACCGAGAATCTTCTTGCCGCTCTGTTCGCGCAGGTTCTCGGCCTGGACACCGTAGGAGTGCACGATTCCTTCTTCGAGCTCGGCGGAGACAGCATCATGTCCATCCAATTGGTGGCCCGCGCTCGCGATGCTGGTGTGATCATCTCGCCCCGAGACGTATTCGACCACAAATCTGTTGCCGCGCTTGCCGAGTCGGCGCACATGGAGCAGGACGGTCCTGATGTGCTCGTGGAGCTACCCGGATCCGCTGTCGGAACTGTTCCACTGAGCCCGGTGGCGCAGTGGATGCTCGACCGCAGCAGTGGCGGGCTGCGTGGCGGCGAATTGAAACGGTTCTCCCAGGCGCTCTTGCTGACAGCTCCCGCTGATCTCACCCAGGATCTCCTTGTCCGTGGTCTCCAGGTGTTGCTGGACCGCCACGGAATGCTTCGAGCGCGCTTGGGCGAGAGTGACCGGGTCATGGAAGTCCTACCACCCGGCTCGATCTCGGCCGAAGGACTGATCCATCGAGTAGCTGTCGGTTCGGTGGACGACGAAGGTTTCAGGGCCTTGGCGTCGGGAGAGCTCGAGGCCGCTGCCGACAGCTTGGATCCCGCCGCGGCCGACATGGTGCGCGTGATCTGGTTCGACCTGGCCGACATCCCTGGCTTGCCGAACAAGCGGGGCCGACTACTTGTGGTGA
This sequence comes from Rhodococcus sp. IEGM 1406, assembly GCF_030056745.1. Classification (NCBI taxonomy): domain Bacteria; kingdom Bacillati; phylum Actinomycetota; class Actinomycetes; order Mycobacteriales; family Nocardiaceae; genus Rhodococcus; species Rhodococcus sp. IEGM 1406. The sequence continues at coordinate 2,436 of NZ_JASHKO010000013.1, read as the reverse complement.
TTCATCACCTGGTTGTCGACGGCGTCTCGTGGCGCATTCTGGTCACCGACCTGGCGACGGTGACAGCACAACTCCGGGCCGGTGTCACGCCCGAACTGCCACAGATCGGAACGTCGTTCCGGCGGTGGGCGCACGGGCTTGTCGAGCACGTGGGCGACCGGAGCGTCGAACGGGACATGTGGAAAACGATCCTTGACGGCGATGACCCGCTGATCGGTTCGCGCCCAATCGATCCCACGATCGACGTCGACGGCACGGTCGACACCGTCACAGTGGACATCGCGCCTCCGGTGACCAGGAACCTACTCACCACGGTTCCTGCGGCATTTCACGCCGGCGTGAACGACGGACTCCTCACTGCTGTTGCGTTGGCCTCGATCGAGTGGCGACGACGCCGCGGTATGGATACCGCTGCCGCCCTGATCACGCTCGAAGGACACGGCCGCGAGGAAGGAGCGGTTCCTGGCGCAGACCTCGCGCGCACCGTTGGTTGGTTCACCACGCTCTACCCGGTGCGCGTGGACCTCGGCGGAATCGACGTCGACGACGCACTGGCAGGTGGCGCCGACGCCGGACGGGCTCTCAAAGCCGTCAAGGAATACGTGCGTGCGATCCCCGATCATGGAATCGGATTCGGGATGTTGCGCTACCTGTCGGGCGAGAGCGAACCACTCGGCCGATTCCGTTCTCCTCAGATCAGTTTCAACTATCTGGGCCGGATCAGCTCCTCTGACGGAACACAGGACTGGCTGCCGGTGGAGGGCAATCGAAAGCTCGGCGGAACCCAGAATCGGTCCATGCCTGTGGCGTCCGTGATCGACATCAACGCGGCGGTTGAGGACCATGTCGACGGGCCCTGCCTGACAGCATCTTTCACCTTTCCCCGCGGAGTGCTCGACAGGTCTGACATCGCGGAGTTCGCGGAACTGTGGCGTCGTGCGCTCGACGGACTCACCGCGCACGCGTCGCGACCTGATGCGGGCGGTCTGACGCCGTCGGACATTCCCCTGGTCTCCGTGGACCAACAACAGATCGAACGCTGGGAGAACGACTTCCCCGGATTGCACGATGTCTGGTCGGTGTCGCCCCTTCAGGCCGGGCTGATGTTCCATGCCTCACTGGCGGCGACGTCGACGGACGTCTACACAGCGCAGTTGTGCGTCGAGCTGGAAGGAGCGGTTGATTCCGAGCGTTTGCGCGGCGCTGCTGCCGGACTACTGGCAAACCACCCGAATCTGTGTGCAGCGTTCGTCTACGACGCACACGGCCTACCGGTGCAGTTGATTGTCGACGATGCGGTGAGTCCCTGGACCGAGGTCGACCTGAGTGATTGCGGATCGGCAACCGAAGCAGAGCTGGAGCGCCGCCTCGACGAGGATCGCAGTGCACCCTTCGACCTCGCCTCGCCGCCACTGCTTCGGCTGACGTTGCTGCGAACCTCGCCGACGAGGTGTGTGTTGGTGGTGACAAACCATCACATCGTTCTCGACGGTTGGTCGATGCCGTTGCTGGTACGCGAACTGCTGATGAGATACGCGGACGACAGTCTCCCGGTCGAGAGCGTCCCGGCCGATCAGCCCCAGACTCCGTCGTACCGCACCTATCTGGAATGGTTGGCGCACCGCGACATCGAGACCTCGCTCGCGGTCTGGGAGGATGCCATGGAAGGCGTCGACGAGCCGACGTTGTTGGCGGCTTCGGCGCCGACCGCCGATCAGGTGGTACCCGAAGAGGTCACCGTCGATCTGCCCGATTCGGTGCTCGACGGACTCGGTGCGCTGGTCCAGCGGAGCGGGATCACGATGAACACGGTGATCCAAGCGGCGTGGGGTGTCCTGTTGTCTCGAATGCTTTCCCGCGAAGACGTAGTCTTCGGCGTCACAGTCTCGGGCCGCTCACCTGAATTGCCTGGTGTGGAAAACATGATGGGGCTGCTGATCAACACATTGCCTGTCCGCGTGCAACTGGATCCAGACCAGACGTGTGCACAGCTGCTCGCTCGACTACAAGGCGAGCAGACAGATCTGCTCGATCATCACTATGTCGGACTCGGCGCGATTCAATCTGCCGTAGGGACAGGCAATTTGTTCGACACACTGTCGGTCTTCGAGTCGTATCCGATCGATACCTCGGGGATGGACGGGAACACCGACATAGCCGGTATGCGCGTCACCGCTGTGAATGCCCGCGACGCCACGCATTACCCGCTCACCGTGCTGTCGGTCGCGGAACCGACGCTGCAGGTGAGCCTGCGGTATCAGCCGGCGGCATTCGACCGCGCCGCGGTCGGCACCATTGCACAGCGAATGTCGCGAATTCTTGCCGCCTTTGCAGCGAACGCGGATACACCGGTCGGTGAGGTCGACGTGTTCGTCGCGGGTGAGCGTGGGTTGGTGGTGGGTGGTTGGGATGGTGTGGGGGTTGCGGTGGGGGGTT
>NZ_JASHKO010000012.1:0-6508 GCF_030056745.1 Rhodococcus sp. IEGM 1406 | reverse complement strand
GCTCGCCTCGGTTCTCATGTCGGTGGTGGTTCGCGTGCGGCGTTGACTGCGCAGGATCGTCCGGCGCAGGTGCCGTTGTCGTTTGCGCAGCAGCGCATGTGGTTCCTCAACCAATTGGACCGCGAGTCGGCAGCCAACAACATTCCGATGGCGATCACGCTCACCGGCGAGTTGGACCAGGCGGCGTTGTACGACGCTGTCATGGACCTCTTGAAGCGTCACGAGGTTCTGCGCACGGTCTACCCCGAGGTGGACGGAATCGGCTACCAGCGGATACTGCCGGCGGCGGCAGTTCCGGTGAATCTGGCTCCCGTGCCGCTCGAGACATCCGACATCGTCGCGGCGGTGACGGAGTTCGTCTCATCAGGTTTTGACGTTACGGCTGAGGTTCCGTTGCGGGCCAAGCTCTTCCAGCTTGCCGAGGACTCGTTTGTACTGGCGATAGTGATTCACCACATCTCCACCGACGGTTTCTCGATGGGCCCGTTGATCCGCGACGTGATGACCGCGTACTACGCCCGCTCACAGGGGCAGACCCCGACGTGGGCGCCGTTGCCGGTGCAGTACGCCGACTACGCGTTGTGGCAGCGTGGTGTTCTCGGTTCCGAGAGTGACACGGAATCCGTACTCGCAGAGCAGATCGGCTACTGGGCTAAGGCTCTCGACGGAGTTCCAGACCAGATCACCTTGCCCAGTGACCGCGCGCGTCCAGCCGTGTTCACCGGACGGGGAGCCACCTACAGCTTCCCGATTTCCGCGGATGTTCACCGCGGACTGGCTGCTGTGGGTCGCGAGCACCAGGCATCGCTGTTCATGGTGATGCACTCGGCGTTGGCAACACTTCTTGCCCGGTTGTCCGGCACCACCGACATCGCAGTCGGTACCCCGGTGGCCGGTCGCGGTGAAGCGCAGCTCGACGATCTGATCGGCATGTTCGTCAACACCCTCGTGCTTCGTACCGAGGTGGATCCGGGGATGCGTTTCCTCGATCTGCTTACGTCGGCGCGTGAGAGTGATCTCGCGGCTTTCGCTCACGCAGACGTGCCGTTCGAGCGGCTGGTCGAGGTTCTCGATCCGGTGCGTTCGCAAGCGCACAACCCGTTGTTCCAGGTTGCCTTGGCATTCCAGAACCTGGGGCAGAATAACCTGACGCTGCCGGGACTCGATATCACTGAATTCGCTATCGCGGAAACCGTAGCGAAGTTCGACCTTCAGTTGACTCTGGTGGAAGCTGCCGATGGTCACGGAATGACTGCGACCTTCACGTATGCGACGGATCTCTTCGACGAGGGGACAGTTGTCTCCTTCGCCGAGAGGTTGACTCGAATTCTCGAAGCCGTCGCCGTGGATGCGACGCAGGCTGTCGGCGACATCAACATCCTCCAAGCGCCTGAGCGCATCGAATTGACCGGTCGCCGAGCGTCCTCGGGCATCGAGCCGAAGCCGTTGGCCGACATCCTGGCCGAGACCGCGTTGCAGTATCCCTCCAACGAAGCTCTCCGCTACCAGGATCGGTCGATGACCTACGCCGAGGTCGACGAGTGGTCGTCGCGCCTCGCCCGCGTCCTGATCGCTCGCGGTCTGGGCGCCGAAGACCTGGTCGCAGTGTCGATTCCGCGTTCTATCGAATCGGTCCTGCTGGTGTGGGCGGTATCCAAGACGGGCGCCGCGGTTGTTCCCATCGATCCGCACTACCCGGCTGACCGCATCGCGCATATGGTCTCCGACTCGGGCGTCTCGGTCGGTCTGACTCTCGAAGCTGAACTCGCAGGGCTTACCGACACCGTGGAGTGGCTCGCGATCGACAGTGATGCTTGCGCGGAACTGATGGCAGCGCAGGATAGTTCACCGATTCGTGAAGATGAACGTGTTCGCCCCGTCCTTCCGGCGCATCCCGCCTGGGTGATCTACACATCAGGCACAACGGGCTTGCCCAAGGGTGTTGTTGCTACCAGTGCGGGCCTCGCGAGCTTCAGTGCAACGCAGGCACAGCACTACCTGGTGACGCCGAACTCCCGCACGCTGCACTTCGCGTCGCCGAGTTTCGACGCGTCGATGCTCGAACTGTTCCTGGCTGTCGCGACAGGCGCTGCCATGGTGATCGTCCCGACGTCGATCTTCGGCGGCGACGAGTTGACTGCGCTGTTCAAGTCCGAACGCGTCACACACGCCTTCATCACGCCGGCGGCGTTGGCTTCCATGGATCCGTCGGGCCTGAACGATCTCGAGGTGGTTGGTGTCGGCGGCGAGGCGTACTCGCCGGAGTTGATGGCCAAGTGGGCGGATCAGCCGAACCGTCGACGTACGTTCCTCAATGTCTACGGCCCCACCGAGACCACTATCGTCACCAACGTCAGTGTGCCGCTGATGCCGGGCGACCGGATGACCATCGGTGGAACCATCGGCGACATGGCCGCGTTTGTTCTCGACACGCGTCTGCAGCCCGTTCCGGTTGGTGTTGCCGGTGAGCTGTACCTGTCGGGTCCTCAGGTCACCCGCGGATACCATCGCCGCCCGGGATTGACCGCGGATCGCTTTGTTGCCAACCCGCATGGCCTGCCCGGTGAGCGCATGTACCGCACCGGTGATGTTGTGCGTTGGACTGACCAATATCAGGTTGAGTATGTGGGCCGCAACGACTTCCAGGTGAAGATCCGTGGCTTCCGCATTGAACTCGGTGAGATCGACGCCGCCCTGACGGCACATTCGGACGTCGAGTTCGCCGCGACCATGGGCACCACGCTGGCGTCCGGTGCTCCGGCACTGGTGTCGTACGTATTTGTCGGCAAGGAATCTGCTGTCAGCTCGGCGGATCTGAGTGAGTTCGTCTCACGCACTCTGCCGGCGCACATGGTGCCTGCGTCGATCATGGTTCTGACCCACATGCCGCTGACCCCGGCCGGCAAGCTGGACCGAAAGGCTTTGCCGGATCCGGTATTCGAGGTCAAGGAGTTCCGCGCTCCCACCACCGAGATGGAACGCATCCTCAGCGAGGTCTTTGCCGACGTTCTCGGCCTCGATCAGATCGGTACCGACGATTCGTTCTTCGCTCAGGGCGGAGACTCGATCATGTCGATCCAGTTGGTGTCCCGCGCCAAGGCCCGAGGTGTTCTCTTCACGCCCAAGGACGTGTTCGAGAACAAGACGGTGGCAGAGTTGGCCGAGGTCGCCGTCTTCGGCTCCGACGCCGACGCGATCACTGTTCTCGCCGAGATCGAAGGCGGCGGCATCGGTTGGATGCCGCTCACTCCGATCAAGCGCTTCATGTTCGAACGGCCTGGCAGCTACCAGCGTTTCAACCAGCTATTGACGTTGGAATTGCCGCTGGGAATCGACCGGACCGGTGTTGTCGAAACGTTGACTGCGGTCATCGATCACCACGACATGTTCCGTTCGCGTCTGGTCAATGATCAGCGTGGTCCGGGCATGGCTGTGTCCGCGCCCGGAACCGTCGACGTGGATGGTTCGGTGCGCCGGGTGCAGGTGGACCCCGCGATTGCGGATACAGAGCTGACGGCCATCGCGTCGGGCGCTCTCGACGACGCTCTCGGCCGGTTGGATCCGGCCGCTGGTGTCATGGCTCAGTTCGTGTGGATCGACTTCGGTGACACGCGTACCGGCCGATTGATCGTGGCTGCGCATCACCTGATCGTCGACGGCGTCTCCTGGCGAATTATCGTGCCGGACTTGATTTCCGCGTGGGCCCAGCGCAGTGGCGGAAGTGTGCCCGTGCTCGAACCGACGGGCACGTCCATGCGTACCTGGGCGCACTCGCTGGCTGCGGAATCACGATCCGACAAGCGACTGGCAGAACTGCCACGGTGGCGTAAGACGCTGTCGACTCCGGACCCCATTCTCGGTTCGCGTGCGTTCGACCCCTCCGTCGACGTTGCGGCAACAGTCGAGCGTGTGCGCGTCGAGGTGCCCACAGACGTCACTGAAACCCTGCTGACAACTCTGCCCGAGGTGTTCCGCGGCGGAGCCAACGACGGTTTGCTGGCCGGACTTGCTCTGGCACTGGTGCGCTGGCGCCGTGAGCGGGGCATCGACACCGAAGCGGCACTGCTCCAGCTCGAGGGCCACGGCCGCGAAGAGGGCGTCGTCCCGGGTGCCGATCTCTCACGCACCGTCGGCTGGTTCACGGCGGCCTTCCCTGTCGCACTCGACCTTGCCGGTATCGACATCGACGACGCCTTCGACGCCGGAGTTGCTGCGGGAGCGGCGATCAAGGCAGTCAAGGAGCAGTTGCTCGCCGCTCCCGACAAGGGTGTCGGCTACGGACTGCTGCGGTACGTCAACGACGACACCTGCACTGAGCTGTCGAAGCTGAGCAGCGGGCAGGTCAGCTTCAACTACCTGGGTCGCATTGTGGCGGAGGATATTCCGGCTGCAGCGCAAGGCCTCGGATGGATTCCGGCACGCGACTTCTCCGATGTCGCTGCGCCGGAAGACCCGGACATGCCGGCCAACAAGGTTGTCGACATCAATGCCATCGTCAACGACGGCCCTGATGGCGCGGTGCTCGAAGCATCGTTTGCCTTCCCGAACGGATTGCTGAGCGCCACCGAGGTGCAAGCCCTGGCCGACCTGTGGGTCGGAGCACTCACAGCGCTGGCGCAGCACGCACAGGCCGTCGGCGCAGGCGGACTCACGCCGTCGGACGTGCCGCTGGTAACGCTGACCCAGCAGGATCTCGACGGGTTCGAGCAGCGTTTCCCCGCGGTGCAGGACGTCTGGCCGCTGGCTCCGCTGCAGTCGGGTCTGCTGTTCCACGCTGTCATGGCCGAGTCCACCGTCGACCTGTACTCCGTGCAGATGGTTCTCTCGCTGTCCGGCCGCGTCGACGCGGATCGCCTCCACGCCGCAGCACAGGCCATCATCGATCGTCACCCGAACCTGCGCACCGCATTTGTGGTCGACGGAACGGGTACGCCGGTCCAGGTAGTTCTCGGTGACATCGACGTGCCGTGGCGCGAACTGGATCTCACCACAATCGCTGACAGCGAAGAACGACGCCGCGAGTTGGATCGGATTCTTGTCGAGGACCAGGCCACGCACTTCGACATGTCGAACCCGCCGTTGATCAAGTTCACGCTGATCAAGATCGCGGCGAGCGAATACCGCCTTGTTGTGGCAAACCACCACATCATCCTCGACGGCTGGTCCATGCCGCTGCTGCTCCAGACGCTCCTCGGCCACTACGCCATGCGTGGGAACATTCCCGCTCAGACGCGGTCACTGAGCTACCGGAACTACCTCGCGTGGCTGGTCCAGCAGGATCGCAGTGTGTCCATGGATGCCTGGGCGAAAGCGCTGGGCGGCGTCGAAGAGCCGACGTTGTTGGCTCCCACCGTCGTTGGTCAGGAATTCAGTGCGCTGTCGCAGAAGTTGCAGATCTCGCTCAGCGAATCGGTGACCGCGACACTGACCGGTTTGGCATCGAGGACCGGCGTTACCGCCAACACGATCGTCCAGGCTGCCTGGGCAATTCTGCTGGGACGCATGACCGGTCGCCAGGACATTGTCTTCGGTGCCACGGTCTCCGGCCGTCCGCCACAACTCGACAGCGTCGAGAAGATGGTGGGCCTGTTCATCAACACGCTGCCCGTGCGTGTCCAACTGGATCTGGCCGAGTCCGTCGAGGCATTGCTCTCTCGGGTTCAGATCGAACAAGCGGGATTGCTCGATCACCATTACCTCGGCCTGACCGATGTGCAGAGCGCCGCGGGCGTCGGCGGACTCTTCGACACTCTGGTGATCTTCGAGTCCTACCCGGTCGACCGTGACGGTCTTGCAGCGCAGGCAGAGTTCTTGGATGGCATGGTGATCGACGATGTCGCCTCCGACGATTCCACGAACTACCCGCTCACACTGCTGATCGGTCTCGACGACCAACTGCACCTGACGCTTCGTTACCTACCCGACTTCTTCGACGAGTCGTACGCGCAGGCCCTGCTGGGTCGCCTCGAGACTCTGCTGACCGAAATCGGTGAAACGCCGTCTACTGCAGTCGGTGACGTCGAGGTCATGACGGCGCCTGAGCGCGCGTTGGTGCTCGAGTCGTGGAACGACACGTCTCGTCCGGTTGTGGGTGGGTTGTTGTTGGATGGTTTTGATTCTGTGGTGGGGGTTTGTTCGGGTTCGCGGGCGGTGGTGTTCGGGGATGAGGTGCTCTCGTATGGGGAGTTCGATGAGAGGGTTAATAGGTTTGCGCGTTATTTGATTGGTTTGGGTGTTGGGCCGGAGTCGTTGGTGGGGTTGGCTGTTCGGCGGTCGGTGGATTTGTTGGTTGGTTTGTATGCGATTGTGCGTGCGGGTGGGGCGTGGGTGCCGTTGGATCCTGATGCGCCGTCCTCGCGTAATGAGTATGTGTTGGATTCGGCTGATCCGGTGTGTGTGGTGTCGACGGAGCGTGATGGTTTCGTGGCGTCGGGTCGTCGGGTTGTGTGTGTCGATGTTGTTGATGTGTCTGGTTTTTCGGGTGCGCGGGTTTCTGATGTGGATCGGC
>NZ_JASHKO010000011.1:0-12368 GCF_030056745.1 Rhodococcus sp. IEGM 1406 | reverse complement strand
GAGAAGCCCCCCAACCAGTGATGGTTGGGGGGCTTTCTCGTACCCAAAACACCCCGAAACATCCCGTCGCCGGCACCCCCCGGATCGAGCGAACGGTACGTTCACGCGATCCGCGAAAAGCGTGCGCTCACCACAGGTCTCGTCAGTCGAAGGTCAATCGCGACACCAACCTGCCACGGAACCCGTCGAGCGTGGCTAGGCTCGGAAGAGGTGCCCCGTGTGATCGGGCCCACCTCACCTGTGCACGCGTGATGACTACGGAGGCTTCGATGACCGATATTCTCGACCGCACCAAAATCTATGTTGATGGCGCCTGGATCGAATCCACTGGCAGCGGTCGGATCGACGTTCTCAATCCGGCTACCGAAGAGCTGATAGGAACTGTCGCCGAAGGCACTGTCGAAGATGTCGACGCGGCCGCGAAGGCAGCACGAAAGGCGTTCCCTGCCTGGTCTGCACTATCCGGCGGTGAGCGCGCCGAATATCTTTCCAAGGCCGCGGCGATAATTGCCGAACGCACCGATGATCTTGCGGCGCTTGTTTCGCAGGATATGGGAATGCCGATCGGATTCGCGAAGCCCGTACAAATCGGAATGCCGCTCGCGAATTTGAATGCATTTGCCGAATTGGCTCGCACTTATGATTTCGACGCTCACGAGGTCGGGAATTCGCTGATTGTTCGCGAACCTGCGGGTGTTGTCGGCGCCATCACTCCCTGGAACTTCCCGCTCCACCAAGTTGTCTTGAAGGTCGGCGGTGCGCTCGCCGCGGGCTGCACCGTGGTTCTCAAGCCCACCGAGGTTGCGCCACTCATCACGTACGCGCTCGCTGACATCTTCGACGAAATTGGTTTGCCTGCAGGTGTATTCAACCTGGTGAGTGGCTACGGCCCGGTAGTGGGCGAAGCCATCGCCGGCCACCCTGAGGTCGACATGGTCTCCTTCACCGGATCGACTCGTGCAGGCAAGCGAGTGGCCATCGTTGCCGCGGACACCATCAAGAAGGTCTCGCTCGAGCTGGGCGGCAAGTCGGCGAACGTCATTCTCGACGACGCCGATCTCGAAAAGGCTGTCACGGATGGCGTCGCAAAGTGCTTCATCAATTCGGGCCAGACCTGTTCGGCGCTGACGCGTATGTTGGTTCCCGCGGAGAAGGTGGATGAGGCAGCGGCAATTGCTGCTGCAGTCGCCGCTCATTTCCCGGTAGGTGACCCGACTCAGCCGACTTCGGTGCTTGGTCCTCTGGTGAACGCGAATCAGCTGGGACGCGTTCGCGGATACATCGAGAAGGGTGTGTCGGAAGGTGCCACCGCGGTTGTCGACGGTCGCGAAACCGGTCTGGCCAGTGGATATTTCGTCGGGCCGACGGTGTTCGCGAACGTTACCGAAGACATGACCATTGCGCGCGAGGAGATCTTCGGACCGGTCCTCTCGATCATGGGCTACAAAGACGAGGCCGACGCAGTGCGTATCGCCAACGGCACCGAGTACGGACTGGCCGGTGGCGTTTGGTCAGGTGACCCCGATCGCGCGGATCGCGTCGCACGGCAACTGCGTGCCGGGCAGGTCGAGGTGAACGGCGGAGCATTCAACACGAATGCTCCGTTCGGTGGGTACAAGCAGTCGGGCGTCGGGCGCGAGGCCGGCACGTTCGGGCTCGAAGAGTTCCTCGAGATCAAGGCGATTCAGAGATAGTTTGTTCGAGAATGGCGATGCTCCCGTACCAAGTGCGGGAGCATCGCCATTTTGTACCCGGATCAGGACTTGGCGGCATCCAAATGCTGAGCCGAGATGTTCGCCAGATGTGTCAGGTCCGAGGCCACGGTCGCGAACGTGTAGCCCTCCCCGAGCCGTTGTGCCGCAACCTGACCGGAAGGTGTGTGGATTCCCGCAGCGACTCCGCTGACGGCGGCAGCTTCGCGCACCCTGGTGAGCGCTGCTTCGAATTCCTCGGCGACGTCCGGATCGTTGGAGTGCTTACCGCCGACGGCGATTCGTAGGTCGGACGGCCCGACGTACACGCCGTCCAATCCGGGCACTGCGCAGATCTCTTCGACGTTCGCCAGACCCTGTGGGGTCTCGATCATCGCAAATACAACGGTGTCGCGGTTCGCGTCGGCGGGAACTGGGCCGATACGGAGTTGAGAGCGCATGGGTCCGTAGGAGCGGATGCCGAAAGGCGGATACTTGGCGGCTGCCACGGCGGCCGCTGCCTCTTCGGCGTTGTTGATCAGCGGAACGATGACGCCCACAGCGCCCGCGTCGAGTGCACGGCCGATGGGCGTCGGATTGTTTGCCTCGACGCGCACCATCCCGACAGTGGACGGTGACGAGTCGATGGCGGTGAGCCCGGCGACCATCCCCGAATAGCCGATCAGGCCGTGCTGCATGTCGAGGGCAATGTAGTCCCAGCCGACGTGCGCAATCCATTCGGTCGAGACCGGACTGTCGATGACGGACCAGTATCCGAGAATGCGTTCGCGTCCTCGGATACGTGCGGCGAATTCCTGTGCTGACATAGTGAAGAACTCTTCCTGATGAAGGTCGGGTGTTTCAGCGGTTGTAGTTGGGCATGGGGCCTCGTAGGGCGGCACCGACGAGGTCACACTCTTCGACGGTCGAGGCGTCGAGTGGACCTCGCCCGATGGCCGCGATATTGGATTCGAGGTGCGTAACTTTGGATCCTCCGAGGAGCAGCGATCCGGCGACGGGCTTGCTGACCAGCCAGCGCAACGCAAGCTCGGTCAGGGAGATGCCCGACTGTTCCGCGATCGCCGTCAGTTGTGCAATGGCGTCGAAGATCTGTGTGTTCCAGTATCGCTCCTTGTACATCGACGCAAGACGGGAGTCGCCGAATCGGCCGTCGACGGGGTTTTCCTCGAAGGTGTGGCGCCCGGTGAGCAGGCCCCCACCGAGTGGGTTGTAGACCATGGTGGTCAGTCCGGTCACGTCCGCGAATTCTGCGTATTCTTCTTCGATGCGACGCGCGAGCAAGTTGTAGAGCTGTTGTGCGACGATCGGTCGCGGAGCACCGACTGTGTCTGCGGTGTAGTTGATTTCACTGATTTGCCACGCGGCAAAGTTGGATACGCCGAGTGTGCGGATCTTGCCCTCACCGACAAGTTCCGCGACGGTGGTAAGAGTTTCGGTCAGCGTGACGGTTCGGTCCGGCTGATGGAGATAGAACAGGTCGACGTAGTCCGAGTCGAGTCTGCGCAGACTTCCTTCGATGCTTGCTCGGAGTCCCTTTGCCGAGAGTGGGCTGTTGTCACCGGCATCGGGGTGTGGCATTCCTGCTTTGGTGGCCAGAGTGACGGAATCGCGTCGGCCATGGAGGAGCTTTGCCAGCATGCGCTCGGACTCACCGCCCGCATAGCCGTTGGCCGTGTCGATGTGAGAGATACCGGCGCCTAGTGCTGCGTCGAGCATCGATCCCGCACCCGATATGTCGACCGTATCTCCGAAGGTCATAGTGCCGAGCACCAGTTTCGGAAGCTCGAGTGGGGCGGTCATCAGGCAACTCCTCGCGATTCGGTCTGCTTGGCTAGCAAGTTCTTGGACAGGGCTGCCACCACGTGGCGTGGTTTGATGCCGACCATGGTGGTGGGATCGAGAGCAGCGCCTCGTAGTGCGCGGGTGTACGGCTCGCACGGACTGGCGAGAACTGTTTCTGTGGAACCGGATTCGACGATGGCTCCTTTCGACATCACGACTACGGTCTCGCTGATTTCTCGGACGACGCCCAAGTTGTGTGAGATGAAAACGTACGTCAGACCGGTGTCGGCCTGAATTTCACGTAGGAGCGCGAGTACCTGCGCTTGCACCGAAACGTCGAGAGCACTGGTTGCTTCGTCGCAGACCAGGATCTCGGGTCCGCTGGCAAGTGCACGGGCAATTCCGATGCGCTGACGTTGGCCACCGGAGAACTCCGCCGGACGCCGGTGTAGTGCCGAGCTGGGCAGGCCAACGCGATCGACGAGTTCTGCTGCTGCCTTTGCGCGTTCAGACTTGCTCCGAACACCTTTGAGGCGCAGTGGTTCTCCGATGATGTCCTCGGCAGTCAGATGGGGGTCCAGCGATCCGTACGGATCTTGGAACACCATTTGAACGCGAGAGCGGAAGGGGCGCAGTGACTTCTCCGACATCTGGGCGATGTCATTGCCGTCGACGAGAATGCGTCCACTGGTCGGTGTGAGGAGTCGGACGATAGATCGAGCGATTGTCGACTTGCCACATCCGGATTCGCCGACGATGGCCAGGGTCTTGCCCTTTTCCACCGAGAAGCTCACAGCATCCACGGCTCGGAAAACTCCGTCGGGAACCGGATACTCGACAACGAGATCTTCGACGGCGAGAAGTGGCGTTTCGTGGGGGCTCATGCCGAGGCTCCGATCTGTGTTGAACGGGCGGGGTCGCCATCCCAAGGCCCCAGGTGCGGTATGGCGTCGAGAAGCTTTTGTGTGTAGGCGCTTTGCGGTGAGTCGACGAGAACGTCGGCGCTACCGGTCTCGATAAAACGTCCGTCCTTCATCACGTAAATGCGATCGGATACGAGTCGGGCGACTCCGAGGTCGTGGGTGATGACCAGCATTCCGATCCCGGTGCGTTCCTGCAATTCGAGCAATAGATCCAGAATCCCGGCCTGAACGGTGACGTCCAATGCGCTGGTGGGTTCGTCGGCCACGATCAGTTCGGGGCCGGCAGCAAGAGCTCCGGCGATCAGGACGCGCTGCAACATTCCACCCGACAGTTGATGCGGGTACTTGTCGAGTTGCTGATCCGGATACGGAATGCGTACCTGCTCGAGCAGTTGCACTGCCCGCTCGATTTGCTGCTTCTTCGCGGTCACACCGCTGTGGCGCACTGCTTCTCGAAGTTGGCTACCGATGGTGTGGACGGGACTCAGAGCCGTCATCGGGTCCTGGGGGATGAGGGCGATGTGTTTTCCACGAATATCGTTCAAGATCTTCGTGTTTCCGAGAATGTCCTGGCCTTTGAACACGGCTTTCCCGGAAAGAACGGCGAGATCGTCCGGAAGCAGTCCGAGGATTCCCATGGCTGTAGTCGACTTTCCGGAGCCGGATTCACCGATGATGGTGACGGTTTCACCGGCGTCGATGCAGAAGGACACCCCGTCGACGGCTCGGATGACGCCATTCGCCGTGACAAGTTCGATCTGGAGGTCGTCGACCCGTAGTAGATTGCCCATGTCTCACGCCTTTGCTTTCTGGGCGTTGCCACGCCCGAACAGGCTTGCGCCCAGTCGTTTCGAACCTGCAGGACGATCGCGCAGACCATCGCCGAGTAGGTTCACTCCGACCACCAGCAGCACGATCATCAGGCCTGTCAGCGTCACGATCCACCATGAGGTGGTGATGTAGTCCTGACCGTCGGCGATGATTCGGCCCCATGTCGCGAACGGACGTTGTGGTCCCGCGCCGAGGTAGCTCAACGAGCTTTCCAGAAGGACGGCCTGGGCGAGGAGCAACAGCACGACAAGCGACGCCTGCTTGACGATGTTCGGGATTACGTGGCGGACGAGGATGGCCATGCGGGTCAGGCCCAGGACTCTGGCTGCTGCTACATAGGGCTTTTCGCGTTCGACGAGCACCAAGGAACGGGTCAGTCGGGCGACTTCGGGCCACTGCGCGATTGCGATGACAAACGTGATCACGGGAATGGACGGACCGAACAGCGCAACGACGAGAAGCAGCATCATCAGCAGAGGCAGAGAAAGCTGTGCTTCGAGTAGGCGGGAGATCACGGTGTCGACCCAGCCGCCGAAGTACCCCGCGGCGGATCCGGCGACTATGCCGATGACCCCGGAGACGATCACGGCGAGAATACCGATCGTCAGAGACACCTGGCCGCCGTGCAGGATCCGTGAGAGGAGATCTCGTCCCAACTGATCGGTGCCGAACAGATGGCCGTCGGTGAGGGGCGGTAGCCGTCGACTGCTCAGGTTGGTCTGGTTCGGATCTGCAAGGGGGAGTAGTCCCGCCAATGCAACAGGAAGAATCACCAGGAGCGCGCAGATCGAGCCGGCCCAGATCTTGACTCGGCTGTCTCGCTTACGGCGCGTGGCTCCGGCGCGTGCGAAGTCTGCCTCGGTGACCGCGCTGGCGCGTGGAGTTGTTGGAGGTTCCAAGACGGTAGTCATCAGTTGGCGCCCTTTCCGAGTCGCACGCGTGGATCCAGGAGGGGGTAGAGGAGGTCCACTGCCAGTTGCACGAGCACGGCGAGAACCGCAGTGACAAGCACGGTGGCCTGGATGAGCGGGTAGTCGCGAGTCTCGAGTGCGCGGACCACCAGCGAGCCGACACCAGGCCAGGCGAACACGACTTCGACCACCACGACGCCGTTCAGCATTCCGGCAAATCTGGTGCCCAGCGCGGTGACGATCGGAATCGCAGAATTACGCATCGCATATCGCCAGGTGAGTTCGCGTTCGGATACTCCGCGAGAACGTGCGACCGTGATGTACGGAGAAGCGAAGGCCGAGACCATTTCGCGTCGAACCATCCGGGAGATCAACGCGATCTGAAGGATGGCGATGGTGACGGTAGGCAGGATCAACGACGGCCATGTGGTGAAACCGGCTGCCGGGAGTACTGGGATCAAGACCGCGAAGATCGTCACCAGCATCAGGCCGCTCCAGAACTCCGGCATGGACTGCCCGCCGACGGCTACGACGTTCGCACCGAGTTCGCGTCGGGTGTCCGCGTGACGGGCCATCCACACGCCCAGCGGAATCGAGAGCACGGCGGTCAACAGAATGGAGCTGACGGCAAGGGTGATGGTGTACGGGAGACGGCCGAGGACAACGTCCATGGCCGGCGCCTGGAACGAGTACGACGTGCCGAGATTCAGATGGACGAGGTCCCACAGGTAGATCAGGTATTGAGAGAACACCGACTTGTCCAAGCCCATGTCAGCACGGATTTGTGCGAGATCCTCCGTGCTGGCCAGCGGTCCGGCCAAGGCGTAGGCAGGATCACCGGGAGCCATTCGGATCAGGACGAACACTGTTGTGAGCGTGAGGAAGATCGTCAAGGCGCTCTGTGCCAAGCGTTTGAGCACGTATTTGACGGTCGGGTTGATCCTTGTGCGCCGACGCGGAGAGATTCCGAGAGCGGTTTGCGGTTTCGGAGCGGTGAGAGTCATCGCCTCAGGCCTCCAATCGGACGGCGCCGAGGTCGTAGGAGTTGATCGGGGTCAGTGAAACATTTTGTACACGAGTGCGTTTCGCAAGGAGTGCGTTGGGTACGAAGCTCCACAGGCAAGGCCAGGTGTTCCAGATGTCTTGTTGTGCGGCGTCGAGTAGAGCGGCGCGCTTGGTCGGGTCTGGTTCGCTGGATGCGGCTTGGATCTTCGCGGTGATTTCGGGGAAGACGTACCCGTGATAGGTGTCGCGAGTTGCTTCCTTCTCCGCTGTGCCGGCGTACATCCCCTGCAACGTGGTCAGTGCAAGTCCGGTCTGGTTGCCGTAGCCGTTGCCCAGCACATCCCAGTCGCCGGTCTTGCCCTGGCGCCAGGACGAGATGTCACCGCCCGGTTCGAACTGCTGGAGTTTGACGCGTACTCCCACGGCCTTCATCATTTCGAGTACCGATTCCATCACCGAGACGTCGTTGGTGAACTCTCCGGTTTCCCAGATGAAGGTGAGTTCGAGGTCGTCGGCGCCTTCGGCCTCGAGCATCTGCCGCGCTTTCCGTGGATCATATTGGTAAGTACCGGTTTTCACGGCTCCGTCCAAGGTCGACGGTGCGGGGCCGGTGGCCGGGACTGCGGATCCGATCAGCACGTCCCGAGCGAGTGACTCACCGTCGATGGCATACGTGAGAGCTTCTCGGACACGCGGATTGGACAGTGGGTGATCGGCGGGCTTGCGGAAGTTGAAGAACAGTTGGTTGATGCGTGTGCTCGGCACTGTGTCCACCTGGACACCAGGCAGGTCGGCGAGTTGTTCGGCGGAATCGGGACTGATCGAGTCGATGACGTCGACCTCGCCGCTCCGAAGTGCGACGACGCGGCCGGCCTCTTCGGGAATGAAGCGGACCTGAACACGACGAACGCCAGGGACCGGGCCCCAGTAGTTGTCATTGGCGACAAGTGTGTAATCACCGGTGCCCCGGTTCGATTCGCTGACGACGAACGGTCCCGACCCGATTCCGCTCTGCAGTTCGTTGGGTTCGTTCGCAGCGGCCGGGGTGATCAAGATGTTGGACATGAGCGAGTCCAGAACCGGCACCGGGGAATTCGTCCGAAGGATGAAGGTGCGATCGTCGATGGGGACGACCGTCGGCCACTCGGGGAACTGCGGTGCGACAAACGATCCGCTGACCTGCTGGTACATCTGCATTGCCGTCGTGACGTCGTCGATCAGCACAGGTGTGCCGTCGGAGTAACGGATGCCCTCGCGGAGTCGAACCGTCCACTCGGTCGCGCCGGTCGATTCGAACCTGTCAGCGAGAACGAGTTGCGGTGTCAGATTGTCGCCGATCCGGGTGAGGCCTTGTCTGACGCCACGTTGAGCCGTGACTGCTGCGTCGAATTGATTGAGTTTGTTGTCGAGGCTGACGAGCGAACGGTTGAGCCCGAGCACCAGGGTGTCCTGGGTCGGCTTCCCGGTAGGGCCGGCGCACGCGGCAGTCGTGCCCAGAAGCGTTGCGCCACCGATCAGCCCGGTGAACTGCAGAAAGGATCGCCGGGAGAGCTGTGGTGTTCGCAAACGAGTATTGGTCATCGGTGACCTTTCGATCCTGACGGGGCAGCGTGGGGGCGACGCTCCGAGCGGACTGTTGGTGAACAATCGCGTCGGGCTCTCGCTTGTAACTCAGCTCACAATGGCACTGTTGCGCACTTCGCGCAAGTCCCGTAACTTCGATTGCGTACTTCGCGCATCGGTTGCGATGCTGTGCATACTCGATTCAGACCGAAAGGGGGTCGAGGAATTCGATGAAACCACTGGTAATCATCGCTGATGATCTTTCCGGAGCCGCGGAGTCGGCCGCAGGATTTCTGCTCCGCAGTTCGGGCATATCGCTTCGACTCGGCCCAGGTGCGCCCAACGGATCAGGAGTGACGGTTTTCGATCTGCACTCACGGCGATCCGACCCCGCCAGAGCCTCTCGTGACGTGAGATCAGTTCTGCAATCGTCTGACGGCTCCGAGATCGTCAAGAAGATCGATTCCCTGCTCAGGGGCAACATAGCGGCGGAGGTTGGAGAACTCTCCCGCGACGGATCCCCGGTCATCGTCGCCGCCGGACTGCCCAGGCAAGGGCGTACGGTGCAAGACGGGGTGGTGTTGGTCGATGGGGTTGCGTTGCACGCCACCGACCTGTGGCGCGCGGAGTCGAAGCCGGCTCCTCGGTCGATTGCGGAGGCGCTCGGCTCGTCGGCAATTACTTCTGGCGTATCGCTGGACGACATTCGCTCCGGGCGGTTGAGCCAGGTTCTTGTGTCGATCTCAGAAGCCGGTTCGGTGGCGATCTGCGACGTCGAGACCGAGAGTGATCTGGAACTGATTGTGGCTGCAGCACAAGAGGTTCGGGGTTCTCGATTGGTAGGAACCTCGGCGCTCGCGACGGCAGTGGCACGACGAAGAACCGAGCAGTCACCCGTCGTGCGCCCATCTCTTCGTGATTCTCGATTTACTTTGGTGGTTGTGGGGACGGCGGATGCGTCTGCCGGGGACCAAGTGGCATTGCTTCGGGATTCAGGGGCGCACCATATCGAAGTGAACAGTGCTGAACTGCTGGCGCATTCGGTCGATCCGCTTCCGATTCTGAACGCACTGGATCGCGGAAACGTCGTGGTTTCGGTAAGTGGACCTGTCGTGCCTGCAGAATCCGTCCATCTCGTTTCGGCTCTCGCCGATCTGATCGCTGCCGTCGATGCAGGATTCTCCCACAGCGAGTACCCGATCGACTTGGTTCTTACCGGTGGCGAAACCGCGCGCAGCGTTCTCGACCGCCTGCGGATCGACACTCTGTCACCGATTTACGAAATTGAACACGGCGCCGTACTTTCCGTCGACCGCACCGGACGGTACATCGTCACGCGGCCAGGCAGTTTCGGGAATGCACACAGTCTTTTCTCTATAACGAAGTTTCTCGCGCGCCCCATCCCGGTCGACGCTCCGGACAGTCCACCTTCAGACAACGAGGTCAACCCCATGCCAATCGAATCTACTCCACTGCCGCTGATTGCTGTCACGATGGGCGACGGCGCCGGCGTCGGACCGGAAGTGATCGTCCCCGCACTCCTCGACGCCGAAACGAGAAAGCGTTGCCGCCCTGTTGTTGTCGGCGACGCGAAACGTTTGCGATTGGCTGCCACGGTGCTCGGAATAGACGTCGACGTGGTCGCGATCGAGGAGATCAAGGATGCTGAATTCATCGATGGACGGATCAACGTCATCGACCTGGACTTGCTACCCGAGGATCTCGCCTGGGGTGAACTGTCGGCAGTCGCGGGGGATGCGGCCTATCAATATATCCGCGTCGCAAGCGAACTCGCCGTACGCGGTGAAGTCCAGTCGATCTGCACGGCGCCGCTGAACAAGGAAGCGCTGCATGCGGCAGGACACATCTATCCCGGACACACGGAATTGCTTGCGCACCTGACCGGTACCGAGGAGGTGTCGATGATGTTGTCGACCCCCAAGCTCAAGGTGATTCACGTGACCACTCACATCGGACTGCTCGATGCAGTTGCCAGGATCGAGCCCGGCCTGGTCGAGAGGACCATTCGTCGAGGTCACGAAGCTTTGGTGCGCACGGGCAATCCATCTCCGAAAATCGGCGTGTGCGGGATCAACCCGCATGCGGGGGAGAACGGGCTTTTCGGGTACGGAGAGGAAGAGCAGAAGATCATTCCCGCCGTCGAACTCTTGAAGGCAGAAGGAATTGACGTCCACGGCCCACTGCCGGCGGACACGGCATTCTTCCTCGCTGGACGTGGGGACTACGACTTGATCGTTGCGATGTACCACGATCAGGGACACGGCCCGGTCAAGGTTCTCGGGATCGAGGCCGGCGTCAACATCACCGTCGGGTTACCTGTCATCCGTACCTCCGTCGATCACGGAACCGCTTTCGATATTGCAGGTAAGGGCATCGCCGAGGCCGGTAGTATGGTCGAAGCGCTGCGGCAGGCGGCCGAATTGGCAACCAGCACATTCGTTTCCAAGTAAGCACCAGGGTTTGTAGGGGGAGGAGCGATGGTCATCCGGGAGTCGGAGGCGAGGCGGTCGGAGATTGCGAGGCTCGCCCGCACCAGCGGTCTGGCCAGTGTCGAGGATCTGTCTGCCCAATTCGGGGTGACTGCATCTACGATCCGTCGCGACCTGAGTCAGTTGACTGCCCAGGGAGTAATTGCTCGAACGTACGGCGGGGCGATTGCTCTCAACCCTCATCCGGAATCCTCCTTGCGTCAACGCGCAATGGAGGGATTCGACGCCAAACGGGGCATCGCCGAATGGGCTGCTGAGCAGGTCCGGCCCGGAGAAACCGTGCTCCTTGATGCAGGTACCACCGTCGGAGCGATGGGGGAGTTCTTACGTCACGTGACGAATTTGACGGTCATCGCTGCAGGGCTGACGGCGCTCGAGGCGTTAGCCGACGCTGATGGTGTTCGAGTCGAATGTCTCGGCGGGACGCTGAGGCAGCTCAGTCAAGGATTCGTCGGGCCACTGGCAGAAGCGTCGCTGCAGAGGGTGTCGTTTGACAAGGCATTCCTCGGTGCCGATGCAGTTACCGCTGACCTGGGTATTTGTGAAGCTGAGCTCGATCAGACCCGGCTCAAGGAAATGATGATCGAACGTGCCGGCGAGGTCTACATCCTCGCCCACTCCGCCAAGCTTGGTGAACGTCCTTTCCATGCGTGGGCGCCGATACCGCCGGGGGCCGTGCTGGTTACCGATGCTGCAGTAGACGCAAAGCAAGTCGCGTTGTTCGAGGATGCAGGTATCCGAGTCCAAGTGGTGTGAGTTCCCGCTGCGTGCCGATCCGGCCACGGTGTCCGGCGTCACATGATGTCCGAATTGGTGAAAATCGACTAAAACGGGCAATCTTGCTGGGGAAATGGATACCTCCGAGTCTCTGACCTGTGGATTTGTCAAAGACTTCGGCGGACGCGTAACTTATTCCAAGTCAGAGCGACACGGACACCGACTCCCGCCTTCACGGCGAGTGACACGAGGTTGTACGAAGTGCCTGACCAAATTTCGAAGTAGTTTCCATCGTGTATGGTTGTGCTTCACCTCCAGTTGTTCACCGAATGTTCAGCGGTTTGCGCCGATGATCATGATGGGATAGGCTGGAAAAGTTGCCCCGGAGCGGCGGCCATAGGGTCGTGGTGATGG
>NZ_JASHKO010000010.1:0-22430 GCF_030056745.1 Rhodococcus sp. IEGM 1406 | reverse complement strand
CGGGTGGGGTTGGATGATGATTTCTTCGAGTTGGGTGGCAACTCCCTCATCGCGACTCGGGTTGTCATGCGCATCGCCGAAGAACTCGAGACGGCCGTACCGGTCCGCCTTCTGTTCGAAGCGTCCACCGTCCAGGAACTTGCCGCACGTCTCGAATCACACGTCGGTGAAGGAAGCCGCCTTGCGCTGACAGCTCAGGATCGACCGGAAGAGATTCCGCTTTCTCTTGCGCAGCAGCGTATGTGGTTCCTCAACCGCTTCGACGGCTCGGCAGGTGCCTACAACATGCCGTTTGCACTGCGGCTGAGCGGTGAACTCGATCTGGGCGCGATGCGTGCGGCGATCGGCGACGTCGTTGCCCGCCACGAAACCCTGCGCACTGTGTATCCGGAAACCGATTCGGGACCGGTCCAGGTCATCGAACCGGTAGGACATACGCCGGTGGAATTGAACGTCGAGAGTGTCACGGAAGCCGAGATTGTCGGCAAGCTGGTCGAATTGGCGTCGACGAGGTTCGACGTGACGGCCGAAATCCCGCTGCGGATTCGGTTGTTCCAGGTAGCCGAGAACGAGTACGTCCTCGCCGTCGTGGTGCACCACATTGCCGCGGACGGCTCCTCGACTACTCCGTTCGCCCGCGATCTCGTCATGGCCTACGCGGCACGGGCGCAGGGAACGGCGCCGGGTTGGGCCCCGCTGGACGTGCAGTACGCCGATTACAGCCTGTGGCAGCGCGAGGTGCTGGGTAGCGAGGAAGACCCGGAATCCGTGTCGTCCGAGCAGGTCGCCTACTGGAGCCAAGCTTTGGCCGGGCTGCCGGATCAGCTGGACCTGCCGACGGACCGTCTGCGTCCCGCCGCGCAGTCGTACCGCGGTGGCTACCTTCAGTTCGAGATCGACGCAACAGTGCATCAGGGCCTGTCGGCGCTGGCCCGTGAGCACGGGACCACCCTGTTCATGGTCACGCACGCGGCATTTGCGATTCTGTTAGCGCGCCTTTCCGGCACCGACGACATCGCCGTTGGCACCCCGATCGCTGGCCGCGGTGAGCGTGCGCTCGACGATCTGATCGGCATGTTCGTCAATACCCTGGTATTCCGGACACACGTCGACGGTTCCGACAGTTTCACGGAACTACTTGCCCGCGTGCGCGAGAACGACCTGCAGGCCTTTGCGCATGCAGATGTTCCGTTCGAGCGACTGGTCGAAGTTCTCAACCCCGCACGTTCGACTGCTCGGCACCCGCTCTACCAGGTGGGCTTCCTTTTCCAGAACATGGAACAGGCAAGCCTGGAACTGCCTGGCCTCACCGTCAAGGGCCTCGAGATCGACAACGGTGTCGCTCAGTTCGATCTGCAGTTGATCGTCGGTGACAATTACGACGAGCGTGGTGTTGCCTCCGGCATCTCGGCCGTATTCAGCTACGCGCACGACCTTTTCGACGAGTCGACAGTCCAGTCCTTTGCTGATCGGTTCAACACCGTTCTGGCAGCGGTGGTTGCCGATCCGTCGATCGTGGTCGGCGACATCGACGTGCTCGATCCGCGTGAGTCGAATCAGGTTCTGCAGGAATGGAATGCAACGGAGCAAGTACTCGACGCCGAGGCGACACTGGTCGATCTGTTCGATCAGCAGGTTGCCGCTCACGGTGATTCCGTCGCGTTGGTGCACGGGCTCGAATCGCTGACGTATGTGGAGTTCGACGACAAGGTCAACCGGCTCGCCCGTCACCTGATCGAACTGGGTGTCGGTCCGGAGTCGTTGGTGGCATTGGGAATGCGACGCTCCATCGACCTGGTGATCGGCATGTACGCCGTTGCCAAGGCAGGCGGCGGTTATGTTCCGATCGATCCGGATCATCCGGCCGATCGCACCGGGTACGTCCTCGAGATGGCCGCGCCGGTCTGCGTGCTCAGCAACGAGAACGACGCACCGTCGCTCGCGGGGATCGACAATGTTCTTCTCATCGACACCCTCGATCTGTCGCGCGTCTCCGGAGCGCCGGTGCGCGGCGACGAGCGGACCGCACCGCTTCGTTCGGCGAATACCGCGTACGTGATCTTCACGTCGGGATCGACCGGCAAGCCGAAGGGTGTGGCGCTGTCCCACGCCGCGATCGTCAATCAGCTTCTGTGGAAGCGTGATCGCTACGGTCTCGACCAGACCGACGCAATGTTGCTCAAGACTGCAGCGACGTTCGACCTCTCGGTCTGGGAGTTCTGGTCCGCGTTGACATCCGGGTCCCGCCTGGTCATCGCCGACCCGGACGGCCACAAGGACGCCGAGTACATGCTGGCGCTCATCGCTCAGGAGAAGGTGACGACGCTGCACGCGGTGCCGTCCATGCTCTCGATGCTGACGGCCGCAGCAGACGGCACTCTTCCGCAGTCGCTCGAGCGTGTCCTTGCCATCGGTGAGGCCTTGCCCGCGGCAACGGCGGCAGAGTTCCGCAAAATGTCCGACGCGGCACTCGTCAATCTGTACGGTCCGACCGAGGCTGCGGTGTCAGTGACCGCGCACGATGTGGACGAGAGCGACACCTCGTCGGTCTCGATCGGTGCCCCGGAATGGAATACGCAGGTCTACGTGCTCGACGAGCGACTGCATCCCGTTCCGGTCGGAGTCACCGGTGAGCTGTACCTAGCCGGAACCCAGTTGGCTCGCGGTTATCACGGCCGCGCCGACCTGACGTCGGAACGCTTTGTCGCCAACACCTTCGGAGAACCGGGCACACGTCTGTACCGCACCGGCGACCTCGTTGTCTGGCGCAGTGGCGGTGAACTCGAGTACGTCGATCGTGCCGACTTCCAGGTGAAGATCCGCGGCTACCGCATCGAACTTGGTGAGATCGAAGCTGTTATCAGAGCTGCTGAGTCCGTGGACGCCGCGGTTGTCGTCGCGAAAACCGATCCGCGACTGGGGGATCGACTGGTCGGGTACCTCGTTCCGCAGGCCGGGGCCACCGTCGACGTCGACAGCGTGAAGGCGGAACTCGTCCGCGAGTTGCCGAGTTACATGGTGCCGTCGGCGTTGATGGTGCTGAGCGAATTGCCGCTCAACATCAACGGCAAGATCGATCGAAAGGCGCTGCCGGAACCCGAATTCGAGGCAACGGAGTTCCGTGCCCCGAGCAATCCGGTCGAAGAGATCGTGGCCTCGGTGTTTGCCGAAGTCCTGGGCGTTCCACGAGTCGGGTTGGACGACGACTTCTTCGATCTCGGCGGAAACTCGCTGATCGCCACACAGGTCGTGGCCAGGTTGGGTCAGGCACTTGACGCCCAGATTCCGGTGCGGATCATCTTCGAAGCGTCGACTGTCGGACTGCTGGCGTCGCGGGTGCTCGAACATGCCGGTTCAGGTTCGCGGGCACAGTTGGTGGCGCAGGAACGGCCGTCGCAGATTCCGTTGTCGCTCGCTCAGCAGCGGATGTGGGTTCTCAACCAGATCGACCGCAGGTCTGCCGCGTACAACATCCCGGTCGCGATCCGGATGTCCGGCGATCTCGACGTCGCAGCATTGCAGTCGGCCGTCTCCGACCTTGTTGCTCGCCACGAGATCCTGCGGACGTTCTATCCCGATCTCGGGGACGGCCCGACGCAGTCGATTCAGTCGAAGTCGGCAGCCGTTGTCGACATGGCCGTGCTGTATGTCGGCGAAGACACGATTGGGGCCGAGGTCGCGAAGGTCGTCGGTCAGGGCTTCGACGTCACTGCCGGTGTTCCGCTGCGCGTTCGCCTTTTCCAGATCACGCCCACCGAGCATGTCCTGATCGTGGTGGTCCACCACATCAGCGGCGACGCGTTCTCGATGGCGCCGATGATCCGAGACACGATGGTCGCGTACACGGCGCGTACCGGGGGAGCGGCACCCGAATGGGCTCCGCTCGAAGTCCAGTACGCGGATTACACGTTATGGCAGCGCGACGTTCTGGGTTCCGAGGGCGATCCGGACAGTGAACTGTCGACGCAGCTTGCCTACTGGACGCAGGAACTCGCCGGCGTTCCCGAACTTCTGGAACTGCCGACGGACCGTCCTCGTCCGCCGACGCAGTCGATGAAGGGTGCGGACTTCCTGTTCACTCTCGGCGCCGACTCCACGCGTCGAATCGCGGAAATCGCGCGCGAGCAGAACTCGACCGTGTTCATGGTCGTGCATGCCGCGTTCTCGGTGCTGCTGTCCAAGCTCAGCGGCTCGAACGACATCGCGATCGGTACACCGGTGGCGGGCCGCGGCGAGCGAGTCCTCGACGACCTGGTCGGTATGTTCGTCAACACGCTGGTGTTGCGCACGCAGGTGAAACCGGCAACCACGTTTGTCGACCTGCTGCAGCAGGTGAAGGAGAAGGACCTCGCGGCGTTCGGAAACGCAGACGTGCCCTTCGAGCGTCTGGTCGAGCAGGTCGGCCGTGAGCGCTCACAGGCATACTCACCGCTGTTCCAGGTGATGCTGACGTTCCAGAACATGGCACTTGGCACGTTTGCGCTGCCAGGGCTCGAACTGTCGGCGGTGGACGACGGATTCGACTCGGCGATGTTCGACCTGCAGCTCACCGGAATCGAGGAGTTCGACGAGCACGGAGCGCTGTCCGATATCCGGATGCGATTCACCTATGCAACCGATCTGTACGACGCCGCAACCATGGAACTGTTCGCAGCCAGGTTGCGGGCCGTGGTCGACGCCGTTGCCGCAGATCCGACGGTGGTTCTGCGGACCATCGACATCGTGACGGACTTCGAACGCGCGCTGATCGAGGCAGCCGAGCCGAAAACGGCCGCGGACCTTCCGGACCTCGCAGCAGCGGCCGCCGCAGCAGATCCGACGGAGGTTGCCTTCACACACGGAGACACGGTGGTGACCTTCACACAGCTGGCCGAAAAACTGGCTGTGATGAAGCAGACGATGGGTGCGGCGCTCACTGCCGACGCGTTGGTCTCGGTTTCGCTGAACGGTCTGGTTCCGGGCATTCTTCCGGCACTGGGCGCCGACGGTATTACCTCGCTCGTCGAGTCTTTGATAACTGACGCGCAGGCCACGCTGAGGAAGGGTTCCGGTACGGACGGGTAATATGCAGTATTTGCCCCATGGGCGTTGATCTGTACGACCAGTCGTGCGTTGGATCTGCGCCGTGCTGTCGTCAGTTGGAGGAAGTGTTGATGTCCGTCGGTATGCCGGGACCACAGTCGCTGACGATCGAAGACCTGCCGAGATTGATCGCTGCAGTAGCCGAGGCGGAGCCCGACCGGACAGCGCTTGTTCATGCAGACGCCGAGGTCACCTACGAACGGTTGCACTCGGAACTGACCACACTCGACTCCGCGATGGGTGGTGCGCTCGGCCCGGACGCACTCGTACCCGTCGTGATCTCCACGCTGCTGCCGGAGTTGCTCGCCACACGAGAGGGTGGCCTCGAATCCGTCGTCGGTGCGCTCATCGCCGACGCGACTTCCGTCGTTGCTTTCGAGGCTCCGTCGGTCGTCGAGTCGACTCTCGTAAGTCTGTTCGAGGAGCAGGTCGCGCGTACCCCCGATGCCGTCGCCCTTCGTTTCGGCTCCACGGCGTCGACCTACGCGGAATTCGATCGCCGGGTCAATCAGCTCGCCCGCGAGCTCGTCGCCCGTGGCGTCGGACCGGACACACTCGTCGGCCTGGGTATCCGTCGGTCCGTCGAACTGCTGGTTGCGATGTACGCGATCGTCAAGGCCGGTGGTGCGTACGTACCACTCGATCCCGACCATCCCGCTGAGCGTCTGGCGTATGTGATCGACGTCGCCGCGCCCGTCCTCGTGCTGACGACGTCAGTGGACGCGGTCGGCATTCCCGAAAACGTCGATGTACTGCGGATCGATGACATCGATGTCTCGGCGCACTCAGGCGCGCCGCTTGCCGACGGTGACCGGCTGTCACCGCTGCGCACCGACAATCTTGCGTACGTGATCTTCACGTCGGGTTCGACCGGCAGGCCCAAGGGCGTCGGTGTGTCACACGAGGCAATCGTCGCCAACCTCCGATGGAGGCAGAGCGAATACCCCTTCACCGACGAAGACGTCATCCTGCAGAAGACGCCGTTTACGTTCGACGTGTCAGTGTGGGAGTTCTTCTGGCCGTTGCAGGTCGGCGCTTGCCTCGTGATCGCGAAGCCGGACGGGCATCGTGATCCGGCCTACGTCGCAGCGACGATGATCGAGTACGGCGTCACCGTTGTACATTTTGTCCCCTCGATGCTCGCGGTCTTCGTCGCTGAACCGCGCGCTTCCGAGATCACCTCGCTACGTTACGTTTTTGCCTCGGGTGAAGCGCTTCCCGCCCAGACCGCCGCGCGGCTGCGCGACGTCAGCACCGCGGAACTGCACAATCTGTACGGACCGACCGAGGCAGCCGTCGACGTCACGTACTACGCAACCGGACCGCAGGACGAGGTCTCCATTCCGATCGGCCGTGCTGTCGCCGAAACAGAGCTACTCGTCCTCGACGACGCACTGCGTCCGGTACCTCCCGGCGTCCCCGGCGAGCTTTACCTCGCGGGGGTCCAGCTGGCCAGAGGGTATGTCTCCCGCCCCGATCTGACGGCGGATCGGTTCGTCGCGCATTCCACCTCGGACGGCGAGCGCATGTACCGAACCGGCGACCTGGTCCGATGGCGCGGTGCCGGCGCCGACCGCCTGCTCGAGTACCTCGGCCGCACCGACTTCCAGGTGAAGCTGCGGGGACTGCGCATCGAACTCGGCGAAATCGAATCAGCGCTACTCGACAACGATGCAATCGCACAGGCGGCCGTTCTCGTCCACTCCGATGCGGCTTTGGGCGACAATCTGGTGGCATACGTGGTTCCCGCATCGGGAGTTGTGCTCGACACCGACGCTCTTGCACGTGAATTGGGTGGACGCCTGCCGGACTACATGGTGCCGTCGCTGTTTGTCGAACTCGAGGCGTTTCCGCTCAATGCCAGTGGCAAGCTGGACCGCAAGGCGCTGCCGGCGCCCGAGTTCACAGCGCAGGTTGTCGAATACCGCGCACCGAGCACCCCGGTCGAGAAGACGTTGATAGCGATCTTTGCCGACTTGCTCGGCCGCGACGATCTCGGCATAGACGACGGGTTCTTCGACCTCGGGGGCAATTCACTGCTCGCGACGCGAGTGGTGGCGCGCGCGAACGCCGAACTCGGCGTGGAACTCGACATGCGAGCTTTCTTCGATGCTCCGACGGTATCCGAATTAGCTTCTCTCGTAGGCGATTCTGCTGGCCGCGGTACGAAGGCTCCTCTCGTTGCACAGGAACGTCCCGACCGGATCCCGCTTTCGCTTGCGCAGCAGCGTATGTGGTTCCTCAACCGCTTCGACTCGACTTCGGCAGTCGATCACATCCCAGTCGTTCTCCGGCTGACCGGAATGCTCGATGCCGCTGCGCTCCGTTCGGCGATCGATGATCTCGTCGAGCGGCACGAGAGCCTGCGTACTGTGTACCCGGAGGTCGACGGCGTCGGCTACCAGCAGATCTTGACCGTCTCCGACGTGGAGCTCGATCTGTCGCCGGTCGCTGTGGCCGAATCCGAGATCACCGAGCGTGTCATCACGGAGATCACCGGGGGATTCGACGTCACCTCACAGGTGCCGTTGCGGGTCAAGCTCTTCCAGGTGGCCGCGTCGGAATACGTCCTTGTATTCGTCGTCCACCACATCAGTGGTGACGGCTTCTCGATGGGCCCCTTGGTGCGCGACGTCGTGACCGCTTACGCGAGTCGGGCGGCTGGCAGCGCACCCGAATTCACGCCGCTGGACGTGCAATATGCAGACTTCTCGATCTGGCAGCGAACAGTCCTCGGCAGCGAGCACGACGCGGAATCGGTGATATCGCGCCAGATCGATTACTGGACACAGCAGCTCGACGGGCTCCCCGAGCGGCTAGACCTGCCGATGGATCGACCCCGCCCGCCCGTCGCGAGTTATCGCGGAGCGTCGCACACGATGACTATCGGTGCGGACGTACTCGCGCGCCTCGAGTCGATTGCGCAGGCGAACAAGGCCACGGTGTTCATGGTATTGCACAGCGCAATCGCCGTGCTGTTGGCGCGTTTGTCCGGAACCACTGACATCGCGATCGGCACCCCGGTGGCGGGTCGTGGCGATCGCGCACTCGACGACGTCATCGGCATGTTCGTCAACACCCTGGTGCTGCGTACCGAGATCAATCCGGCAAGTACATTCGACGAGCTGGTGAACCAGGCACGGATTGCAGACCTCGATGCATTCGGTAACGCTGACGTCCCGTTCGAGCGCCTGGTAGAGGTGCTCGACCCGGCACGCTCGCAGGCACACAATCCGCTGTTCCAGGTGATGCTCGCGTTCCAGAATCTCGGCCAGAAAACACAAAGTGGCGCAACGCTCGGCGGCCTCGAGGTAAGCGGTTTCGAGCTCGAGTCCGCAGTCGCCAAGTTCGACCTCCAGTTCACGGTGTGGGAAGACATCGAGGTCGGCGGGCTGTCAGTCGTCATCGATTATGCACGTGACCTTTTCGATGCCTCGACCATCGAGACGTTCGGTTCCAGGCTGTCCGTATTGCTCGGTGCGGTCGCTGCCGATCCGGCCGTTCTCGTCGGCGAGATCGATCTGTTCGGCGCCGGCGAGGCAGCCCGCGTGCTCGACTGGTCGGTGGGGCAGCGTGTGTCGATCGGCGACAGATCGCCACTTGCACTCTTTGCCCGGCATGTCAGTCGCGACCGGTCGACGGTTGCCGTCGTGGCCGATGATCGGACCCTCACCTACGGGGAACTCGATGCGCGGTCGTCGGTGCTCTCTCAGGACTTGCTCGCTGCGGGTGTGGGAGCGGACGACGTGGTTGCGCTGGTGCTGCCCAGGTCGTGGCAGTGGGTAGTGGCAATGCTCGCGGTGTGGAAGACCGGCGCCGGTTACACACCAATCGATCCCACGTTGCCGACCGAGCGCGTGAATACATTGCTCGAAGACACCAGTGCCCGCGTGGTGATCGCGTCCGGCGGCGTCCAGACGGCGCTCCCGGTGCTGCGGGTCGAGAGCACTGATGGGGCGGAATCCGGCGATTCTGTTCCGGAATGGGTGGACCATTGGCGTGAGCGGGGCGCAGGTGAGCGCGTGGGATACGTCATCTCGACCTCTGGTTCGACGGGTCGGCCCAAGCCCACGGTCGTACCGATGGCGGGCATCGAGAATACGACAGCCTGGTACCGATCCGAACTTCCGGACGCCGCTGGTGTGGTCGTTGCGTCGTCACCGAGTTTCGATCTCACGCAGAAGAATGTGTGGGGACCGCTTACCAGCGGTGGCAGTGTTCACGTCGCCGCAGCGGGGTTCGACCCCGCCGAGATCCTTCGCGCCGTCTCCGACGACGACGTCCAGGTCGCGAACATGTCGCCGAGTGCATTTGATGCACTGGTCGATGCCGACGTGGACGGCGTCCTCGAATCTCTCGACGTCGTGTTCCTCGGTGGTGAGCCCATTCAGGTTGGTCGGCTCAAAGATCTGATGGCCGCCGGTGTGCGCGTCGTCAACAGTTACGGCCCCACTGAGGCCTCCGACGTAGTGTCCTTCCAGGAGGCGGCACCGGGAGACGTCAACGGAGTCCCCATCGGGATTCCAATTCCGAATATCGAACTCTACGTGCTGGATTCGCGCCTGCAGCTGGTCCCGGCCGGAGTGGTCGGTGAGCTTTACGTGGGAGGTGTGGGAGTCAGCCGCGGATACGGCGGACGCTTCGACCTTACTGCCGAGAGGTTCGTGGCGAATCCGTTCGGGTCGGCAGGCTCGCGGCTGTACCGTACCGGAGATCAGGTCCGGTGGAACGGTTCGGGAGAGCTGGACTATCTGGGCCGCACCGACTTCCAGGTCAAAATCCGTGGACTCCGAATCGAACTCGGCGAGATCGAAGGGGCCCTGGTGGCACTCGATTCGGTATCGGCTGCTGTCGTGGTGGTACACAAGGACAGCCTGGTCGGAGACCGCCTGGTGGCTTATCTGGTACCAGCACACGGGGCCGACGTCGACATCGCGGCGATACGTTCGACCGTCGCGGCGCGTCTGCCTGACTACATGGTGCCGTCCGCGTTCGTGGCGATCGAGACGGTTCCATTGAACGCCAACGGAAAGGTCGATCGGCGGGCCCTGCCCGAGCCGACGTTCGCGACACTGTCATACCGCTCTCCGACCACTGTGGTCGAAGAAACTGTGGCCCAGATCTTTTCGGATGTTCTGGGTGTAGCTCAGGTCGGTCTCGACGACGACTTCTTCGAACTCGGTGGCAACTCGTTGATTGCCACGCGAGTTGTCTCACGGCTCGGTCAGTCCTTGGACACCGTAGTGCCGGTACGACTGCTGTTCGACGTGTCGACGGTCGAGGCCCTGGCCGCACGACTGAGCACTCACACCGGCGACGCGGGGCGGATGCCTCTCGTCCCGCAGGAGCGTCCCGAGCGAGTCCCGCTGTCGTTGGCGCAGCAGCGAATGTGGTTCCTCAACCGGTTCGAGCCGGAATCCGGGGTCGACAACATTCCGGTCGCCGTGCGGTTGACCGGTCCGTTGAACACGGCGGCTCTTGCGGGGGCCGTGCGGGACCTGATCGACCGTCACGAAAGCCTACGCACGATCTATCCCGAGATCGACGGCGTCGGTTACCAGCAGGTTCTCGGTTCGGCGGCAGTCGATCTCGATCTGTCACCGGTTCGAGTTCCGGCCGAGGCTGTGGAACTCCGTGTGCGGGAGCTGATCCAGCCCGGATTCGACGTCACGGTCGAGATCCCTCTCCGTACCGCGCTCTTCCAACTTGCCGACGATGAGTACGTGCTTGTCTTCGTCGTCCATCACATCAGCGGAGACGGTTTCTCGATGGTGCCGTTGGTACGTGACGTGGTGACAGCGTATGCGGCGCGATCGCACGGGCGTGCGCCGTCCTGGTCGCCGCTGGCTGTCCAGTTCGTCGACTACACCCTGTGGCAGCGTGAGGTGCTCGGCAGCGAGGACGATCCGCACTCGATCATCTCGGGCCAGGTCAACTACTGGAAGAGCCGGCTCGCGGGAATCCCGGATCAGCTGGACCTGCCGACCGATCGGCCACGTCCAGCCGTAGCAACGAACGGTGGTGCAGAGTACCAATTTGCCATCGAGCAGGGCGTCGTCGATTCCCTCGACCGAATTGCGCGTGAGCATCAGGCTTCGCGATTCATGGTCGTGCACAGTGCATTCGCCGTGATGCTGGCGCGCCTGTCCGGCACCTCCGACATCGTGATCGGTACTCCGGTCGCGGGGCGTGGTGAGCAGGAACTCGACGATGTGATCGGAATGTTCGTCAACACACTCGTGTTGCGGACGAACGTCGATCTGTCGCTGTCGTTCACGGAATTGCTTCGCAGCACGCGTGAGTCGGACCTGCAAGCGTTCGCGCATGCCGACGTGCCGTTCGAGCGCCTCGTCGAAATCATCAACCCGGAACGATCGCAGTCACGCAATCCGCTGTTCCAGGTCATGCTCACGTTCCAGAACGTCGCCCAGGGCAGCGACGAATCGGCCGACATCGACGGCGTCACGGTATCGGCCCTCGACGTCGATGCGTCCGTGGCGAAATTCGATCTGCAATTGACGATCACCGAGCATGACGGTGAACTCCGTGGACTCTTCACTTACGCAACGGATCTGTTCGACCGTAAGACGGTGGCCTCCTTCGTCCAGTATCTGACCGCGACTCTCTCGGCGGTCGCGGCTGCCCCCGCTGGGCCGGTCGGGGACGTCGACGTCGTCGGCGACTCCGATCTGGGGCTGGTCGTCGAGCGCTGGAACAGCACCGGTCACGATGTTCGCGATGTGACGCTGGTGGATCTGTTCGATGAACAGGTCGTCCGCTCGCCCCATTCGATCGCGCTGACCTTCGATGGGCATCAGCTGACGTATCTCGAATTCGACCGGCGGGTCAATCAACTCGCCCGCAAACTCGTGTCGGAAGGCGTCGGCCCGGATACCCTGGTCGGCTTGGCCATTCGCCGAAGCTTCGATTTGCTGGTGGCGATGTACGCGGTAGTCAAGGCCGGCGGCGGCTATCTGCCCATCGACCCCGATCAGCCCGTCGAGCGCAACGAATACGTCGTGTCGACTGCAGCTCCGATCTGTGTGTTGACCACAGAGAGAGATGGATTCGACGCTGAGGGAGTGCTGGTAGTCAGGATCGATACCGTAGACCTGTCCGGTTGTTCCGACGCACCGGTCACCGACGCGGACCGCCTCGGCCCGCTGCGAGGGGAGAACACGGCGTACGTGATCTTCACCTCCGGGTCGACGGGCAAACCGAAGGGCGTTGCGGTGTCACACCGCGCGATCGTCAACCGGCTGATCTGGATGCAGGCCGAGTACAGCCTCCTCGGCGACGACGTGGTCCTCCAGAAGACTCCCTTTACCTTCGATGTCTCCGTGTGGGAGTTCTTCTGGCCGTTGCAAGTCGGAGCTCGACTGGCGATCGCTGCCGTCGACGGCCACCGAGATCCGGCCTATCTGGCCGCGCTGATCGCGTCCGAACGAGTGACCACCATTCACTTCGTGCCGTCGATGTTGGAAGTGTTCCTCGCGGATACGGTTGTCACGAGGTCTTCTACCCTCACCCGAGTCTTCGCCTCGGGTGAGGCGCTCGCCCCGCAGGTGGCCGCGCAGTTCCGGACGGTTCTTCCCGGAACTGAACTGCACAATCTGTACGGACCGACGGAGGCCGCGGTCGACGTCACCTTCCATGAGGTGACGGACGCCGACACCACCACCATGCCGATCGGCGCGCCGGTCTGGAACACACGCGTTCTGGTACTCGACTCACGACTGCATCCGGTGCCCGTCGGGGTCGCGGGCGAGCTCTACCTCGCGGGAGTGCAGTTGGCCCGGGGGTACGTGGCTCGGCCGGACCTCACCGCGGACCGGTTTGTCGCCGATCCGTTCGGACCTGCCGGCTCACGCCTGTATCGGACCGGAGACCTGGTGCGATGGAATGCGTCGGGTGAATTGGTATACATCGGACGTACCGACTTTCAGGTCAAGCTACGCGGACTACGCATCGAGCTGGGGGAGATCGAGTCGATCCTGCGTGATCATCCGTCGGTCGGTTCGGTGGTGGTTGCCGTCCGGAACGATCAACTGGTCGCGTACCTGACGGCGGCCGGTGAGTCTCTGATCGATTGGCTGGAACTGGAATCGATACTGGGGAAACATCTTCCGTCATACATGGTGCCCACGGCACATGTTGTTCTGGACGAACTGCCGCTCAACGCCTCGGGAAAACTCGACCGGAAGCAACTGCGCGATCCTGAGGTCGAGATCGCGGTCTTCCGGGAACCCGAATCTGTGGTCGAGGTCGAAGTTGCGCGTATTTTCGCCGACCTCCTCGGTATCGGGCAGGTCGGCTTGGACGACGACTTCTTTGCGCTGGGCGGTAATTCACTGATCGCGACGCAGATCGTCGCTCGACTCGGGCATGCACTCGACACCACTGTGCCGGTCCGCATCCTGTTCGATGCATCGACAGTGGAGTCGCTCGCGGCGCGAATCGACGTGCTCGTGGGGCGGGGCGGCCGTCCGCCGCTCGAACCACAGGAGCGCCCTGAGTTGGTTCCGCTGTCGATCGCGCAGCAGCGCATGTGGTTCCTGAACCGATTCGATTCGGCGTCCGGAGTGGACAACATTCCGATCGCGATCCGGTTGACGGGGGATCTCGACATCGAGGCCATGCAGGCAGCTCTTCGTGATCTGTTCGAGCGACATGAGATTCTCAGGACCACATATCCGGAAGTCGACGGTATCGGATACCAGCGAGTCCTCGACACCGCGGATGCACTGCCTGATCTGTCGCCAGTACGTATCCACGAGTCCGTCGTCACCGACCGGGTGGCGGAATACGTACTCGCCGGATTCGATGTCACTGCAGACGTGCCGGTCCGGGCACGTTTGTTCGATCTTGCCGACTCGCAGTACGTTCTGGTGTTCGCCATCCATCACATCAGCGGTGACGGCTTTTCGATGGGGCCGCTGGTCCGGGACGTCGTCTCGGCGTACGCCGCGAGGTCGCAGGGAATCGCTCCGACGTGGAAGCCGCTACCGATCCAATTCGCGGACTTCGCGCTGTGGCAGCGCCGGGTACTCGGTGTCGAGTCCGATCAGGGATCGTTGATCTCGAAACAGATGGAATACTGGAAGTCGCAACTGGACGGATTGCCCGTCGAACTGACCCTGCCGTCGGATCGGCCGCGTCCGCGAGTCGCTTCACACTCCGGTGCCGAGTACTGCTTCGATATCGAAGCGGCCATGCACGAATCATTGAATCATGTTGCGCGAGAACATAATGTGTCACTCTTCATGGTTCTGCACAGTGCGCTGGCCGTCCTGCTGGCGAAGCTGTCCGGCACCGCCGACATCGTGATCGGTACACCAGCGGCCGGACGAGGTGAACAGGCTCTCGATGATCTGATCGGCATGTTCGTCAACACTTTGGTCCTGCGGACCGAGGTCGACCCGGGCGAGTCGTTCACTGCACTCCTGTCGAAGGTACGGGACACCGATTTGGCCGGTTTCGAGAACGCTGACGTTCCGTTCGAGCGTCTGGTGGAAGCACTGGACCCCGAACGGTCGCAGGCGCGTAATCCGCTTTTCCAGGTGGGCTTTTCGTTCCAGAATCTCGGTCAGGGTGCGCACGGATCCGTAGAGATTCCGGGCCTGAGCATTTCCGGTGTCGACATTGCGCCGACGTTGGCAAAGTTCGACCTGCAGTTCACGGTCTGGGAGACTCCGGCTCAGGCGGGCGGGCTCACCTTCGCCGTCACCTACGCCACCGATCTCTACGACGAATCGACGATTGCAGGCCTCGAGTCACGACTGAACGCCGTGCTGACATCCGTCGTCGCCAATTCGTCAAATGCAGTCGGCGACATCGACATTCTCGGTGAGGACGAACGCCGGACGATACTCGAAGGGTGGGCCACGCCCGGGGCGGTCGTCGACGACTCGACCACTCTGGCCGGACTGTTCGATGCACAGGTGACCCGATCACCGAACGAGATTGCGGTGGTCTTCGGAGACGAGCGATTGACGTATCGGGACATCGATTCCCGCGCAAACTGTCTGGCCCGCACGCTGATCGACTCGGGAGTCGGATCCGAGGACCTGGTAGCGGTCCTCTTGCCGCGATCGGTCGATCTGGTCGTGGCGCTGCTCGCCGTCGTCAAGTCTGGTGCCGCGTATCTGCCGATCGATCCGAGCTATCCGGATGAGCGGATCGCATATACCCTTGCCGACGCGTCTCCGGTGTGTGCGATCGTCGCTCCGGATTCGCTGCGGGAACTGCCCTGCCCTTCTGTCTCGCCCCGGGACGCCGCAGCCGACTCCCGCCCCGTGACCGACGCAGACCGCGTGCGGCCTTTGCGTTCGAGAGACCTGGCGTACGTCATCTACACATCAGGATCTACCGGCCGCCCCAAAGGTGTTGCGGTCACTCATCGGAACGTTGTGGAGTTGTTCGCCAACGCGCAGACGGAATTCGCATTCGATTCCTCGGATGTGTGGACTTTGTTCCACAGCTACGCATTCGACTTCTCGGTGTGGGAGCTGTGGGGTCCGCTCATTCACGGCGGTGTACTCGTGGTCGTCGACTTCGAGACGTCGCGTTCGCCAGACCAGTTCAGACAATTGCTGACCACCGAGGGCGTCACGGTGCTCAATCAGACTCCGTCGGCTTTCTACCAGCTTGCGGAGGCGGACCGTGTTTCCGGAGGATCGGACGGTACCGCGTCGGATCTTGCGCTCCGGTACGTGATCTTCGGTGGCGAGGCACTCGACCTCGCACAGCTGACCCGGTGGTACGACCGTCATCCGGACGACTCGCCGCAACTGGTCAACATGTACGGAATCACCGAGACCACGGTGCACGTCTCTTATCTCCCGCTCGATCGTGCGAGCGCGGAGACCGCGACGGCGTCGTTGATAGGTCGACCACTCGACGGCCTTCGGGTGTACGTACTCGACGACCGTTTGCAGCCCGCTGCGATCGGCACGGCCGGCGAGATCTACGTCGCCGGCGGACAACTGGCACGCGGGTATCTGGGGCAGAGTGGATTGACGTCCGGGCGGTTCGTCGCGAATCCGTTTGCATCACACGGCGAGTCGATGTACCGAAGCGGCGATGTGGCGCGCTGGAACCGCGCCGGCCAGCTCGAATACCTGGGGCGTTCCGATTCGCAGGTTCAGCTTCGAGGTTTCCGGATCGAACTCGGCGAGGTCGAGACGGCCCTGCTCCGAGTCGGTGGTGTCGCCCGTGCCGTGGCCGTCGTCCGCAAGGACGCAGATCTGGGCGATCGGCTCATCGCGTACGTCGTGCCCGAGGCCGGTTCGGACCTCGACGCGAGCACGGTCAGCACAAGTGCGGCCGACTTCCTCACCGGCTACATGGTTCCCGACGCGACAGTGTTGTTGGACGCCTTGCCCCTCACGGTGAACGGGAAGCTCGACTCCGCTCGGCTGCCTGCACCCGTCTTCGCTTCCGCCGAATATCGAGCGCCGGTGTCCGACACCGAGAAGGCCGTGGCGACGGTATTCGCCGAATTGCTGGAGGTTCCTCAGGTCGGACTCGACGACGAGTTCTTCGAACTCGGTGGTAACTCATTGATCGCGACCCGGGCGGCGGCACGACTGAGCCGATCCCTCGACGCCACAGTCCCCGTACGGACTCTGTTCGACACCCGGACAGTCGAAGAACTCGCGAGCGCGATCGAAGTCCACGTCGGAACCGGTTCGCGAAAGCAGCTCGTTGCCCAAGATCGCCCCGAGCGCATTCCGCTGTCTCTGGCGCAGCAGCGTATGTGGGTGCTCAACCAGATGGACACCGACGCCTCGACCTACAACATCCCGATGGCGCTGCGTCTGGCCGGGCAGTTGGACGTCGATGCGCTGAAATTTGCTCTGCGTGACGTGATTTCGCGCCACGAGTCACTGCGAACGCTTTACCCGTCCGACGGGCTGGGGCCGGTGCAGCGGATCGTCGGCGCCGACCTCGTGCCCATGTTCGGGGAACCGACAGCGGTCCACGACGGCGCGCAGATGTACACGAAGGTCGTCGAATCGACGACCGCCGGATTCGATGTGTCATCGGAGGTTCCGGTACGTACTGATCTTCTCCAGATCGGAGAAGATCAGTACGTGTTCGTACTCGTCGCGCATCACATCGCGGCCGACGGGCAGTCGATGGGGCCACTGGCCCGCGACGTGATGGTGGCCTACGAAGCGCGTACCCGGGGCAGTGCACCATCGTGGAGCCCACTCCAAGTGCAGTACGCAGACTTCGCGCTGTGGCAACGCGACGTACTGGGATCGGTAGATGACGCGGGAACGATCGCCGCGCGCCAACTCGACTTCTGGCGCACAGCGCTCGACGATCTGCCTACCGATGTCGGCTTGCCGACAGACCGACCGCGTC
Organism: Rhodococcus sp. IEGM 1406; assembly: GCF_030056745.1. Lineage (NCBI taxonomy): Bacteria > Bacillati > Actinomycetota > Actinomycetes > Mycobacteriales > Nocardiaceae > Rhodococcus > Rhodococcus sp. IEGM 1406. The sequence continues at coordinate 4,976 of NZ_JASHKO010000010.1, read as the reverse complement.
CCGTGGTGCAGTCCGCCGCAGCGGGGGCCGTCCAGTTCACCGTCGACGCTGATGTCCACTCGCGACTGAGCGACATCGCCCGAGCGAAGAACGCCACGGTGTTCATGACAATCCACGCCGCACTGGCGGTCCTGATCTCGAGGTTGGGTGGAGGCTCCGACTTCGCGATCGGTACCGCTGTCGGCGGCAGGGGCGAGCGCGCCCTCGACGATCTCGTCGGTATGTTCGTCAACACACTCGCGCTTCGCACCACGGTCGATGCCGGTGCACGCTTCGAGGATCTCGTTTCGCATGTGCGCGACGTCGACCTGGCCGCGTTCGGCGAAGCCGATGTTCCTTACGAGGAAATCGTGGAGGCGCTGCCGCCTCGGGCGGGGGGCCTGTTCCAAATCGTCCTGTCGCTGGAACCGACCGCCCAGACCGAGTTTGCATTGGCAGACCTGACCATAGGCGCCGTCGACAGCGGAGTCCTGACCACGAAGTTCGACCTTCAGCTCACCCTGACCACCGCAGCGGACGGCCTCGGACTCTCCGGCCTGTGGCTGTATTCCGAGGACCTGTTCGACAAGACCACGGTCGAGTCGTTCGCACAGCGGTTCGTTCGTGTACTCGAGCAGGTCACCGACGATCCGACCAGGCAGGTCGGCGATCTCGATCTGCTGACCGACATGGAGAAGTCCGAGGTCGCCGGCGGCGTTCGCGAAGCCAGCGCAGTCGCGAGCACGACGTTGCTGCCTCAGTTGCTCGCCTCCGTCGTGGAAAGCGACCCGGACGCGCCTGCGGTGGTAACAGACGGCGAGGAGACCGCTTACGCGGCACTCGACGCGAAGTCTTCGCGTCTGGCTCGCCTGCTCATCGAGGAAGGTGCAGGTCCCGGCACTGCGATCTCCATCGGTGGTGGTGTCGATGCCGTGATCGCCTACTGGTCTGTGGTGAAGGCCGGCGCAGCCTTTACCGGGGCGCATCCGTCGGATCCGGCAAGCCTGACCCTGTCGAATGACTCCGACACCTCGACGCTGCTCTTGACGTCACCGGAGATCGAGTCTCGGCTGGCGACGATGTCGGATCGTCCGATCAGCTACGTCGATCGCGCTCGGTCGACAATGGCGGACGATCCGGCGATCGTCGACGGTGACCGAGTGCTGACGTACGGCGACCTGTCGGACTCTCTGGCGGAGCTGCGTAAGCGGTATTCCGTCGACTTCGAGTCGAGGTTGGCATTCGCCGGCGCGGTCGGCTCGCCGGAGCACTCGGTCGCGGTCCTCCTGGCGGCGTCAGCCGGAGCGGCTGTCGTCATTCTCGGTGACGACGAGGCAATCGAAGACTCACTTGCTGACGACTGGGTGACGCATGTGGTGCTTCCGGACGAGGTCCGCTCGGCCGTCGACCGAACCGACTTACCCGATCTCGAGTACGTCCTCGCAACGGGCGAACTACTCGGGTGGTGAGATCGGGCTTCGTCGGCGACCGTGCCAGTGGCCGAATTCATAGGTGATCGTGCCGTTGCCCGGATCGGTGTTACCGGCTGTAACAATGGGCGGTAGGGGTTGGATGTGTTGGGGGAACCCACTGATGCAATTGTGGGTTCCCCGGCGTCCAGTCTGGACAGACCGGTAGTGACAGTTCAGAAGTATGACGCGAAGGTGAGTTGCTCGATGCAGCGTTGGGTCTCCGTACACACCGTTCGACCGCAGGTGGCGGTCGTATGAGTACTGACGACGCGACCCGGCGGAAGACATCTCGCGCCGGCAGGAACGAACGACCGGCACGCACCAGGCGCGCGCGGGTGCCATTGCTGCCTCAGTTACTCGCAGCTGCAGTGGACCTCAACCCAGCAGCACCGGCGATCACATTCGGGGGGCAAACCCTCACTTATGCCGAAGTGGACGCGCTGTCCTCGCGTCTGGCTCGGTTGCTCATCAGCCGCGGAATCGGGCCGGAGGACCGGGTGGCGGTGTCGATTCCCCGCTCCGTCGAGTCGGTCTGTGCGGTGTGGGCGGTGGCCAAGACCGGCGCAGCTTTCGTGCCGGTCGATCCCAGCTATCCTGCGGACCGCGTCGAACACATGATCACCGATTCTGCAGCCTCGATAGGGCTGACCACGGCCGCGTACGCTATCGACCGCCCTCGCAGCGTCCAATGGCTGGAAGTGGACGGCGACGTGTTGACGGCCGAGTTGTCCGGTATCTCCCCGGATCCGGTCTCGTATACCGAACGCGTTCGAACCCTTCGCGTGGATCATCCGGCATACGTGATCTACACCTCGGGGTCGACAGGACGGCCCAAGGGCGTCGTCGTCACCCACGCCGGGCTTTCAGACCTGTGTGCGGAACAGGTCGAACGGTATGCGCTCACCTCTACGTCGCGGACACTGCATTTTGCTTCGCCGAGTTTCGACGCTTCCGTGCTCGAACTGCTGCTCGCCGTCGGTGCAGGCTCGACGATGGTGATCGCGCGTCCGGACATGTTCGGCGGCGACGAACTCGCGGAACTCCTGGTGTCGGAAAAGATCACGCACGCGTTTGTGACCCCGGCAGCGCTGGGTTCGATTTCCCTTGACGGCGCCCACCAGTTCGACAATCTCGCGGTGGTGGTCGTTGGCGGTGAAGCGTGTTCACCCGCGCTGCTGTCCACCTGGGCGCCCGGCCGACGGTTCTTCAACGCATACGGACCCACGGAAGCCACCGTCGCCAGCAACATCGCCGAGTTGACCGTCGATCGTCCCGTGACGATCGGTGGTCCCGTCCGTGGTGTCGGCGTGTTCGTCCTCGATTCTCGACTTCAGCCGGTCGCCACCGGAACCGCCGGCGAACTCTACCTGTCGGGCACCCACCTTGCCCGCGGGTACAACGGCCTGTCCGCAACTACTGCGGCAAGTTTTGTCGCAAATCCGTTCGGCGGCGCCGGGGAGCGGCTCTACCGGACCGGCGATACCGTGCGGTGGATCCGCACCGGCGGCGATGGCGGAGCCACCGATCAGACCGGTGGTGAGCGCGACCTCGAATATCTCGGGCGGGGGGACTCACAGGTCAAGATTCGCGGCTTCCGGATCGAACTGGGCGAGATCGATGCCGTCCTTGCCGCCCAACCCGGAGTCGACTTCGTCGCCACCGTCGCGATCACCGGTTCCTCAGGTGACGCCGCGCTGGTGTCGTATGTCATGGCGAATGCCGACGTCGACCTGGACCCAGACTCGTTGACCGCCAGCGCTCGGGCCGTTCTTCCGCGCCACATGGTGCCTGCATCGATCATGGTCATCGACCGGATTCCTCTCACCCCAGTGGGTAAGTTGGACACCGACAGCCTTCCCGAGCCGATCTTCATCTCGCGTGCGTACCGCGAACCATCAACGCCTGCACAGGTACTCGTGGCAGCGGCCTTCGTCGACCTGCTCGGAGTCGAGAGGGTCGGTGCCGAAGACGATTTCTTCGAACTCGGCGGCAACTCACTTGTTGCAGCAAGGCTGGCTGGACGTCTCGGAGCTGCGTTCGGGACACGCATTCAGGTGAAAACCCTCTTCGAGGTATCGACGGTCGAAGCATTGGCTGCCCGAATCGAAGCCGAGGCGGAGGGGTCCGTCAGAGTACAGCTTGCGCCGGTGATTCGTCCGGAACATGTGCCGTTGTCGCTGGCGCAGCAACGGATGTGGTTCCTGAGCCAGTTCGATTCCGAATCTGCTGTCAACAACATTCCGATCGTCCTCCGCCTGAGTGGTGAGCTTGACACGGTTGCGCTCGCCTCAGCGGTCGGTGACGTCCTAGCTCGGCACGAAGTCCTTCGTACTGTCTACCCAGGAATCGACGGTGTGGGCTATCAGCAAATTCTGCCGGAATCGACCGCAGACATCGACCTCGATCCCGTTCCGTTGGCCGATTCGGCACTTCTCGGCGAACTGTTGACTCTCGTTACCGCCGGATTCGACGTCAGCTCGGCAGTTCCGTTGCGGGTCAAGCTCTTCCAGACGGATCCGTCCGAGTACGTCCTGGCGATGGTCGTTCACCACATTTCAGCGGACGGCGTTTCCGTAGCGCCGTTGGTTCGGGACGTTGCGTTCGCCTACCTTGCGCGTGTGGACGGCCGGAGTCCGGAGTGGACACCGCTGCCGGTGCAGTACGCAGACTTCGCGATGTGGCAGCGTGAGGTTCTCGGCGTGGATTCCGATCCGACATCGTTGATGTCCGAGCAGCTCGCGTACTGGAAGACGACCTTGCGAGACCTGCCGGAGAAGATCGAACTCCCGGCCGACCGTCCACGACCCTCAATTCTCTCCACCAGAGGCGGCGTCCACCGTTCGGACGTGGACGCTGAATTGCACAGTGCCCTGGAGCAACTCGCACTTGACCACAACGTGTCACTGTTCATGGTCGTCCATGCGGCGCTGGCGGTCCTGTTGGCAAGGTCGAGCGGCAGCGGTGACGTGGCGATCGGTTCACCAATCTCTGGACGAGGGGAACCCGAACTCGACGATCTGATCGGCATGTTCGTAAACACCCTGGTGTTACGCACGGCCGTGAATCCAGGAGCAAGCTTCTCCGATTTGTTCGACCATGTGCGTGACATCGATCTGGGAGCTTTTGCCAACGCCGATGTGCCATTCGAGCGGCTTGTCGAAGTGCTCGACCCGGCACGATCCCAAGCGCACCACCCGTTGTTCCAAGTTGCGCTGTTCTTCCAGAACATGGCCGACGACGCACTGGAATTGCCCGGACTGCGTGTCTCCGGATTCGACGCGGGCGTCGACATCGCGAAGTTCGATTTGCAATTGACCGCAGCTCCACGGGAAAACGAGTCGGGGGATGCCGCAGGGATCGTGCTGTCCTGGCTCTACGCCACGGATCTGTTCGATGCCTCGACCGTGTCCGCCTTCACCGATCGGTTTGTCCGCATACTGCGCGCGATGGTCGCAGATCCCGGTTCAGCGGTCGGTGACGTCGAGGTCATGACGGCGCCTGAGCGCGCGTTGGTGCTCGAGTCGT